>NZ_SMFO01000019.1 GCF_004349145.1 Flavobacterium hiemivividum | reverse complement strand
TTAACTGTATTTCTGGAAAGCGAGAGATAATTGCTAATAAAGAGCTTACTCTTACCGCTACAATAGAATTTTAGTGCTTTTCTAATTTTGCTCATGTCTGTTAGTTTATTGGCCATAAATCCGTCGTTTTTTTAACGAATTTAAGGGCTAACAACATGAAAAAAGTAGTTGTTTTTTAGGTGGTCACTTTCAACTGGAATCAGGTGGTCAGTTTGCTCCGGAATTGGGTGGTCAATTTCAACCGAAACAAGTGGTCAATTTACACTGGAATTGGGTGGTCAATTTGACCGTTTTTTCCAGTAAATCTCCCGTAATGTCCATTTGCGCTATCTGATTGAAAAAATTAGTCGGTTCCATAGTTTAATTTGATTTTATAGTCTAACATTTGCTTAATTGTAGCTTCGTCATGTCCAATGGCACGTAAGCGTTCTTCATATTTTTTCATTCTTTCTCTGTAATCCTGCTCGGCTTCTTTTCCACGCAGTAGCAATAGGTGTGTGTTCCAGCCTGACATAGCTTCCCTAATTATAATATCAAGTTTAAATACGTATAATCTTTCTTCAGACTGTTCTTCATCAGACAACCCAATCTCTGCATATTGGGTTAAAACGTTCCAGTAATTCAGCGACCAATCTTGTTTGTCCCTGCGTTCTGCTTTTACAAATTGGTTGAAAAGGTAATCTGCAAATTCATTTTTCTTCTTGTTTTCCTTTGTCATGATTGTAAATTTTAAATAGGCGACCACCTGTAAAGGCAGTCGCCTGTAGTTATTAATTGAGATTTAAGATTTCCGAGCCGTTTATTAAAAAGGCAGTACACAATTCAAATGCTTTCTGTGATTTGATTTGAGCGGTTCCACCCATTACAATACTTTGTAACTTGGCTTCATCATCTTTGTAATTGCGTACATTCTGATAGTAGCCTGTCACAGCATTGTATGCACCGAACAATGTACCTTTGGTGGTATCCATTTGTTGTGTGTCGCTTGTCATAGCATAGGCAAAGGCATCTTGCACCACATTTTTGAACACGGTAGAAACTTCATCTTCCGCACCCTTTTTAAGCAAATCCAATGTTTCCTTGTTCGGGCAAAGTGCCAATTGGATTAGTTTTTTTACTTCTTGGTCAGTCACCTTTACTTTAGCCCACTGGTTAAATATTCCTTCTAACTGGTTGCTTAAGGTATCCGCTAATCCCATAACCTTGTGGGCATTTTCCAAATGCTGTTTTGCTCCCGAAGTATGTTTGATGCGTACCACGTTGCTCATCGAACGAAGCGAGGCGTTAAGGGTATTTTGGCAAACAATACGGATAGGGGTGAAGGCTGCTGTTATGCTTCCACTGCCATCGTGTGAAGTGGTCAGGAAAATGTACTTTTCCGTTACATCATCGCCATTTCCTACTCGGATATAGTCGGGTAGTTTGGCGGTGATAAAGATGCGTTCCCCTTGTCCCAATGCTCCTGCAGTTTCGTACAATATTCCTTGTGAACCACCTACAATGGCATCAAAGAAATTGAATGCTTCACGGTTTTGTACGATGTGATAGTCTTTGCCAACCACCCCCAATACGGCATTGTTATCGGCACGGATATTGGCATAATAGGAAGGTACTTCCAATTCGTTACTGCCTATTTCAATTCCGTTTGTGGTTTCGATGATGCCCGAACCTTTGGTATATAGTGGTGTTTTAATGACTTCATAATCTAATCCTGCGTGCTTGATTGCTTCTTCGCTTGTAGGGTATTGCTCTACGACTTGCCCTAAGCCGTGCCACGCTTTTTCTTTTACGCTAAAGAATGAATAACGTCCTGTTGTGCTGTTGAAATTGATATTATGTGCCATGATAAAATGATTTTAAAAGTTTAAAAATTGTTTAGATACTTGTTATTAAAATGGGAGGTCGTCCTTTTCCTTGCTATTGTTGGTTCTTGTGGGAGTTTGTACCGTTTCGGATTTTTTGCCACGCCCGTGCAGTTTGATTTGCGAGGTATAGAAATTCAGCCCTGCATGTGTTTCTCCGTCACTGCCCGTCCACGCCCTTGCACTTACTCTGCCTGTTAGTTCCACAAGAGTGCCTTTGGTGAGTATACCCGCCACCTTTGGGCTAATCCAGTAGGCGCAATCGAAGTAGGTTGTCTGCTCTATACGTTCGCCCGCTTTATTTCGGTAGCTGTCGTTGATGGCTACTGAAAAGTTTACAACCTGTTTGCTGTTTGACACGTTGCGTACCTGCGCATCCGCTGTAACTCTTCCAATGATGTTCATGATTTCTACGATTTTTAGTGAATTACTTTTTTTTAAAATTTTATTCGGCAATGAGAGGGAGGTGCTGTTTTGTTTCATCAAATCCATTTGTAATATTTTATTCTCATTGCTGACATTTTTTTTATTCGTCTAAAGAGCCGGAGTATGCTATGTTTCGTTTCATGAGCATAAAAAGGTGAGTGTTTAGCAATAGCAAGGCTTCGGCAAAAAATACTACCCGTATGGGTGGAGATTTTTTACCGAATCTGAAGGACATGGCCTTGCTATTGCGTTAAGAACACGGAGTTACCTTTGCTCCTGAAATAAGACAAAAGCATACAGGTTTTTGAATATAAAAATGAAGGGGAAGCAACGAAGATATTGGTAAATGGTTCTAATGATCAGAAAATTTCATCAATATGACAAAATCTATAAATCGATGTTTAAGATTTTTTTTTAAACTGCTGTTGATAGAGTTATTGATTAATAATATTAGATTAGTTAGAGCACAAATAGTTGATGCTACTAGTGGTGATTGAGGTCTTGATTATATGTTAGATGTAGTTACAATACAAATAATTGTTACTGATGTTGTTGATGTAGCTAAATAATTATATATTTGTTCACTAATATTAAGTGTTCACGTTTTCGTGAACACAAGCATAAAGTGAACAAGATGAACGAGCAGTACATTATACAGAACGCAATACATAATCTTCATAAAGATGAGATACGTGCTGAATGGAGAGAAGCAACTAATGATGGTATCATTGATGGAAAGCTGACGCTTTATATGAAGTATCATCCTGCTGTTGTATTAAATGTAGAAGTTAAAAAAGAACTACGTGGAATGCATCTTACCATTATGGAGGATAAGGCACGCAGTGAAGCACCATTTATGATAGTTGCTAATCGTATATTTCCTAAGGTTAAGCAGGAGCTAAAAGAAAAGAAAATCAATTACTTGGAGGCAAGCGGAAACATGTTCCTGCTAATGGATGGCCTTTACATTAATATTGACGGCAGGAAAAATGAGGTTACTGCAGTTACTGGCGGCAACCGTGCCTTTACAAAGACTGGGCTGCAGGTCATATTCCAGTTTCTAATTGAAGAAGAATGGGTAAATCGACCATATCGTGAAATAGCGCAACGCACCGGTACCGGCTTGGGTAATATTAATAATATATTCAATGGGCTGGCACAGGAAGGTTATCTCTTACAGCTGACAAAGAATGAGCAAAAGTTGGAAAATAAGAAGCAGCTATTGGAAAAATGGATTTTGGAATATGAGAAACGTCTTAAGCCGACGTTAAATATTGGTACATTCAGGTTTTTGAAGGAAGAAGATTTTTACAATTGGAAAGAAATTCCTCTTAAAAACCAAGAAACATATTGGGGCGGTGAACCCGCCGGGGCAATTTATACAAATTACCTGCGTCCAGAAGAGCTGACAATTTATACCGCAGAAGAATGGAATGATTTGATCAGGAACTATAGATTGGTTCCGGACAAGCAAGGTAATGTCAAGGTATTTAAGAAATTCTGGAAACATGATTTAGTAAACGAAAATGCAGTGCATCCACTTTTGGCATATGCCGATTTAATGAATAAGGGAGATAGAAGATGTACAGAAACAGCACAAAGAATATACGATGAGTACTTACAAGATAAGTTTTAAGCAATTAAGGCAGGAAGCAAAGCTTTCAGAAATGCTTACGGCACTGGAGAGGGGTTTGAAAAAATTTAGTATAGATTTCTATCTCGTTGGGGCAGTGGCACGCGATGTTTGGATGTCCGCAATAAATGATATCCCGCCAAGCCGCATTACGGGAGATATTGATTTTGCTGTTTTCATCAATGATAAAGGAACCTATGAAGGATTAAAAAAATATCTGATAGAGACTGAGGGATTCCATCCATACAAAGGCAATGCATTTGTACTGGTGTGGAAAAGTTACATTCAAGTTGATTTACTGCCGTTTGGCGAGATAGAAGGTAAAGGATCTCATGTAAGGGTCGAAGGCACCGGTCTTACAGATGTTAGTGTTCCCGGTTTTAAGGAAATATATGATGCAGGACTTCCGGAAGCAGAACTGGAAGGAAAGCACCACTTTAAATTCTGCACGCTTCCAGGAATAGTATTATTAAAGCTGATGGCATTTGAGGACCGACCTGAAATCCGTAGGGACGATATTAAAGACATCAGTAAGATTTTAAAGCACTTCTTCGACATGTATACCGAAGAGATTTATGCAAACCATCTCGATTTATTTGGTCAAGATCAAGAACTCGATATGTTGGCTGCACGCGTTATGGGGCGGGATATGGCAAAAATAGCAAGATTGAATGAAGAGTTGTTTGTCAGGATCGCATCCTTGTTGGATAAGAATACGGTGAGCCCTGCCAGTAGTGAAATAGCAAAAATCATGGCTGAATTTTTCGAAAATACTGTTCAGGCTAGCATGGATATGTTGATTGAGATTAAGGTCGGATTTATGGAGTAGGATTAATATTGTATCTTAATATAATGAACTCGGAATTTAAAACAAGAGATAGAAGCTTACTTTAAAACAGAGGCAGCATATAATTGAAAACCTGCCACAATGTTTTATTAGATATTTGTATATCTTAGCATTACACAAAATATAATATCTATGGAGGACTATCTTAAAAAATTCCGTGATCGCTTACGTATTATGATCATTCTTTATACTTTTTGCGATCCATTGGAGGATAAAAGATCAGGGAAATATGGTGTATTTCGCAGTGAGATAAAAATACAGGCGTTAGATTTTCTTCTTCGCTATCCTGATTTTCTTTCAATGGAATTAATGGATTTATTAGATAATAATACATCAAATGATAAAGAAAAGATTGGGAAAATAATTGAAGCTATTTATTTAGATAATGAACCCGAATTACGGGTGGAAGAAATGGAAAAATTTTTTCATGGAGCATATGAAAGTATTGATGATGTGATAGCATATCTTGTCAGCGTTGGTTTAATCACACATGAAAGTAAAAAAAGATCTGATGGAAAGACATATGATAAAATATACTACATAACTTATGAAGGCTCTAATAAAATTATAGGATTTCTCAATGATATTTCAGCGGTAGAATGGTATTATGATCGTTGTATGTTGATAAAGGAATATTTTGGAAGTTTTTCAGGGACAGAGTTAAAATCTAGACAATATAGATATGGGGAGTATAGTAATATCTCTTACCGTAGCCATATCCAGAATATTAATAGCAAGGTAAAACTAGCATATTTTCAAAGATTTAATAAATCATTATAATGGACGAAAGACAGATTAATTATAAAGATTTCCTCAAGTATGTTCACGAGCACTTTGCAGAGAATATCACTTTAGAAGAAGTGGAAGCAATCCTTCATTTAGAAGAAGATTACAATAAAGATAGTCCAAATTCATTAGGGAAATCCCTAGTAATTGATCGGTTATTATTTACGGGGCAAAAGAAAACCGGTGAGAGCTTTATATTCGATCAGCCAGTTTACCAAGGTATTAATGTTTGGATTGCTGACAACCACAAAGGAAAATCCACCATTTTTAAAATCATAAAATTTGCTCTAACTGGAGCAGATAGTATTAAGAAAGATATCAAACCCTGGATTACTGAAATATTCCTTCAATTTACTATTGGTAAAATAACCTATACGTGCTACATTAATAGGACAGGAAGGGACAGGGGCGGAGTCTATAGATTTTCAATCAATAGGTTCATGGAGCTAAGAGAAAACCAAAAGTTTGATGATGCACAAAAAGAGATTGAGTTTGAATTTAATAACCAAATACAATTCGAAGAGAAGATACAGGACTTTTTTTTCGAGCAGTTTTCATTTTATACCCTAAAGTATACCCAAAAAAATAGTGCCAAGGACTCTTTTGAAATGAATACTTCAAGTCTTAGTTGGGCCACTTATTTTAAATCTATTTATTTGGAATCTAGTAACTACGAATATCTTTTTTTTGATAAAGAAAGATATGGCTTACAGGGGAAAAAAATATTCGAAATGATCTTGGGTTTACCCTTGACATACCCCATTAATATGCTAAACATTCAAATGGATAGGGTATTGGAAACTATTGGTAAAAAGCGACTAATTGATAAAACCAAGCTGGAGTTTAACAAAAATAACGAAGTACATTTAAAAAAGAGGCTGGCTGAAGTTACTCTTGAAATGAAAGCTCTTCAAGAGGGGCAAAAAATTGAATTCAATGATCGCCCATTAGTAGAGGAATACAACAAATTGTTTGAAAAAATTAACGAGTCAAGAAAACAGCAAAGGGGTGTTTCCGATGCCTATCAAAAAGGGAAAAATGAACTGATTGCCTGTGAGGCAGAATTACAAAGCCTTGAGGGTGATAAAGCAAAGATTTCGTCAGAAATAACTATGCTGAGAAAGAGAGAGCTCAATATCGATATATATCGGCAATCAGAAAGTTTCTTTACAAATCTTGAAATAAAAACCTGCCCGCATTGTGAAAAAAAAGTCAGTGAAGACAAAAAAAAGAGTGAAGTAGAAGATCATATATGCAGCTTATGCGGGGAAGAGTCTAAAGAGCAAAAAGTTGATCCAGAAGAAATAAATGAAAAGGCGAAACTTTTAGAAGTTGAAAGAAGTAAACATGAAGCAAAGTTAGAGCAAATTGATAACACCCTTAAGAAACGTTATGAGGATATCGAAATATTGCGAAAAAAGAATGCTGAGGAATATGCAAAATCTGTAGCATTCACTCCTATAGAAACAGACAGCCGTAGATTGTCAGAGATTCAAACAGAGATTGAATCGATTGGTAAACAAAGATCGAAATTCACGGATTTACTAAATAAAAAGGATAATTTTATCAAGGAAGAGGCAGTATTGTTATTCCAGCTTAACGAGATCGCTAAGCAGGAATCACAAATTGATTCCAATGAAATGGCAAATCTAAATTTAAAACGGGATGTTTTGGATTATGCGCTTAAGGGTCTGGAAAAAAAGCGTGTACAGCTGAATAAGGATATTCTTAGTAAACTGCAGGAATTAATCATTAATGAGGTTCATGCCTTTGGCCTGTTGAGCATAGATAATATAGAAATTTCGGACAAGTATGAACTAATTTTTTTACAACATGGTATTGCAGTAAGTTTTACTGATCTTACCGAAGGCGAAAAATTAAGAGTTAAGCTCGCATTTTACTTAAGCTTGATTCAATTGGATATTGAACATAATTTAGGAAGGCATCCGCGGTTTTTGATATTTGATTCGCCAGGTAGTGAGGAGATGGTTCCCAAGCATTTACAGGGTTTGTCTGATATCTTTAAAAGTATTAATGACCGATTCAAAGATAAATTGCAAATATTTGTTGGTTCCGCACTGCGAGATTTCTCCCATATTACTGACAATGAAAAGACATTTATAAAAGAGGAGGATCATTTTGTCTTTTAACGCTATGGATAAAAATGTACTTTTAGGCACTGATTTTTCAAAAATTATTTTTTTAGATAATTTCTATGTCAATGTGGATGTGGAGAATGAAGATGGCTCTGCTGTCTTACATTTTTTAAAAGAAATAATTAATACCACTGAAAACACATATATTAAGAGAGCCGCCTGCAAGATTATATGCGAACTGACAGCGGTTAACATAATAAAAAACCGCTATTCCTCTCTAGGTGTTTTATTTGATTTTCTCTCCAGTAATACTAATGAATTAATAGACATTGCATTAAAACAATTACCTTTTTTTATTGAGCTTTTGACAAGTGAAATAGAGCATAAAGTTATAGACCTTACCGATCATGATAATGGCGATATATCCAGTCAGGCTTTTCTTTTTTTAGGGATTAAAACCTTCTTTTTTAGTACTTCTAAGAACGATTTTCCAAATTTTATTAGTACAATTTCTGAGGCTGAAAAATATTTTATTGCAGCTGAAAACGTAATGAACAACCGGGATGATGCCCGGTTTTATATTATATTGATTCAGTTGACAAAAGCTTTATTTTCTAATGACCAGGTAGGTGTGGAAACAACGGTTACCGGGTTATATGAGAATTTACAGGTTAGAGCTTTGTATGAAATTGATGTTACTGGTCTGGAACTTGAATATCTAATTTTTCAAATGTTTGATTCTTTAAATAGAAATTATAAGATTGCAATCCGGTCACAAGAATGGCTGGATATTAGGCACGAGACTCAAATGATCCTAGAGGCTAGCATGGAAATAGATAAATTAAAATTGCACAATTCAAGATTTAATAATATTACCAAAAAAATTATTGAGGAGTCAGTTTCTAAAATAGAATCAAATATTTATAATTTTCATCTTTATGGGGAGCGTAAGAGACTAATTGCTCTGCATTCTCAAAGTGATAAAAGATTGGCTGATTTTATAGATTCAATACTTCAGTCTTTGCCAGATCAAGATAATGGAACAATAGATGATAATGAAGTATTGGCAATGTTAGTCGAATTTATGGATGCTGAAGGAGGCCTTGAAATCTATAATAAAATTCAGAAGAAGGAACTGTCTTTTGCAAAAGCAATTGGGCAGTTTATAAAAAATAACTACAATAGTAATTTGTCAATACGCACAGGTAGTTTGGCAGGAGAAGAGATATTTAACGTGTTGATGAGAGAAATTGATATGGTGCTTCCTAAATATTCCAAAGAAAAAAGGAAAACATTTTCGGCTGTACTTGAGGAAGTTATTCGTTATTGCCAAGCTACATTTGTTGGAAATGAAAAGAAACGATTTCCCTTTCTATACAGTACATCTGCAAAAGGAAAAGGTACCAAAGCTAGTGAGCAGGATTTGCAGGACAGTATGATTTTATATTTTGAACATTCTAATATTGCAGATGGATTTGAACATGAGAAGTCTAAGTTTGTGGATGGCGGACGTGTCGATATAGTGTATAAAAAAGATATTCTAACCGTACCTATCGAATTAAAAAAATCATTGTCGCGTCCTGATAAAGATATGCTCGAAGAAAATTACATTGCCCAAGCACAAACTTATACAGCAGGATATGATCAATTGGGTATTTTTGTCTTGTTGGAAATGAGCGACAAGAGTAAAGAACCAATGGCTAATTTCAAAGATTGGTTTAAAATTCATCATTTGCGGCCATCTACAGGTCAGGAAGTATCCTTCCCAGATTATATAATCTCGGTTGTGATACCAGGCAATCGAACTAGCCCAAGTTCAAAAAGTACTTACAAATAGAATATTTGGCCAGACCTCAGTTTAGCGTAATGAATGGAGTTGGATTTCTTAAAAATTTATCGAAGGCTCAATGCGTTCTGGTTTCCAGTAAAATATTTTATTATCTGCAAAAAAGGAAATCGGATACTGTGGTGCTACAAAAGATCTCTCGCCATTATCAGGTCGAAAGACAGAATACATTTTTTTATCAATTAGAGTTTTGCACGCTTCATATATGCCATTCAGTTCACTAGGAAGCTCACCAATACAATCTTGTTTGTAATCTGCCCTTAAATCTCCGACAGCATTATGAAATACGCTTTGTGTAAAAATATATACAAATTTAATGGTCGTCGTATCTCGCGCAATTATTTCCTCCACAATAGTTTTGAAAAACTGGTGTTCAAGACTAAAATATCCAGTGTTAATTAAGAACACACCAGCCGTACTGATTGAATTTGCCTTGTTGAATTCCTTAATTTGTTTTGAAGCCTTCCTTATTGTGTTTTTTATTGAGTTTGCTACAACCCGCTTATATGCTGCATGGCTTTCACCCTCAATACTATAAAAATTTATATTAACAGAAAAACCATTATCTGCCTCAAATATTTTTGCTAATGTAGAACGCCTGTCTTTATTATATAAACTTTCGTTTTGAAGATCTTTCAATTCTATTACTATATCTCCGAGTATGAAATCGGGTGTCATAGTTACGGTTTCAGGAATTTTACTTCCTCCAAACTGACCGATGAGATTTTCAAAATCTAACTCCGTAAATCGAGGGATATTGTAGTAGTATAGATTTGAAAAACTGGGTTCACCAAAATTTGTAAAAGAATGGCCATCGCGTTCGGCAGTAACATAAGCTTCCCATATATCTCCGCCGACATCTTCACAAAGAGAGCGTATAAGAATATCGATTTTTATCTCTGAACAGATAACATAGTTTTCACTGGAAATTATCTCATAAAGCTTTACCCGCGAAAAATCACTTTCATGCATCATTAGAATACAATTGTTATAACTCTTAGTAGTTGTATTGAATCCTTCAAAAAATATCCTAAGAATCCGCTGATGATTATTCATCTTTAATGACAATTTTAAACCTGTTCATAAGCTTTTTTAAATCAATATTATATGGTATGTTTCTTCTTGAAATTGGTGACAATTGCTCCGTTAAATTTTGATTTGCTCTGTAAAACAATGCAGCTTGATTTGGAGCATTGTTTACTTTCTTTTTCTTATTCATTTTGGCCATATGAAAATTGAGCACTTCTTTAAAATTCTTGTCTTTGACTTGGAAATAAGGAAGCCAGAGTATTAACGTATCAATATCTATTACAGTAAGGCTTTTAATGTTGTAAGTTTTATTTAAATCCCCAAGTCTTTCTATACATTGCTCCTTAAACCATTGGTTAAGCCTGTAATTAATTCCCAATGTTTGGAATATTCTGTCGTGTACAAGTAAAATGGGGTAGATTGTAAGCGAAGTCTTCGAATTTACATAATCATCAAATCTAAAATGCTTGCTGCCAATTTCTCCGATTGTAGTTACGATTTGTCCAATTCCTACTTTCTTTGTTCCATCGACTAAAAACTTTTTTTTTAAAACAGCATTGATTTGTTCAATATCAGCTGACGCTTTACTTCCTTTTGCAACGAGCACGTCTTTATTTTCAAAAATGAATACTTCATTATTATGCCTCAAATAATAATCAGGTTCTCCGGGAAGTTCTTTTTCTCTTTCCGGTTTCTTTACATAGTGTTTTTTTGAAAACATTTCGTCGAGCAGGTTTTTCATTAGGAAGTTTTCAGAAAATTTACTGTTAAAAAAGCTAAAAAAATTTCCATACAAAGTTTTTAAAGCTTCATCTTTTTCATAAAGTTCTTTTAGTTTGAATTTCGCACTTTTGTAAAACTTATCAATGACAAAAAAATAATGGATAATTGAATATACACTTTCCTCAACCTTATAGATGGGACTGTTTTTAATGTGGGTAAAATCCTCGTCGGGAGCTATATCGTACGATACCATTGAATCGAGGAATGCTAGTGCGTCCTTATCTTCAACGTTCCATAAATAGCTGTTAGTTCCTTTTAATTCCAGTAATTTTCCAAAGAGGTATGTCATCTGCTTCACAAATTCTTCTTCGGTCGAAACATTAAAGGACTTAATAAATCCGTCTTTGAGGCTCGAATATTCAGGTTTGGAATTAAGAAATGCAAGAAGCGCTTCAACCTTATAAAAAGTGGCATAAAGCAAATGTAAAAATTCGAGGTCGTCATTTTCGGAAAAAGCCAAATCTGCAAAGGGAAAAGTAAAGATTATACTGAAATCAACCAGTTTTTCAAAATTATCTTCATTTAAATTATCCAAGACTTGATTACTGATTAGTTCAGTATTTATGCATAGAAATGCCTTAAATAAATTCATTTCATCGTCATCAAGAGAATAATTGGTGTTGTTTTCAAGTAGTTCTAAGGAATTAGACAACACAACTTCTGCAAATTTTAAAGCACCTTGTCCGCTGACAACTGCTGGCTTTACATTGATTTGATTATGAAATAAATAGTAGTTGACTTTGCCAACTATTTGATCATTTACCTCTGGATTACTAAAAAAATTATCATAGTTTGGGAGAGGTTTTGTATTAAAAAAGCCTATGGATTTCAGTAATGATTCTCTTGAGGCATTTCGTAAATAGTTGATGATCGGTTCTTCTTGGTCTTCTGGAAAGACATCTTTAAATCCAAGCAGTTGTTTTACATTTATCATAACGCTAAGAATCCATTAGGGACAATAATACGAAGATAATAAATTTAATTATTTTGGAATATTATTCCCGTGCTTTCAAATTATCTGGGTAACGAATCTTATAAGATTCACATCTGCCTTCGACTTTAAAGTGGCTAATAAAGCCACCTTAAAGTAAAAGACTAGAATTCATTTTCCTACTATAATTAAAAATTTCTTATTTAAATGAAATTTTATTAGTTGTTTCCCTTTTTTTCTCGTCGATGATTTTCGTATATATCTGTGTTGTCTTTATGTTTTTGTGCCCCAGCATTTTCGATACAGTAAAGATATCGGTACCAGCTGCCATCTGCAGTGTTGCATAAGTATGTCGAAAACAGTGAAAAGTAATATGTTTCTCAATAGCTGCATCTTTAATCCAAATAGGTATCAGACGGTCAAAATCCCATTTTTTTAAATTAATAAAGATTTTTCCATGCTCCATTCTTTGTTCCCCTAAGAATTCAAGTGCTTCCTCAGAAATGGGCAATGTAACCGGCTTATCAGTTTTCTGCTGCTTAAATCTTATATAGTACCCTTCGTGTCTGGTGTATTGCACTTCTTCCCATGTAAGTTTTGATACGTCAGAATAACGCATGCCCGTGAGCAGAGAAAAAAGACTGACACGTTTGACAATTTCTTTTTTGCAAGGGGTTTTAAATAATCTTACAGCCTCTTCCATAGTTAGAAAATTCCTCTGCGACTCTTGTTCCTTTATACTTTCAACTGCGGCATTGACATCGGTCTGCAGTAATCCTTTTTTATACGCTTTTCGAAGAGTAGCCTTGATTTTATTGAAATAAGTTAAAGCTGTATTCTGAGCTAAAAACTTACCCTTTTTCCTGATACATTTAGCCTTTAAGAGATATTCCCTAAAATCCTCTATAACAGTTACATCTATATCCTGTATTAGTATATCCTTATTCTTAAGAAAGTTTTCAAAGTGGATAATGGCGTAAGTCCAAATATCACCGTTATTGCCCGTTTTATTCTCTGCAACAAGCTTGAGATACTGCAGAAATGATTTTTCGCCAATCTCTTTAAGACGAAGTTGCTCCAGCTCAAAAGGATTGTAGATCTGCTGCTTATTTACTTCATTAAACCTGTTTGCACAGATAATTTCGGCTTTATATAGATTCTCAGAATTTACAGCCTTGTCAACATTATTTTTTGGCTTTGCATCCAGATATAAACTCAGATACTCCCTACGATAAAATTTATGAGTTTTAGGGTTGTATACAGGCGGGAAAAAATCAAGATATAATGTAATCTTACCACTTGGCAGTTTTCTTTTTCTTAGCGTAACATTTATATTTTTCATCTTCCCGCACCATTAAAAATTATATCAATATCCTGTTTGGCTACACAGGTAAATTTTCCAATGGAATATTTTACTATGCCCTGCCGTTGAATCAGTAGATAGAGTGCCCCCGAAGAAATATTGTACTTCTGCTGAATTTCCGTTATTGTATAGCAATTGTCAAAACCAGGAAATTGCTGTCCAGTTTTCAAGGTTACATCCTGTACAGGAATTGCAAAAAAAGCTTCAAGATCGCATCGTCGGATAACGGTTCGTTTGCCAAACTTTGCAATGTCTAGCTGTCCATTGTTAACTAACCTGTAAATAGTACTTCTGCTGATTCCAAAAAGCAGGATTGCCTGTGTAATTTTTAAAAACTCCAACGGTTTTATTTTTTCCAAATCTGTATTTAAAAGCTGAACGATCTCGTTATTGCTTTTTTCTACTTTTCCTTTGCGTACAAGTGATTTATAACCTCTACTGTTGCAAATGGGTGAACAATACCGCGTTCGCGTTGTTCTGGCTGTGAACTGTTTTTTACAGTGCTCACAAATTCTGATAACCTCAATGTTAGAACTCATAATGTGACTAATTTTTTGTCCCATTGTGTCTATGTGTGTCTCTGTGTGTCATCATTTCGCCAAAAAAAGTTCCGATGAGGAAAATTATTTTCGTGGTACAATAATGGTACAAAAAGGAACAAACTATCTGCAAATAAAGCTAAATAAACAGAAAGAAGAATCCCAGTTAAAATGCCGTTTTATGACATTTTAACTGGGATTCTTTGCTTTATTTTTTGATGTTTTGTGAAATCTATTTTCCGATGCAGAAGTTAGCAAATATATTTCCTAGCAATTCATCATTTGTAACCTGACCTGTTATCGTTCCAAAATGGTACAGCGCTTCCTTAATATCGATCGCCATTAAGTCACTTGGTAGGTTAGTTTCTAGGCCGTATTTTACTTTAGAAATTTCTTCTAGGGCCTTGAGTAATGAGTCGTAATGTCTTGTGTTAGTAACGATTGTTTCGTTGTTTCGTAAAGCTCCAGTGTTCACAAAAGATAGTAGTTGATTTTTTAATTCTTCGATACCCAGGTTTTGTTTGGCAGATATCATCTCGAGAATCACGTTCAGCGGTTGGAGTTGATTTTTGATTTCGGCAACTTCGTCATCTGTTAGTAATTCGGTTTTGTTGATTACCACCACTAAAGGTTTTAGCGGAAATTGATTTTTAACTTTCTCGATTTCTACTATATATTCTGAACTTTGAACTTTAAACTTCAAACTATCAAATAAATACAAAACAACCTGTGCTTGATCTATCTTCTCAAAAGTTTTTTTGATTCCGATGCTTTCTACCACATCCTGAGTTTCGCGAATTCCAGCCGTGTCTATAAATCTAAATCCGATTCCGCCAATGACTAGTTCGTCCTCGATAGTATCACGGGTTGTTCCCGCAATCTCCGAAACTATGGCGCGCTCTTCATTCAATAAAGCGTTCAACAATGTTGATTTTCCCACGTTGGGTTCACCCACAATGGCAACAGGAATTCCGTTTTTGATTACGTTCCCCACGGCAAAAGAATCGATTAGTCGCTTTAGTACAAATTCGATTCGGTTTAATAATTCATGAAATTGAGTTCTGTCGGCAAATTCTACATCTTCTTCGGCAAAATCAAGTTCGAGTTCGATAAGAGACGCAAAATTCAATAGCTCCTCACGTAATTTGGCTATTTCATTCGAAAACCCACCGCGCATTTGCTGCATGGCAATTTGGTGCGAAGCTTCATTGTCGGACGAAATTAAATCTGCCACTGCTTCCGCTTGTGACAAATCAAGTTTTCCGTTTAAGAAAGCTCTAAGCGTAAATTCTCCAGGATCGGCCATGCGACAACCTTTTCTAAGCAATAATTGAATAATTTGTTGCTGAATATAAGTAGAGCCGTGGCAAGAAATTTCAATCGTATTTTCGCCTGTATAGGAATTTGGACCTTTAAATAGAGATACTAGGACTTCATCCAAGGTTTTGGAAGCATCCATAATATGGCCTAAATGCAGGGTATGTGTTTTTTGCTTGGTTAAATCTTTGTTTTTTATGGATTTAAAAACACTGTTTCCAATGGTAATTGCTTCCGGACCGGAAATTCGGATTATTGCGATGGCTCCAGCTCCAGAAGGTGTTGCTAAGGCTACTATCGAATCGTTGTATAACATATTTTTATATTCTAAGTGGCAAAGGTACTAAATCTAAATAAGTATCTATTTGTTTATTGAATTGGCTTTTTTATTGGGTTAACCAAGTTGAGATCGCTTTAGATGTTTAATTTTATTTCCGTAACTTTAGGTGCACGTTCGTTGAGATAAGCAATTTAAATTGATATTATATGAAACGTATTCTATTTCCAACCGATTTTTCTGCCATAGCCACAAATGCTTTTGTACACGCATTAGCATTTGCTAAAATACTTCATGGGGAACTTATAATTTTACATTCTTACCCCGCACGGCCTATTGACGATCAATTCTTTGCCGAGAATTTTAAAACAGTTTATGACACAGTGGAATTAACACAGTTTGATATGTTTAAAGAGGAAGTGCCTAAATTACATGCCATTGCCACAGCTTGTAATTTAGACAACATAAAAATGACACATCGGTTAATGGAAGGCGAGTTGGTCGATAATATCAAAAAGAGTGTTGAGGAGGATAAAATTGACTTTGTAGTCATGGGAACATCTGGTATTACAGAGTGGGATGCCGTTTTTGTAGGATCAAATTCAGGTGACGTGATTATTGGGATAACAGTGCCAGTTTTATGCGTGCCATTAGACTCAAAATACAAAACGATCAAAACGATTGGCTTTACCACTCGATACAGAGCGAAGGATAAACAGGCGATTCAGACGGTTGTTAATTTAGCCAAGCATCTAAATGCAAAGCTGAAATGCCTCTATGTAAAAACCAGTAATTCTGATGTCTCAAAAGAAACAATTGCCGAGTGGGAGACGGAGTTTGAGACACAGCCAATTGAATTTTTTATTGTAGAAAGTGATGTGATTAATGAAGCTGTCATGGATTTTATAGCTTTTGAAAATGTGGATGTTTTGACAATGCTAACGTATAAAAGAGGTTTTTTTAAAGGTCTATTTCAACCTAGCTATACAAAAATGGCGCACCCTGAATTTCACATCCCTATTTTGGCCATTCCTATTGACTAAAGAAATAGATCTAGTTATGTTAGAGTAATAAACAACTTACGTTTTTAGAATTTGAAAATCAGATACTTATAAATTTTAACACAGATTTACTCTTACATATAGGAAAGCTTTTTATTGTTAAAATAAATTTAAATAACTGATTATTATCATGTTATAATTGTAACTTTAGGTGTAATTTTAACTATTTCACCTCCTTAAACAAATTCAAAATGAAACGTATTTTATTCCCAACCGATTTTTCTGAAGCTGCTACCAATGGCTTTGTCCATGCTTTAGAATTTGCAAATTTAGTTCAAGGCGAGCTGGTTTTATTGCATGCATTTGAATTGCCTGTATTCGACAATCAGTTTTTTCCCGAAAACTATATGATAATTTATGAATCAGTAGAGTTATCGAAATTCGAAATGTTTAAAGATGAAATTCCGAAACTACGTTCCATAGCGCAAGAGCGACGCCTCGGTAATATTAAGATGACCCATCGTCTCATGGATGGAAGTCTACTTTATAATATCAACAAATCAATTAAAGAGGATAAAATAGATTACGTGGTTATGGGTACTGAAGGCGCTTCTGGCTGGTCAGAGTTTTTTTCAGGAACCAATACAGGTAACGTTTTAGCCGAAATTAATGTGCCAATTCTTAGTATTCCTGTCAATGCAAAATACAAAAAAATAGAAACGATTGGTTTCACGACACGCTTTAGACCGAAAGATAAAAAAGCACTTAAAAAAGTGGTAAAATTAGCTAAAATGGCTGGTGCAGCTGTAAAATGTCTTTATGTGAAAACTAGCAAAACAGATGTTGAAAAAGCAACAATTAAGAATTGGGAAGAGGATTTTGCAGAAGAACCTATAGAGTTTTTTGTAATCGAAAGCGATGAAGTAAAAGAGACTATTTTAGATTTTATCTTGCTAAAAGAAATAGACATGTTGACTATGCTGACGTACAAAAGAACATTTTTTGAAGGTTTATTCCATCCTAGCTTAACTAAGAAATTTGCTAATAATTTTGACGTTCCGATTTTCGCAATCCCTATTGAAGAATAGGCTTGTTTCATTTTTGAAAATAGGGCGGCAGTTTTTATTTTATTCGAAAGTGTTGCCATATTGCCTCCTATTCTAATAGCTTATTTATTCGCGTACACCTATATTTGTATTTCAATTTAATCGAAATATGGATCAGTACAGTACAAAGAGTAATAGCTATTCGGAGGAGTTAAGCAAAATCAATAAAAAATACAATACCATCAGCGTACTTAGACTGTTGTGTATTATTCTTTTTTTAGGTTCTCTTTATTATTACATAAAAAACAGCGAAATTATCTTTATAGTTTCAGCTGTTTTATTTTTTGCGGGTTTTATAATTTTTATGAAAATTCACTCCAAATTACTTTTCGAAAAAAAGCTTAGTACTGCGTTGAAGGAAATCAACGACAATGAAATCTCTTATTTAGAGAAGAAATCGATTCCATTTGATAACGGACAAGAATTCAATGATTTTCATCATCCTTATGCCTACGACCTAGATATATTTGGAGAACATTCCCTTTTTCAAAATTTAAATAGAACTGCCACTTTTATTGGAAAGAAAAGATTAGCTGAGCAATTGCTGACTTTATCTCCAAATGAGGAAATCATTAGAAATCAATCGGCTGTTAATGAGCTTTCGCAAAAATTAGATTGGCGCCAGAATTTTTTGGCTTTGGCCAAAATAAGTCAAGATTCTAAAGCCAGTTTTGAAGGATTAATGAAGTGGAACAAATTTCCAAGTACTCCATTGTCTACAGCAGCAGTTATACTTTCTTATGCTGCGCCACTATTGTTTTTAAGCGTATTAATTTCCTATATTGTTACGGCTGAGACTTTTTTATTGTCTTATCTCTCTTATGTGTTTTTATTGAATTTATTTATTATGGGGGCTTTTTATAAACGCATCCAAATCGAAATTGCCAATGCAGAAGATCTCGATAAGGTAATCAGTCAATATAGTTTATTACTTAAAAAAATTGAAGACGAAACTTTCCAGTCTCAAAAGCTGATTGATTTACAACAAAAGCTGAAATTTAAAACAGAAAATGCCAGCATTCACCTTAAAACCTTATCGGGATTATTTTCTAATATGGATACGATTGGGAATCTATTAACGGCCTCTTTGTTTAATGGTACCTTTCTATTTAATCTACATGTTTTAAAATCACTAATTCATTGGAAAAAAGAGCATGCAGAAGTATTGGAAGATTGGCTTGATGTTATTGGTGAATTCGAGATGCTAAATAGCTTGGCTAATTTTGCCTACAACAATACAGACTTTGTTTTTCCCGCTTTAAATACGGAGTTCGAAATCAACTTCTCAGATTTGAGTCATCCCTTATTGAATCGCAATACTAGAGTAGGGAACGATGTCCATTTTCATCCGCAATCTTTTATGATTTTAACGGGATCGAATATGTCAGGGAAGAGTACTTTTCTCCGAAGTCTGGGGATTAACATGGTGTTATCCGGTGCGGGTTCGGTGGTATGTGCGAAGGAAGCTCATGTACATCCTTTACCGGTTTTAGTATCCATGCGTTTGTCGGATTCCTTATCTGACAGCGAGTCTTATTTTTTCGCCGAAATAAAGCGCTTAAAACAGATTATGAATGAATTAGAAGGAAATGCTGCTTTTGTATTATTGGATGAAATCCTAAGAGGAACAAACTCTGACGACAAAAGAAATGGTACCATAGAAGTCGTTAAAAAAGTAATCGCAAATAAAGCAATTGGAGCGATTGCAACTCACGATATAGAAGTTTGTCTAACTACAAATGAATATCCGGATACTCTTACTAACAAATGTTTTGAAGTCGAAATTGTAAATGATGATTTGCATTTTGATTACAAACTCCGCGATGGAATATGTAAAAATAAAAGTGCGACGTTCCTGATGAAAAAAATGGGAGTGATTTAAGGGTGGAGATTAGAAGTGAGAGGCGAGAAGTGAGAGGTTTTAAAAATAGTAAGTAAAAAATTAAAAATAAGAGGTTAGAATTGACAAGTATAAAACATGAAGTTAAAAAAACTCAAAATATTCAATTTCGTCTCTCTCTCCTGTGGGGGGAAGAACAAAAAAAAAAACCGCATATCCTATAAAGGAAATAGCGGTTTTTTTCAATATAAAAAAATGGTTTGGTTAATAGCGTATTTTGAAATACAATGATAAGTATAATATGTTGATTATCAAAAAAAATGACAATAAAAACATTAACAGTTTATTAACTATTCAGCATAACTGGCATTACCAGCATGGTTACGGTCTCTCCATCTTCTAGCCCATCAACAGGAGTAAGGATTCCCGCTCTATTAGGCAAAGACATTTCTAACATGATCATATCTGATTGTAAATTAGTTAACATTTCATTAAGAAAACGCGAGTTGTAGCCTATCTGCATATCGTCTCCTTGATAATCACAAGTCAATCTTTCCTCTGCTTTGTTAGAGTAATCAATATCTTCAGCCGAAACATTCAATTCAGCACCTGCGATTTTCAAACGAATTTGGTGCGTAGTTTTATTAGAGAAAATAGCAACACGACGTACTGAACTCAAAAACTGAGAGCGGTCAATCATTAATTTATTTGGATTCTCTTTTGGTATAACCGCTTCATAGTTTGGATATTTTCCATCTATTAAACGACACATTAAAATGTAATTATCGAATGAAAAAGTAGCATTCGAATCATTGTATTCAATTTTTACTTCAGCATCTGAAGTCGAAAGAATATTTTTTAGAATGGTCAAAGGTTTCTTTGGCATAATAAAATCAGCTACTTGAGACGCTTTTACATCTGTTCGTGCATATTTTACTAATTTGTGAGCATCAGTTGCCACAAAGGTTAATCCTTCTGGAGAGAACTGAAAAAATACACCAGACATAACTGGACGTAAATCATCGTTACCAGCTGCAAAGATCGTTTTACTTATAGCTGTTGCCAATACATCCGCAGGAACTAAAGTTACCGAAGGTTCTTCTAGATTAACAGATTTTGGGAATTCAGCACCAGGAGCATACGCCAACGCATATTTACCAGAGTTTGAACTGATTTCTATCGTGCTGTTTTCTTCAACAGTAAAAGTTAAAGGTTGCTCTGGAAAAGTTTTAAGGATTTCTAATAGTAATTTTGCCGGTACAGCAACACTACCTTTACTCGTGGAATCAATAGCTAAGTTAGCCGACATGGTAGTCTCTAAATCACTTGCCGAAACCGTTAATTCGTTATTGTCTAATTCAAATAGGAAGTTGTCCAAAATTGGCAAAGTATTGCTACTGTTAATAACACTACCTAAAACTTGTAATTGTTTTAATAAGTACGAACTCGATACTATAAATTTCATCTGTTTTATTTTATTTTTTTTGGTATCTATTTTTGATTTCAAAATAGAATACATTTTACAAATATATCGTAAACTATTCTAGTATTGAAACTTTTTTATTAACATCTATTGACCGTATTTTCTTTTTCTAAGATAGGTAAATAATCCGCCAAATAACACTAAGATTAGCAGTGGAAGCCCGATAGTTATGACTTGAGTCTGGCTGTAGTTTTCAAATACTTTTTCCTTGTCTAATAAGGGTAAATCTAAATCCTTGCTTCGAATGTTAATAAGTCCAGTATCGTCTAACAGATAATTGACACAATTCAGCAGGAAATCCTTGTTGTCGTATAGATTTCCAGAACGTTGATCGTAACCCAGTTCTACCGGTTGGAAGTTTTTATCCAGTTGGTTTTTTATCACATCTCCATCAGAAATTACAATCATTTTATTCTTCTTTCCAGTTCCTTGAAATGTGGCTTGTTCAAAAGGCAACACTCTGTTTTCAAACATGGAATGGAAGGATCCTTCCAGCAATACTGCAAGCGGAATATTTCCTGTTTTTATATAATGATTGGGGCTGGTTTCCTCGGCAACAATGTCTAAATTTATTTCTACCGGAGCGCCTATTTTTTTAGAATAAGGTGATGATTTTAGAAGTACAGTTTTCTTAATTCCGTTTTTCAAAGTGTCGATAGGATTCGCAAAATCAAACTTAATTCCGCCTAAGTTTTTCACAATAGGATGCGTGCTTTCTGGATAAACCAAGGGAGCAAATTTCCAGTTGAATTCCTGAAACTGGGTTGCACTTCCTTGTTCTCCTGTCGCTAATTTTATAGGACTTCCTTGTTCGTCTTTGACAATATCTGGGTTGATACGGAAGCCGTATTTAAAGAACATATCGTTTAAATTCAAATCTCTAGGAAAGGCCAAAGTCGATCCTGAAGGATTGTAAAGACTGTCCATTTCAGCATTTACTTGATCGATAAGCCACAATGTTTTTCCTCCATTGATGATGAATTGGTCTAAAACTTGTTTTTCGGAATCAGAAAATGTTTCAGTAGGCTTGGCGATAATAGCCAAATCATATTTCTGTAAAGCATTTAAGCTGCCCGTAGGATCTTTGGCAACCGAATCTAAGGTAAAAGGGCCTATGTGGTAACTTTCTCTTATTTGCAACAAGAATTTAGCCATTACAATATCTTGAAGTTCGCCGTTTCCTTTGATAACAGCAACCGTTTTTTGCTTAGCCGTTGTAACTTTTTGGAATGCTTCCGAAATAGAATATTCAAGATGTTGCACCGAGCCAATTACCATTTCGGTAGTCGAAGCTCCCATCCTGTTTTTCAACAATGGAATATTGATTTCTTTGTTTTGGTAAACTGCTATAGCCCATGGGAATACCATTGCTTGCGATTGTTTTCCTTTGTCATCAACAGTTATATTTATAGGTGTCAATCCCTTTCGATACAATTCCTTGATGTTGTCCATACTGGAATCTTCGTTTTCCAATGGATTTATGAATTCGAAAACTATATTGGTGTTATAGGCTTGAAATTCTTCTAATAGCTGCTGCGTTTCTTGCTGCAGTCTTTTAAACTCAGCAGGCAAATCTCCTTGCAGGTATATTTTGATGTACAATGGTTCTTTTACTTGTTCGACGATATTCAAAGAAGTAGTAGAAAGGGTGTATCTTTTGTCTTTTGTTAAATCAAAACGATGAAAGAAATAGTTTCCAATACCGTTTATAACCAGTAATAGTGCGATTGTTATCAAAACCGATTTCAGGTTGCTTTTTTTAATTGGTACCATTACAATTTAAAAGATTTAAGTTTATAAACAGTAAACGAAAGAAACAGCACCGTTATACTTGTAAAATAGAGTAGATCTCTTGTGTCTATAACGCCACGTCCCATACTTTTAAAGTGATCTTGCATCCCAAAAGCAGAGATAAATGTCGAAAAAGACGGTGTTAATGAAGCGAGGCCTTCGAAACCAAAATAGAAAAAGAAACATAAAAACACTGCAACAATAAAAGCTACAATTTGATTATCGGATAGAGTAGAAGTAAAAATTCCGATGGAAGAATAGGCGCTAATTAAGAATAGTAGCCCAATGTAAGAACCAATAGTGCTTCCCATATCGAGGTTTCCTTCTGGCATTCCTAAACTAGAAATTACTTCGACATAAATAAATGTTGGAATAATAGCCATAACAATTAACAGCATCGAACCCAAAAATTTTCCGTTTACGATTTGCCAAATACTCAATGGTTTTGTCAATAATAGCTCCAATGTTCCTTGCTTTTTTTCATCCGAGAAACTGCGCATCGTTACAGCCGGAATTAAGAAAATTAGAATCCAAGGCGCTAATGTAAAAAACGGGCTCATATCGGCAAAACCGGTATTGAGAATATTATAGTCCCCTTCGAAAACCCAAAGAAATAACCCGTTGAGAATTAGAAATAAAGCAATAACCAAGTAACCGATGGGCGAACCAAAAAAGGATTTAATCTCTCGTAATAATATGGCTTTCATTAATTTTTTGTTTAAAAGTTTAAGATTTAATAGTGTCTAAATTGAGACTAAAAAGCTTAAATTAAAGTAGCTAACTTATCCACGCTCCAGGCTTCTGGCTTGTCATTGAATAATTTTTT
Source organism: Flavobacterium hiemivividum (assembly GCF_004349145.1). GTDB lineage: Bacteria > Bacteroidota > Bacteroidia > Flavobacteriales > Flavobacteriaceae > Flavobacterium > Flavobacterium hiemivividum. Next base: position 12,103 of record NZ_SMFO01000019.1, on the reverse strand, counting down.
GGTAAACGTCCAAACTTCATTGAAAAACTCTGAATTTCTGTAGTTTTCTAAGTCGTCTTCGGTATCCCAATAGCTATACGTGAAAAAGATACTTTTGTTGTCTTTGTCCTGATATAACTCTAATAAACGGTTTCCAGGAGCATTTCTGATTCGTTCTTTAATTGATTCGAAATTTTCTAGGAATGCAGGAATGTTTTCCTCGTGAAAACTTAATTTTACTATTCGTACCAACATGTGATCTAGGATTTAGGATTAACGATTGATGATTTGAGACTTTATGGATGTGGTATTCTTCTAATCCTTGAATTGAATAGACACCGTATCTCTATAGTTTAAACCCAATAAGCTATTTGCAGAGCCTACTTTGGAAGGGTTACTTCTAAAAATGGCAATTTCGAGAAAGCCAGCTTCATTAAAAATCGCTAGTTTCTCTCCTTCATAATTTTTTATTGGATATTTATCAGAACTCGCAATTGCAGAGTAATTTGGCAAAATGGTTTTGATGTTTTTTGTTTTCATGACAATCTCATAAGGCCTTCCTCGAGCAACCTCCATAAATTGTCTTTTACTAATATTGGTAACCACATTTCCAAAATGATCGATATAAATAACATTACCTTTTAGTGTATTACCGTCCTCAGAAATCGCTGCTTTTAATTCGGTTATTTGTTTAATGCTACTGATTTCTTTACCAATAACGTTTAGCAAACCACCCTTTGCAATATGACAAGCGACCGTAACAAAAACATCCATTCCAGTTGCTTCGCTAGACAAACGATCGTGAATATTTATAGCGACCATTTTTTGAGGAACAATTTTTTGCGAAAGCATGCTTAGAATTCCGTTATCGGCAGCAATAAAGTAAGAATCGTTCCATTGCATTACAACATGTTGGTTCTCTTTATTGAGTTCCATATCGACTCCTATTAGGTGAACAGTCCCTTTAGGAAAGCTGGAATAAGCAGCACTAATAATGTAACTTGCTTCTACTGTGTTAAATGGGTCAATATGATGTGAAATGTCTACAATGGAAGCTTCAGGATACTCAGAAAATATTTTCCCTTTTAACGCACCAACAAAGTGATCTTTCAAGCCGTAATCGGTAGTTAGGGTAATTATTGACATATATTTTTTATAAATATTGGTGTATTCTAAAACTAATTTTCATTAAATTTGAGAAATGCAAATCTAATAATAGTAAATTCAAAAAAGCAAAAAACGAAAAACAAATTCTAAATAATAAGACAAATAATATTAAGGTTTAAGACCAAAATGAATTAGATTTTTTAATTGATTAATTTTAATATAAAACTACAACTTTTGAACGAAAGAATAATCGAGCTCATAGACATCGCTCCAAAAGAATTTTGGGGTGCTCAAGACACTCATCTTGAAACTATTAAAAAATATTATCCAAAACTGAAAATTGTTGCCCGTGGAACTACTCTAAAGGCATTTGGAGAAAAAGAAATCTTAGACGAGTTCGAAAAACGTTTTCAACGTTTAATGCTACATTTTTCTAGATATAATAATATCGATAACAATGTTATTGAACGTGTTATTCTAGGCGAGGGTCAGGATGATAGAAGAAACGCGGTGAATGATAAAATTCTGGTACACGGAGTGGCGGGTAAAATCATTAAGGCGATGACACCTAATCAACAATTGCTGGTGGATGCCATAAATAAAAACGACATGGTTTTTGCGGTAGGACCTGCAGGAACTGGGAAAACCTATACTGGTGTTGCAATGGCTGTAAAAGCTTTGAAAGAAAAACAGGTAAAACGCATTATCCTTACTCGACCAGCCGTAGAAGCTGGGGAAAATCTAGGATTTCTTCCTGGAGACATGAAAGAAAAATTGGATCCATACATGCAGCCGCTGTATGACGCCTTACGGGATATGATACCCAATGAAAAACTGGAAGATTATATTCTAAAAGGGATTATACAAATTGCTCCGCTTGCCTTTATGCGTGGGCGAACGCTGGATCATGCGTTTGTAATATTGGACGAGGCTCAAAATACAACTCATTCCCAGATGAAAATGTTCTTGACTCGAATGGGGAAAAGTGCCAAGTTCATGGTAACTGGAGATCCCGGCCAAGTTGATTTACCAAGAAGGACTATTTCAGGGCTGAAAGAAGCGCTATTAGTTTTAAAAGATATTGAAGGAATTGGAATTATTTATCTAGACGATAAAGATATTGTAAGACACAGATTAGTGAAAAAAGTCTTAGATGCTTATAAATATACTGAGAATCCAGCCTAAAAATAGAAATTGTATTTTTGACAGATAGTCAAAAGAATATTATGTACGACTCCGCATGGGGTCGTACTTTTTAAAATAATAATCAGTCCTTTTTACAGGAAGGGTATATAATCGTTGCATTTAATTTGCAGGATAATAGTAATAGATTAAAAAAAAAATAAATATTGAATAATGTACTTATAACGGGAGCTTCTGGAGGTATTGGTAAAGAAATCGCTTGTCATTTTGCTCACAATGGCTGGAATGTTATTGCCACAATGATTGATTTAGATCATGGAAAAGAATTACAAGGAATGAAAAATATTAGTTGTTATTTGCTAGATGTCACCTCGACTGAAAGCATTGTAACGGCTAAGAAAAAAATAATTGAAGATTTTAAAACAATAGATGTTGTTATAAATAATGCAGGAGTAGGCTATAGAAGTTTTGTGGAACTATCAGAAGATTCGGAAATCAATACAATTGTCGAAGTGAATTGGCTTGGAGTTGTAAAAGTTTGCCGAGCATTTATTCCTGAATTTAGAGCACAAAAAAAAGGACATTTTATAAATATTTCCTCGATTGCCGGTTTAGTAAATTTGCCTTTAGGAAGCTTTTACCATTCGACGAAACATGCAGTTGAAAGTTTTTCAGAATGTATGGCTTATGAATTAATTGATTTTAACATAAGTGTTTCTACGGTTCAATTTGGAAATACTCAGACTAATTTTCAAAAAAATGTAGTTAAATCAAACCGATCGTCTTTGGCTTCTTATAATAATTTGATGGAGAAGATAAGTCAGATTTTAGAAAAGAAAACCAAGAAAAACGTGGATTTAAAACCGCAAATTGTTCGGGAAGTATTGAAAATTGCAGATAATCCGCCTAAAAATTTTAAACGTCATACGATTGGTTTTGATGCTAATGGACTTAGTTTTCTAAGATATGGAATGGGTTACCGTTTATTTGGCAGGATAATAAGGCAATCCGTTTTTAAATAAAAAGGAAATGGGAGTGTTTTTTAGCCAAATTATTTGCAGCTAAAAACCCAGCCAAATTTATGAGATGGTTTCTTAAACTCTCGTTTTCTATTAAAGATTTTGTAAACTTTTGAGTTGTTATTGGAAATATCTTCAAAATTCAATAAGTTTGAAATTATTACAAATGAATATGAAAATTACAATGTTAAAGGAGAAAATAAAAGTAGTAATAAGCGACTTAGACGGAACACTACTAAATCAGCATCACCAAATTTCAGAATATACTAAAACAGTTTTTCAAGAGCTACACAGTCAAGGATATCTTATAATTGTTGCCACAGGACGTCATCATCTCGATGCGATGTCTATTGTGGAGAGCTTAGGCTGTCCAGCGTACTTAGTAACTTCAAATGGAGCGCGAATTCACTCGCCACAAAACGAACTTCTTTTTTCTCATAACATTAGTAGTGAGGCCATAAAATCTGTATTATCATTAGGAATAGATGAAGAGTTCACGACTGTAGTATTTAAAGAAAATACTTGGTTGACTAATAAACACAATGAAGCATTAAACAGTTTTCAGCCGGAATTAAAATATGTTCCGGAGCTTGTAAATTTTGATTCGGTCGAAGATTTAACTGCTATAAAAATGTTTTTTACACACGAACGTCATTCTAAACTGATAGAACTTAGAGATAAAATAGTAGAAAGGTATTCAGATGATTTTAGTCATGCTTTCAGTTTGCCACATTGTTTAGAGTTTATGGACAAGACTGTCGATAAAAGTGTGGCTATTGCCAAGATTTTAGAAATAGAAAATTTGAGTTTTCAAGAGACTATTTCTTTTGGAGATGGCTATAATGATGAAAAAATGTTGAATGCTACAGCAAAAGGATTGCTAATGGGCAATGCACCAGATAGTTTGAAAAGCAAGTTAGTACATCTTGAAGTAATTGCAACTAATTATGATAATGGAGTAGCTACTTATTTATTTGAAAAACTCTTGAAGGAGCCAATATTAAGTGTATAGCTAACCTAAAAGTAGCTATTTGTTTTTTTAATACGTTTCAAAGTGTATTTTTGTGTGAAATAAACTATACAAAAATGACCAGAGCTATTTTTATTATTACCGCATTTATAACTTTATCTTTTACAGTTCAAAGCCAAAGTTTACAGTTAGAAGACATCATGAAGGGAGATACTTTCATTGGAGAGCAGCCTTTTTCTGGTCGATGGTCTTTAGATAGTAAAAAAGTATATTTTGAATGGAATCCCAATAATGAGTTAGGAGCCAGTACTTATTTCTGGGAAAAAGGAATGGAAAAAGCTAAATTGGTTTCTTATTCAGAAGCAGCATTTTCTAAATTAGATTTCAAGAGTAAACCGAACTCGGATACAGTGTATTATATTGATAAAGGGGCTTTGTATTCCTATTCTATCCAAACAAAAAAAACTAAAAAACTACTGCAACAATCCAGCTCAATTTCTAACCTACAACTAGGAAAGGATGCTGGAGTGTTGTTTTTTACCCAAAATGAAAATGTCCTAAAATTTGACACCAAAGAAGGAACGCTTGTCCAAATAACAAATTTTAAATCAGGAAAAGAAAAGGATAAAGAAGACGAGAAAGACAGTTTCTTAATAAGCCAGCAAAAAGAATTGTTTCAGTTTATTCGTGACCAAGAAGCTAAGAAAAACTGGGACAAGGCTAAGGCCGATAAAAATAAATCTGATTTTCCTAAGCCTTATTATTACGGTAAAGAATCGTTTGAAGGTTTAAAGATTGATCCAAAAGGGAATTACGCCACTTTTAGAGTAGTAACTGCTGCTGAAACTAAAAGTGAAATAATGGAAAATGTGATTACAAAAGACGGATACAATCAATCGGTAAACACAAAGAAGAAAGTTTCAGTTGCAAATTTAACTAAATCAAAATTCGGAATTTATTCTGTGGCTCAAGATTCAGTTTATTTTGTTAATTTCTCTTCATTAAGCCATATTCAGGACAAACCAGTTTATTATAACGAATATGAAAATTTAAAAAATAAAGAAAAGGAAGACAAGTTGGTTTTTGTCCAAGCACCTACGTTTAGTGAAAATGGTGTTTATGCAATTACCGAGATAAGAAGCCTGGACAATAAAGACCGATGGATTGTACAATTAAATTTGGAAAAAGGTACTTTCAAAGAAATTGATTATCAGCATGACGAAGCTTGGATTGGCGGACCTGGAATTCCATCGTATTCTTATGGCTCAGGAACTTTAGATTTTTTGGGAGATAACGAAACCATTTATTTCCAGTCAGAAGCGACAGGATATTCACATCTTTACAGTTATAACTTAAGAACAAATAAGAAAAACCAACTTACAAAGGGCAATTGGGAAGTAAGAGATCTAACGCTTTCTAAAGATAAAAAGACTTTTTACTTAACTACAAATACAACCCATCCTGGAAATCGTGGTTTCTATAAATTGGCTTTTTCTGGTGGAGAATTACAACCTATTCTAACCAAAGATGGAGCTCATGAAGTAACTCTTTCTCCTGATGAAAGCACTTTGCTTGTTCGTTATTCTTACAAAAATAAACCTTGGGAGTTTTATATTGCTTCAAATAAAAAAGAGACGAACTTGGCACAAATAACGCATTCGACCTCAAAAGAATTCGATTCTTATGCGTGGCGTACTCCTGAAGTAATCACTATTAAAGCACAGGATGGAACTGATGTAAACGCAAGACTTTACAAACCGGATTCGGCTAAATCAAATAAAGCGGCTATCCTTTTTGTTCATGGTGCAGGCTATTTGCAAAACGCTCATAATTATTGGAGTACGTATCATAGAGAATTTATGTTTCATAATTTATTGACAGATCTAGGCTACACCGTTTTGGATATTGATTACAGAGGAAGTGATGGTTACGGACGTGATTTTAGAACGGGTATTTACCGTTTTATGGGAGGAAAAGATTTAACAGATCAAATTGACGGTAAAAAGTTCTTAGTCGAAAACTTAGGCATTAACCCTACGAAAGTGGGTATCTATGGTGGATCTTACGGTGGATTTATTACTCTAATGGCTATGTTAACTACGCCAAATGAATTTAAGGCTGGAGCGGCTTTACGTTCAGTTACAGATTGGGCACATTACAATCATGGCTACACAGGTAATATTCTTAATTTTCCAGAAACAGATCCTAATGCTTTTAGAAAAAGCTCGCCAATTTATTTCGCTGATAATTTACAAGGAAACTTGTTGATGCTACACGGAATGGTAGATAATAATGTGGAGTACAAAGATGTAGTGCGTTTGTCACAGCGTTTTATAGAACTTGGTAAGAAAAACTGGAGCTTATCCTCATTTCCTGTTGAAGCTCACGGTTTTAAAGAAACCTATTCGTGGGTTGATGAGTACAGCAGAATATTGAATTTATTTAATGAAACGCTTCTTGAAAAATAGTACGTTCCATGACCTTAATAATGTTTCAACAATTTTGTGTATCTCTTTGAAACAACCTATTTTTGCAAAACAACAACGCAACACCTATTCATAATGAGTAATACAATTACAACTACTAATTTTAATTTCCCAAATCAAAAATCGGTTTACCGAGGTAAAGTAAGGGAAGTATACAATATCAATGACGATCTTTTAGTAATGGTAGCCACAGACAGGCTATCTGCTTTTGATGTCGTATTGCCAAAAGGAATTCCTTATAAAGGTCAGATTCTGAACCAAATTGCTACTAAGTTCATGGAATTAACGCAAGATATTGTTCCTAACTGGTTGATTGCAACACCGGATCCTAGTGTAGCTGTAGGTCATTTATGTATCCCTTTCAAAGTAGAAATGGTGATTCGTGGATATCTATCTGGTCATGCGGCACGTGAATATGCTCTTGGTAAAAGAGAAATTTGTGGTGTCCCAATGCCAGAAGGATTAAAGGAAAATGATAAATTTCCAGAAGCAATTATTACGCCAACAACAAAGGCGGATAATGGAGAGCACGATGCTGATATTTCAAGAGAAAGCATTCTATCTAAAGAAATCGTTTCTGAAGAAGACTATTTGGTTTTAGAAAAATATACCAGAGCTTTATTTCAAAGAGGAACTGAAATTGCAGCAAGCCGCGGATTGATTTTGGTAGATACTAAATATGAATTTGGTAAAACTAAAGATGGAGTAATTGTTCTTATTGACGAAATCCATACACCTGATTCTTCTCGTTATTTTTATTCAGAAGGATATCAAGAAAGACAAGACAAAGGAGAGGAGCAAAAACAATTGTCAAAAGAATTTGTGCGTCGTTGGTTAATCCAAAATGGTTTTCAAGGTTTAGAAGGACAACAAATCCCTGATATGACTGAGGAATATATCGAAACCGTATCCGAAAGATATATTGAATTATATGAAAAAATCCTTGGTGAAAAATTCGTTAAGGCTGATATTTCAAATATCAATGAAAGAATAGAGAAAAATGTGTTGGCTTATCTAGAAAAAAGATAAAACTACACGCTATTTGTAAAAAACAAAACCGCAATCCTGAAAGGAATTGCGGTTTTGTTTTTTATTTTAATATAATTATTTTTCTAATATGACTTTAAGATTGTCAAGTCCTTGTTGTAGGTCTTTACCAATCATTTCGTCCATTCCCATAAAAGGCATCATTAAATTCATAGGATAAGGGATATGTCCATCATATCCCCAGCGAACTTTAGTTTCATTTGTCGAAATTGATTGAGTTGAAAAATAAGCTTTATCAGTTGCTTCAAATGGGAATTTAAAACGCAATTCAAAATCGATTTTTTCTCCTTCAGTTAGCTTTTTTATTTCTTGTTCGCCTGCACCTACGTTTTCATTTGTACTTTCCCAAGCTGATATAGCTCCTACTGTTCCATCAGTACCTGTAAATGTTTTTTTCATATTGGGATCTGTTTTCGCCCAAACACTAAATTCATCTTGATTTTTCAAGAATTTAAGATAATTATATACACTGTCACTAGGTTGGTTAATCACAATCTCTCTTTGCACGGTGTAATCTTTAGGGAGAAATACTGCTACAATCAATGCTAGTGCGATAATTCCAAGAATGGCAAATAGAATATGTTTGATAATCTTCATATTTTTGAATTTTTAGATTATTTTGATTTTTTTATTTGAGCTTCGTAAGCGGCAATCCATTCAGCAACTGACATTTTTCGAACAAGCTCCACAATCAAGTCAAAAGGAATCTGATCTATTTTTTTGAATCGAATGCAACTCTTTCCCATGTCTAATTTTAGATTGGTGTGTTTGGGATATTCGTCAGTAAACCATTTCAATAAAGCAGGACTAGCATAAATACCCATATGATATAACGCAATAAAGTTTTTCTGTGAAGCTATACTGATAAAAGGCAATGGCAATTCTTTATTACAATGATATCCTTCTGGATATATCGTGAACGGAACCACATATCCTATCATTCCATAACTCATTTCCTCGTTAAAGTCTGTAGGGATATTGGCAAGAATGATTTCTCGAAGTTTGTTTATTGGTGTTTTTCGACCTTCGGGGAGTTCTTTTAAATATTCTTCGACATTATTGGCCTTCGATTGCATTTATAGGTTTTTTGGTAAGTAAATTTAACATAAAAAGCCGTAATTCTGTGATAGAATTACGGCTTTTATACCAAATAAATTATATAGGTATTATTTTAGCCCCGGTAGTAGCGGCATCCTTTTGTCCCGGTTTTTGGGACAAAAGATATAGCGGAGAACGGGAAAAGCTCCTGAAACTATTATTTAAAATAAGAAAACGTTTCGTTGTTCTCTAATTTTAATATCGTTTCGTATATTAATTTGATGACATTTTCAACATCATCGCGGTGCACCATTTCAACAGTGGTATGCATGTAGCGCAAAGGAAGCGAAATCAAAGCCGAAGCCACGCCGCCATTGCTATAAGCAAATGCATCTGTGTCTGTTCCAGTAACTCTTGAAGAAGCTAAACGCTGGAAAGGAATTTTCTTTTCTTGGGCAGTATCTAGAATTAGTTCTCTCAGATTATTTTGAACTGCAGGTGCATAAGTAACGACTGGTCCTTTTCCTATTTTTGTTTCTCCTTCAATTTTCTTCTCGATCATTGGGGTAGTCGAGTCATGACACACGTCAGTAACAATTGCTACATTTGGTTTGATGGTTTTAGTGATCATCTCCGCTCCACGAAGCCCTACTTCTTCTTGAACGGAATTAGTAATGTATAATCCGAAAGGTAATTTTACTTTATTTTCATGTAATAAACGCGCTACTTCGGCAATCATAAAGCCACCCATGCGGTTATCAATGGCGCGACAAACAAATTTATTTTCGTTAAGAATCATGAATTCATCCGGGTAAGTAATTACACATCCCACATGAACGCCCATTTTATCCACCTCTTCTTTTGTCTCACAACCTATATCGATAAATAAGTTGCTGATTTTAGGAGTTTCTTCTTTTTCACCTTTTCTAGTATGTATTGCAGGCCATCCAAAAACACCTTTCACAATTCCTTTTTTGGTATGAATGTTAACGCGTTTAGAAGGAGCAATCTGGTGATCTGAACCTCCATTGCGAATAACATATATTAAACCATCGTCAGTAATATAATTTACATACCATGAAATTTCGTCAGCATGTCCTTCAATCACTACTTTATAAGGAGCATCAGGATTAATAATTCCTACCGCAGTTCCGTATGTGTCCGTTATAAAGGTATCAACATAAGGTTTTAGGTAATCCATCCAAATTTTTTGTCCTTCGGCTTCGAATCCTGTAGGGGAAGCGTTGTTTAAATATTTCTCTAAAAATGTAATAGAGGATTTCTTTAATATCGATTTAGTGCTCATAAAATATATTTTTTGCTAAATTATAGAATTGGCATTACACTTGCATATATAATGTATAATTTTACCCTAAATTTTTTCTTTATGCAGTTTATTAAATTTTCGATTTTCTTTCTTTTTGTAACGATAGTAGCCAATGCTCAGGTTATTTCGAAAGACACTACTAAAATGGGTTATGTTTTGCGCGATACAGATGAATCGTTAAATGACACTATTCAATTGGAAGAAATTATTGTTTCTAAGGAAAAGCTGGATCCTGAAGCTAAGAAGCAGTTTTTGATTTTGCAAAGCAGAGTCTATAGGACCTATCCTTATGCCAAATTGGCTTCCGAAAGATTGACGTTGTTGAATAAAGGAATGGAGAAGCTATCTACCAATAGAGAAAAGAAGAAGTACTTTAAGATTGTGGAAAGTTATCTCAATGACGAATTTGAAGCAAAGCTTAAAAAATTGTCCCGCAGTCAAGGCCGAATATTAGTAAAGTTAATCCATCGTCAAACAGGTACTTCTACGTATGACCTTGTAAAAACTCTGAAAAGTGGTTGGAAAGCGTTTTGGTCTAACACCGCCGCCAGCATGTTTGACATTAATTTGAAAACAGAATATGCTCCCTACGTGTCTAATGAAGACTTTTTAATAGAAACCATATTGTCAAGAGCCTTCGAATCGGGGAGATTACAAAATCAACCCCCTGCACACCCTGTAGATATCGATAATCTAAATGATTTCTGGGAAGCGAAGGCACAGCAACCAAAAATTAAATAGTATTTGGGAGTTCTCCATTATAAAAAAAAAGAGGCTGTACCTATATATAAGGAGTAGCCACTTTTTTTTTAGGAGCTATCCCGATCGCTATCGGGATCCGCTCCCGAGACTTCTGGACGCTACAATTTACCTCTCCGTCGCTTCTCGTCCGAAAAGACGAGACGGGCTCGATTGTATTTTCACTGCTATGGGGCTAGGGGAGTTGTTTTCAGCGGTGAGATTTAGTGAGTATTAGTAAAGTCTCCAAAAAAACTACACGTATATATAGTTGTATAGAAAGTAAAACCACTAATTAAAGTAGTTGTCAAGAGTAGGAAGCTTGTCCTGCTAATTATAAAGTATTAGCAAACATGCTGTATTCTCAACGAAACAAGGCAAACAAAGAGCACAAAGTCACTCTTTCCTTGGGAGATTCCCGACGGTTCGGGCGGAGGAGGAAAAACTTTCCTTTTCAAAACACGTATTTCCAGCGAGTTAAACGCTGCGTTAAGAAAAGCGCAGAAAATAGTTTATCAAAAGTATTGTTTAACGGTATAAAGGTGCTACTTTTGCACCCGCAACAGCGAATAAGTTCATAAGAATATTGACAGGTTATAAAGGGGTTTAGGTTTGGAATTATTTCTAAAATAAATCAAAATAAAGCTTGTGAGATTCGAAATTGCTTATTACATTTGCAGCCCGCAAAACGCGCAATGTTCCTTGAAAGACTGCAGAGAAAAGATAAAGAAATGAGGATTTAAATCTTCAAAAAAAACTTTAAATTTTTCTTGCGAGAAACAAAAGACTTTGTTACTTTTGCACCCGCTTCGAGAAACATGTTTRCATGRTGATTGAAGTTGGAAACTGAAATAAATTCAGTTTAAAAAAGAAGAAGAACACGTTCCTAGACATATTGAATTGACAGCCGTTTTAACAGAGATGTTAGAACAAAAGAATAAAGAGTAATRGAATCGAGAGATTTGAAAAAACCACTAGACCTTCAGTCAAAAACAAAAAGAGAATTTATTCTCATATAATATACGATGAAGAGTTTGATCCTGGCTCAGGATGAACGCTAGCGGCAGGCTTAACACATGCAAGTCGAGGGGTAGAAGRAGCTTGCTTCTTTGAGACCGGCGCACGGGTGCGTAACGCGTATGCAATCTACCTTTCACAAAGGGATAGCCCAGAGAAATTTGGATTAATACCTTATAGTAATATGACTTGGCATCAAGATGTATTTAAAGATTTATCGGTGAAAGATGAG
>NZ_SMFO01000018.1 GCF_004349145.1 Flavobacterium hiemivividum | reverse complement strand
AGTAATGATTTGTTTTAAGTCCATAGGATCAAGTTTATTAGCCATATCGTACTGTTTTAGATAACAACAAGATAGTAGCTGATTTTGATCTTTCAAAGTGGCACAAATCGAACCGGAATACCATGATTTATTAGTCAAGTGACACAAATTGAACCAAAATAGTGGCACAAATCGAACCGGAATACTGTGACTTTTTAGTCAAGTGGCACAAATCGAACCGAAATAGTGGCACAAATTGACCGAAATGGGTGGCACGGTCTAACCGAAATCAGTGGCACAAATCGAACCGAGATATCCAAATACTTGACCGCATAAATGAAAGCGATAGAAAAGAGATTTTAAATCAAATTTTTACAGAAAAATGTACTTCGAATGATTATTATAACTATGAATTGTTGGTTTTAATAATTGATCTTTTTAAACAATATGAAATATCAATAAATTATAATATCGTTCAAGAAGATTTGTTGCTAAGGTTATGGGAAAATAAAATTATTAACTATTTCCCTTTTGAATCCATATATAACAATTTAATCAGCTTCAAAAATTACTATTATAGTACCAATAGTGCAGATGAAAAATCAAAATATTTTTCTAAGGCTTCTGCTTACATAGATAAAATCACTAATGCTGATTTTAAAAATATTCTGGCTAAAACTCATTTTGAAAAAGATACCATTAATGAAAAAGATACTTTTCAAACTGTTACATTTTTTATTGATCTTATTTCTGACATCGAAACTAAAAATGAATATATAGCTGAAATCTCCAATAAAGCTGACAGTTATTACAAATTGCAATTATTTATTTTAGACTACACCTATGACATTGATTATAATGACGTTGTAATCTACACTGGTTTACTTTCGTCCACAGCGCAGAAATTATTTTTCAAAAAAACAATCAAATTGATCGCCGAGAAAAAACTGCAACTCACAATCGAGGACCTTCAAAAAATCACAACAATTGACTATCAAACTAGTGAGTATGCCAAAGAAATAGATGGAGTTGGTTTAGATTTTACATTGAGTGTCATCCTAAAAATCATAGTAGATCTTAAAAACGGGACTTCAACATCAAGAAATACCGTTTTTGACATTGTCGCTTCATATGTAAAAAGACCAAAGGATTTACTTGTAATAGATGGTTTCTTTGAAAAATGCACTGGTAAAACTATTATCGAAAAACTCGATAACACCATTAATCCTGAAACCAAAGAGGTAGCAGAACATTATATAACAATTAAAAAAGAAAAATTCTTACCGAGATTTTCAACGTATTGCGATGGTGTAAAGGCAACTATAAAAGGAACAGAAACACCTGCTCTTTGTAAAAAATCAGGATTTGAATTTTGGTGGTGTGAAAATAGTCAATGCTTTGATCCATGTAGGACGAAACACAATAGCAATGAATGGAGACAGTATACTTTAGAAGATATTTTGAGGGTATTACAGATTCCTTTCAACGAAGGACAATATGAAATAATGTTAAATGTGATTAACCGTGTTAATCGATTTTTGTCTCATTTATCATGTAAAAAATGTAATTCTATTCTAAAACCGAAAGGAAAATCAAATTATGCATTTTATGGGGTTACTCATTTTTCTTGTAAGAACGTAGATTGCACAGAGATAGACAAGGATATATACCTTTCACATTGTTTGAATGGTAAATGTGAAGATATTATTGACAGCCGTGATTCCGTAAAATGCAAGACGCATGGTTATGGAGAAGAATGCGGCTGGTACATTTGTAAAAATTGCAATGCTTGCTGTAGTTCAGAAAAACTGGTGGCTCGAAAATCATATCTTGAAAAATTTGGACAAGAATATAAATGTCATATTGAGGGACACCGAAATAGAGGAATACTCTGCTGCAGTGATTGCGGTACAGAAATGATCGAGCCTAAAGTGAATTCAGATTTATATGTTAAACAGCTAAATTGGTTTATAGAACACAAAGACAAGCATGTTAACATAACAAAATATGGCCAAAGACCGAAAGACAATAAGTGGTGGTTTATTTGGAGAAGAGGTCAGTTTAGTTATGATGAGTACAGGAACCATTTGGAAGGACTTATAAAATCAGGCTTTAATATACCTGATTTTAATGATAAAATGAAAGACAGCCAACTAATTGCAGAACCCTTCGAAGAAACAAAATTTTCAAGTGGTACTACCTTTGTCTGCCCAGAATGTGACAACCGATTTGATTTAAATACGTTCAATTTTACAAGAAAGAATGCAATTCAATCTTTTCATAACGTCTTATTTAAACATATTGAAATTTAAGTAGTATTTTAGTCGCATAATTAAATTCTCATGCAAAGTAACTTCATTTTTCTCCAAAACGAATTTCCCGAAATCTATCGTGAAATTCAAGAAGCCGAAAAACACACCTTTACGGCTCCTCGTTATGCAGCGCTATTGTGCAGAAGCACCTTGGAGAAAGCTATGTTTTGGTTGTACAAAAATGATGAAGATTTAGAGCTCCCATATGACACCAAGTTAGGGGCCTTACTCCACAACGAAAGTTTCAAAAACATACTCAAACCAAGTATGTTGATGGAATTGGATATCATACGCCTGAACGGAAATAATGCTGCACACGGTAAGACGGTAAAAGCATTAGATGCATTACAATCCTTAAAAAACAGCTTTCGCTTTCTGACTTTTCTCAGCAAATATTACAGCGAAAACAATCCTGAAATTCCTCTTTTTGACGAGAGAGTAATTCCCTACGGAGATACTAACGATAAAACTAGCAAACAACTGCAAGCACTAGCAGAAAAACTAGAATTAGAACGTGCAGAAGCTCAAAAAACATTAAAACTACAAGTAAAACTAGCAGAAGAGAATAAATCCCTACGCAAGCAATTAGACGAGCAAGAGCAAATCATTGCAGAGCGTAAAGAAGTTCGTTTTCAAGAAATAACAGTTGAACAGGCTATTCCTGAATTAACTTCTGAACACGAAACCCGACTTATTTTAATTGATTTATTATTAAGAGAAGCGGGTTGGGATAAACTCCAACAAGGTAGAGATGTTGAATTCGAGGTATTTGGAATGCCTTTAACTACTAATCCGTCCGGCAAAGGTTTTGTAGATTATGTATTATGGGGTGATAACGGCTTGCCACTAGCAGTAGTTGAAGCTAAAAGTACTATTCATAATGCGTCCAAAGGAAAACATCAAGCCAGTCTATATGCAGATTGTTTAGAAAAAAGTACAGGCCAACGGCCCATTATTTTTTACAGTAATGGATTTGAAACACACCTTTGGGACAATACATTTTATCCTGACCGTAAAGTACAAGGTTTTTATACCAAAGAAGAGCTGCAACTTCTTGTAGATAGACGTCGTGACCGCAAAGATCTAAGAGATTTTGATGTCAATAAGGCTATTGCTGGAAGATATTACCAACTAGAAGCTATTCAACGCGTAGCTGAAAGTCTAGTGACGACATATCAAAATCAACTAAAAGGAAAAAATAGAAAAGCGTTACTGGTTATGGCAACTGGTAGTGGTAAAACAAGAACAGCAGCAGCAATCGTGGATATGTTTACCAAATGTAATTGGGCTAAAAGAATCTTGTTTCTAGCTGATAGAAATGCATTGGTAACACAAGCTAAAAATGCCTTTAAGGAACATTTACCACATCTATCAGCAATTGACTTAACCAAGGAAAAAGAGGATAATGGTACCAGAGTAGTCTTCTCTACTTACAAGACCATTCTAAATAAAATTGACAACCTTAAGAAGGAAGACGAACGCTTTTATGGTGTGGGCCATTTTGATATCATAATCATTGACGAAGCCCACCGTTCAGTTTATTCAAAATACCAATCTATTTTTACGTATTTTGATAGTCTCCTCATTGGCTTAACAGCTACCCCAAAAAAAGATATTGACCACAATACTTATGCACTTTTTGAAATTGAAGATGATAATCCAACCTATGCCTACGAATTAAACAAGGCAGTAGCAGATAAATTTCTAAAACCACCTAAAGCATTCAAAATACCCTTAAAGTTCCCTAGAGAAGGAATAGTATATGATGATCTTTCAGAAGGAGATAAAACAAGATTTAGAGAGATTTTCGGGGTTCAATTTGGTGATGAAAATATAGTTGAGAAAGTAAATAAAAGTCAAATAAACTCCTGGTTATATAACGATGACACCATCGATAGGGTACTCGATTATTTGATGACTAATGGCCAAAAAATAGAAGGCGGTGACAAAATAGGTAAGTCAATTATTTTTGCAAAAAACCATAAACATGCAGCTTTTATTGAAGAACGTTTCAATAAAAACTACCCTCAATATGTCGGTGAATTCCTTAGAGTTATTGATAATTACGAAGATAAGGCTCAGGATCTATTGGAAAAGTTTTGTTTCGATAAGGGAGAAGAAAAAGACCCCCAAATAGCAGTCTCAGTAGATATGATGGACACAGGTGTTGATGCACCTCGAGTATTAAATTTGATTTTTTTCAAAGAAGTAAAATCATTTTCAAAGTACTGGCAGATGATTGGCCGAGGGACTCGTCTATGTCCTGATATTTTTGAACCGGGAGTCGACAAAGAATATTTTTTAATTTTTGATTTCTGTGGTAATTTTGAATATTTCGGTGATAATCCGGATGGTGAAATACAAAAAACCAGTCTTCCACTATCACAACAAACATTCAATACCAAACTCGACATTGTAATGGCCGTTCGCTTATTACAAAACCCTACAGACGAGCAAGAGAAAATCCAAGTTCAATACACGGATGATTTGCATCAATTGGTAGATGATTTAGATGACAGTCGTTTTGAAGTGCGCAAACATTGGCGTTATGTTTTGGAGTATAAAAATAGAGCACGATGGAACAACTTGTTGCAAGGTGATATACTCAACATTCAAAGCAACTTATCTCATCTAATAGATTACAACCAAGATAAAGATGAATTTGCAAAACGATTTGATTTATTGGTTTATAAATTGCAACTGGCCTTGGTTACAGGAAATAAAGCCCAAGTAAAACATATTGATAATATTTTCAATATTGCAAATATGTTATTCACCAAGCGAAATATTCCTGCAGTGCAAGCCAAGCTTTCAACCATAAAGAAACTACAAAACGAACAATTTTGGAGTACAGTTAATGCAGAGAATCTAGAAGAAATTCGTCAAGACATACGTGATTTAGTGCAGTTTCTAAAAGACGAAAAGAAACTAGATCCTATTTATACCTCATTTAGTGATGAACTCGATTTAGATGCCGTAGAAGAAATTGACATAATAGCTTCATACACTAGTTTACAGAGTTACAAAGACCGGGTAGAAGCCTTTATCAGAAAAAACAAATCACATTTGGTAATTGATAAACTATACAAGAATTTACCTATTACCGAAAAAGAAATAGGCGTTTTAGAGCAATTTCTAATTAATGAAGCCTTGGAGAGTAAAGATAAATTTGCTCAAGAATATGGAGACCAGCCGTTAGGTAAATTTATTCGCAATATTGTTGGATTAGATATTGAAGTGTCAAATCAGTTATTTGCAGACTTTATTTCGAAGGGAAATTTAAACGCTAATCAAATCACATTCATTAAAAAAATCATCACTTACCTTAATCAGAAAGGATTTATTGAAAAGGAATTATTGACTCAATCTCCCTTTAACGAGCAACACGATCAGGGTATTTTCGGAATTTTTCCAGAAGAAGATAAAGCAGTAAAAATCATTAAGGTGATCAATCAAGTCAACGAAAATGCAATGTTTGCTTAATAATTCTCTAACCCTTTTAATAAACGTAATTTTATCTTGTCTTGCAAATGTTGAGGTTCTATGACCTTTACGCTTTCACCATAGGACAAAATCAATCGCTCTAATTCGTAGTTAGGCATCACTTTAATCTTCAACTCTAAAGTAAATTCATCAATCCATTTATGCTTTTGGGTTTCGTGTATCGATTTATTCTCCATGTACTTTCCAGTCAATTGGTTAAAATGTAACACGACATCTTCTAAAACAGCATTTACTCCTTTACTAACTCCTATCATGTCCGAAAAATAGTCTTGCCAATCAATAATTTCATTAACTACAAAAGGCACAGAGCACGGTATTACAGACACTATTCTATCAATAGCTACATTCCAGTCCCATTTATAACTTTCGGGATGGAAACCAAACAAAAACCACCGATTATTATACTCTTTTAGATAATAGGGGTGAAAAATATAAGTATAAGGTTCTTCTGTTTTAAAGTCTTTATAGGTGATTTCTAAAGGAGTTTTATTTTGCACGGCATTATACAGTGTACTAAAATATTCAATGCCTTTTAAATCTTGGGAACTGTCAAAACCAATAAACGGTTTCTCATTAGTTGATACTTTTAAATCAGTTTTCAATTTTGCTATAATCTCCTGAATTCCTTCAAACTGTGGCATACCCTCAAATTGTGAAAGCACCTGTATAGCTGACTGGAACTGATCCATTTCTACCTCATTTAACGGAGCATTATTGATAGAATAATTTAAATCTTCATACCGATAAATCCTTTTTTTACCCTCTTTTATATCATCCAGTTCAATACCCCATCCTTCCTCACTTTTCATAAAAGAAATATCATCTTGCAACTGACGAAGTTTAATACATTGGGTTTCATCATCAAACAAATCCAGTAGCTTTTCATTAACTGTCGCCAATAAAATATCAATAGTAAAATTCTTATAAGGATTTTTAAAACAGGCATCTAAAATTTTATAGCGAACAAGTGGCTTTTTTGTGACTGCCATAATATAAAATGATTTAATTTGGTTAGATTTGATACAATACTACGGAATATTTCTTACTATGCAGTAAAGCTGCGTAGATATAGATTTATTTTGCATTAAAATAAACAAAACATGATTAAGAAAATAGGTGTTGAGAATTTTAGAGTATTCAAAGAATTTACTGAATTTGAGATTAGACCTCTTACATTACTTGTTGGTCCAAACAATGCAGGAAAAAGTTCATTTACTAAACTATTACTGTTGTTAAAGAATGGGGTTTCCAAATTAAATTTTGAGGAAGGATTGCATAATTTGGAAAGTTTCGAAAAAGTCCTTAATTGGGAAAATGATAATAAGTTTTTAAAGATTCGATACGATAATCAATTGATTTTTTTGGATGACAGCTTTTTTGTTGATGTCCTTTATGCACCTTTTGGCACAAGTAATGAAATAGTTGCTTTTAATATTGCTAACAAAGAGGCTAGCTTGTTTTCCATCAATCTTACTTCTGATGTAGAAAATAAAAATACTATTTATCGTTTGAATTTGAATATTGATTTAATGATGAATTTACTTTACCATAATGAAAAAACTAATTTTTCAAAGGTAAGTGACAATCGAGAGCTTTATATACCAGGTGCTCCTGAAATCGGTGAGTTAGGAGGTTCAGTGAAAATTTATGAAGGTGATTTGTCAATCGAAAATTATGAAGAAATTTATAAGAGTATTGAGGGATATGGCTTTGAAGAAACTGATTTAGAGTACAATTCGCCAATTGGTAAAATCGTTTTAAAGCACGAAATTAGAAAATTGGAAAAAGATTTTTTACTTTATGATATTTTTATAAAAGGAATAAAAGCAACTCAATATCACAGAGAAGAAATTATTGAACAACAAAAATTAAAATTTTCAAAAGTTAATTTTTATTCTAATTACCCATTAATTTATCAATTAAGTAGCTGTTTAAATAACGCAAACGAACAGGTTAAACTCGAAATTAAAGATTATTTCTCAAAGTCTTTAAAGGAAGAAAATATTGAAATTAAAGAAACTAGATTGGGCAGGTTATTTTTAACCGAAAAATTATTTGAATCAGCAAGTGATAATTCTTATTTTAAAAATAAGAAGATAAATTACCAAAAAACTTTCTTTCAACAATTCGACAACTTTATGAAAGGTTTAGCTGAAGATTTTAATACTATAGAGTATCTTTCTGCAAATAGAGGGAGTCAGAAAAGAATTCTTAGTAATAAATCAGAAAATGATATTGACAAAATTGTATTAGACTTCTTCAATAAATCGGATAAAAATAGAATTTATCTCGAAAAGATATTTACTGTTTTAGAAATTCCGGGAAAGCTTACGGTTGAGCGCTTTGAAAATGTCATTTCAGTAGTTTATTTAACTGTCAATGACAAAAAAATAGCGTTATCTGATGTTGGATTTGGCTACTCACAACTAATTCCGATAATTTTAAAATTAGCAACGCTTTTACCTTCTATTCACAATCCTTCTAAAGTTTTTAATCCAGGTGAACATCAAGAAAATATTTACAAATCTAGAGAATATGGTGAAAATAAAACACTAATAATCGAAGAACCAGAAGCCAATTTACATCCTAGTTTACAATCAAAATTAGCGGATTTGTTAGTCGCTACTATAGAATATTATCCATATATCAATTTTGTTATAGAAACACATAGCGAATATCTAATCAGAAAACTACAATTTTTAACAGCTAATAAATCAGTTACAACAGATAAATCGATTATCTATTATTTCAATGCTGATAAGTATGTAACTGCAAATGAACCAAAAGTTAAACCTATCGAAATCAGAGCAAACGGAAATCTAAGCGATACGTTTGGTCCTGGATTTTATGATGAAACAAGCCGTTTGCAATTTGATTTAATGAAATTGAGCCAAGAACAAAACAATTAGTATGGAACTGTATATTGAAAAGGAGTTTTTGGATAATTTTTATCTCGAATTTGATGATAAAACAGCTTCTGCCTCACAAAAGATTGTAGCGACAATTCTAAAGGAATATGCAGAGGTAGAATGGTTTATTGATTGTACAATTGATTCTATTGAACAATTAGAATCATTGAAAAATGATAATCCATTTTTTCACGCTCGCAGTATCTACAGTAGTCCTATTACGGTGAGATCAATTAAAGAACATTTTTTTGAAAAATCTAAATGTGAGCAAACTTTAATTTTTGCTCAGGGCAATGAAGATTGGTTTAATACTGCTGAACTAAAAGGTGCAATGTGTTTTTCGTCAAAGAACTATAAAGCTAAAATAGAAAGTATTATCTATAGTTGTCATTTTAAGATTGATTTGAGCGATCAATTTAGGGGCTGGGAATTTTTAAGCAATCTAAAAAACATCCCTTTTAATAAAATTATGATTAATGACGGATATATCTTAGCTGATAAAAGCACACAAAAAATACAAGATAACTTGATCCCGATTTTACAAAATATAATAGGGAAAAATTACCAACAAAAGTCCGACTTAGAGATCTATACTAAAGATTTAAATCCTCTTCAGCCAGGAACTTTTGAGCAAATAAAGGACGAGGCAGATAAAAAATTGAGGCGATTAAATAGTGTATTTGCAAATTACCAATTAAAAATAAAAATTATATCAAACACTTTACAAAAAGGGAAGTATGATTTTCACGATAGATTAATTTACCTAAATTTTTTGATCATTGACAGTCCTAAAGGTTTTAATTTGATTCCATATAAAAAATCTAACTCTCAAGTTACAATAGAGACAATATTTGACAAATACACCTACAATCGTATTAAAAATCACAAAAAAATGCATGCCGATTATTTAGACAAAATTGTTAGCCTGCAAACTTTAGAGTTTAAACATACTTAACTCCTATAGAAACTGTCTTCATTGGTTCTAGCTTTTTTTTCTAATTGAATGGCAGCATATCTCTTGAATAATAGACTTTTAGGATAATAAATTTACTCCGCACCTACAATACATATATAGCTTTTTCCTTTGCGTAAGAATTAATTAAAAAAATTATGGAAAAGGCAATGATAATTTTAGACCATTTGCAATTCGATTGTCCAACAACTGAACAAAAACTAGATTAAACCGTTCAATAATAAATCGGTTGTTACTTACAATGCTTGAAGACTAGCTGTATTCCGCTGCATCCTTGAGTAAATCTTTTAATAATCCAATCGCCAAGATAATGATTCCAACAGAACGCAAAATGACTCAAGATATAATTATATAAACGATGAACAGCATAAGCATTAAAACGTACACAGCCCAGGCAACAATAGGATTGTACAAAGCATATTCAAACGAACCTATTACTTTGGGTGATTTTAAAAAAGTAGTGTTCCAATCCCAAGAAAAAATCAAAAAAGAGCTGGGTATAGCTTTAAGCATAAAACTTACGCCATGTGAAATTGTATTCTTAGGTCAGGAAGAACCATCGGTAACGCTTGATTTTATACAATATCCTAAATTTCCAACAACCGAAAAACTGCTGAAAAAAGCAATCCTGCAATTAGTACAATTGCTTATGGAAAGCTTGGATCAAATTAGAACGGTTATAGTATTTCCAGATGATACCATTTGCTTGGAAAAATCAGATGAGATAGATCCTAAAATTCAGTTGTAAAAAAAGAGAACTATGAAAAAGTTAATACTACACATTCCGCATTCCTCCACCATAATTCCGTCGCTACAAGGTTATGTCGTCGGGCAGGATATTCTCAATGCTGAAATAGAAAAGCTAACAGATTGGTATACCGATGAATTATTTAGCAATCCAACTGATGTCAGCGTAGTCGCTCCTTTCTCCCGTATCTTTTGCGACCCAGAGCGTTTCACGGATGACAGTCAGGAGGTAATGGCAAAGTTTGGCATGGGCGTGCTATACGAAACCCTCGACAGCGGCGACAAAATGCGCGAAGTGACGGCCCAAAACAGGGCATTCATTTTAGAAAATTTTTATGACCCACACCACAAAAAATTAAACAGTAGCGTGCTACAGCAGCTGCAACAAACTGAAAAAGCACTAGTAGTCGATTGCCATTCCTTTCCTTCAGTCCCTTTACAAAGAGCGTTGGTTCAAGATACGAACACCCCCGATTACAATATTGGCACCGATGCATTTCATACGCCTCAAAAATTAATCGATTTTTCGAAAGACTACTTTGAAAATTTAGGCTATTCATTAGGCATTGACACCCCTTATAGTGGCACTATAGTACCCATGGAACACTACCATAAAAACAAGAATGTGCAATCCGTTATGCTAGAAGTCAATCGCAGATTGTACCTCAACGAACCTTCCCATCAAAAATCAGAAAATTTTGAACATACAAAAAGTGTTGTACAAGGATTTTTAGCTGGTTTACGTAGTTTATAGAAGGTTCTAGTGAACTTGATTTTTTTTCGATACGAAGAATTCCACGTCGAAAAAAAATATCAAAACCAAAAGCTTGCTGTGCTAGAAAACGATACGTTTACAACGCACCAAATCTTTCGAAATCAAGTAAGCCGACAGAAAAACAAGAGTAAGCTTTACTTCTATATATTTTTTAAATTTCAAGATTAAAATAAAATTACAATTGCAAATAAGTAAAATATGGGAAACATAGTAGCAACCTTATGCCGCAGCTGCGGTTTTAAAAATGAATTTAGATTAGGCGGAGGTAGATTTAGCTATAAAACTAATTGCCCAGTTCCTGCTATTAACAAGGAAACTCTAGAATTCGAAAATGTCAATCATTACGAACATAAAGATTCAGGGAAATATTTATTTTATTCCGATGATGATTTAAAAGGGGATAATTACAATGATAAAAGATTCAGTAATTTTGATCTATATTTTAATGAAGAAGGAAATTACTGTCCCAGTTGCAAAGCCAAAAAACTAGCATTCCGTATCACAATGTATGTAGATTAGTTGATTTGATTATCTCATTCAGGGAAATAAAATCCACGGCTAGTTCAAGTATTCATAAACTCGCTGTCATTCCGTTATGATTTTGAGTGCGAAGATTCCCAACTCAATAACAAAATGCAATACTTCTCGACATCGCGTTGAAAAAGATAATTACAAATACATTTACATATTATGATTAATATAATAAAGGCGATCTTAGTAGTTTGTACTTGCTTAATTACGTGCATAAACACCAGTTTGAGCATTTATTAACGAATAGTATTAAAAAAAAAACACTAATTTTGTATTGTGAAACAATCAGTTAACATAGCAACAATTTTTCCCAAACACTTATTTTGGGATATGGATCATAGTAAACTTAATCTCTCTAGAGACAAGGATATTATAATCCCAAGGGCTTTGTATGCTACCACTCCAGATACTTTTGAAACTGATATTCAAAAATTGGAAAGTTTATATTCTCATAAAATGATTGTTAAATACTTAAAACAAACAAAAGAGAACATAAGCAATAAAGTATGCCTATTGGTAGCCAAAAGATACAATGTTGAACCATTTCTTCGCTTCTCATTATAAGTTATGAAAGCAGTTTCTCCGGCAATATGCGAAATCATTTTAGAGTTACAAAACTTACAATCAATATCTAATTTTTCTTTAGGTGGTGGTACGAATTTAGCATTCCAATACAACCATCGAATTTCAGAGGATATAGATTTATTTTGTCCAAATATTATTGGAAAACAAGGTTTTAACAAAGTCATAGAGGACGTTAAGGAGTATTATGGTGCAAGAGCCAGAAACTTTGATGATCCTTGCGATATTAATGACCAATTCAGTTTTATTCGGTTTTTCATCGATACCAAGCAAGGCGAAACCATAAAAGTAGAGTTACTTCAAAACATGAAGAACCTTTACGATATTGAAATCAAAGATAATATCAAATTACTTTCCAAAAAAGATATTGGACTGTTTAAATTAATTAGTGCGGCAAACCGTTCAGCAAAAAAAGACATCTACGATTTAGATTTCATAACCGATGAAATTCCTTTAATCAATCTATTTCAAGAGTTAAAAGTGAAAACGCTTAAATTCAATACAGATGAAGACAAAACCATTTTTGATCTAAATAAAAATCTATCTCCAATAGAGTTTCCGGAATTACTATTACAATTTGATAACAGTACAGCTACCAGAAATTTGCCAATGCACAGTCACGATAACATTAGTATTATTGAGGGTAATAAAACTTGGATAGAAAGCAAAATAAGTTGGCGTTCCAAAGTCAGAAAACTATACAGCCATTTAGGGAAAGACTTCCCTGGTCCAGTCGGCACAAAAATCAAATAATAATCTAACAAATAAAATGTCAGATTTTTATAAAGATTTTACTTCCAAAAGATCAACTATTTATAGAAAGATTTTAACACTCCCATAAGACAATTTAGCTAATCACATCACGAGCAAACAATAGGTCTCCCTCCGGTCGCTTCCTTTGTTCCGCTCGGCGGTTCCAGTCGGTGTACCCTGAACTCGTTTCAGGGTCTATAACGTGACTTTCTTCAGGATCCTCCTCCGTTCCACCGACGCAATACGGCCACAATAAAACAGCAGTCCCGCCCCAAAAGCGGGACAACTATTTTTTTGAGCCATATCGCTCCTCATCTCCACACGGTCGCTTCCTGCGTTCGGTCGGGCTACCATAACCATAATACCGCTTCATTTCGTTTACCCTGATAAAAATCAGGGTCTACTCCATTCCAGCCGTATTATAGTTATAGCCCTCCGTTTTTTCAGCGGTTGCTCCTTCGCTCAGCCATCGGGTTTGGCTCCGTTCCGTGAAAAACGGCACTTTGCCCTAAATCAAGGTTTCCCGCTAAAAAAAGGCGGGAGAATTTTAATTTTTACCCGCCGTTACACGCTCTTAGCCGCTACGTTTCGCGCCAACTGCACACACAACTACTACTAATTGTCATCCCGCGCGGTGTCAAGGAACAGAACGATTCAAAGGGCACTCAACTCCCGCTTCTAAGGCGGCTGTTCGATTGCCGCAACCCCGCCACTGCGCTCCTCATCCGCAATAAAAGTTCCTTCTCGTCCAAAAGGACGAGACCACTTTTTATTGCTCCTTGCGGTGCTTGGGGGTGTTTGATTGCCTCTTAAACACGACTCATTTCCAAGAGAGAATCCAGAACAACCCTGCATTTTATCGAAAAGAAAGAGAAAAAAAGAGAGCAAAACTAGCGTCCATTCCTCACTCTCAGTCGGCTTCGAGCTGAAGTAATTTCAGCTTCTCAGCGCTCCGTTTCCGTTCGTCTTTTCCGCTTTAAGAACGGCTTTCTTTTTTTCTCTTTTTTCTTTTCGAAAAAATTTAAACAGAAAAAAAGGCCGAACCTAATCCAAATAACTACTCCGAACTTCATCATTAGAACACGCCAAAAAGACACTCATTACCAGAACAATACACAATATATCCTAAACAAAGGGATGAATAGCGATAAATGGAACGAAGTGGAATTCAGCAATTCCAAAAAAACAATAGAAAGGCATTGGTAAACCCCGAAAACAGTGAAACCGAAATCATCACATTTTAAACAAAAAAAAACCTAATCTTACGACTAGGCTTTCCTATAAAATTCAGTAAAGGTTACCACACGTAAACTGAATTCCTATTTTACTCTGAACTTGGTTTACTCTGAACTTGTTTCAGAGTCTCAGATTATTTTGAACTTGGTTTACTCTGAACTTGTTTCAGAGTCTCAGATTATTTTGAACTTGGTTTACTCTGAACTTGTTTCAGAGTCTCAGATTATTTTGAACTTGGTTTACTCTGAACTTGTTTCAGAGTCTCAGATTATTTTGAACTTGGTTTACTCTAAACTTGTTTCAGAGTCTCTATTTCTGATTCTTGGTCAACCATTTTAAAAAGAGCGAAACCAAAAAACTTGCTAGCGCTCCAACTACTGCTAAGATAATGGTTTTTACAATATCTTCCGAAAATATGTTGGGTGCAATACTCAACAAGGTTCCCGATGCGGTTCCGGTTTTTAAAGTTAAATTCGTTTCCATCTATCCCCTATTTTCTTCAGCATCTTTTCCATGCTTGTGATCTTCAACCGTCAATTGACTAACTGCCGATAGTATGCCGCCCACAACTCCCAAATAACCTGCAACGCTTACTATTACCACTGGCAATGCCAAGGGGGCAGCAACAATACTACTACTAATTCCTAGTAAAACCAAACCGACATTTCTCAAAATCCTAAAAAACTTCGGAGTGGGTGCCTTTGCTCTCTCAATTACATTCATAATTTTTCTATTTATTTTCTAACTTGTCATCCTGAGCGGAGTCGAAGGATTAGATTGAATAATGATTTTTACTTCTAAATTGCTTGCCAATAGCGGGAAAACTAAATCTCGTAACTTTTCCATAGCCAGGCGAGAATAGATCCCCTTCCCTATTCCAATGTGTTTCGTGACAGGAGCAATGCAGCCCAACAATTCCGTTTTCGCATCATTGGCCGGATGGATTAATATTAAATCTCTTGCCGGAACATGCAGCAAATGCAAATGCCATTTGAATTTTGGACTATGCCGCCGCTGTAAAACATATTCACCTTCAGGAACACAAGAAATGCGTCTTTGGTTTTCCAACCAAGGCAACTCGATGGTATAACAAACTAAGGTGCCGTTCCATTCTAAAATCCCTTGCGTTCCATCAGGAAAATACGTCCTATTTAACACCAGCAACATCTTACAATCCACTAACTTCCACTAAGGCCAATGGATTAAACGCTCCATTTTTCAATGGATACATCTGGCCATTAACTTCTTGGTAAAACTCAACTCCCAAAGCCAAAAACAAAGGTTTTGTACTGTTGGCAGTTACCGCATTACTATGACTGATTACCGCCGTGGCCGTCATATCCCAAGGAAGAATAACCGTTTCCGAACTACTGCTAACAAATGTTTCGGCTTCAAAATCAACTTCGGCACCAGCCGAAATAATTTTAAAGTGAGTCGTTCCACTTGGCGCTGCAATCATATTAGCCGGAATAAACGAGTCCAGGTCAACGCTAATATTCCCGGCCGTTCTGTTAATTACCCCCGCAAATGGCGCGAACAAACTTGTGCCAAGTTTCCCACGGATATTGAACTCAAAACCAGCGAGTAATTCGGCCTCACCATCAATCACATTTCGCATACCACGAATACTAACCAAATCCGCTTGAATCACTTTGACCATAGCCTGAGTCAGTCGACTTACCATTCTACCATCGGCAGAATTTAAAAGCAACGCTCTTAAAGCGGTTCTCAAAATCTTTCCAGCCTTCCCGGCTCTTCCAAACTCAGAATTGTTCTCACGCGTTCTTTGGAAAGCGGGATCACTTTTGATTCTGCTGGCTTCGATACCACCTTTTTTTCTGGCCAAATGCCCGTCTTGGGTTTTGTAAAAAGTAATATCCCCAATAGTACCTTTCAATTTAATTATGCCTTTCTGTCTTGCCATAATTCCTAAAATTTAAGTTTATAATTTGTTTTAAATTCGGCTTAATCCACCATCCGTTGCAACAATTCCGATGGATAGCCCAACAAATTTTAGCCAATTAAATCGCATTACAATCACTCCCCTATTCGAGATGTCACTATCAAACTTAAATGGCATAAAACGACTAAAATGGCACTAATAGATCTAAAATAAGCATCCGATAAAACTATATGCAAGAGCATAGAAAACCTGTCTAAAAATCTAAACTATATGTTTATACATATAATTTTGTATATTTGTTCTAATTGGATGTAAATACATATAATCATGATAACACTAGCAGACTTTGTAAAACAAAAAAGAAATGAAGTAAACCTGACTCAAGAAGCGTTTGCAGAACGCGCTGGAGTGGCACTAACTGTTATTCGAAAAATTGAACAAGGAAAAGAAAATCTGAATCTAGAGCGGGTAAACCAAGTATTAAAAATGTTCGGACACACCTTAGCCCCTGTTAATGCAAGAGAATTGACCCTGTCTGCCCGACAGTCAGACAAAATTAACGAATAATAAATATGAGAAAAGCAGCCATATTTTACAAAGAGTTATTAGCGGGAATCCTCACAGAAACAGATGAAGGAGATTACAACTTTCAATATGATGAAAAATACATCAAGGATTATCCAAAGCAGTTTCTAACGTTTACCATGCCAGTAAGCAACAAAAGATATACTGACAAACGACTATTTCCTTTTTTTGAGGGACTAATCCCTGAAGGCTGGTTATTGGATATCGCATCCAAAAACTGGAAAATCAATCCAAACGACCGAATGGGTTTACTGATGGCCTGTTGCCAAAATTGCATCGGAGCTGTTAGTGTTCAACCAATACCAGACGAAGATGAGTAAGAAATGCCTCTACTGCTATAAAATAGTAGACAATCAAATTATTGGTGAATTTCATGAGCAGTGCAGCTTAGATTTTTTTGGAACAAAAAAGCAACCTGCATTCGAACATACCCTGCAACAAATGACAGCGCTTGCATTAAACGTGGTAGAGCGAAGCGTAGCAGTACCAGGAGTACAGCCCAAGTTGTCGTTATCCATTGTAAATGACACAATCCAAGACGGAAATAAAGGACGTTTAACCGTTGTAGGTGCTTTGGGTGGTAATTATATTTTCAAACCGCCATCCGAACAATTTCACGAAATGCCGGCAAACGAACACCTAACCATGCGCATTGCAGAAGCTTTTGGTATCAATACCGTAAAGTCAAGCCTAATCCGACTACAATCTGGAGAGCTATCTTATATAACCAAACGAATCGATAGATCGGCAACAGGAGAAAAAATCCACATGCTTGACATGTTCCAGATCACTGAAGCTTTTGACAAATACAAAAGTTCGATGGAAAAAATAGGTAAAGCCATCAACGAATATTCTGATAATACCTTATTGGATAAAGTATATTTCTTGGAGTTAGCAATTTTCAGCTTCTTAACAGGAAATAACGACATGCATCTCAAGAACTTCTCGATGATAAACACAGGCGATACCTGGACATTAGCCCCTGCCTATGATCTTCTGAACGTAGCTATTGCAAATCCAGAAGACACCGAGGAACTAGCTTTAACATTAGATGGCAAAAAGAAAAAATTAAAATGGGAGCATTTCGAACGATTGGGAAAATCATTAGATTTAAACGATAAACAAATCAAAGGAATTGCAAAACGATTTCAGAAAAATAAACCTATCGCCATCCAATGGATCAATACCTCTTTCCTATCCGATGAATACAAAGAAAAATATAAAATCTTGCTAGAAGAGAGATACACTACCCTATTCTTATAAACACCTTAAAATCAATTACTTTTTTTGAACGTGCAAACTTAGCCTACACAGAAAGTTAAGAAATAATCTTAATTTTAGCCTATGAAAGAAGTCCGCAAAATTTATGACAAAGCTTTTAAAGAAAAAGCCGTTCAATTGAGTTACGAGAGAACAAATGTATCGGAACTCGCCAGAGAGTTAGGAGTCACAGCACCACAGTTGTATAAATGGCGCAAAGAGCACGAGGAGTTTGGAGAAGGAAGTTTTCCTGGGAAAGGAAATTTAAAACTCACTCCCGAGCAAGAAAAAATCCACGAACTGGAGAAAAGACTCAAAGATGCCGAGTTAGAACGTGATATATTAAAAAAAGCAATCGGCATTTTTTCCAAGAGTGGTCGATGATTTATAGTTTCATTAAAAACAATGAACAAGTATTCCCGATTGAAAAAATGTGCAAAGTTCTACAAGTGAGTAGTGGAAGTTATTACCGATGGAAGAAACAAGTAATTACAGCAAGACGACAACTAAAAATTATCATAAAAGAAAAGATAACATTGATTTATTTTGCAGCGAAACAAAGATATGGAAGTCCTAGAATAACATTGGAATTACAGTATTTAGGTTATAAAGTTTCACGACCCGAGAGCTTTGCTCGAACAGGCGAAGCAATTACAGTTGCAAAATATTATGAAAGAACTTGGCTTAAGAAGCAAATTAAGCAAAAAGTTCAAAGTTACAACCAACTCAAATCATAATTATTTAGTTGTCGAAAATGTATTAAATAGAGAGTTTATTGTAAAAATGCCTTCAAAAGTTTGGGTTTCGGATATTACTTATATCCAAACTAAAGAGGGGTTTGTATACCTGACCACTATTATGGATTTATACGACAGAAAAATTATTGGTTGGAGTTTGAGTGACGCAATGAGTACAGAAGAAACTACGCTTGGAGCATGGAAAATGGCGGTTAAAAACCGAGATATTGATGAAGGTTTGATTTTTCATTCTGACCGAGGTGTCCAATATGCCAGTAAAAAGTTTGTAAATGTTCTTGATTCCTATAAAAAAATAACCCGCAGTATGAGTCGTAAAGGAAAGTGCTGGGATAATGCTGTGGCGGAAAGCTTCTTCAAATCTTTGAAAACGGAATTGATTTATGGGAACAAACTGATTTCTAAAGAACAAATGAAACTGGAGATTTTTGAATACATTGAAATTTGGTACAACAGAAAAAGGAGACACTCTGCTTTGAATTATGCAACTATTGAAGAATTTAACAATCAAATTAATTACAAAAATGTAGCTTAACTTATACTGCAGGTTTTATTTGCATATCCAGTCCGTGCACAAGCTGCTAATGAATGGATTTATATAGACAATATATATTTTTGCGGAGAGATTCCTGTACTGCTTTTAAAACTGGTAAAAAAAGGATTATAGGATGCAAATCCTACTTCTTTTGCCAATGATTCTATCGTATTTGTTTTTAAATAGTTTGATTCAATCAATAGAATCGAACGATGAATTCGGATTTTCTTTTTATAGTCTGAAAACGAGATTTTAGAATGATATTTATACAGATAATTTACATGGCTGTTTGGGATATTTAATTTTATTGCTAAATCATTCATTGAAAATTTCGATTCTTTAAACAATTCAAAATCTAAAGTAATTTTCTCGATTTCACTAATATAGCGTGCAATATTGGGATCTATTTTTTCTTTTAGCTTGCTATCTTGAATATTTTTTTGGTCTTTGTTAGATTCAAGAATCCAATCAGTATCGAATGGCAAATTAAAGGTAGCGGATTCTTTTAGGGGATTATTAGAAATAGTATATCCATAAAGTATTTCAGGAGAAATTAAGACTTTAAAAAAGGTCAGTATCCATACTATCGCACCAAGCCACTGAAAACGTTCGCCAGCAACAAAACCAGTGCGATTGTCTTCTAAAAATAGAGCCATAAAAAGTTTGATCGAAATAATTAGTAAGATGAAAAATAAAAAAAGAGTCCATTTTTTAATTAAGCTAGCGTATTTACCATCAATTATGGCTTTGTCTTTTTGGGTCCAAACATTCTTATTTAAGATGTAGTAAGCCAGAAAACAATAGCTTATATTATACAGAAATAAAACGAAAAAGGTAGAGAAATAAAAAAAAGAAGGAAGTACCTTATTTGTACTAACGATGGATATATTTAGGGCCAAAAACACGATCGGAAAAACAAAATGGACAAGATCTTTCTTTATAAATGACTTCTGATTGGCAATCAAATTTTTAAAATACAAATAATAACTGGGAATGATCAGTATAAGAAACTTGTTGTAATTAATATAATGTTCTTTTAAAAAACCTAAATAACCAAAGGATAAAAATCCATTTAATAAAAAACGAATTGAAATTAAAACAAAAATCAACGTTAAATAAAAATTCATCATTCTATTTACCCTGTAGTTTGACAGCGTTATGATTACGGTGAGAATACCAAATATACCGGTGATGATGAAAAGTAAGTTTACAATCAAAATTTATATTTTTTGAAATGAAATTAAAAAGCAATTTTTATTGCAGTTGTTACTATGCAAAAATATAAATATATATAGTAGTAATTCCATCTTTTGGGTCACAAAAAAATTAAAAATTAACTAATTTTTTTTCAACCAACGGTAAAACAATCTTTTTGGGATTTCTAACCTATTTTCTATTTCGGAATATTCTTACTTAAATAGTTACTAAAAACTAAAAAACACTTACTATTTCTCTTTATTCATGTATTTTATCGGATTTATATTGTCAGACATCGATGTTTTTATTTTATTATTGCTTAAAATCAAATTCACATGAAGTATTTACTTTTACTGTTCAGTATCACTTTTCAAGGACAAGTCCTGCACCATCAAATGCTTTCGTCACAAGGAATGACCACAAAAACAGCTGAGGGTTATATTATAAGTCAAACTATAGGTCAACAAAGTGTTACTGGAAATTCGAATACTAAAGAAGTTGTTATGCAAGGATTTCAGCAAAGTCTTTGGGGAAGCTTTATAGCTTCTAATGAGAAAGCCGAGATTGTTACCAGAACCTATCCTAATCCGTTTAAGGATATTATCAATTTTGAATTCTCACAACTCATGCCTAATCCTATTGATATTCATGTTTTTGACATCAGTGGGCGGTTAGTTTTCTCAAAAGAAGTAAAAATTGAAAACACTATTTTGACCGTTGAACTGGCTAACTTACCCCGCTCAGAATATTTAGTTCAACTACAGACTACAAATTTTAAATACTATACTAAAATAATTAAACAATGATAAAAAACTACTTATTTATTTTCTTCTTTTTGGTTGCAATTCCTCTTTTTTCACAAGAGCTATATTTCAAAACAGGTAAAAATTATACCAAGTACATTTATAAAGATGAAAGTCATCAAGTAAATCCAAATATTCAAAGTGGAACGGGTAATTTTTATGAAGTTGGTTTAGTAAAACCTTTAGGTATCAACAAATTTTCCTATGAACTCGGACTTTCGTTGAATGATTACAATGCAATCGGGGGCAACTCCGCCAATTCTTATCGTTGGGATACGCAGTATCTTGGAGTGCATGGTGGCTTGACCTATTCTTTATTAACTAGCAAGAACAAACCTAAAAAAGATTTTGATGTTTTGGTTCGAACAGGATTGAATGCTTCAACCTTAATTTACGGTAAACAAGAAATCAACGGAATTTACTATGATTTGATGAATCAAAAAGAATTTTCAGGTCTTGTATTAGGAACTGCTGTAGGATTGACTACCAAGTACGCTATATCTTCTTTTGGAGCCTTAAGTCTAGGCTATAATTTTTGTCAGAGTATAAATGTTACCAATACTTCCAAAGAAAATTTATCATTTAATACCAATCAATTAGAGTTAGGCGTGTATTTTAACATGAACTAATTTTTATGAATAGTTATTGGTAAAAATGAGTTTTGAAGTCAACTTTATAAACCTGCCGCTAGGCAGACATCAAAAAGACATTAATAGAGTGAAGTTACTCATGAGTAAGTCGCTATGTCCACTAACAAATAAATTTCAGAAAATATGAAAAAAATAATTTTACTATTTGTGTTTTTTATAGCATCACAAACTTTTGCTCAAACCAATGGGATAAGTTACCAGGCTATAATAATGAATCCAAAGGGAGAATCGATGCCAGGGGTGAATAATGCCAATAGTCCTGTTGTAAACAAGAATATTTGCATGGTATTTAAATTTGTTGATGAATTTTCAAATGTTGAATACCAAGAAACAGCTCAAATCAAAACAGATGGCTTTGGAATGGTGAATCTAGTTATAGGTAAGGGTACGCAAACTGCTGGATATGCAGCTTCTTTTCAGTCTATTGTATGGAGTAGTATGAAGAAAAGTTTAATTGTAGGAATTAATACCAATGGAAATTGTGCAACTTATACAGAGATAAGCAATCAGGAATTTAGTTATGCACCTCTTGCTTTTTCGGCAATTAATGCAGAAAATGTTACTGGTGTTGTTGCTATAGAAAACGGGGGTACTAATGCTACTACTCTTTTAGGAGCTAGAACCAATTTAGAAATAAACAATCTCGACAATACATCAGATTTGAATAAGCCTGTTAGTACCGCTACTCAAATGGCATTGAATCTTAAAGAAGATTTAGCAAACAAATCAATTGATGTAACTATAGATGGCAATTCGGACACTAAATACCCGAGTGTAAAATCGGTAAAAATGTATGTTGATGGTAAATTATTGTTTTTAACCAATGGATTAGACGCAGAAGTAAACAGAGCTAAAGTAGCAGAAAATACCTTAACAACAAATCTAGCTGCCGAAACTACAGCAAGAACTTCGGCAGATGTAACTTTGACAGCTAATTTAACTACGGAAGCAAATTCCAGAATTGCCGCTGATAATACCTTAACAACAAATCTAGCTGCAGAAACTACAGCAAGAACTTCGGCAGATGCAACTTTAGCAGAAAATTTAACTACTGAATCAAATTCCAGAATTGCCGCTGATAATACCTTAACAACAAATCTAGCTGCTGAAACTACAGCAAGAACTTCGGCAGATGCAACTTTGACGGCTAATTTAACTACTGAATCAAATTCCAGAATTGCCGCTGATAATACCTTAACAACAAATCTAGCTGCTGAAACTACAGCAAGAACTTCGGCAGATGCAACTTTGACGGCTAATTTAACTACTGAATCAAATTCCAGAATTGCCGCTGATAATACCTTAACAACAAATMTAGCTGCAGAAACTACAGCAAGAACTTCGGCAGATGCAACTTTAGCAGAAAATTTAACTACTGAATCAAATTCCAGAATTGCCGCTGATAATACCTTAACAACAAATCTAGCTGCCGAAACTACAGCAAGAACTTCGGCAGATGYAACTTTGACAGCTAATTTAACTACGGAAGCAAATTCCAGAATTGCCGCTGATAATACCTTAACAACAAATCTAGCTGCTGAAACTACAGCAAGAACTTCGGCAGATGCAACTTTGACAGCTAATTTAACTACGGAAGCAAATTCCAGAATTGCCGCTGATAATACCTTAACAACAAATCTAGCTGCTGAAACTACAGCAAGAACTTCGGCAGATGCAACTTTAGCAGAAAATTTAACTACTGAATCAAATTCCAGAATTGCCGCTGATAATACATTAACGACAAATCTAGCTACTGAAACTACAGCAAGAACTTCGGCAGATGCGACTTTAGCAGAAAATTTAACTTTAGAAGTAAACAGAGCAACGGAAGCAGAAAATACCATTGCTGCTAATTTGGTTACAGAAAAAGACAATCGTATCACAGCCGATGAAACAATTACTACAAATTTAACTGCAGAAGTAAATTCCAGAATTGCCGCTGATAATATGTTGCAAACTAATATTACTGCTGTGAATACAGCTTTGGATGTAAAAGCAAATCTAGCTTCACCTACTTTTACAGGAACGGTTTCAGGAATTGATAAAGCGATGGTTGGTTTGTCAAATATTGACAACACATCTGATATAAACAAACCCGTTTCTACAGCTACGCAAACAGCACTGAATTTAAAAGAAGATTCAGTAAACAAAAGCACAGACATAACTACTGATGGAACATCAGATGCGAAATATCCAAGTGTTAAATCGGTAAAATCGTATGTAGATGCAAGTGCTACGTCGGCTTCTAGTGCTTTAGCAAATGAAACGAGCAATCGAACAGCTGCTGATGTAACTTTACAAACGAATATCACAGCAGTTCAAGACGATGTTGATGCCAATGAAACAGCAACAAATACGGCATTAAATTTAAAAGCAAATCTAGCTTCACCTACTTTTACAGGAACGGTTTCAGGAATTGATAAAGCGATGGTTGGTTTGTCAAATATTGACAACACATCTGATGTAAAGAAACCCGTTTCTACAGCTACGCAAACAGCACTGAATTTAAAAGAAGATACAGTAAACAAAAGCACAGACATAACTACTGACGGAACATCAGATGCGAAATATCCAAGTGTTAAATCGGTAAAATCGTATGTAGATGCAAGTGCTACGTCGGCTTCTAGTGCTTTAGCAAATGAAACGAGCAATCGAACAGCTGCTGATGTAACTTTACAAACGAATATCACAGCAGTTCAAGACGATGTTGATGCCAATGAAACAGCAACAAATACGGCATTAAATTTAAAAGCAAATCTAGCTTCACCTACTTTTACAGGAACGGTTTCGGGAATTGATAAAACTATGGTTGGTTTGGAAAATACTGACAATACATCAGATTTGAATAAACCAATTTCAGACGCTACACAAACAGCTTTGGATTTAAAAGTTGATAAAGTTTCAGGAAAACAGTTATCGACTAACGATTATACTGATTTAGAGAAAACAAAATTGGAAGCGATTATTGGAACCAATACAGGAGATCAAGATATTTCGGGGATTGAAATAAATTCATCGAAAATTGGGAATTTATCAAGTTTGACAACAACTGCTCAATCTAATTTGGTCGCTGC
This sequence comes from Flavobacterium hiemivividum, assembly GCF_004349145.1. Taxonomy (GTDB): domain Bacteria; phylum Bacteroidota; class Bacteroidia; order Flavobacteriales; family Flavobacteriaceae; genus Flavobacterium; species Flavobacterium hiemivividum. Next base: position 17,173 of record NZ_SMFO01000018.1, on the reverse strand, counting down.
GGTTAATGAAGTAGGAGCATCAACAAATTCAAATACAACACATATTGGTGATTTATCTGAATTGGCAACAACTGCTCAATCTAATTTGGTAGCTGCAGTTAATGAAGTAGGGACATCGACTAGTTTAAATACTTCAAAAATAGGTGATTTATCAAGTTTACAATCAACAGCTTCAAATTTAGTTTCAGCGGTTAATAAAGTTATTGCGGAAAAAGCAAACTTAGAGTCTCCAGAATTTACAGGAACACCAACGGCTCCAACAGCCGATTTAGGAACCAATACCAATCAAATTGCTACAGCAGAGTTTGTTAGTGCTGCTGTTACAGGGAAATTTGTAGACTTAACTACTGCACAAACCATTGATGGAGCAAAAACTTTCAGTAGTGATATCAAGGTAAATGGCATTACAGTAGGCAAAGGGAAGGCTGATGCTGGATTTAATGATCACAATATTGCTTTAGGTGTGAACACATTATATAATAATCAAACTGGTCAAAAGCTTTTGGCAATAGGAACTAGTGCTCTTTACAGCAATATAAGTGGATTGTCTAACTATGGTGTAGGTTATGGTGCTTTAGCATCAAATCAAACCGGAAATCAAAACTTGGCTGTTGGCGAATCAGCCTTAAATAGAGCTACTGGCTCAAATAATACGGCAATAGGACAAAATGCACTTTCGACAGGGGTAGCAATTAGTAACAGTACAAGTCTTGGATACAATGCTGGAAATCAAAATTTAGGCAGTAACAATACTTTTTTAGGTGCTAATACTGGTCAGGTAACTCCTGGTCCTGGGCAAGACAATAGTACTGCAATTGGTTATGGGGCAGAAGTGAATGGCAGCAATCAAATTCAACTGGGTAACTCCCAGATAGAGTCTGTGAAAACAAGTGGTACATTAACTACAGGAGCAATAACGATACCGAATACAGACGGACAACTAGGACAAGTACTTAGTACCAATGGTGAGGGGATTTTATCTTGGACTACTCCTACATCTGCATCTAGTGACGATTTTGTGGATTTGACAAGTAATCAAACTATTACTGGTGAAAAAACTTTTGGATCGAATCTAATCGTAAATGGAATTACTGTTGGAGGTTCTTATGATGATATGGGAATGGAACCTAGTAATACTTTATTAGGTTATAATGTAACGACGGGAAATTGGAATTCTGAATCGACTGCTATTGGTTACAAAGCAAGTGCAACAGGACCACAATCTATTGCGTTAGGATCTGAAGCAAGTGCTAATCAAACACAGGGGATTTCCATTGGTTATCATTCTAGCATAGGTTCGGGTTATGGTTTTGCCATTGGTAGTTATGCTCAATCTAATGCAGAGTTATCTGTTGCATTAGGTCCATTTACACAAACTAGTGGGAATTATTCACTTGCAATAGGGTATCAAGCTAATGCCAGTGCAGAAAATTCAATAGCAATTGGAAAAGAGGCGACAGTTTCAACAAACAATACAATTCAGCTTGGAAATACAGCTATTACAGATGTAAAAACTACTGGGAATATTACTGGAAACTCATTTATTAAATTAGGAGGAACCTCTGCTCAATTTTTAATGGCTGATGGATCAGTTTCTAGTGCTTCCTCTGGTAGAACGGTGTTGAGTACTGTAACAATAGATTCTAGCAATTTAAATAATTATAACGTATCAAATGTTTCTATAATCTTTGTAAAGCCTGGCGCTAATTGGACAAATATATATGGTTTACAAGGTGGAGTTTTAGGTCAAGTTATTCATATATATTCTGTAAATAATCAGACCTCTAATTGTTGTACAGGTCTTTCTTTGTGGAATTTTGCTTCTAGTAACAATACTGGTATTCAAAAATTTTTTGCACCGGGTAATATTAATATTTCTTCAAATGAAAATACTATTCTAATTTATGATGGTACGTACTGGAGAGTCACTAAAATTGGAGGGATGTATTGAATTATAAAGATAAATTTTAGTAGTATAATTGATTACACTATCAAAATTTAAAACATAAGAATTAAAAAAGGTTCAACTTTACGTTTGAACCTTTTTTGTTAAAATAAAAAATCACCCCTCCTTAACAATCTCCCTAACTGCCTGCTCATAATTCCTTATGCTTTTAGCCTTTTTTATCTTTTTATGCACTTTATGCGGATTCGAAAAAATCACTGAAAAGTATTCCCACAAATGGTGCATTTTTAATAAAATATGGGTGGCACCCGATAAAGACTCGCTGTAACCTGCATACAAAGTGTCGTGAAAATCGCTAAACAACTCCATTTTGTTAGAGGGATATTCAGAGCTATTGTTTTTAATCATAGAAGGTAAAAATGGATCAGCAATCAAGCCGCGACCTATCATCCAATGGTCGATGGTAGGAAAGCGTTCTTGCATTTTGTGGAATTGCGCTACCGAAGTAATATCGCCGTTGTAATATAATTTCAATTTAGTGTTATCTACGCATTGCTGAAAACCGTCTAAATTCACTCCGCCATTGTACAATTGTTTTCCAATACGGGCGTGAATAGCTATGTTTTTAACGGGATATTTTTCAATTAAAGGTAGTACATTCAAAATTTCTTCGGGAGTTTCATATCCCAAACGCATTTTCATTAAAATAGGTCTGAACAACCGTATCCAAAAGAATATTCCGAAACAGTTTTTGTGATTTCCAAGGTTGGGAACTTGCATTATAAAGTCCGGGAACTTGCAAGTCCGGCTGATTCGCATAATTGTAATTGTCCTCTGCAAAAAATTGATCCAATTGCTTTAAAAAGAGAGCTTCTTGTTTTATGGAGTAAAGGATATTAAGTAAAAAAAAATCATTGACACCTAATTTACTAATAAATTATATTACTCTGTTTTTGAAATCCACTGATCTTTAATTCCCCAATTTTCATTAGGTAATGCGCCAGTTTCAATGATTAGGGTTCCACCACTACTAATCTCTTCCTGCGACAGCCAGTTTCTAAATAAAGGCTGACCGTTTAAACTAGCCGATTGAATATAAAAGTGATCTTTATTGTAATTACGAACTTTAATATGAAATGATTTTCCATTTTCCCAATTTAATTTTACTGTTTCAAAGATTGGAGCGGTCAAATAGTAAATGGGGCTTCCAATATTTGCTGGTGAGAGTCCTATACTTCGCATCACAAACCAAGAAGACATTGTACCTGCATCATCATCCATAGTACGCACATAGGCTTGAGGTTCGTTCTTATAGATCCTTCCAATATAGGAATCAATCCCTTTACTATTGTCATTAAAATAGGTCTGAACAACCGTATCCAAAAGAATATTCCTAAACAGTTTTTGTGATTTCCAAGGTTGGGAACTTGCATTATACAGTCCAGGAACTTGCAAGTCCGGCTGATTCGCATGATTGTAATTGTCCTCTGCAAAAAATTGATCCAATTGCTTTAAAAAGAGAGCTTCTCCTCCTATTATTTTTTTTAGACCCAACACGTCAAAAGGTACAAACCAGCGATACTGCCAAACCGTACCTTGATACATCCCGCGAGCAGGCATTTTATCAATATCTTTCCGGGATAAATCGGCAAAATCTTTTTCCCAATAGCGCTTATAGTCTTTTGCTTTATTCAAATACTTAGTACTCAATAAAGAGTCTTTAGTAATATTCAGGATTTCCGAAAGTGCCCAACTGTCATACGAAGATTCCAAAGCCTTATCAGGTGAGGTGTATTCTAATCGGTCCACTTCTGCTATTAAGGAATCTTTGATGGCAGTAAAATCTACAGGATATCCTTTTTTATAGCCGTCCAACAAAACGACAATCGCATGTTCCGTCCTTACTGTGGGTGAGGATTCGTATTTTGTGGCCCAATTATTTTTTCCATAAGGATACAAATTAGCGATAGATTTTATTAATGGTCCAAAGCGCTCCGGATAAGCCAGAGAAAGCATGGGTAATTGTTCGCGATAATTATCCCAAATGGCCCAACCGTTGTATATTGGACTTGTAGTTTTTTGAACGGAACCGTCAATAGCTTTATAGGTGCCATCAGTTTCCGAAACTAAAAACGGAGCTTGTAATCCTCGATATAAGAGCGAATAGAATAAATCTTCCCGATCTTTTTCGCCATCAACTTCAATTCTGTTCAAATGATGATTCCACTCAGCAGTAGTTTGCACAGCCAAGTCGTTTATAGATATCGCTTCTATTTTTGCTTTGGCGAAAGCCGTACTCACGGAAGAAAAACCAACACGAACTTCCATTTCAGTTGCATCTTCAAGCACTGAAATACGATACTGATGGTCTGCAGCTTTTGTTATTGTTGCTAAATTAGAGAATTCCAACTCGTAATAAATACGGTAAATTCCCTTATCACAAGTAGTTTGGGTATCAATCCAACCGCTGATGCTTTTGGTGCCAATTTCGTGTTCTTCCGCAACAAATCGATTGACAAAAGCGTGGGATAAATCAATATAAAGCCCTGCTCCTTTTCTTGGAAATTTGTACTGATGTATTCCAAAATTATGTTTGACACTCATTTGAGCCTGAATTCCATTTTCGAAAGCTACTTTATAAACACCTGGACTAGCTGATTCTTGTTTTTTTAGCAATAGCGTTTCGGTATCGCCGTCCAAAATAGGTTTGATTAAAAGATTTCCACCACTTCCTAAACATCCAACTCCTTCTATACGGCTGTGGGTAAACCCCAAAAATTTCTTTGCCAGATACTCGTAACCCGAATGAATATGAGGATAAGTTTGAGGTCCAATACTCATCATATTGAAAGGTGAAGATGCAGATGGGGACATTTGACCATGATCGCCAGAAGTACCCAAAAAGACATTTACTTTTTCTACTGTCGACCTTTCATTAGCAACATTATTTTTTAAAGGTTGGCAGGCTGCAGCTAAGATTGCAAGTCCTAAAATAAATATTTTTTTCATGGTATAGATTTATGGATCTAAGGGATCAATTGGATTTTGATGTAGCGATTCTATTTTTGGAATAAATTCTATCGCAGTCGAATTTAGTCTTTTTAAAATAATGGTAGGCAAATAACCCAATTCCACCATACAACGAGCATTAAAATTTGCGTTTCCTACATAATCGCTATGTTTAGCGTTCGTTACTACAATACTTTTCTTGTCAAGAGGCATTTGACTAGCAATCATCAACCTACTGGCATTGCGCAAATTGGTAGTGGTATGTCTGGCAAAAGGATCAATAAGAATATTTTCTTCGGGAACATGATATATATTCATTAATTCTTTTTTCATTTCAATAGCCTCACAATATGTTGCTCTAAAAGGATGGGCATGACCTCCGGAAACAATAATCAAAGGGGCTTTCTTAGCTTCATATTCCAGTACTCCCAATTGTAGGTTTAGTTTTCCAATGGCGGACAATCGGTCTTGATAATTTTCTGGTCCGTTACCCAAAATTAAAACAGACGCATAATCAAAAGCATCGAAATTGACTTTCTTTAAATTAGCTATTGCCTTCTTATTCTCAATTTCCTCTAAGGGTTCGTAGCGAGCCACCTCATCCCGATGGTTCATATACAAAAGTGATAAACTGAAATCTAGACTTTCTTGAAAAAACAGTCTATTCCCTATCGGCTTTTTATTGTGAAGAAAATCAGCCCACATAAAAACAGATCCTTTGTAAAATTCTGAATGTACGTCATAAGAAACAGAATCCATTTTAGCATATTGAGGGGCTTCGCCAAGACCATAAACGGTCATAATGCGGTTCATTCCCTTAGCACAAACTTGCCATGCTTCTAGCAAGAATTCAGTATCACTAAGATTTTTAAAATTCTCATATTTCCCAGAGGAACGTAAATTATTTTTTACAAAATTTTGCAGTTCCTTTTTGTTTCTCATCAAAAGCCGAAGTTCTTCTTCAATACTTTCGAGTTCTTTTTCTTTGAATTGATAGCGCTTAATCAAGCAGGACAGACTGTCTTTACAAGAATTTAGTTTAGAACTGAGCTCTTCCTGCTGCTTATTAAAAATCGTTTTGAAAACACTATTATTTTCAAGCATTTGACTAATAACTTTATCGTTTTGAATGGCAGTCAACAAATAAAAATTTTTATCTTGAATCAAGGAACTAGATTTAGAAGAGGTATAACCCAATTCAAATCCTTTTCCTTTTTGACTATAGCCTGAAATAAAAACAAGCGCGATTAGTATGTAAATTATTTTTTTCATCTTTTTCAAATAAAAACTGGGCAACCTTTTCGATTGCCCAATTTAGTTTAATTTTCTAAAAGCCATTATTTTGAGTTACTGTACCTACTGGCATAGCATCAATATACCGCTGTGGTATTGGGAAATATTCGTTTTTTCCTTTCGTAAATACAGCATTGGTCAAATGCGTTCTTCTTGTTTTTTCTACTGCTAGATACTTATTGATAACTGTATCGGCTTCTCCCCATCGAACCAAATTAAAGAAACGGTGTCCTTCCATGGCCAATTCCAAACGAGTTTCTAAATGTACCGCTGCTCTTGCTGCAATTTTATCTGTCCAAATCGTGCTATAAGGTTTAATATTGTAAATCGCTGCGTTGGCACTTCCATCGAGAGTTTTTACATAGGCAGAATTAGCGGCACGATTCCGAATTTGATTCACTAAAATTCGAGCTTCATCTACTTTTCCTATTTCTACTGCGGCCTCCGCTCTCCATAAAACAACCTCCGCATATCGAATTATGTAATAATTTAAAGCATTGACATATGGCCAAACAGTAACATGAAAAGCCGATTTAGCAGAAACAATTCGCTTTTTAGGAGCAAATGCACCATAAGTTGCCAAATCTCTCGCCCAGCTGTCTTGGTATAAAACGCCTAAATCCTTATAAGGTATTCCCGGACGCCCTATTGTGATATCAATACGTGGATCTAGATTGTCACTGGATATAATGTTAATGTTATTTTCTAATGGCAAACCGGAAGCATCCGTTTTAAAGGCATTCACAAGATTCTGTGTAGGACGGTGAAAACCATATTGGGAATAAAATGGACCTCCAGGTGCTGACAAACGATCTCCTATACTTCCGTTATAGGAACTAGGTTGACCATCTTTTACAGATAGTTGTATAGCAAAAATAACTTCCTTATTATTATCATTTTCCGGTAAAAATATTTGCTGAAAATCAGCTAACAAGCCATAATTACTATTAATTATTTCAGTTGTTGCATCATAAGCCAATTGCCATTTGTTTTGAAAAACATAACATTTTGCTAAATAGGATTTAGCAGCAATCTTGGTTGGCCTACCTAATTCCGTTTGTGTATCTGGCAGATCGGCATACGCCAATTGAAAATCAGCTTCGATTTTAGTCCATAACTCGTCCGAACTTAAAGTAGTATTAGATTTGGCATAATCAGCAACTGTAGCTGCCGTTTCATCAATATACGGGATACGATTGTATATTTTCTTCAACTCAAAATAAAAATGACCTCTTAAGAATCGTAATTCTGCCATTCGTTTGACTTTCAAACTGGCTTCAAAGTCAGGAGAAGCATTTAATAAACGCATGGCTTCATTTGCCCGTTTCACTCCTTCGTAAAGTGCTACCCATTTGCGTTCTATATCTAGGGTGGTTGAATTTTCATTATAAATTTCCATTTGGTGAATATTGTTCTGATCTCCAGTGCCTCCGCCACCTTTGTAGCTGTCATCGGAAGTTACATCACCAAAACTCCAGTTAGAACTTGGTGAATTAAGTGCATTAGAAGCTCCGTCAATTTGACCGTTTAAAACGCTATACGCTGATATAATAGCCCGTTCTACATTAGCAGGCTTCGTCATTTCTGAAGGATCAACTTCGCCGTAGGTAACTTCTTCTAGGAATGTATCGGAACAAGAACTCATTTGAAGTCCTAAAACCAGAAAAACTACTATTTTTATTGTGTTTTTTATTCGCATTATTTTTAAATTTAAAAGTTTAAATTACAACCAAAAGTAAATGTTCTTGAAGTGGGATAAATTCCTCTATCGATACCTATGTCAAGATTTCGGTTGCTTGAAGAATAACTTTGCAGCCCAATTTGTGGTGTCAAACCACTATATTTTGTAATAGTGAATACATTACTAGCCTGCCCATACAATCGCAATTTCATTCCAGCTAGAACATCCTGAGAAAAAGTATAACCCAATTGTAAATTGTTTAATTTAAAATAAGAACCGTCTTCAACGTAATAAGAAGAAGGACGAATGTTGTTATTTCTATCATCTAATGACAATCTTGGTATTGTAGAGCTCGGATTATCAACCGTCCACGCTCCTAATAGTGCACTGTCCTTATTGTAAGCAGCCTGATTGAAGAAATTGGTTTTATACTTCGTTAAATTATAAATGTCATTTCCAAAACTTCCATTAAAAAACATTCCTAAATCAAACTGTTTGTATTTCAGGTTGATATTAAAACCTAGCATGACATCCGGGTGAGGAGAACCGATAAAGGCTCTGTCATTATTGTTAATTACTCCATCACCGTTTACATCTTTAAACTTCAGATCTCCTGCTTGCGCATTGGGTTGCATACCATAATCCGTAGCTTCTTGTTGACTTCTAAATAAGCCATCGGAAACAAATCCGTAAAAGGATCCAATAGGTTGCCCAATGGCACTCCTGGATATCTCCTGACCAAAATTTACGGTATGTAAGGAAGAACTAGGAATACCAAGATATGCCACACTATTCAACGCGGTCAATTCATTTTTGTATCCAGTCAAATTCAAAGCAAGATCGTATGAAAAATCGCTAATTTTATCTGCGTATTTTAAATCCAATTCAAAACCGTGATTTTTCATTTGTCCATCATTAATCCATTGTCCGTCATTAGTCCCTCCGTATGTTAATGGAATGACATTATAAACCAAAATATCATCCGTCCCCTTGGTGTAATATTCTGCCGTAACATTTAATTTATTATTAAAAAAACCAAGATCAAATCCAATTGTTTTTTGAGTAGTGGTTTCCCACGATAAATTAGCATTAGAAACTCGGGTTTGTGTTAATCCTGTAGAAATAGCATTCTGACCTCCAATGGCATAATCTGAATAATTATTGTTGTTTGAATAACTATCTACTGTTGAATAAGATGGTAATTCTTGATTCCCAGTTTGTCCCCAACTAGCACGAACTAAAAAAGAACTAAAAGTCTTTCCAAAATCAAAAAAATCTTCCTTATCCAATCTCCATCCACCAGAAACTGCTGGAAAAGTGCCCCAATTATTATTTGCTAATCTTGAAGTCCCATCTCTTCTAACGGTAGCACTTACTATATACTTTTGGTTGAAATTGTAATTTACTCTACCAAAATATGAGTTTAAGGCCCATTCATTTGCTGTTCCCGAGTTTAATTGATTTTCAGTACCATACGTTAAATATCTAAAATTTGGATCTTCATAAAGGAAATTTTGACGAGAGGCACCAAAACCTTCATAATAATATTTAATAGCTTCCTGTCCTAAAAGAATATCCAGATTGTGTTCACCAAACTTTTTTTGGTAATTTAAAGTGTTGGATATAGTAAGCTGGTAATTAAAATTGTTACTTGTCGTTAAAGCATTTTTAACATTTTGCGAAAGAATCTCATTATAAACAGGTGAAAAACCTCTATAATTATAATTTTGAAAGTCTAATCCCACAGAGGTCTTAAATGTAAAATCACTAATTTTTGCACTGGCAAAAACATTCCCTAAAAGCTGAATTCGCTTTTGTTTATTGTCTTTAGCTCGAGTTAAATTACCTAATGGATTGGCTATATCATTGATTGGGTTTCCAGCAAAATTCCCGTTTATATCATATACCGGAACAATGGAAGGAAATTGTAAAGCATCGTAAACAATACTCCCCAAAGCACTGTTGCTTCCTGTTGCAACTTGCTCCGAATAAGAAGCCGTAAAGTTTTCGCCAATAGTCAGAAAATCTTTAATAGCATAACTAGAATTAAATCGTGCCGAATAACGTTCAAATCCAGTATGTCTTATAATTCCTTCCTGATTAAAATAACCTAGTGAAAAAGCATGCTGACTTTTTTTATCTCCTTTCGACAAGGATAAGTTATAAGAATGAACCGCTGCCGGTTGCATAATTTCATTAATCCATTTTACATCACCACTAGGAATCGTATTGGCAGAATTAAGAAACCCTGGAATTACAGGTGAATTAGGATTATTGCCATAGATACCACTTGCCGGTACTTTTCCATCATTTTTAGTCGCTTGCCAAAGTAAATCTCCATACTGTTGTGCAGTCAACATATTAGGTAAATTGAAAGCGGATTGAACTCCAGAATATCCATCAAATTGCATTTCAGTTTTACCACTTTTCCCTCCTTTTTTTGTAGTTATAACGACAACACCATTAGCAGCACGAGAACCATAAATAGAGGAAGAGGCAGCATCTTTTAATACTTGAAGTGTTTCAATGTCTGATGGATTGATACCATTTAAACCATTTGACGTTGGAATTCCATCTATAATGACTAATGGATCGTTATTGTTAATGGTACTAAACCCGCGTACCCGAATAGAAGATCCTCCTCCTGGACTGTTATCACTCATGATTTGAACACCTGGTAAGCGGCCTTCAAGCATTTCTACTACATTTGCTTTGGGTTGTGATTTAATCTCTTTCATTTTTACAGTAGAGATAGAACTGGTAACATTTCTTTTTTGTTCTGTACCATAACCTACAATTACAATCTCATCTAATTGAGAAGCCAATTCAGAAAGTACTACTTTAATTTCAGACTTGTTTTCAATATTGATTTCTTTAGTGCCAAATCCTACATAACTAAAAGACAAAACCGTTGTATTTGCAGGAACATTGATTGTAAATTTTCCGTCTAAATCAGTCGTTGTAGCGGTCGTGGTTCCTGCTACAAAAACAGAAGCTCCAGGTATAGGAAAATTAGATTCATCTAAAACTATCCCGATAATTTTTCGATTTTCTTGATCCTTTTTAAAAATGCTATTTGGACTAATCCCAATTAGTTCTTTTACTAAAACTCCATTTTTAGTGATTTTAAAATCAAGACTCACTTTGGTTTTCAAAACCGCTAATACTTGATTTAAATCTTGGTTATTTATTGTAATAGAAATTTTTTTTTGAAGAAAATTTTGATCTGACCTATAAATAAACTTACTGTTTATTTGCCTTTCTATGAGAGTAAAGGTTTCCTTTATGGAAACGTCTTTTAGGTTTAAATTGATTTTCTCTTTTTTTGCAACATTTACTTCAACAGTACTTGTTGGTGAAGTATTCGAATAAGATATCCCATTACCAAACAGAAGTATTAAGGATAAGGTTAACATCATTTTTTGTTTCATTTTATCTGTGATTATTTATTGTTGTTTTAACAAACTAAAACTGCTCATTTAAAAGCTGGTTTTTCTACTAATTATTAGATGGACTTAAGTAATCCTCTTTTTTTATATGATTCCAAAGTTCTACTTATAAATTTGAGTGCAATAGCTATATGATTTTCAACCGTTTTAGGAGTAACGTTTAAAATTTCCGCAATTTCTTTGTATTTTAATCCGTCAATTCTACTAAGTTCAAAAGCTTGACGTGATTTTTTAGGAATAATATCTAATATTTCACGTATCAAATTGGTATTCATTTCCTTTTGTTCATTTTCAATAATCTCCTGCTCTCTACTTGGCGAAAACATAGAATTTATAGTTTTAGTTTCATCAATTTGTTGGCAAAACTGCTGTGATTTCCGTGCTGTTTTTAAACTGTTTTTCACTATTACATAGATATAAGATTTAGGGTTTTTAATTTTATCAAGAATATTTCTATTGGTCCACAACTGAATAAAAATATCAGCCACCTTTTCTTCGACAAGGCAAGAGTTCGATTCATAACTCATTCCAAAACGACACAAAGGCGCATAATACCTATTAAAGAATAATTCCATCGCTTCGTATTGACCATTTCGAATTTGCTGAAATAAATAATCGTCTGAAAAACAATCTCTACCGCCCATTTTTGTTTGATTAATTTTCATGATACTTGGTTATTTCGATGTTATTTTGAATGGTTTTTGTTATACTCACATCTGAAATAAACTCTAAAGAAGTTATAAATTCATCAATTGTCTGGTTTTTAAAAGCACCTTTTATATGCTGATTTGCAATCGCAGAATCTTTAATGATAAAATTTACGCCGTAGAATTGATTAATCTTTGGAAGTGCGGCTACAAATTTCTCATCATCTAAAATGAGTATATTGTCTTTCCATGCAGAAACCTTATTAATATCAAAATTTCTTTTGATCACTAATTTGGTTTTGGAATTCCATACTAATTCTTCATTTGGTATTAGGTTAATTTCATCCTTACTTTCTTTAAGCAATACATTTACCTTTCCTTTGGCTAAAGAAACAGTCTGATTAATACTAGTGCTACTGACATTAAACTCCGTTCCTAAAACTTTCACATTAAAATCATTGGTATGGACAATAAAAGGGGAATCAATATTCTTTGTCACTTTAAAAAAAGCTTCCCCTTTCAACCAAATATATCTTCGTTTTCCAAAATCACTCGAATATTTAACTTCACTGCCCGAATTTAAAATAACAGTGCTGCTATCCGGTAAAATAAAAGTAAGCCGTTGTCCTTTTGGTGCAATTCTATGATTGGTATATTCAGATTGTGTCAGTCCGATGAAATAAAAACCCAGACAAAAAACCAACAAAAATGCCATAGAGATAACTACCTTTTTTTTAATGGAAACTTTTGCAGATCTAACCTTTTCTGGTTTGTTGTATTTATTAAGAATTTCTTCAAAAGAAAGAGTTCGTTTTGGTATTTCACTATTGCGGTAACTGATCCAAATGGTTTGAAAATTTTCAAAAACAGCAAATAGATCATCATCCAAAGACAATTCAATTTCAAATACAGATCGCTCTGCTTTTGACATTTCATTGGCAAGATACCTCACACATTTTTTTTCCTTATGATTAACATTCAACATAAATATTTTCCTTTGCTTATAGGAGTCAAAATAAAAGAAATACCCCTAATTTTCAATACTATCAAATCGACACCATATTGTTAATGAATCGTTAATAGCCTGTTTATAGTGGAAGCAAGTCCTCGCTTAGAAAATTATATTTTGATAAAACTATTAAATCTAAAAAGTGACTAAGAGCTTAAACCGAAATCCGTTAGAAATACAAACGACTATCTACAAAGAATCGATTGTCGTCAAAACATCAGGCGGGAACAGAACAAGCTCGAAAATGGGTTTGCAAGCATAGAGGAGTTCTGGCAACAAACCTGTTAAAAAATTGAACAGGTGGTTTATTATTAAATTTTAAAAAGAGTAAATATAAAGATTCCTTTCGTGCTTTAGCAGATATTTTATTAGAAATATCTATATAAAATTAATGTTCCTTATAGATAACTGTCAGCGGTTCTGTCTCATCTGCCCTATAAATCCAAGAGAAATCAGCGACCCGAAATTATGCGGCTAATTTGCAAAATGATCTGAACAGACTTGTGCCTGACTTAAGTATCTGATTCTTTCTCAACATGTGTACCACTTCAATTCCTACTAAGGTTCTTTTGGCGGGCTCAAAACTTTTAAAACCCAAACCGTTTTGTATCCGCCATTTTATAAAACGATGATCCTGCTCAACAATATTATTGAGATATTTAGATGGCCTAATCTTTAAATTCGAAAATTATTGTTTGTTGTAAACCCATATTGCGCTGATGTTAGAGCCGCTTTTATCTATATTTATTACCCTTGACCGGCAACTATTATTTATTGCTTTAATTTGGAATGACTGCGCACTCATTCTTTGACTTCTTTTGGTCAGAAGAAAATCTATCGTATTACCTAACTTATCAACAGCCCGATATAAGTAACACCAGATACCTTTTACCTTTATATAAATTTCATCCACTCGCCAGCTAGCGCCTACTCTGTTCTTTCTCTTTTTGATTTGTGATTCAATCAAAGGTGCAAATTTAAAAATCCAAGGCTGAATCGCAGCATGATTAACTGCTAGAGTAATAATCGTTTTTCACTTAAAATAAGTGTTTTTCACGTTAAAAAAGCACCCGAAGAAGGAATACTGTTGGGTTATGGTGCTTTAATAGAAGCGTTTGCTTTGGCTAGCTTAGCCAATCGTTTAACATCAATAAGCCCTAAAAAACGCCAGTACACTACTGACCATTGGCAAGTACTTACTTCACGTCACGAACCTGAAGACACTCTTTACAAACAGCTTGCTTTTGCTTTAAGATACGAAGGAATAAATTTGTTGTTTTTCAAAAAGCTATTTGAAAAAATACCAGAAGAAACCATAACATCATTGGTACAAATAGAACCGCAAGGACAATACAGTCGTAAAGTTTGGTTCTAATACGAATGGCTCATAGGAAAGACCTTGAATATTCCCGATTTAGATAAAGGAAATTGAAAAAAATTACATTGCATATTTTTACACCTAATGGCAAGAAAAAACGGAAGCAATTTTAGTAGAACAACTGAAAATTCAACTGAAAAGTTGGGTTATAGTTTAGTAGTTAACGTAAGTTTTTTTTGTAGGAGGTACTTTTAAAAATAACAAGGTCTTGAAATGATTTTTTATCTTTCATTTTAACTGGGTTTTTGGTTAGATCTACTCGTTGTTGGCTTTACGATTCCCGCCATTAATTATGATTATAATATTTGTCTGATTTGATTATCTGAGCGTACTCCAAAAATAAAAACTCTTTTAAAGGGAATAATTCATTTATTTTTTTTAAGTTTTTTATTCGATATATATTATTATATATCAATTATTAAAATAATGAGCCCGATTATATATCGAGCTCATTTTTATCAAAATAAATTATAAATTTGTCTGAATTTTTGGGTTTAGGCTATATTGGAAGCCATTTTTATTCAATATTGTTTTAAATTAATATTTAGTTGAAATAATTTTTTTGACTTCAGCACCTTGGTTGGTAGTTACTCTAATAAAGTAAACTTGCCCCGACTGTGTTGAGAACCCTACATTCATTTTAAGTTCTTTTTCATTATATCCTCTAGCATCATAAGTAGTTTGAAGTAAAACACCTCTAATATCAAAGATTTCAATTGTTACTTCTGAGTCATTTTCGAAATGATATTTAACATTCAATTCATCCTTGAACGGTATCGGATAAACATCAAAACTAGTTGAAGCAATTTTTGCTGTAGTCGTAGATGTTGAAGCAATTCTTGCTGTAGTCGTAGATGTAGAATATGCTGCCGAACAATCTGCAACTAAACTAATAGAAGTTTGTGAATTTTGAACTACCGTATAATTATTAGTAATAGTATCGTTCAAGTTATCAATACTAGTTGAAAAATTATAGACAACTGTAGGTTTCGTACTTCCTAAATAAGATCCACCTTGTATTGATTTACTATCATATTTAACAGACAATACATAAGTCATACCAGGGGTAGCATTAGTAATAGTTAACGAACCTTGTGATTTATTTGTGATAACTCCAGCATCAGATTTTTTCTTACAATTAGCATCCCATAATACAATTTGGTTTGAAGCTTGTATTGCAAATAACCCAAACTGATTAACAGCCGTAGCATTTCCTTTAACTTGATTTATTTTAATAATAAAGCTTGTGCTTGGAGCAACAACAGCAGTGTAATAGAAGAATACTCCTGGTGTAACAACTGTAATTTTATTTTTTCCAGTTGCGTAACATATCTGGGCCAATTCTCTACCATTACCACCTTGTCTGAAATCTGAACAAGTTGTTCCTGTATTGAATATATCTCCATTTAAAACACACGTTTTAATTACATTGGTAATCGCTGTTGCACTTTCACATCCATTAATTAACTGTTTAACACTATATGTTCCAGTAGCAGTTACGGTTATAGATGGAGTAGTTGCTCCATTACTCCATAACAAACTTCCTGTATAGTTATGAGCTGTTACAGTCCAAGTATCATTACAATTATCAACAAAATTAACCGTTGGTGTTGCAGGTTGTGTTCCTGTTACAACCCAAGCACAAGTTGTTGTGTTGAAAGTTGCTGTTTCAAAACACGCTGTAGTTGGGCGTACGGGTTGTGTTCCTGTTATAACCCAAGCACAAGTTGTTGTGTTGAAAGTTGCTGTTTCATAACACGCTGTAGTTGGACGTACGGGTTGTGTTCCTGTTACAATCCAAGCACAAGTTGTTGTGTTGAATGTTGCTGTTTCATAACACGCTATAGTTGGGCGTACGGGTTGTGTTCCTGTTACAATCCAAGCACAAGTTGTTGTGTTGAAAGTTGCTGTTTCATAACACGCTAATCCGGTTGGCGCATCAGGTTGTACTCCAGAGATGTCATAGGTACAAGTTGTTGTGTTAAAAGTTGCTGTTTGGTAACACGCTAATCCGATTGGCGCATCCGGTTGTACTCCATAGATGTCATAGGCACAAGTTACACCATTGAAGATCGCCGTTTGGTAGCACGCTAATCCGATTGGCGCATCAGGTTGTACTCCAGTGATGTCATAAGTACAAGTTGTTGTGTTGAAAGTAGCTGTTTGGTAACACGCTAATCCGATTGGCGCAYCAGGCTGTACTCCAGAGATGTCATAGGCACAAGTTACACCATTGAAAGTCGCTGTTTGGTAACACGCTAATCCAATTGGCGCATCAGGTTGTACTCCAGAGATGTCATAGGCACAAGTTACACCATTGAAGRTCGCTGTTTCATAACACGCTAATCCGATTGGCGCATCAGGTTGTACTCCAGAGATGTCATAGGAACAAGTTACACCATTGAAAGTAGCTGTTTGGTAACACGCTAATCCAATTGGCGCATCCGGCTGTACTCCAGAGATGTCATAGGCACAAGTTACACCATTGAAAGTAGCTATTTCATAACAAGCTAATCCAGTTGGCGCATCAGGTTGTACTCCAGAGATGTCATAGGTACAAGTTACACCATTGAAGATCGCTGTTTGGTAACACGCTAATCCGATTGGCGCATCAGGCTGTACTCCAGAGATGTCATAGGTACAAGTTACACCATTGAAAGTAGCTGTTTGGTAACACGCTAATCCRGTTGGCGCATCAGGTTGTACTCCAGAGATGTCATAGGCACAAGTTACACCATTGAAAGTCGCTGTTTGGTAACACGCTAATCCGATTGGCGCATCCGGTTGTACTCCTGAGATGT
>NZ_SMFO01000017.1 GCF_004349145.1 Flavobacterium hiemivividum | reverse complement strand
ATGAAACAGTATCAATTTCTATTGAAAGAAAAAGGAATTATACAAAGTATGTCAAGAAAAGGGAACTGTTTAGATAATGCTATTATCGAAAACTTTTTTGGAATACTTAAATCAGAATTATTTTATCTAAAGAAATACAGCTCTATAAACCAATTAAAAGAAGAAATAAAGGAATACATAAACTATTACAATAACGAGAGAATTAAATCTAATTTAAACAAAATGAGCCCGATCCAATATCGAGCTCATTATTATCAAAATTAATTATAAATTTGTCTAACTTTTTGGGTTCAGTCTAAAATCATGAACAGCCTTCTATGAAGAGTATTTAGATGTGCGTATACTGAATAATGTAATCGATTAAAAAAAATTAAAATACAATTGAAATCATAAAAAGTAATTCATCAAAACTTGTCATAAATTATTCTGGAATGTTACTAGTATTAATATACTTTTTATCAATACTTTAACTATTTATTCAATTCTAAAGCAGCTAAAATAAACGGTCCAGTTGCTTTAGGGTCATTGTCTTTTTTTCGCTCGTTTACATAATACTCATAAGAGCCATCACGGTACGGCTTCCCACCCAAACCAGCAACAGCACAAGCTTGTGTAATAATAACTTCACCATCTGGTCCTATTTTTACTAAATCTTTAATAATTCCGCTAAAAGCTTTATTTGCAATTGCTTTGTACTTTGTTGGCAGATACCCTCTATTAGCACCTTTAGCAAAAGCGTAGGCAAACATAGAGGAACCTGAGGCTTCTAAATAATTGCCTTCACGATTACCCTGATCAGTTACTTGATACCACAGTCCTGATTGATCTTGAAACTTTACCAATGCATCAGCTGTTTTATTTAAGTAACCAACCAACTGTTTTTGTTTGGGATGATTTTTAGGAAAATAATCCAACACATCAACCAGTGCCATCACATACCAACCGATAGAACGCGACCAAAAATTAGGTGAAGTTCCTGTCTCTTTATTAGCCCAAGGAATTGCTTTACTTTCATCCCAAGCGTGATATAACAACCCTGTTTTTGGGTCTGTTGCGTGCGAATGAATCAGTTCAAATTGCTTGGCAATGTCATCAAAATTTTTACCATCTTCAAATGTCTTTGTATATTCAGCATAAAATGGTTCTCCCATATACAAACCGTCTAACCACATTTGATTAGGGTAGATTTTTTTATGCCAAAATCCACCGCTAGCCGTTCGAGGTTGTTCCTCTATTTGTTTGCGTAATAATTGCATGGCTTTCAAATACTTTTCCTCTTTTGAATTTTGATAAACATTAAATAATAATCTCCCCGCCACAACCATGTCAATGTTATATTTTTCTATTTGGTACGTTTTAATTGTACCATCAGCTTGTACAAAAATATCTACATAAGATTGTATGTAGTTTTTATAGATTTCGTTCTTTCTAGTTTTATACAACTCTTCAAAAGAAGTTAAAACCAATCCGTGCACATAGTCCCATTTTGGCTCTTTAGCATCATCGATCTTATATGATTCTGGATGCGCTTTGATTAGAGTCAATGCCATACGATCTGACCATTTTATATTGGTCGGAATTGTTTTCGTACTCGATTCGACAGTGTTTTTTTGTGATTTACATCCCATGATCGTAAAAGCCAAAAAACACAGTATTACATATTTGAGTGATTTCATATTTTTCATAAATACAATTATATTTTGTTGTTAGCGTTTAATTGCGCTAATTTTTGGTCAATATATTTTAAAAAATCTTCTTTGTTTGTAATTCCATTTTTTTCTTGCTCCCAAACTCCAGCAAAATAAAAAGTATTGGTTTTAGTAGCTGGTTTAAAAAGTACCAAATGATCGTGCTCGCCTTCAACCAATTTTTCAACAGCAGCTGTTTCATAAAAAACCACCATACCGAGTTGGTCTGTATCTGACACTAACGTTTGAGCGCCATAAGTCGCAATGTACGCCCATTTTTTGTTTCGACTTTCTTTTTGTATCAGCGGTAAGTTTTTCAAACGAACAATTCCGGTTGCAATTCCGCCAATGTTTTTAGAAGCTTGAATAGTATGTTGTGTAATACGTTCGTCTGCCTTAATTTTTAAAGTTGATGTGAAATCAATAATATCATTGGCAGTTTTCCATCCGTCGTATTTAATATGAATTGCCGATTCTTTTTTACCATTTTTTATGCCAACTGTCGTGGCTGCAACAGTATTAAAATGTAACGTTTCCTTGTTGGCATAACGTGCAATACTTCCAATTCCGATTCCTTTTCCTGCTTTCAAAATATCAGCACCCCAATCAGACATTTCGTGGTACGAATCAAATCCGTCTTGACCAACATACGGTAATACCAAAGTATCCGTTTTCTTTCCGAAGATATCAATGGCATTTCTCCAATCTAAATACAAGCGATAAGCTACTTTATTACTTTCCCAACCTGGTCCTTCGTAACGAATATCAAAAGAATGATCAGTATGCTCTGGCGCAAGGTTTAATTGATCGACATTATTAAATTTAGACCCTCCAATGTATTTTCTATTTTCCCATTTTCCATCTGTTTTAACTGATATTTCAGCATACGAAAAAGGCTTTGAGGCTGCCAAATTTTCTTTAATTTGAGCTTTACAAGCCGTTAGACTGAATAGTGCTAGTCCTAAATATTTTGCGGTTTTCATGATTTATTTATTTAAAAGTTTTTTGTAAAAATTGCGTGATATAAGATATTGTAAGGTCAAAATACGGATCAAATAGCCAAAAAGTGTGCGGAGAATTCTCAATAATTTCTATTTGATATGGAATAGCATTTTGTTTTAAAACAGCAACCATATCATCTCTGCCAGCATGAAATCGATCGTATTGACTATTTATAAAAAGTGTAGGCGGTGTATTTTGATCCACATGAGTTAAAGCGGATGCTTCAATCCAGTTTTTTTTATTTTCAATACTAGTGCCATTCAACCAAAAAGCCGCCATTTCTCCCTCTTTTGATTCTGGATGATGAAAGGCTAAAATGCCATCAATATCAATAATTGCCTGA
Organism: Flavobacterium hiemivividum; assembly: GCF_004349145.1. GTDB lineage: Bacteria > Bacteroidota > Bacteroidia > Flavobacteriales > Flavobacteriaceae > Flavobacterium > Flavobacterium hiemivividum. The sequence goes on along the minus strand of NZ_SMFO01000017.1, from coordinate 61,764 downwards.
ACTGCTACTGACGATTTATAGTTGCTTTCTAAATCTTGAAACTTTGGGTTGAGGTTAGTTGTTCCAACTAAAACAGCCATTTGCCCACCCGAAGAACAACCTAAAATAGCCAACTTGGTAGTATCTACTTGAATTTTTTGGTGATTCTCTTTTATAAATTGAATCGCTTTTTTAATGTCGTAAATTCCATTTGGATATTTTGCCTCAGGACTTAATCGGTAAGCGACAGTTACACATATAAAGCCTTTTTCGGCTAATTTTTCTGCCATTGGAAAAAGATGTGATTTGTTACCCGATTTCCAGCCACCACCATGAATCATTATTATAGTAGGGTAGTTTTTCTTGTTTGTATTAGGCATAAACACATCCAATTGTAAAGGTCTGGTTTTGGTATCAGTGTAGGTTATGTCATTTAAAACACGTACCGCTGAAATGTGTTTTTGTTCTCTTATTTTAATTTCAGGAAATTTTTTGATCTCTTTTTTAAAAGTGTTCATAACCGTATACGATGTATCAATACAATAATTTACTTGCGCAAATGTAGCCGAAGTTGCTAAAGAGAAAAGGAAGAGTAGTATTTTATAGTTCATTCGAAAAATCATTTTATTTAAAAAAATTAGAAACTTGAAATGAATCAAGTCTCTAGTTTTAAGTCAAAAAATTAAAATGTAATAAAGCAAAGCCTTTCTAAATTCTAATACTTTACAAATTCAGCTAAATAATTGTAAGCTGGGTTTTGTTCGAGATTCTTATTTTGATTTAAGTCAATTGCATTTTTTGGAATTGGCATCTATAATTTTTGAGCACAACCATTTCCATTAAAACTAGCAGTGGTTACATTTTGATTATGTAATGCCGTTCTTTCAACTAATTTCTCAATACGTTTTAAATCAAACCAACGGTCCTATTCTTCAAGCAACTCTTTTGCTCTTTCGTCTAAAATATAATCAAGGTTAAATTGTGTAGCAGTTGCAGCAATTGCTCCAGCTCTTTTTCTAACTTTGTTTAAACGAGTCAAACCAATTGTAGGATTACAATTCAATTATGCTTCGGCAAGTCTAGATACAATAATTTCGCGAGTACTAACTCTTCTGTTTTACCATTTCCTCAATAAGGAAAAATTGGATCATCAAATTTCTTTACTGGGATTGTTTGACAATCAGCTAAGAAGATCACATTAGTAGTATAAGTGCTATATAGGAATTACCGCAATATAAGCCGTTTTTACTTCGGCAGTTTCCTACTTTGGATCATAATAATGCGCTACTTTTAAAGCACTTTTATCATTAATTCTGTAATAAGAATAATATGCCGAATATATTTCTCTCATGAATGTTTCTGTTTGGTGAAACGTTGCTGCTTCTGCTTTTTAATCAGCTTGCCAAATTTCGACAAACATGTAGTTGTATTTCGAATCAATTGATTTTCCAATAAATAAATTTCTTGCTTTTCCCGTTATTGATACTCCTTGACCTGGTTGTACGCTCGCCTGAACACCTAACAAAAGAAAAAGAAAAGTGTAAAAAACAACATTGCATTTCATCCTTTTTAAAATTGGTCTCTAAAATTGATAGTTATGTTTTAATAGTTATTAGTCTCTAATCTTCTTACCGTTGATTTTGGTATTTTTGAAATGAATGTTTTTCACATTTTTTAATGAAAAATTGGTTTCAACCTTATCGATCGTTACGTTTTTTAAGCTTACATTTTCAATGGGAGATTGCTCATAGCCATTTGCAAGAATGGCATACTTTCCACCATTTTTTACTTTTACATTTTCTAAGCTAACATTGCGTATCACTGGTATAAAGGTCCCAGATTGATCCCCATAAATAGCATAAAACATATTTAACTTTAAAACAGCTTCTTTTACAGTTCCTACTTTTAGATTTCTAACATATATGTTTTCGATAATACCGCCTCTTTTAGAATTAGTTTTGATACGAATTGCTCTTTCTAGCTCTGGACTATCCATTACACAATTTTCTACATAGACATTACTCACGCCCCCTGATATTTCACTTCCGATAACCACACCTCCATGACCATCAATCATTTTACAATTTTGAATTACAATGTTGGTACTCGGCATTCCTACTCTTCTTCCGTCTCCATCTCGGCCAGCCTTTATTGCGATACAATCATCGCCCGTATTGAAAGTACAATTTTTAATCCATACGTTTTTAGAATATTCCGGGTCGCAACCATCATTGTTTGGACCATGACTCTCTATAGTAACTCCATCCACAATTATATTATTCGATTTCATTGGATGAATTACCCACGATGGTGCATCTATAATTTTAATTCCCTCAATTAAAGCTGTATCACATTCGAAAAACTCAAGAAAATTAGGACGAATATAGTGACCTTCACCGAAAATTCTTTCAGAAACTGGCGTATTATTTTCTCCCATAGCGACCAGAGCATCTCTGTTTTCTGGATCTTGCTGACTCGGAGCCCCTTTAATATGTCCATACCCTTTACCAGCCCACTGCCACCAATTTTCATTTTTAGCTTGCCCGTTTAATATCCCCTTTCCTGTTACAGCTATATTTGTTTTTTGATACGCATAAATCATTGGTGAATAATTCATACATTCTGTCCCTTCAAAAGAAGTTCTAACCAATGGATAATCTTTTGGATTAGTACTAAAGAGAAGTTCCGCATTCTCTTCTATATGTAGATTGACATTGTTCTCTAAATGAATTGGCCCTGTTTTGTATTTTCCTGCAGGAATAAGAACTACTCCACCACCTCTTTCATTACATTCTTTAATAGCTTTTCTAAATATTTCAGTATGATCTAGGTCAGTGTTCGCTTTAGCCCCAAATTGAACTACATTGTATGTCTGAGAAGAAAACGAAGTTTGTTTAATTGATTTGGTAATCAATTTCATTTCTTTCCAGGGATTTGCTTTTTGTGCGGTGCAATTTAGGCAAACAAAAAAGCCTAACAAAAAAACTATTGCTAACTGATTGTACTTTTGAATTAATTTTTTAATAGACATTTTATAGTGGTGTTAATTGTTATTTATAATATAAAAAGGATAAGAGTAATCGATTGCACTAAATTATATAATTATTTATTATCTACCAAATATATTAACCTAAAGAATACATATAACATTTTAAAAAGCTATAATTTATATATAATAGCTTTTTAAAAACAAAACATCAAAAATATTCACAAATCACTTCTTTATTGATGTAATTAACAAAAATGCAAACTGATTTGATGCAATCGATAACACTGTTCAAATATTATTAGAAAAAAATACCTTATTTTTGTCAATAATTCAATTTAATATCTTGACAGATGAGCGATAAGGTTACAATTTACGACATTGCCAAAACACTTAATATTACGGCCGCCACCGTTTCAAGAGCGTTAAACAACAATCCTAAAATAAGTGAAGCTACCAGACTGCTAGTCCTAGAAACAGCAGCTAAAATGAATTACAAACAAAACAAATTAGCACAATCACTTAGAAGTGGGAAAAGTCATAACGTTGGTGTAATTGTGCCACGTATTGATAGTAATTTCTTTGCTTCGGTTATTAGAGGGATCGAAGAGGAATTACGTCCAGTAGGATATCATGTCATTATTACCCAAACTAATGAGGATGAAGTTAGGCAAAGTGAAAACATAACCGCTTTACTAAATGCGCAAGTTGATGGAATTTTAATGTCCATTTCAAACGTTTCTGAAGCAAATGATCACGTAATCAATAATGTTGTTAAACAAAACGTACCCTTAATCTTTTTTGACAGAAAGAAAGAAATGCCAGGAGTTAGCTCTGTAACGATTAATGATTTTGAAGCAGGATATTTGGCCACCAAAAATCTAATTGAGCAAGGCTGCAAACGAATTGCTCATTTAACGGGGGATCTGTCATTAGAAATATTTATAAATCGTAAAAAAGGCTATCAAAAAGCATTACTTGATAATGATTTAGTCTTTAATGAAGATTATGTTCTTCAAACGAAAAGTAGTGTTGATGCAGGGAGACAAGCTGTTCAACGCTTATTGGGATTGAATACGCCACCAGATGGGATTTTTTCCTCGAGTGATTTCGCCGCTTTAGGTGCTATTCAGGAACTTAGAGAAAGGGGAATAAAAATTCCCAAAGATGTTTGTGTTTTTGGCTTTGGTAATGAGCCGTTTACAAGATTTATGGAGCTATCCATTTCATCAGTAGATCAATCACCATTAGAGATGGGAAGAATGGCTGCTAAAGTATTTTTAGAACAAATTAATAATACCAGTAAAGTAAAAATAGAGAAGAAAGTAGTTTTAAATCCCGAATTACAAATCAGAAAATCATCTACAAGAATTTGATTCCCTAAATTGTATTAACAGAATTATTTCTGATTTTCTCCCTAAAAAAATTAGCTTAGAAGTGCATTTTTTTATGTTTTGATCTTTTGTTATTTCTGTTTTAAGTTAGGAACTAATTTATCAAATGTATTGATATCTTTTTCTTCAGCACAAGATGAAATCCTCATCGTTTCTAAATGCTTTGTTGCTTTAGAAACAATTAAGTAGAGAGTTTCATCATGCATGCTCTTTTCTTAATCAATTTTTTGTGCATTCTAAAAACAATTTTTAATACTTAGACTAAATTAAAAAAGCGGTTAGAAATTAATCTAACAGCCTTTTTATTAACTAAACTAAAAATAATGTTCAACATTATAAGGATACTCCTCTTTTCCAAGGAATAAATACATCTTGTTTGAGCTGGTCTGCTTTTGTTTCAACGTTTCCGCTAGCCAATTCTATAATATAATCTACGATTTCTGCTCCAACTTCGGTAATGGTTTTTTCACCAGTAATTACAGTTCCAGCATTTACATCGATAATATCCGACATTCTATTAATTAATGCCGTGTTCGAAGAAATTTTCACAACGGGTGCAATTGGATTTCCCATCGGATTTCCTAAACCTGTGGTAAATAAAACCACAGTTGCTCCTGCACCTACTAAACCTGTAGTACATTCAGCATCATTTCCAGGTGTATTCAAAAGATTTAAACCTGGTTTTGAAATATATTCGCCATAATCTAAAACATCTACAATAGGTGAAGTTCCGCCTTTCTTGGATGCACCAGCAGATTTCATGGCATCGGTAATTAATCCGTCTTTAATATTCCCTGGCGATGGATTCATGTCAAATCCTGAACCTGCATCTACAACTGATTTTTCAAAAGCTTTCATCAGAGTTAAAAACTTATCTGCTTTTTCTTCATCTACACATCGATTCATCAATTCTTGCTCAACACCACATAATTCTGGAAACTCTGCCAAAATGGTTTTCCCGCCCAAAGCTGCAAAAATATCTGAAACAATTCCCAATGCAGGATTTGCCGATATTCCTGAAAATCCGTCAGATCCACCACATTCCAAACCAATACTTAGTTTTGAAAGTGGAGCAGGTTTACGTTCAATTTTATTAGCTCTTTTTATAGCTTCATAAGAATCTTTAATTACCATTTGAAACATTTGGTCGGTAGTTCCAATTTGTTGTTGCTCATAGATCAAAATTTCTTTATCACTATTCGGACTCATTTCTTTCAAGGCCTTTTGAAAAATATCAATTTGCAAATTTTGGCATCCCAAACTTAAAACTGTTGCACCTGCAACATTCGGGTTGTTCACATAGCCTGCAAGTAGTTTTGCTAACAATTCTGAATCTTGTCGAATTCCACCACACCCCCCTTGATGATTGATAAATTTTACTTCGATATTATCTAAAAGATTTTCCTTTGGAGAGTTATCTGTAACTTCTTCAACGCTTTTTTCTTCAATTAAAGAGCGTAATAAATTTTTATAAGAAACTTCTTTTTTGGGTAGTAATTCATTTTCGAAAATATCTTTCAGTTTCTCGATATTTTTGTTTTCACAAAAAACCAATGGAAAAAACAACCAAACGTTTTTGGTTCCCACTTGTCCATCAGTACGGTGATACCCGTTGAAAGTTTTATCTTTCCAACGATCTATATTTGGTGGAGTCCAACCTAAATTTCCGTTTTTACCGTAAACTTTTTCACTTTGGTGTTTTACATTTTCGGTGGTAACTACTTCTCCTTTTTTCACCCGTTTTGCAGCTTTTCCAACCAAAACGCCATACATTATAATAGCATCGCCAATTTCAAAATCTTTCTCTGCGATTTTATGTTTGGCTTTAACATCAGTTGTTGGTGAAACGGTAGTTCCCTCAAATGTAATTTGTTCGTTTTGTACTAAATCTTGTAAAGCGACAATTACGTTATCTGCTGGATTTACTTTTATTAATTTATTTTGCATGATCCTAATTTTTTGAAGTTCTAAACTAAAACTGTTTTTGTGAAATTATCAAAGCCTTTTTCAATTCCATTCGCTTCGATTTCAGTTAAAGCCAAGACTATAGCTTCTGATAATCCGTTGATTTTTGTTAAATCTTCTCCCCAAAATTCGGTATTAGATAAAACACTAGCTACAACTAAATCTAAAGTTCCTAATTGCCAAGCATTTTTGAAAGCTTCAACTAATTCTGGTGTGTCTTTTACAGGTAATGCCTCATTGTTCCAAGTTCCTTTGTAGAATTGAATTAAACAAGCTAATGAAAAAGTCAAATTAGTTGGAAGTTTTGCATTATCATTATAATATCCTAATAAACTTGGTAAAACTCTTACTTTGAATTTTGAGATAGAATTTAAAGCAATATCAGCAAGAGAATGTTTGATGAATGGATTTTTAAAACGATCCATTACCTCCTCAGAATACGCTTGAATTTCATCTTTATCCATATCTAGTGTATCTCTAATTTCGCTAATAACACTGTTTACAAATTCCCCAGTAAAATCTCCATCAACTGTTTCCATTACTAATTTGTTACCGTATAAAAGTGAAATAGGAACCATTGCTGTATGTGCCCCGTTCAAAATACGAACTTTAATCATTTTGAAAGGACGAATATCGTCAACAATCTTAACATTCAAATCTGTTTTGTGAAAAGGTAATTTTCCTTTTAGCGCCTCACCGCCTTCAATAGCCCAAAGGAAGAATGGTTCAGCAGCAACAATTAAATTATCTTGATACTCTAATTTGTTATTGTATTCTTCAATTTCAGCTCTTGGATATCCAGGGACAATTCTATCTACCAAAGTACTGTGATAGGAACAAGCATCTGAAACCCATGTTTTAAATGCATCCTCTAACTTCCATAAATCACAATATTGTAAGATGCATTTTTTTAAAGTCTCCGAGTTGTAATCAATCAATTCACAAGGAATGATCGTTAATCCTTTAGAAGCATCTCCATTAAAATGTTTGAATCTTTCGTGTAATAAAACAGTCAACTTTGCTGGGAATGCGTTTGGTGGTTGCATATTTGGAGTGTCACTATCAACAAATTCAATTCCAGCTTCAGTAGTATTTGAAACAATAAATTGAAGTTCCTCTTCTTTGGCTAAAGCCAAATAAGCTGCAAAATCAGTATATGGATTTATAGCTTTTACAATATTAGTAATTAGCTCAATATCTTGAATTTTATCCCCTTTTTTGATTCCATTCATAAACAAAGTATAAAGACCATCTTGGTCGTTTATCATATTTACCATACCCTCTTTCAATGGCTGAACGATTGCAATACCAGCATTAAAATCAACTTCTTTATTTATTGTGTGAAACGCGTAATCAACAAAAGCTCGTAGGAAATTCCCTTCTCCAAATTGAACTACTTTAATAGGTTGCAATTTCTCTAATCCTAAATTTTTTCTATTTAAATTTTTCATTTTTTCCTTTTACTATTTATTATCAGCTTATTATTTTATTCACTAAGACTTATGATATTTGTTTGAATAAATAAGCGACCGATGTTCCTGAATATCAGTTTTAATCCTTTAATGAGGATTGGGGATTAAATCATTCCTTCCAGTATTCAAGTCGCTTATTTAGCTTTTATTCTAGACTTTAAAATCTTTTGAAAGCAATATTATTTTTGTCTAATTTCTTTAATGGTAGCTAACGTATTTCTAACTTGAATTTCCAATAATGCTAAATCTTGGTTTTTCAATATTTCGTTAGTTATTAATTGTGAACCCATACCAACACATACTGCACCAGCATCAAACCAGCTTGTTAAGTTGGCTTTTTCAGTTGTAACGCCACCTGTTGGCATAATACTTGTCCAAGGGCACGGTCCTTTTACACCTTTTATGAATTGAGGTCCGTAGATTTCACCAGGGAATAATTTTACAATCTCGCATCCTAATTCTTCTGCTCTTGCAATTTCCGTAAGAGAAGCACAACCAGGTGACCATAATACTTTTCTGCGATTACAAGCGATAGCGATATCTTCTCTAAAAACTGGAGTAACAATAAAATTAGCACCCAATTGCATATAAAGTGAAGCTGCCGCCGCATCAGTAATAGAACCAACTCCTAGAATCATTCCTGGTAATTCTGCTAAAGCATATTTATTAAGTTCTCCAAAAATTTCAAAAGCAAAATCTCCTCTGCTTGTAAATTCCATTAATCTTGCACCACCATCATAACATGCTTTTAGTACTTTTTTTGCCAATGTAACATCAGCATGATAAAATAAAGGAACTAATCCTGTTTCTTTCATCACTACTGCTACCTCAAGTCTTGTATATTTTGCCATATTTGTTTTTTTAAGTTTCTGAGTTGCTAATTTTCTGAGTTTTTTTAACGGAACTAAATCTTGTCAACTCAGTATCTTAGTAACTTCTAAATATTTTTTATCTAGACACTAATCCGGCAGAATCACCATCTACTGTATTTTCAACTTCTTTTAGGGTAACCAAATTATAATCTCCTGCGATTGTATGCTTTAAACAGCAAGCAGCAACTGCAAATTCTAATGCTCTTTGGTTATTATTTTTATATTCTAATAAACCATAAATTAATCCCCCCATGAAGGCATCTCCACTGCCAACACGATCAATTACTGGGGTAACTTCTTTTAGAGCGGCTTGATAAATCTTTTTTCCGTCAAATAATATTCCCCCAATTCTTTGGTGCGAAGCACTTACCGAATAGCGTAATGTTGTAGCAACTGTTTTTAAATTAGGACACAAATCAAAAAGTTTGGTATATAATGAAGGAAGTGATTTTTCGTCCTGATAATTTGGGTTTACTTTATCTAATCCTAACATAAAATAAGCAGTGTCAATGTCTCCTAAAATAACATGACTGTACTGTAATATTTCTGGCATGACTTCACTAGGGGTTTTGCCATATTGCCATAATTTACTTCTATAATTTAAATCGCATGAAACAGTTAAACCCATTTCGTGAGCAATTTTTACTGCTTCTAGGCAAGCCTCAGCAGCACTTTGAGAAATAGCAGCCGTAATTCCGCTCCAATGAAACCATGTAGCGTCTTTTAAAACTGTTTTCCAATCTACGGCACCTTTTTCAATGGTTGCCATTGCACTGTGGGCTCTATCATAGACTACGTTACTGCCACGTGGACCAGCACCAGTTTCTAGATAATAAATGCCTAAACGTTCTCCTCCAAAAATCACATTTTTAGAATCTACGTTCATTCTACGCATTTCTTTAATGGCACACATTCCAATTTCATTATCCGGCAATCGGGATACAAACTCGGCTTGAACACCATAGTTTGCTAAAGAAGCACATACATTAAACTCACCTCCACCATAGGATACAGTAAATGTTTTTGCCTGTTCAAAACGCAAATGCCTTTCTGTCGAAAGACGTACCATTATTTCTCCAAATGCAACTACTCTATTCATTATTGTAGAATTTAATATTTTCTATTTCATAAAATCTTCTCTTATTGGACTAAAAACGTCAATAAGAATTCCCGCTTCTAAGCACACAACGCCGTGTATTTTATTAGAAGGAATATAAAAAGAATCTCCTTTTTTCAAAATTTTTGTCTCCTCTTCAATGGTTACTGCAAATGTGCCTTCGGCAATATGAGTAACCTGTGTATGACGATGATGATGTAAAGAACCAATTCCACCTTTCTCAAATTTTACATTGACCATCATAACCGTATCATCATAACCAACAATTTGACGCTGGATACCTTCGCCTACAACTTCCCATGGAGACTTTTCTTCTTCAAAAAATAGATTGCTTTTTGGAAATGACATATTGTTATAATTGAAATTTGTTTATTTATTAAAACTTGAAATATTCCTTAGCATTGTTATAACTAATATCCGAAACCATTTTACCGATCCATTCCATATCATTAGGAAGTTCACCTCTTTTGATTTCATCTCCTAAAAGATTACAAAGAATACGTCTAAAATATTCATGTCTAGGGAAAGATAAGAAACTTCTTGAATCCGTCAACATTCCGATAAAACAGCTAATTAAACTCATATTAGAAAGAGCATTTAACTGTTTCGTCATTCCGTCTTTTTGATCTAAGAACCACCATCCAGAACCAAATTGTACTTTTCCTCTAACACTTCCGTCGTTGAAGTTACCAATCATGGTAGCCATCACTTCGTTGTCAGCAGGGTTTAAGTTATAAATAATTGTTTTTGTCAATCTATCTTTGCTATCCAATGAGTTTAAAAAACCAGATAGTTTTTGTGCTTGTGGATAATCTCCAATAGAATCCCATCCTGTATCAGGTCCTAAGATGCTATGCATACGAGCATTATTGTTTCTCAAAGCTCCTAAGTGAAATTGTTGCACCCATCCAAATTCATGGTAGGTTTCACATAAATACACTAAAATTGCGCTTTGGAATTTCAATGCTTCTTCGTTACTTAATACAGTTTTTTCTCTTTTCTTTTTGAAAATTGCATTTATTTCGCTTTCTGTATAGCTTTCAAAATAAATTTGATCTAAACCGTGATCTGAAAGTTTGGAACCATTTTTAGTAAAATATTCTATTCTATTTCTCAAAGCTGAACATAAATCAGAATACGTTTCGATAGAAATCCCAGCAACTTGACCCAAAGTGTCAATGTATTCGTTGTATCCATCATTCAAAATTAAGATTGCTTTATCAGGTCTAAAAGCGGTACTTACTTTAGTTTTACAATCACTTCCTGCCAGTTTTTGATGCCACTCTAAAGTATCGACAGGATCTTCAGTAGTACAAACCAATTCAGCATTGACTTTGCTAAGTAAGTTTCTTGTGCTATATTCTTGAGAATTTATTTTAGCAGAAGCTTGCTCGTAAATTCTCTCTGCAGATTTCTCGTTTAATAATTCAGTAATATCAAAATAACGAGCTAATTCTAAATGAGTCCAATGATACAAAGGATTACGCATTGTGTATGGAACGGTTTTAGCCCAATTCAAAAATTTATCTTTATCAGAACCATTTCCGGTGATGAATTGTTCGTTGATTCCTAAGGTACGCATCGCGCGCCACTTATAGTGATCTCCGTTTATCCAAACATTAGTGATGTTATCAAAAATTTTATCTTCGGCAATAAACTGAGGATTTAAGTGATTGTGATAATCAATAATGGGGTGGTTTTTAGAATAATTGTGATACAATTCTTCTGCAAATTTATTTTCTAATAAAAAATTATCGTGTATGAAATTGGTGCTCATTATATACTTCTTAAGATATTATTATTCGTTTGAAGGTTTTCCAATTGTTGCTAAAATTCCACCATCTACATAAAGGATGTGACCGTTTACAAAATCACTAGCTTTTGATGATAAGAATATTGCTGCTCCTGCTAAATCACTTGGATCTCCCCATTTTGCAGCTGGCGTACGGCCGATGATAAAATCATTAAATGGATGTCCATCAATTCGGATTGGCTTTGTTTGTTCAGTAGCAAAATAACCTGGACCAATTCCATTGATCTGAACATTGTGTTTTGCCCATTCTGTGGCCATGTTTTTAGTCAACATTTTCAGACCACCTTTTGCAGCAGCATAAGCTCCCACAGTACTACGACCTAATTCGCTCATCATAGAGCAAATGTTAATTATTTTCCCTTGTTTTCTTTCAATCATTCCTTTGGCAACATGCTTAGAAACAATAAAAGGACTTACTAGATCAATATCAATTACTTCTTTAAAATCAGCAACTTCCATTTCGATTAATGGAATTCTTTTGATGATTCCTGCGTTATTAATCAAGATGTCAATTGGTCCAACTTCGCTTTCTATTTTTTGGATAGCAGTCATAACCGCTTGCTCATCAGTCACATTAAATTTATAGCCAACAGCATTAATTCCTTCACTTTGAAGTTCCGCAACAGCAATGTCAATTTTTTCTTGTGAAGAATTTCCGTTTACAATAATTGTTGCTCCGGCTTGACCTAATCCTTTTGCCATTGCCATTCCTAGTCCGTGTGTACTTCCTGTAATCAGCGCTACTTTCGCCTTTATATCAAATAAATTTGTCATTGGTCTTACCTTAAATCAGTTATTTTGCAGACATCCATATCTCCATAGTCTAAGTTTTCACCTGCCATTCCCCAGATAAAAGTATAATTACTTGTACCTGAACCAGAGTGAATAGACCATGGTGGAGAAATAACCGCTTGGTGATTGTTCATCCAAATATGTCTTGTTTCTTGAGGTTGTCCCATAAAGTGACAAACTGCTTGGTTTTCTGGAATATCCAAATAGAAATACACTTCCATTCTACGATCATGAACGTGAGCTGGCATGGTATTCCAAACGCTTCCAGGTCTTAGTTCTGTCATTCCCATTTGTAATTGACAAGTCGTAACAACACCTCCTATAATCATTTGATTTACGGTACGGTGATTGGCAGTTTCCATAGTTCCTAACTCAAGTTTTTTAGCTTCTGCTAAACTTACTTTTTTAGTTGGATAACTAGTGTGAGCAGGAGCTGAATTGATATAGAATTTAGCAGGATTTTTTGAATCAGTACTTTTGAATATCACTTCTTTATTGCCGCTTCCAATATATAAGGCATCTTTAAACCCTAATTCATAGGTAATTCCTTCAACAACAACAGAACCGTTTCCGCCAACGTTTATGATTCCCATTTCTCTTCTTTCTAAGAAATAACCAGCTTTTAATGGATCAATAGTTTCGAGAGTTAAATCCTTTACAGGAACTGCAGAACCAGCGATGTAGCGGTCGTAATGCGAATAGGTGAGAACTATCTCATTTTCTTGCATTAAATTATCGATTAAGAATTCATCTCTTAATTGCTTAGTGTCGTAATTTTTTACTGCTTCTGGACTTGACGCGTATCTTGAATCGTATGTTGTCATAACTTTAATTTTTTAATGTAATCGATTACACAAAGATATGTTTAATATTTTGAATTATAAAATTTACTTTAAAATCCGATGATTATTATAAATCAGTTATTGGAGCATATTTAGGAACTAATGATTTCATAACGGTCCATCCGATTAAATAACAAACCGCACAGATCGAGAAAATAATAAAATATCCTGATTCAATTCCTTTGAATCCCATAAAAGTCATTTGGGTTTCATTGGTGTAGTCAAATAAAACACCCGAACCCTTATTAATAAGAGTAGAGCCGACTCCTCCGGCTAAACCGCCAATACCAGTAATAGTTGCAATTGCTTTTTTAGGAAACATGTCTCCAACAGTTGTGAAAATGTTAGCAGACCAAGCTTGATGTGCGGCTCCTGCAATACCTATAATAATAACAGGTAACCAATAGGAGATATGGCCTAAAGGTTGTGCAATTAAGGCTAGTAAAGGAAAGAATGCAAAAATTAACATGGCTTTCATTCTACCTTCGTAAGGATTCATTCCTTTTTTCTCTACAAAATAAGTAGGTAACCAACCTCCTATAATGGATAATAATGTAATCATGTATAATACGAATAATGGAAAAGCTGCTTGTGTAGAATCCATGCCGTAAACTGAACTTAAATAAGCTGGTGTCCAGAATAAAAAGAACCACCAAACACCATCAGTCATAAATTTACCAAAAGCAAATGCCCAAGTTTGTTTGTATCTAAAACAATCTGCAAATGTTACTTTAGTTGTAGTTTCAGGAACATAACCTTCGATTTTACTATCTGCAACAACATCTTGTTGGATGTATTCTAGTTCAAAAGCGTTAACACGTCTGTGCTTTTCTGGTTTTTCATAAATAAAAACCCAAAAGCCCATCCATACAAAACCTAAAGCACCAATAATAATGAAGGCCATTTCCCATCCAAAAGATTTAGCGATAAAAGGAATAGATATCGGAGCCGCTAAAGCACCAACAGTAGCACCAGCATTAAAAATACTTGTTGAGAAAGCACGGTCTTTTTTAGGGAAATATTCGGCAGTCGCTTTAATTGCTGCAGGAAAGTTTCCCGCCTCACCAACTGCTAATACAAAACGCGCAAAAATAAATAAGGTAACACTCACTGAAATTACTAATCCAGTATCATTGATAGTAGAAATTGCTTCTTTAGCACCTTCAAAACCTACAAACCAATTTCCCGTAATTATTCCAGCTGTTGCAATACCACAAAATGCATGCAAACAAGCTCCAATTGACCAAATGCCAATTGCCCAAAGAAATCCTTTTTTAGTATCCATAAAATCTACAAATTTCCCTGCAAACAATAAAGAAACAGCATAAAATATAGAAAATAAAGCAGTTATATTTCCGTAGTCATTGTTTGTCCAATGAAATTCGGGAGCAATAAAATCACTCCAAGTTAGCGAAAGTACTTGCCTGTCTAAATAGTTAATTGTCGTAGCAAAAAAAAGCATTGAACAAATCGTCCAGCGATATTTTCCAATAGATTTGTTTTTTTGGTTCATTTGTAAAATATTTGGTTTCTGTAAATAATTAATGTAATCGATTACACAAATATACTTTATAAATTCTAATTTCCAATTTTTTTAGAGATAATTTTATTTTTATGAGTAAAAAAGTATTTACAGTAAAAATATACATAATATAAAAGTTATTATGTGTATTTTTATAAGTTATGATATTTGGACACGCTAACTTAGCCATAGCAGAAAATTAAGAAATAATATTATTTTAGCCTATGGAAGAAGTCCCCAAAATATATGATAAAGTGGATATGCTTATAAAATATGGAGGTATAGTTAAGAAAAAAACTACTTAGTTTTTATTCTTATTTAAGTTCTAAACCTTAAATTTTTAGTTCAATTATTCTTATAAATATAGAGCCTCTTTCTCAAAGTAAAAACACCTCTTCCCTAGCTAAATTATGATGTGGATTTTCTAAAAAAATTGACTTAATTTACTTATAACTAGAAACAGATTTGTACTTCCTACAAAACAAAAATATTTACAGTTTTTGGTATTCGAAACTGAAATATAAATACTATTTCAGAAACCATAAAAAAACCCTTCGGTATTTTATTACCGAAGGGCGAATCTAAAAATAAACAAACCAAAATTTATTTCATCAATTCAAAACCAACATTATTAACTGTGTTAGAATCTGTTCCTATGAAAATTTGGAAAGCGCCTGGCTCTGCCACAAATTCTAGATCAGAATTGTAAAATTTTAAATCTTCGACAGAGATTTCAAAAGTTACTTTCTTTGTTTCTCCTTTTTTAAGGAATATTTTTTGGAAGCCTTTCAATTCTCTCACCGGTCTTGTAACAGAACCCACAAGATCTCTTATATACAATTGGACTACCTCTTTTCCATCATAATTTCCTGTATTTGAAAGTTCAACCGATACTTGCAAGGTCTCATTAATTCTCATTTTATCAGATGAAATTATCAAGTTCGAATAATCGAAAGTAGTATAACTCAAACCGTATCCAAAAGCAAATAATGGTTCGTTTCTTTCATCGATGAAATTAGATCTGAATTTTTCGAACTTACCTTCTTTGTTCATTAATGGTCTTCCAGTATTTTTCTGGTTGTAATAAATAGGTACTTGCCCTACACTTCTAGGGAAAGTAGCCGTTAATTTCCCAGAAGGATTTACATTCCCAAATAATACATCGGCAATGGCAAATCCTGCTTCACTTCCTGCAAACCAAGTATTCAAAATAGCAGGAACCGTTTCGTTTTCCTGAACCAAAACCAAAGGTCGACCTGTGAATAAAACTAAAACTACCGGTTTCCCCGTTTTTAATAATTCTTTTAGCAAATCCTTTTGGGCTTGCGGTATTTCTAGATTTGTTCTGCTGCTGCTTTCTCCACTCAATTCTGCTGATTCTCCCAGCGCTGCGACAATGATATCTGATTGATTTGCAATTTTCAAAGCTTCGGCCAATAATTCTTGTGAAGTTCTATCATCACGGTGTAGTGTTTTCCCGAACATTGTTGCTTTTTCTTCAAAAGCAGCATCGTAATCAAGGTTACTTCCTTTGGCGTAAAGCAACTTAGTATCTTTTCCAGCAACCTCTTTCATGCCTGCAATCAGTGAAATGGATTTATCCATATTTGTAGCAACACTCCAAGTTCCTGCCATATTTTCTTTGGCATCAGCCAACGGTCCAATAACAGCGATCGTTCCTGATTTTTTTAATGGTAAAAGTTGCTTTTCATTTTTAAGCAAAACCAAAGATTGAGCGGCCGTATTTCTTGCTTCTAATCGATTTGCAGCGGTGAATATTTCATTCTTAGCTCTAGTCACATCACAATACCTGTAAGGATCATGAAATAACCCCAAATCATATTTGGCATTCAAAATAAGACGGACAGCATTGTCTAATTGTGCCATACTCACTTTATTTTCGTCCAAGGATTTCTTCAAAGTAGTCAAAAAACCTTCACCTACCATATCCATTTCAATTCCTGCGTGCAACGCTAGAGCTGACACAGTTTGCAAATCTCCCATACCGTGATCAACCATTTCATTGATTCCGGTATAATCAGTAACCACAAATCCATCAAAACCCCATTGCTTTCTCAGGACATCAGTCATTAACCACTTGTTTCCCGTTGCCGGAATTCCATCAACTTCATTAAAAGAAGCCATAACTGAACCTACTCCAGCATCAATGGCAGCTTTATAAGGCGGAAAATACTCATTGTACATTCTAATTCTACTCATATCCACGGTATTGTAATCACGTCCCGCCTCTGGTGCTCCATACAAAGCAAAATGTTTTACACAGGATAATATCGAATTGTTTTTTGACAAATCATCTTGTTGATAGCCGTGCACCATCGCTTTGGCTATTTCACTACCTAAATAAGTGTCTTCACCAGAACCTTCAGAAACTCTTCCCCAGCGCGGGTCACGAGAAACATCCACCATTGGCGAAAAAGTCCAGTTTATTCCGTCAGCACTAGCTTCTTGCGCAGCGATTTGGGCACTACGCTCAATCAATTTCATATCCCAAGTAGAAGATAACCCAAGTGGTATTGGGAAAGTTGTTTCGTATCCATGAATTACATCCATTCCGAAAAGTAATGGAATTTTCAAGCGGCTTTTTTCAACAGCAATCCTCTGTACTTCCTTAATTTTTTGTACCGACTTGATATTAAAAAGACCACCCACTTTTCCTTCTTCAATATTTTTAGCTATATTCGAACTATTGGCAGCCCCTGTTGTAATATCTCCCGAAGTAGGTAGGTTCAACTGTCCTATTTTTTCATCTACAGTCATTCTTGCCATTAAATCAGCAACAAACATCTCTTTCGGTTTGATTATTATCTCTTTTTTTGTTCTCTTTTTTTGGCTGTAGCCAAATAGTGAAAAGCATAAGAGTACTATAATTAATTTGTTCTTCATTTCTTTTTATTTTTTAATTTGTTGGAACATCCAATCGTAAATTTCTTTATTGTCATATACTCGCGTCCAGCTGTCATGTCCAGCATCGTCAAAGATGGTCAGTTCAATATTTTTATTACACGATCTTAATTTTTTATAGATCGCAATCGAGTAATTTACATCTACAACATCATCTACTAGCCCATGAAAAATCCTAATAGGAATAGTCTCAATTTTACAGTTTTCAATCATGGGTACACGATCCACAAATCCAGCGATTGGTACTAAGGCCGCAAACATCTCAGGATGAGCAAAAGCTAAGTTCCATGCGCCCCAGCCTCCCATACTCAATCCTGTTAAATAAATTCTTCTGGCATCAATCCTATTCTCCTTTTGGATTTTTAATATCAACTGATACAATACTTCAGTGTCCCAATATTCATTATCTGGACATTGTGGAGCCAAAACATAAGTATCTAGTTCGTTTTTCTTTAAATATTTAAACGGCCCATGAGTTTTTATTTTTTCAATATCAGTCCCTTTTTCACCAGAACCATGAAGAAAGATAATTAACGGTTTTTTATCCTTCGTATCTGCCGGAATGTGTAAAACATAATTCAATTCACGCTTTGAAACGCTTTCAATTTTAATTTTTCCAGTAACTTCACCTTGAGCAAAGGATATTAAGGTAGTTAATAACGTTATAGCTAGCAAAATGTATTTAGTCATCTCTTAAAAATTATATTTCGCAGACTGAAAGCCCATTTTCACTAAACCTGGCTTTACCTCTGGTGCATTCATAAATAGTTTCCATAGTAAACCGGTTCTATAATTTTCAATCATTGGGACAATCGTACCTTGATCAATAGCTAAATACCTCTGAGTTACCCAATTGTAATGGGGTGAGAAAGCATCATAGGGTCCTGCTATTCCTACATATTCCGATTTTTTTTCATCATATAAATAATGTAGAAATTTCATAGATTCAACGGGTGTATATGGAAATGATGATAAAGCAGCCGTTGGCGTAATGACTCCCACGTCATTATTAGGTTGATGTGCTGAGTAACCTGTAGTTCCATCATTATTTCTAGTATAACTAGCCGTTAAACCCCATACCTTATCAGAATACCCTTTCCATTGCTTTGGATTAGCAATCGAATATTGATTCATGATTTTAGCATGATTTTGGGTTAATGCCCAATAATCAGCATATTGATCTTTTAAATTAGAAGGATCTAAACCTAAATAGGAATATTGAGACCAAAACATTGGTCCTACCGTTCCATTAGCTCCATTATGGTTTACTACAACGGGAATACCATATTGGGAGGCTCCACTTTTAATTGCTCCACTTCTTGCCCACGCTTTGTGGTAAGCCGCTACTGGTATAGGATGAGTAGGAGATGACACTGCCATCACATAGGTAATTAGACATTCATCATATCCTTGAATTTTGAAATTCATTTCCCAACCGTAATTTGGACTCCAGTGCCAATATAAAGCATCTTCTCCTTTAGTATACCAATCCCATTCAACACCTTTCCAAAGTTCGTCTGCCTTAGCGGCTAATGCTTTTTCAGCGGTATTTCCATCTTTAAAATATTCTCTAACCGTCAACAATCCCTGACAAAGAAATGCTGTTTCTACGAGATCTCCACCATTATCTTTTGTACCAAAAGGGATTACTTTACCGTCATTTCCGTTGATCCAATGTGGCCACGCACCATGAAAACGCTCTGCTTTCTCTAGGAAATTCATAGCTGTTGTCAAGCGAGAAACGGCTTCTGCTCTGGGAACAAAACCTCTATCAACACCTGCAATAATGGTCATTAATCCAAAACCAGATCCACCTGTTGTAACAATATTAGCTTCAAAACCAGGATCGTTAGTGTAATAGCGTTCTCTTGCTAACTTTGAGTTGGTTTCAGCATACTCCCAGAAATACTTTAGCACATCTTTTTGTACCTGGTCTAATGCTTCAATGTCAGTTAATGGAGGGGCTGTTGTACCTGGCGTAGTAGGTAAGGGTGTACCTCCACTTGGTTCTTTAACATCTGGAGATGAGTTAGAACAGGAGTTAAAAAGGCTTATTAAAACTAAACATATATAAACTTTCATTTTCAAATACTTTTATAATTATTATTTAAGAGCTAGTTTTCTTAAACTAGCTCTTACAACTTTTATCTATTGTCCCTTTCCAACTTATACAAGGCCACTACTTCATTATCAGTAAGTGCAGCATTATAAATTCTAAACTCGTCCATTAATCCGGTATAGTTAAGCATCCATCCATCAGGAGCACTCCATGGAGCACCCAAATGTTGTTGAAAGCCTCCAATTATAAATTTTGAAACATTTGAATTTGCCAAGTCGCCATAACCAACACCTCCAGTTTGAGGATCGCTAGCATAGCGCTTCGCTATTGAAGCTGGTAAATCAAGTTTTTTTCCATCGATGAACATGCTATAAGTCGAATTAGCACCATTATACATCCAAACAACATGTTTCCAAGATCCAAACATATTTGGCAAAAGGTTTGACCCGCCATGCTCTATAAATTGGCCTGACCATGGAATACTAGGTGTTACATCTTTTTGAATATGATTTTTCATCAACATAGTATTTGCTGGCCCCGTTCCTTCAACCATTGTAAAAATGTTACCCCAAAAATCAGTCGTCTTTGGTAACATAAATAACGACTGTGCGCCACCAGTATGTGGAGTTGTGTTAATCCACATAGAAACGGTAATGTTTTTTAGACTTACCAAAGAACTTGCTACAGTACTGTAAGCAATAAACGAACTAGAAGATCCTTTATAAGCTTGTCCTTTAATACCGGGTGCATAGCTCACAGCCGTTCCTGTTCCATCAGTTATTCCGTTTTTCGAATCTGTGATATTATTTTCAAAACTTACCTTAGTAATTAAATTTGAAGCTGCGATCTCATCTGAGTTATCATATCCACCAATTGATTCATAAGGAATCGCGCTGTTTACTCTGTCTATACTGTCCTCGTTACAGCTAATAAAAAACTGTGAAACAAGAACAGAAGTAAAAAGGTATATATATTTATTTTTTTTCATTTTTACTGTTTTTAAAATTAATAACCTGGATTTTGTGTTGACAATCCATTTGACTGATTAATGAAAGCCTGTGGTAATGGAAATAATTCATGTTTTCCAGCGACAAATGTTTTTCCGTGAATTGCAAAAGCTACAACAGCTTGTCCAGTTCTTACCAAGTCAAAAAAGCGATCGTGCTCAAAGGCCATTTCTACTCTTCTCTCTTTCCAGATAGCAATACGTACATCTGCTTTAGTAACTGCAGCGGTGTTTCCTAATGCCGCTCTATTTCTAATTTCATTTAACAAAAGAATAGCCGCTGGAGTTTGATCTAATTCATTTAATGCTTCAGCCTTCATTAGCAAAACTTCGGCGTATCTCAAGTATTTGATATTAGCATCCGTTTCCCACGCATCGGTAAATGCAGAAGAATATGCTTTATAATTGTAACGAGAGTTTTCAACGGTTGTTGGCACTACTCTACCATCATATAAAGTTGTTCCCGCAAAAATAATAGTTGCGTTTTTTCTAACATCACCTGGCTCATAAGCATTAACTAAACTCTCAGAAGGAGTATTAAAACCCCAACCCCATCCGCCGGCACCACGAGCACCTTGAGTGTTTGAATATCCTGCAATTCCTTTAGCTGGGACTGAACCTGTACCATGAATCTCAAAAATTGATTCAGCATCATTCTCTCCAACTAATCTAAACATAGAGGCATAGTTAGGAACGATTGAATAACCTGTAACTAGATCAGCGTTATCCACTACTTTTTGCCAATTCTTTTGGTACAAATTTACTTTTGCTAATAATGCATAGGCAGCTCCTTTTGACGCTCTACCCTTTTCTGCAGAAGCATATTCAGATCTATTAGGTAGTGCAGCAATCGCATCACTTAAATCTTTTTCGATAAAACTATAAACTTCAGCAGCCGATTTACGTGTCAATTGCATGATTCTATCCTCGTCAGAAGAGGGATTTGGTAAATGATCTATAATAGGTACTCCACCGTAAGTTTTTAATAAAGTAAAATACATGAAGGCTCTCAAAAACTTCGCTTCGCCTATTAGTCTCGAGCGTAAAGCAGGATTTGCTTGGTCTAATTGTGGCACAATACTTAATGCCTGATTGCATCTGTTTATTCCTTCATAATTAGCCTCAAAAACCTCTCTAATAGAAGCGCTTGATGCATTATAGCTTAAGGCATCCAGCAGGTCTTTATCTGAACCTGTATCTCCAGGAGAAGAACCTTTATCAGCATCATCAGAAGCAATACTAGTTAGTCCAATCCAAGAAAACGAGCTCATATTGAAATCTAAAAACTTGTTATAGATTGCAGTAACAAATGTGGTTGCACCTTCGTCATTGTTAAATAAAGCAATATCCTTTGTAGAGATAGATTCTGTTTGGTCTACATCTAAATAGTCGTTTGAACATCCAGAAAAAAAGTAGGCGGATAGTACAAATAGTGATATATATATCTTTTTCATCGTATTAAAATTTTAAATTAGCACCAATAACTAGTGATCTTAGCGTTGGGTAGGCATCTAGTTCGATACCTTGACTACCATATGGGTCTCCATTACCATTTAATTCTGGAGAAAAACCAGAGAACTTTTGAGTAATAAATGGGTTTATTGCATTTACATACACGCGACAATAACTCAAAAATCCATTGTCAGCTAATGGCAGTTTATATCCTAAACTAATATTATTTACTCTGAAGAAATCACCTGATTCTAAATAATACGTTGAGGCAACTGGAACTTGGTTAAAAGGCGCTGGATTTGAAGCTGCAGTGTTATTTACAGTCCAGAAATTAGTAGCAACAGATTCTTCTATGTTTTCTCCTGAAAAACGTTGTGCTTTTTTACCATTGTACACTTTTGCACCTGAAGTTCCATATCCATCAAGAGATAAATCAAAGTTTTTATAGTTTACACCTAAAGTAATTCCGAAGGTCGAAGACGGCAAAATAGAACCCGCATACTTTTTGTCTTTATTCGCGTCCAATGCATCTTGAGCTACTGTCGTACCCGCTGCAGTATAATATAACATCTTACCGTTTGCTGGATCAATACCAGCGTACTCATACATGTAAAAACTACCTAATGGTTTTCCAATAGATGTATTATCAAGTAATTTTGTAAACTGTCCGTTTGATAAATCTCCTCCATTTATTGGAGCAAGAGTGGCGTCTTTTAAGCCTTTTAACTTATTGGTGTTATTAGAGAAATTTCCTCCAACCCAATAGCTCACATGATCATTGATTTTATCATCCCAACGTAAACTAACTTCGTATCCTTTATTAGATACTTGTCCCACATGTGCTGGAGAAGAATTACTAATTCCAGAGGTGATATATGGTCTAGTGTTTAAAATTACGTTTGTTGTTGTTTTATCATAAACATCAAAGGCTCCTTTTAATCTATTGTTTAACAATTCGAAATCAATACCTGCCGAAGTTTCTTCTGTAATCTCCCATGATAAACTTGGATCAACTTGCGAGTTGATTGTAGTTCCTTGGTACAAAATCGAACCACCTAAATAACTGCTTAAGCCTGAAGAATAGGCCTGATTATTAAGAGGTACATTTTGGTTTCCTAGTTTACCCCAACCTCCTCTTAATTTAAGTAAATCGATTCCTTTAACATCTGCCATGAATTCTTCCTTAGTAACAACCCATCCAATTCCGAAGGCTGGAAAAGTTCCCCAACGATAATCTTTACCAAAATTAGATGAACCATCGCGTCTTATTGTCCCAGTAAGCAAGTATCTGTCCATCAATTTATATTGAAAACGACCAAAATAAGACGCAAGCTTTGTTTTATTAAAAACTTCATCTCTATAACTTGTAACATTCCCTACTTCATTTACACCACTTAACGACCAGTAATTTGAATTAGGGTTTACATTCTTTCTAGAGATTGTCAATTGTTCGCGTGCTCCTTTGATAGAAGTCTCGATACCTGCTGTTAATTCAACATCATGAATATCTCCAAAAACCTCATTGTAAGTAACGTAGTTTGTTAGATTCCAATTGAAATATTGACTTCTTCCTTTTGTCAATAAATTGACATTTGCAGTAGCATTGTATTGAGATTCAATTCGGCTAGGATCAGCAGCTAACCAAATATTTCTAGTATCTTCAAAATTATAATTTTTCCAAGTATAATATTCTCCATTAAATTGCGAAATGAATTTTAATGATTCTACAATTTCATAATCTAACTTTAATCCACCTTGTAAGATGACGCTCTTTTGCTCTTCATTAAAGAAATCTAATTGCGCAACTGGATTTCCAACATTATTAAAACTTGATCCTGTTGTCCCTGCAAAACCATCATTCCCTACAAATGAAACTCCGTATTGTCCATTCGGAAAACGAACAGGGACTATTGGAGATTGCTTGTAAGCACTAGTAAAAGCACTTAGAGGCTTCGGGTTTGAATTAGTAATTCCGAAACTAAAATTTTGATTTAAGGTCAGTTTATTAGAAATTTTATATTCATTATTATTTCTAAAAGTAGTTCGATTATAATCTAATCCATTCAAAACCGCTTTTTCCTCATAGTTCCCTAAACTAAAAAAATATTTTATATTTTCTGTAGAACCAAAAACAGAAATATTATTTTGAGTATACGAGCCAATTCTAGTGATCTCGTCAAACCAGTCAGTGTTTACCGGTTGATCTTGAGAAAAAGTTGTAGTTTGCAAAGCTGAATTAGAGTAATAGGCATATTTATTACTTCCCGACATTTTTACTCTCTTTAAAGGATCTCTAAATCCAGCAAAGCTTTCCAGTTCAACTGTGACACCGTCTCCTTTACCTTTTTTAGTTGTAATGATGATTACACCATTTGCAGCTCTAGTACCATAAATAGCTAATGCTGATGCATCTTTCAAAATTTCATAAGAAGTAATATCATTTGTATTAATATTATTGATGTTTTCTGTAGGCATTCCATCAACAATATATAAGGGAGTACGTCCTCCTAATGCAGTTCCTAAACCTCTAATAATAACTGAAGGCGTACTTCCAGGTAAATCAGATGAAACAACTTGAACACCAGCCGCTTTACCTTGAATCGCTTGAGAAGCATTCAACACTTTAGTTTTAGAAATCTCTTCTGCCTTTAAAGAAGTGATTGCCGCTGTATTATCAATGGTCTTTCTAGTACCATAACCAATGATAACAACTTCCTTTAATGCAGTATCTTCCGATTCTAGCATCATTATACTCATGGGTCCAGCAGTCGCCTTAATAGAAACCGCCTCAAAACCCAACATGGTAACTTTTAATAAATCACCTGCTTTCGCATTGATATTAAAATTTCCGTCAAAATCAGTATCAGCATTTGAAGTGGGAGAAACCAAAATTGCACCTGGTATCCCAATTCCGTTTTTATCCAATACTTTACCCTTGATTACTTGACCTGACATATAAGCCGGAAGTAGAAGGAGTGCTAAAAAGCTAAAAATAAAATTTCTCATCTATTAATAATTTGTTAATGTTAGTAGAGCTAAGTTAGATAACTACAACGTTATAGCAATCCTATTTGAATTACTACATAACTACATCAAGCTAACAAAAAAATACTGTAATTCAATGATTTTAGGGGGTTTCAAGCGTGTTGAGTGATTACTTTACATCTCAATGATGTAGTAATGATGTGTTACAATTCTGTTACGAAATACCTTAAAAAAAATATAAAATGTAAAAAATAATGGGTTTTTATATTGATAATAAAAACTTAGATAGGTTGTCATCTTGTACGAGCTGTAATTTCTTTCGCAATCGATAACGATGTAATTCAACTCCCCTAAAAGAAATATTCATCATTGGAGCGATTTCTTTCGAAGAAAGATTCATTTTTAAATAAATACATAACTTAATATCCTTCTGAGTAAGGTTTGGAAATCTTTTAGATAACGCAATTACAAATTCATTGTGAATTTGATTCAAATTCGTTTCAAATGTTTCCCATTCGTGTTTATTGACCGCATTTATTTTAATAGTCTTACTAATCTCACTCTTCAGTTTGTTTAAATCTGTTGCTGAATCTAAGATACCTTGGATGCTTTCAATCATTTCACTTTGCTTCGCAATTGAAAGTGATTTCCCAGTTACCTCTGATGATTTTGTTTGCAGTTCTAATTCTAAAATGTGCTTTTCATATTCTTGACTATTCAATTCATTCTCCGCTTTCAATTCCATTTCCAGAATTTCCTTTTGGTGTTTCAATTCCTCTTCCTGTAATTTTAGCTTTTGAATGTAACGCATTTTATTCCATCTATAATACACAAATAAAATGGTTCCTATTACGACCATATATAGTACAATCATCCAAAAAGAGATATACCATGGATTCGCGATATAAAACTCAAAACTTGAGACTTCGTTATAATTCATTCCATCATGACTGTATATCGTCAACACGTAATTTCCACTCTCTAAATTATTCAAAACGACTACTCCTCCATTCACTAGAGAATAGTCCTCGGACTTATTTATCTTATAAAATAGGCTTGGTTTACTTGACCCATAAATTCCTGAAGTTACATGTATCTTTAATTCTGAATTATATTTGATGGTGCTATTATTACCAACTAATGCATCATTATTATAAACTTCAATTTTAATTTTGGGATTTATAATCAAATCATTCTTCAATTGAAGTGAAATAAAACCATCATCTAAATTCAGCAAATAGCTATCACCACTTTTAAATACTTTTAGATAATCATTGATGATTTTACCTTTATAGTATTTTTCTTGAATTAAATTTCGAACAAAATTATTCCCTTTAACATAGACCTGATATAATAATCCCTCCTTTAGTATTATAAAATGATCTTCGTCTATTTTTACAATATCAGAAGTATTTGCAAAATTTGAATTAAATAATTCGTTTTCCACTAGCTGATTTGAAATTGAATTATAAGTATACCACGTTTTGTGAATCAAGAAAAGAATTTCATTTCTAAATTCAAATATTTTCACTCCAAAGTCATTCGCCTTCTTTTTACTTTTTTGTGTAATATTCTCCACCTCCATCGTTTCATAGACATCATTGTAAGTTATTCTATACAGCCCTCTATAATTATCAGCAGCCCATATTTCGTTTTTTTTATTTTGAGCAGCATATTTTATAGGCTTTAGAATCCCTTTAACATCAATTTTCTGAGAAAGGTCATCTAAGTTATTGTATATAGAAATACCACTGTAACTTGTCTGTAGATAGGAGTCGTTAACATTACTTTTAACTAAACTCCAACCTCCATTTATACTATTTAATTTCGAAAAAAGACTGTTTTCATAAACAAAGGTTCCTTCATTATGGCCGATAATGAACTTGTTATTTATCTTTTTGATATTCCAAGCTTGCCCCTCTGAATTTGGAATTAGAGAAAACCCTCTATTTTCATATTTAAAAACACCATGATTAGATGCCATCAAGTAACCATCGTTACTTTTAACAACTGAATAAACAGAACCTAAAGTGCCACTACTATCATAAAAAATAGCAGTTGGTGAATTAATCTCTATATGTGCAATTCCATTATCTAAGCCAAGCCATAAATCATTCTCTTTGTCTAAGCCAATGCTTAAAATAGAATTATTCATCAGTACATTTTCACGGTCAATATTTATATAGGAATCACTTTCAAAATTGAAAATATAAATACCCTTACTACTTGTTCCTACCGCTAATTTGTTGCCTTTTAGAAAATGAGCAACATTTATATTTGCGGTTTTTAAAGTCTCATTTAGCGGGTTTTTCCAGGGAGTTAAAACTCCATTTTCTTCGACAAAAATTCCATTTTTTTTAGTAAAAAAATAGATTTTGTTTTGGAACTTCTCGATACCATGGATAACATTATTTTCTAA
This sequence comes from Flavobacterium hiemivividum, assembly GCF_004349145.1. GTDB lineage: Bacteria > Bacteroidota > Bacteroidia > Flavobacteriales > Flavobacteriaceae > Flavobacterium > Flavobacterium hiemivividum. The sequence goes on along the minus strand of NZ_SMFO01000017.1, from coordinate 34,167 downwards.
AACATCCCAGCCTTTTACTTTTTCGAAACGAGAATTTACCATTTTATACAAGCCATTGCTAACGGAAGCAATTAAAATTTGGTTGCCGATTACATAGCAATAAGAAATGAGAAATGGTATTTTTATCTTTGTGACACGCTCTCCATCGTACTTGTAGATAGAATTAAAAGATTGAAAATAAATAGCGTTATTAAATTCAAAAATCTTCCAAATTTCTTCGTTCTCCTGATCGTCAAAAACAGATTTTCCCTCCGATATTGACACATAATTCATCTTTCCGTTTTTGCGCATCCAATATCCAAATTCTTTGTAGGAACCTGAATAAATCTTGTCATCTACAGCATAGATCGATCGTATAATGGTTTTATTTGGTAACATGTTTTTCTCCCATTTTACTCCGTCATAACGCAGTAAATAGTGATGATTTGCAAAATACATAGCATCATCATTACCTTGGGTAACATTCCAAGTTTGATTATCACCTTGGTAATTTGATTTATTATAATTCTCTACAAAAGGAAGTAATTCCTGTGCATAAAATGGGGTGATTATTAAAAAGAATAAAAATATTTTTAAAGTTTTAGTTTTCAAATCAGGAAGGTTTTTATACCAAATATACTCACATTTATTAGATTTAAGATGTAAAAAAACTCTTAACTGAGAATTGAATATAGTATGTTTTTTGTTTTAAAATTATTTTCGATATACTTTACAGAGCAGCCCATTATGTTTTTAGTTTGTGAATACTTTATCGAGTAGGCTTGAGCTTTTAAAGTTGAAACTTAATTTTTTTTGAAAAATATAAAGGTAATATCTCCTCTGTGTTATTAGAAAAAACCACATCAAAGTGTTCCGTTAAAAAATCAGGCCGCATGGATTTCAAAAGGTCTATAGAAGTCATCTTTAATTGTTAATTCTACAAATATCTAATTTTTTGCAAGAATTATTCCCAAGTTTTATTCTTGACCGCTATTAAAATTAATTTACAATCTATGCTTCTAATATTCAAATTCTTACAGTGCATTGCGAATTGGATTATTAATATTTTCAATGTTTTTATTTGTATTAAGTCTAAATAAGCATAGATTTGCAAAAACTTTAGAACAGAAAATATGTCACTCTCTCACTATTTCGTCTTTTTAACATGCCTCTACTTTAGCTCCTCTGCTATTGCACAGACTACTAAAATTAACGGTAGAATAAATTTCACAGATAATGAACCTGTACCTGGTGTTTTAGTTTTTCTTCAAGGAAACACTAAATCCGCCGTTTCAAATGAAAGCGGAAATTATGTAATCGAAAATGTTCCTTATGGAAATTATATTCTTGAAACTAGTTCTATAGAAGCAAATAAAAAGACTGTAGCTATAAAATTAAATGGTACTACTAAAAATATAAATATACTAATAGAGAGAGCTACAAGCGTTGAGCTAAGTGAAGTTGTGGTGAATGTTAAAACTGAAAAAACGAAAATTGAAACAAAAGGTTTTGCAGTAAATGTTATTGAGACTAAAACTGCTGCATCAAGAAATATGCAAACTAATGAATTGTTAAGTAGAACTGTTGGCGTAAGAATTCGTCAAAATGGTGGTTTAGGTTCAGATGTTAATTATAACATTAATGGAATATCTGGTAATTCTGTCCGAATTTTTATCGATGGTATTCCTATTTCAACTTATGGTTCTTCTTTTGATTTAAATAGTATTCCACCTTCAATCATCAAACGTATTGAAGTTTATAAAGGTGTTGTTCCTGGTCATTTATCTGACGATGCTTTAGGAGGTGCGATTAATGTTGTGTTGAAAAAAGGCGCTCGAAATAATTTTAATGCGTCCGCTTCTTATGGTTCGTTTAACACTTCTCAGGTAAATTTTAATGGTTTGTATCGTTTTGCAGCATCTGGTTTTACTCTTAAAACCTCTTTTTTCAACAATTATTCTGATAATGATTATGAAGTTTGGGGAAAAACAGTTTATAATATCTTACCAAATGGCCGCTACGATTACATTAAAGCTAAGCGCTTACAAGATGCATTTAAATCAACAGGAAGTGTTGTAGAAGTTGGTTTTACAGATGTAAAATGGGCAGACAATTTCTTTATTGGTTACACCAGTTCAGATTCATATAAAGAAGTACAGCACGGAACATTTATGTCAACTCCTTATAAAGGTAGATTTTTACGATCAGATGCCGGATTGATGAGCTTAACCTATAATAAGAAAGATCTATTTGTAAAAGGTTTAGAGTTTAATTTTCACGGATTGTATGGTGAAAGAAATCGAACTATTAACGACACCGTTAAATGGAATTATGATTGGAATGGAAACCTGAGTTTGGATTTAAATGGACAACCAATTCCACGTCCTTCCGGAGCACAACAAGGAGCTCCAACTTTAGCCAATATTAAAAGAGAAGTTGGTGCTATAAGAACTGGAATTTCTTATGAGATTAATGAAAATCATAAATTTTTATTAAACTATACATTATCAAATGTTAACAGGGAAGATGATGATGAAATGAAATCGGTTTTAGAACGTAAATTTATTGGAACTAGAGATTTAAGTAAAAACATCGGCGCTTTTACCTATGAATTGACTGCTCATGAGAGTAGATTAAAAGCTAGTGTTTTTAGCAAGTATTATCAACAAAAGATTGAACGAATGAACCCGATAGTGCAGAATATTAATGGTGTTGCAACTAGGGTTGAAGATATCGTTAGTAGTAATAAAAATGCCATAGGCTACGGCGGAGCATTTTCTTATGCTGTTCTACCAATGGTTACCCTTTTAACATCTGCCGAAAAAGCAGTTAGATTACCTACTGAAAATGAAGTTTTTGGAGATTCAGGCGATAACATATCTGAAAATCCAAACATTAAACCAGAAACCAGTAAGAACTATAATCTCGGTTTTAGATTTGGAAAATTCAAAATTCAAAAACATGAAATAGTGCTCTCTACAAATGGTTTTATCAGAAGTATAACGGACAGAATTGGTACACCGGTGCAAACAGCTATTAATACAAATATTCAAACACTTCCCTTTGTAAATCAAGGTAATGTAAAATCAAAGGGCGTTGATTTCGAATTAAATTACACTTATAATAACAATCTGAATATTGCAATGGGAGTCTCAAAATTTGAACTGACAACCGTTACAGGAGGTCTAAAATATGACTTGCCAAATGAGCCTTTTTTAAATGCTAACGTAAGTGCTCAATATTCCTTTAATGATGTATTAGCTAAAAAATCACAATTGAACTTATTTTATAATTTCATGTTTGTAGACACTTTTAATTACAATCGAAAATTATATAGCAATACAGCCGGAACTGATTTTTTTAATGTCCCAGAACAATTTATACAAGACGCTGGCGTAAGTTATGTTTTTCCTAAGAAAAATTTCATAGCGAGTTTTGATGCGAAAAACATGTTTAACAAACAGAGTTACGATAATATGGGCGTACAAAAACCGGGAAGAGCATTTTACTTAAAACTTAATTACATAATCAATAACTTTTAAATATATAAATATAATGAAAAACAGATTTTTAAATTTATGGGCTTTTACGGCACTTATTGGAGTTTTCGCTCTAACAACAAGTTGCAGTGATGATGACAATACTAGCGGCGGAACTACAGAACCACCCATTACAGAAGGCAGATACATCACTGTAGCCGGAGCAGTTATGGGAACTACAGATCCTACGCCTGGTGATGGAAATGGTGGAACAATTGTATATGCTATAAGCAAAGAAAATGCGAAAGATCCTTCTAAGACTTTTGACGTTTTTGAAAACGGATTTGCAGTTCCATCAAACAGAACAGCGCGTTTGCAATCTTCACAAGATGGTTCTACGCTTTTCAATATCGCTTATACAGGTACAAATGGTGGTGAATTTTCAAAATACAAAGTAAATGGTGGACAAAATTTTACGCCTACAGGTGGAGTTGTAAATATTTCGCAATATGCAGGAACGAGTCCAAGATGGGTTAAATTATATGATGGTGATAAAACTGGAGCTGCTGTAAATGTTACTTCTCCAACGGTTGTTACTAATGCTGATGGAAGCTATAAGCACACTAGAGGAACTGCTACAGTTTTATCTTTAGATTTAGTAAATTCATTAATTGCTCAAACTAAATCTTATGAAATCGCTTTGAGCGCAGCGGAAGAAGCGCAAGGACATCACATTTTTAGATTGGATGCGCCAGTTTTAAATAAAGCAGCTAACAAATTAATAATTGGTACTTGGATGCGTAAAACAAACCCAGCAACGGGAACCAATGAAAGTACTTATACTCATTTAGGAGCTAAATCAGTTGTTGTTGATTATCCATCATTAGAAAATCCGGTAGTAATTACTTCTACTGTAGGATTTGGTGATACTAGTGGTTACCGTAGCTTTAATAGTTTTGTTGGTGATGATGGAAATATTTATCAAGCCACCCAAAGAGATGCTTCTGGTTCGCACATCTTAAGAATTAATTCAAGTAATCAATACGATAATTCTTATGTGTTCAATTTAGATACAGCATTAGGATTATCAGGTACATATATTGAAAACTGGAAATATGCTGGAAATGGAAAAGCTGTGGTAGCTTATACCCATAATGGCTCAGCAGTTTCTAATCTTTCTGGTCAATCTCAAAGTTTTTTAGCACTTGTAGATCTTACTGCAAAAACAGCAAAAACATTAGATTTACCTTACAGCGCAGATATGTATTTCTTCCAATATCAAGGTTATGTTGTTGATGGTTTTGATGTTTATGTAACTGCCGCACCGGTTGGACAAGATGGTCGTATTTATATCATTAACAGTGCGACTGGAGTCGTAACTACTGGAGCTAAATTAACAAATAAACCTGGAAACCATTTTATTGGAGCCTTCTAAGTTAGAATATAAATTCCGTGTTGTATTTTTGCAGCACGGAATTTTTAAATTGTAATTAAAAGTTTCATTTATTTAAAAAACAAAACAGCAATGAAAAAAATATTGTTAAGTACACTACTGCTAATTGCAAGTGTTTCAAATGGACAGAATACACTTTTAAATGGAGATTTTTGGAAAAAAAATCCAGATTTAACTACTATTAAAGAAACGATAGCAAAAGGGAATAGTCCCTCTGAAGCAAATGGCGGTAATTTTGATGCCGTTACTATGGCCATCAATAACGATGCGTCATTAGAAAGTATCCTATTTCTTATTCAACAAGATGGAAATAGTGTAAAAAAATTAACCCATGATGGTCGTACTTATTTGCATTGGGCGGCTAGTAAAGTAAATGTTGATTTAGTGAAATTTTTACTAGAAAAAGGAGCAGATATTAATCTTTCTGATGATAAAGGAGCTATTCCAATTGCTTTTGCTGCGTCTAACGGACAAGCTAATGCAAAAATATATGAATTGTTCTTTAAAGCGGGAAACAATCCAAAACAAAAATTTAAAAACGGAGCCAATATATTACTCTTATCTATTCCAAACGACAAAGAACTAAAATTAGCCGATTATCTTGCTACAAAAGGTTTGTCGCTAAAGGATACGGATGATTTAGGGAATACTGCATTTAATTATGCTGCCAGAAGTGGTGATGTAAAACTGTTGCAAACTATCCTAAAAAAAGGAATTAAATACGATGGAAGAGCTTTAATTATTGCTTCTCAAGGAACTAGATCTTCATCTGCAACTTTAGAAGCTTATAAATATTTGGTTGAAGATATAAAGATCAATCCAAATTCGTTAGGTGATGAAGGTGAAAATGTTTTACACAATTTAGTTAGAAAACAAAAACAAGAAGATATTATTGCTTATTTCTTAGCTAAAGGTGTTGATGTAAACCACCAAGATAAAGCTGGAAATTCTGTTTTAATGAACGCAACTCGTGGAAATATTGAATTGGTAAAAACATTTATTTCGAAAGTAAAAGATGTGAATGCTATAAATTCAAAAGGTCTTTCAGCATTGAGCTTTGCAGTTGAAAATGGTTCTTCAGATATGGTGGGATTTCTACTAGCAAACGGAGCAAAAACTAACGTTATTGATGCAAAAGGAAATAATTTAGCTTATTATTTGATGCAATCGGTACGAAAAGACGGAAAAGATGGATTTGACGATAAATTAAGTTTGTTGAAAAATTCTGGATTTGACATTACAATTCCACAAAAGGATGGCAATACATTATACCATTTGGCAGTTGCAAAAAATGAGTTAAATCTATTTAAAAAAATAAGTGCATTGGATATAGATATCAATGTTAAAAATCAAGAAGGAATGACAGCTTTACACAAAGCGGCATTAACAGCAAAAGAGGACTCAATCTTAAAATTTTTAGTTGCTTCAGGTGCTAAAAAAGACATCCTAACAGAATTTGATGAAACTGCTTATGATTTAGCAAAAGAAAATGAGTCACTAACAAAAGCTAATATATCAGTAGATTTTTTAAAATAATACACTATGAATAAAATAATAAAACTTGTATTGGTAGGCCTGTTTGGTCTACTATTTATACCCCAAGCAAATGCCCAACAAGCCAAGTATAAATGCATGTTGCAAATGACAAATTATGAAGGTTTGGAAGCTTACGTTGTTGTTTCTTTAATTGATCCTAAAGGAAAATATGAAAAGACATTATACGTGATGGGACCAGATAAACAGTGGTATAATGGTTTCAAAGAATGGAACAAAACCTTGGCCAAGAAGAAAGAAAATCTGAATGGTATTACGGGTGCCTCTATAGCGGCAGGTGACAGAAGTATTACAACTTTTTCAATTGATGAATCTAAATTAAATAAAGGTTACAAACTTCGATTTGAATCGGCTGTGGAAGACAATAAATATTATGTTGGAGATGTAGAAATTGCATTAACAACAGCTGATATTACGAAGAAAAAAGAAGGAAAAGGGTTTATCCGTTATGTAAAGCTTAACAAACTTTAAAAATAATCTAATATGACATTGTCTATTTGGCGGTATGCCCATTTGGTTTTAGCTCTTTTGGCCTCATTTGTGCTTATTATTGCATCTTTAACAGGAATTGTTCTTGCTATTGATGTGGCTAATGAGAAAACAAATCCGTATCAAATAGACAATTTCAATGAACTGACACTTCATCAAGTCTTACCAGAATTACGTAAAGTGTATCCTGAAATCTCTAATATTTCAGTAGATCACAACCAATTTGTAACTTTAGAAGGTTTTGATGAAGAAGGTAATGAAATTAAAGCTTATATAGATCCAACTACTGGAAAACAATTGGGAATTCCAAAGCAAAAGAATGAGTTTATCCAATGGAATTTGGCTTTACATCGTTCGCTATTTCTTCATGAAACTGGAAGATTTACTGTAGGATTGGCTTCGTTTTTATTTTTTTTAATTGCTATTTCAGGTACGATTCTTTTGATTAAACGTCAAAATGGTATTAAGAAATTCTTTTCAAAAGTAAATAATGATTCGCTTGCCCAGTATTTTCATGTGGTAACCGGAAGAATCATGTTACTACCTGTTTTGATTATTGCTTTAACAGGAACGTATTTATTTTTACTTCGATTCGAAATTATTCCTGTCCAAAAAGCAAATGCGATTAATTATACCGAAGATGCAAAACTGAAAGAAGTTCCATTGACTGATTTTTCTGTATTTAAACAAACGAAATTGTCTGATGTTATAAAGATTGAATTTCCGTTTATGGAAGATGAACCGGAAGAATTTTACATTTTGAAGTTGAAAGATAGTGAAATAACAGTAAATCAAATAACGGGTCAAATCGTAAAAGAAGTTAAATATCCTTTCACACAAGTATTAGAAAAGTTTAGCTTTGACTTGCATACAGGACAAATAAATTGGATTTGGGCTATAATTTTGGCTTTCGCTTCTATCAATATTTTACTTTTTATCTATTCTGGATTTGCGATTACATTAAAGCGCACTAAAACAAGAATTAAGAATAAATATAAAGCAAATGAGTGCGAATTTATACTTTTAGTAGGTTCAGAAAATGGTTCTACCTTAGGATTTGCGAATCAGATTCATAAACAGTTGCAGGCAAATGGGAAGAAATCCTATTTAACGGATATGAATAATTATACCGATTTTCTAAGTGCGAAGCAATTCCTTATTTTTACTTCTACTTATGGTTTAGGCGAAGCACCAATTAATGCCAAAAAGTTCGAAAAACTAGTTTGTGAATTTCCACAAAAACAAAATATTCAGTATTCGGTTGTAGGATTTGGATCTAAATCTTATCCTGATTTCTGTGCCTATGCCAAAGAAGTTGATGTGTTATTGTCCGAACAAAGTTGGGCAGAGAAATCAGTAAAACTTCATACTGTAAACGACAAATCTGCAGAAGAATTTACACAATGGCTTTCGGTTTGGGCCAATTTGAATAGCTTAGCCATAGCAACAGCTCCTTCTTTATACAGTCAAAAAGCACCAAAATTAAAAGTTTTAAAAGTTGTCGATCGTGCAGAAATAAATTCGGATGAGGTCATTACTTTCAAGCTAAATTTGAAACCTAATGCTTTCACAAAATTTAAATCAGGTGATTTATTGGCTATTTATCCAAAAAACAATGCTATTGAGCGGTTTTATTCCGTTGGGAAAGTCAATGATTCGGTACAATTAATTGTTCGTTTGCATCCAAATGGTTTGGGTTCTCAATTTTTATATGATTTGGAAAATGGCGCCGAAATCAAAGCACGATTAATTAAAAATTCCCATTTTCATTTTCCGAAAAAAGCGACGAAAGTAGCTTTGATTTCAAACGGAACCGGAATTGCACCTTTTTTGGGTATGATTGACGAAAATAAAAAGAAGATAGAAACGCATTTGTACTGTGGTTTTCGCAAAGAAAATGAACTTACCAAACGCTATACTGAAATCACTAAAAAACATCTAGAAGACGCGAAATTGAAATCTTTTCATCTCGCTTTATCCCGACAAGATTCGCCTCAATATGTCATGGATTTGATACTTCGTGACCAAGAATTTTTCCTTACATTATTGAAAACTAATGGTGTTATTATGATTTGTGGTGCTTTAAAAATGCAAAGAGATGTTGAGTCGGTATTAACTTGCATTTGCGAAAAAGACGGATGCGATTTTCAAACATTCAAGTCAAATGGTCAAATTTTAGCCGATTGTTATTAAATTTATATCATGAAAATTTCTCAATTCACTATCACTACAAGTCTACTTTTCTTTACTTTCTGCACATTTGCTCAAGTGCAAGAAACGAAAACAGCCAATTTAATGGGAAGCGTTTTTCAAATCACTTTGGTTGATTCGGATAGTATTTCGGCTCAAGAAAACATTCAAAAAACCATTTCCGAAATTGAACGTATCGAAAATCTAATATCAGAATGGCGGCCGGAAACACAAATTTCGCAAGTAAATCAAAATGCGGGCATAAAACCGGTTCAGGTGGACAAAGAAGTTTTTGAACTTACAAAAAAGGCGATTTGGTTTTCTGAAATTTCAAATGGTGCTTTTGACATCAGCATTGTTGCGATGGACAAAATTTGGAAATTTGACGGAACTATGGCAAAGTTACCATCAAAAAAAGCAATTAGGAACTCTATTGTAAATGTAAATTATAAAAATATAGTTTTAGACAGCATTAACTCCACAATTTTTCTTTCAAAAAAAGGAATGAAAATAGGTTTTGGTTCCATCGGGAAAGGCTATGCTGCAGATAAAGCACGCAAACTATTGCAAGAATCAGGTATAAAAGCTGGTATTATAAATGCTGCCGGTGATATCGCTACTTGGGGAACACAGATTAATGGCAATCCTTGGCGAATTGGTGTAAACAATCCTTTAGAAACGGGTGAAACTATTGAAATTTTAGAATTTTCAGACAATAATGCGGTTACTACTTCGGGAAATTATGAAAAGTATGTCGAGATTAATAACAAAAGATATTCCCATATAATTAATCCAAAAACTGGCTATCCTTCAACAGAATTAATAAGTGTTACTATAATTGGACCAAATGCAGAAATGTGTAATGGTTTTAGTACCTCAATCATGGTTTTAGGTTTAAAAAAAGGAATAAAATTAATTAATAAATTCCCTGATTATCAATACATAATCTTAACTAACAAAGAGGACATTATTAAAAAATAGTCCATTAAGAGAGAATAAAAAAAAGTTTATTATGAAACAATTGGGCTTTAAAATAAAAGATTAAATCACTTTATATTGCGCCATTAAATTAGCTTAATTTGCGAGTTTTAAATAATAAACTTAAATTGCTAAAATGGCTCGGCAATTAAAATAATAGGTTGTCAGAATTATTTATTTACTTATTGAAATTAAAAAATGAAATTATTACTTCAGTGGACTACTATCATCCCTATACTTGCCTGGACGCTTTTATTTACTGGCCTTATTGCCGACAACAGTTTCTTCCAAATTATTGCTAGCATATTACTTATTCTTAGTGTGATGTCGGCGGTACATCATTCTGAAATCATTGCAGAGCGCGTTGGAGAACCTTATGGAACCATTATTTTAGCCATATCAATAACTGTTATTGAAGTCTCTATAATCGTTTCTTTGATGATGACCGAAGGTACAGAAGCTGCATCCTTAGCCAGAGATACAGTCTATGCTGCGACTATGCTTATCTTGAATGGAATCATTGGTCTGTGTTTACTGATTGGTGGTTTGAAACATTACGAACAAAATTTTTCTGCCTCATCTGTAACTATTGCTTTAGTATCATTAGTATCCATTATTGTATTTACCTTGGTATTTCCTACTTTCACTAAAAGTGTGGAAGGTTCTTACTATTCAACACCTCAACTTGTTTTTGCTTCAATTGCCTGTGTCGTTATTTATGGATCGTTTTTATTTGCGCAAACTAGAAGATACCGACAATATTTCCTGACTGTTGACACTGACGAAAATGAAGAAGTAGCTGAACCGATTCATATAACAAACAGAGTTTTTTATACGAGTCTGATCTTCCTTATTCTAAGCTTAGGTATTGTAGTGCTATTAGCTAAAACGCTTTCACCTACAATCGAGAGTATAATAGTTGGTAACAATTTGCCTAAATCGTTGGTAGGTGTTTTCATTGCTGTCATTATTTTATTACCCGAAGCTATTGCCGCCATCATAGCTGCCAGAAAAAACAGATTACAAACAAGTATCAATTTAGCCTTAGGCTCTGCTTTAGCAAGTATTGGACTAACGATTCCTGCTGTGGCAATCGTTTGTATTATGATGGAAATGCCTATTATTTTAGGTCTCGATATTACATCTATAGTGCTTTTAGGATTATCAGTTTTTACGGTGATGTTGTCCTTAAGCAGTGGTAAATCGAATATTATTTATGGTGTGGTACTACTAGTTAACCTATTTGCTTTTGTATTCCTTATGATTTATCCTTAATAATTGAGTAAACTATAATTACCGCTCTGCATCGAATGCGGATTAATAATCCATTGCTCTAGATCTAATTGTTTCCGGTTAAAAATATTATAGTCTTCAACTGGAGTAATTCTGTTAGTTATGTAATTGTGATTTGATTTTAATCAAAATATAAACAATAATAATGTACTACTCTAAACTCTGAATTTGCAACCTAATTGTTTTTTATTTGACATAGCCCGTCAAATGGCCATTGAAATAGCTCATTATTGACATAAAGTAGTTCCTTTTCCATAATACTAAAATTATTCTTGGTCAATATGATTTGATTGCTCCACGATTTTTTTTACTATATCATCCATTTCATTACTTGAAATTCTTAATTGCTTGATCCAAAACAAAATCTCATCGAAATTTTCTTTTTCATCTTCAATCAAATTTATTATTCCTAATATTCGCGCAAGAGGTGCGCGAACCACATGCGATTGTGTCCAAGCAATATCCCTCAACTTTGTATTTTGAATTTCGATAGTGCTTATATGTTTTAAAATTTCTGATACATCATTACTTTGTACAATTAAACCAATATTTGACAGACTACTAATTTCTTTAAAATAGACATCTACTTTAATTTCCTTACCATTGCTTAAAAAATGTGTAAAGTGGTTTCTAATGTCTTCATCTTCCTGTGCAATTAATTTATGCTTAATGGTTTGTTCTTCCTCTGCAGGATGTAATTCCAGAAAAGTCATCTTTAAAAAGTCATCCAGAGCATATCCATATTTGCTTTGTGCTGCTAAATTTGCATAAAGAATTCTTAAAGAGGTAGGATCTAAAAGCCAAGTAGGTTGCGGGCTAAAATTGAAAAGGTTTTCGTAATTGCGTTTTTCGTCTGCAATTTGATTAATATAACTACTCCTGTTTAAAGCAAAAATAATTGTTTTGTGAAGTATTGCAGGGTTCATTTCATCTTTTACCAGATAATCATAAATCCCCATTCGAAGACTGCTTCTAGCCATCGATAAATCAGAATATCCCGTTAGAATAACGATTGGAATTTGAAAATCATAAGCTAAAACGCTGTTTATTAATTCTAGACCTTTTAAATCAGGTAAGTTTAAATCTAATAAGATTACAGAGATTTTTTCTTTAGAATCTTGAATAAAATTAATCGAACTTGCAAAGTCAGAACAACGATTAATAGTTGCAAGTTTAAATTTTTCAATTAAATAATCTTCAATTAAAACAAAATCACCTTCATTATCCTCTATGATAAGGACAGATAAATTCTCAGAATATTGATCTATTTGCTGCATCGTCTTATTTAGGAAATGTTGTTAATTGTAGCCAAAATTCCTCTATTTTTAGTATAGCACTTAAAAACTCATCGATGTCAAGTGGTTTTTTTACATAGCTATTGCAATGATTTCCATACGCACGATCTATATCTTTTTGGTTAGACGATGTGGTTAGCATGATCACTGGAATTTTTTTCAATTCCGAGTCCGCTTTAATTTGCTTTAAAACCTCATGCCCATTATAAATCGGGATATTGATATCCAAAAGTATAAGGTCTGGCTTTTTTGCATCAATATACGCTCCTTTATTAAATAGAAAATCAAGAGCTTCTTTACCATTTCTTGCAATGATAATCTCTGTTTTTACTTTGCATTCTTCAAATGCTTCCCTAGTAAGTAAGATATCTCCTTCGTTGTCTTCTACTAAAAGTATCTGAGTCAATTTTAATGGTAGATTATTCATGATTATTTTATTTTTGGGATTGTGAAATGAAATACAGAACCTTTTTCTGGCTCAGACTCTAACCAAATACGTCCTCCTAGGTATTCTACGTGCCTTTTAGCAATAGAAAGTCCTATTCCGGTTCCACTATATTGGTTAGCGTTGTGAAGTCTTTGAAAGATTAAAAATATTTTATCAAAAAATTGAGCATCAATTCCTATGCCATTGTCCTTGATAGAAATTTGCCACTCCTCTTCCGTCTCCAAAGCATTAATTTCCACTATTGGCGGAATGTTGGGATTAGAATACTTCAATGCATTGTCAAGTAAACAATGTAATATTTGTGTTACCGCTGCTTTGTAAGTCAGTAATATCGGTAATTCATTAGACGTAATTGTAGCAGCTTTTTCCAGAATTAGTTTTCTTCTTGATTGATTAAATTCATTAACAACCAGATTGATATCCACTTCATCTTTTCCTTCAGTAGGTTTAGTCGATCTAGAATAATCTAATAAATCAAGAATGATTTGTTTCATCCTTTTGGCGCCATCAGTCGCAAAGAAAATATATTGATGTCCCTTTTCGTCAAGAAGATGGCCATACTTTCGCTTTAACAAATCCATAAAGCTAGAAATCATTCGCAGTGGCTCCTGTAAATCATGAGAAGCCACAAAAGCAAATTGCTCTAGTTCTTCGTTAGATCGTTCTAGTTCTGACGCATATTGCTGTAGAGACTCATTAAGTTCATTAAGTTGGGCTGTCATCTGTTTTTGTATAGAAATGTCAGTCATTGCCCCTACCATACGAATTGCTTTATTCTCATGGTTTCTGACAATTATTCCTCGGTCATTCACATAAACTATATTTCCATTTTCATTAAATATTCTATATTCTAATTCCAAACGGTTCGTTAATGGATCAGCTATCGCTTCTGACATACTTTTTTGAATATTTTCAAGATCTTCAGGATGAAATCTATCTTTCCAAAAAACACTTTCCGTAAGAGATTGTGAAACTTGTTTTCCAAAAAACTTTTCAATGGCCTTAGAACGATAATAGGTTTCGTTAACTAAATCCCAATCCCAGATGGCGTCATTGGTCGCTTCGGTTACTTTCTCAAAGCGTTCGTTTGCTTCTTCCAGTCGTATATCGCTTTGTTTTCTCAATGTTACATCTTTGAAATACACCGACAAGCCTTCTTCAGATGGATAAGCCGATACTTCAAACCATTTATTAAGAGTTGGATAATAAGTTTCAAAATAGGACGCTTCTTTAGTCGCTACTGCTTTGTGGTATTCATAGAAAAAGTCAGAATCAATGGCATCTTCATATTCATCCCAAAGATACCTACCAATTATTGCTTCTTTTTTTCGATCTAAAATTAGTTCCGCTTCTTTGTTCCAATAGGTAACTACCCAGTTATTGTCAACGGCAAAAAAAGCATCTCCAATACTTTCCAAAATCTTGTCCTTTTCTTCAAATGCTTTTTGGAGTTTTTCAGCTGCTATTTTCCGATCATCTATATTTTTGAAATATACAGATACACCGCCATCTGAAGGGTTGGCAGTTACTTCATACCATTTTTCATCAGCAGGATAAAAATATTCAAACGTTTCTGGCTCAAGCGTTTGAGACACCTTAGTATACATTTCATGAAGATAAGTATTAACTACAGCAGGGAAAACCTCCCATATACACTTACCGATCACCTCTTTTTCACGATGTTCTAATAATCGTTCTGCCTCTTTGTTAAAATAAGTGAAATTCCAGTCGTTGTCAAGAGCATAAAAAGCATCAGAAATACTCTCTAATATCTCTACAACATTGTTTTCTAGAGATTTATAAAAATGAATATCCTGAAAACTACCATAAATTTTAGTGCAGGTATTGTTGACGGTTTCACTTTTACCAATGAAGCGCACCCATCGTTCTTTATCTAGGCCTGTTTTCATTAATACTTCTTCATCAAACTCTACATTTTCCCTAATTAATAGATCAATAGCAGTCTCAATACGTTCTTTACTTTCACCTACATAAAAAGCAAAGGATTCTTGGAGCGTTAGATTATAATTCTCCTCTAATTCTAAAGTTTTCTTTATCATAGGAGACCAGTACAAATGCGCTCCGTTTTGGTTTAACAAATCCAATTCCCAACTGCCAATTCTAGCCATATGGCTAGCTTGAGCTAATAATTCCTCGTTTCTAACCTCCTGCGTGATATCGAGAATAATTGAGTTGAACAAAACCGTCCCGTCTGCCATAAAAATGGGCGCTCCATAACCTAAATGTGTTCGAAGCTCCCCTGTAGGCATAACATATTTTATACGACTTACCCATTTCGTTTTGGTTTCTATCGATTTAAGAATAGTTTGTTGCACCTCCTCAAATTCTCCACCTGCTTTAATTTGATCCCATATCACATTGATATCTTCCCTGACTTCCTCCGCAGTAAAACCCCACAATTCTTCGCATCCTGCCGAAACATACCTCACGCAATCTGATCCATCTGGGCTAATAACATACTGATATACAACTCCGGGTAAATTTCCCGTAATTGAGCTTAATCTATTCTCCGTATCTTTAAGAGTAGTAATATCCTGAAAACTACCATAGATTCTATTAGCCTTACCCTTTATTTTTTCAACACTACCTATTATTCGAACCCATTTTTCATTTTTGTTGGGAGTGATAATAACCGCTTCATAATCAACTGAGATACCTTTTTCAAAACAATCTGCTATCTTTGATTGTGCCAAAGAGCGAAAATCTTCTCTATAAAAATTAATCCAACTTTCTAAATCAACTATATAATCTTTACGCTCTATTTCTAGTATATCATACATGATATCCGATATTGTAGCTTTGTTTTCACCCAACTCTACTTCCCAACTACCAATCTTTGCTTGATTTGTAACCTGTTCTACAAGTTCCTCGTTCTTAGCTTCATCTGTTATATCCAAAATCACAGAATTGAATAATACGGTTCCATCAGCTAAAAAAGTAGGCGTTCCATAACCCAAATGAGTTTTTATTTCACCACTTGGAAGTATGTATTTCCATCGAGCCTTCCATTTTGATTTGGACACAATAGACTCATTTATACTTTCTTTAAGTTTTTCAATTTCTCCAGAAGTTTTAATACGGCCCCACACCAATTGATTATCTTGAATTACTTGATCAGCTGTATAGCCCCATATTTGTTCTGCTCCTTTAGTGACATATTTTAGAGTATCTGTACCATCCGGATAAATAAGATATTGATAAACAACCCCAGGCAAATTATCTGCTAAAGATTGCAGTCTCAACTCGGCTTCTTTACGGTCATTAATATCTTGACAGCTACCATAAATTCGAGTACTTTGACCATTAACCAATTCACAATTTCCTATGACACGTATCCAAACCTCTTTCTTTTTGGCTGTCACTAATACCGCTTCAAAGTCAAAAGGCTCTGCTGCATCTATGCATTTCTGAATACTTGTTTGGGCCAGTTCTTTAAAATCTTCTCGATAAAAATTGATCGTACCATCCAAAGTTGGAGTAAATGAAATTCGATCTTTTTCATACATCTGATAAATCTCATCCGACCAATATACCGTTTGGTTAAGTAAGTCAATCTCCCAACTTCCAATTTTGGCCAAACTATTGCTTTGACGGTATAATTCCCTAAGCTTCTTTTTTTCAGTAATGTTCTTTGCAGAGGCATAGATAATTCCTTCATTTAAAATAGACTTACAAGTCCAGCTAAGCCAAACAATTTTACCAGTTTTACTAATAAAGCGATTTTCAAGTTTATATTCGTTTTCTTCTTTTTCTAAATTTATAAGTTTTGCTGAGAAAACTCCTTGATCTTCTGGGCAAACAAAATCTTCTAATTGATGATAAAGTATATCTTCTTCTGCATAGCCCATTAATTCGCAACCAGCATTATTCATCTTTAAAAATCGTCCTTTAAAGTCTATTAAGCAAAGAATGTCTGGTATCGAATCGAATAAATGATTCAGATCGTTTTCAAGCTTTTTTCGGTTGAGTTCAGATCCTATAAATCCCTCCAGTTTTTTAAATATTCTAGCATAGTTTTTTAAATAGCTAGTCTCATTCTTCGTACCAATCTGAAGTACACCTATCACTTCATCATTAAAGAACAATGGAATTCCTAATATCGATTTTAATCCTATTTTTTCGGCCGCCTCTTTTCTTACAAAATCTTTGGATATTTCAGTATCATTCCATAGATGCTGTGTTCGATCTGACCATACTTTTCCAATTAAACCTTCGGATAATTTAATTTTTTTTATGCCTTGACTGCAGTCATAAAATTTTTCATCCCCATAATCAGCTAGATAATGGCTACAAAGTTGCATTTCGCTTTTCTCAAGATTTGGGATCCATAATTCGACAAAATCAAAACTTCCAAATTTACTGATGGATTTGCATAACTTATTTGAAGCAGATACAAAATCATTCTCGGCATTAAAATTTATACTAATTTTTGCCAATAATTCTTGTTCTAGTTCTTTGTTCTTTTGTTCAGTAACATCTCGTTCTATCGCAATTGAGTGTGTATAACATCCTTTTTCATCAGCAACTGGTGTTACGATAAAATTAATCCAGAATTCTTCTCCGTTTTTCTTATAGTTAATCGTGGTTATTTCGTAGGTCTCCCTATTTCGAAGTGCGGTACCCAGTTTTGCAAGTTCCTTTTTGTTAGAATAGGGCCCTTGAAGGAAACGAGGAGATTTGCCAATTACTTCATCAGCAGTATAGCCAGTCATTTTCGTGAACGCATCGTTTACGTAGATAATTCTTGGACCAGGTTCATCAAAAGGCTCCGCTTCTGTAATTAAAACGGCATCAGTGGTGTTAGTAACTACACTGTTGAGTAATTTTAATTGATGTTCTTCTTTTTTTTGCTCCGTAATATCTCTTGAAACAGAAATAATTTGCACTATCGGTTCACCTGGTTTACCTACGGGAGATACTAAAACGTCCCACCATTTAGGCGTACCTTTAACTGCTGTACAAAAAGCAGTAAATTGTGCTCTTTCTCCTTTCAGGGCTTTATTCAGTGCGTCTTTTACCAAGGTTTCATTTTCGCTGCCCCAAAGTGTAAACCAACTCATGCCCTTTACCGTTGAAAAATCATCGATTCCCATCTGACAAAGTCCGTTGTAATTCATATACTGAATTCTTCCGTTGGCGTCTAAAACTTTGAAACAGTCTGGACTACTTTCTAAAACAGTACGGTTAAAAAGTTCACTAGCTTCAATTTGTTTTTGAGCATTAACCGATTCGGTAATATCTCTAGAGTTAGCAACAATTCCATGAACTGTAGGGTTATCCAACATATTGGTTACTACCGTTTCTAACCATCTCCATTCCCCTTTGTCGTTTTTGAAACGAAAAGGTTTTACCGCAATCTTATTTTCGATAAATATTTTTTGTAAGCTGACCAAGGTTTCTTCTACATCCTCTGGATGAATGAATTCAAATACATTTCTACCTATAAATTCTTCTGGTTTCATACCAAGAACAGAAAAAGATGTAGGACTAACATACGTATAATTTCCTTCTTGATCAAGTATTCCTATCAGGTCAGAGCCTTCCTGCACCAATGACTTAAAATGCTGCTCACTCTGCCTAATTATCTCTTCTTGTTTAATATTCTCACTAGCATCTCTAGCCACGCAATACATAAGTTTTGCATTGTCATCCCACTTCGCAGACCATAAATTATATGCGATTTCTCCATTTTTTTTAATGTAACGATTAACAAAAGATTTAGTCTCTTGACCTCTTCTAACATTAATAGCTACTTCTTTGGTTTGGATTACATCTTCTTCAACAATCAGATCGAGATAAGCTTTACCTACTAACTCTTCGGGCGAGTATCCCCAAAGTTGCTGTACTGCAGCACTAACATACGTAAAGTTTCCTTCTTCATTAACTGTACAAAAAACATCTAAAGAAGCATCCATCAAGTGAGTTGCGTCAGTATTTTGTTTTTCTATATGTCGAATGTTTTGACAAACAGCCAAAATACAGCGGCGATCTTGAAAACTAGTGTTATAGCCACTGATTTCCATATTCAGCAATTCACCAGAATTTAATTTATGAGTAAATCTACCTAAATAGAAATTTTCGTCTCGATTTTGAATATTTTGATGCATATCCAATAATTGAGGAATCTCCTCCTTTATAATAAGATCTTTTACAGTGAAAGACAAAAACTCCTCTGTCTTATATCCATAAAGATGTTGTGCAGCTTTATTTACGTCAATAATTTTAAAAGTATCTATTTCGTAAACAAAGGACGCTGAAGGATTTTGATAAAAGAGGCTTCGATAACCTGCAATTTCATTTTTCATATTCAAAAATTAAACTTTTGGGGTACTATTTAAACTCATCTACTATTCTTATGCTTAAAATTTGATGAATTAAAAGTTGGAGAATGATTCCTAGGTTTTTTCGGGTGCAAAAGTACTTTAAATCAATAAGAACCACAAGGTGTAATTCGTATCAATTTGAGATTTAAAGTTTTGTGGCTTTATTTTTGGATTTTTATTGTTTTAACATAATAAAAATAGCACAAAATTATGTATTATTAATTTAAATAGAATATTCTTAAAACGCTTAAAATTTATTACTTAATTAATATTGTCGTCAAAACATCCAATTAATTAGTAGATGTGCTAATAAAATATCGACATAAATAAGAAAAAACGACCTGGATTTTACTGTTATTTTATTTAAATACCTGAAATATATAGCTCAATTATTATTATAAATATTTTGCCTCTTATTCCAAGTTAAAAAAAGACCTCTTTCCTAGCAAAATTAGGATGTGGGTTTTCTAAAAAACATTGGCATAACTTAACTTAAAACTAGAAACAGATTTGTGCTTCCTATAAAGGATTCCACATAGCTAATTTCTTCAAATCTTACATAAAATGGTTTGTAAAGTGTTCATTCATGATCACAAAACCCCAACAGTTGTTGGTTTTTTTTATGTTTTGCAGTCAAAAATGGCCTAAAATCAACTAATTTTTCTGAACTAAAATAGTAGCTAAATTTAATTAATCAAGCTCTTCTTTTCTAGTTAAAAGATCTTTTTCAAATCCTCTTTTGTTATTGGTTTTAGAATATATTCTTTTATTTGATCTTGATATTCTTTGGCTTTGTTAATATCTGAAATACTATTTGATGAACTAATTATGTAAACATGGGTCTTGTTACCGCTAGCATTGTTATATTTTCTAAACTCATCCAAAAACTGCCATCCATCTATAATAGGCATATTTATATCTAGTAAAATTAGATCTGGTAAATCTACACCTGAACTTAGATCATTACCTATCTTTTCAATGGCTTCAAATCCATTAAAAAAAAAGGATAAATTAAGATCCATTTTTAGACTTGCCAATAATTTTTTAATGACAAAATGCACAATTTTATCGTCGTCAATGATATATACATCTTTATACTTCGTCATTAAAATGTATTTTAAAAACCGTTCCCTCTCCCACTATGCTTTCTACTTCTATGCTTCCACCCATCGCTTTTATCTTGTTTTGTGTAATAAATAATGCAATGTCCCTGCAGTCATGATTATTGTGTAAAGTTTTATAGATTCCAATTTGTTTGTCTCCATTTGACTTTAAATTTACTCCTAATCCGTTGTCTTTTATTACTAATGTTTTACGTGATTCTTCTGTTAATATCGTATAACTAATGACTGGAATTACGCCTTCCCGAGAATACTTTATTGCATTAGAAGTAAGGTTAAATAATATACTTTCTAAAAAAACAGCGTTAAAGGTTATCGTTTCTTCATTTGAAATAGAATTCTGAATTACAACCTTGTTTTTACTTATTTCGGTACCTAAAACGGCTAAGGTTTTTGTGATATAAGCATTTAAATTTAGTTTTTCACTTTTGTGATTCAACTCCGTTTGAATTTCTACCAACTCTTTTAAATGCTCGATTGTCTCAGTTAAAGCAAGAGATGAGGACCGTAAATGCAAATTAGTTTCCTTTAAACTAGCTTCATCTTTTTCATCTTCCATTATATTCAATAACATTTCGATATTTCCAGCATGAGAACGCAAATTATGCGAAACGATATAGGCAAAATTTAATAACCTGTTATTTTGCTCGCCAATAACTTCAAGTGACTTTATAATTTCGTCTTCCTTTTCTTTTTGTGAAGAAATATCAGTATGAGTCCCCATAACTCGAATAGGGTTATTATTTGAATCCCGCTCAATTATTTTTCCGCGAGTTAAAATCCATTTATAATCCCCCGATTTTGTCAAAATCCGTTTTGAATTTTCATAGTTTGTAGTAACATTGTCAATATGCAATTGAACATCACTAAGGTATTTTTCTTTATCTAATGGATGAATTCTATTTTCCCATATATCTATAGCATGGAAAGTATCTTCTTCTTTAAATCCAAGTATTTTCATAGATTGAGAACAGAAAAAGATTTTATCCTCTTTTATATTATAGTCCCAAATTCCTTCAGATGAAGCTTCGAGTGCAAATTGAAAACGCTCTTCTGAGAGCTTTAACTTTAATTCCTGTCTTTTATATTCGGTTACCTCCGTGACTTTTCCATAGAAATTAATTGTATTGTCTTCTGTATACTCCACATTTGCAATGCCTTTAAACCATAAAATTCCTTTATTAGAAACCGTCGCCCGAAACTCATGAGCCCACGTTTTTAAATCTTTTTTAGATTCATCTATGGATTGTAAAAAACCCCTTAAATCCTCCGCTACAATCTTACTTTTCAAAACTGCAAAAGCATCGCTACTAATTTCTTCGGATGTTAAATTGAAATGAGTTATCACAGACTTACTCAAAAAAGGAAAAAAAAATGTTCCATCTTTCGATATTGTCATATGAAAAATTAAATCAGTTGATTCAGATAATAATTTTTTATAAAAATCAGTCTTAACAACGAGTGAATTCGAATGTCTTTCGGTAGCCATAGTATTTAAAACATGAATTAATTAGATTTAAATTTGAATGTTTTTATGGTCGGGTTAGATCTAAAACAAGATAATCAAATTTATAAAAAAATACGGTAAAATGCATTTTAATTCGACAAAATACGAATTTATAATTTATTAATACTTTTTTACTTACAAAATAAAAACGAATTCTAACAAGGACTTAGATCAATATCAACGTCCAATTTTAAGCGCACAACCATTAAGTTTAATTTATTTCTGTACAGAAAAAAATCATAAGTTCATTCGAAAAACTAAATTCTGATGACTAAATTCTTTAGTTAGAATACTCAAATTTTGTAAACCAGCAATCGAATTTTGTAAAATAAGATATCTTCAAAATACAGCAGAATCATCTAAATAACTATCAGGAGAACTAAAACGTTAATTCGTTTTGGAAAAAATAACCGCTACTATCCCTATTTTTTTTTACAGCATTGCAAAAAAAAGCGGCCTCAATTTTCATTTGAGACGGCCCTTTTATTAGATTAAATTATGATATTTCGAAATTTACTAACAATTTACAGCTACTTTTAAAAATAACCGTTAGAAAAACGAGTAATTTTAAAAAAACAAATTAACAAGGTCACGTCATGGCGCTAGAACCCACTATTTTTGCATGATAAATATCAGCCTATGACTGTCGAGGAAATAAAGCAAAAAATACTGGAAACTCATCCGTCTTCGGACTCCACTGGACATTCCATAGACGACGATAAATATGCTGAAGTAAATGAAGACTACTTTACATGGGAACGATATGAGCGATGCATTGACCTCTTATGTACAGAAAAAGAGCATGTTTTAGATTTACGATTTTTCTACTCTAACATCTTTTGGCCAGAACAAGTAACTTCTAAAGATGAATTAGTAGCCAAAATTAAATTGTATTTCAAAAACAACTTATACGACGAATTTTAAACCCTAAAATAAAAAACCAATGACTATTTTATATTTACACGGACTCGAAAGCAAACTAAGTCCAGAAAAAAGAACCGTTTTAGAACGTTTCGGCGCCGTCATCGCACCTGACCTAGATTACTACAGCAATCCAAATGTTTATGATTTACTTTTGAAAATGAACGAGGAGTATCAATTTGATGTAGCGATTGGAAGCAGCATGGGCGGTTTTATGGGCTATTATATCGCTAACACAATACTCTGTCCTGCCCTACTTTTTAATCCAGCATTGCCACATAGACCCGTTCCCCAAAGCATTCCCGCAATAAATCCTTCGAAAAGCGCATCACTTTTGCACTTTGCCTTAGGTGCTCAAGATGAAGTTATCAAAGCCAATGATAATCTAAAATGGCTGGCTGAAAACCGACTCCCATATACCGATTTCAAAATCTCCATTCACAAGCAAATGGAACATCATATCCCACTAGGCATTTTCGAGATAGAAGTAACTGAATTCTTTCGTCAAATGGAGCTTCTGAAATAAAACTACAATTGAGTGCAGCTTCACAATTTGGCGCAATCAAATTCTATTTTTCGAAAAAACAAATGACACAAAAAAACACCAACCAAATAACAACCTATTATAAAGGAATTGCGAATTAAATGAACAGTTGAACAGCACGAAAAACTAACCGCTAAATTACATAACGAAGCGGGAAAAAATCTAGAACACAGCACACTTTCAGGATTTTCGATTACCTTAAATCACGCCTTCCCTGGAGCAACTTGGTTAACGATTGATATGAATGGCGACCTAGATTTGGGCGACCTAGATTGGGAAATAAGATAAGAAAAACAAGTCAAAACTCCTTATCTTCGTAACGAATAAATTAAATTAATGTCCAAAATAAAAATCAACTTATTAGGAGAAGGAATAGAAATCAGGCAAATACATTTGGACGCTGATAGATATCAACAATGGAATGAAATCGCGAAGAGAAAGAACTGCTCATTAACCGACTTACTCTTGGATCCGTTTTTCTATCATCAATTAAGAGACAGCAAGCTTGCTTCTATTTTAGACTTAGAGGCCGCTGTAACATCAGGAGTTTTAGATAAACCAAAGAGCCACATCGAATTTTGGTTCAAACGCCGCAAAGTCTTAAAAGTAAAACCAAACGAGCTATTCAATGAAATGGTTTTATTTCCCTTATACCAAATCGAGAAAAACCCTATTTTCGATTCAAATCAATTAGAAAGTGGTATCTATATAATCAAAAAGGAGATTGGATTAATAGCTTCGATGGAATTAAAAATTGCTAAAGATAGCCTAAACATTGATGATTTTACTTTTACAACATCCCAATTCGAAAACGAGCAATTTCTAACCAATATTAAATATCAAAACCAAAATTTGAACTTTGTAAAAAGCGATGCACTTACTACTTACCAAACAGGTTTTGAGATAGAATAAGCTGTTATTGTCGAAATGCCTAACTCAGTTTAAACGCTAATAAATTCACAGTCTTTTTGAACAGTCTTTTAGCACTTTTTTGTACCAACCAATTACTTTAAATCTTGCACCTGATCGTAATTAAATTAGCCCGAAAAAGCCCGAAAAAAATCTTTAACTTTTGAATATCATTTCATTTTCACTCGACATTTTACCAACTATTAATATCTTTATATAAAACTCATAAATATGAACGTAAAAAGTCCACTTATTGCATTATTAGCGCTGATCGTGATGAGCTGTAATCCTACTAAAAAAACAAATCCAGAATCGAACGGCGAAACAATTACCGAAAAATATTGGAAACTTAAAACACTGCAAGGGAAAGATATTAAAATGAAAGAAAGCCAAGAACGTGAAATCTATTTTATCTTAAGAACAAATGATAATAGAGTCACTGGATTTGCAGGTTGTAATGCCTTATCCGGCGAATTTATTCTAGAAGAAGTTAACAGAATCCGTTTTAAAAATATGGCTGTAACGATGAAAGTTTGTCCAGATCTTTCCATTAATGATAGTGAGTTTCTGGCGGTTTTTAATTTAGCAGACAATTACACTGTAAAAGACGATATTCTATCCTTGAATGTGGGAAAAAGAGCGCCTTTAGCTGTTTTTGAAGCAGTGTATATGAATTAATTTAGAATTTATAATTTGCGGAATTTTCGGCGGAATTTTAATATTGATTGGTATTTATTTGATTCGAGACAAATCAAAAAATAGTAACTACATAAAATAAAATATCTACTGGATACTAATTGTCCAAATTACTTATTCACTTTTAGTCTTATTTGTGATTCTTAGAGTGCTTTATTATACTCGAAGTAGCACTAAAGCTTTGGCGTACATTCTTCATCGTTTTTGTTCCCGTAGCAGGAATACTGTTCTATTTTTCCTTTGATTTCCGATTCGAAAATGGTGAATGCAGCCGCAAGTGCTTATTACACGGAATTACTTCAAATAGGTGCCAAAATTTACAAATACAACAAAGGATTTGTACACGCAAAAACCATAGTAATCGACAATGATTTGGCCATAATAGCATCGGCTAATATGGATTATCGCAGCTTTGATCTCAACGCCATGGTTTATAGCGAAAATATTGCTAACCAATTGACTCTAGCCTTTGAAAAGGGTCTAAAAGAATCCCAACAAATAGATAAAGAAGCTTGGTTGAACCGTCCAAAACACATCCATTTATGGGAAAAATTGGTTCGCTTGTTGTCGCCTTTTTTGTAGTTTTTAGGAACCATTTTAATTCCAACTTTCGCTTACCACACTTCCATTATCTACGTCTTTTACCACATTTATAGAACGCGGAATTCGTTCTTGCAGTTCGCCCACATGTGAAATAATTCCAACAATTCGATTCTCTTTGTACAGCGATTGCAAGGTTTCGAAGACAATTGCGATACTCTCTGGATCTTGAGTTCCAAAACCTTCATCGATAAAAAAGAAATTCTTATCATTCTTATTTAAGGATTGAACACTTTCGGCTAATGCCAAAGCCAAGCATAAAGAAGCCTGAAAACCTTGACCTCCAGAAAGCGTTTTTACACTTCTAGAAGCGCCATCATTTAGATAATCAATCACCTCAAATTCATTGGAACTATTAATTGTTAAACTCAACTGATTTTTAGTCATTCGATGAAAACGCACATTGGCAACATCAGATAAGTTTTGCAAGTAAATACTCGAAACATAGTTCACAAAACCACTCGCGCTGAACATATTTGCTAGGGTTCCCAGGTTAGTAGCTCGATTTTCTAAAACTTCATTCTGTGCTAATAATTCGGCTTTTTCAGCAAAAGCAGCCTGAATTCTTTTTAAGTTCGCTTGCAAAGTCGAGACTTTACCTAACTGGGTTTCATATTTTAATTGCAATGCAGCAAACTGTGCTGTTTTTTCCTCTAGAAGTTTACTATCGAAAGTTTTTCCTAGTATCAATTTCTCTGCTTCTGAAACCGAATTAATTGCACTCAGAAAGTTGACGGAAAAAAGTTTTACTTTCTCTTTTTCAGCCTCTAAGTCCCAATTTTTAATAAGTATCGTTCTCACTTCTTCAACAGATGAAAAATAATGTTCCTGAAGCAATTCTGCAATAATTTTTGCTGTCTGCGCTACTGCCTTTTCATTCTCAACAACTTGCAATTCAATAGCTGCTAAACTTCCGGTTAGCGTTGCTAATTCTTGATTTTCCTTAGCAATAATCTCTTTTATAATCTGATAATCTTCTGCTATTTTTAAATTTTTAGTGTCTAAAGCTATTTTTTCGGCTTGAATTGATGCTACTGAAATTGATTCGTAATCCATAAATGGAAGCACTTTCAATTGTGATAATTCATTTTCGATGCTACCGCTTTTAGCAGCCTTCTTCGTTTCTAATTCGCCTTTAGTAGTATTGTGTTTTTTTAGTGACCAAGCAATAGCTTCTTGCTCCTTGCGAAGTTCTTTTTCGTTTTCTTCTAACGTAATTATCGCCTTTTCTAAATGTTGTTGTTTCGTTTTTTTGGATTCAAAAAGTTGTGAATCTTTTGGATCGAAATCTTTCCAAATGAATTTTGACAAGTGTATTTCTTGCTCATTTTCAACACTTTTTCTTTCCGCATTAATTACTTTTAATTGCTCTTGAAAATGATTTATTTCGAATGCTAATTTTTCACATTCGGCCTTTTTCAAACTGAATTTTGTTTCTTCATTAACTAAATCAGTAATTGTATTAGAAATAATTTCTAATTGATTCGAAACATCTTCGCCTTGCATCACATTCGGATGTTCTTGCGAACCACAAAGCGGACAATTTTCACCATCGTGCAAATTCACAGCATACTGTACCAACTGTTTTGAAACTAAAAGTTTAGTTCTTTTTTCAATTGCTTTTTCCTTTTCTAAAGTAAGTGTTTCTGACTTTGTTTTTAAAACGGTTTTCCAACTTTCAAAAGGCAATTCCAAAAGCAGAAAAGCATCGGTTTTTGATTTTAATTGCTTTTGGGAAGCATCCTGTTTTTTGTTATTCTCTTGTAAATTATTCTTTAAAACTAGTTGTTGATGATACCAAGTTCCTAACTCAATTAAGAAAGAAGTATCCAATCGATTTTTTTTGGCATCGACTAATTGAGTCTGAATTGCGCCCAATTTAACTACTAAATCCTTTTCTTTTTTCTCACTTTCCAAAAATAAGGCTTCTTCAACCTTTATTTTTTCATCAATAATTGCTACTTCCGCCTTTGCAGTTATGATTTTTTCTATCGATTCTAAATCGGAAACTTTGTTTTTAGAATTCTCGAGAGTGTCAAAATCAGGCTGCAAGATTTCTAAAGCGGCTTGCCTTTTCAAATTGCTTTCGGCTATTAATTTCTTCTGATTCTCAGTCGAAATCAGATTTCCTTTCGATTTTTCTAAAGCCGTTTTCTCTGTTTTTAATGTGACTAAATTGGATTTAAAATTCCGTTCCGTTTTTTCGAATAAATCAATTTCCAGCTGTAACGCATCAATCGCAACTTTTTCAACATTCAATTTAGAAAGATGATTTTTCTTTTTTTCTAAATCTTCAAAATTCGACTTTAAAGTTGTCATTTTTTGGAATTCATTTTCCACTAATTCCAATTCTAATTTATCCTTTTGCAACTCCGTATTAGCAGCTACAACTTCATTTTCTAAAGCTACAATTGCGTCTGTAGAAATAGCTTCAAATCCAGACAAAGCACCTTTTAATTGGTCTAATTGTGTTCTGGTAGCACTTTGTGCGATTCCTACTTTTGAAGCCAAATCAAAGCGTTGCAAATGAAAAATTTCTTTCATCATGTCTGAACGGTCCTTGCCTTTCAACTCTAAAAACTCCTTAAACTTTCCTTGCGGAATAATAATAGTACGTCTAAAGTTTTCGTAGGTAAGTCCAATAATGTCGGTCGCATCGGCTGAAGTCATTGGAATCCATTCCTCCGCTTTCCATTCATAAGCCAACCGTTCTATAGAAGTGGTTTCTTCAAAACGCTTTTTATTTCTTTTCCAATCAGCTACAAATTTGAATTTTCGTTCTTCAAAATTCAAGAATTCAAATTCGATATTGGCTTTATCTGATTTTAGATTTAGCATATTATACGAACGTTTGTCTCTATTGTTCAAACGTTCCGTTTCGCCATATAAAACAAAACCAATAGCTTCTAAAACGGAAGATTTTCCAGAACCCACAGCTCCAAAAATCCCGAATAAACCGGCATTCGTTAATTCTTCAAAATCAATAGTTTGTTTTTTCTGATAGGAATACAAACCGCTAATACTTAATTTTAATGGTAACATAAGGGCTTTCTTTATTCGTTTTTAACTTGGCTTCCAATAATTTCGTTGAACAATCCAAACAGTTCCTCGTTAGGTTCTTGTTTGTATTTGGAAACAAAATAATCCTTAAATAATCCTTGAATGTCCTGGTCTAAATTAACTTTGGCCGTTTGCTGGTTCCTATTTGCGTCCTTGTTAACAATTGGAATAATAAAGATAATACCGTCATGACTTTCATGGATTCGCTTTAAATCCTGAGTAGTAAAAAAAGTATCACTTACTAAGGTCAATTCGACTAAACAATAAGGGTATGCAAGCAACCATTCGACTGCATTATCAATAGATTCAAAACGTTTTCTATGTAAAACCCGTCCTGATTCTATTGGAATTGCGGTGTATTTAACCGCTCCATTTGGTTCAGCTTCAATTAGAACTACTTTTTTTTCTTGTCCCGCCTCCGAAAAACTATAGGATAAAGGACTGCTGGAATAAACAACTGGACTGGGATGACCGCCAATGTTTTGAAAACGATGCAAATGTCCCAAAGCAGTATATTGTATTTGAGGCGGAATGCAATCGGTGTAAACGATATCGGCATTTCCTATGCGTAATGGTTTCTCACCATCTGGTTCTTCTAAGATTTCACCGCCGCGTTTTAGCATGTATAAATGAGTCGTCAAAATATTAACTCCATTTGTATCGCAATATTTATCGGCGATTGTGGCCCAAGAATTCTGTAATAATTGGTTTAATTGTTCCTCTTTATTTTCGGCACCTAAATACGTTTTCAATCGCATTTCATTAGCATAAGGCGTGGTAATTACACGAATAGGAAATTCATACTGCGGTAATTTTATTTCGATAAATCCATTTTCAGAATTTATAATTTCAAATCCATTTTCGATAGTAAGCCTCGGAATCGTAACATCTGGATTTCCCACAAATAGAATTCCGCATTCACGTGCCAAAGGGTTTGGAGAGTCAATTCGGTCTGGACTGTCGTGATTTCCCGCAATTGTAATTACAGGCCGTTTCCCATTATTGGTAAGCCTTTTCAAGGTTTTATAAAGTAAATCAATGGCTTCCACTGGCGGATTGAAGGTGTCAAATAAATCACCGGCTACGATCACTACATCAGCATGCTGACTATCTGCAATAGTACAAATTTCATTCATCACGAATCTTTGTTCTTCCAAACGAGAAAAATGATCCAGTTTTTTCCCTAAATGCCAGTCGGCAGTATGTAGTATTCTCATTATTTACCTTATCTATTTTAACTTGTATTGCCCTTTGTAAAATCACAATTTTTCCAATAGCAATATCCTAAAAATAATCTGTAAATAGTCCTTATTCTCCAAATATGATTGCTTATTTTTCAACAATTGGTATTAAAAATAAACAATGGATATAACCGTCTAATTATTAAGCTGAATACCACTTTTGAGAATACTTTGGAAAAATATTTTTTATATTAATATTCAGAACATTATTTGGTCTTTGTAAAAAAAACATTTTATTCTAAACAGTTCTACGTATAAATCTACTCGAAATAGTAAAACTCAAATAACTATAATTTTAATAATTGTACTTTTGCTCTTTATCACAATCATATTTAAAAACAAATGCCAGAATACTACCTTGATTTACAATACAATGACATCATTTATGGTGAAGAGGAAGTTAATTTCAAGGAATTTGAATCTTGTACCTTTACCAATTGTGATTTTACCCAATGTAATTTTATTGCTGTAACATTTATCGATTGCAATTTTAATAATTGTAATTTTAATAGCGCAAAAATCAATCATGTGGCCTTTAGAACTGTCTTTTTTACTAATTGTAAAATGACCGATGTGAACTTTGCCATGTGCGACAAACTTATTTTTGAAGTGCATTTTAAAGATTGTATTTTGGATTTCTCCAAATTTTACACCCTGAAAATGAAAGGAACGACATTCACGAATAGCAGCCTTGTAGCCGTTGACTTTATGAGTACTAATATAGCGGCGGCGTCCTTTAACAACTGTGATTTATACCGTTCTGAATTTGATAAGGCAATCGCTGATAAAGCCGATTTTCGATCAAGTTATAATTACTCCATAGACCCCAGCAGGACAAAACTCAAAAAAGCACAATTTTCACTTGATGGATTAAAAGGCTTGCTAAGCAAATATGATATCGTGGTTCAATAAGCGGAAATAGCTTCCTAAGCTGTAAAAATCTAGTTTAATTTCGAAATTTGGAATCGTCCCATCTAAAAAAAAAGAGTCGAAAATAAATCGAATTCCCATAGTACAAACGATCCATATTCCTGAACCTAACAGTTTTATAACTAGTTATTTATCAGAATCATACCGCCTTAGTTTAGTGTATTTTATCCCATTCCCTTTTTGATCGTCCCTATCGTATTTCAATCTTTAAAACTTTGTTTCCTCTAATCTTTCCAAAAACAGAATAAATCCTTAAATTCGCCAAATCAATTAATTTAGAAAATCTTGTAAAAATGAAATACGATATCATTGTTTTAGGAAGTGGACCAGGCGGATATGTTACTGCCATTAGAGCATCACAATTAGGCTTTAAAGTTGCCGTAATTGAAAAAGAAAACTTAGGTGGTGTATGTTTAAACTGGGGATGTATCCCTACCAAAGCATTATTAAAATCAGCTCAGGTTTTCGATTATCTAAAACACGCTTCTGATTATGGA
The DNA here is from genome assembly GCF_004349145.1 of Flavobacterium hiemivividum. Taxonomy (GTDB): domain Bacteria; phylum Bacteroidota; class Bacteroidia; order Flavobacteriales; family Flavobacteriaceae; genus Flavobacterium; species Flavobacterium hiemivividum. Next base: position 2,639 of record NZ_SMFO01000017.1, on the reverse strand, counting down.
TTGACTGTTTCATCATTTGACAAAGATTTTCCTGCAGTTGTACAACGCAGTAGAACCGTTGCATCAGACATGAGCAAAGGAGTACAATTCTTGATGAAAAAAAATAAAATCGACGTTATTAATGGTTTTGGAAAACTGAAACCAGGTAAAAAAGTTGATGTTACTGACAAAGACAATAAAGTTACAGAATATAGCGCAGACCATATTATCGTTGCTACAGGAGCTCGCTCTCGCGAATTGCCAAACTTGCCGCAAGATGGTGTAAAAGTAATTGGCTACCGTCAAGCAATGACTTTGCCTACACAACCAAAATCGATTATCATCGTAGGTTCTGGAGCGATAGGAGTAGAATTTGCACATTTTTACAACTCAATGGGAACGGAAGTTACTATTGTAGAATTCATGCCAAATATTGTTCCTGTTGAAGACGAAGACATTTCGAAACAAATGGAACGTTCCATGAAAAAAGCAGGTGTAAAAATCATGACCAACTCTTCTGTTGAGACAATTGATACAACTGGAGCAGGTGTAAAAGCATTTGTAAAAACAGCCAAAGGAGAAGTAGTCCTAGAAGCAGACGTTTTACTTTCGGCTGTTGGAATTAAAACTAACATTGAAAACATCGGACTAGAAGAAGTAGGAATCGCTACTGACAGAGATAAAATCCTTGTAAACGCTTACAATGCAACTAATATTCCAGGATACTACGCCATTGGTGATGTTACTCCAGGTCAAGCACTAGCTCACGTAGCTTCTGCTGAAGGAATTAATTGTGTGGAGAAAATTGCAGGACTGCATGTAGATGCTATCGATTATGGAAACGTACCGGGTTGTACTTATGCAACTCCCGAAATTGCATCTGTAGGATTGACTGAAAAACAAGCTAAAGAAAAAGGATACGAATTAAAAATTGGTAAATTCCCATTCTCAGCATCAGGAAAAGCAAAAGCGGCTGGAACTCCAGACGGGTTTGTAAAAGTAATCTTTGATGCCAAATATGGCGAATGGTTAGGATGTCACATGATAGGTGCCGGAGTTACAGATATGATTGCTGAGGCAGTTGTAGCACGTAAACTGGAAACTACAGGACACGAAATCCTAAAATCAATCCACCCACACCCTACAATGAGTGAGGCTGTCATGGAAGCAGTTGCTGACGCTTACGGCGAAGTAATCCATTTATAGACTAAATTAAACAGCTACGGAGTTAAGAAGTAGCCGTTTTAAACATAGAAATCCGATTGGTGTACGCCAATCGGATTTTTTTATATCCTGTTTTTTTTGGGCGTGCCCCTACTTCCACTCCGTTGCAGTAGCGTCAGGCTGTACGTTGCAATCTTTTATTTCGCTACGCTACATAAAAGGATTTCCACTACCATCCTTCACGCGAGACCATTCTTCGACCGCGAAAACAATAATCCACAAAATACACCTTTTGATATCTTAAAGAATTCTCCACAAGAATTCAATTGCACCACCCATTTACTTCCAAGCGGAACGTATTTATAATTTTACTAAGAATTACCAGAACACCGTAGTTGCAAAACAACAGAAATCTACTCTCCTGTTCATACCAAAAGGACTAAACAAATAAAAAATCTCTTTGATAATTTGTAAATAAAATATTATATATTAGCTAATTGATAAGTTACTCAATAGCGACCATCTACCTCAAATTAGGTGCATAGTCGCTATTATGTAGCGAGTATGTACAAGTTAGCTGCAAGGCGCCGAAAAATCGCAAAAACGAGAAATTATGAGTATAAAAGATATTTTTGAAATAAAGAAACTTCCTTCGGTGTTTTTTCTAGTAATAGCAGTTGTTGGAATTTTCATATTCTATGGTGGTAAGTATGTTTTGATTAAAGCTGACCCAAAAACAACGATTGGATTTTACGCCTACATAATTTGGTTGTTGAGTTGTGGCTTGCTTATCACTAATATTATTAAATACATAATGACACAAATTAGAATGTTCTTTTTCACAATTAAACTGAAAAAAGGATATAGAGAAACTCTTCAAAATTTAGATGCGCACGAAGTTTCTGTAATAAGAGAATTCTTTATTCAAAATCGTCATGCTTTAGATTTTCCATATGACCATTCTGTAATTACAGGATTAATTAGTAAAGATGTCCTTTTTATAACTTCCTCACTTGGCTCAAATAGCTTTGTTGTTAATGGTGGAAATACAACTTTTACAATGAATAAATATATGCGTTCAGTGATAAATCCAAATGAATATTTTGGGCTTGAAAAACTAACAAGAGAAGAAATTGAACAAACTCGACCTCATTTCTTGAAAAATGGAATTTGGAATTACTAATTCGCCCAGCAGCTAATCGAGTAGACGGCTCCGCTCCTAATGGAACGGAGTGCGCCTCTCACACCACCGAGCGTACGGGTCACGTACTCGGCGGTTCGCAAAGAGATGGGTTAAGTTCGATATAAACATCAGTCAATGATTGATACCCTTTTTGTTTTAAGCGTTTCAAAGTTATGGTTGTCCCCAAAATTGGACTCTGAGCAATCGCCCACCCCCCTTTTCGAGTTCGACTCCATGCATAGGCGTGGTCTTGGTCAATTCCTAGTCGTATGAGGTTTTTCCTTTTCCGTTCAGGTTTTTTCCAGTCGTGCCA
>NZ_SMFO01000016.1 GCF_004349145.1 Flavobacterium hiemivividum | reverse complement strand
GACAGCAGTAGTAACAGTAGAAGATAATGTTGCAGCATTAGCCATAGCACAGAATGTAACGGTTCAGTTAGATGCTACAGGGAATGGTTCAACCACGGCAGCATTGGTAGACAATGGATCAAGTGATGCATGTGGAATCCAGTCATTGGTATTAAGCAAAACAGCATTTGATTGTACGAATGTTGGTGCAAACACAGTTACTTTAACGGTAACGGATAACAATGGAAATGTATCAACAGTAGACGCTACAGTAACAGTAGAAGATAATGTTGCAGCAGTAGCCATAGCACAGAAYGTAACGGTTCAGTTAGATGCTACAGGCGTTGGTTCAACCACGGCAGCATTGGTAGACAATGGATCAAGTGATGCATGTGGAATCCAGTCATTGGTATTAAGCAAAACAGCATTTGATTGTACGAATGTTGGTGCAAACACAGTTACTTTAACGGTAACGGATAACAATGGAAATGTATCAACAGTTGACGCTACAGTAACAGTAGAAGATAATGTTGCAGCATTAGCCATAGCACAGAACGTAACGGTTCAGTTAGATGCTACAGGCGTTGGTTCAACCACGGGAGCATTGGTTAACAATGGATCAAGTGATGCATGCGGAATCCAGTCATTGGTATTAAGCAAAACAGCATTTGATTGTACGAATGTTGGTGCAAACACAGTTACTTTAACGGTAACGGATAACAATGGAAATGTATCAACAGTTGACGCTACAGTAACAGTAGAAGATAATGTTGCACCAGTAGCCATAGCACAGAACGTAACGGTTCAGTTAGGTGCTACAGGCGTTGGTTCAACCACGGCAGCATTGGTTAACAATGGATCAAGTGATACATGTGGAATCCAGTCATTAGTTTTAAGCAAAACAGCATTTGATTGTACCAATGTTGGTGCAAACACAGTTACTTTAACGGTAAAGGATAACAATGGAAATGTATCAACAGTTGACGCTACAGTAACAGTAGAAGATAATGTTGCAGCAGTAGCCATARCACAGAACGTAACGGTTCAGTTAGATGCTACAGGCGTTGGTTCAACCACGGCAGCATTGGTAGACAATGGATCAAGTGATGCATGTGGAATCCAGTCATTGGTATTAAGCAAAACAGCATTTGATTGTACGAATGTTGGTGCAAACACAGTTACTTTAACGGTAACGGATAACAATGGAAATGTATCAACAGTTGACGCTACAGTAACAGTAGAAGATAATGTTGCAGCAGTAGCCATAGCACAGAACGTAACGGTTCAGTTAGATGCTACAGGCGTTGGTTCAAYCACGGCAGCATTGGTAGACAATGGATCAAGTGATGCATGCGGAATTGCTTCATTAGTTTTAAGCAAAACAGCCTTTACTTGTACGAATGTTGGTGCAAACACAGTTACTTTAACGGTAACGGATGTAAATGGAAATGTATCAACAGTTGACGCTACAGTAACAGTAGAAGATAATGTTGCACCGGTAGCCATAGCACAGAACGTAACGGTTCAGTTAGATGCTACAGGCGTTGGTTCAACCACGGCAGCATTGGTAGACAATGGATCAAGTGATGCATGTGGAATCCAGTCATTAGTTTTAAGCAAAACAGCATTTGATTGTACGAATGTTGGTGCAAACACAGTTACTTTAACGGTAACGGATGTAAATGGAAATGTATCAACAGTTGACGCTACAGTAACGGTTAAAGACGAAGTTAAACCAGTAGCCATAGCACAGAACGTAACGGTTCAGTTAGATGCTACAGGCGTTGGTTCAACCACGGCAGCATTGGTAGACAATGGATCAAGTGATGCATGTGGAATCCAGTCATTGGTATTAAGCAAAACAGCATTTGATTGTACGAATGTTGGTCCGAACACAGTTACTTTAACGGTAACGGATAACAATGGAAATGTATCAACAGCAACAGTAATTGTAACTGTTGTCGATAATATTTTACCTGTTATCACCTGCAAAACAAACCAATCAGTAAATCCAAACAACGCGTTGTGTACATATAAACAATTGGACAATGGAATGGATGCGTCTGCAACTGATAATTGTAGTATTACAAATATTAAATATACATTAAGCGGAGCTACAACATCTACGCAAAATCAATTTACAACATTGAAAGATATAGTATTTAACACAGGAATAACTACTGTGAATGCAATTGCATTTGATGCATCTGGGAACACATCAGTATCATGCAGTTTCACTGTCACAGTAACTAGTCCTTTATTTGCAACTTCTACTACAGATAATGCGCAATTGTATTTTGGATTATCAACAGATCAGATTGCAACTATCACTACCACGCCTTCGGGAGGTACTGGCCCATATACAATTGTATATACGATGAACCGTCCTTTAAAATGTAATATAAATGGTAGTAGTGAAACTTGGACTAGTGTTGTAAATGGTAGTAGTACAGCTAATATTTGTCCAGCTGCAACTCCGGTGTCGACTGCTAACTCAGTATCGTCATATTCTGTGAAGGTTAAATTAATGGCGGATGCTATTATTACTGCTACGGTTACAGACCGCTATGGCTGTACTGTAACTTCTAGTATTAAAATTTGGGCAGAAGATGTTCGCTGTTTTGCTGGGAATAGTGGTAAAGCAAAAGTAAAAATTTGCCATCAAACGGGAAGTGCAAAAAATCCTTGTCAGGAAATATGTGTTGATGAATCTGCTGTTCAAGCACATTTAAACCATGGAGACTTTGTAGGCTCTTGTACATCAGATTGTAAACCTAGAACAACGACAAAACCAGTAGTTATTGGGAAACAGAAAATTGCCGAAGTAGACTCTCCTTTCAATGTTATAGCATATCCTAATCCAACCAATTATCAATTTACACTGGATGTAAAAGGAGGTAGTAATGAAAAAGTAGAAGTTATTGTTTATGATATGCTTGCCAGACAGATAAAAAGGATTGAAAAAAATAATGGACAAAGTATTCAATTTGGAGAAGAGCTTCCATCTGGTGAATACCTTGTATTAATTAAACAAGGCGAAAACCAAAAAGCAATCAACCTTATTAAAAAATAAAATTCACTTAATTAATATTAAAATAAATCCAACCCATAAATTATGGGTTGGATTTATAATTCCGCTTTGTTAATGACAACTTTTAAAATTTAGTTAAAATAACTGCAGTTAGAAAGCCACGCATTTTAAAAAAGTTAAATTTGAGAAAACTATAAAAAATAAAACTATGAAAAGAAATGCAACTGCAGTATGGAATGGTTCTCTTAAAGAGGGAGCAGGAAAATTGACAACACAAAGTACAACATTAGAAAATACTCAATATTCGTTCAAATCTCGTTTTGAAGAAGGAGTAGGGACAAATCCGGAGGAATTAGTAGCGGCGGCGCATTCTGGTTGTTTTACGATGCAACTTTCGGCTTATATTACCGAAGATGGTTTTGAAATTGAAAGTATTGAGACTAAGTGCGATATTGACCTTGTTGACGGAACCGTTATCAGTTCTCATCTAACGGTAAGTGCAAAAATACAAGGGATTTCAGATGATGTCTTTCAGCAACTGGTTACAAAAGCAGAAAAGAACTGTCCTATTTCTAAATTGTTGAATGCTGCTATTTCTACAACTGCTACATTGCAATAAGGAATTAGTTTAATTATAAAAATGAAAAGTCTCCAGTTTGACAAATTGGAGACTTTTTTATTGTAATTCTCTTAGTAGATTGACTTGCTAAAGCAAACGCTATCGTCAATTCCTTCATATTGACCATAATTCCTAGTAACAGCATAGCCGTTCTTCTTATATAAAGCAATAGCCTCAGGATATCTTCTGCCGGTTTCCAGAATACAGCTAGCAAATGATAGTTCTTTTGCCCAAGTTTCGAGTGCTTCTAATATTGTTGAAGCTATTTTTCTTCCGCGATTTTCCGGATTGACAAACATTCTTTTTATTTCTGCAGTGTCACCTTGATATACCTTAAAAGCACCACAGCCAACTGCTATATCGCCGTCATAAGCAACTACAACATGTTTTATACTATCAGTTTTATTGAACTGCGCATAAAAGCTATGCTCTTCGCCATCTCGAATTTGGATGTCTTTATCTAGTTCGCTAATTAATCGAACGAAATCAAAATTTTCTGGTTTTGTTCTTAAAATAGTTATCATTTATTTAATCGAATAAATCAGAAGACAAATAGCGGTCGCCTCGGTCGCAGATTATGGCAACAATGACACCCGACTCTAATTCTTCGGCTATTTTTACGGCTGATGCTACAGAACCACCACTACTCATTCCGGCAAAAACACCTTCTTCAAGGGCTAAGCGCTTAGTCATGGCGCGAGCTTCGGTTTCGCTGACTTCCATTATACGGTCTACTTTTGAGGCATCAAATATTTTAGGCAAATACTCCTGAGGCCATTTTCGAATACCGGGAATTTGAGAGCCGTCACTAGGTTGCGCACCTACAATTTGCACATTCGGATTTTGTTCTTTCAAATAGGTAGAAGTACCCATAATGGTACCGGTAGTTCCCATTGCCGAAACAAAATGGGTTACACCACCCTTCGTGTCGTTCCATATTTCTGGACCTGTCGTTTTATAATGCGCTTTCCAATTGTCTTCATTGGCAAACTGGTTCAACATGATATAACCGCCTTCGGCCACTTTTTTGTCGGCATAATCTCTAGAGCCTAGTATTCCTTCCTTGGCAGAAGTCAGTGTTACCGTAGCGCCATAAGCACGCATGGTTTGGGTGCGTTCTTTGGTTGAATCTTCAGGTAATACGAGTTCGATCTCTATATTTAATAATTGGGCGATCATGGCCAATGCGATTCCTGTGTTTCCACTGGTGGCTTCAATCAATTTGTCTCCCTTCTTGATGTCTCCTCTTTCTAATGCGGAGGCAATCATATTGTGGGCTGCGCGGTCTTTTACACTTCCGCCTGGATTGTTTCCTTCCAGTTTCAACAGTAGTTTTACATTCTTATTTTTAATCAAATTGACAGTTTCTACCAAGGGCGTATTACCAATCAGGTCTAATAATTTTTGCGGATCCATGCTATCGTAATTCTTTTATTTTTACTTCTGTAGTTGTGGTATTCGTGACAAGTGAATTTTTGGGAATGGATTTGGTAATCCATGAATTCCCACCTATAATACTGTTTTTACCTATTGTAGTATTCCCTCCTAATATGGTTGCATTAGCATATATACACACGTTTTGCTCCACCGTAGGATGTCTTTTTTCGTTTTTCATGTCTTTACTTACGCTAAGTGCCCCTAAGGTGACTCCTTGATATATTTTAACGTATTTTTCTATAACTGTTGTTTCTCCAATTACGATACCAGTGGCATGATCAATGAAAATGGGGGAGTCGATTTTAGCACCAGCATGGATATCTGTTCCGGTGATTCTATGTGCATATTCGCTCATTAATCTCGAAAACAGGAGTAAATCCAATAGGTACAGCTCGTGGCTGAGTCTGTAAATAGCAACGGCATAAAACCCAGGGTAGCCAAGATATACTTCTTCCAAGCTATTGGAAGCAGGATCATTTTCCAAAAAATAATTAGCATCTTGATTTAGTTTTTCAAGAACAGAAGGTAGTTTTTCAAGAAAACTATTCCAAATTCCATCGCATTGACCTTGCGGTTTTTTGCATGCAATTACAGAAATTTCTTTGAATAAAATTTTAAGCTCTTCAATACTTTCGCTCAAAGGCGCATTGGCATCAAATAAAGTATAAAATAATTTTTCAGTAAAATCCTCGATTTTAGTTTTGATTCCGTAATTAATCGCGGACTGTCCCTTTAATGCGATTATATTTTTAATAATCAGATCTTTTGTCATGATTATGGTGTTGAATTGTTAATAGAAAAGGCCTTAAGTGCGTAGTAACTTATAACTGCAATAACAATTCTTATTGAAATAGAAGGAGCTTTACGCTTGTTATTTTGTTAATTAGTCTCAATAAATAAGACGAAACAAATATATTGATTTCAATTTGTTTGGCTTCATTATTTTATAACAATGAGCATTTATAAGTTGGATATTTAACATAGTATAATGAAAAGCACTATCCTTTAATGAGACATTTACGATAGGAGTGAATAGAAGTAAGTATGATTTAATTCAAAATAATAAATGCTTTCTAAGAGTCATTAGACTGGATAAGTTCATTTCTTGCTTACCTAGAATTCTCTAATAGTGTTTGTAGAAGTAGCCGGCAACCATAAAAAGTACATTAATAAGCGCCACAATCACGATTAATTTTTGCGAAATAATACCTTTATAAATAAAATGAAAACCCAGAAGACCTAAAAATAAAAGTGAGGTAAATAGGGCAGGATACATTTGAAACGAACTAGTAATATCCCCTTTGAAAAGTAAAAGTAACGATCGCTGAAAACCGCAACCCAAACACTCCACTCCAAAAAGGGTTTTACTAAGGCAAGGAATCATATATTTTTCTAACACAATTTAAAGTTTTTTTTGAGTGTAATTGTTCTAAGTTAATACCATTAAATAATCTAATTTGAATGCATTTATTGTAGGTTAAATTCGGACTAGTAAACGGTATAAATCTAATGATTTTATGTCTGTACAATTTACAAAATTTCAGTAAACCATTTAATAAAAAAAGGCGCCAATTTTAATTTTATTACCTTTGGATTCTGATAAGTAAAGAAATGAAAAAATTAATAATTCCAATGATGTTTGTCGCAATACTTGTTGCTTTTTTTGAGCAGGTAAGTGCCGATAAAAATGTGTATATCACCGTAATTGCACTTGCTGTTTTTATGTTTGGCATGATGCGGTTGAGTTCTAAAACACCGAGTAAAAATCAAAATAATCACGATAAAGATAAAAAAGATGTTTAGTAAAGGAGATAAGGTTTCAGTTCTGGACGAGGCTATAAATGGAGTAGTAGTTTCTGTGAAAAATAATGACGTAACGATCGAAACAGAGGACGGATTCATGATGACATTTATTGTCAATGAATTAATTAAGGTAAACGATACCAGTAACTTAATGGATTCTATTAGAAGAATTAATAGAGATGAAATAGAAAAGGAAAAAGCGATCCCAAAACCGAGGAGTTTTGTTAAAGAACGCAAAGACAAGAACGAAAGACAAGCGCCAGAATTCGATTTACACATCGAAAAATTAGTGCCTAACAAACGTGGAATGTCAAATTATGACATTCTTACTTTGCAATCTGAAACTGCTAAACGTCACATCGAATTTGCCATAAATAACCGAATTCCAAAAATCGTTTTTATTCACGGTGTTGGCGAAGGAGTGTTAAAAGCAGAGCTGGATTTCTTATTGGGACGTTACGATAATATTGCTTTTCAGGAAGGAAATTATCAAAAATATGGTCAAGGTGCCACCGAAGTTTTTATCAAGCAAAACAGTAAATAAAGCATCTTAATTTCAAAAAAAAATGTCCCGTTTTGTGATTACAAAACGGGACATTTTTATGCTTATTTTTTAGTAATAATTACCGCTTAATTTGTCGTCAACAAATCACCGTAGATAAAATTATCACCCAATAAAAAAGTATTATTTCCTTTCTTTAAAGTTACTTTTTTAAGGACTATTGTATGCTTAAAAGCAGTGGGTCCGTTTGTTGTTGTCGTTACTTCCACAATCCCGCTAACTCCTGATACGCCACTTACAGCATCCCATTGTTCGTTAATTGCAGGTGAAGTAGGTGTTGTTGTTCCGCAGAAATAATCAGCCGTTAAAAGACCTGTAAATAAGCGGTAGCTAAGTACGTTTGATGTGGTGCCAATGATTCCTGTTCTTGGAGAGTTTAAAGGTGTAGCTGCATTAACAATTAAACTTGGGTCGATATTTAATGTTAGAGATTCGCTGCTAGTAGAATTATACACTAGATTAGATGAACTGCATTTCTCGACTGTCTTATCAAAAAGAAAAGGTAAAGCTGTGGCTGTTGTTACATAATCACCAAAAGGGAAAGTTTCATATACTTGGGTTCCGTTGCTTTTTGCAAAAGTGATGTTTTTAAAAACAATGTTGTGCTTGTAACCTGTAATTCGGCTGCTGTTCTCCTCTGCATCTACCGTTTTTACTGCAGTAGTAAATATTTGTATTTTACCGGCCGTGGCATTCCATTGATCGGTTACTACTGGAGTAGCGGGAGCTATGGTTTCGCAGATATTGTTGCTCGATACGACACCGTCATAAAAGCGATAAACTACGCGATTGCTGCTGCTAATATCTAAAAGGGTTGGTGCGCCAGCCACTGAAGATTCGTTTACGAAAGTAGTGCTCGGAATTTCAAGAAGCAGACCTTCTTTTTCCTTTAGTTTGAAAATAATGTCATTTGTAGTGCAACTTTGAGTGCTTACATCTTCGAAGTTAATATCTTCCTGAATTAAATTTCCATCGTCGCAACCATTTAAAACTAATACAAAAACCAATAGGCCTAGAACTCTTTTCATCGTAAAATATATTTTTACAAAAATAGCTAAAAAAATGACAATTGATATTGGAGAATACGCAATTGATATTTCATAACTTTGCAACAATGAAAAAAATATACCTCGATAACGCATCAACGACAGCCATACGACCAGAAGTCATTCAAGAAATGACAAAAGTAATGGCAGAAGATTTTGGAAATCCTTCTTCAACGCATAGTTTTGGTCGAAATGCCAAAAGTATATTGGAACTTTCTAGAAAATCAATTGCAAAGCAGTTGAATGCTGCTGCACAAGAAATTATTTTTACATCTTGTGGAACGGAAGCTAATAACTGGATCCTTCGTTCTGCTGTGGTAGATTTGAAAGTGCAACGTATTATTACCAGTAAAATTGAGCATCATGCCGTTTTGTATACCGTTCAGGCATTGCAAAAAGAATTTGGAATTCAGGTAGATTACGTAGCGGTCAAGCCAAATGGAGAAATCGACATCACAGATTTAGTCGAATTATTGTCGCAAAATCATAAGACACTAGTGAGCCTAATGCATGTCAATAATGAAATTGGAACTGTTTTAGATTTAAGTAGAGTCGTACCAATATGCAAGCAATACAACGCACTTTTACATTCTGATACGGTGCAGTCCATTGGAAAAAAAGAAATTGATTTACAAGAACTAGCTATAGATTTTCTAGTTGCTAGCGCACATAAATTTCATGGACCCAAAGGTGTTGGATTTGCATTTGTTCGAAAAAATTCAGGTTTGCAGCCTTTGTTTTATGGAGGCGAACAGGAAAAGGGATTGCGAGCAGGAACAGAAGCGACTCACCAAATTGCGGGAATGGCAAAAGCTTTGGAACTTTCATACAGTAATTTAGAGGTGGAAAGAACCCAAATTTCTGAACTAAAAAAGTATCTAATAGAGCGACTTGAAATTGATTTTCCAGAATTTGTAATAAACGGAAGTCAAGATGGTTTTTATAATATACTGAATGTTTTATTACCTCTTGAAGAGGATAAAACAGCCATGATTTTATTTCATTTAGACATGAAAGGCATTGCAGTTTCGCGAGGAAGTGCTTGTCAGAGTGGAAGTATTAGGGCTTCACATGTATTAGCCGAAATGCTTTCGGAGGATGATTTAAGAAAACCGAGTCTGCGTATTTCTTTCAGCCATTATAATTCGAAAGAAGATATTGACTTGTTGATGGATGCTTTAAAAAGCATTTAAAAAAAATAAACGACTCGTGAACACTGCCTTTAAATAGTTTAAATATTATTTTGCAGCTAGTTCAAGAGACGTTTTTTTTAGACTACTATGTTTTCGTCCATGGATTCCTCCTGTGCTTTTCTTCTTTCTTCTAGAATTGTTTTTCTTTTTTTGGCAGTAATCATTAATCCCAGCATCATTATAATTGCAGTCATCAGGATTACTTGAATAATTAAAGATTTATTGACTAGCATTATCGAATGCTCTGGTGCGATTCCTAAAAATAATAAGATCGTAATAAGTCCTCGTGGCGCTACAAAAAGCAACGGGAATAAAGGGATTTTAGATATTTTAAGTTGGATGAAACGCAAAGTAAAAAGTATAGCTACAATTCCTCCAGCCCATACCAGCGTGTCCGTATTTAAAATTTCGGCAGTTTTGATCAAATAACCAAACAAAAGAAAGAACAAGGCTCTAACCAGAAAAGTCGCTTCGATAATCAGTTCCTTAAACTTCGCAACCTCCTTGTTCAGTAAGTCAAGTCTAAATTGTTGGGTCCATCTATAATGTTTTAGTTCATCTAAATTACCAATTGACAATCCGAAAACTAGGATAAAAATAAGTGCTGGCAAATGGAATATTTTGGATACTTCATAAATTAATATGATTAGTAACACGATAGGGACAAATTTAATATGGTGTTCAATTTTATTGAGCAGAAAGGATAGTAATATTGTTGCCACAAAGGAAATTGCTATTATTACTAGTATTTCTAAACAAAAATATCCAAATGTTTCTAAACCGAAGCTAGAATTGTATGCAATGAAATTGAAGAAAATAACTCCGAAAATATCAGATAAACTACTTTCATAAATGATAAATTCTTTTTGAGTCGAAGAAAGGTTTATTACGCTTGGTATTGCGATTGCGCTGCTAATAACGCAAAATGGGATCGCATTTAAAAGACTATCTCTGAAGGAATATCCTCCATAATAATGGAATAAATAGGCAAGCGAAAAGGCAAGCACAATCAAAGGCAAGAAAGCCCCTATGGATGATTTTTTTATCAGTCCAATTTTAGATTTGTTGAGCTCCAACTCTAAAGAACCTTCCAATACAATTAAAATAAGTCCAATTGTACCTAAAATGGGTAGGATAGTTGTAAGATTTGGTAGCTCAATACTAAAAAAGAAGGTTACTTCTCTAACGATCCAACCCAAAAGTAATAATAGTATAACAGAAGGTATTTTTGTCCTTGAAGCTGTAAGATCAAACAAGTAAGCGATAAGTAGTAAAAGACAAAGTGAAATTATAATTGTCATAGAAAATTAATTATATTTTTTAATTTTTTAGAGTTTCCATTAGGAATAATAGAGCTTCATGTTTTGAAATATAAGACATTAGAAGTTTATAACATCAATATTTTTTTAATTAAATAAAAAATAAATACCGTTTCTGATTATTTTAAATCAATAACACTTTGTAAATGAATTAAATATGTTTTAATTTTTTATAGTTCCCAATTTTTATAGAGAAGGGAGAAACTGTTGTAATTCGACAGCCTTTTCCATTATTATTCGAGCAGTAAAAAATGACAAGCTTGGCTCAGTTCGCAAGTTAAGATTGCTGTGTTTGTATTCAATACCTTGATTGCAAGCACGGCTTAAATTAGCTATTTCGTTTTTTCCTTTCGTTTTTCTTTCTCTAACCTTCTGAAATATCCTCGAAAGAGAAAATTGTGTTTAAGAGCTTCTAAATTTTCATTCAATTTAATGCTCGCTTCATTGACATTAGTCATGGTCGAGTCAATTGTATGGACAAGCGTGGGGTCATTAGAAAGGTAGTTGAGTGCACCTTTTCCCTCTTTAATATTGACAATAGTTTTGTTTAGATTAGTCGCGACTTTATTTACTTCGACACTAGTTTTATCTAAATTACTAACGATTGTCTTAATATCATTGGCAACAGCCGTATCCTGCAATAGCCCTATAACGTTGTCTTTGTTGTTGATGGATTCAAGAAGTCGGTTTAAATTATTGGTGGCTTTTGAGGTTTCCCTTCCTGAAATTTTTAAGTAATACATGGTTTCTTTTAAGTCCTTTGCCACTTCAATGTCATTCAATAATAGTGCTACAGTTCCTTTTCCATTATTCATTTCGTCCGTAATTTTGAGCAAGTTTTTGGTGAGAAGGGCAGCGTTGTCATTGGTTTTGCTTAAGGTAATTAAAAGGTCGTCAGTTCGAATGCGATTTATAGATATGATTTCATCTCCTGGCTCCGCCGAAGCTTCATTTCCTTTTCCCGGTAGAATGTTGATGACCATACTCCCTACCAGTCCATCAGAGCCTATGGTGGCTACTGCATCTTTTTTTATGTGTTTAAAGATGGCTTTGTCAATAATCATATCCACTTTGATACTGGTGTCATTGATCATTTCGATACCAAGGACAGTTCCTACATTTACTCCCGAGTAGCGTACATTATTCCCTATTTGTAAACCATTTACATTATTAAAAATAGTTTCTAAATGATTAGTTTTTCCAAACATTTTTTGCTTATCGCCAATAAAATAGGTAGCTAATATAAAAATCAGCAAGCCAATAATTACAAAAAGGCCTAATCTTATTTTTTGTGATGTAGTTTTTTCCATGTCTATACTTATTTAAAGAAAGCCTGTACTTTTGGATCTGTCGATGTTGCTAGTTCGTTAAAAGTTCCTTCGGCATAATTAACACCGTCAACCAGCAAAATCATTCGATTTGAGATCACTCGGGCACAATCGACATCATGTGTTATGATTAATGCTGATGTGGTGTATTTTTCCTGGATTGACTTCATCAAGATCAATATTTCTTTGGAAGTGATGGGATCTAATCCTGTCGTAGGTTCATCATAGAGGATAATCTTGGGTTGAAGAATTAGTGTTCTCGCCAATGCAATTCGACGCTTCATTCCTCCCGAAAGTTCCTCGGGCATCAAGTTTATGGTTTGTGATAATCCTACATTTTCAAGAGCCTGCATCACTAAGGGTGTGGTGTCTTTTAGTTTTCCAAATTTTTTAGTGTGACGACGCAAGGGAAATTCTAAATTTTCTCTCACGGTCATCGAGTCATATAAAGCACTTCCTTGAAAAAGAAAGCCAATTTCTGTTCGGAGTTCATCTAAGGTTGCGCGGTCGAGTTCATCAATTTTTTCTCCCATCACCATTATCGAACCGCTATCTTGTTTTTCTAACCCGATAAGGCATTTTATCATTACTGATTTTCCTGAGCCTGATTTTCCCATAATCACTAAATTTTCTCCTTCGTGTAAAGTCATGTTGAAACCATTTAAGACATGATTGTCACCATAGCTTTTTCTCAAGTCTTTGATCTCGATAATAACTTTTCTATTTTGGATGGTAGTATTCATAATCAATTATAAATCATAAAATATATCAGTGACAAAAACAGCAATAAAATCAATGACAAAAAGGAGCATCGAAGTAAAAACTACCGCAGAATTTGCTGCAATACCAACACCTGCCGTACCTTTTTTACAATAATAACCTTTAAAACAGCCCACTAATCCTATGGCAAAGCCAAAAAAGAAGCTTTTGATGGTCGCCGGTATTAGGTCTCCAAATTCCAAAGCATTAAAAACCTGATTGAAATACAGTAAAAAAGACACCTGTCCTTTTACATTTTCGACCAAATACGATCCAAAAAGAGCAATTGCATCACCAAAAAACACAAGTATAGGAAGCATTAAAGTGGTAGCCATAATGCGAGTAACCACTAAGTATTTGAATGGATTTGTACCTGATACTTCCATTGCATCAATTTGTTCGGTGACGCGCATGGACCCTAATTCTGCACCAATCCCAGAACCGATACGTCCAGCGCAAATTAATGCGGTTATTATAGGGCCTATTTCTCGAATGATCGAAATACTTACCATAGAAGGCATCCAGGAAACGGCGCCAAACTCAAGAAGAGTAGGGCGCGATTGTAAGGTAAAAACCAAACCAATTATGAATCCAGTTACAGCAACCAACAATAAAGATCGATTTCCCATATAAAAACATTGTCGAAGGAACTCTTTAAATTCAAAGGGACGTCTAAAAGATTCTCTGAAAAAGCGACCCGCAAAGAAGGAAAGTTCTCCAATTTCAAGTAAGAAAGATTGGATCAGTTTTATTATTTTAAAAATAGGATTCATAGGTGTCATGAATTAATTTTTATAATAAGGGGCTACTCAAATATACGAATATTCCGCTGATTATCAGTTATTTTGAATTTTGTTAAACTGGTTTTTTGATGTTTTAATCGAGGGAAAATAGTTTTTTTACACCGATAATAAAACATTTGCAAAAGACATTCTCATAAAAACACGAAATATGAACGGAATAAATGAAGAAGAATCTAGATTCTAGGTTTTTGAGTCTAATTGTAAAATGACTTACTATATTCGGTAAAAGATTCTGGTGACTGGTTTGTTTTTCGAAGAAAAAATTGCTTAGGGGGATATTCTTTGGATTACAAAAGACTGGTGTTTTTGGCTTAGAGAATCAACAAATCGCTAATGTCAATTCTATTGCTTTCATGAGGAATGGTGTTGCAAGTAATGATTTCCTTTGCTCCTGAATTTTTTATTTCCTGAAAAGCATTTTTAGCAAATACTGCGTGTACGCCAATGCAAATGGGAGGTTTCATTCCAGCGTTTTTCAAATGAGTAATCGTCTCTATCATCGTTCGTCCAGTTGAAATAATATCATCCACTAAAACGGGAACATGGGTTTTGTATTTATCAATTTGTGGTATGGAAACTTCTACATCACGGTCACCATGTCTAATTTTCGATAAAATAATATAGGGTGCGTTTGCATTTTTTGCGACTTCGGCAACCCATTGTTCACTTTCACTGTCGGGGCCAATTAGTACTGGGTTCTCAATAGTATATTGTATCCAGGCCGAAATATGCAGCGCTGCATGAGAGACCGTTGTTGGTATGCTGTAGATTTCAGATAAAGAAGTTCTTCGATGTAAATGGGGATCAACCGTAACTAATGTATCTACAAATCCAGAAAGTAAATTTGCAAAGAGGGTAGAGGTAACACTTTCTCCAGTATTGAAGACCTTGTCTTGGCGCATATAAGCAAGATATGGTGCGATTAAACAGATGCTTTTAGCACCAAATTCTTTTGCGGTCTTCGCCAAAAAGTAAAGCGGTAACAATTTAGAGTCAGGCTGATGAAGGGTACAAACTAGAAATACTTTTTTGTCTTTCACATCTGATATAATCCGAACATAGGTTTCTCCATCAGGAAAAGAGCGGATTTCTACGTTTCCTTTTTCAGCCTTTTCTTTTTGAATAAGTATTTCTGCCAACTCTTCATTTCCTGGTAAAGCAAAATATATTTTTTTCATGAGCATTATTGAATTAGAATAATATCCTTTTCTGATTTCATGTAGTCGACAGAGTATTTCAGTTCGCCATTTGTTTCGGAGTAAATAGTATACAATATATCACCTTTTTCGACTTTGGTATTCAAAGGCGTTTTTAATAGCAATCCTGCTTTACTATCGTGCGGTGCACCAGCAAGTTTTGCGATTTTCGCAAGTTTTCGGTTATCAATTTCAATCACAACTCCTGATTTTTCAGCTGTAACATCTTCTTTAAAGACGGCAAATTCAGGTTCTCTAAAACCACCTTGGGCTTTGCATATCGCAAGAAACTTCTCGTAAGCCTTTCCAGAGGATAGGATTTCTTGAGCACTTTGTAATCCATTTTTTTCATCTACTAAGTCGATGATGCTAGCTGCAATTAGAAGTGATTTATTTTTTAAATCTTGAGGTGCATTTTCTTCATTGCGCAACACACTAAGCACATCCATAGCTTCTAGTGTAGGGCCAATTCCTCTACCAATGGGCTGGGACCCATCCGTAAAAAGAACATTTACTTTGATGCCCATCGCTTTTCCAACGACATTGAAATAATATTTTAATTTTTCGGCATCTTCTTCTGTTCTTACTTTTGCTGTTTTTCCTATTGGAATATCAATAACCACATGTGTCGAACCCGCGGCAATCTTTTTTGACAATACTGATGCAATCATTTGTCCTTCACCATCCACATCAAGCGCTCTTTCTACCCGAATTAAGATATCATCGGCTGGGCTTAGTTTGATGGAACCGCCCCAAACGAAGCATCCATTTTCCTGCTCTACTATTTTTTGAATTTGTTTGATGCTGAGATCAATTGTCGTCATGGTTTCTAAGCTGTCAGCCGTGCCTGCAGGCGATGTAATGGCCCGAGAAGAAGTTTTGGGTATTGTAAGGCCGTAGGCAGCAACTATTGCCACTACGATAGGTGTTGTTCTGTTTCCAGGAAGTCCTCCTACACAATGTTTGTCGACCACAATTTTTTTATTCCAAGAAAGTCTTTGCCCTGAAACTACCATCGCTTTAGTGAGTCCTATTATTTCTTCGATGTTGAGATTGTCACCGGCACAAGCAGTTATAAAAGCAGCAATTTCGATATTAGAATATTCGCCCTTGACAATATCTTTTATTATGTTTTGTAGGTTCTCATTGTTCAGCTGTCTGCCATACATTTTAGCTCTAATACTACTCATGGAAGTCACGGGCTGCACATGTGAAAAACTAATTTCGTCCCCTTTCTTAGCGTTTAAATCTTTCCATGCACTTTCAGACAATCCCGCTTCTCCCGCTTGTAAAATTCCATCAGTGATAATGTATAAAGTGGCTATTTTAGAATTGCCATTTACAGTTACTAGTACTCTATTTAGTGCTTCGAAACCTTCTGATTTACAGATATGGCAATCTTTTCGCATGAAAACAACGTTTTCTCGCTGCGCATCGATGCCAAGATGGATTAATTTTAGAGTGTTAAAAGTAGTATCCATAAAACAAATATTTAATGACGTTGCGCATTAGAAAAGTACAACCTCAATTAATGTGGTCGGAGGATTTTTGGAGCTGAATAATAATTCAAGATGAATGTAAAAATAGTTGAACTTCAGTCATTGTAATTTGTAAAATTAGCGCCACTTAGTTCTCATATAGTCTTAATCTGTTTCTAACAGCTATAAGCTCTGTCTGTAATGCATCAATTTTCTGTAGTAAGTTAAAAACAACATCAATTCCTTCTATATTGACATCTAATTCTTGATGCATCCGGATGATCTTTTCGATTTCATAAATGGAATCTTGATGAATATATTGCACCTGTTCCACTGTTTGAATCTCTACTAATCCAAGTTCGCTTAAATGACTAAAGAAAGCCAGTTCGACTTTATAGTGGCTAACTAATGTGTGGAGTGGAATGAAGTTTTCTGTATTCATAATGTTCTTAGCTTAGAAAGTTCAGTGTATAATTCCTTTTCTTTTTCAGACAGACTTGTTGGAATTTTTATTTCATAAGTGATGTATAAATCACCAAATTGATTTTCCTTTTTATAAACGGGAAAGCCTTTTCCTTTTAGTTTTACTTTGGTTCCATTTTGAGTTCCCGCGGGTACTTTCAATTTTACTTTTCCGTCAAAAGTGTCTACGGTAATCTCACCTCCTAATATGGCTGAATAGACATCTAAATCTACAGCTGCGTACAGATTTGCTTTATCTCGTTTAAAAGCAGTATGATTCTCTATGGTGAAAGTGATGTATAAATCCCCTTTTGGACCGCCTCCAGCACCTTCTGCTCCAAGTCCAGTAATTTTTATTATTTGTCCGTTTTCTACTCCCGCGGGAATAGTAAGCCGAATGTTTTTTCCATTGATCGTCAATGTTTGCTTGTGGGTGGTATAGACCTCTTTTAAGTCAAGATGCAGTTCAGCATTAAAATCCTGACCTTTAAATTGTGTACTACGGCCACCACCTCTTGCAGATTGTCCCCCAAACATAGATTCGAAAAAGTCCGAATAATCTCCGCCGCCGCTAAAACCGCCACCAAAACCGGCTTGTTGTCTTCCTCCTTGGTATTGCTGCTGCTGTCTTCTTGATTGTTCATACTGCTCGGCCTGTTGCCAGTTTTCACCGTGTTGATCATATTTTTTACGATTCTCAGCATTGCTCAAGACTTCATTGGCTTCATTTAGTTCTTTAAATTTTCTTTCGGCCTCTTTGTCATTAGGATTCAAGTCGGGATGGTATTTTCGGGCCATTTTTCGATACGCCTTTTTAATGTCAGCTTCGCTAGCCTTTTTTTCGACTCCTAATACTTTATAATAGTCTATAAATGCCATTTTATATTTTTTTTTCAATTGTTGATACGGCGGTTCCCTTTTAGCGCTACTACTTTTCTAAAAGTCTGAAAAGATATAATATAGTAGCTGCATAAATTTACTGATTTTTTATATGATTAATTGTAATAAAATGTTTTATTTCAGTTTGTTAGGGGGATTTTATAAAGTGTGCCAATAATAATATATTTTTGGCTGCAGATTAGTAAAAGGATGGGTAAGATTAATGATAGATGAATCTTTTATTCTGATATCTCTCGGTTCTTTTTTCTAAAATCAACAGGTCTTACCTTAACCAAATTATAAAAAGTGTTGCTAAAAGTAGCCGGACTATTGTATCCAGATGCATAGGCAATCTCACTGATAGACATTTCAGTTTGCAGTAATTTTTCCATACTATGGATTATTCGAGTGAGTTTTACATATTGCAAAAATGAAATATCTAAGTTATCTCGAAATATACGCGAAAGGCTGCGGCTGCTGAAACCAAATTGTTTAGCAACATCTTGTAAAAGTAGCAGTTGGTCTACATGAATATGGATGTATTTTAAAATTGGGCTTAATCTCTGGTTAGTAGTTGTGGGAAGTACTACAGGAAGTGGATTTTTGCTAATTTCTGCAATAATATTTCCTAAGGTTTTTATATATTGAAATTTATTTTTTTCTTTTTTAAAAATATTTCCGCTCCAGTTTTCGGTGAATAAAATCATTTCCAGAACCAAATTTGATGCAGGGAAAATTCCCATTTTCGAATAAAAATCATTACTATTAAGAATGTGAGTAGGAATATAAATATTCCGTATCATAGTTATGGAGCTTTTTAACTCGATAAAATGCTCCATACCCGCTGGAATCCAAATATAGTGACGGGCAGGTAAGAAATAGGAATTGTCATTTGTCTTTAAATAAGCAGCTCCTCCTTCTATATAAGTAAGCTGATGCTTGTTGTGACTGTGCATGGCAAGTTGCTCTTCAATCTTAGTATGGTAGATGTAAGTAGTCTTCGGATATTGATTTACCTTTTCTAAAAAACTAGGCTCTTTTATCGTGGGCATATCATGATTTTTAATTTGGCTCAAATTAACAAATAAATGGCCTAATTTACAAATTAAGACTTAAAAAGAAATTGGAATTTTGCAGTTCTAATTTAAGAAGTAAATATGCACTTTAGTTATTGTAAAATAGGACTGCCTATATTCTTGTTTTTTTTTGTTCCGATACAAGCTCAAAAACTAATGAAAGATAGTGTTGCAATTTCGCTCGAAAGCGTTTGGGAAAAAGCCGCTCGAAATAGCAAGGAAATTAAAATCCATCATTTGCATACAGCATCTGGTGCCGAAGCCGTAAAAAATGCAAAGAGCAAACAACTTCCTGAAATAGGTTTTAATGCTAACTATGGCAAATTAGCTAACATTCCCATTTTTAACAATGGAATTTTACACCATCCAGACTATATACCCTTAGAGGATCATTCTATTTATGGTGCTACAATTGATGCGTATTTTGAAATTTACAATGGGCATAAGCTAAAAACAAATATCAAAAAAGAAGTTGCGAAACAGGAGTTATCAGAATATATAGAAGAGGAAACTATAGAAAACATCCATTATCAAGTGGCTGAAACTTATTTGAAATTGCAACTCTATTTACAATTTGAAAAATTAGTAAAGAAGAATATTTATCAAAATGAAGAACGCTTAAAACTAATTCAAAAATTACATGCAGGAGGAGTCGTTTTGAAAAGTGATTTACTTCGAGCGCAATTGCAATTGTCTAAGCAGAAAACTTCTTTAACAGAAATTCGAAATAATGCGCAATTAGCCATGCAGGAACTAAATATTTACATGGGAGAACCTGATTTTCAAAATTTGAAACCCACAGATTCTATTGGTTTTCGAGAAGGGCAGCATTTAATGAGCTATGATGATTATATTGATAGCGCTATAAACAAATCTCCATTACAGAAGATTGCTAAGCAAAAAGTAGCACTTAGTAAATTAAATATAGAAGGCTTAAAAGCGGATAAATTACCAAGAATAGGTTTGTTTGGCGATTATAATTATTCCTATCCGCAGATCAAATTGTATCCCTATGAAAATGCGCCCTACTTACTAGGAGTTGTAGGGGTTAAATTATCGTACTCGATTTCGTCGATATATCATGATGTGCATAAAGAAGAAGAAGCTAAAATCCTCTATGAAGAGCAAAAAATAGCACAAGAAAATGTGCAAGATAATTTACGAAAAGACATCAATAGGGCTTATAAACGTTACATAGAAGATCAAGAAAAAATAGAGGAATTACAATTGAATATAAAACAAGCGGCAGAGAATAGTCGCATACTCAATCATACCTATTTTAACCAATTGTCATTAATAACTGACTTGCTTGATGCGGACACACAGTTATTGCAAGCACAATTTGAACTCGTTTCAGCCAAAATATCAGAGCAAGTACACTATTACCAACTACTAAAAAATACAGGAAACCTATAATTATGGCTACAACAACAGAAAAACACGAACGTATTGACAGGATTATTGTTAAGATTACTTATAGTATTGCCTCAATAGTATTGGTTTTATTGGTTATTTATGGTCTATATGCACTCGTAAAAATGTATCGCTATGAAGAAACTAATGATGCTCAGGTAGAAGAATATATTAATCCAATAATAAGTAGAACGACAGGATATGTTCAAGAAATTAAATTTAGAGACCATCAACGTGTTTATAAAGGAGACACTTTGCTAGTGATCGATAAAAATGAAACTATGATGCAATTAAAAGAAGCCGAAGCTGAGTTGAGTTCCGCCAGAGCTTCTTTAGTAGTGCTCGAAAGTAATACAGTAACCACAACTAGTAGCGCATCAATAAGTGAGGCTAGTATTGCTGCATCTCAGGCAAAGCTGTGGCAGCAAGAACAAGAATTTAGTAGATATAAAAAATTACTAGCTGAGGAAGCAGTTACGCAACAACATTTTGAGGCTATAAAAACCAGCTTCGAAATCGCAAAGTCAGAATATAAAGCGGTTCTAAACAGCTATAAAACAGCCAAAGGCAAGATAAATGATGTTGGTTCACAATTAGTCGTAGCCAAAGCAAATGTTCAGCAAAGAGAAGCTATCGTAGAACATATTAAGCTCAATTTGACCTATGCTGTTATCACCGCACCAGCCGATGGGATTATGGGAGATAAGACATTGCAAGTAGGGCAATTGATTCAAAAAGGACAAACGATAGGCTTTATTGTAGATCAAGATCAAGGGAAATGGATTGTAGCTAATTTTAAAGAAACCCAAATTGCAAATTTGAAAGAAGGACAAGAGGTAGAAATTAAAGTAGATGCTTACTCTAAGGAGACTTTTCATGGTAAGATCCAATCTCTTGCCCCAGCTACAGGATCTCGATTCTCGCTTTTGCCTCCTGATAATGCTACAGGGAATTTTGTGAAAATTATTCAGCGTTTTCCAGTTAGGATACTTTTGACAGATGCTGTAGCAAAAACAAATAACCTTCGTGCAGGTATGAATGCTGAGGTTTTGATTCCTAAATTATAACTTTTATATGAATCAATCGTCAAACATTTTTAAAAATTGGGTTCCGAAATGGCTAATTAAAGTTACGATATTTATAGTAATTCTTCCAGCGGTATCCATGTTAGCGGCTTATATAGGAGGAGTTAGTAGTGCCGCTAGTTTTTATGGTCTGGATCCGACAGATATTCAATTTTCGATCGTACTGTATTATGTTGGGATTGCTAGTTTTTTTCCATTGGAAAGAAGGTTTTTTAGCTATTTTGCTTCCAAAACTTATTTTTTAATGTGTGTTTTATTGTTTACAGCAATCAATTTACTACTGTATAGCACTCAAAATGCATTACTTTTTCTGGTCTTACGATATTTAGGAGGAGTGGTTACAGTGGGTTTAATTGGTGTTACAATAAATCTGATATTTTCTCAGTTTCATTCGAACCGATCAAGAGTTTTAGGATACGCTGTTTTTTATGGAACCTTGCTAATATCTAATGCATTTATCTACTTGTTTGATGCTTATATATTTCAAAATTATGATTTTAATGTATTGTATTTAGCGATTATTTATGTTCAAATTCCGGGCGTGCTTCTACTGCTACTGTGTCTGAAAACAAATTTACGGTTGCACCAAAAAAGGCTTCCCTTGCTGGATTTAGATTGGAAGAGTTTCGTGATTTACAGCACACTACTTACTTTAATAGCCTATGTGATTATGTATGGTCAATATTACAATTGGTTTGAAAGTATTCGTATTTGGGTATGTGTAGGAAGCATCATACTATTGCTTGGAATTTTTATTTTAGTACAAAAAAATCGAAAACGTCCGTTTATCGATTTAACAATTTACAAATTCCGAAATTTTCGAATAGGAGCCTTGCTACTAATTCTCTATTATATTTCTAAAGGCGATCTTAGTGCCGCTAATACTTTTCTTTTTAATGAGATGGGTTTAGATTCGTATCATTATGCCTACATCATGTTATTTAATGCCATTGGTATTGTTGTTGGTATAACAATAACGGCACGATTTCTTTTGCGTAAGCGAAATATGCGCTTAATATGGCTTACAGGATTCGCTTTTTTACTGCTGTATCATATACAAATGTTTTTTGTTTTTGGCTCTCAAGCCAATGAAAATAGTGTTGTACTGCCTTTATTTTTTCAAGGACTTGGAAATGGGATTTTGATGCTTTCTATTGTTTTTTTTACAATTTCCTCTGTTCCAGAATCTAAGAGTTTCTCCGCTTCATTGAGTGGCGTTTCTTTTCGGTTTTTTGCATTCACAGTAAGCTTAGCACTTATTTCCTTTGTGAATTTAAAACAAGTAAGTGTACATTATAACGAACTTGGAAATACTATAACCACTTTAAATAGTGAATCCGGTAAGCGTTTACAACTGTATGAAAATCTGGCTCTTGCCAAAGGAGCTTCAACAATTAAAGCCAAAGTAGTGGCGAAGAAGTTAATGGGAAAAGCTGTTGCAAATCATACGAATATTCTGTTTGCAAGAGATTATTACTATTATATGGGTGTTTTTATATTTTTTATAATGCTAGGTATTGCACTAATTCCTCATTTGCATTTTCGATTCCGGAAAATTGGTGCAGAAGTGATTCCTATCTAATTTGAAAGTAACCATCGCTGCATTGTAGCCTGTTCTCTAATTGATAAATTGGTCTTTGGTATTAAATAGTATGTAGTCAAAAATCGATTCGATGATAATTAGGTCGAATTCGTCGAAACAGGATTAGAATAAATTTAACCAGCTACTGTTTTTTTTCAACTTTTAGCTTTTCATTTTTAGTATTCCGACGAAATACCCATTTCTCTATTTCTACTGCCCAAAAAATGATGCTTGACGCGGCTAAGGTTATAACTAACTCTAAATAAGATAATGGTTGGGTTCTGAAAACTTCATTGAAAAAAGGAGTGTAGATAATAATCAATTGTAAACTAACCGTTAATAATAGAGAAATCAACATGGGTTTATTCGAAAAAAAACCGATTTTGAAAACGGATTCCCGCGTGGAGCGAATTGCCATTACGTGTCCCATCTGACTGAAGCAAAGCACTGTAAAAGCCATTGTTTGCCAATGCACTATCTCACTATGAATTGCCCAGGCTTGTATACCAAGTGTTACTACTCCCATCAAAAGTCCGACCCATAAAATGTGTATGGCCATGCCTCCGGCAAAAATATTCAACTTCGGATTTCGTGGGGGACGCTGCATGATATTTGCTTCGGCGGGCTCAGAGGCTAATGCCAGTCCTGGTAGTCCATCGGTTACAAGATTAATCCAAAGTATATGAATCGCAAGCAACGGTATTGGCAAACCGAAAAAAGGGGCTAAAAAAATTGCCCAAATTTCGCCAGAATTAGATGTCATAGTATATTTTATAAATTTCAGGATATTGTCAAATATTCTTCGTCCGTGTTTTACTGCTACTACGATTGTGGCAAAATTATCATCGAGTAATATCATCGCTGCGGCTTCCTTAGAAACGGCTGTTCCATTAATTCCCATGGCTATACCTATGTCGGCATTCTTAAGTGCTGGCGCATCATTTACACCGTCACCGGTCATAGCAACAAAATGATTTTTAGACTGTAAGGCATTAATGATTAGTAATTTTTGTTCGGGATTTACTCGGGCATAAACACGTACATTTTCTACAATTTCCGAGAATTTTGTGGGTGATAATTTGGCAAGTTCGATTCCTGTTAAGACAAGGTTTTTCTCGGAAGTAATGATTCCTAACTTCTCAGCAATGGCTTTGGCTGTCAATTTATGATCGCCAGTAATCATGACAGGAATAATACCTGCTTCTACGCATTGTGAAACGGCCTGTTTAGCCTCTTCACGTGGAGGATCAATCATTCCCACAAAACCGATAAGTGTTAAAGTAGACTCTATTTCATTCGAAACTAATTTGTCAGGTAAATTGGGTAGGGTTGTCATCGCATAGCCTAAAATCCGATATCCTTTTTCGGCCATCTCGTTTACTCTGAGTTCTAGTTCTGGAATAAGTGATTTTTGATTGTCAGTCAATTTATTGAATATTACTTCAACCGCGCCTTTCACAATGACAATTATTTCGTTTGGCTGGTCCGAAGAGGGATTTTGGATTTGATGTAATGTGGTCATACATTTCCTTTTCGAATCGAAAGGCAATTCTGCAACGCGGGGAAATTTTAATTCTAATTCGGCCCGCTCCATTTTTTTTTGTGAAGCATATTGAACTAATGCGACTTCAGTGGATTCCCCGAGCCATTCTCCAGTTTTATCTTTTGAGACATCATTGTTCAAAGCCATTAGATGGAGAAGGATGTCTCCTTCGAGAAAAATAGTATCGTATTTTTTGTCAAACGTTTCATAAATGCCTTCGACTGTCATTTTATTTAATGTAAGTGTACCCGTCTTGTCAGAGCATATGTAAGTAACGGAACCCAGTGTTTCAACGGCTGGAAGTTTACGTATTAGCGCATTTCGTTTCACTAATCGCTTAGCGCCAAAGGCAAGAGCAATAGTCACCAAAGCGGGTAAAGCTTCGGGAATGGCGGCCACCGAAAGGGAAATAGACACTATTAACATGGAATACGGGGATTCTCCACGCAGCCAGCCAATTAGAAAAATAACGAGGCAAATAAATAGAATGACCATCGACAATCGTTTTCCAAAAGAGGCTAATCTTTTTTGCAATGGAGTCAAAGTTGCCTCAGTCTGAATCATTTTTGCAATTCCTCCTAACTCGGTATTCATTGCCGTTGCCACGACATAAGCAAGTGCTCTACCGTTAGTGACAAAAGTTCCCTTGAATCCCATATTCGTAAGATCTCCTAGCGAATATTCTTGCTTAGGAAGGGAGTCAGCATTTTTTTCTACATTATAGGATTCTCCTGTAAGTGTAGATTCATCTACTTTTAACTGATGGGTTTCAAAAAAACGAACATCAGCAGGAATACTATTTCCAACTTCAAGAATCACCACATCTCCAGGAACAATATCAAAAGCGGGGATGTCAATTCGATGTCCTTCACGTAGAACCTGCACCACGTTTGACACCATGTTTTTTAAAGCCTCCATTGCTTTTTCAGCGCGGTATTCTTGAACTACACCAATAACTGCATTAATAATTACGATGGCAACTATAACTATAGTATCTGTTAGGTCACCCATTATTCCTGAGATAATTGCCGCAATGACTAAAATAATAATCATAAAATCTCGGAACTGACGAACCAACATCTGCAGAAGGGTCTTCTTTTTTTTATCTTCAATCTGATTTTTACCGTACTGGACTAGACGTTCTTCAGCAGTTTTTTCATCTATACCTGAGGGGGATGTCTCCAACTTCTCAGAAACTTCAGAAAGTGAAAGTAAATGCCAATTGATATTCATCTGAATTTATTTTAGGTAATGCGTGCTTTCTGCTTTTCGAAATAAAATAAATAATTAATTTATTTCGTTTTCACAAATGCCAGCGTAGGACCATGCATTAAAGTTAGCAATTGTAGTATTTGCAATTCCCTGTAAAGCTTCATTGGTCAGAAACCCTTGGTGTCCAGTAATTAAAACATTGGGAAAGGCGCGAAGAATGGTATATAAATTATCTTCAAATTTTTTATCCATATGGTTGCCAAAGAAGATGTTCTTTTCCTTTTCATAAACATCTAAACCGGCTGCTCCAATTTTTCCTGACTTGAGCGCCATTATCAAATCTTCGGTATTCACGACGCTTCCTCTGGCGGTATTAATAAAAATCACTCCTTTTTTCATCATATTAAAGTAACTTTTATGGAACATGTATTTTGTTTCTGAATTTAACGGACAATGAACTGAAATCACATCAGAATTTTTACAAAGTTCTTCCAGTGTGCTATAGCTAATGTTAATTTGTTTGCTTAACTCCTCATTTATTTGTGGATCATAAGCTAAAATTTGGCAACCAAAACCATGCATAATTTTTGCAAAAGCGGCACCTATTTTTCCGGTTCCAATAATTCCCACTTTTTTTCCATGCAAGTCAAAACC
The DNA here is from genome assembly GCF_004349145.1 of Flavobacterium hiemivividum. Taxonomy (GTDB): domain Bacteria; phylum Bacteroidota; class Bacteroidia; order Flavobacteriales; family Flavobacteriaceae; genus Flavobacterium; species Flavobacterium hiemivividum. The sequence goes on along the minus strand of NZ_SMFO01000016.1, from coordinate 39,609 downwards.
TATTAAGTTATCTAGGCGGTAGTCACCCATTTGCATTAGTTTTTGGCCGAGCGTAATTTTTCGATTTAAAGCCATTAGTAATGCAACAGCATGCTCCGCTACAGAATAGGGGGAATAGGCCGGAACATTAGCCACTTTTATTCCCAAGGCTCTTGCTTTCATAATGTTTATATGGTCGTATCCTACAGAGCGTAAGGCAATATATCTAATACCAAGTAAATATAATTTTTCCAGTACAACATCAGAGGCATCGTCAGCTGTAAAAAGAGCAATGCCTTCATATCCTTTGGCAAGAATTGCAGTATCTTCATTTAATGACTTATCTGTGTATTCTATTTCCAGTTTGCCATGGGTTGTATTCTCGATAAAGGATTTGTCAAATGCGAATATGCTGTACATTAAAATTTTCATAATGTTTATTTTACTTCAAATGATGAATATTTTAGTTGTTTATATGGTTATAATTTTTATTATTTCGAATAGGTTATTTTAAATTGAAAGATATCAAATCGCTTTCCATCTGCTTAAGTAGGGAAGAAGATCTAACGCTTCTTGAATCGTATGTTCTGAAAGTTTTAATTTTTTCATTTGTGTTTCTACCGTTTCTTTCATGTCGGCAAATGTCATGTTTGGCTGTGTAAATTCCCCAGCTTGGTAGCAATATTTGCAATACTCATCCGTTTTTAATCCATTTGCTTTTGTTCCTTTCAATTGCTCGTTATCAAGTGGAATTCCACAACTCTGACATAATGTATCTAATTGCATAGTATTGATTTTTAAAAAATTAAATTGATTTGTTTTTTAGTCATTTATAGCCGAACCTTATTTTTCTTTTCGGTTTTTAAAATGTTTTCAATTCCTTTTATGATGGCATCTGGATTAAATGATATGCTATCGATTCCCTGTTCCACTAGAAACTGTGCAAATTCTGGGATGTCACTAGGCGCCTGACCGCACAATCCTACTTTTATATTATTTCTCTTAGCGGCAAGTATTGTTTCGCGTATTAATTTTTTTACCGCTGGATTTTGTTCGCTAAACAAATCACTTATTAGAGCAGAGTCGCGATCCAGCCCAAGAGTGAGCTGTGTTAAATCATTCGAACCAATAGAAAATCCGTCAAAAATCGAGGCGAATTCGTCGGCCAATATTACATTACTTGGTATTTCTATCATAACATAGACCTCTAAACCGTCTTGACCCTGAATCAACTGGTTAACGGCCATCTGTGCTAATACTTTTTCTCCTTCCTCAACTGTTCGACAAAAGGGAATCATCAATTTTACGTTGTGGAATCCCATATCGTTTCGCACTTTTTTCATAGCTTCACATTCTAGAGCAAACCCTTCTCTATAAAAATCGCTGTAGTAACGAGAAGCACCCCTAAAACCAATCATCGGATTTTCTTCCTTGGGTTCAAAGTATTTGCCTCCAATGAGATTAGCGTATTCATTGCTTTTAAAATCACTCATTCTCACAATAACCTCTTTTGGATAGAAAGCGGCCGCGACGATCGAGACTGCTTCAGCTAGTTTGTCAATGAAATATTTTTTACCGTCACCATAGCCTTTAGTTAATTCTGCTATTTGGTCATTTATATTTTGGTCGGTTATTTTATTAGGTTCACAAAGTGCTAGGGGATGAATTTTAATGCTGTTAGAAATAGCAAATTCCATGCGCATCAAACCAACTCCTTTATTAGGGTAGTTACTTAATTCAAAAGCTCTTTCGGGATCAGCAAGAATGAACATTGGAGCTGTTTCGGGCATAGATAGTTGACTGAAATCATGTTCTGTAATTTCCCAATTTAATTTTCCGTCATATATTTTTCCAACTTTACCCTCAGCACAACAAACTGTAATTTGTTGACCATTCTTTATGAGATTTGTCGCGTCACCACAACCTACAACGGCAACAGTTCCTAGTTCTCTTGCGACAATGGCGGCATGACTTGTACGTCCCCCTTTGTTAGTAATTATGGCTGCCGCCTTTTTCATAATTGGATCCCAATCTGGATTTGTCATATCGGTAACGAGAATTTCGCCTTCTAATAATTGATTACCTTCCAAAGGACTATGCAGTATGCGTGCTTTTCCAGTTGCTATTTTATCGCCTAGTGAGATTCCTTGAGTGATAATAGTACCGGTTTCTGTAAGTGAGTAAATCTCCCTAACTTTTTTTTGAAACTTACCGTGAATCGTTTCAGGTCGAGCCTGAACAATATAGAGTTGATTGTTTAAGCCATCTTTGGCCCATTCAATATCCATAGGTTTTTTATAATGTTTTTCAATCTTAGTACACCATTGTGCCAGCTCAATTACTTCTTTGTCATTTAAAGAATATTGATTTTGTTTTTCGACGGTCGTTGTTGTATTTACAATTGTATTTTCAAAAGTGGTTTCTTCATTTTTTTGGGCATAAATCATTGTAAATTCTTTTCTGCCGCAATGTTTTTTTATAATAGGGTTCAGTTTTGTATCCTCCAAAGTAGGTTTAAAAACCATCCATTCATCTGGTGTTACAGTTCCTTGTACGATATTTTCTCCAAGTCCCCAGCAACTGTTTATAATGATTGTGTTTTGAAAACCAGTATCAGGATCGATAGTAAAAGCAACTCCAGAAGCTGCCTTATCACTTCGAACCATCTGTTGTATTCCTACCGAGATTGCAATATCTAATTTTGTAAAACCCATATCATGCCGGTATTTTATGGCGCGATCAGTAAACAGGGATACATAACAACGATGTACAGCATCAAGTAATTGATTTTCCCCGCTGATATTGAGAAAGGACTGCATTTGTCCTGCGAAACTTGCTGTGGGTAAATCTTCAGCTGTGGCGCTGCTTCGCACTGCGACATCAAGATTGTAGATATCGCTTTGTTTGCTTAGCGATTGGTATGCTGCACTTATTTCAGCGCGCACTTCGTCAGGAATAGTTCCTGAAAGAATAAAATTTCTTGCTTTTTCACCTACTTCAGAAAGGTTGCTGTACTGCTTTGTGTCTAATTGATTTAAAATTTCATCTAATGAATTCTCGAGATTGTTATTCTTTCGAAAAAGACGGTAGCCAGCGGCGGTAACTGCAAATCCATTGGGAATATTAACTCCAATAGGTTTTAATTGATTGTATATTTCTCCAAGAGAGGCGTTTTTACCACCTACCTGATCTATAGTATTGAGATCAAATTGGTTAAAGAATAAGATGTATTTGTAATCTTCCATTTTTATCGTTTTAAATTGTAAGTGCGTACTCTTTTAAGTAGATTAGACGATAGAAGGTTATTCAAGGCACGATTTAATTATTCGAATCAAAAAATGATTTTGAAGCCAATACTAGGAATAATAGGAGCAATCTGCTAACTAAAGGTAGAGCGGAGTAGGTGTGCTCGTTTTGATTTCCTTAGTGCTCCACTAATTTAATCAAAAAAAGACGGAATTAGTACTCAAAAGACACTTATTTTATTAATAAGTATTTAATTTATAGTTATTTGAGTATTTCTTTTGGTTTAATGATTTAGCAGCTTTTGATTTTTAATAGAATTGGCTCTTATTTTTTTGTAAAATACACTTATTAGCAGCAATTTAATTCTATGAAATGTTTCAAAAAATCCTTTAAAAAGGGCAGGTCAAGGGCCAATAATTAACAGAAAAATTCAGTTTTAATTCAATTATTATTTTATTTTTGTAAGGTTCCAGAAGTATGTGACTTATTAGAATTGCGTTATAAATATTTTTTTAATATTATCTTTTTCGAACGATTAACCCCAAAAGAATACCTACCTATATAATGAAAAAACCAATATTGCCTCTAAATGAATCAGAGAGACTTATCGCTCTTGAAAGTTATTCAATTATGGATTCATTGCCTGAAAAGGAGTATGATTCGATAACACAGTTAGCTTCCTTCATTTGTGGAACTCCCATAGCCTTGATAAGTCTATTAGATGAAAATCGACAGTGGTTTAAATCAAGTGTCGGTTTAGGAGCTAGTGAAACTCCCCGAGAACTCTCTTTTTGCCAATATGCAATTATGGGAGAGGAAGTTTATGAGGTAAATAACGCACTTGAAAATGAACTTTTTGCTGATAATCCATTGGTGACTGGAAGTCCAGATATTCGGTTTTATGCTGGCGCACCGCTACATGATGGAAACGGGTTTACCTTAGGAACACTTTGTGTGATTGATACAGAACCAAAAGAACTAACTGACGATCAGAAAAATGCATTACAACTCTTGGCGTACCAAGTAGTTTTATTATTAGACTTACGAAAAAAAAATGTAGAGCTTAAAACTACGCAACTGGAATTTCAGAATTTTATTGAACTTTCTAAAGATTTAGTATGTATTGCTAATGTTGATGCTACTTTTCATAAAGTAAATCCAGCATTTACTACTGTTTTAGGGTATGCGAAAGAGGAATTAGAAGGGAAGCCATTTGTAGATTTTATTCACGCCGATGATTTAGACAAGACCTATAAAGAAGTAGAGAAGCTAGCGAAAGGAGAACTGACAGTTAGTTTTGAAAACAGGTATCGATGTAAAAATGGTGAATATGTTTTATTGAATTGGAATGTCTCACCTCATCCTGAAACAGGTAATTTATACTGCATCGCGAGAGATACAACTTTTGAAAAAAAACAAGAAGAAATACTTATCAATACAACAAATGAGTTAAAAGCTATATTAAATGCATCCGATTTTTCAATAATAGCCACTGAACTGGATGGTACAATAAAACAGTTTAACCGCGGCGCCGAGAAGATGACAGGGTATACAGCGGAAGAGCTTGTGGGTCTTTCGTCACCCGCTATTTTACATTCTATTGATGAAATTGTTAAACGATCACAAGAATTAACAAAGGAATTAGGAGAAGAGATTGAGCCTGGTTTTGACGCTTTCGTTGTAAAAGCACACAAGCTTAACGTTCCTGATTCGAATGAGTGGACCTATATCAGAAAAGATGCAACAACATTTCCTGTAAAACTAACTGTAACTGCTATAAAAAATAGAGATGGGGAAGTATCTGGTTATTTAGGTATAGGTAAAGATATTTCACAGGAAAAAGAAATTGAGCTCAATTTAATAAATAGCAATACGCTGTTAGATGAATCTCAAAAGATTGCTAAGATAGGAAGTTGGAGGTTTGAATTTAAATCAAACCGTCTTACATGGTCACAGCATCATTATACTATTTTCGAACTTGAAAATTTACCACTTCAGGAACTAAATAGTGCGTTTAGAGATAGAATTCACCCGGATGATATTACAATTCTGGACAAAATAGGCGACGAAGTTGTAAAAACAGGAAGCGATTTTAAAATTAATTATAGAATAATTCTTCCAGGTAATAGAATTAAAGAAATCTTAGAAATTGGGCAACCTTACAGAAATAGTAGGCGGGAAATAATTGGAATAAAAGGTACAGTTCAAGATGTAACCGATGAAAAAATAGCGGAACAGAATTTAATAAATAGTAAAAAATTATTAGACGAATCCCAAAGCATTGCAAAAATTGGTAGTTGGAAATATGATTTAGCAGCAGATTTTCTAGTGTGGTCGAAGGGACATTATCAGATATTTGAAATGGAAGAATTGCCATCAGAGCAACTTCTTAATGCCTTTAGAAATAGAATTCACTTCGAAGATGTTTCAGTTTTAGATGAATTGATGACGAAAACTTTAACAACCGGTACAGACTTAACTTATCGATACAGAATTTTGCTTCCAGATGGTAGTATTAAGTACTTAATAGGAATTGGTCAAGCCATCAAAAATTCAAGAGGCGAAATTACAGGTATTCAAGGAACAGTACAGGATATCACTGAGAAAACGCTAGCGGAGCAAATCATATTCGAAAAAGCCAAAGAAATCAATGATGTTAGGGCTGCCTTAGACGAGTCTTCTATTGTTACAATTACAGATGAAGAAGGAGTAATACTCTTCGTGAATGACAAGTTTTGTTCGATTACCCAATATAAAAAGGAAGAACTAATAGGACAATTTCATTATCTGGGTAATCACAGTGATATGATCACTAAATTTGTTGAAAATATATTTGCCACTATTTCGGATGGAAAAATCTGGAAAGGAGAGATCAGAAATAAGAGAAAAGATGGAACATATTATTGGGTTTATTCTACTATTGTTCCTTTTTTAAATAAGGAAGGAAAGCCCTACCAATATGTTGCAATTAGTCAAGATATAACAGAACAAAAACAGGATCAGAAGAGTTTAAATAATGCATTATTTGATCTTGAAAGGAAAAATAAAGAGCTGGATCAGTTTGCTTACATTGTCTCTCATGATTTAAAAGCGCCTTTAAGAGCGATAAATAACTTATCAGAATGGATTGTAGAAGACATGCCAGATATGCCAGAAGAGGTAAATAGTAATTTTGACTTGTTGAGAGGCCGAATTCAGCGAATGGAGAATTTGATTAATGGAGTTTTAGACTATTCTCGAATAGGCCGTACAAAAATAGAAAAAGAAACTTCCGACGTTAAAGTAATGCTTGATCAGATTGTAGAAATGATTGTGCCCACTTCAGGTTTTGAAGTTTTTATAGGAGAAGGATTTCCTGTTTTTGACACTGAAAGGATTCTATTGCAGCAAGTGTTTAGTAATATTATAAGCAATGCCGTAAAGTATAGCGATAAACCGATTGGCAAAATAGAATGTCTTTATGAGTCATTGCCAGATTTCCACCAATTTTCCATAAAAGACAATGGTCCTGGTATAGCTGAGGAGTATCATGAAAGGGTGTTTCAAGTATTTCAAACTATAGAAGCCAGAGATAAAAAAGAAAGTACAGGAGTAGGTTTGTCTATTGTAAAAAAAATAATTGAAGAAAAGGGCGGCAGTATTCGAATAGAATCTGAAGAAGATAAGGGAGCCAATTTTATATTTACAATTCCTAAATAAATGATAAATGGAGGAAATAGAAAGAAATTATAAAAAGGAATTAGAAGTTCTTAAACAGGAATATGAAGATTTTGTATACATTGTTTCACATGATATAAAAACACCTATGCGAGCAATTTCTAATATTGCAACCTGGATTGAAGACGATTTAGACCCTAGCGTGGGAGGAGATATAATCAGTAATTTTAATTTGTTAAAAAACAGAGTGGGACGCCTTGAGAGTATGATGAATGGTTTGCTGGAACTCTCAAGAGTTAATCGAGTGGAATTAGAATTTTATGAGATAAATATCCCTAAAATTATCAGTGAAAGCATAGAAACTTTGGAGGATAAAGAAAACGTTGATTTTCTAGTTATCAATAATTTATCGAATGAAAATGTTGATACCTTAGGAAAAAAATTAACCCGAGTTTTAAATCATCTTATCACAAATGCAGTTCGATTTAATAACAAAGAGAAGAAAGAGGTAGTTATTGAGCTAAATGAAACGGCTGAGGCCTATGAAATAAAGATAAGCGACGACGGTCCCGGAGTGCCAGAAGCAGTAAAAGATAAAATATTTTCAATTTTTTATACTGTAAATTCGAAAGATGTTGTAGATTCGACTGGTGCAGGATTAGCAATAAGTAGTAAAATCTTACAAGTCGTTGGAGGAAGTATAAAGTATGAAACAAGAGATACTGGGGGCTCAATTTTTACATTTAATTGGCCAAAAACAATAACATTAAAAATATAAAAGAATGATTCAAAAATTAGTAAGTATTTTATTAGTTGAAGACGATGAGGTCGATGTAATGAATGTAAAAAGAGCATTTTCTAAAAATAATATAAAAAACGAATTATTTGTGGCAGGAAACGGAGTTGAGGCTCTAGATATGTTGCGCAATGTAATTAATCCTTTACCTAAAATCATTATTTTGGATATTAATATGCCAAAAATGAATGGGATCGAATTTCTAAAAGAGATGAGAGCAGATGAAAATCTGAAAAATATATCCGTATTTGTCATGACCACTTCTAACGAGGATAGTGATAAAATTAACGCCTATAATCTAAATGTAGCCGGTTATATTTTGAAGCCGCTTTCGTTTGAAAAATTCCTTTCTTCGGTAGCTACACTTAAGAACTTTTGGTCACTATGCGAAATGTAATTTTCTATAGACTTACTTTATGACAAACTCAAACATCCTCTATATCGATAGCTGTAAAACAGCAATCGATGACGCCAAAACAGCTTTGTTAAAAGTTGAGGTTCAATCGAATTTATATTTTTCTGAAAGTTATGCCGATGCATGGCAAATGCTATCAGGCGAAAATACCTTGACACCTGCGCCAAAGATTGTTTTGATAGCCATAAATGAAATTGGAAGTGAAGGAATAGAGTTAATAAAGAAAATCAGAAAAGATGCTAATCTAAGGTCACTTTTAATTTTTGTGATTACAAGTGTACATGATGATAAAAATAAAGTCGCAGCCTTAGATTTAAATATTGCGGGTTATTTTGACAAACCTTTTGAAAACCATAAAATATCGGAATTTTATACAATAATGAATGATTATTGGAATATTATAGAGTTTTAAGCGACATAAAATAAAAAAATATGGCTATAGCCTTAAATATATTAATTATTGACGATGATAAAGTTGACTCTATTACTATAATTAGATCAATTTCAAAATCAGGAATAATTGCCGATGTCGAAACCGCTTTTTCTGCAAAAGAGGCCATCGAAAAAATTAAATCTTCGCAATATGATTTGATTTTTTTAGACTATTTAATGCCAGATAGTGATGGTATTTCCTTTTTAAAGAAACTACGTGCTATTGATATAGACATTCCAGTAATTTTTGTGACTTCTCAGGGAGATGAGAAGGTTGCGAGCCAAGCTATTTTGGGCGGAGCATCGGATTATATTCCAAAATCATTACTGACTCCTGACGGTGTGTCACAAAGTATAAGAAACGCCCTTAAACTTCACGAGAGTCTTGTGCATCGCAAGAAAACCGAATTGGCTCTAAGGATTAATGCTAACCGACTTTTGGAGGCACAAAAACTTGCTAAAATTGGATTCTGGGAATTGAATCTAATTGATGAAGAGGTGTTTTTCTCTGAGCAAGTCTACGCTATTTTTGAAATAGATAAAAGAAGTATTCCTTCGTTAGCTCTTTTAAAGTCACGCCTAGTCAATTCAGATAGTGTTAAGCTATTCGAGGATAACCTGAATTTGATTTTAAAAAACAATTCGGAAGTAAAGTTCAGTCATAGTTTAACTACTAAAAGAGGTACTGTTAGATATATTAACGAGTATATAAAATGCTTGAATGATGAGCATAACAAGCCTTTTAAAATTTTAGGAACAATTCAAGATATCACTGATCAAAAACATATTGAGAGAGAACTTATAAAGGCCAAAGAACTAGCTGAACAATCCGTTCGAGTAAAGGAGCAATTTCTAACTAATATGAGTCACGAAATTCGTACTCCAATGAATGGTATTATCGGATTTGCACGAATTCTGGAGGGAACTAATTTAAATATTGATCAAGAACAAAGTGTAAAAGCCATAAAAAGAGCCGGAAAAAACTTGATGGTTATGATAAATGATATCCTTGATTTTTCGAAAATTGAAGCTGATAAAATGGTTATCGAAGAAGTGAAATTCTCGTTATCAAAAAATATTAAAACCGTTATAGAGCTGCTTTCCACAATTGCTAAAGAAAAGAACGTAAAATTGCTTTATAAAATTGATCCTAAAATTGACGATTTCTTAATAGGAGACCCAACAAGGCTGTCTCAAATTTTGATTAATTTATTAGGGAATGCCTTAAAGTTTACAGAAGAAGGACAGGTAGAGTTAATTATTTCATTGGATAAAGAATCTGAAACTGATGTTTTTATAACATTTACAGTTACTGACACTGGTATAGGTATTCCTCAAAATAAAATTGATTCTATATTCGAAAGTTTTAATCAAGCCTCAAATGAAACCACCAGAAAATTTGGAGGTACAGGTTTGGGTCTAACCATAACAAGGAAGTTGATTGAGTTGCAGGGTAGTAAGATTAATGTAAAAAGTGCAGTTGGAAAAGGTAGCGAGTTCTCCTTCCCAATGCAATATGCAAAGGATCAAAGTAGAATAGGGAACGTTCCTATTGTAGAAAACAAGCAACTTACTCCTGATTTTCTAAAAGGGATTAAAATATTAATGGTGGAGGATAACGACCTAAACCAACTTTTAGCCATTAAGGTTTTTAAGAAATGGGAGAAAGAAATTGATATTGCTGAGAACGGAAAAATAGCAATTGATAAAATTGAAAAGAATGATTACGATATTATATTAATGGACATCCAAATGCCAGAAATGGATGGAATCGAACTAACAAAATACATTCGAAATAATATGGGAGCTAAGGCTAATATCCCAATTATTGCGTTGACGGCACATGCAACTTTAATAGAAGAAACGCGTTGTCTAGAAAACGGAATGAACGATTATTTATCAAAGCCGTATCATTTTAATGCATTACTTGAAAAACTATATAAAAATTTAATGAAGACAAACACCAATGATGCTGCTGACGGAGCTACGAAGGAAAGTAAAGATGAAAAATTAATTGATTTAACATATTTGACTGATTTTGCAGACGGAGATGTTGATTTTATTGACCAAATGATAGAGTTGTTTAGAAAAAATTCTCCCATAGCACTAAAAATAATCGTAGAATCAAATGAAGCAGATGACTTAATTATTCTAAAAAATGAAGTGCATAAATTGAAGTCTTCTATCAATTTGTTAGGAGTTGTTTCAGCGTTAAAAAGTATTGAAATTATCGAGGCAGAAATTACGACTGATCCTTTTGGTCAAAAGAGGAAAGACGAAGTACTTCATCTTAATGAAATATGCCAGTCTGTTTTTACTGAATTGGAATCAATACACACTGTATCAAAAATATAGTTTAGTTTTGCATCTAGAATGATACAGAAAGAAACTATTTGTACCGTATTATTTTTTAACTTTTAAAATGAAGGACTTACCAATTACTATTTTTTTAAAGAACCTCTAGCGATAGAGTTAAAAATGCAGTTTTTGAACTAATTATTTCCCCCAAATAATAATTAAATTAAAACAAATGAAAATTTTAATAGCCGAAGATGACGAAATGTTGCTTAAAACTATGGAGTTTAAGCTAAAGAGAGAAGGGTTTAATGTAATTTCATGCGCCAATGGCGAAGAAGCGATTGCTATCGTTACAGCCGAAAATCCTGATATAATAATTACTGATATTATGATGCCCATAGTCAACGGACTTGATATCGTAAGAGCAATAAAAGTTGAAATGAAACTAGAGATTCCTATAATAGTGTTGTCTGCGATGGGCTTAGAGAAGACAGTTCTGGAAGCTTTTGAACTAGGTGCTGATGATTTCATCACGAAGCCCTTTAGCCCGAATGAACTTATTGTAAGAGTAAAACGATTGTTAGTTAAAGCGTAACTACTTAATAAATAGATATGAAGTTGTTTTTGAAAAATCTTTATTTTTAAGATTTTTCAAAAACAACTTCATCTGTCTTGGCTCCCAAATCAATCAAATAGCCAGAAATACTTTTTACAAACTCTTTAGATCCACAGATGTAGAAATGCTGGCTAAAGTCAGTAATGTTTTCGATAAGGTATTTTCGATCAATCCTCTTTCCTGTAAAACCCATTATTTTTTCTCGGGTAAATAACTTAATAAAATTATCTTTTAGCATTCCCTCTAATTCTTCGTTCATTATAACATCTTCTGAAGTTTTATTTGAATAAATTAGTTTGTTACCCGCCAGTTGCTTTTTTATAAATAGGTCTCTAAATATCGAAATAAAAGGTGTGATTCCAGCGCCTCCAGCAATAAAAACTCCAGGACCCTTGTACTGAATCGCACCCCATACATCATGAAGAATTAATTCATCTCCTTTATTGATTCGGCCCAGCATGTTTGTTACACCATTGTGCTCCTTGTAAATTTTAATCATGAATTCGAGATAATTTTCTTCCTTCAAATTAGTAAAGGTGAATGGTCTTGGTTTATCGTTCCACTCAGTTGTATTAATTGAAACCTCCGTTGCTTGACCAGGTATAAAATTATATCCTTCCGGTTTTTCGACTTTAAAACATTTTACATCATGAGTTATGAATTGCGCATCAAGAACTCTAACAGTATGATTTTCCATTTTATTTTGTTGTAAGGAGTTACAGTGAAAGAACCGTAACTATTTGTTTAGGTCTGATTTAATTCTATAAATTTAACCATAAAAATAAAACTTCACAATTTTATATGTCATTGTTTTTCAGATGTATATGCGTTTTATTGAAGTGATTCATGAAATGCAATTTTCTGCGTAATAAATAGTATAGTGGCATTCCTTTTTGAACAGCCATTTAAAACGAGTACATTTGCATTCCTAAAGAATAAATAATATTTTTTATTAATGGCTAAGAATTGATTATGCCATTTTAGTCTAATGATTATTTGTCATTTTTTTTGGTTTTAAAGTTTGACTTATTTTTGACGACTTTTTCCATCCTAAACTCATTAATATTTTATAAAATAGAATGAAACAGTATTTCAAATTATTTGATTTTACACAAAAAGTAAATTACAGAACCGAAATTTTAGCTGGTTTAACAGTTGCGATGACTATGATTCCTGAATCATTATCATTTGCGATATTAGCTGGTTTTCCACCTTTAGTAGGACTGTATGCAGCATTTATAATGGGTTTAGTTACCGCTATTTTTGGTGGTAGGCCTGGAATGGTGTCTGGAGGAGCAGGAGCAACGGTAATTGTCTTAATTGCGCTAATGAATTCAAACGGCTTAGAATATGTCTTTGCTGCTGTCGCTTTGGCAGGGATAATACAAATTTTAATTGGTCTGTTTAAGTTAGGTAAATTCATACGGCTGGTGCCACAGCCCGTTATGTTTGGTTTTGTAAACGGTTTAGCGATAATTATTTTTATGTCGCAGCTGGATCAATTCAAAACTATTGTCAATGGTGAAAGTGTTTGGTTATCAGGAAGTCCTATGTATATTATGGCTGGTTTAGTAGCATTAACAATTGCAATTGTTGTACTATTTCCTAAAGTAACAAAGGCAGTACCTGCTTCATTAGTGGCAATTATAGTTGTTTTTGGATTAGTTTTAGGATTTGGAATTGAAACAAAAACAGTTGCCGATATTGCTTCCATAAGCGGTGGCTTTCCTCCATTTCATATTCCTGAGATTCCTTTAAGCTTTGCTACTTTAGAAATCATTTTTCCCTATGCATTAATAATGGCTTCAGTAGGATTGACGGAAGGATTATTAACTTTAAACTTAGTGGATGAAATAACAGGAACAAAAGGTAATGGTAACCGAGAATGTGTCGCTCAAGGAAGTGCTAATATTCTAAATGGTTTTTTCTTTGGAATGGGAGGTTGTCCTATGATTGCGCAAACTTTAGTTAACCTTTCAGCAGGCTCGAGAGCTCGATTGTCTGGTATTGTGGCAGCATTTGCAATTCTGATCATTATTTTATTTGGAGCACCAGTAATCGAACAATTACCCATAGCTGCTTTGGTAGGAGTAATGGTAATGGTGGCCATAGGTACCTTTGAATGGATTAGTTTTCGAATCATCAACAAAATGCCGAAACACGATATATTTGTTGGAGTTTTAGTAGCAATCATTACTATTTTAATGCATAATTTGGCACTAGCAGTTTTGATAGGAGTTATTATTTCAGCCTTAGTTTTTGCTTGGGAGAGTGCTAAACGCATTCGAGCTAGAAAATATATTGACGAAAAAGGGATTAAGCATTATGAAATATATGGACCGTTATTTTTTGGTTCCACCACTGCATTTGCCGAAAAGTTTGACGTTCACAATGATCCTGAGGAAGTAATTGTTGATTTTAAAGAAAGTAAAATTACTGATATGAGTGCAATAGACGCCGTAAATAAATTAACGGAACGCTATGCCAAAGTGGGTAAAAAGATTCATCTAAGGCATTTAAGCGCTGACTGTCGCCAGTTACTGCACGATGCTGACAAGGTAATTGACATTAACATCATTGAGGATCCTACTTATAAAGTGTTGATGGATTAAGATAAAAATACACTTGAAAAAATTCAAGTCTATTTTTATTTATAAGAAAGTGAATATTTTTATCAAACTTGATTATTAAGTAAAACGTATTTTAAAAGGCTGCTAATTTGTTTATAAAGAACAGTTCAAAGAGTGATATAAAAAAAGCGTCCTCAAATATTAAATGAGGACGCTTTGCGTATTGAATTAGAAGTAACAGGGAGAGAAACACCTTTTTATTATAATCTATAATTTTCTAAAGATTTAAACCAACTGTACTTTTCTATTTGAAATTAATGATTGCTCAAACGACCAAGGGTGCTGTCTAACGTTGTTTTCAGCTTATTTATAGCGCCTTTTACAGCTAGTTCATGATTGTTTCCATGATTGGAAACAAGAATTGGTTTCATTCCTTCAAGACGTGCCTCAAGTTTACATAATTTATCGTTTTGCCCTTCTTTGTGACCGTTTTCGTCAGAAAAATGAGCTTCTAGTCTTGTAATATGCCCGCTAAATCTGCTTAATTCCTCATTTAGTAAAGTATTTAACTGTGTTCTGAAAGCTTCGTGTAATGTTAAGTTGTTGTCTGAATTTAATTGAATAGTCATAAATGTATATTTTATTTGTTATTAATTTTTTTCTGAAAGAGGTGGTGTTTAAAAATAATAGTAGGCACCGTGTCCTACTAATTTTATGAATGTTCTAATTCCTTTTATAAAGGATAAAACGCCAATACTGCATTTAAACAACCTCCGCACTTTTCAGAGATTTTGTTCTAACGTAAAGTTAAGCTTTATGATTCGAAATCTGTTACATCTATGTGTAAATTAATTACATGATTCACACATCTATCTAGCGCTAATTCTACCATAAAGAAGAAATAGAATAAGTGAAATAGAGTATTTAAAGTGAAGAATCTTAGGATAGTTTTAAATTAGTAGTAGATGTCTAAAATGATAGCGGTTTTTGAATCGTCAATGAGTTTTTCGATTCGTTCGTAGTATTTTTTATTTACCATTGGACAACCAAAGCTATAACCAATTTGATCATTCTGTTCTTCATAGGGTACGTCAGTACTTTTATGGAGTACAATACTTCTGGAGAATGAATTATTATTAGAAGAATCTAGGCCATATAATTTATAGGCTTTACCATACTTGCCATTGTAACTGTGTCCAATGCTATAATTGCCTAAGGCAGTGCAAAGTGAACTGTTTTCATTGCTGAATTTTTGTTCACCATTTATTTTTATTCTGGAGCCAAAACCGTGAGCTACTAATCCCTGATCTAGTAATACATTGTTTTTAATGTCATATATAAAGAACCTATTTTTTCCAGACATCACTTTCATGTCTACAAAAAAAGCAATTTCTTGATTGTATTTGGAATTATCAGCTACTAATTCCTTTACGTTTTTTACTTGCTGTAAAAGTTTGGCCTCTGTTATGAAATCTAATTCAGAATACGCAAAAGGAATGCTATCAGAACTTTTAGAAAAAATTCTAACAGTCAAAAAGAATAGTCCTATTGATAGTAATACAAAGAAGATCTTTCTCATTTTGCTTTCGTGTAAGTATTATTCTTATTTGTACCACTACCTATAATAAGGCAGAGGTATTTAAATTGGCAATAGCTTCTACTAGTGTACAAAGTTATTAAAAAACAAACGCATAGTGTGTTGTTAATCAATAATTTAACATTTTAAAAATAGAGAGATAGCTACTTGTTGTTTTTTTTTAAGTCATGAATTGGTTCATGTAACTCATGCATTTTATTTAACTTAGAAAGAACCATGTACTCTTGCAAGTTATTTTACTTACATAATTGGCTTTTTAATTATTTTTATACATCATCTGAATAAAATACGTTGTCGTCAATTACTCGCGCCAGTGCAGTATATTTATGTTCCTGTACTTTTCCTATTCCTTTAATATGTAATACTGTCCAAAGTTTTGCTTTTAGATGATCAGAAACCTGAGAGCGATGGCAACGCCACCAAAGGGCTTCAGAGCACATATATACTGTTTTTTTTAAGCGCTTTCTTCTAGTTTGTCGACCGCAATTTCAAAGGCTGTTGTTTCCATGTAATCAGCATAACCTCTGAAGGATTCATTGTTCCAGCGCATATTTTTAGAGTCTTTATTTGCTTTTCTTCTTCCTCCCAAATCGATTATATGGCGGTATTGGATTCCATCTGTTTCGAGAGCTAATTTTAAATTTTCTTGATCGAATTGAGGAAACTTGCGAGAACTAGGAAAACTACGGATATAAACAACAATTTATATTAAAAGAATGGAGCATAGCTAAAAACACTTCTAGACTATAGGTAGAATGGCCTATAGTGTAAATTGCAGCTGGCTTCAAAGTGATCATAGGGCATTATTCAAGGTTAAAATATACTTGTCAATATAAATCTGTTTTTCTTTTGACTTGTATTGTTGAATGTAGCGTGGATGTTCTAGTACTTTTATGTGGTCAAATAATTGAGCTTCTTTGTTTAACTTTTGGATGAAAACGGCGTTTTTCTTTCCTAATACATAAACTTCCGAGGTATCTAAACCCAGACTGATGTGGTTTTTTATGGTCGAAATCATAAAATCCTTCAACATCTTAAAAAGAGTAGGATCGTCATAGTAATTGGCATTCAGATATTTCCCTTCTTTTGTTCGGCGAACAATTGCTAACGGAAAGGGCGAGTTGATGTAAAATTGCTTGTAAAAGGCATTCACTCCTCCATATTCGGCGATCATATCGTACATAAACACTGAGGAAATCTCATGTGTATGTGCTGATTCCATTTTAATCCCACAAACGCTTTCCAATCGTTTGGTATCTGTAAAAGGGACACCCGTTACACCAGCTCCGTGACGACTGGGGTTAATACCGATAAGGAATTTTCGTTGATTAGAATCGTAGTAAAATTTATTATAAAACTGTTCCATGACCTTCAAAGTTTCCGGATTATCCATATAAGGATTAAGTACCATAAAATCTTCTGGCAGCGCATCAGAATAGTGTAGACCTCGATTGAAATCAATCACTTTTTCTCCAAATGTTTTTGACATAATAATTTCATCTATTTTATAATCAGGCAAATTCTTTTACTGTAGTTGTTCACGTATTAAAAAGAATGCTCTTTTAAAAGTTTTGCATAGAATTCTGCCGTTTTGCTACTAGAATAGGAGCTGCCTTATTAACTGAATAATTTCAATTTCAAATATCTAAGATAACAAAATAAAGTACAACGTGCTTAAGTGGAGAAGAGAGTGTTTTTTGAAGTAGTTGCTTCTTTTTCTAGATGTTAATTTTTATGATGGCGAGTCTGATTTTTAGAAATATTCCTGACTAGTAAATTAAAAATAAACGTTGAAAGTGATTCACTTCTAAAAAAAATAAAGGCTTCATTGGTAGCTTTTTTGCCCAATGAAGCCTTTATTATTGCAGTCACAAGTGGAATGCTTGAGTACTAAGGTTTTCTAATTTTTCTTCAATAAAACATCAGCATGTACTGCCACTTCATTCCATGTTTTACTTACGCCATCTGGACCTGTATGCAATGCCTCACATGCTTTATTGATTGACGCTACTGCTGCTAAAGCATCCCAGTTTTCTAAATTCATCACTCCATCAAAAGAAAGGCTTGTGTCACTATTTGTAGTGTATTGTAAAGGGATATTTGCTGTTTTTCCGTTTAATAATACATCTATAGAACAAGTTTTATCGGCAGCGACTTTAAACTCACCAGAGATAAGCTCTGTATTTTTCAGTACTCCAAAAAAGAATTCTAAAATTTTAGGATCTCTGGTTCCGGTAGCATCATTTGTAAATAAGCTACTCACTGGAATACTGAATTTTGTACCATTTAAAGCTTCTAAGGCAGTTTCTCCTTGTCCGATATTTGTAAACGTAATTTCTTTAAATGTACCACCTACAGCTACTTTGTCCGTTGTTTTATAAGCAGTAAAGCTAACTTTTGTCGAGTCATTTACGATGCTGTAAGTTGCTGCTGCAGTTGCTTCTTCTGTAGTTTTTTTGGAATCTTTACAGCCAATAGCAGTAAAAAAAATCATTCCTAGAGCAATCAGTTTTAAGTTTTTCATTGTTTTATTCTATTTTTAATGTTTAGCGTAAAACTAAACATAATTAGACAGACAGCATACTTTATAGTGGAAAGAGTGCGAGGTATTTAATGTTAAATCTTACAAAACGGAATGTTAAGAACTGTTAAAATTAGGTTTCTTTTAGATTATAAAGGCTAGAGCTGCAGCCTGATTTTGTTGCAAAAACGACTAGAATAACGTTTTGCCCTACCAAGTTAAGCCATAAAAAAAGCGACTGAAAATTACTTCTCAGTCGCTTGTATATATGAGTTTAAATTTTATCCTAAAAAAGCCTTTAATTCTTCATACGTCTTAATTTTAGTACTTACTTTTTCTTTATCTATCACACTTTCTATTTGTGCGGGAATTTCTAATTTTACGTTTAATGTAGGTTCTACGACATCCAGAAACTTAATAGGATGTGCCGTTTCTAGGAAAACACCAATAGCATTTGGATAATTGTGTAATTCTCTTTTCAATCCTAAATAACCCACGGCACCATGGGGTTCAGCGATATAACCATTAGTTTTATAAATGGTTTTCATCGCTTCGGTCGTTTCTTCATCTGTAAAAGTATAAGAAGAAAAATCTTTCTTGAAATGTACCAAATCATTGTGGTACATTTCCTGAATTCGAATAAAATTACTTGGGTTTCCTACATCCATAGCATTCGAAATCGTCGCTTTTGATGGTTTAGGGTCATAAAATCCACTCGCTAGAAATCGTGGTACAGTATCATTTACATTGGTGGAAGCCACAAAATGGAGAAGTGGCAAGCCCAGTTTTTTAGCCATGATTCCCGCACAGATATTCCCAAAATTCCCACTTGGGCAAGAGAATACCAATTCTTTGTTTTGCTTCTTTAATTCTTTGTAAGCAAAGAAAAAGTAAAACATTTGGGGTAACCAACGTGCAATATTTATCGAATTTGCCGAAGTCAGGTTTTTATGCTTCAGACTTTCGTCTAAAAATGCTTTTTTAACCATGTCTTGGCAATCATCAAAAACACCATCTACTTCGAGCGCTTTTATATTCTGCCCTAAGGTCGTTAGTTGTTTTTCCTGAATATCGCTCACTTTTCCCGAAGGATAGAGAATGATCACCTCGACGCCATCAACACCTAGGAAGCCACTTGCGACTGCACCTCCGGTATCTCCCGAAGTGGCAACAAGAACAGTATTTTTACTGTCTTTTTTATCTTTGTTGAAGTAGGCCAAACAACGCGACATGAAACGCGCTCCCACGTCCTTGAATGCCATTGTAGGTCCGTGAAATAATTCAAGGGAGTAAATCCCTATTTCCACTTCGACAACGGGAAAATCAAAGCATAAGGTGTCTGCGATGATTTCTTTTAATTTGTTTTCTGGAATTGCAGCGCCTACAAATTGCTTAATAGCTTCAAAAGCAATTTCTTCATTGCTAAAATTTTCGATGTTGTCAAAAAAACTTTGCGGCAGCGCACTGATCGTCTCCGGAAAATACAATCCTTTATCAGAGGCTAATCCTTGTATTACTGCTTCCTGAAAGGAAACTTTTGGAGCATGATGGTTTAAACTGTAGTATTTCATTTTTTAGCTTTTTAGTACTTAGTTGTTAGTCCTTAGTCGCTAATCTAAGGACTAACAACTAAGTACTTTATTCTTATAATATTCTCACGCCATCTGGATTCACTTTCGACACATGTATTTCGAAAGGTAAATTCATCTCTTGGTACACTTTGCTCATTGCCTTTGCAATTTGATTTGCTGTTTTTTCTCCTTTGCTTAAAGCAAAAATTGAAGGGCCAGAGCCTGAAATACCAGAACCCAAAGCTCCATTTTCTAAAGCGGCCTGTTTTATTAAATCGAAGCCTGGAATTAGTACACTTCGTATTGGTTCTACAATTTCGTCATGCAGGGAACGCCCTATCAAATCATAATCTTTAGAATATAAACCAGCTATTAGACCACCGACATTTCCCCATTGCATGATAGCGCTTTTTAGCGAAACCGTTTGCTTTAACACAGAACGCGCATCTGATGTTTTTAGCTCAATCTGAGGATGAACCACTGTGGCATATAATTCCTCAGGGCTTTCTATTTTTATAATATCTAGTGGGTTATAGCTTCTTACCAATGTAAATCCGCCTAAAAGGGCAGGAGCAACATTGTCAGCATGAGCGTTTCCGCAAGCCAGTTTCTCGCCTTGCATGGCAAACTGTACTAGATCTTTTAATTCAAAAGGTCTTCCTAATAATTCGTTGATTCCAAAAACGGCACCGGCGGCACTTGCTGCACTACTCCCGATTCCGCTACCAGCTTTTATATTTTTGTAAATTTCGATATCAAAACCAAAATCATTTTCAACAGCATCAAGCAAAGCCAGTCCGGCAACACCTGCAACGTTTTTCTCTGTTTCTAAAGGTAAGTCGGCGCCCACAAGTTTAGTGATACGAATTCCTTTTTGATCTGATTTTCTAATAACCATTTCGTCACCTACATTGTCTAAGCAAAGACCAAGCACATCAAATCCGCAGGATAAATTAGCAATGGTGGCTGGGCAAAATATTCTTATTTCATTCATTATTAATGAGTTTCAGGTTTAAAATTAAAAGTTTCAGGTTTAAAAAATGCGGATATATAGCATCATCACTTGAAACTTTAGACATTAAACTATTTTTTATACGTTTCCAATTCGAATTACATCGGCAAAAATTCCCGAAGCAGTCACAGCAGCTCCAGCGCCGGCGCCTTTTATCAATAAAGGTTGGTCTACATATCGATCTGTGTAAAACAATACAATATTGTCCTTTCCTTCTAAATTGTAAAAAGGATGGTCTTTTGGGATGAATTGCAAACCAACGCTTGCTTTGCCATCTTCAAATTGAGCTACAAATTTCAGTCTGCTTTCTTTTTCATTGGCTTCAGCCAAAATTCCCTCAAAATGTGCCGCATGATCAACAAGAGATTTGAAAAAATCTTGATTATTTACTGTTTCCATGCATGCAGCAGGAAGAAATGATTCGTTTTCGATGGACTCAATTTCCATTTCGTAACCGCTTTCTCTAATTAAAATCAATATTTTTCTAGCAACATCAATTCCGCTCAAATCAATTTTCGGATCTGGCTCTGTAAATCCTTGAACTCCGGCTTCTTTTACCACAGTTTCGAAAGAATTATTTTTATCGAAATTATTAAAGATAAAGTTCAAACTACCGGATAAAACAGCCTGGATTTTATTGATCTTATCTCCAGATGCTACTAAATTTTTAACAGTGTCAATGATAGGTAAGCCCGCTCCTACATTCGTTTCAAACAAGAAAGGCGCATTATATCTTCGGGACAAATTTTTAAGGTTTTTATAATTATCAAATGCAGATGAACAAGCAATTTTATTACAAGTTACTACGGCAACACTTTGCCTTAGAAAATGCTCGTATGTTTTAGAAACACCTTCATTTGCAGTAATATCTACAAAAATACTATTACGTAAATTCTGGTCTTTTACTCTTTTAATAAACAACTCTTGATCAGCTGGCTCTCCATTTTCGATAGCTGAGTGCCATGCTTTTAGATCAATTCCTTCTTCGTCAAAAATCATTTTTCGAGAATTAGACAAAGCGATAACACGAAGATTTATTTTTAAGTTTTCTTTTAGGAATTTCTTTTGCTGGTTGATCTGGTCGATGAATTTCTCGCCAACATTTCCAACTCCCATTACAAACAAATTCAATTGTTTAGTGTTGTCTTCAAAGAAGCGTTCGTGAAGTGTGTTCAATGCTTTTTTTACATCTCTTTGATTAATTACCGCCGATATGTTTCTTTCGGAAGCACCTTGGGCAATTGCACGAATGTTGACATTGTTTTTTCCTAAAGTGCTGAACATTTTACCGCTCAATCCTTGATGATTTTTCATGTTTTCACCAACTAAAGCAATAATGCACAAGTTTTTTTCTACGATGCAAGGATCTATTTTGTGCTGTAAAATCTCAATTTCAAATGCTTTATTGATAGCATCTTCAGCTGCTTCGGCATCTTCATTTAGGATCCCGATGCAAATGGAGTGCTCAGAAGAGGCTTGGGTAATAAAGATTACATTGATTTTCTCTTGGGACAAAACTTCAAAAAGTCTTTTTGAAGAACCAGTTACACCAATCATTCCAGGGCCTTCCAGCGTAATCAAAGTAATATTCTCGATATGGCTGATTCCTTTTACGGGCTGGCCGTTAGAAATCGATTGGGCTGAAATATAAGTTCCTTCTGCTTGTGGTTCGAATGTATTCTTGATATGAATAGGAATGTTTTTTCGTAAAACCGGCTGAATAGTAGGCGGGAATAAAACCTTGGCTCCAAAATGAGACAACTCCATTGCTTCTTGATACGATATGGAAGCTATTGGCTGCGCTTGTTTTACGATTTTTGGGTTAGCAGTGTACATTCCGTTTACGTCAGTCCAGATTTCTAAATCAGTTGCGTCTAATGCTCCAGCCATTATTGCAGCGGTATAATCTGATCCGCCACGACCTAAAGTGGTGTTGATTCCGTCAACAGAGGACGCAATAAAACCGGGCATTAAAATTACCTGAGATTCATTCGCAGCATAAAAATTGTTGATTAATTCATTTGTAACTTTGAAATTCACGGTTGCTTTTCCAAAATTATTGTCGGTTTTAATCAGCTCACGGCTGTCTTTGTAGGTACTGTTTTTATAATTTTGTTTCAGTGCTTCAGCAATAATATAAGAAGAAAGCAACTCGCCAAAACTTAAAATTGTATCTGATGTTCTATTAGATAGTTCGCCCAAAAGGAAGCAACCGTCTAAAAGTGTTTCCAAATGATTGATGATGCGTTTGATATGACTTAAAACGCTGCTTTGCTCACTAACAGGAATTAATTCTTTAACAGCGTTTAGATGTTTTTGCTCAATTTCGGCAACGATTTCCTTATAACTTTCATCCGTTGAGGCTGCTTTTTGTGAAGCCAACTGAAGAAGATCCGTAACTTTACTTAGTGCAGATACAACTACGATTAATTGGTCTTGTTTTGCTTGATTTTGAACTATATCTAAGACTAGTTTTATATTTTGGGAATTGGCTACCGAAGTTCCGCCAAATTTTAATACTTTCATTTTGTTTGTTTTATTTTAGAGAAAAAGACAATGTAATATACCTATCCAAAATCTTTCCTTCCAAAAAAAGAAAAATATAAAATAGGATTATATGTAAAATGTATACCCCTAAGGGGTAGTAGTTGTTGTAGTAATTGTAGAAGTAACAGAAAGTGCAACCCAAATTTGAGTTGTTATCGAAGAGTGATATGTAGTTCTGTTATTTGTCATTATTGTTTTTCAAAAATACAGCTTTTTATAAAAAGGAAGTGTCTTTTAGCTGCTTTTTGCGAATATTTTAAAATTTAGATGAGAATTCGTCCTCAATTGAATATTTCTTATTTTACCTCCTTCTTATTGTAGCAATCGTTATTTGACTTCTAAGCAACTAGCTTTCATAAGTAGTTTTAGAGCCCATTTTTTTTGATTTTAACCCTTAATTCCATCTGGTTTATAGGAGAAAGAACCAAGTTTGATTCCTAATAGTGATTTTTTCGAATTTGAACTACCATGGATAAAACTACGTGACAATCTACTCAATACAATTAAAATGATCACTTTATGAAGCATGGTAATTCTGTAATAAACACGGTCAAGTTTGGTAAATCGATACTTTTTAATCTGAAATTTAAATTATAGTTAATATATGTTGCTTTTTAATATTGATTTAGTCAATTTTGGCTTCTCAAATTAAAGCTTAAATGGATAATACACATTATATAAGTACTGCACTACTTTCCCTGGAAACCGTAAACGAGATTATTTCACAACAGATGTTATTAGACCTCTCTGATGAGGCTAAAATTAATATTCAAAAATGTAGGGATTATTTAGATGCAAAAATGGTGACGCATTCTGAACCTATTTACGGTATAAATACGGGTTTTGGATCGCTTTGTAATGTTAAGATCTCCAATGAAAACTTATCAAAACTTCAGGAAAACCTAGTAAAATCGCATGCTTGCGGCACTGGGGATGAAGTTCCACATGAAATCGTAAAACTGATGTTGTTGTTGAAAATCCAGTCATTGAGCTATGGGCATTCAGGAATACAATTGCAAACAGTGGAGCGTTTACTGGCTTTTTATAACAATGATATTTTACCTATTATTTATACTCAAGGTTCCCTTGGCGCATCTGGAGATTTAGCTCCTTTAGCACATTTATCTTTACCTTTATTAGGAGAAGGAGAAGTGTTTTTTGAAGGCGAAAAAGTGCATTCAAGCGTGATTATGGAACGCTTTAACTGGCAGCCTATTGTATTGCAGTCTAAAGAAGGACTGGCTTTGCTAAATGGAACGCAATTCATGAGCGCTTATGGAGCTCATATTTTAATGAAAGCCAATAAGTTTTCTTATTTAGCTGATTTAATAGGCGCGATATCCTTAGAAGGTTTTGATGGTCGCATCGAACCATTTAATGAATTAATTCATTTTATTCGTCCTCATAAAGGGCAGATCACAACTGCCGGTCGTATAAAAGAATTTCTGGAAGGAAGTGAAATTATAAAACAAGTGAAAGTACATGTTCAAGATCCGTACTCATTCCGTTGCATTCCGCAAGTTCATGGCGCTTCAAAAGACGCTATTGATTACGTTAGAAAAGTATTCAAAACTGAAATTAATTCGGTTACAGATAATCCAAATATATTTATCGAAAGTGACCAGATTATCTCTGGTGGGAATTTCCACGGACAGCCATTGGCACTAGCCTTAGACTTTATGGCAATTGCTTTAGCTGAATTAGGTAGTATTTCCGAAAGAAGGACCTATCAGTTGATTTCAGGATTGCGTAATTTACCTGCTTTTTTAGTGGATAATCCAGGATTGAATTCGGGTTTTATGATTCCACAGTATACGGCTGCTAGTATTGCAAGTCAAAACAAGCAATTAGCGACACCTTCTAGTGTCGATAGTATTGTTTCCAGTAATGGGCAAGAAGATCATGTGAGCATGGGGGCAAACGGTGCTACAAAAGCGTTGCGTGTTATGGATAATCTGGAACGTATTTTAGCGATCGAATTGATGAATGCTTCACAAGCGATTGAGTTTAGAAGACCACTTCAGTCAAGTGAGTTCATCGAAATGTTTTTAAGTTCTTATAGAGAAGAGGTTTCGTTCGTAAAAGAAGATCGAATTTTACATTATGACATTGAGAAAACGGTTGCTTTTTTAAACAGTTTTCAAATAGAAGATGATTTATTGGATTAGATAATCGATCGAATAATAAAATAAAGTATTTTTGCATCCAAAAAAAAAAATATGTCGTTAAATACCATCTTCCAATTTTTAGTTCCGAAGGATAAAAAATTCTTTCCTTTATTTGAGGAAGCTTCTAGTAATTTAATTGAATTAGCAACTTATTTACATGAGGCTGTTAACCAACCATTAAAAGAAAGAGAAGTTCTTTTTCAAAAAATCGATAAATTAGAAGAAAGAGGAGAGGAAATTACTCGTCAGACTAATCTTGAGTTAAGTAGGAACTTTATTACTCCGTTTGACAGAGAAGACATTCATGCACTAATTACATCTATTGACAATGTTGCTGACAATCTTCAAGGTGCAGCAAGTAGAATGAGATTGTATCAAGTGGATAAAATTACTAAATCAATTCGAAAATTGACAGAAATCAATTTAGAAGCATGTCAAAACATTGACACAGCCGTTAAAGAATTGAAAGGTTTTAAGAATATAAAGAATATAACTGCTGCCTGTGCTAGAATTAATAAATTGGAGAATAAATCAGATAACGTTTATAACAAAGCCGTTTTTGAAATTTTCGAAAATGAGACAGATGTTAAGAATTTATTGAAGTATAAAGAAGTATTATCGGTTTTAGAAACTGCTACAGATAAATGTAAAAGCGTTGCCGGTGTCCTTGAATCAATCGCTGTAAAGCATTCTTAATTTTATCTATTTCTTTCTGAAATTACATTTATGGAATTTACTTTACTTCTAGTTATTATAGTCCTGGCTTTAATTTTTGATTACATCAATGGTTTTCATGACGCAGCTAATGCTATTGCTACCGTTGTTGCCACAAAAGTTTTATCGCCTTTCCAAGCCGTTGTTTGGGCTGCTTTTTTTAATTTCTTAGCTTATTGGGTCTTTGGTTTTGGTGTCGCAGATACCGTAGCTAAAACCGCTAATACATTAGAAATTAATCTAGTGGTGATTCTCGCCGGTGTTATTGCGGCCATTATTTGGAATTTATTTACCTGGTGGCAAGGAATTCCGTCGAGTTCTTCTCATACTCTAATTGGTGGGTTTGCAGGTGCGGCTATTGCTCATGCCATTGCAGTTCACGGTTTTCTTAAATATACAATCGTTAATGGTGCCGAAATTAAAACTGCTTATTGGTACGATACCGTAAACTGGTATACTGCAGGTAATGAAGGAAGTTTTCCTTCGGGAGTTTTGGTGATTATTGCTTTTATTGTTTTAGCTCCTTTATTGGGGACTTTAATGTCTTATTTAATATCTATTTGGCTTCTTAATGCTTCGAAGAAAAGCATTTATCCTAAATTATTTACACTGAGTTTAATGATTTTGACTATTTGGTTTGTTGCAAGTCAGATGATTCACTACGATGAAATCAAAAAACCTCGTTTTGATTCTCATATGTGGAGTGTAGTTTTTGAATCACACAATATTAAATGGTTTTTGGTTGCTTTTATAATTTTGTCAATTAGTACTTTTTGTTTAATATTTAGTAGTTTAAACTTACATCAATCGGCAGCGTGGTTGAAGAAAATGCAATTATTGTCTTCTGCTGCTTTTAGTTTAGGACATGGTGGGAATGATTCTCAAAAAGTAATGGGGATTATTGCTGCGGCAGTTACTGTTTATATTCATACAAGTGGAATTGCTCAAGAAAGTCTGCCTCATTGGTTAGATGTGGTGCTTCCAAATGAAGATGGCGATTTTAGAATGCCGGAGTGGATTCCGTTAGCTTGTTACTCCGCAATTGCGGCAGGAACATTGAGTGGTGGCTGGAAGATTGTAAAAACAATGGGATCAAAAATCACAAAAGTAACTTCATTTGAAGGGGTAGCTGCTGAAACAGCTGGAGCTTTAACCTTATATTTCACAGAACACTTTAAAGTTCCCGTGAGTACAACACATACTATTACAGGATCTATTATTGGAGTAGGTATGACGAAGCGTGTATCTGCAGTAAGATGGGGCGTTACGGTAAGTCTATTGTGGGCTTGGGTGTTAACGATTCCTATTTCGGCCTTGTTAGCAGCACTAATATATTATGCGCTTTCATTGTTTCTTTAAGATAATTATATTTTTCGAATAAATAAAAAACCATCCTAATTTTAATGTTAGGATGGTTTTTTTA
Organism: Flavobacterium hiemivividum; assembly: GCF_004349145.1. Lineage (GTDB taxonomy): Bacteria > Bacteroidota > Bacteroidia > Flavobacteriales > Flavobacteriaceae > Flavobacterium > Flavobacterium hiemivividum. Next base: position 12,047 of record NZ_SMFO01000016.1, on the reverse strand, counting down.
TCGAATTTATTGAGTCTAAAACTTTTAATTTCTAAGAGAGCTAAATCTACTATCTCATCTTAAAATTCTTTTCGATAGCTTTTATCATTTCGCCGGCAATATCTTTATTGGTAGCGCCTTCAATTCCTTCTAATCCTGGAGAGGAATTTACTTCAAGCAATAACGGACCTTTCGCTGAACGGATAATATCTACTCCGGCCACCTTTAAGTCCATCGCTTTTGCTGCTTTAATAGCAATTCGCTTTTCTTCCATGGTTGCTTTAATAACAGATGCTGTTCCGCCAAGGTGGATGTTAGCTCTAAATTCTCCTGGCATCGCTTCACGCTGAATAGTCGCAACTACTTTTCCGTCAATCACAAATAAACGTAAATCTTTACCATTAGCTTCTTTTATAAATTCTTGAACTAGTATATTAGCATTTACACTTTTAAAAGCGTTGATTACACTTTCTGCTGCTTTCTTAGTCTCAGCAAGAACAACTCCTTTACCTTGAGTTCCTTCTAGTAATTTCACAATTAATGGTGAACCGCCCACCATTTTGATCAAATCATTGGTGTCTAACGGTGAATTAGCAAAACCAGTTGTAGGAATCCCAATACCACTATTTAATAATAATTGCAATGAGAATAACTTATCGCGTGATTGTGTAATTGCTGCAGCTGAGTTTAAACTAAATACTTTTAAAGCTTCAAACTGTCTCGTTAAAGCACAGCCATAAAAGGTGATACTCGGTCTTATTCTAGGGATGATCGCATCAAATTGATTTAATATGATTCCGCCTCTATAGTGAATTTCAGGTGTTTTAGCATCAAGACGCATGTAACACTCTTTGATGTTTAAGAAATGCATTTCGTGACCACGCATTTCGCCCGCTTCCATAATCCGTTTGTTGCTGTATAATTCAGGATTACTAGCCAAAACTCCAATACGTAAACCAGTAGCTGCTTTTTCGGAATTTTTATATAATTCTTTAAGATTGTCATTTGTTGGTTGGCCCAATAGGTATTGCTGAGCAGGATCGACTAGTACTCTTCCGCTCATGGCTTCTCTACCTAAAAGCATTCTGAATCCCATTGAATCTCGATTTGTCAATGTCATTTCGATAGGCCAGCTCTCTGTCCCAATCTCTAAATTAGTTTGAATCACATAACGCTGTTCTCTAAAACCACTAGAGCTTTTCACGATACGCTTATCAACTAAACGCGCCTCGCAATGGATGACGGTTTTTAAATTATTTTGAATAGGATTGATGTCAAATCGCACCCAATTTGTTTCATTTTTGATAAAAGGAGCAATGTTGATCGCATGTAAAGCAGATGTTTTTGCACCAGAATCTACACGTGCTTTTATTGTAGGAATTCCTAGTTCGGGAAAAGAACACCATTCTTCGCTACCTAGAATAACTTTATCTTGAGCCATATATTTTTATTTTTGTTAAGTGCATATTATAAAAGTCAAATGTAAATATTTGTTTTTATAAATATACAGAATTGCTATAAAGAATAAACCCGTTACGTAAGAAAGACGTAACGGGTTTACGGTATTATAAAAAACGCAGTTTGCAATTACTTAGTAGGTGCTTCTGCTTTATTAACTTTTACATTTAATTCTTGAGCTCCCTCTTCAATATCCATGAATATCTCATCTCCGGTGGCGATTTTAGATGTAATGATCTCTTCGGCAAGGCTATCTTCAACATATTTTTGAATGGCTCTTTTTAATGGTCTTGCACCAAATTGCTTATCAAAACCTTTCTCTGCAATAAATGCTTTTGCCTTATCAGAAATTGTCAAATTATACCCTAGTTCAGTAAGACGAGCATATAGTTTTTTCAATTCAATTTCGATAATTAAATCAATATCATGTTTCTCTAATGTGTTGAATACAATTACATCGTCGATTCTGTTTAGAAATTCCGGTGCAAAAGTTTTCTTCAACGCGTTTTCGATAATGCTTTTAGAATTATCTTCAGCATTCGCAGCTCTTGCGGCCGTTCCAAAACCGACACCTTGACCAAAATCTTTTAATTGTCTGGCTCCAACATTTGAAGTCATGATAATTATCGTGTTTTTGAAATCAATTTTACGGCCCAAACTATCTGTTAAATATCCGTCATCTAAAACTTGTAATAACATGTTGAAAACATCTGGATGCGCTTTCTCAATTTCATCCAATAGGACCACACAATAGGGTTTTCTACGAACTTTCTCAGTTAATTGACCGCCTTCTTCATAACCTACGTATCCTGGAGGCGCTCCAACTAAACGAGAGATCGCAAATTTCTCCATGTATTCACTCATGTCAATTCGAACCAATGCATCCTCAGAATCAAACAATTCTTTAGCAAGAACCTTGGCTAATTGTGTTTTTCCAACACCTGTTTGACCAAGGAAAATAAAGGAACCAATAGGCCTGTTTGGGTCTTTCAATCCCGCACGATTTCTTTGAATCGACCTCGCGATTTTTAAAACTGCTTCTTTTTGTCCAATAACTTTACTTTCGATCAATTCTGGTAAAATAGCCAGTTTATTACTTTCTGTTTGTGCAATACGGTTTACAGGAATTCCAGTCATCATGGAAACTACGTCGGCAACATTGTCCTCTGTAACTTCAATTCGATTGTTTTTTGCATCCTCTTCCCATTGTTCTTGAGCAATTGCTAATTCTTTTTCGATGCGTTTTTCGTCATCACGAAGCTTAGCGGCTTCCTCATATTTTTGTTTCTTAACAACAACATTTTTTAATTCTCGAATATCTTCCAGTTGGCGCTCTAAGTCAAGCACCTTTTTTGGAACTTCAATATTAGTAATGTGCACGCGTGAACCTGCTTCATCCAAGGCATCGATAGCTTTGTCTGGCAAGAAACGTTCAGACATATATCTATTTGTTAACTTAACACAGGCTTCAATAGCTTCGGCTGTATAAGTAACATTATGATGGTCTTCGTATTTGTTTTTGATGTTATTTAAAATGGTAATTGTTTCTTCAACAGAAGTTGGTTCTACAATTATCTTTTGAAAACGTCTTTCTAATGCACCGTCTTTTTCAATATACTGTCTGTATTCATCGAGCGTCGTTGCTCCGATACATTGGATTTCTCCTCTTGCTAGAGCAGGTTTAAACATATTGGATGCATCCAATGAACCAGTTGCACCACCAGCACCTACAATAGTGTGAATTTCATCAATAAAAAGAATGATATCGTCATTTTTTTCTAATTCATTCATTACCGCTTTCATGCGTTCTTCAAACTGTCCTCTATATTTAGTTCCAGCCACAAGACTTGCTAAATCTAAAGTAACTACTCGCTTATTGAATAAGATTCGAGAAACTTTCTTCTGAATGATTCTCAAAGCTAAACCTTCGGCAATAGCTGATTTACCAACACCTGGCTCACCTATAAGGAGCGGATTGTTCTTTTTACGTCGACTCAAAATTTGGCAAACACGTTCAATTTCTTTCTCACGTCCTACAACAGGGTCTAGTTTTCCTTCTTCGGCCATTTCTGTTAAATCTCTTCCGAAGTTGTCTAATACAGGTGTTTTAGATTTCTTATTGGATTTATTGGCTGGATTATTAAAACTCCCTTCTTTAAGACTGTCATCTTGTCCTGAATCGTCATTGTATGAGTCTGTAGCTCTTGGTAAATTTTCCAAGAATTCTTCTTCGTTTGGTGTCATATTGATATATTGTTCTTTAGCTACATCATAATCAATTTTAAGTTTATTCAGTAGCTTGGTTGTAGGATCGTTTTCGTTTCTCAGAATACAGAGCAATAAATGCGCTGTACTAACAGAGGAGCTTTGAAACACTTTTGCTTCTAGAAAAGTTGTTTTTAAAGCGCGTTCTGCTTGTCGGGTCAAATGAAGATTTTTCTTTTCTAAATTTGTTTCGATGCTAGGAGTTGCTGGGCTTAGTATTTCTACCTTTCGACGCAAATGGTCTAAGTCGACAGATAGGTTATTTAATATTTGAATTGCTTTACCATTACCATCGCGAAGAATACCTAGCATCAAGTGTTCAGTTCCTATGAAGTCGTGACCTAATCGCAAAGCTTCTTCCTTGCTATAGGTAATAACATCTTTTACTCTTGGTGAAAAATTATCATCCATAATGTGTGTTTTGTATATGTAAACTTAGTGAATTAGTATTTTAAAAACAAAAATCGTACCCGAAGATGTCATGTCAGCTAATTGACAAAAAATATAGGGAAATATTGTAAAAATGCGCTTAATTTATTAAACAAAACCGATGTAATTTTGTTAATAAATCTTTGAAATTAGAACGTTAAAACAGGGCTATAAATTTCAAAAAGCCGTATATTGGCACGTTTTGAAACTAATATAATATTTTAATATAACAACTTATGTCTGAAGGAGAAAAGTTAATTCCTATTAACATAGAAGATGAAATGAAGTCAGCTTACATTGATTATTCGATGTCAGTAATTGTATCAAGGGCGCTTCCAGATGTTAGAGATGGTTTGAAACCAGTTCATCGAAGAGTTCTTTACGGAATGTATGATTTAGGAGTTTTTTCAAATAAAGCCCATAAAAAATCCGCCAGAATTGTCGGGGAAGTTTTAGGTAAGTATCACCCTCACGGAGATACATCAGTTTATGATGCCATGGTTCGTATGGCTCAAGAATGGAGTTTGCGATATTTATTAGTGGATGGTCAAGGTAACTTTGGATCTGTAGATGGCGATAGCCCTGCAGCAATGCGTTACACTGAAGCTAGAATGCGCAAGATTTCGGAAGAAATAATGGCTGATATCGAAAAAGAAACGGTTGATTTTCAACTGAATTTTGATGATACTTTATATGAGCCAAAAGTAATGCCAACTCGTGTTCCTACTTTATTGATCAATGGAGCAACAGGAATTGCTGTAGGTATGGCGACTAATATGCCTCCGCACAACCTTACCGAAGTAATCAACGGTACTTTGGCTTACATGGATAATAACGATATCGAGATAGATGAGTTAATTACCTATATAAAAGCGCCGGATTTTCCAACTGGAGGAATTATCTATGGTTACGAAGGTGTTCGGGAAGCTTTTAAAACCGGAAGAGGACGTGTTGTAATGCGTGCTAAAGTTGGTTTTGAAGAAGTGGACGGAAGAGAATGTATCATCGTTACCGAAATTCCGTACCAAGTGAATAAGGCCGATATGATCAAGCGTACTGCCGATTTAGTTAACGATAAAAAAATTGATGGAATAGCAAATATTCGCGATGAATCAGATAGGAACGGTATGCGTATTGTTTATATCTTGAAGCGTGATGCGACTCCAAACGTAGTTTTAAATACGCTTTATAAGTATACGCAGTTACAGTCTTCTTTTAGTGTGAATAATATTGCATTGGTAAAAGGTCGTCCACAGATGTTGAATCTGAAAGACATGATTCACTATTTTGTAGAGCACCGCCATGATGTGGTAGTTAGAAGAACACGTTTCGAATTGCGTAAAGCAGAAGAGAGAGCTCATATTTTAGAAGGATTAATCATTGCTTCAGATAATATTGACGAAGTAATCGCTTTAATTAGAGGTTCGAAAAATACCGAAGAAGCTCGTGAAAAATTAATCGAAAGATTTAAATTATCAGATATTCAAGCGCGTGCGATCGTAGAAATGCGTTTACGTCAATTAACAGGTCTAGAACAAGACAAGTTAAGAGCTGAATATGAAGAATTAATGAAGTTAATAGCGCACTTAAAAGCATTATTAGAAGATATTAATCTGAGAACAGCTTTAATTAAAGAGGAGCTTATCGAAATACGTGATAAATACGGGGATGAGCGTCGTTCCCAAATTGAATATTCTGGTGGAGATGTAAGTATCGAAGATTTAATTGCTGATGAGAATGTAGTTATTACAATTTCGCATGCAGGATATATTAAACGTACAAACCTAACAGAATACAAAACACAAAATAGAGGTGGAGTAGGTCAAAAAAGTGCTGGAACAAGAGATCAAGATTTCTTAGAACACATGTTTGTGGCGACTAACCATCAATATATGATGTTCTTTACTCAAAAAGGAAAATGTTTCTGGATGCGTGTTTATGAAATACCGGAAGGAACTAAAACTGCTAAGGGTAGAGCGATTCAGAATCTTGTTAATATCGAAAGTGATGATAAGGTAAAAGCATTTATTTGTACACAAGACTTAAAAGATCAAGACTATATTAAGAGTCATAATTTAGTTATGGTGACTAAAAAAGGTCAGGTTAAGAAAACCTCTTTAGAGAAATATTCTAAACCTAGAGTAAATGGTGTTGCAGCAATTACGATTAGAGAGGGAGATGAATTATTAGAAGCTAAATTAACGAATGGTGAGAGCCAAATTATCCTTGCTGTTAAGTCAGGGAAGTTAGTTCGTTTTGAAGAATCTAAAACCCGTCCGATGGGAAGAACGGCTTCTGGAGTGCGTGGAATCTCGCTTAAGGATGATACTGATGAAGTAATTGGCATGGTTACTGTAGATAAGGATGCAGTAAATGAATCTCAAGTCTTAGTTGTAACTGAAAATGGATACGGAAAACGTACTAAATTAGTTGATGACGATGGAGAAGATGTTTATCGTATTACGAATCGTGGTGGTAAAGGAGTTAAAACTTTAAATATTACTGAGAAAACAGGTAATCTGATTTCGATCAATGCGGTTACTGATGCAGATGATTTAATGATTATCAACAAATCAGGATTAACAATAAGAATGGCTGTCGAAGACTTAAGAGTTATGGGACGTGCTACTCAAGGTGTGAAATTGATAAACTTAAAAGGTAAAGATTCTATCGCTGCGGTTACAAAAGTGATGAAAGATGATCCAGAAGTTGTTGTTGACGAAGACGGTAACGTTATTGAAGTGGAAGTAATCGAAAGAGTAAAACCTATTTTAGAAGTTCTGGAAGATGAGGGTGTTACTGACGAAGATGAGGACGAAGATGACGAAGTAGAAGATGAAGCTGAGGATGAAGCAGACGATGCTGATGACGAAGTATAAACAAGAATAATAGACAAAAACAAAGATTAATTAATTATTAAATAGAATTTTATGAAAAGTAAATATGTAGTACTAGCGTCAGCTTTATTGCTATCAGTAGCGTCTTTTGCTCAAAAAGATGAAATTAAAGCTGCTGAAAAAGCGCTAAAAAAAGGAAGTACTCAAGAAGCAGCTACTATTTTACAAGGTGCTGAATCTTTATTGGCTAATGCAAGTGCAGACGAAAAAGCGCAATTTTTCTTTTTAAAAGGAAATACATATCTTGAATTAGCAAATAAAAGCATTGATACAGATAAAAATTTGGCCTTAGCTGCAGATGCTTATTTAAGTTTAGTAAATGCAGAGAAAGCGTCTGGAAAAGCTAAATTTTCTGCTCAGGCTGCGACATCAATTATTGATATAAAATATAAATTGATTAATAGCGCTATTGCCGACTCTAAAGTTGAAAAACATTCAGATAGTGCAAAAAAATTGTACGATGCTTATTTGTTGGACAAAAAAGACACTTTAAATCTATACTATGCAGCTTCGACTTATGTAAATGCAAAAGAGTATGATACAGCGTTAAAGATGTACGAAGAGTTAAAAAGAATGAACTATTCTGGAAAAGGAACTAGTTACTTAGCGGTAAATAAAATTTCAGATAAGGAAGATCTTTTTAATACTCTTGCCGAAAGAGATAGAGCTGTTAAGTTAGGTACGCACGAAAAACCTACTGTTGAAGTTATTCCTTCAAAAAGAGGAGAGATATACAAAAACATGGCTTTGATTTTAGTTGAAGGTGGTAAAACAGAAGAAGCTAAAAAAGCAATTGAAGAGGCTAGAGCTGCAAATCCTGACGATACTTCATTGATATTAACTCAGGCAAACTTGTATTTAGAAACTAAAGACTTTGATACTTATAAAAAGTTAATCAATGAAGTTTTAGAAAAAAATCCTAATGATGCAGATTTAGTTTTTAACTTAGGAGTAATTAGTGGTAATGCTAAAGACCTTGTAAATGCTGAAAAATATTATGATAGAGCTATTGTAATTAACCCTAAATATGTTAATGCTTACATCAATATGGCGGCATTAAAGTTAGACGCTGAGACTGGGATTATCGATGAAATGAATAAATTAGGAACGTCTGATAAAGATATGAAGCGTTATGCAGTTTTGAAAACGCAAAGACAAAACGTATTTAAAAGCGCTATACCTTATTTAGTAAAAGCATTAGAAGTAGATTCTAAAAATGATGATGTAGCTAAAACACTTTTAAATGTGTACAGTGCATTAGAAATGACTGCTGAAAAGAAAGCTTTAGAAGCAAAAATGAAATAATACATTCGTTTACAGTTTTGAAAAAAAACCTATCTGATTTAGTTCAGATAGGTTTTTTTATATAATCTTTTTAATGACTCTCAGTTTGTGAGTATGTTTGTTTATTTCGGGATTATAAATCCCTAGATGATCTAATCTATCAATCCGTATTTTTCCGCTGGCATGGATAATATAGTTGTTTTCCATGATGATGCCCACATGAATAATGCTGCCTTCTTCATTGTCGAAAAAAGCCAAATCACCTGGTTCGCTCTCTTCGATAAAACTTAAAGCTTCTCCTTGTGTGGCTTGTTGCGAAGCGTCTCTTAGTAGTTTGTAGCCGTTAAGCTTGTAGACCATTTGGGTAAAACCTGAGCAATCAATGCCAAAAGGTGTTTTTCCACCCCAAAGATAAGGAGCGTTAAGATATAAAAAGGCGGTATTTATAAGGTGCTTTTTATCTTTTACACCATTTACTTTTGTTCCTTCAAAATCGAAGTTACTTGTATTTATAGTGTCGTTGCTAATAAACGAAATTGAAGCGCCTAGAGGAATTGGCATCAGCAAATTATTAGATCCAGTGACGTATTCGATTAAATCAGCATTTAAGATAATAGGTTCGTCAGAAAGCTGATTGAAGTCAGACTCTGAAATTACTTGGTATTGTTTGGAATCTACCCAGCCTTCATATCCGTCAAATTGCATCTTGATGCGAGACCATTGTTTTTGTTGTTCTAAAACTTCAAAATGTTCACCAAATAAAACTTGAGAAACGATTTCGCTTCTATCATTTGGTTCAAACCGAAGCGGGATAATAGCCAGATTACAAATTCCGAACATTTATGTAAAGTTATGAGTTAAGAGTTATGAGTTGTAAGTGTCAAAACTCAAAACTCATAACTCATATTTTTTTAAAGTCTTTCTATCACAATTGCCGAAGCACCACCACCACCATTGCATATAGCTGCGGCTCCAATTTTAGCATTATTTTGCTCTAAAACATTCAATAAAGTAACAATAATTCGTGCTCCTGAGCATCCTAGAGGATGTCCTAGCGAAACGGCACCACCATTTACATTTACTTTATCATTTTCTAAACCTAAAATTTTAGCATTTGCAAGTCCTACGACTGCGAAAGCCTCGTTGAACTCAAAATAATCAACATCACTGATTGGTATTCCTGCTTTATCTAAAGCTTTAGGAAGTGCTTTAGATGGGCTCGTTGTAAACCATTTTGGTTCTTGAGCAGCATCAGCGTAACTTTTTATAAATGCAAGAGGTTTTAGACCTAATGATAATGCTTTTTCTTCGCTCATTAAGATCATAGCTGCTGCACCATCATTTATGGTTGATGCGTTTGCGGCAGTTACAGTTCCATCTTTAGAAAAAACAGCGTTTAAAGTTGGAATCTTATCTATTTTGACATTTGTATATTCTTCGTCCCTAGATACTATAACTGGATCTCCTTTTCGCTGCGGTACAGCTACTGGAACAATTTCGTTATCAAACTTACCAGCTTCCCAAGCTTTTGATGAACGCTCATACGATTGAATTGCGTACTTATCTTGATCTTCTCTAGTAAAGTTATATTCAGTCGCACATAAGTCCGCACAAACGCCCATAGCGTTGTTGTCGTAAGCGTCAACAAGTCCGTCCTTTTGCATTCCGTCAACCATAGTCGAAGGGCCAAATTTAGTTCCAGCTCTCAAATTCATGTAATGCGGAATTAAACTCATGTTTTCCATACCACCAGCAACTACGATTTCGGCATCACCGCATTGGATAGCTTGTGCCGCCAGCATTACTGATTTCATGCCTGATGCACATACTTTATTTATTGTTGTACAAGCAACGGTATCAGCTAAGCCTGCAAAAATTGCAGCTTGACGTGCGGGAGCTTGTCCTACGCCGGCCTGAACCACATTACCCATATATACTTCATCAACTAATTTTGGATCTAATTTTATTTTATCTAAAGCTCCTTTAATGGCTATAGCGCCTAATCTTGGAGCAGGCACTGTAGATAATCCTCCCATAAAGCTTCCGATAGGTGTCCTAACGGCAGAAACGATAACAACTCTTTTGTTCATGATTTTTGTAATGTTAGTTTATCTAGCAAATTTAATCAAATTAATATAAAATCTGATTTTGATTTGGGTATTATATTTTTCTCGAAATAAATATGATTTTTATTTCAAGCTATATGTTTGATTGTTAAGCGGTTTTATAAAAATGCAAAAAAACATTAAAAAAAAGCCCTGAAATAGTTGTGAGTAATGCAATGAAGTGTTACATTTGCAACCGCAAAACGAGACATGTTTCTCTGAGCTTGGAGGGGTGCCAGAGTGGTAATGGAGCAGTTTGCTAAACTGTCATCGGGTAACCGGTGCCAGGGTTCGAGTCCCTGTCCCTCCGCTTACTTTTTTTGTTTCGAAAGATAGTATTTTCGAATTAAATAACTCAAATATTTTTTGAGAGCTATTTGAAAAAAAGTTTAAGAATGATTTTATGTTTTACGGGGTGTAGCGTAGCTCGGTTATCGCGCCTGCTTTGGGAGCAGGAGGCCGCAGGTTCGAATCCTGCCACCCCGACAGAATAAACTTTTTCCATTTAAGTTTTAAAAGAAAAATGGAGGCATAGCTCAGCTGGATAGAGCACCTGCCTTCTAAGCAGGCGGTCGAAGGTTCGAATCCTTCTGCCTTCACTAAATAACTCACTGATAATCAGTGGGTTATTTTTGTTTTACGGTAATTTGTTTTTCTTATAAATTAGCGTTTGCATATTATTTGCATAATTTTAAGGTGTTATTATTAGTCTTTTTTATTAGACTCCCTCCCTCAGAATAATTTCAAAACAGCTTCCGTCTTAGAAATTCTAACTCCAATTTTACTTTCCCCTATAATTTGACGGGGGGGATCGCTACCTAGTGTTTTTTGACAACGGAAAAACAGGAATTTAAGGTCAGAACCTTCTATACAAGCTTTACCCTATGGTATAAAACTACATGTTAGCTGTTGTAAAAGGTCTTGTTTAAGAGCTTTAATGGCTAAGTAAACCTCAACACAAGAGTAAGTGCTATCTTTATTAAAACGCACGTTAGCAGTATGTCTAATGTAGCCAAAACACGTCCTCTCAAGCAGACCTACCCCGCTTATGATATATATAGGATTCGATATATAAAATTAAGGCGGGGGCTTTATATGTGTGAGTGAAATATAGAGCTCTAGCAAAACGTCTTTGGCTCTTGAATCCATTTCTTAAAAGAAAAAAAGAAAAAAAAAGAAAGTAGTCGCATTAGCGGAGGTTTCAAAAGAAGTCCAGTTTTTCTGAAAAAATACAACCTAACTCGCGTTGAGTTGTGCGTACCTGATTTTACATCCAGATTCTGATTTGAAACTATAAGGGTGGAGATTTTTTTAGAAACCCGGAGGGCTTGTGGAAAAAACGGTCAAATTGACCACCCAATTCCAGTGTAAATTGACCACTTGTTTCGGTTGAAATTGACCACCCAATTCCGGAGCAAACTGACCACCTGATTCCAGTTGAAAGTGACCACCTAAAAAACAACTACTTTTTTCATGTTGTTAGCCCTTAAATTCGTTAAAAAAACGACGGATTTATGGCCAATAAACTAACAGACATGAGCAAAATTAGAAAAGCACTAAAATTCTATTGTAGCGGTAAGAGTAAGCTCTTTATTAGCAATTATCTCTCGCTTTCCAGAAATACAGTTAA
>NZ_SMFO01000015.1 GCF_004349145.1 Flavobacterium hiemivividum | reverse complement strand
GATGAAACAGTATCAATTTCTATTGAAAGAAAAAGGAATTATACAAAGTATGTCAAGAAAAGGGAACTGTTTAGATAATGCTATTATCGAAAACTTTTTTGGAATACTTAAATCAGAATTATTTTATCTAAAGAAATACAGCTCTATAAACCAATTAAAAGAAGAAATAAAGGAATACATAAACTATTACAATAACGAGAGAATTAAATCTAATTTAAACAAAATGAGCCCGATCCAATATCGAGCTCATTATTATCAAAATTAATTATAAATTTGTCTAACTTTTTGGGTTCAGTCTAGAGAGACAGCCTTTCCTAGATTATATTTTGAATATTACAAATTAGCTACTAACCAATCTCCAACATCACTTGTTTTATAAGCTGTTGCTCCTTTGGCAGCTAAATCTTCGGTTACAATTCCTTGCTCCAATGATTTATTAACGACTGCTCTAATCGCTGCCGCTTCTTCTTTTAATCCAAAAGCGTCTTCAAACATCATCGCTGCCGATAATACTGTCGCCAATGGGTTAGCAATATTTAATCCTGTTGCTTGTGGGTAAGAACCGTGAATTGGTTCGTATAAAGAAGTGTGTTCTCCTACAGATGCAGATGGCATCAATCCCATAGATCCTGAAATTACAGAAGCTTCATCGGTTAAAATATCTCCAAATAAGTTCTCCGTAATCAATACATCATATGAGTTTGGCCATTGCACTAATCGCATGGCAACTGCATCAACAAATTCATAACTTACCGTTACCTCTGGATAGTCTTTTTCCATTGCCTGTACCGTTTCTCTCCATAAACGTGACGTTTCTAATACATTGGCTTTATCCACACAACATAATTTTTTAGAACGTGTCATTGCTAGTTCAAAACCTTTTTTAGCCAAACGTTGAACCTCAGCTCTAGTGTAAACACAGTTGTCGAAAGCAGTTTCTCCACCGTCTCTTCTTCCTTTTTCTCCAAAATAGATTCCTCCAGTTAGTTCTCTTAAGAAAACCAAGTCGGTTCCTTCAATACGCTCTCTTTTTAAAGGAGAATTATCGATCAAAGAAGGGAAAGTAAATGTAGGACGTACATTAGCAAACAAACCTAATTTTTTACGCATTAGTAACAAACCTTGCTCTGGTCTTACTGGTGCTGATGGATCGTTATCGTATTTCGGATGTCCGATTGCACCAAAAAGCACGGCATCTGCAGCCATGCATATTTCGTGCGTTTCATCAGGATAAGGAACTCCAACTGCATCGATAGCACAAGCACCTGTAAGTGCTGGTGTCCAGGTAATTTCGTGATTGAATTTTTTTGCAATAGCATCAGAAACTTTTACAGCTTCATTTATAACTTCAGGTCCAATTCCGTCTCCGGCTAAAAGTGCGATAGTATATTTCATGTTTTATAGTTTTTCCTCCTTTTCCCCTTCGTTCTGATAACAATCGGAAGTGGACACTAGGCGGATATGTATTATAGTTATTATTTGGATTATAATTCTTTAATTAGATGTCCCGACGTAATTAAGTCTCCCTCGTCTTCGGATAATTCCGATGCTTCGGAAGGGGTGGGGATCACATTCAGCATTTTTTGTGTTGCAATAATTGCTGCGACTGTCTGATCAGAGTCTAATCCTCGAGTTTTAAATTCTTTTCCGTTATTAGTCCAAGTAATTATTGTTTCGCATAATGCGTCAGAGCTACTTCCTGGTGGGATTCTTACGGCATAATCAATCAATTTTGGTAATTGCAGATCTTTACTTTTATATATTTTTGCTAGTGCGTTCATAAAAGCATCAAACTGCCCATCTCCTTGTGCGTGCTCCTCGATGACTTCGCCGTCTATTTTTAAACAAAGAGTTGTCGAAGGACGTAAACCTTTGGCGTGTGAAAGCACATAAGACTCCACGATTATTTTTTCTTGATAGGTTTGGCTGTCCAAGACATCAGAAATAATATAAGGTAAATCTTCTTTGGTAACCGTTTCTTTTTTGTCTCCCAATTCAATAATTCTTTGGGTAACTAATTTTAAGTCTTCTGCATTCAGTTTCAATCCTAACTCTTGAAGGTTTTTTTCGATATTAGCCTTGCCAGAAGTTTTTCCTAGGGCATATTGACGTTTTCTGCCAAAACGTTCTGGAAGTAAATCGTTGAAATACAGGTTGTTTTTGTTGTCGCCGTCAGCATGAATGCCGGCAGTTTGTGTAAAAACATTATCTCCTACGATTGGTTTGTTAGCAGGAATTCGATATCCTGTAAAAGTTTCTACCAGTTTACTTACAGAATATAAAGAAGACTCTTTGACATTGATTTCTATTTCGGGCATGAAATCATTGATTACGGCTACCGTACTTTCAAGAGGAGCGTTTCCTGCGCGTTCTCCCATTCCGTTTACAGTCACGTGCAGGCCTTTGATCCCTGCTTTTACTGCTTCCATAACGTTTGCGATACTTAAATCGTAATCGTTGTGGGCGTGAAAATCAAAATGGATGTTTGGATGTTTCACTGTTATTTTCGAAATAAACTCAAATGTTTGAGAGGGAACAAGCACGCCTAATGTATCTGGAAGCAATATTCTCTTGACAGGCTGAGTTGCTAGAAACTCCAAATATTGAAATACATATTCAGGAGAATTTCGCATACCATTACTCCAATCTTCTAAATAGACATTTGTCGCTATATTGTTAGCTGCAGCTAAAGCTATTGCTTGCTCAATTTCGGCAAAATGTTGTTCTGGAGTTTTCTTTAATTGATGCGTTAAATGATTTAATGAGCCTTTCGTCAATAAATTTTGGACTTTAGCTCCCGCTTTTTTCATCCATTCGATAGAAAGGCCACCGTCTACAAAGGTTAAAACTTCAATGCGGTTCTCATATCCTTTGTCTGCTGCCCACTCCATAATTCCTTTTACTCCTTGGAATTCGCCTTCGCTCACACGCGCCGACGCGATTTCGATGCGATCAACATTTAATTCCTCTAGCAACAATTGTGCAATGGTTAACTTTTCTGCAGCAGAAAAGGATACTCCCGAGGTTTGTTCACCATCACGGAGCGTCGTATCCATTATTTCAATTTTTCTTTTTTCCATTTTTAAATTTGATGCTAGTACGATTTTAGGTTTAAGGATTACCCATCGTACAATTATTTTTTTAAAAGAATAAAAGCAGTTCGCTAGTGCAGCAATAATGTTGAGACCAGCGTAACTGCGTTTTTATTGGTTGTTTTTAGTATGGAAGTTTGTCAGCAAATTCTACGATGTCTTTCTTGATATTTTGTAAATAATCAATGTCATCAAAACCATTCAGCATATTGTTTTTTTTGTATCCGTTGATGTCAAAAGATTCTTTTGCTCCAGTTGATAACAAGGTGATTGTTTGTGCTTCTAGGTTGATTTCTAATTCTGTATTTGGATCAGCTTCAATAGCGCTGAAAATGGCTGCTGCAAATTCTGGAGAAACCTGAACTGGTAAAACACCAATATTCAAACAGTTTCCTTTGAAGATATCAGCAAAGAAAGACGAAACTACAGCACGAAATCCATAGTCGTAAACTGCCCAAGCAGCGTGCTCACGAGAAGAACCTGAACCAAAGTTTTTTCCGCCCACTAATATTTTGCCAGAGTAGGTTGGGTTATTCAAAACGAAATCAGCCTTAGGAGTGTCATCTCCATTGTATCTCCAGTCACGGAAAAGGTTGTCTCCAAAACCAACACGTTCGGTTGCTTTCAGGAAACGAGCAGGAATGATTTGATCTGTATCTACGTTTTCTATTGGTAACGGCACTGCGCTACTAGTAAGGATATTAAATTTATCGTATGCCATGTGATTTTTAATTTTTGATTTTTAATTTTTGAATTCAGATTTGCTGTGTAGAAATTGAATGTCAAAAATCTAAAATCATATATTTTATAATAATTAAATGTTTGCAAATGAATCATAAAGTAATGATGAATGATTTTTAAATCTGAAATCAAAAATCATTCTTCAATCTTTTACATCAACTCTCTTGGATCTGTCAATACTCCAGTTACTGCAGCTGCAGCTGCCATGATTGGGCTAGCTAACAGTGTTCTTGAACCAGGTCCTTGACGACCTTCAAAGTTTCT
Source organism: Flavobacterium hiemivividum (assembly GCF_004349145.1). Lineage (GTDB taxonomy): Bacteria > Bacteroidota > Bacteroidia > Flavobacteriales > Flavobacteriaceae > Flavobacterium > Flavobacterium hiemivividum. The sequence continues at coordinate 69,696 of NZ_SMFO01000015.1, read as the reverse complement.
GTTTGAAGTACTTACTGCATATTTTCCAGCAGGTACTTTATCGTCATTCATGGCTAAACAAGCAGAACATCCCGGCTGACGTAATACAAAACCTGCTTCGGTAAGAATGTCTAACAATCCTTCTTCTTTAATTTGTGCTTCAACAACATGGGAGCCTGGAACTAGCCAAGCAGTTACATTAACTGCTTTTTTACGTCCTTTTACAATATCAGTAAAGGCTCTAAAATCTTCGATTCGACCATTAGTACAGCTTCCTAAGAATACAAAATCAATTGGTTTCCCTATCATCACATCATCTTCTTCGAAACCCATATAGGCTAATGATTTTTTGTAGGTCTCAGCTCCACCTTCAACTTGGCTTGCAGTTGGAATATTTTTTGAGATACCGATTCCCATTCCAGGATTAGTACCGTATGTAATCATTGGTTCAATGTCTTCGGCATTGATGTTTAACTCAGCGTCAAAAACTGCATCATCATCAGTTTTTAAAGTTTTCCAATATTCTACTGCTTTAGTCCAAGCTTCTCCTTTTGGAGCGAATAGTCTTCCTTCTAAAAAGTCGAAAGTTTTTTGGTCAGGAGCAATCATACCACCACGAGCACCCATTTCGATACTAAGGTTACAAACGGTCATTCGGCCTTCCATTGACATTTCTTCAAAAACGTTTCCGGCATATTCAGCAAAATATCCTGTACCTCCAGAAGTAGTTAATTGAGATATAATATAAAGTGCAACGTCTTTTGGACCTACACCTTTACTCAAAGTTCCGTTTACATTGATACGCATTTTCTTTGGCTTCGGCTGCATGATACATTGCGTGGCCATTACCATCTCCACTTCAGAAGTACCGATTCCGAAGGCAATTGCTCCAAAGGCACCGTGAGTAGAAGTGTGTGAATCACCACAAACTATAGTTGCACCGGGTAATGTGATTCCATTTTCAGGACCTACCACGTGTACAATTCCGTTTTTTTGATGACCCAATCCCCAATGCGAAATACCATATTCGGCAGCATTGTCTTCCAAAGCTTTCAGTTGGTTAGCAGATAATGGATCTTCAACAGGTAAATGTTGGTTTATAGTTGGGGTATTGTGATCGGCAGTTGCAAAAGTACGTTCTGGGTATAGAACAGTTACGCCTCTTGTTTTTAAACCTAAAAAAGCAACAGGACTGGTAACTTCATGGATGAAATGACGGTCAATAAAAAACACATCTGGTCCATCTTCTATTTTACGCACAACGTGCGAATCCCATACTTTGTCAAATAATGTAGTGCTCATTTTAATGTTTTTTTAGTGTATTGCTACAATGCTAGCTTTTTAATTCATCGTAATAGGCAACAAAATTATAAAAAGTCGTTAAGGCACCAATTTCGAAATTTTAATTTATACGATACCCAAAGAGTGATTGAACGGTCAAGTAGTTCTGTTTTTTAGAAATTACAATTTGAAGTCGAAAAAGGAAGATTTATTTTGCTTCTTGAATTATGAATACCGAGTTGTTTGCTTTAGTTTACTTTTTAAGAATAACATAATTAGGCGCTCTTTTTCGGAAGTTTTTTTATGGAATATAACGGCTAGTATTGTTTATATTGAGAAATTATTATTAAAACATATTTCATGAAGACTTTATATATTGCTTTTTCTGTAATTTATCATTGGTTGTTGGCTAATTTAAGGGCTGTTTTAATTGATTTCATCTGCTTAAATTATACGACGTTCAAAGAATTATTATCTTTTATTTACTATGCTATTTTTGGTTTTTACCCTATTTGGCGTCTTAGCGCAATTTATTTATGTGCGAATAATTTATGGTGGTCAAACAATGATTTTTTTTAATATAAAATATTGGAAATGATATAATTATGGTTTTGTTGCCGACTTAGATGTAATAGTTTTTTATTACAGAACTAGTACTACAGTTTGCTGAGAGTTTGAAACACGTATTTATACGTGTTTTTTTAATCTTAATTTTTTTGTTAATTTGCTACGAGTTTATTCCTTTTTAATGTCGATTGGTCTTTTTTAGCCTGTGTTTTAAGGTGAGGCTTGCGAGGTATTTGTTTGCTATATGGGGATTATAAATTAAGAAGTATGATATTATCTAAATGGTTGCAATTTATAAAGCCTAATTTAAAGTTCTATAAGGACGGTTTTTTTGAATTTCCTTTTCTAGCTAATACGCCAGAATTAATGATAGAGGCAACAATAAAAACTCCAGGAAGCAAACATTTTCCTGAAGAGCAGTTAGTTCACAGAAACAATCCTTTTATCAAAGGGACTTTTAGATATCGCAAAATTGATGAAGGTTGTTGGCTCACTATAACTAATATTGAGTTCAAACAAAATGCTTTGATTAGGACGGTATATGACAAGCATATTCCTAGCGAACATTACACGCTTACTTTTACAATGTATGAAAGCCAAGTAAAACTGCAAAACAAGTTTATTAATGATGTTCCTTTTCAAAATAAATTTTGGGGTTTTAAGAAACCAGGGACAGATACTGGAGCTCATTTCTATAAAGGGTCTAAATGTGAATTTTATATTTATCATTTTTATCCAGATTGGATCAATAAAAACCTACCTTTTGACAAATTAGATAAAGACCTTCCTTTCAAGAGGTTTTTAGATTCTGATAAAGGATTTATAACCTACCAAGATATAGTGCCTAACGCTGCCTCATTATCTCATGAAATTGAGCAAACTTTCAAAACTTTTAATGATAATGTTTTTAGTGACACCCTCTTGAAAGCCCAAACGCTGAGCTTAGTATCTACTTTTTTTAAGAATGCGTTTGCCGATTTGCGAAAAGAAGATTATAAGGTAAAAGACGCTATAGATTATAAAAAAATGTCACAATGTGAGCGATTAATTTCCAAAGATTTTGCCATCCCTTTTATAGGAATAGAGGCCATCGCTAAAAAATTAAACTTATCTCCTTCAAAACTAAAGATGGATTTCAAATTAGTTTATGGTACTTCAATACTTCAATATAATATTGATAAAAAAATGCAATTGGCGATGGAGTTAGTCCAGAATACTGATATGCAAATAAAGCATGTCGCTCTAGAAGTAGGATATGAAAACCATAGTAAGTTTAGTGCTGTATTTAAGAAAAAGTTTGGTAAACTCCCTTCTGAGATTTACATAGAACGCAACCTAAACTAAGGGTTTTTAGTCGTTCCAATTTTTTTTTAAGTTTTTCAAAAGGAATAGGAATAAGAGCTACAACAATTGCATTCTAGTTGTTTTAGAGGTTTTTTCCATTGCTTTATGTTGGCAGATCAGAGTTTAAAAGATTGATTTTCATTCTTAAATAATCGTTAAAAATGTCGTTTTGGGCTACTGATTTGACGAAATGGGCTATTCGAATTAGTTTACAGGTTTTAATTTTGTCCCCTTGAACAAAGAAATAAAGCCAGCAAACCTAAACCTCATACCTGTGAAGCAGAAATTACTTTTTCGTTAAATGTCTACAAAAATCTGCGGAGCGAGTTATCCCTGTCTGAAAGGGTTCGAAATTAGCTAATCTTATATAAATCATTTTTTATTACTTACTTTTTTATGGAAAAATATTACTTGTTGTCTTTACTGTCTTTACTGTGTTTAGTGTTTTTATGTTGTTTTTATGTATTGAAAACTAAAACTATTCCATTTTTTAAAAAGCACCTCGCTTTACCAAGATACACACTTATTACTTGTTTGTTATTATTTACAATTGCAGTACAATCTCAAACAATAAAATATGTAACAGTAAATGGTGCTGGAACTAAAGACGGAAGCTCGTGGAGTAACGCTTCTGACAATTTGCAGAAAACGATTAGTTTATCTGATGAGAATACTGAAGTTTGGATCGCCAAAGGAATATATACTCCGAAAGTTGCTCCTTCGCCCAATAAAAATTCACAGGATAGAAATAACACTTTTGGCCTAAAGAAAGGGGTGAAATTATATGGTGGCTTTAGTGGTGCAGAAACAAGTTTTGGACAAAGAAATATTGTTATAAATGAGACTATTCTTAGTGGAAATTTGGGTGGTGGAAATTTTGCGCATCATGTTGTGCTTATCCATGCACTTGAAGATAATGAAAATTACTATTTAAACGGACTTACCATTAGTGATGGAAAGTGTGATGATATGGGGTATTATAATATATCTGAAGAAATTAGTAGTAGTATTTCTGTTAACGATCAAGTTAAAGATAAATACCCAGATTGGTATGTTTCTATGACGGAAAGCCCTTATTACAATTGGGTTGATTTAGGTTTGAAAGCGACAGGTATTGGTAAGTTACCTGGTATTGTTCAAACACCTGGTGGTGGAGCTGTATGGGTGCAAGTACTTAACACCTCTTACCCAAAAAATAAAGGAGGCGGTATATACAATATAAAAGGAGTATTGAAATTAGAATATGTAACTTTTAAAAATAATTCTGGTATTCTTGGTGCAGCTGTTAGCACAGAATTAGGCGGTAAAACTACTATTACAGACTGTACCTTTATTAACAATAATGCTATTAATAATGGAGGTGCAGTTGTTTCTACTAAAAGTTCTTTAACTATTGAAAGAGGTACATTTGAAGATAATAGTGCGCTTTTAGGGGGTGCTATTGTTGATGATAATGGAAAATTATTTAGTATAAGTGGTGTTACTTTTACTAATAATAAAGCAAATAGTAGTGGAGCTTTAGTTGGATACGGTGGAGCTATATTCTTTGAAAAATTGACAAGTGTCAATTCGTCAATAAGAACCATTAACGATTGTACATTTAATAACAACATTGCAGAAGTTGCTGGAGCTATTTTTGCAGGTGAAAACATTAGTAATCTTAAAATAACAAATTCTAAGTTTAATAATAATGAGGCTTTGAAAGTGGCAAGTAACACGCTTACTGGAGGTGGAGGCGCTATTACACTTCAAAAAACCATAAATTCAGAAATAACATCAAATACTTTCAAAAATAATAAAGCTTCAAAAGGTATTGGAGGAGCATGTGTATTAGACGAAGTAAACGGTGTTATACTTTCAGGAAACACATTTTCAGAAAATACTTCTTTGTTAGGAGGGGCTTTATGTTTACTTAAAAACAAAAGTACTACTACCCTAACTGGAAATACATTTACAAAAAATAGTGTTACTATTTCCAGTAATTATTCTTCTTCTGGTTATGGTGGCGCTATAACATCTTATAAGGATAATGATGTTCAAGTCACTGGAAAAAATGTATTTACAGAAAATACTGCTACTATACAAGGAGGTGCAATTTATTTTGAAACGAGCACTGGTAATTCTATTATTAATGACAACACTTTCAATAAAAATAGTTCTAGTAAAAATGGTGGAGCACTATATGCTGTAGCAGTTCCAGAAAATACTGCTTGTAAACTAACATTAAGCAAAAATGTTTTCGAAAATAATACGGCTATTGAAAGAGGAGGTGGGGTTTATTTAATTAATGCCCTAACAACTCAAGTCTTTGATAATTCATTTATAGGAAATAAATCTTATATTGGAGCTGCCATCGACATTGAGAGTTCTGCAAAAACACTGTTTTATAATAATAAGGTAATAAACAATGTAGGAACCACAACTAGTGAAGGAGCTGCAAGTGGTATAGTTACCGCATATGCGGGGATAAATAAATTTTATAATAATGTTTTTACCGGAAACAATGTCTTTACAACTATATTTTTTGCTAATGCAACGGTCGAATTTGTGAATAACACAGTCTGGAAAGAAGTCACTTATAATGGTATTTATATATTTAGTAAAAATGTAAAGATTCACAATAATATTTTAGTGGATATTGCAGGACCAAATGCTTTTTTGGCTGATGTTAAAAATAATGTTTTTAAATATGATCCTGATTTTATTGGTAAAAACAACAATGTTCAAGAACGTTACTTGTATTTTGCTGATGAAGCAAATAATGATTTTAACCTAACAGGTTGCAGCCCATTTTTAAATAAAGGAGACAATTCATCTTATTTGGAAGAATATAGCACGAAAGATATTTTAGGAAATACTAGAAAAGTAAATGGCATTGATATTGGTGCTTACGAAAATATATTAGGTGTTTCTGGTAAAACAGTGCCAACGGTTGTTGCAACACAATCTTTTTGTAATGCGGCCACTGTAAATAATTTACAAGCAACAGGCACTACTATTAAATGGTACAGCCAATCTTCAGGAGGAAGTCCGTTAGATAATAATTTGGATTTAGTTTCTGGCAATACCTATTATGCAAGTCAAACAGTTAATAATTGTGAGAGCGAGAGAGCGAGTGTAATAGTCTCAGTAAGTTCTACTACTGCACCAACTGCACAATCTCCTCAAAATTTCATTATTGGTCAACAAGGGGCTAAAATTGTAGTAAGTGGTAGTAATCTAAAATGGTATACACAAGCAATAGGTGGTACGTCATCAACAATACTTCCTGCTTTAAATATGTCATCAGAAAACTCTATTACGTATTGGGTTACTCAAACTAATGCTAATAATTGTGAAAGTACCAGAACTAAAATAGTTGTTAATGTAACAAAAATACCGCTTACGGTTAAAGCTATTGCTAAAACAAAAGTATTTGATGGTCTTGTTTATCCAAATGCTAATCATACCGTAACCTATTCTGGTTTTGAGTCTGGTGACAATATAGCAAATAGTATCACTGGTACTCTTGCTTTTTCGGGTAATGCTACTGTTGCAACTGAACCTGGTGTGTATACAATTACTCCTAAAGGTATTTCTTCTACTAAATACACGGTTTTGTTTGAAGATGGAACTTTAGAAATAAAATCGAATTTAATTTTAACAGATAACATTTTATATGTAAATCTAAACGGAAACGGAGACGGTACTTCTTGGAATAACGCTTTAAGTAATTTAGAAGTTGCCTTAACAAGAGCCGCTAATATTAACGCTATTCATACAGATAATAACGATCCTAAAAAAGTTAAAAAAATATTTGTAGCCAAAGGAACTTACCAATTAGCTTCTGGAAAATCATATATAATGCCTGAAAATATAGAAATATATGGCGGATTTGATCCTGGTAATGGCATTACAAACTTAACACATCAACGCATTACAGATAATTTAAATACTGGAAGTGTTTTAAGAGGTAATAATTCCTCGGTTATTAAAAATGATGACAACAGTTTAACGAGTACTTCTGTTTTAAACGGTTTCACTATTACTAACGGATATGCAAATAACGGAGGTGGTATTTATAATAAAAAAGCATCGCCTAAATTTGAAAACTGTATCCTAAAAATAAATAATGCTACTGCAAATGGAGGAGCTGTATATAATGAAAATGCTAATGCAACATGGATTAACTGTTTAATTATTAGCAACACAGCGCCTAATGGAGCTTCTATTTACAACAATGCATCGTCACCTATATTACTAAATACTACAATAGCTGATAACACGGGTGCTCAAGGAGCAACAATGTATAATGAAAATGGTTCAACTCCAAGAATTGTAAATACAATTAGTGTAAAAAACAGTTCAGATATTATTAATAATGTCGGTAATACTAGTTATGAAAATAGTTTAATACAAGGAGTAAATGGCATAACTAAAAGCACAAATGTTTTTGATATTAATTATACTTTATTAACAAATAGCCCTGCTCTAAATACGGGTCAAAACAATCCAGCAAGCTTGGCTTTACCAGCCAAAGATTTAAAAGGAAAATCCCGTATTATTAATTCTACTATTGATATGGGAGTTTTTGAGAGAAATAAAACTCAAACAATAACAGCAATTTCTATTACAAAAGAATATGGAGATGCACCATTTACACATGGTACAGCATCCAGCGGATTACCACTTGAGTATGTTTCTTCTAGTAACACTGCTATTGCTAAAATAGAAGATGGTAAAATTAAAGTAGTAGGGACTGGAACAACTACTATAACGGTGAGTCAATCAGGAAATAATATTGAATACGATGCCGCTAGCGCAACTTTCATACTAACAGTAAATAAAAAAACACTCACTGTAAGAGCAGATAATAAAAATAAAATTCAAGACAATTTGGTATTTACTGGATTTTCCGTAACCTATTCTGGTTTTGAGTCTGGTGATAGTGAAGCAAATAGTCTCTCTGGTTCTCTTGCTTTTTCGGGTAATGCTACTATTGCAACTGAAGCAGGTATCTACAAAATTATTCCTCAAGGTATTTCTTCTACTAAATACACGGTTTTGTTTGAAGATGGAACTTTAGAAATAAAATCGAATTTAATTTTAACAGATAACATTTTATATGTAAATCCAAACGGAAGCGGAGACGGTACTTCTTGGAATAACGCTTTAAGTAATTTAGAAGTTGCCTTAACAAGAGCCGCTAATATTAACGCTATTCATACAGATAATAACGACCCTAAAAAAGTTAAAAAAATATTTGTAGCCAAAGGAACTTACCAATTAGCTTCTGGAAAATCATATATAATGCCTAAAAATATAGAAATATATGGCGGATTTGATCCTGCTAATGGCATTACAAACTTAACACATCAACGTATTACAGATAATTTAAATACTGGAAGTATTTTAAGAGGCAATAATTCCTCGGTTATTAAAAATTATGACAACAGTTTAACGAGTACTTCTGTTTTAAATGGTTTCACTATTACTAACGGATCTGCAAATAACGGAGGTGGTATTTATAATAAAAAAGCATCGCCTAAATTTGAAAATTGTATCCTAAAAATAAATAATGCTACTGCAAATGGAGGAGCTGTATATAATGAAAATGCTAATACGACATGGATTAACTGTTTAATTATTAGCAACACAGCGCCTAATGGAGCTTCTATTTACAACAATGCATCGTCACCTATATTACTAAATACTACAATAGCTGATAACACGGGTGCTCAAGGAGCAACAATGTATAATGAAAATGGTTCAACTCCAAGAATTGTAAATACAATTAGTGTAAAAAACAGTTCAGATATTGTTAATAATGTCGGTAATGCTAGCTATGAAAATAGTTTAATACAAGGAGTAAATGGCATAACTCAAAGTACAAATGTTTTTGATATTAATTATACTTTATTAACAAATAGCCCTGCTCTAAATACGGGTCAAAACAATCCAGCAAGCTTGGCTTTACCAGCCAAAGATTTAAAAGGAAAATCTCGTATTATTAATTCTATTACTGATATGGGGGTTTTTGAGAGAAATAAAACTCAAACAATTGTGGCTGTAAATATTACAAAAAAATATGGAGATGCACCATTTACACACGGTACAGCATCCAGCGGATCACCACTTGAGTATGTTTCTTCTAATGCTGCTATTGCTAAAATAGAAGATGGTAAAATTCAAGTAGTGGGCGTTGGAACAGCTATTATTACTGTGAATCAATCAGGAAATAACGCTGAATACGATGCTGCTAGTACAACTTTCATTATAACCGCAGAAAAAAGAACGTTAACTGTAAGTGCGGATAATAAAGTTAAGCTACAAGATGGTTCTGTATTTACTGGATTCACCGTAACTTATTCTGGATTTGTTTTTGATGATATACCATTTAACAGTTTAAGTGGCAATGTTAACTATGCTGGAAATGCGATAACCGCTACTGCTATAGGTAATAATTATGTTATTATTCCATCGGGTTATACATCTTCTAAATATGATATAGTCTATACCAACGGTATACTAACGATTGAACCTGATATTACTTTAACAGATGGAACACTATACGTTAAAAAAGGAGCTACTGGTAATGGTACCTCTTGGAGTAATGCCTTAGGAGAAGTTAGAGATGCATTAGATATAGCAACAATAATTAATTCAAGTGTAACTACAGCAACAAAAATATTTGTATCTGTAGGGCAATATACACCTAACAGTGGGCAAAGTTTTAAAATGCTTAAGAATGTTAATATGTATGGTGGTTTTGACCCTGATAATGGTATTACAACACTTTCTCATAAAAGAAAATTTGCTCAGAGCATTCTCGTAGGTAATTCAAACACAGTAATAAAAAATGACAATAACGGATTAACTAATGACGATATTATTGATGGTTTTACAATAGGAAGTTCAAGTTCTAATAATGTAAGTCAAGGTGGGGGAATTTACAATAGAAATAGTTCTCCGACTATAGTAAACTGTATCATTAGAGATAATGCAATGTATCAATTCAACTATAATATCACAACATATGGTGGTGGGATGTTTAACGATAACAGTAGCCCTATACTTATAAATTGTATTATTAAAAATAATACAGTTGGAGTTGATGGAAGTCAGTCTTTTAGACTTGGATTCGGGTCTGCAATGTATAACGTTAATATTAGTAACCCTAAACTATATAATTGTACGATCACAGAAAACAGATCAAAATCTCAAAATAACGGAAATGCCACTGCAATTGTTAATGACGCAAACTCTACAACCTCATTGTACAACTCCATATATATGAATAATAATATAGGGGTTCCTAGCGGAATAACTTTATACAATAGTATTTTTCAAAAAGATGGCACTATAATAGAAGGACTTTATAACAATTCCGTAACAGTAACTTTGGATGCAATTTTCAAAGTAAATAGTATAGCGTTAAAAGAAGATAGCTTTGCAAAAGATAAAGGTAATAATACATATTATACCTTTAATAGCTTATCAGCGTATGATATTAGTGGGTATAATCGTACAGTAGGAACAATTGATGTTGGTGCAGAAGAATTGAGAACAGTTCAAACAATAATAGCTAGTAATATCACAAAAAATTATGGAGATTTACCATTTACAAATGGTACAGCATCAAGCGGATTACCACTTGAGTATATTTCTTCTAGTGATAATTCTATTGCTAAAATAGAAGATGGTAAAATTAATTTGGTAGGTAACGGCACAGCTACTATATCAGTTAAGCAACCGGGAGATGATAGTCAATACGCTCCTGCTAGTTCAAGCTTTACAGTAACTGTTAATAAAAAAGAATTAATTGTAAGTGCCGATAATAAAGTAAAGGTTAAAGACAATTTTGTATTTAACGGATTTACCGTTACTTATGATGGACTTGTTAATGGCGACACACCACAAAATAGTTTAAGTGGAAATCTAACCTTTAGCGGTACTGCCGTAACCGCAACAAATTTAGGGAGTGGTTATGTTGTAACTCCATCAGGATTTACTTCTTCAAAATATAATATTACGTACAATAACGGTAGTTTAAGAATTGAATCTGACGTTGTTTTAACAGATGGTACACTTTACGTTAAAAAAGGAGCTACAGGGAATGGGACTTCTTGGACTGATGCTTTAGGAGAGCTCGCTGACGCATTGGTAATAGCGAAATCACTTAATTCAAGTTCAACTCCAGGCGTAACTCCAGCAACAAAAATATTTGTTGCTAAAGGTAGTTATACCCCAAAATACAGTGCCAGAGATAATACCAACTTTATTGATGAAGGAAGAGATAATAGCTTTTTAGTATTAGATGGCGTAAAATTATATGGAGGATTTGACGGAGCTATTGCTAATGAAAGTTTGATTGACCGAAAGATTCAAGAGAATAAAACAATCCTAGATGGCGCATCTGTAATCAATCATATCATAACAGTTGCTAATGCAACCGGTAACAACGAAATAGATGGTTTCACTATCTCGAAAGGTGCAGCAGCAAATGCAGGCTATGGCACAGAAGGAACTGTAACGATAAATGGAAAGCTTGTTACTAGAGAATATGGAGGTGGTCTACGTGTACACAGTTCTAACGTTATTATAAAAAACTGTGTTATTTCAGAAAACTCTTCAGGTCATAGAGCTGGCGGTGTTTATATTACAGATCAATCTAATGTTACTCTATACAATACACTTTTTTACGGCAATTCGGCATATCACTTTGGGGGCACTGGTTCTTCAATGGGAATAAATGATGCCAATGTAAAAATCGTTAATGCTACTTTTGGAGATAATTCAACTCACATTGCTACTTACGGAGCTTCTACTTTAGAAGTGCTTAATTCTATCTTTGGAACTAATGGAGTTAACACTGAAATAAATAGAATAGCAGGAACAGTTACAATTAAAAATTCTTTGCTATCTAAAGCGCAATCTTTTTATAGCGCAATGACATTAGCAAATAATAGCTATGAACAACCTGCTGATTTTATTGATGTAAATGCAAATAACTTTGCTTTAAAAACAAGCTCTGTGGCAGTTGATAAAGGAAGTAATGCATTTTATAATGTTGGAATTGCTGGTAATAAAGATCTTTCTGGTATCAGTCGTTATTTTAACACGATTGTAGATATGGGGTGTTATGAGTCTAAGTTACCACAGATTATTACAGCAACAGCCTTAACAAAAACCTATGGAGAGGTAGATTTTATCCATCCGATGGCAACAGTAAATAGTAGTTTACCATTAACTTTCACTAATAGTTCTGACGTAACTGTTGCTACCATTATAAATGGTATGATTCGTATACTAAAAGCGGGTACAACTACTATTACGATCACCCAAGTTGGTAATGAAAACTATGCTCCACTAGAAAAGACATTTGTTTTAACTGTAGGGAAAGCAACATTGACTGTAAAAGCAAATGATAAGACTAAATTTGCCAGTAATACTGCAATGCCAACTGCAAATTATGATGTAAGCTATACTGGTTTTGTTAATGGTGATGATAGTTCAAAATTAGCAGGAACGCTACTGTATTCAGGTAATGCCATAAGTAAAACAGAAATTGGTATTTACAAAGATGGTATAACTCCAAGCGGTTTAACTTCGGGTAATTATAGTTTTGTGTATCAAAATGGAACTTTAAAAATACTACCCAATACGATACTAATAGACAATACATTATATGTTAAGCAAGGTGCTACTGCTGGTGGAGACGGATCTTCATGGCAACTAGCCTTAAACGACTTATCTTTAGGGTTACGCTATGCTTCTATTCTTAATAGCGCGACACCAAATACTGTAAATAAAATATTTGTTGCTAAAGGTAGTTATACCCCAAAATACAGTGCCAGAGATAATACCAACTTTATTGATGAAGGAAGAGATAATAGCTTTTTAGTATTAGATGGCGTAAAATTATATGGAGGATTTGACGGAGCTATTGCTAATGAAAGTTTGATTGACCGAAAGATTCAAGAGAATAAAACAATCCTAGATGGCGCATCTGTAATCAATCATATCATAACAGTTGCTAATGCAACCGGCAACAACGAAATAGATGGTTTCACTATCTCGAAAGGTGCAGCAGCAAATGCAGGCTATGGCACAGAAGGAACTGTAACAATAAATGGAAAGCTTGTTACTAGAGAATATGGAGGTGGTCTACGTGTACACAGTTCTAATGTTATTATAAAAAACTGTGTTATTTCAGAAAACTCTTCAGGTCATAGAGCTGGCGGTGTTTATATTACAGATCAATCTAATGTTACTCTATACAATACACTCTTTTACGGTAATTCGGCGTATCACTTTGGGGCCACTGGTTCTTCAATGGGAATAAATGATGCCAATGTAAAAATCGTTAATGCTACTTTTGGAGATAATTCAACTCACATTGCTACTTACGGAGCTTCTACTTTAGAAGTGCTTAATTCTATCTTTGGAACTAATGGAGTTAACACTGAAATAAATAGAATAGCAGGAACAGTTACAATTAAAAATTCTTTGCTATCTAAAGCGCAATCTTTTTATAGCGCAATGACATTAGCAAATAATAGCTATGAACAACCTGCTGATTTTATTGATGTAAATGCAAATAACTTTGCTTTAAAATCAATATCTGTAGCAATCGATAAAGGAGATAATACACTGTATAACTCAGCAATTGCAGGTAATAAAGATTTTGAAAATAACAGTCGTTTCCTAAACACTATAATAGATATGGGTTGTTATGAGTCCAAATTGTTACAGACGATTGATATCACTAATATAACTAAAAAATATACAGATCCTGCCTTTGTGATAGGAAACGCATCAAGTAGCCTGCCGCTTACTTATAGTAGTGGTACTAAAACGGTAGCTTACATAACAAAGGATAATAAAATTGAAATTGTAGGCGTTGGACAAACCATAATAACGGTTACTCAAAGTGGAGACGAAATATATGGTTTTGCATCTAAAAGTTTTATACTTACTGTTGAAAAAGGAGATGTTATTGCCACTTTAGACCCAGAAACATATACTTATGATGGTTCTAAAAAATACCTGAATGTTACAGGTTTACCAACGGGGACTACTGTGTATTATGAGGATAATGGACAAATAGAGGCAGGCGATTACGTTGTAAAAGCTTTTATTAGTGGAGGTCAATATTATAATGATACTACAATATCTAATACCCTTAAAATTAATAAAACAACTCTATCAGGAATTTTATTTACTCCCAACACGTTTACTTATAACGGGTTTAATAAACACCCGGAAATTGCTGGAACCTTACCTGAGGGGGTAATTGTAGTTTACTCAAACACCCAAAATAATGCTGGTGTTTATAACAATGTAAAAGCGACAATTTCAGGTTCTAATTATAACGATCTTGTATTAACCACTTCAATGACTATTAAGAAAGGTGATCTTTCGGATGCAATATCTTTGTTAGAAAAAGAGGAAGTGTATGATGGAACTATCAAAGAATTATCATTTGCAGGAACACTTCCTGAAGGAGTTACAGCTACCTATACCAATAATAATAATATAAACGTGGGAGCCTATGATGTTGCAGTTAATATTAATGGTGGTATAAATTATAATGACAAACAGCTTATAGCTAAATTAATAATTTTAAAAGGCAATTTAGATACCAATGCCGTATTAGTATCTACAACGTATACTTATGACGGAAGCGAAAAATCAGTAACTATTGATGGTACTCTTCCTAATCAAGTAACTGTAAGTTATTCGAATAACAACAAAAAAGAGGTTGGTGAGTATAAGGTATACGCTGTATTAAGTAAACCAAATTATAACGATAAAATACTTGAAGCCAATTTAATTATAGAACCAAAGTCTTTAAATGTTATAGCACAAGGCGAAATATCAAAAGTGTATAATGCTAATAGCGTTGTAATATTAAAAGCTAGTAATTTTGCTTTAGAAGGAGTTGTTAATGGTGATACTGTAGAATTAAATAATCCTTTTTCTGGTGAATTAAATGATAAAAATATAGGAGAAAATAAAGCAGTTTTAGTTAACGATTTAAAAGTATCGGGAGCCGATGCTAAGAACTACATCTTAAGCTCTACCTCATTAATGGTTAATATTGGTAAAGTTACTCCTATAAAATTAGATGTTTCATTAAAAGGAAACGTGTCCAAAATTTATGACGCGACAACTAAAGCAGTTTTAGCAGGTAGTAATTTTGAACTTAATGGAATATTAGAAAATGAAATAGTAACTTTAAACAACCCGTCATTAGGAGAATATGACACGAAAGACGTTGGAACTAATAAGGCTGTAACAATTAGCAATTTGACGATCAGTGGAGATGATGCTTCAAATTATATATTAAAGTCTCAATCAACGTCTGGACAAATAGGTGAAATTAGTAGTCAAGCAATAACGGTTACAGCTGCTGCTAAAACAAAAGTGTATGGTACAGTTGATCCTAGTTTGACTTATGTAGTTTCACCAAGTTTAGAAGCAGGAGATTCATTTACAGGATCATTAAGCAGAGCTGCAGGAACTAATGTAGGGGCTTATGGAATTACAAGTACTTTGAATAATGCAAACTACGCTATAACATATGTGCCAGCCGATTTTACTATCACTGCCAAAGCAATAACAGTTACCGCTGCTACTAAGACAAAAGTGTATGGTACAGTTGATCCTAGTTTGACTTATGTAGTTTCACCAAGTTTAGAAACGGGAGATTCATTTACAGGATCATTAACAAGAGCTGCAGGAGAGAATGTAGCGACTTATGGAGTTTCAAGTACTTTGAATAATACAAACTACGCTATAACATATGTGCCGGCTGATTTTACTATCACTGCCAAAGCAATTACGGTTACCGCTGATTCTAAAACAAAAGTGTACGGTACGGTTGATCCTAGTTTGACTTATGTAGCTTCACCAAGTTTAGAAACCGGAGATTCATTTACGGGATCATTAAGCAGAGCTTTAGGAAGTATTGTAGGGGCTTATGGAATTACGAGTACTTTGAGTAATACAAACTACGCTATAACATATGTGCCAGCTGATTTTACTATCACTGCCAAAGCAATAACGGTTACCGCTGCTGCTAAAACAAAAGTGTATGGTACAGTTGATCCTAGTTTGACTTATGTAGTTTCACCAAGTTTAGAAGCAGGAGATTCATTTACAGGATCATTAAGCAGAGCTGCAGGAAGTAATGTAGGGGCTTATGGAATTACAAGTACTTTGAATAATGCAAACTACGCTATAACGTATGTGCCGGCTAATTTGACAATCACTGCGAAAGCAATAACGGTTACCGCTGCTGCTAAAACAAAAGTGTATGGTACAGTTGATCCTAGTTTGACTTATGTAGTTTCACCAAATTTAGAAACGGGAGATTCATTTACAGGATCTTTAACAAGAGCAACTGGAACTGATATCGGAACCTATGTCATTGCAAGTGCTTTAAATAATACTAATTACGCTGTAACTTATGTGCCGGCTGATTTTACTATCACTGCCAAAGCAATAACGGTTACCGCTGCTGCTAAAACAAAAGTGTATGGTACAGTTGATCCTAGTTTGACTTATGTAGTTTCACCAAATTTAGAAACAGGAGATTCATTTACAGGATTTTTAACAAGAGCTACAGGAGAGAATGTAGCGACCTATGGAATTACAAGTACTTTGAATAATGCAAACTACGCTATAACATATGTGCCAGCTGATTTTACTATCACTGCCAAAGCAATAACTGTTACCGCTGCTGCTAAGACAAAAGTGTATGGTACAGTTGATCCTAGTTTGACTTATGTAGTTTCACCAAGTTTAGAAACGGGAGATTCATTTACAGGATCATTAACAAGAGCTGCAGGAATTAATGTAGGGGCTTATGGAATTACAAGTACTTTGAATAATGCAAACTACGCTATAACATATGTGCCAGCTGATTTTACTATCACTGCCAAAGCAATAACGGTTACCGCTGCTGCTAAAACAAAAGTGTATGGTACAGTTGATCCTAGTTTGACTTATGTAGCTTCACCAAGTTTAGAAACCGGAGATTCATTTACGGGATCATTAAGCAGAGCTTTAGGAAGTAATGTAGGGGCTTATGAAATTACGAGTACTTTGAGTAATACAAACTACGCTATAACATATGTGCCGGCTAATTTGACAATCACTGCGAAAGCAATAACGGTTACCGCTGCTGCTAAAACAAAAGTGTATGGTACAGTTGATCCTAGTTTGACTTATGTAGTTTCACCAAATTTAGAAACGGGAGATTCATTTACAGGATCTTTAACAAGAGCAGCTGGAACTGATATCGGAACCTATGTCATTGCAAGTACTTTAAATAATACTAATTACGCTGTAACTTATGTGCCGGCTGATTTTACTATCACTGCCAAAGCAATAACGGTTACCGCTGCTGCTAAAACAAAAGTGTATGGTACAGTTGATCCTAGTTTGACTTATGTAGTTTCACCAAGTTTAGAAGCAGGAGATTCATTTACAGGATCATTAAGCAGAGCTGCAGGAAGTAATGTAGGGGCTTATGGAATTACAAGTACTTTGAATAATACAAACTATGCTATAACATATGTGCCGGCTAATTTGACAATCACTAAAGCCAATCAAACCATCACTTGGAACCAAACTGTGGGACTAGGCTGTGATGCAGTAACTACAGCTGTACTAACAGCTGCTTCTACAAGCGGTTTGCCAATAAGCTACACTTCATCGAATATTAATGTTGCCGCCGTTTCAAATGAGGTGTTAAGCTTTACTAATTTTGGTTCTGCAACGATTACTGCTACACAATTAGGAGATGGTAATTATAATGCTGCCTCTGTCATTACTATACCAGTTCTAAGAAGTCAACCTAATTTAATTAGAAAGCATTTCGACAATGTTATTTTCTTTGACAATAGCTCTGATAGTTTTAAATCATATACTTGGTATAAAAATGGAATGTTAGTTCCAGGTCAAACAGGGCAGTACTTTAAGGAAAGCGAATCTCTAAATGGAAGCTATTATGCTGTCGGGACAAAAGTAGATGGAGCAATAATAACTACTTGTCCTTTAATATTGAGCCCTTCAATAGAACAAGAATTTTTAA
Source organism: Flavobacterium hiemivividum (assembly GCF_004349145.1). Lineage (GTDB taxonomy): Bacteria > Bacteroidota > Bacteroidia > Flavobacteriales > Flavobacteriaceae > Flavobacterium > Flavobacterium hiemivividum. Next base: position 51,443 of record NZ_SMFO01000015.1, on the reverse strand, counting down.
AGATAGCGCCTAACCCTGTTAGAAGTAATTCAAGTTATCAACTAATCACGAATGTTACAACTGCTAAACTACAAAGCGCACGTGTTACTGTGATTAGTATGCTTGGAAAGGTTTTGACTGATGCTGCTATTGATAAGAATACGTTAGAGTTGATTGCTCCAAGTGTTGAAGGAATTTACATTGTAAAAATGACTTTAAGTAACGGTCAATACTTTACAAAAAATCTATTAGTTAAAAATTAAATAATAAGAGTAGGAAGTCCTTATTCGATTAGAATGAGGATGGACTATTCTAATTAAAAAAAACAGAAAAACGTATGAAATTTGATGTTAAATATATTTTAGGAATTGCAATACTTTTATTCTCAACAGGAATGAGTGCGCAGTTTTATGTAGGACTACAATCAGGAATTGCTAATCTTCAATCTGATTTAAAAGGAACGAAATCAGGCAATGAATTAGGAGGTGCTTTAAAAGCAGGTTACATTTACTTATTAACAGATCACATTGGTATTGGATCTGGAGTAGAGTTTGCACAATATAAGCAAAAAGCCTTTTTAACTCTAGGTTCAGCAACGCTAACCAATTTTGAGGTTGATGCGTCAGGTTCTGCGTTTGTTTACAATGTAACTACGGCTAACTATAGAGAAGAGCAAACATTACAAGCGATTCAGATTCCGCTTTATTTACAGTATAAAAGGAATATTAACAAAGGCGTTGACTTTAATTTCAGAGCTGGTGTTAAGTATTTTCTACCTGTAAATTATAAGATTGAATCTTCGGCATCATCTGTAAGAGGAATTGGGTACTATCCAGATGTTAATTTGTCTATTGACAATTTACCTGAATATGGTTTTGGAACTCAAAATAATTACTCTGGAACAGGAGAATACCAAACAAAAGGAGTTTTGATGAGTACGTTTGAGTTAGGATTTACTTTCGAAATGGGTGAAAAGAACTCTTTGTATGCTGCTATGTTTCTTGACACCGGTTATGGGTCAGTTATTGATCAAAAACAAAACGAGTCTTACATAGGTTATAATCCAACAGCTGTTAATGATAGAAAAGCAAACGGATTATATAGCACTGACAAAAATGCAACTATTAAACCTGTTGCATTCGGTCTAACATTCGGATTGAATTTTCTATAAATAAGTATGTTTCTTAAAAACTAGAAGGTCTTGAGTAATCAAGGCCTTTTTGGCTTTTAATAAGTACTTAGATAATTTAAATTAGGCGGCAATAATTTTTTTAGTAATTCATCTCTTTTCGTAGTCTAAAAAAACCTAAATTTGAAGTTCAATTTTTATGACTTTTACTAATTTTAAAGTGTTATAAACCAGTTAAATACACGGTCTTTATCTGAAGATTTAGACTCCCTCACCGTGACGAGGGACTGGGTAAGAGACTTATGTACTTAATATTCGATACCGAAACTACAGGATTACCAAAGCGCTGGGATGCGCCCATCACCGATACTAATAACTGGCCGCGTTGTATACAAATCGCATGGCAGCTACATGATGATATGGGGAAACTCATCGAACATCAAGATTATTTAGTGAAACCGGATGGGTTTAATATTCCCTATGATGCAGAGCGAATTCACGGTATTTCTACTGAATTAGCAGCAGAAAACGGAATCTCCTTAGCAGAAGTATTAGAGAAATTCAATCTAGCACTTGGTAAAGCAAAGTTTATTGTAGGTCAGAATCTAGGTTTTGATTTGAATATTATGGGTTGTGAATTTCATCGTTTGGGAGTAGAAAGCCAAATGAGCGCTATGCCAGTTCTTGATACTTGTACTGAAGTTACTGCTTCCTTATTGAAATTACCTGGTGGTCGTGGAGGAAAATTCAAATTACCAACATTAACTGAATTACATAGCTTTCTTTTTAATAAACCATTTGGGGAAGCGCACAACGCCACTGCCGATGTTGAGGCAACTACGCGTTGTTTCTTGGAATTAATTAGAAGAGAGAATTATACTAAGGAGCAATTAGATGTTCCGGCTGGTTATTTCCAGGAATTCCAAAGTAAAAATCCAAGGGAGATTCAGCTTATTGGGTTAAAGCATATCAATTTAAAAGCAGCTTCTGATGCTATTCGTCAGCAGTTTGGTGAAAAACAAACGGCAACGGTTTCTAAACAGGAACTTTCAGAAAATAAGAAAGTACTGGTTGATACTGATTTTGTGCATTTACACAACCACACTCAGTTTTCGGTTTTACAATCTACAATAAGTATAGCGCAACTTGTTAAAGCAGCTTCGAAGGAGAAAATGCCTGCGGTTGCCATGACAGATCACGCTAACTTAATGGGAGCTTTTCACTTTGTGCGTGATATTTTAAATCATAATAAAGCGGCTGAAGCCAAAAATGCGGCCCTAATAGAAAATGGTGAGGAACCTACAGAGGTTCCTATGAAGCCTATTGTGGGTTGCGAGTTTTTTGTTTGTGAAGATCATAAAGATAAATCTCGAAAAGACAATGGATACCAAATAGTGCTTTTGGCGAAGACCAAAAAAGGCTATCATAATTTGGCCAAAATGTCTTCGATCGCCTATACTCAAGGTTTTTATTATGTGCCTAGAATTGATAAAAAAGTCATTCAACAATACAAAGAAGACATCATTGTATTGTCTGGAAACCTTAATGGAGAAATCCCGAATAAGGTTTTAAACCTTGGTGAAAACCAAGCCGAAGAAGCCGTGTTGTGGTGGAAAGAAGAGTTCAAGGAAGATTTCTATATGGAGGTGATGCGTCACAATCAAGAGGATGAAAATCGTGTGAATACAACTTTGATTTCTTTGGCTAGAAAGCATGATGTGAAAATTGTCGCGACAAACAACACCTTTTATATAGATAAAGAAAATGCCAATGCGCACGATATTTTGCTTTGTGTGCGTGAAGGCGAAAAGCAAACTACGCCAATAGGTCGTGGTCGTGGGTATCGTTTTGGTTTGCCAAATCAAGAATACTATTTCAAGACTGGTGATGAGATGAAGCAACTCTTTGCTGACTTGCCTGAAGCGATTTCGAACTTATCGGAAATTGTCGATAAAATTGAAATTTATAATTTGGCGAGGGAGGTTTTGTTACCAAAATTTGAAATTCCAGACGAGTTTTTAGTTCCAGAAGATGCTGTGGATGGTGGAGTGCGTGGAGAAAATGCTTACTTGAGGCATCTTACTTATGAAGGTGCTAATAGAAGATATCCTGAAATTACAGAAGTAATTAGGGAGCGTTTGGATTTTGAATTGCTAACTATTTCTAACTCCGGTTATCCGGGATATTTCCTGATTGTACAGGATTTAATTGCCGAAGCTCGAAGTATGGGAGTTTCAGTGGGGCCAGGCCGTGGGTCTGCGGCTGGATCAGTAGTGGCTTATTGTTTGAAGATTACAAACATTGACCCTTTGATGTACAACCTGCTTTTTGAGCGTTTCCTGAATCCCGATCGTGTGTCTCTACCCGATATTGATATCGATTTTGATGACGAAGGCCGAAGCAGTGTAATGGATTATGTGATCCGGAAATACGGTTCAAAACAAGTGGCACAAATTATCACTTATGGTAAAATGGCGACTAAATCGGCGATTCGTGATACGGCTCGTGTGCTGGATTTACCTTTGTTTGAAGCCGATAAAATCGCCAAATTAATTCCGGGGATGATGCCTGGAAAATGGAATCTCGCCCGATTTTTAAATGAAGACGAGGCCTTAATTAGAAAAGCCGTTCGTCCCGAAGAGTTTGATAAAATTAAAGAATTAATTGCTCTAGCAGGCGAGGATGATTTAGGTGGAGAGACCATTCAGCAAGCCAAAGTGCTGGAAGGGAATTTAAGAAATACAGGAATACATGCTTGTGGGGTTATTATTACGCCTAGCGATATTACTGATTTTGTTCCTGTGGCTACCGCCAAAGATTCTGATTTGTATGTAACACAGTTTGACAACTCGGTTGTGGAAACCGCCGGATTGTTAAAAATGGACTTCTTGGGTTTGAAAACCCTAACACTTATAAAAGATACAGTCAAATTAGTAAAATATAGAAACGGAATCGATCTGGATCCAGATACCTTTCCTATCGATGATTTAAAAACGTACGAGCTTTTCCAACGTGGAGAAACAGTGGGGATTTTCCAATATGAATCTGCCGGAATGCAGAAATACATGAAGGAATTGAAGCCAACGGTTTTCCCCGATTTGATCGCCATGAATGCGTTGTATCGTCCGGGACCAATTGCTTATATCCCTAGTTTCGTCAAAAGGAAAAATGGTGAAGAGGAAATTATTTATGACCTTGAAGCCTGTGAAGAATTATTGAAAGATACTTATGGGATTACCGTTTATCAAGAACAGGTAATGCTTTTGTCTCAAAAACTAGCTGATTTCTCCAAGGGTGATGCCGATGTTTTGCGTAAAGCGATGGGAAAAAAGCAAAAAGATGTCTTAGATAAAATGAAACCTAAGTTCATTAGTCAGGCTGCGGCCAAAGGGCATCCGGAAGATAAATTAGAAAAAATTTGGAAAGACTGGGAAGCCTTTGCTGAATATGCTTTTAACAAATCGCACTCTACTTGTTATGCTTGGATTGCGTATCAAACAGCGTATTTAAAAGCAAATTATCCTGCCGAATATATGGCTGCGGTACTTTCGAATAATATGAGTGACATCAAGCAAGTATCTTTCTTTATGGAGGAATGTAAGCGAATGGGACTTGAAGTATTAGGGCCAGATGTAAATGAGTCGTTCTATAAATTTACCGTAAACGATAATTATGCGGTTCGTTTTGGTATGGGAGCCATCAAAGGAGTGGGAGCGGGAGCAGTAGCAACCATTGTCGAAAACAGAAAAGATGGTAAGTATAAGTCGGTTTTTGATTTAACCAAACGTATCGATTTGCGTGCTGCCAATAAAAAAGCTTTAGAAAATTTAATACTTGCTGGAGGATTTGACTCTTTTGAGGGGACATTAAGATCACAGTATTTTCATGATGACGGCGACGGAATTACCTTTTATGAAAAGGCGATAAAGTATGGTGCTAAATTCCAGGAAAATGAGAACTCGTCTCAGGTAAGTTTATTTGGCGAAAGTAGCGATGTGCAAATTGAAGAACCAGTTATTCCGCCTTGTGAGGATTGGAGTACCATGGAAAAACTCGCCAAAGAGAAAGAGGTTGTAGGTATTTATATTTCTGGACATCCATTAGATGATTACAAATTTGAGATGAAGTATTTTTGTAATGCCAAGTTGGAAGCCTTAAGGAATTTGGAACATCATGTGGGTAAGAATCTAACTTTTGGCGGAATCATAAATAACGTACAACATCGTGTCGCCAAAAACGGAAAAGGCTGGGGAATATTTACCTTAGAAGGATATGATGAAAGTTATGAGTTTAAGATTTTTGGAGAAGAATATTTGAAGTTCCGCCATTTCTTTATTCAAAATAATTTCACTTATATGAAAGTTGTGGTGAAAGAAGGTTGGGTGAATCAAGATACAGGTAAGAGAAGTGAGCCAAGAATACAATTTATGCTGGTACAATATTTACAGGATGTATTAGATGATTTTGCCAAAAAATTAATTGTATTGCTTAACATTAGTGATTTGGATCCTGAGTTTATTCATAAGTTAGGACATCTTTTTTTCGAAAATAAAGGTGATAATCTAGTAACCTTCGAAATCATGGAATTGGAAAAAGTAAAAAAAATTGTGGAAGCTGCTCCAATTATTATTGAAAACGACGCCGACGATTTTATTGAAGATACGGATGCGATGGAAGTTTCTGAATCTATAGAGACGCCGGCGGCTAATGTTGTTGAAATCGAGGAAATTAAAGTGGTTACTAAACTGTCAATGGCCAGTAGAAAACTTAAAGTAAAGATTTCTAATGAGTTGTTATTCGAATTAGAGAAAATGCAAATTAATTTTAAACTTAATTAGGCTAGAGATGTTGCAAAGATATAATTAGTGGAGTTTATAGACTACTATAACGTTTGAAAAACGTCATTTTCTGCCATGAAAATGGCGTTTATTATGATTTATTTAAATTATAATAAAAACTGTTTTTGTGTAACTAGCTGGTTTTTATATGCATGCATAATATTTTGGTTTTTGAGGGTAATATTTAAGGAAATAGAGAATAATTCTTTAAATTTGGTAGCATTAACAAAAAAATAAATTATGAAAAAGAACCTATTTTTATTAGGATTTATGGCTTGCTCTTTGACGATGTTGGGCCAAACAGACAAAAAAGAAAGTTGGTATTTTAAAGCGGGTGCATCTTATTTTGGTCAAACTGCAGCAACTGAATTTCCAACCGTTGGAGGGAATTTACCTTTAAATAGAACTTACGTTGGTGGAAAATTAGTATCAGAGGAAAGTGTTACTGGGTCTTTTGGAGAGGGTTTTAGAACTGGAATTACTGCTGGTTATAGATTCAATACTCGTTTAGGAGTAGAGATGGGTGTGAATTACTATTCTAGTGCTGATAAAACAATGGCGCAAACAACTACTGACCAAATTTTTGTGTCTAATGGTAAGCCAGTTTATAACTTTAAATCAGTTGGACAAATTACAGCATTCGATTTAGCTCCGGCTTTGGTTTTGTTTCTAGGAGAACATGCAGGTTTTGAATCTTATTCTAAGGTAGGAGTTATTGTGCCTATTCATGGAGATTTAGAAATTACTACAGATGCAATAGCACCTACAGGTGTTGCGTCTCCTGCAACAGTAGCTGTCCATAGTGTTGATAAAGTAAAGCCTAACCCAACAATTGGTTTTATGGCGGCATTGGGTACTTCTTATAAATTAGGGAAAAATATTTCTGTTTTTGGAGAGTTAGAATATCGCAACTTCACAGTACATGGTAAAACGAAGGAGACGATTGAGTTTACTCAAAATGGTCAAAACGCCTTAGCTGGTAGAACTCAAGCGCAAATACATACAAATTATCAAGATCGTTTAGATACTAATTCAAACAACGCTGCTACAAATCCAAATGGACTAGATAGCTCAAAACCAATGGATGAGTTAAGTTCTTACGTAGGAATTAGTGGTCTAGGCCTGACATTGGGACTAAAATACAGTCTATAAGTTTTAAATACAATGTTTTTAAATTAGACCTTCTGAAAAGAGGGTCTTTTTTTTGTGCACTATAATGTACTGTAAATGTTTTAGTACTGATAGTCGCGGCATCCTTTTTATCCTGAACTTGTTTCAGAATCCTGAAATAAGTTCAGGACAAAGAGGTACAGCATCCTAAAGTTTCGGGAACGGGAATAACTACTAATTTATAAACAAATTGCTATTTAATATGATTTTTATAAATAAAGTCAATGCACATATAATCAAAACTAATTTGGGAATAGTGATTCTTTTGGTTTTAATGCCTAAATTTGTGTCCAAGTTTTGAATGAGATTAGAACTTTAAATTTTAAATATAAAAAATATGGCTTTAGCAATAACAGATGCTACTTTTGAAGAAGTAGTTTTGAAATCAGACAAACCAGTAATGGTGGATTTTTGGGCAGCATGGTGTGGACCTTGTAGAATGGTAGGACCAATCATTGACGAATTGAGTACTGAATATGACGGTAAAGTTGTAATTGGAAAAGTAGATGTTGATGCAAACCAAGAATTTGCTGCAAAATACGGTGTGAGAAATATTCCAACAGTTTTGGTTTTTCATAACGGTGAAGTAGTAGGTAAGCAAGTAGGAGTAGCTCCTAAGCAAACTTACGCTGATAGTTTAGACGCGTTGTTGTAATCGGTAGATTATAATTTATATACCCTCTGAAGTAATTCAGATAAAAAAGTTTGATGTAAGTCAAACTTTTTTTATTTTTAGTCTGTTTTAAATCTAAGTTTTGATGAAAATAAATTCCGTTTTCCTGTTTTTTGTCTCTTTATTGTTTTCTTGTCAGTCAGTAAAAAAGCCGATTTTGTTAGAGAGGGGAATATCTAAAGAATTGGCTGTCTTTCGTAAAAGTCAGGTTTCTGATGTTTCTTATGCTCTTTCATTCGATTTACCAAAAGAAAAAGAAAGCCCTATTTCCTCTTCGCTTATTTTGAACCTAAAAATTAATAGCCTTCAAGAGCCATTGTATTTGGATTTTAATGAAAGCAAGGAAAACTTAAAAACGATTGTTGTAAACGGAAAAAACATTCCCGTTTTGCATGAGAAAGAACATGTGATTATTCCGAAAGAACAGCTATTAATAGGACAAAATACCATTGAAATTAAATTTATTGCCGGGAATCTATCCTTAAATAGGAATGAGGATTTTTTATATACCTTATTAGTTCCTGATAGAGCCAGTACTTTGTTTCCCTGTTTTGATCAACCTGATATTAAAGCTAGCTACACACTTTCTTTAACGGCGCCAAAGGATTGGACTGTTTTAGCTGGAGCTTCTGTTAAGAAAAAAACAGAACAAGGCAATTATACGCATTATCAATTTGAAGAGTCAGATAAGATGAGTACGTACTTGTTTTCTTTTGTTGCTGGTAATTTTAAAAGTGCAACCCAAACGCTTGATGGTTTTCCTATGACGATGTTGTACCGGGAAAACAATCCTGAAAAAATAAAAGCTAGTACCGATACTATTTTTAATTTACACCACAATGCAGTTAAATATTTAGAAAACTATACCCAATATGCATTTCCTTTTAAGAAAATGGACTTTGCCACTATTCCTGTATTTCAATATGGCGGAATGGAGCATGTGGGTGCAATACAATATAGAGAAGGAACCTTGTTTTTAGATAATAATGCGACAGATAGCGAAAAGCTGAAACGGGGTAAATTGATTGCTCACGAAACGGCGCATATGTGGTTTGGAGATTTGGTGACGATGAAGTGGTTTAACGATGTATGGATGAAGGAAGTCTTTGCTAACTTCATGGCCGATAAAATTATGAATCCTGCTTTTCCACATATTAATCACGATTTGCAATTTCTTACGGCGCATTATTCTGCGGCTTATTCCGAGGATAGAACTCAGGGAACGCATCCCATTCGTCAGGGATTAGCAAACTTAAAAGATGCTGGTTCGCTTTATGGTGCAATTATTTACAATAAAGCACCTATTATGATGCGTCAGTTAGAAGCGACTATGGGGAAAGATTCTTTTCAAAAAGGAATTCAAAAGTATATTTCTAGCTATGCTAATGATAATGCAGACTGGAATAATCTAGTGGAGATTCTAGATCAAGAAACGCCGAAAGATATTAAAAAGTGGAGTGCTGTCTGGGTGAATCAGCCGGGAAGAGCGATTTTCACTGATGAAATATCTTATGATGTAGATTCGAAAATCAAAAGTTTTGTAATCGAACAAAAAGCGGAGGACGGCTCTAATAATGTTTGGCCGCAAATTTTCGAAATTGGATTAGTCTATACTGAAACTACTAAAGTAATTAGAGTGGCTGTTCAAGGCCGCTTTTCAGAAATAAAGGAAGTAGTAGGTTTGCAAAAGCCATCGGCGATTATTTATAATTATAATGGATTTGGCTATGGTGTGTTTCCATTGGAAAATAATGAAGTAAAAAGTATTCCAGTAATTAATAATGAGGTTGCCCGAGCGTATAGCTATATTAATCTATATGAGAATACCTTGACGGGAACTATAGCGCCAAAAGTGGCTTTTGATACTTGTCTTAAGGGAATTAGTATCGAAAAAAACGAGCTAATCGCAAAACTGCTTTCAAGTCAACTCAGTTCACTATATTGGAACTTCCTCACCGAGAAGCAACAACAAGAGCGTCAAAATCAGCTGGAAGAAATAGTTTATGATAGACTTCAAGAAGATTTACCTTCGAATGTTAAAAAAACGTTGTTCGGTTTATTCGAAGAATTGGCCTATTCAGAAAGTGGTAAAGAAAAATTATATCAAATTTGGAACAAAGAATTGTTAATTTCTGGTTTAAAATTTAATGAAGATGATTATGTTGATATGGCTAGTAACTTAGCGTTGTTTAAACATGATAAGTCAGCTCAAATCCTCTCAAAAACTAGAGAATTAATTCGCAACCCCGATAAGCAAAAACGATTTGATTTTTTACTACCTTCACTATCTAAAGAGGAAGCAGTTAGAGATTCTTTTATGGAATCAATGAAAGAAGAGAAGAATAGAGAGAAAGAATCATGGGTACAATCAGCTTTATCGAATATCCATCATCCGTTGCGTCAGCAAAATTCGGTGAAATATTTAAAAAGTGCTTTAGATTTGATTGAAGAAATCCAGCTAACGGGAGATATTTTTTTCCCAAAAGGATGGCTTAATAATAGTATTGGCAAATACACAAGTCCCGAAGCGTTAAATATTATGACCACGTTTTTAAAGGACAATCCTGAATTCAGTCCTATTTTGAAAAGAAAATTACTACAGGCTACAGATGATTTGTCGCGTGCGCAACTAATTAAAAAAGAATAAAATTAAGATAGAATCGCAAATAGAAAAGATTTCGAGTTTCCAACATCTAGAATTGTTGGCAAACCAAGTTGTGGAAGGATTTATCTCCGGAATGCACAAGAGTCCTTTTCATGGGTTTTCGGCTGAGTTTGCAGAGCATAAAGTGTATAATGTTGGCGAAAGCACGAAACACATAGACTGGAAGCTATTTGCTAGAACAGATCGCTTATATACCAAACGTTTTGAAGAAGAGACTAATTTACGGTGTCATATTATAATTGACAATTCCTCGTCAATGCATTACCCAAAGTTAAGGAAGAGTCAAGAGTTTCATGAAAATAAAATTGGCTTCTCTGTTTTGGCTTCCGCAGTTTTAATGAATCTCTTAAAGAAGCAGCGGGACGCTATTGGATTAAGTGTGTTTTCGGATACTTACGAATATTATGCGCCAGAGAAAGGCAGTGATCGCCATCATAGAATGGTGTTGAATGCACTCGAAAATCTGTTAGTGGAACCCAAGATTAAAAAAAGTACAGATACTATTAGTTTTTTACATCAGATAGCTGAGAAAATGCATCGACGTTCGATGGTTATACTTTTTACAGACATGTTTCAACCTGGATCTGGAGACGAGGCGCTGTTTAGTGCGCTGCAGCATCTAAAGCATAACAAACACAAAGTAGTTTTGTTTCATGTTGTAGATAGTGCTACAGAGTTGAATTTTGACTTTGATAACACTCCTAGAAAGTTCATTGATGTGGAAACGGGTGAGTCAGTATCGATTTTTGCTGATAATGTGAAGCAGGAATATGAAAAACAGACCGCTTTGTACTTTAAAAAACTGGCTTTAAGCTGCGCTCAAAACAAGATTAAGTACGTTCCGGTTAATGTGGGAGCTAATTTCGAAAAAATTTTACTGACGTATTTAGCTGAAAAACAAAACTTTGGATAATAGTAATAAAAAAACGCATTTTTTTTTATTGTAAACGCTTGTGTAAGTCGAAAGGAATTGTATCTTTGCAACCGCAATAATGCTGAGGTCTGGTAGTTCAGTTGGTTAGAATACCTGCCTGTCACGCAGGGGGTCGCGGGTTCGAGTCCCGTCCAGACCGCATATTGGGGAGAGCCTTTCTTAACGGAAAGGCTTTTTTGCCCCTTTAAAGTTTCTAAAGTTAGTTGTGTTGTTTGGTCGAGTTGGTAGCAACGAGACCGGGTTTAGTAGTTAGACCAATGAAAAGCTTTCCATGTTTTTGAATTTATTCAAAACCTACGGATGGCTTTTTTGATTTTGCGTAATGTTGGTTCTTTTTTGATGAATTTCAAAAGTTAGATTGATATAATTAAAGATCAAGTCAAAAATTTGTAGGGTAGCACAATTTAGGACTAAAAATATTTCAGGTCCAATAATAGCAAAAGCAATAAAATATTTTAGCCAAGTTGAGAATCTTGTGACTAGGCAACTAATGGTTGAAAAGATAAAAACCTTATAGTTTATAGTGTGAATACCTCCCAATTATTTTTAGAAATGTAATTTTTCTAGCGTTTTTCCAGATTTTTTGGTCGAATAGTTTGTAGATTTTAAGGTTAGAAATCTATGCGCTGCGGTTAAAAAAGGATAAATCGTACTTTTATAAGCTAATTAAAACTGCGGAAATTTAAATACTAGTCTGATGTTTAGTCTTTTGGAAAAAGGTCTTTTAGGAATGATAATTTTTTTGATTTTAGTGTTGGTTTTAAACTAAAATGTGTTGTATATTTGCAACCGCAATAACGCTGAGGTCTGGTAGTTCAGTTGGTTAGAATACCTGCCTGTCACGCAGGGGGTCGCGGGTTCGAGTCCCGTCCAGACCGCATAATAAATGAAGCCTTTCTTAACGGAAAGGCTTTTTTTATTTACCTAAAAATTACATTTTTTATGGTCGTATTTTGATGTTAAAAATGTTTAAAGTGACCAACTCCTCTCGTTTCCAAAAACTCGATGTTATTGTTAAAAGCAATCCTTAATGCAGAGTTTTTTTTTGAGAGCACTTTGCTTTTTCTATCTGTTAATTCAAAAATTTCTCTTTTCTCTTTTATGAAATTGATATAAGGAGTGCGGTATTCAATTCAAATAGTTCTACTGCTATAGCTAGTTATTAGTTCTATGGTATTGCTTGTATATTTAACTTTGGGGTTAGATCTTTATTGGATACTACTTCGCTGCTATTTCACATTATTTTATTGCGTTTTATTTAAAGTAAGAAAAAGATTATTTTTAAAGTAAAAAGATGTAGTTTATCGATTAAATAATACACTTTAACTGAATTAGTATTACATTTAACTTGGCTTGTTGTATCAATTTAGTGCTTCTATTAAGATTCGTTTGATAGTATGTTAACTATTTTAAATTCTCAACACTTTTTGTCTTTAAAGCACATGTTTTATTCGTGTTTTAATTTGGAAAAGAAATGGTCAAAAACACTTTAAATTATGTGTTATGAAAAATTATACTTTAATATTAGTCTTTTTATTCCTAGGTTTTTCAAGTATAGCGAATGCTCAAGTTAGAGCTAACGCGACTGCTTCTGCGACTATAGTGACTCCGATTAAAATAGTTAAAAATTCAGATCTTAATTTTGGAAATTTCACTACTAATGGTGGAGCAGGTGCTGTGGTGTTAGCTGCGGGAAGTGTAGCGTCTAGAACAAGTTCTTCAAATGTTAATATGCCGGCTGTGACTGGAAATGTTACAGCAGCAGTATTTGCGGTTTCAGGAGAAGTAGGGTTTGCTTACAGTGTTACTTTGCCTGCTAATGACCATATAATTTCGAATGGGAACGATAAAATGGTTGTAAATGAATTTACCTCTTCTACATTAAATACACTTTCAGCTGGAGAGGAATTGATTTACCTTGGGGCAACAGTCCATGTCGATGCCGATCAAGAAATAGGAAGCTATTCAAGCTTGGGTGCTGGCTTTGAGGTCGCTGTTAATTATAATTAAGCGAAGCTCTTTTTTTTATTATCTAAGTCTAATTTATGCTCTATTTTTTCTTCTACTTTTTTATTGGTCATAGGGTCGACATGTATTTTTACTTGAAACCAGGACTATTTAGCTGAAATACTTTTTATATTGCTATTGAGTAGTTTTTTATCGCTCGCACTCCGGTACTGACAGGGTCGCTTAACGTACTTCTGTATTTGGCTCTTGTTATTAGTTGCAAATTCTTAGATCTTTTCATTTTAATCAACGGTGTGCTTTTCTTTTTAGGATAGACGAAATATTCTTTCCTACATATTATTGGGCTTTAGAGCTTATTTGCTGTTTTATTATTTTTAGTTTTTTTATAAAACCGACTCCTACTCCAACTTTTTTTTTTGTAAAGCTCTTATTATAAGATTATTACCTCATTAATAGTTTTGGTTATAGTATTAATTAGAAAAAGTTGAATTTCTTTGTTGATTGTTATGGAATTAATGAAGTCAGCGGTTAAATGCAGATAAAAGTGCAGTTTAACGATTATGTAGGTTATTCATCGAGAATATTTTTAGCTTCGTTTTTATCACTGTTTATTTGCACCATCAAAATAAAACAAGTCGTTTTATTCTGATTAAAAAAACAAAAAACAACAGAAAAGATATAATTCCCAAATTCTATCTCTAAAAATTAAAACCTACAATTATTATGAAAAAGATTACTTTATTAGCTATCCTAGCTATCGCTGCATTCTCAAATAACGCAAATGCTCAATCTACTGCAGATGCAAATGCAACTGTGTCGGCAACCATTATTGCTCCAATTGCTATAACAAAAACTGTAGACTTGAATTTTGGTAATATAGCCACTGATGGTACTGCAGCTACAGTGCAGTTATTAGCTGATGGTTCAAGAATTGAATCAGCAGGCGCAACACTCCCGGGAGGGAATAGTACAGTGAAGGCTGCAGAATTCAAGGTTACTGGAGAAGGAGCGTATGCTTTCACGGTAACTTTACCAGCTGATGATACAATAACTATAACAAATGGTACTTCAACAAATGATATGAAAGTGAATAAATTTACAAGTAATTCAACTGGAAAACTTGTTTCTGGAAAAGAAACATTTAGCGTTGGTGCAACTTTAAATATAAACGGTTCTCAGCCTACGGGAACTTATACTAATGATAGTGGTTTTGATGTTATTGTAAGCTACAACTAGATTTTATTCGGTTTTAAAAAAAAGCAAGTATCGCGTATGGCGACACTTGCTTTTTTTTTATCTATATTGCGACTGTTTTAAAAAAGGCGTAGGTATATGATTATGAAAGAGTATTGTTTTAAAAAAAATCTTCTTAGATTTTTCTTATTTAGTGTTTTTAGTGTATTGTCAGTTAATAAAACGATAGCTCAAGGAGATTTGGTTGTTTTTCCAAAAAGACTAGTTTTTGAAGAGAGAAATAGAACACAACAGATTAATCTTGCTAATATCGGCAAGGATTCTGCGGTTTACAATATTTCTTTTGTAGAGTTTAGGATGAATGAGTCAGGTGGTTTTGAGGAGATTACCGCCCCTGATTTAGGGCAGCAATTTGCAAGTCCGTTCTTGAGACTGTATCCAAGACAAGTTACTTTGGCGCCTAACGAATCTCAAACTGTTAAAGTGCAAGTAATAAATACTAGCAAACTCCAAGCAGGAGAATATCGATCCCATCTTTATTTTAGAGCAATAAAAAGTAGTAAGCCACTCGGTCAGGAAAAGACTGAAGTCGATCCTGCTGCTTTGTCTGTTAAAATAGAAGCTGTTTTTGGTGTTTCTATTGCCAGTATTATCCGCAAAGGGGAGTCAGACACTTCTGTTACTTTATCAGGATTGGAATATATAGAGACGGCTGAGTCAGGCAGTGTTCTAAATTTCGATATTAATAGAAAAGGGAATATGTCCACTTATGGCGATATTACGGTCAGCTATAATTCTCCAAAAAACATAGTGTATGAAGTGGGGAAGATAAACGGTATTGGCGTTTACACACCTGGAACTTTAAGGAAAAACCAAATGAGATTACAAAAACCAGAGGGGGTCAACTTCGCTGGTGGGAAATTTAAAGTTGTTTATACTGAGAACGAGAGCAAGGAAATTATTGCAGAAAAGGAATTGAATTTATAATAATATAAATTACATATAGTTGGAAAAAGTAGATTTACATATCGAGAAAAAATCATTATTTTTTATAGTGGTATTCTTTTTGTTTCTAACTATTTCTTATGCTCAACCAGCGCTCCCTCAAAGAACCATTACGGTACAGTCCACGCAACCAATCGATTTTGGAATTTTCTATGACACGGGTTCAGGTGGAACTATTACAGTAGATTATCAAGGGAATAGAACTACAACAGGGGGTATTATTGCAATTTCTGGCTCTATCGCTAAGCCTGCTATTTTTGAAGTAAAACTTTGTCAGGGAAGGAACATAATCATTGACTATGCTTTAATTACAACCTTAAGTAATGGGGTAGGATCACCGCTAACATTAAATATAGGTCCAACTGAAAAGGGGCCAAGAGGTTCTAGATTTCCAGTGAATACCAATTGTAATTTTATCACAACATTACGTGTTGGGGGTACACTTCATGTGCCTGCAGGTTCAGCTAAAGGCACTTACTCGGGTAATTTTGAAATGACTTTTACTCAAGAATAATCATAGCGTTAAGCAGTATAAAAATGAAAACTTCTTGTTGTATTTTGTGTAATAATTATCGTTGTCTATGGCTTTATGCCTTATTTATGGTTGTAACTGCGACGCATACTCGTGCACAAGGAAATTCTTTTCATGAAGAGGTGGCATTATTTGCTGCTTTTGATGAAGTTCCTGTAGAAATTGTGGTAGATGGTAAATGGAGTTTTGAAACCAATGCTATTATTACAGATTCCAATTTACTTTATATAAACGTTTCGGATTTCTTTAAGCATCTAAAAATAGTGTGCAATGAGAGTACAGTTGGGAATAGTTTAGAGGGTTTTATCGAAAATGAAACCAAAACCTACACAATTGATTACAATACCAAGCAAATTAAAGTAGGTAGTAAAATAATTACGTCCAAAAATGGTCTGCTGGAAGAAATGGGTGTTAAATATATGGAAGCTTCTGTATTATCTGAAGTTTTTGGTTTAACATTGACATTCAATCCCAGATCGCTTTCTGCTAAATTAGTGTCTAGTTTTGAATTGCCTTATGTAAGAGAAATGCGAATTGAAAACAGTAGAAACAGCATTTCGAAATTGCAAGGACAGGAAGTAGTCGTTGACACTATTATTCCACGGGATTATAACTTGTTTAAATTCGGGATGTTAGATTGGGCTGTAAACTCTAATCAGACCGTAAACGAAGCCACTACTAATAATGTTATTTTAGGCGTTGGGGGTGAGTTGCTTTTTGGCGAAGCCAATATTTCGATTAATTATAATGATAGGTACGAATTTGATAATCGCCAACTGCAATACAGCTGGCGGTGGATTGACAATGATAAGAAAATTATTAAGCAAGCTCAGGTAGGTAAGATATACAATCAGAGTATTGCCTTTCTAGATTCACCAGTAATTGGAGCGACAATCAATAATTCACCTAATACCGTTAGAAAAGCAACAGGAACTTATGCTATTAACGAGTATACAGAGCCTAACTGGACTGTGGAGCTTTATATAAACGATGTTTTAGTCGATTATACTAAAGCCGACGCATCAGGATTGTATGTTTTTAACGTTCCCATTGTCTATGGATATACGACTTTAAGATTAAAGTTTTACGGACCTCTAGGGGAAGAGCGTACTGAGGAGCGTGTTATGAATACGCCCTATACGTTCATACCAGCAAAAACATTGGAATATAGTATCTCTGGAGGTTTTTTACAAGACGAGAATGGAAGTCGCTATGGAAAAGGGGATTTTAATTATGGTGTGAATCGCTTTTTAACTGTAGGAGGAGGCTTAGAGTATCTTTCGAGCATTCCCAATAGGCCATTTATTCCTTTTGCAAAAGTAGCTTTTCAACCCTTTAGTACGATGGTTGTCAACTTAGAATACGACCATGATGTGAGAATGATTGGGTTGTTGAATTATAACTTCACAAAAAGCGCTTTTTTAGAATTGGATTATACAAAATATGTAAAAGGACAGTTGGCAACGCGTTTTAATGCACAAGAGGAAAGGAAAATTAGAGTCTCGGTTCCTTTTAAAATAAATCAATTTTCAGGTTTTTCTAAATTGAATTTTAGCCAATTTGTCTACGACTCTTTTAATTTCAACCAGCTCGATTTTGTATATTCAGCCTATTACAAACAATTAAGCTTCAACTCTTCTACATTAGTTAACTGGGTTGGGACAAAATCGCCTTATATGACTACTAATTTATCAATGTCGTATAGGATGTTGAATGGTTTTGTTTTACGTCCTTCTGTAGCCTATGATTTGAATGATAATATGTTGACGAGATATCGCGCCGAAATCGAGAAAAGGATTTCTAAAATGTATTTTTCAGCATCCTATGAAAGAAATATTGCTTCGAAAAACGATGCTGTTTTCCTAAACTTTAGATATGATTTTCCTTATGCACGTACAGGTGTGTCTGCATTTTATAGCAATAATAATTTCAGTTTTTCTGAAAATGCGCAGGGAAGTTTGGCCTTTGGAGGAGATAATAATTATGTTCATGCTGGCAATAATTCAGCCTTAGGAAAAGGAGGTATCTTATTTTATCCATTTTTGGACCTGAATCAAAATGAAATATTAGACAAAGGAGAAAAAATGGTGTTGTTGACGACGGTTAAAGTGACAGCGGGTAAAGCGGTAATAAGTAAAAAAGATTCTATTGTTAGAGTTTCTGATTTGAATGCATTTGTCAGTTATAATGTAGAGTTTTCTAATGATGATTTAGAGAGTATATCCTGGAAGTTCAAACACAATACTTATCAGATATTGGTTGACCCTAACCAATACAAACGAGTTTTTGTACCGATTCTCTCTTTAGGGGAAGTAAACGGTACCGTTTATTTGAATCAAAAAGGCGCTACGAAAGGACAAGGCAGAGTGACGGTTCAGATTTATGATAAGCAAAGTAAAAAAGTAGCGGAAACCTTGAGTGAGTCCGATGGATATTTCAGTTATTTGGGATTGAAACCAGGTAATTATACCATTCGAGTTGATGACCAACAGTTAGAAAAGCTGAATTATCAATCTTTTCCAAAAGAACATACGATTGAAATAGCAGTTTCTGAGGATGGAACGATAGTGGACGGACTGGATTTTGAAATTAAAACTAAGGTAGCGGCAGCTGAAATTGAGATGGAAGCTTCTGAAGTTAATGTCCAAATCAAGCCCAAGAAAATTTCTGAAGATCTAGCGGCAAAACCGATAGAAAGCATTACTAATACAGAGGAAGTTTTTTATAGTATTCAACTTGGAGTGTATAAAGATCATACAAAACCAAAAGCGTTGGATAATCTAGACCTAGTTTTTTATGAAGATTTAGCTGATGGTAATGTTCAGTATTATTATGGTTTTTTTAGAACAAAGGAAAAAGCAAATATTGCTAAGAATACTCTTGCGTTTAGAGGTATTAATGGAACATCAATTGTTACATATCAGTTTGGAAAAAAAATTGCGACTCGGGAGACATCGGTAGTTAAAGAAGAAGAGGTAAAAGAAAGTTTTGTTCCTGTTGAAGCAAAAGAGCAAAATAACACTAAAAAGAATACTGCTTTTGGCAAAATATCAGATGAAAAAGGGCTTTTTTATAGTGTTCAGATTGGAGTATTTAAAAATTACGTACATTCGAACTGGTTTTTAAATTATAAACCAGTGTTTTATGAAATTTTATCCAGTGATAGGATTCGGTATATTTCAGGTAGATACGATTCGAAAAAAGAAGCTAAAGCTGCACAAAATAGAATAATAGCTAAGGGTATAAAAAAAGCTTATATTGTTAAATACAATGATGGAAAAAAGGTTGATACCAGCAATGGGGAACATTAATAAAAACGAATAAGCAATGAAGGTAAAAACAAATAGGTCAGTTCAGCTTAAGTTGGCTAGTGTTAATTTTGAACTTAATAAATAGCAACTGAATTATATAATAGATAATTGAAGAATAATAAGATTATTAATTAAAAAGTTGCATTTGTGACTTGAATTTAAATATGAAAAAAGATAGTTTTTCAGAAAAAACAAAGATAACAAAAAACACAAATATGTATGTAAAGATACTTTTTCTGTTGTTTTTACTATTTGGATTAACTTCCGTTTTTGGACAATCAAAAACAACATTTACTACAGCAGAAAGTACAAGTTTTACGGTGCCTTCAGGAATTACTGGTGTTACGCTAGAAGCCTGGGGTGGTGGAGCAGGAGGTGGGAGTAATGCAACAGGAGGAGGAGGAGGTGGAGGGGCGTATGCTTCAGGATTTGTCAATGTTAATTCAGGGTCTTCACAAAAAGTAACTGTTGGTGCAGGTGGTAGTGCAAATAGTAGTGGAGGTAATTCTGTATTTGGTTCCAATCTTATTATCGCAGCAGGTGCATCAGGGCAAACTGGAGGTGCAATCAATTCAAGTACTGGAACAATAAAATTTGCTGGTGGTGATGGAGGATCGGCAGGCGGAAGTAGTGGTGGCGGAGGTGGTGGATCTGCCTTTCCAACAGCTATTGGAAACAATGGGGCTACAGGATCAGGGAATTCTAATGCAGCTGGTGGAACAGGTGCAGGAGCAGGTGGAACAGGTGGAGGAAATGGAGAAACTGGAGGGAATGGGGTTGTTCC
Source organism: Flavobacterium hiemivividum (assembly GCF_004349145.1). Classification (GTDB taxonomy): domain Bacteria; phylum Bacteroidota; class Bacteroidia; order Flavobacteriales; family Flavobacteriaceae; genus Flavobacterium; species Flavobacterium hiemivividum. The sequence continues at coordinate 31,261 of NZ_SMFO01000015.1, read as the reverse complement.
CGGCGGCGGCGGCGGCGGCGGTAATAAGGCCAGTGGCGGTAATGGCGCCAGTGGGCGAGTTATTGTGGCGTATTATTTATTAGCAAGTACATCTACGACAAGTTCTATCTGTGTAGATAATAATTTAACGATAACCATAAGTGGTAGTGCCGAAAGCTTGCCAGTTGGATCTTATACAGTTACTTATGATCTGAGTGCGCCAAATGCTTCAGAAAATAATAGCACAACCATGATGGTAACTACCGCAGGTACTGCAACATTTACAACCGTAGCTTTAAATAATGTAGGACCAACAACTATTACAATTACCTCTATTACTGCTACTATGGAAGGTTTGGTTTATAAAACGACCTATGATGGTACAGGAAACGCAAATAATAAAGCAACAATTACAGTAAGCCCAATCTCAGTTGGCGGAATAGCAGTAGCTACTACATCGACTGTTTGTTCAGGAAGTGGCACTACCATTAGTTTAACTGGAAGTACCGGAACTATTCAATGGCAACAATCAGCTGATGGAAATACAGGTTGGTCAACTGTAACGGGAGGAAGTGGAGGTACTACTGCTAGTTATAAAACTCCTAATCTTTATACAACGACATATTATCGCGCTTTAGTTACTAGTGGCGCCTGTACATCCGCGATTTCTACAGCAGCTACAATAATGGTGTCCAGTATTCCTGCTAGTCCTGGCATAATCACAGGTTTAGCTGCGCAATGTGTTGGAGCAACCACACAAATATTCAGTATTGCAGCAGTGGCTAATGCAACCAACTACTCATGGTCGGTGCCAGCAGGAACAGGATGGTCAATAACTAAGGGGCAAGGTACAAACACTATTGAGGTTACTGTTGGGACTGGTTCTGGAAATATTTCAGTAAATGTAGTTAATGCTTGCGGAATAGGATATGCAAGTGGTGATAATGGCTATAAGTATGTTACTGTTGTTTCAGCGCCTGCTGCACCGGAATCACCTAGGGCTGATAGTCCAAATTGTACCGGATTTACGGTTCGATGGGCATATACGGCTAATGCAACAAAATATTATCTTGATGTATCCATAAATAGTGACTTTTCAACATTTGTATCAGTGTATAATAAATTAGATGTAGGGAATGTTTTAAATCATGTTTTAACCGGATTAAATCCAGGGACTACCTATTATTACAGAGTTAGAGCTAATAATAGCTGTGGTACAGGTCCTAGTTCATCGACCATGAGTTTTGCCACAAGTCCTATTCCAACTACAGCTCCTGTCGTTACTAATGCAGCTGATATTATATGTGATTCAGCTCAACTTAATTGGAATATAGTCGATAATACAACAGGTTTGTATTTAGATATTGCTACAGATGCTAATTTTACGGAGTATGTTGGTATCTATCATGATTACAATGTCGGTTATAATAATGGAAGTTTTTACGTTTCTAACCTCCCTTCCGGAGATTTATATTATAGAGTGAGAGCCTATAATAGCTGCGCAACAACTGGATATTCTAATACTGGAATCTTTAGAACTACTGCTCCTTTAGGAGGTTCAGTTTCTCCTGCTCAAACGATTTGCTCTGGAACTTCACCAACCACTAATTTGACATTGAGTGGATATGCAACGGCAAACACAAAAATTTTGAAATGGCAAAAAGCAAGTGATGCAGCTTTTACTACTAATGTATCAGATATCGCTGAAACGACGAATGTTTTAACTGTAAGTAAGATGGGTGCTATAACGGCAAATACCTACTTTAGAGCACAAGTACAAAATCAGTTTGGGTCCTGGTGTAGTTCTTATTCTTCGCCCGTTTTAATAACTTTTAATAATTCAGGTACTCCAGGTGTAGCTCCTAGCACACCGGGTGCAATTTCAGGAAAGGTTTTACAATTTCCTGGCGTTGTAGATCAGGTATATAGTATTGCAGCAGTGGATAATACTACAACTTATAATTGGACAGTTCCTACAGGATGGATCATAACTGCAGGAGCGGGGTCTACATCGATTGTGGTAACTACGGGTTCAGCCGCTCAAAATGGAAAGATATCAGTATCTGCATTAAATAATTGTGTGAGTAGTATAAGTGCGGCAACACTTCCCGTAGCAGTAACGGTTGATCTCAAGTCACTTATTAATTTTACACTTTTTACATCCGAAGGGGCAGTATCGAATACCGCTGTTTCTAATGTTGAAGGCAGTGTCGGGACAAATGTAGGTGCGGTAACTGGTTTTGAAAGCCCATCAGTTGTTAATGGAAGTATTGAAATTGCGAATAATGTTACTGCACAAGCAGTTCTAGATTTAAAAGAAATTTGTAATCAGATAACTAACACGGTAACAACAAATTCTACATCTGGAGCTAGAGCTATGGGTACTGGTGAGACACTTTACCCAGGTGTCTATTTTATAGGAGGTGCAGCATCAATAGGAGGTACTCTGATTTTAGATGCGCAAGGAGATCCCAATGCTCAATTTATTTTTAAAATAGGAGGTGCATTTACAACTGGTGCAGGTACTAATGTAGTTTTGTTAAATGGAGCTTCCCCCGCAAATATATTTTGGATGGCTAATGGTGCAATTGCTATGGCTGCTTCGACAACGATTAGTGGAAATTTAATTAGTAATCCTGGTGCCGTTTCAATGGGTGCTGGAGGACAATTGTCTGGAAGAATGCTTTCTACATCTGGTGCCGTTTCTATTTATGGAACCCTAGCTGCAAACACGAGCATAAACAAATGGAAAGGCTCAGTGAGTACTAACTGGAATAATGCCAATAACTGGACTCAAAATTTTGTTCCTGCTGTAGATGCTAGTATTGTTTTTGACGATGTTCCACTAAACAATTTAGTATTAGACCAGAACCGATCAGTGACTAATATTCTCAACACACAATCAACTTATAAAGTGGTTTGCAACGGCAAAATACTTACTATAAAAGGAAATACTCTTTTTACAAACGGAGCGCAAATAGATGCTTCGGCTACGGGTTCTGTAATGGAATTCGCTGGTAGTATTACCCAATCTATTACTTCTGGATCTTTCTTTAATGATCAAGTTTTTAATTTGACTGTGAACAATGCCAATAATGTAGCCGTAAATGGAAATCTTCGTATATTAAATATACTTAATGTTTCTTCAGGGCGCTTGGACGGGATTTCAAATTTACCGACCATTATTTATGGAGGTTCTTCAGCGCAAACTATAGAAAGCAATCAGTATCTCAATGAAAAGATTTTTAATTTGAATATTGATAATGCAAATGGGGTTACTCTTAAAACGAACTTTGCCCTTGCTAATAATTTGACAATTAACTCAGCTAAAAAATTTATCATTGATGCAGCCCAAAGCTTAACGGTGACAGGTTCTATCACTAATAACGCTGGAACTATAGGGTTAGTTTTAAAGTCCACAGCCGCCGGTACCGCTTCTCTAATCCATAATACAAATAATGTTCCTGCTACGGTACAAAGATATATTAGTGGGGCTAAAGAAGCTTGGCATTTTCTTTCCGCTCCAGTTTCTAATCAAACAATAGCGGGAAGTAGTTTTACACCTTCTGGAACGTATGGTAATGGAACTGGTTATGACTTATATCTCTGGAATGAGCCAACTCCTTGCTGGGTATATCATAAAAATGATGAAGGCGGTTTAACGGTAGATCCTAAGAATCCAAAGTGGCCAGCGGTACATTCTTCGACAAATTTCATTCCTGGCCATGGCTATTTGTATAGTGTTCAAGCTACAAATCCAACTGCTGAATTTGCAGGAAATTTAAATAATGGAAGTATAACTTATTCGATTACAAATAGTATTCTTGGAGAGGACCCAAATGTGAGAGGGTTTAATTTAATTGGGAATCCATACCCTTCCTCAATTGATTGGTTAGCAACTTCAGGTTGGACGCGTGACGCTTTACTAGTGTCTGGTGGAGGTGGTTTTGACATGTGGATATGGAACCCTGTCACAAGTAATTACGGGGTGTACAATTCATTAACATCCATAGGTACAAATGGAGTGACACAAAATATTGCGCCAATGCAAGGTTTTTTCGTTAGGGCGGCAACTAACGGTACTGTTACTATGACAAACAGCATCAGAGGAAATAGCGGTGCAAATAATTGGATGAGGATGAAAACGACGAAAGCCGAGATTATAAAAGTCCAAATAGCTTCTAAGGAAGATAATGGTTCTGATGAAATATTACTTCAATTTGGCGCTCCTTCAAATGAGGCTGGTGCTGCAAAACTTTTTAGTACGGTTACAACAGCGCCTTCACTCTTTTTAAACCATGAGAAAAAGGAATTATCAGTGTTGAATTTAACTGATATTATCGAAAACGCGTCGGTTCCTCTAATGTTCAAAGCAGGAAAGGATGGTAATTATGCGTTGAGTATTGGTAGTGAAAGCGCCTCTTATGATGTTCTATTATTAGAAGATAAGAAAACAAAGACGATTACTGATTTAAATACAAATGGAACATATCAATTCAATGGTTCAGTTAAAGACGCTGCAGACAGATTTGTACTTCATTTCGTGCCTATAATTCCAGAGGTGGTTCATTTACCGGCCACAATTTATTATGATGGAAATGAAATTAATGTGGACTTAACTTTGGTAGAAGGACAAACTGATATTAAAGTATATGATATGTTAGGCAGGTTATTAGTAGATAAAAAAGTGGAAGGAAAAATGATTCATAGTTTTGCTATCAAGGTAAAAAATGAGGTTTATATTGTTTTAGCAAATAGCAAAGGAAAATCTATCAGTCGAAAAGTTTTGGTTTACTAATAAACAGTTAGTAGATTTTAAAAAAGCCCTATTCATGTAGTTGAATAGGGTTTTTTTGTATGCGTGCTTTCTGCGTGAGGGATAGTAGCGGCATCCTTTTTATCCTGAACTTATTTGAGGATCCTGAAACTAGTTCAGGATGAAAAGATATAGCGCATAGCCCGACCCGCTTTTTAGCGGGTCACGCCCTGATTATTAGACCAATTAAAGAAGTGCTAATCTCATTGAATCTTTGGTGTGCTTACAATGAGAATTAGCGCTTAAAAGCCTTTATTTTATTACTATTGAATCGTAGTAATATCTAAGTTATAATTTGGAAAATTTGCTGCAGTAACAATCCACAAACATAAGCTCCATAAGTTCCCACAGCATAACCTAAAACTGCAAGTAACACGCCTACAGGAGCTAAAAACGGACTAAATGCTGCAGCAACAATTGGTGCCGAAGCTGCTCCGCCAATATTCGCTTGACTTCCTACTGCCACATAAAAGAAAGGTGCTTTAATAATCTTGGCTACAATTATCATAACAATAATATGTGTGGTAATCCATATAATCCCCACAAGGAATAATAAAGGATTGTCAAAAATAGCACCTAGATTCATGTGCGTTCCTATGGTGGCTACTAATATGTACAAGAATACTGTTCCTACCTTTGAGGCACCATAGCTTTCTATTTTTCGTGCTTTGGTAAACGATAATAAGACCCCTGCTGTTGTAGTGATAATTACCAGCCAGAAGAATTCATTTGTAAAAGAATATTTCTCTAATGCAGGATAGTTTTCCTTAAAAAATGGAGCCAGGATGTCGGCTAAAAAGTGTCCTATTCCAGTCAGTCCAAAAGCCACCATCAGAACGATCATTAGATTATTAGTAGTCAGCGGTGTTCTTTTACCAGCTTGTTCTTCTTCTAGTTTTTGTTCTAATTCGGCAATTGCAGCATTATCGGCTTTGAGCCATTTGTCAATTTTGTCTGATTTTTGAGCACCATAAAGAAGAAAGCCCATCCATAAATTAGCAACCAAAACATCTACTGCAATCATTTGAGCAAACATGCTTTTGCTTGCGCCAAATACTTCTAGCATGGCGGTTTGATTTGCACCACCACCAATCCAACTTCCGGCAATTGTAGATAATCCTTTCCAAACTTCTTCTCCGTTTGATAAAGCTACTTCAGGGAAAAAACTCCCTACAATATATAATGCTAATGGACCGCCTATAATTACACCTAAGGTTCCAGCAAAAAACATAATAATAGCTTTGCTTCCCAGTTTTTTTAATGCCACAAAATTGATGCTTAAAGTAAGCAACACTAAACTCGCGGGTAATAAATAGCGAGACGCAATATTATAAAGATTTGATGTCTCTCCTGATATGATATTGAAGGTGTTGAAAAGTGCTGGTATAAAATAGCACAATAAAACCGAAGGAATTATGCTGTAGAATTTCTTGAAAAAAGGTTTCTCGCTGGACGAAGTGATAAAAATAAAACCTAATATAGTCATAAGAATTCCTAGTACGACAGCATCGTTTGTTATTAGGGCAGTTGGATGTTCGATCATTGTTTTTTGGTTTGTATGGTTTTGATTAGCAAATCTAACATTTCGTTTTTAGTTGCAGCATCAATTTTTAATAGTTCGCTTGAATTTCTTCATTTTAAAAGAAAACGAAGGATTTAATTAGTTGATACAAGTTTAAGCTTTAAATGGGAGTTTTTTTTTAATAGAAAAGACTATCAGTAGCAAAGAAATAAATCCCCTTCAATTTCTTTAGTTTCCAATGTATTAATTTCGCTCTTTTAAGTTTTAAAACAAAACATCTTTGTAGCGCCAAACAATAGTAATGTATAGTCCTAAAAACAACACGCAAACTAAAAATTGCATGAAAGTAGATGCTAGAAAACCTATAATTGATCCTGTTGCCGCTCTTAAAGCTCGCTTTTGGTTCTTCGAATCATAAATTAATTCTCCAATAAAAGCGCCTAAGAAGGGGCCGATCAAGAAACCAAACGGAATAGGAGCGAAGATGCCGACAACCAGTCCGATATTTGTTCCCCAAATTCCATATTTACTTCCGCCAAAGTGCTTCGTTCCTTTAGCAGGAATAATGTAGTCTAAATAAGAAATCACGACCGTAATCAATAAAGTAATACTAAGAATCCAATAGTTCGAAGGAACAGCATTGGTGAAATAAAGTAATACAAGTCCCAGCCAACTAATTCCAGGACCTGGTAAAACTGGAATTATACTTCCTATAATGCCAATAAACATGCAGCCAAAACCGAGAATTAAAAGGAAGATATCCATAAATTTATTTTTAGTATTTTTGAAAAATAGAAAACGAACGCTTATTTACAGAACGCAAATGAGAAAATTAGCGGTGATAATTCTGATATTATTTTTTGTCAATGCCGCTTTCGCCCAATCTAAAGAGTACAAAGTCGCGGATTTGAAACAATATATATATTTTGCGAACAAAGCAAAAGTATTGAAATTTTCGATGAAAGATTTTGATCGCCTCTTTTTTCAGATAAAAAGGCATTAGCCGAAGCAAGTAAAAAAAACTGGTTTTCTGAAAGCTATTAAGATTATTCGCTTTCGAAACAATCTCAACAATAATAATTGTATTTTTATAGCCTAATACTCCCATTCAAAAACAAAACATTGAAGCACTATTACTTTTTTTTAGTACTCTTACTTTTTAACTCCTGTCAATATTTCGAAAAGCAAGTGCCTTCGGAAAAGGAATTATTGAATAAAGAGCTGAAAGCCATCAATTGGAAAGAAGTGGATGAGTATCCCTCCTTTGTAGACTGCGAAAAATTAGAAAATAAATCACAGCGCCAACTCTGTTTTTTTGAGTTTTTAACCGAATTGATTCAGCAAAAACTCACCAGCGACACACTCTCCATCTTGTATCCTGAACTAGATACCATCGAAGTCAAAGTGACTATTTTTCCTAATGCAAAGATGAAATTTGAACCCCAGTTTCCTAAGGATTCCGTTGCTTATGACACCATTAAAATCGACAGTATTCTCCATGCGCGATTGGTTGATTTTCCAAAGGTCAATCCAGCCATTAAGCGAGGAATTCCGGTAAAAACACAGTTTATACTTCCAGTAATTCTTAAAGTAGAGTAGTTTTTTAGCCTTAAGTTAAATTTAGATTAGGAGCTATTTCCGGCTTTCGCTTTTATCTCGCTTCGTTTCACTCCGCGAGGATATCAGCTCTATCCGGGCTAGGGCTTTAGTTTTTCATAGCAACTATTAATAAAACCTAAAACCTACGTCCTTTCCATTCGTATTTTCCAAACAGCGAATATAAGGCAACACTCACGCTGAAGAACGGATAAAATAAGCTGCTCAAAACTACGTAGCGCATTTTAGTTTTACTCAAAAAAGAATGAGATTTGCGGATTAAAACAAGATCTACAACAAATTTCGAAAGCAGTAATAAAACGATGGTCAGCCAGGAGAATAAACCTAAAATACAGAACCCAATACCTACTACAATACTTAAATTCCCAGCAAAAACGATTAAACCTAACACTTTACCAAAACTGCTTTGATACGAAGTCGTCTTCGATGCCCAGCGAACTCTTTGGTAAAATAATGCGGACCAACTATCAACTGGTTTAGTAACCACAATATTACTTTTGGATTTTAAATAACGCACTCTTTCTGGGAACTTGGCGACCGCTTTTTGCAGCAAGAAAACATCATCTCCGCTGGCAATGGAGTTATTGCCTTCAAATCCATTCAACTCTTCAAATAGGGATTTTGTGTAAGCCAAGTTGGCACCATTGCACATAAAACCTTTCCCAATGCCAAAACTACCAATGGTAGCTCCCTGCAAACTCGTCAAATCCAACTGCTGAAAATGATGCAAGAACGAATTTCCGCAATCATAGGTTACTGCTCCAGCAATCATATTCGCATCATGATTCTGAATGTAATTGTCCAATGTCAACAACCAGTTTTCAGCCACCACGCAATCCGCATCAGTGGTGATAATCCAAGCGCTATTTAGGTGTTGCATTGCAGTCGTAATCGCATCTTTCTTGGGCGAATTAGAAACTCTATTACTTTTTATGACCCGTACTGAAAACTGAAAACCGAAAACTGAAAACTGTTCCTCAGATTCATCATCGACCAGAAGTACTTCAAACAGTTCCGTTGGGTAATTCAACTTCGAAAAGCTATCTAAAAGTATAGGTAGCGTAGCCGCTTCATTTCTAAAAGGAACTACAATAGTGAATTTAGTTTTTGGCGCTAAACCAATAAATTCAAAGGAATTAATTTTTGTAAAACCATAGATTAGCCATGCAATGGTAATGCAGTAAATAATTAAAATCAAGGGCAAAAAAAACACAAACATATACTTGACGTATTAATTTTTATTTCCCACTTCGGGGGTTAGGGGGACTTTAAAATTCAGCACATAATAACTACCTATAATAACAGGAATGACCACATTTAGAAACCACATTAAGGTAGTAATAAAAATAACGATCCACTCATTTACGCCCAATATTCCGAAGATATAAATAGATAAACCGCCTTTTACAGCAAAGTCTAGAAATTGAAAAGTAGGTAGGGAAGACGCTAGGAAATAAACAGCGGTGATCGCAGCCATTAATGTTAGATAAGGCAAATCAACATCAAAAGCCAAAAACAAGAAATAGTATTGATGCGAGAAAACGAAATAACGGCAAACCGCCAAAAATATATTTTTCTGATGAATTGATTTTGGGATTTCGTTAATCTTATGAATCAGTTTTTCGATGGAATATCCTTTTATAGTTAGTTTTTTTACTAAGAACAAAGATCCGAAAATGAGAATTAAAACTCCAAAAAGGATAATTACCGTTTTTGTGGTAATGACATTGTATTGGGCATTAAAATACAACAAACCAAAAACTCCAAGGAAAATAGTCAGTACCATCTGGATTCCGTTACAAATCAAGTTTAGAAACAGTACCTTCTTTGTTTCCGATTTTTCGAAAAACATGGCTTTTCCGGCATATTCGCCAACGCCATTTGGAGTAAACAATCCAGCAGTCAAGGCGGAGAGAACCTGTTTACTAGCTTCTACTTTAGAGATTTTGTGTATTACAGAAACTAGATTTTTCCATTTTAGAATCTCAAAGAAACGATTTAATACACTCAACAACAATAGGAAACTAATTCCCACAACCGACTGTTTTTTTTCGAATAAAACTAGAAATTGGGCCCAATCGAGTTTATTGTTATTTGCCAGCTGATTGTAAATAAAATAAAAGGCACCCCCTACAATCAAAAGTTTGATTAGAAGTACGAGGAAATGCTTAGTTTTGTGAGGAATCGAAATCATTGATGTAAAGTAAAGCAAACTATTGTGAAAATGCTATTCGGATCGAGTTTGCTTATACCGGGTGAAGTGAAGAAAGTATTCCGCAAAGATTCACAAAGCAACAGCAAAGTTGCGCTAAGAATTTAAATTAATTTACGACTCTCTGAGACTTCTTTGCGAGGGACTGTGCAAGAAAAAAAGCATTACGCAAAGCTGCATAAATATTTAAATTAGTTTTGCGACTCTCTGAGAATTCTTTGCGAGGTTCTGTGTAATAAATAAAAATTGATCCTTCGCAGCAAAAAAAACGAACAAAATAATGGCAAACGAACGCATCATACTAGGTATTGACCCCGGAACCACCATAATGGGTTTTGGTTTAATACGGGTTATCAATAAAAAAATGGAGTTTATTCAGTTGAACGAACTGCAGTTGAATAAAATGGACGACCATTATATGAAACTGAGAAGAATTTTTGAGCGTACCATCGAATTGATTGACACCCATCATCCAGACGAAATTGCAATTGAAGCGCCTTTTTTTGGAAAAAATGTGCAGTCCATGTTAAAATTGGGAAGAGCGCAAGGCGTTGCTATGGCAGCAGGACTTTCGAGAGATATTCCTATTACTGAATACGAACCCAAGAAAATTAAAATGGCCATTACTGGAAACGGAAACGCCAGCAAAGAACAAGTTGCCAAAATGCTGCAACAGCTTTTAGGACTCAAAGAATTGCCAAAAAATCTAGATAGTACTGATGGACTAGCAGCTGCGGTTTGTCATTTTTTTAATTCTGGAAAGGTGGTTGGTACAAAAAGCTATACAGGTTGGGATGCTTTTGTAAAACAGAATGAAGAAAGAGTAAAAAAGTGATCAGTATTTAGTGATCAGTCGAAGTCGTTAAAAAAAAGTAGTAATCAGTTTATAAATGTAATTATGAGATTTCAAGATTTATTAGCTTATGAGAAATCATTTGCGTTAGTAATGAAGATTTTTGAAATTACAAAATCATTTCCAAAAGAGGAAACCTATTCTTTAACGGATCAGATTCGGCGGTCGTCTCGAAGTGTCCCTGTTACTATCGCTGAAGCACATAGAAAAAGAATTTATCCAAAACATTTTTATAATAAATTGACTGATTCTGATGGCGAAAACTCAGAAACACAAGTTTGGTTAGCGTTTTCTTGTAAATATATTTCAGAACCAATTTTTAAAGAATTTATTTCAGAAAGCTTAGAAATAGGAAATCTTATTAATTATATGATTTTAAATCCTGAAAAGTTTGGAGTAAAAAAATAATAATCAGCAGTTACAATTGAATACTAATAAACTGAACACTGAATACTAATTATGTCCGGAATATACATACATATCCCTTTTTGCAAGCAAGCCTGTCATTACTGTGACTTTCATTTTTCGACTTCGATGAATAAGAAGGAGGAAATGGTTTTGGCTTTGGCCAAAGAAATCAAAATGCGTAAAAGTGAATTCGAAAATGATACAATAGAGACTATTTATTTTGGAGGAGGAACACCGTCAGTGTTGACTTCAGCTGAAATTAATTTTCTGATTGATACCGTTTATGAAAATTATAAGGTGGTTAAAAATCCAGAAATTACGCTCGAAGCCAATCCAGATGATTTGTCGATGGATCGAATTCTTGAGCTTTCAAAAAGTAAAATCAACCGTTTGAGTATCGGGATTCAATCTTTTTTTGAAGATGATTTAAAGATGATGAATCGAGCACACAACTCGGTGGAGGCGCAAAAATGTTTAGAAGAAGCCACGAAGTATTTTGATAATATTTCGCTCGATCTAATTTATGGAGTTCCCAGTATGAGCAATGAAAAATGGAAGCAAAACATTGAAAAGGCGCTTTCTTTTGGAGTGCCGCATATTTCGAGTTATGCACTTACGATCGAACCCAAAACGGCGATGAGTAAAATGATTCAAACTGGAAGGATGGAAGCGCCCAAAGACGAAGTGGCTCAGGAACATTTTATGATTTTGGTGGAAACGTTGGAAGCAAATGGTTTTATTCACTATGAATTATCTAATTTCGGAAAAGAAAATTATTTTTCAAAAAACAACTCCGCCTACTGGTTGGGAAAAAAATACATGGGCATTGGTCCATCGGCACACAGTTACGATGGTATTTCTCGAAGTTGGAATGTAGCTAATAATCCACTTTATTTAAAAGCAATTCAGGATGACAAATTACCAAACGAAATAGAAACCTTATCAGAAGCCGACCGTTATAACGAGTATATTATGACCGGATTACGTACTATTTGGGGAGTTTCATTGGATAGAATTGAAAGTGAATTTGGACAAAGCTATTTCGATTATTTGATGAAACAAGCTCAGAAATTCTTAAATGATGACTTGGTTTTTATTGAGGATAATATTTTGAAACCCACTAAAAAAGGAAAGTTTTTGACAGATGGGATTGCGAGTGATCTATTCATCCTGAACTAGTTTCAGGATCTCATGATCTTAACTCAGGACGTGACGAACTAGTTTCAGGATCTCATGATCTTAACTCAGGACGTGACGAACTAGTTTCAGGATCTCATGAATTTATCTCAGGGCGTGACCAATCATTTTTAGGATTCTTTATAATTAAAATGGTGTTGTATGGAAAAAGGATTTACATATATTTTGACAAATAAAAATCAAACCGTTTTATATGTTGGAGCAACGAAGGATTTAAAAAAGAGAATTGAAAAACATATAAGTGGTACCGGAGCAGCCTTTACCAAAAAATATAATGCTACAATGCTAATTTATTTTGAGGAGTTCGAGCAGTATTCAGATGCTTTTATAAGGGAAAAACAATTGAAAAATTGGCACAAGGACTGGAAATTGAATTTAGTAAAACTAAGCAATCCCGAATTAAAAGATTTATATTTGAGTTTATAAATGTATCTCATGATGAGATGCTGAAATAAATTCAGCATAAATGATAGCAACAATCAACAATTTTCAAATCGATTTATCAAAACCCATTGATATTTCGATTCCGATAACTAATTCTGAAGCGAATCCAATTGCATGGTATATAGAAAAACCAGTAATTGAACCAGTACGTTTTGGAGAATGGGTAGGAAAAGTGTCTTCAGGAATGTCTTCTACAAATTTTAATACTATTTCTTTCAATCCGCATGGACATGGAACCCACACCGAATGTTTGGGGCACATTACGCGTGATTTTTATAGTATAAATCGATCCCTAAAACAGTTTTTTTTCATGGCTGAATTAATTTCGGTAGCGCTCGAAGAAAAAGATGGAGATTTTATTATTAGTAAAGAAAAAATTGTAAAAGCTTTAAATCATAATAGGCCCGAAGCTATTGTTATTCGAACATTACCAAACGAAACTTCTAAATTGTCAAGAAAATATTCGCATACAAATCCGCCATATCTAGATGAAGAGGCAGCGCGTTTTATTCGCGAAAGCGGAATACAACACCTGCTTATCGATTTGCCAAGTGTCGATAAGGAAAAGGATGAGGGGAAATTATTGGCGCATAAAGCATTTTGGAATGTTACTGACGTGAATAATTTAAATTCGGATGCCAGATTAGAAGCTACTATTACGGAACTGATTTTTGTGCCAGATAGTGTTGCAGATGGAAGTTACTTACTCAACTTACAAATTGCTTCCTTTGAGAACGATGCGAGCCCTAGTAAACCCGTTTTATATGCTGTTGAGAATATTAAAATAGAGCTATGATCACTGTTTCTACCGATAAAAATAAATTAGACGTTCCGTTTATTCAACATTTTCTAAAAGATATTTATTGGGCTGCAGGCCGAACAATCGACGAGGTGCAAATGACAATTGACCATTCATTTTGTTTTGGAATTTATCTTAATGAGAAGCAAATTGGTTTTGCCAGAGTAATTACGGATTATATAGTTTTTGCCTATGTGATGGATGTATTTATTACTGAAGAATATCGAGGCAAAGGATATTCTTCCGTTTTAGTTGATGCCATGATGAAGGAACCACAATTAAAGCAAGTTCAAGTGTGGCGATTAGCAACTGCTGACGCACATTTTTTATATGAAAAATTCGGATTCACCCTTTTGGCTAAACCAGAAAGGATGATGGAAAAGATAATTAAATAATTTTTTAAAGTAGTGATAGATGAATTTAGAAACCTACTACGAATATTGTTTGAGTAAAAAAGGAGTGACGGAGCATTTTCCTTTCGATAAAGACACTTTAGTTTTTAAGGTGGGAGGAAAAATGTTTGCCTTATCGTCTTTGCAAAAATGGGAATTAGGGGAGTCGGCTGTGAATTTAAAATGTGATCCTGAGCGCGCTCTGGAGCTTAGAGCGCAGTATGACAGTATTAAACCTGGATTTCATATGAGCAAAACGCATTGGAATACCGTTGTAATGCATCAAGATGTTCCTACTGCTCTTGTTAAAGAATTGATCGATCATTCTTATGAATTGGTCTTCAAAAGTTTAACAAAGAAATTACAAAATGAAATCTCAGAATTATCAAATTAGGTATTACTTTTGCATACCAATTCTCACACTGCATTTTAAGAAAGTGTTTTGAGAATTAGTACTGCGAAATATTCAATTGGGACAAAGAATTTTGAATTAAACAACATGAAAGAACAGATAAAGAAATTTTTAAACGAGGAGCAAGACCCTAAAGCTATTGAAAAAATCACTTCAAAGCTGAATGATCTCCTCATGAAATATGAGGAAATAGGATATATTGCGGTTCAGAAAAAACCGGCATTAACCGTTTTTCCAGATAGTATTGTGGTGACAAACAAACGAATTATAATCTGTCAGCCTAAAAACTTAGGGCTATCTATGGATTTTACTGATTACACCTGGGATCAAATTGAAGGAACCTCTGTGAAAGAGAATATCTTAGGGTCGGAGTTTTCATTTTCGACCAGGACAGATATGGAAGTTTCAATCGATTATATTCCAAAAATTCAAGCTAGAAAGATATTTACTTATGCTAAGGAACAAATAGATATTCTGAAAAGTGGAGCAGTTCCAAGTGCTACAATAATTGAAGAGGTTGCCGCCGATGCTACTGATGAATTTGAGGATGTTGAAGAAATGGAAACCGAAGAGGTAACTAGTTTTATGGAGATAATGCCAAGCACGCCGCCGCCATTACCTACTGTTAACGAGTATTTTGATACTCCTATTGAAACTCACAAAGAAACTCACAAAGAGAGTGGATTAGCTGGATTATCGCAAGATGAGCTTTTCGAAAAATTACAGAATTATAAAAAACTCTTGGATAACGGACTGATTTTACAAGGAGAATATGATAATTTCAAAAAGGAGATTTTGAGCTATATGTAGTTCTTAAGAATAAATAAATTTTAAGGTTGTCTATTATAGACAGCCTTTTTTTTGAATTTAACTTTCATAGATGTTTAATGGTCTCATTATGTTTTGCTGATTTTTTAAAGGGAGAAACCTTTATGAATTGTAGCATATTTTTATACTTTTATGGATTGGAATTGTAGTGTGTCTATTGGGATAAGTTATAAAATTTGTAGTTGTACTAATTGTATGTCTTTTAAAAAAATATGTAATTATTAGTAAAGAAAATAGGATGACTAGAATTAAATTGATCACCACACAAGCAGCTGCTGTTCCAGCTAAAATCTTTCAATTATAAAATTATGCGATATAAATCGATTCCCGCTACTTTATTTGTTGCAAACAGAACGCGGTTTGCCAAAAAAATGAATGCAAATAGCATTGCGATGCTGTCTTCTAATGATGTGATGCCAAATAATGCTGATGATGTAATGGGTTTTGCCCAAAACAATGACTTGTTTTATTTGTCAGGAATCGATCAGGATGAGACGATTTTAATACTATATCCAGATGCTATAAAAGAAGAAAACAGAGAAATATTATTCGTAAAAGAAGTAAGCGAGCAAAGTAAAATATGGGATGGTGATTTCTTGACAAAAGAAGCTGTATCTCGTATTTCGGGAGTGAAAAATGTAAAGTGGACTCATGAAATGGAGAAAACCCTACAGCTTTTTGCCTTTGAAGCCGATACTTTTTATTTGGGGCATAATGAGCATATAAAAAGACTCACTTCAGAGATGACCACCAGGCAGGATCGCCTAATTCACTGGTGTAAAGAAAAATATCCATTGCATCAGTATGATCGAGCGGCCAAGATTACAAGAGAACTTCGCCCCATAAAGTCAGAGGAGGAAGTAGCGCTTATCAAAGAGGCTATCGCGATCAGTATAAAAGGATTTATCGGGATTTTAAAAGCAATTAGATCCAATACTCCAGAATATGCCCTGGAGGCTGAATTGACTTATGAGTTAGTAAAAAACGGAGCGACTCGTCATGCTTTCAAGCCTATTGTAGCGTCGGGAAAAAATGCTTGCGCTTTGCATTATAATTCTAATGATGCAATTTGCAAAGATGGAGATATGGTATTGCTTGATTTTGGGGTTTGCTATGCAAATTACAATTCAGATACTACCAGATGTGTTCCTGTAAATGGAACTTTTTCGTCTCGTCAGCGCGCTGTATATGAGTCGGCTTTACATTGTTTAAAAGAAGGGTCGAAGCTCTTAAAGCCAGGAGTCTTTTCTGCTGACTACGAAAAACAAATGGCAGCATTAGTCGAAAAAGAATTAGTAAAATTAGGACTGATTACTGCCGATGAAATCGCAAATCAAGATGTGGATGCTCCGGTGTATAAAAAGTATTTCATGCATGGAACTGCGCATTATCTGGGATTAGACGTGCATGATGTGGGACTGTACTCTCGCGCCTTCGAAAAAGGAATGGTGCTTACCTGCGAACCAGGAATATATATTCCCGAGGAAGGAATAGGTTGTCGTTTAGAAAATGATTATTTAATTACTGCCGATGGAAGTATAAACCTTTCGGAAGCCATGCCCATTGAGATTGATGAAATTGAAGAGATCATTAGAAAGGTGAATTCTTAATAATAAGATGTTAGGTTTAGGAGAAAGCCAGTACAATTTTCGAAAAATAAATTAATTAGAAAGATGAATAAGATTAAATATATAGCAGTATTACTATTAGTTACCCTTAATTTTCAATTTGGTTTTGCACAAACTGATGTAGCTGTAGGTACTGATTTGGAGAAAAGTTTAATGGAATTGTTTCCAAAAGCAGAAATAAAAAAAATGAAGAATTTAGATGGATATTCTGAATCCTATCAATTGATTTTAGACCAGCCCTTGGATCATTCCCATCCAGAAAGGGGGACATTTAAACATTTTATCTACCTGTCGCATCTTGATTTTAAGAAACCTATGGTTATTGAGACTGAAGGTTATGCGGCGCGTTATGTTAAAAATGAAGTCAGCAGTTTATTGAATGCAAATCAGCTTATTGTGGAATATCGGTTTTATGGAAAATCCAGACCCAATCCTATTCCTTGGGAGTATTTGACAAATGATCAAGCCATTGCCGACTATCATTCGATAGTTCAAAAATTAAAGCCACTGTATAGCGGAAAATGGATTTCGACGGGAATCAGTAAAGGCGGAGAAACGACACTTATATATAAATCTAAGTATCCAAAGGATGTCGATGTTGCAATGCCTTATGTTGCGCCCTTAATCAAAACTCAAGAAGATCCACGAACTGTAGAACATTATACTTCGAAGGTTGGTACGGCTGAATGTCGCGCAAATGTAGTGCAGTTTCAAAGAGCATTACTACTTAATAGAACAGCACTTTTGAAAGAAATAAAAGAACATGCTGCTAAAGAAAAAATGAAGTTCACTGAATTGTCCATTGAAGAAGCCTTAGAGTATGGAGCCTTAGAATTTCCGTTTTCTTTCTGGCAATGGGGCGCAAATTGTGCTGATATTCCTGATAGTAGTTCTACTGCCAAAGAGCTATTTGATTATTTGAATAAAGTGGTAGGAATTAGCTTTTACAATGATGAACAATACTATAACTTATTGCCATCTTATTACCAACACATGAGTGAACTGGGCTATTATGGGTTTGATTTTACACCAGTAAAGGATTTGTTGCAAGTGGTTAAAAGTACATCCAATATGCGTTTTGCACCCAAAGACGTTGCGATTACTTACAATCCAAAATACATCCAAAAAGTTAGGAAGTTTGTAGAGAGAAAAGGGGATAAGATTCTTTATATTTATGGCGGAGATGATACTTGGGGTGCATGTGCTCCAAGTCCTAAACGCAGGCTTGACGTACTTAAAATGGTGTTGCCAGGCGGAAGTCACAGTACTAGGGTAAAAGATTTCCCAAAGGAAGACCAACAGAAAATTATGAAAACGCTAGAGCGCTGGTTACAATAACAATAAATGGGCTATCTTATTAGGATAGCCCATTTATTTATAAAGTTTTCTTCTGTTTTTCTACAAAATTGTGTGCTTGTAATTGCAGTAATTCGGTCGCTTTCTTGCGCTGTAAATCATATAGATTTTTGTCTTGGGCAATATCCTCATATACTTTATCGTGCATAGCGGCACTCGTTTTTACAAGTAAATTTCGCTGGTATTTGTCTTGTTCTAAAGTTGCTTTTAAGGCTGTTTCTAAATCTTCCAGTTTAAAATCATATTCTCCCTTTGGCGACAATAATTTAGCAATAATAGGGGAGGTTTCAATTGCTAGAAAAAGCAGCATGATAAACAAGGAGGGAAGTGAAGGCAGCTTATTTAATGCATTTATTCGGGCCATTAATCCATCAAATCCGTCAATGATAGGTTGGGTTTCAGTGATTTTTTTATCTAAGTCCGCTTGAAGTAGCGTTGCAGTTTTTTCTTTTTCGGCAATTTTTTCTAGGTTGTTTTTTCGAATAGTATCTAATTCAGCGGAAGCCAGATTGTGTTTGGAGATTTTTTCTTTAAAAACAGGTCCTTTTCCTAGTTTTTTAGTTCCTGCTGTTCCTTCGGCTTCAGTAATGTATGTTTCATATAGTGTATTAACCTCGGTTTCTTTTTTCGAAATATCTGACTTTAAGCTTTCAATCTCCGCCTTGTTTTTAGCTAGATCGGATTGAAAATAATTAGCTACCTCTTTCTTGTTTTCGAGAGCCATTGCATTTTTCTCTTTCAATAGAACGGTGTTGATTTCTTTTTCGAAAATTTTAATTTCTAATGGTTTCGAAATAACGATGGCGATGATAATTGCCAAAATAATTCTTGGCGTAGCTTGTAGAAATTCGCTGCCAAATTTATCTCTTTTTCGAATAGTAGAAACAATAAAACGATCTAGATTGAAGATGAGTAAACCCCATACCAGTCCAAAGAGTAAGGCGGGGTAAACGCTGTCAAAGACTGTAAATAAGGCATAAGTACTGGCGATAAAGGCCATTACTGCGGTAAAGAAAACGGTGGCGCCAATACCTGCGTATTTGGTTTGCTCCCCTTGAGAACAGCCTTCAAGAATTTCTTCGTCGGCTCCTGAACAGAGAATAAAGAATTGTTTTAACATGATTGATTTTTTTTTGATTGATTTGCCAGTTAACCTTAATTAGGCTCGGCTGATGATTGCAAATTTAACGCCAAAAAAATTAAACTATTGTAAATATCTGATTTGTTTTTGTTTAGGAGTTTATAGAAATCAAAAAGAGCTGTCCTATGAGAACAGCTCTTTTCTTTATTGAATTATAATTAACTTATGCTTTTGGCGCTCCTGCCATTATTTCAGGATTTGCAAACTCTTCAAATTTAGCAAAGTTGGCTTTAAATTTTTGACCTAATTCTATCGATTTTTGGTCGTATAATTCTTTGTCTTCCCAGGTATTTCGTGGATTTAAAATTTCACTAGGCACTTCAGGACAAGATTGCGGAATTGCAATTCCAAAAACGGCGTGATCTTTATATTCTACTGCATCTAATTCTCCGTTTAAAGCGGCAGTTATCATAGCGCGAGTGTATTTTAATTTCATTCTGCTACCAGTTCCATAAGGTCCGCCAGTCCATCCTGTGTTGATTAGCCAAACTTTTACATCGGCTTCTTGGATTTTTTTACTCAACATTTCAGCATATTTCGTTGGGTGAAGCGGCATAAAAGGCGCTCCAAAACAAGCAGAAAAATTAGGTTGAGGTTCAGTAACTCCAGCTTCAGTTCCAGCAACTTTTGCAGTATAACCAGAGATGAAGTGATAAGCAGCTTGTCCAGGTGTTAATCTAGAAATAGGAGGCAAGATTCCGAATGAATCTGCAGTAAGAAAAAATATATTTTTTGGGTTACTACCTATTGATCCCGGTTGAATATTGTCAATATGATAAATTGGGTAACTTACTCTTGTATTAGGGGTGATAGAAATATCATTATAATCGACTTTGTTAGTCCCTTTTTCGAAAATGACATTTTCTAAAATAGATCCTCTTTTAATTGCTCTAAAAATGTCTGGTTCGTTCTCTTCAGAAAGATTGATCACTTTTGCATAGCATCCGCCTTCAAAATTGAAGACTGTATTTTCACTAGTCCATCCATGTTCGTCATCACCAATTAATTTTCTTTTTGGATCGGCAGATAGTGTTGTTTTTCCAGTTCCTGACAATCCAAAGAAGATAGCTGTATCATCGTTGTCACCTACGTTTGCACTACAATGCATTGGCAAAGTGTTTTTGTCAACCGGTAATATAAAGTTTAAGGCAGAAAAAATTCCTTTTTTCATTTCACCTGTATATCCAGTACCACCTATAAGTGCAATTTTTTTAGTAAAATCTAAAATAGCAAAATTAGGTTGACGCGTTCCATCAGTTGCTGGATCAGCAAGGAAACTTGGAACACATATTACAGTCCATTCTGGTGTGAAATTTTCAAGTTCCTCTTGTTCGGGTCTCAAAAACATATTGTAACAAAATAAATTTGCCCAAGGTGTTTCAGTAACTACACGAACATTTAATCTATAATTAGGATCAGCACATACATAAGAATCTCGAACGAATAATTCTTTGTTAGATAAGTACGAAGTAACTTTTTTATAAAGTGCTTCAAAAGCTGTTGGTTCAAAAGGAATATTCACTTTTCCCCACCAAACTTTGTTTTCTGTTACGCTATCTTTAACGATAAAACGGTCTAAAGGCGAGCGCCCTGTAAATTCCCCTGTATTGATAGCGAGTGCGCCAGTCGAAGTTTCGATTCCTTGACCTAAAGCGATGGTCATGTCATGTAATTCGTTGGCTGATAATTGGTAATGAATCTTTGCGTTTTCAATTCCTAGGTCAACAAGCGAAATCGATTGCGTAAACGGTGTGTTATTATTCATAAAATTATGTATTGTGTTGTTTAGTTTAACTGCTACAAAAGTATAAATTATATCTTAGATATGTTTTGATAATCTAAGTTTTATGTTTTTTTGTTAAAATAATTCAACAATAAGGTTCCCCAAGCTAGAATTAATAAGAGTCCGCCCACAGGGGTTATGAATCCTATCACTTTAAAATCGAAGGAGGTCATGCTATTTGTTGCTAATAAATAAATCGAACCTGAAAAGAAAAGGACACCAGAAATAATTAAGTAGTAGATGATTTTCTTAGTTTTTTCAGTTAGGTCTGGTAACAGTCCAATGAAAATTAAAAACAAAGCATGATACATTTGATAACGAACTCCTGTTTCAAAAGTAATTAGCTGATCGGCAGATAAAACTTGTTTTAATGCATGTGCTCCAAATGCTCCTAATATAATTGCAATCATTCCAAAAAGTGCGCCGGTTGAAATTAATTTCTTATTCATTATTCTGGGATTTTTTAACTGTAAAAGTATTCCTTATCTGAGGAATCTAAAAGTTATTTGACAGATACTTTCGGTTTTTTCTTGTTTTTTAACACATAGTAGTTGTTGTAAATATAACATTTATGTATGTTTGTGTTATATTTACATATATTTATGAGAAACATTTTAGTAATTGGTGCAGGTAGATCTGCATCTTCGTTGATACAATATCTTTTAAATAAGTCAATAGAAGAGGATTTGCACCTTATTATTGGTGATTTGTCATTAGAACTGGCACAAAAGAAAACAGGTAATCATCCAAATGCCACTGCAATTGCTTTGGATATTTTTGATGCCAATCAAAGGAAAGAAGCAATTCAAAAGGCTGATATTGTAATTTCGATGTTGCCTGCTCATTTGCATATTGAGGTTGCTAGAGATTGTGTTGTCTATAAAAAGAATATGGTTACGGCATCTTATATTAGTAATGAAATGCAGGAACTCGATGCAGCAGCCAAAGAGAATAATCTTATTTTCATGAATGAAGTAGGTCTTGATCCCGGAATTGATCACATGAGTGCCATGAAAGTCATTGACGAGATAGGAGATAAAGGCGGTAAAATGCTTTTATTCGAATCTTTTTGTGGTGGACTTGTAGCTCCAGAATCAGACACAAATCGTTGGAATTATAAATTTACTTGGGCTCCTCGGAATGTTGTCTTGGCTGGACAAGGTGGTTGCGCTAAGTTTATTCAAGAAGGGACTTATAAATACATTCCCTATTGCAACTTATTTAGAAGAACTGAATTCTTAGATGTAGAAGGCTATGGCCGCTTTGAGGCTTATTCGAATCGAGATTCCTTGAAATATAGAAGTGTTTACGGACTGGATAATGTGCTAACTTTATATAGAGGAACCATTCGAAGAGTTGGTTTTTCTAAAGCGTGGAATATGTTTGTGCAGCTTGGAATGACAGATGACAGTTATGTGATGGAAGATTCTGAAAACATGAGTTACCGTCAGTTTGTGAATTCGTTTTTGCCGTATCATCCAACGGATTCTGTAGAAATTAAGACACGCTTGATTTTAAAAATCGATCAAGATGATGTTATGTGGGACAAATTGCTGGAATTAGATTTATTCAATAGCAACAAAAAAGTGGGGCTTAAAAATGCTACCCCTGCACAGATATTAGAAAAAATATTAAATGATAAATGGACTTTGGAAGCAGACGATAAGGATATGATTGTGATGTACCATAAATTCGGATATGAATTAGACGGTGTAAAAAAGCAAATTGATTCTAAAATGGTTTGCATTGGCGAAGACCAAACTTATACCGCTATGGCAAAAACCGTTGGTTTACCGGTTGCGATGGCGACTTTACTTATATTAAACGGTAAGATTAAAACTCCTGGAGTACAACTTCCTATTAAAAAGGAAGTGTATTTGCCCATTTTAAAAGAACTAGAAGAATATGGAGTTGTTTTTAAAGAGCAATCGATGCCTTATTTTGGATACAAGCCAGATAAAACCAGTTAGTTAGTAGTTTAATTTGTAGTTAGATAAATCCGCTTCTTGATGAAGCGGATTTGTTGTTTTTAGAACTATTAGTCTGCGTGAATTGTTATAGGTAAACTGTACATTACTTTCACAGCTTCGCCGTTCACTTTTCCAGGACTCCATTTCGGAGATAGCTTCATGACTCTGATAGCTTCTTCTCCTGTTCCGTAGCCTACATCTCTAAGACTCTTTACATCACTAATGCTACCGTCCTTTTCTATTGTGAATGTTATGTATACACGGCCTTTTACTTTGTCATCTGACATTTCTTTTGAAATTTTAAAATTTTGACCCACAAATTTGTAGAATTCGCCCATGCCTTCCGGATAGCTTGGGTTTTCTGAAAGCTCGTTTGTATTGTAAATTTCACCTTCTGCTTTTTTTACTTTTTGATTTTCTGGACTAAAAACGTCTATTTCGATTATCTCAGAAGCTCCTTTTTTTAATTCAGCACTTAGTTCCTCGGTTGTTGGTAACCCTTTCTTGTTCGATATAATCGATGGAAGAGCTTTTGCCTCAACAGGAGTTAAATCGTTATATTTTTTTTCGGTCACTATATTACCGTTTTTATCTTTAATTTTAAAAGTGGTTTTTTCGTAATATTTGTTAAATATTCCATTTGATTTTTCAGAAGTGGCTGTTTGTTTCTTATTGGTTTCTTGCGCTACTACTTTTGTGCATAATGAAAATACTATTGCTGTCAATACTGGAATTAATATTCCCTTTTTTAAAGTAGCACGAGCTACCGATGTGGTTTTAGTCATCATAATTAATCTTTTTTTAGTTACTGAATAATTCAAATTACTGGCTAAGTAATAGGTTGGGTTCGCGTTTGCCTTTGTGATTAATAAGTTTTGGTAAAACGGAACATTATTATGTGATTGCACGACTTTCTCATCAGCGAGGAATTCATGGTTGAGTTGGATTGCTTTTTTGTAGAAAATAAAAATAGGGTTGAACCAAAAGACGGCTTTCAAAGTCTCTAAGAGTAAAATATCTAAAGTGTGCTTTTGGTTTACGTGAATTAATTCATGGGTGAATAATTCGGCTTCAATTTTTCTATTGTTGTAATCCGTTTCATTGATGAAAATGGTGTTCATGAAAGTGTAAGGCAGTGTTTTTTCTTTTAGTAAAACTAGCTTTGCGTTTTTGTAAGTAATTTTAGTGGCTGATTTTGATTTAACATTCAATTTTAAGATGTTTCTAAGGAACCTAAAAAGTAATACTGAAGTTATTACGCCATAAATGCTCCACATGGTAATTATCCAGTAATTTGTTGAATCTTCAACAACAGTCATAGTTGCTCCTTCCGTTGTGATTGCATTTTTGGAGGTAAAAGGAGTTGTGATTTCTTGAATCACTTCAATGGTTATAAATGGGATTGTGAATGAGAAAATAATGGCAAACAATAAGTAAAACCTATTGAAGTGATGCATTTTTTCGTTTTCCAATGCTAAATGGTACACGGCAAGTAGCACAAATAATGATGCAGTCGATTTGATGATGAAGTCTATCATTTTTTCTTTTTTTGAATGGCACGATCTACTATTTTTTTGAGTTCTTCTAATTCTTTCTCAGACAAATTAGTTTCTGTGGTAAAGAAAGAAGCAAATTGCGATGCGGAATCGTTAAAGAAATTCTTGATCAAGCCGTTGACGTGTTTCGAGAAATAGTCCGTTTTTTTGACCAAGGGAAAATATTCTCTAGAGTTTCCAAATTCAGTGTACGCCACAAAATCCTTATCAATCATTCTTTTTAGTAAAGTGGCCACGGTTGTAGTTTTTGGTTTTGGCTCTGGAAATGCTTCAAGCAAATCTTTCATAAAAGCTTTCTCTAGCTTCCAGAGGTGTTCCATCAATTGTTCTTCGGCGTTAGTGAGTTGTTGCATTTTATAGATTTTTATTGTGTGTAAATTTCTTCAATTGGGATTCCCTTTTTATAGATTTTTGTTCCAAGTAAGAGTCCTTCTGAATCATAAAACTCCCATTTTCCTGTGGGTAGCCATTCTGTTTTTGAACCAACTATTTCTTTATTAGAAAATCCTCTTGCTCTTATTTTTCCAGTATTGTGATATTCGATTACATAGCAGGTGTTTTTTTTATACTTTATTTTAGAAAGCAATTTGTTGTTCATGTGGTTTTTCCAAGACCCTCTTTTAATTCCTTTTTTGTACTTCCCTGTTTCAGTGAATACTGTAGTGTGGTAACTTTTATTTTTGATCCATTTTCCTTCCTCTAGGCCGTTTCTGGTTTGGTTTATTTTACAACTTGCCAAACATATACATGCAAGGAGGAGGAGCATTTTATACTTTATTTTGGTTTTCATCTTCTACGTATTAAAACATTGCTCTACAAATGTAGAATAATAATTTAATAAAATAAGTAATTTTATTAGTTATTTGAAATATAGTCTGTTACAGTTTTGTTTTCACAATGATTTATTGATGTATGCGGAGTTTAATGTTTGTTTTTTTTTCGAAATAGAAAATATTGAACCCAAAGGCGTCTTGATTTTCCCATGCTGCAAGTGAGTTTTGATTTATTACAGAGGTATTTTTGTTTCCAGACAAAATCTAACACAGTAGATTGTTAGTTTGAATGTAATTTCATTCTTTTTCTAAACTAAAAACAGCTTTTTTTGACTTGCTTAACGACTAGCAGCCGTATTTTAGGGTAAATTTGTAGGGACGATCAATTAAAACAAAAACTATGAAAATTAAAGTATTATTAATAGTATGTGCTCTCTTTGGGTTTCAAATGGGTTTTGCTCAGGAAGTCAAGACAGTAGCTATTGACTCTGTAAAATCAATGTCTATTGATCTTGCATCGCAAAAAAGCATTGATAAGGAAGTGGCAAGGGAAAAATCAAAAGCAGATAGAGCAATAAGAGACCAAGAAAGAGCAGAGAAAAGCCGTCAAAAAGCGGAGAAAAAAAGGGAAAGAGCTGAAAGAGCAAGGGAAAAAGCAATCAAAAAAGAAGAAAAGCAAGAGCGAAAAATTGAAAAAGCCGATAATTCAGTTCAAAAATTAAATAGCAAAATCACCAGGGCCAAAAGAGATTTGGATAAAATGGAGGCTAAATTAGATAAAACGATGTCAAGAGGAAAGCTTTCGGAGATTGAAATTGAAAAAGGGAATCTGAAAATTAGCAAGCAACGTCTTAAAATTCAAGAGTTGGAAGTTGATATCGCTAAAGCGGAAAATAAGTTTAAAAAACTAAACAATTAACTATAGTCCTCAACCTTGGTTGGGGATTTTTTTTGTGACCTTGGGAAATGTGAATTTTATTGCTTTATGTCGATGGCAAAACTTGATTTTTAATTTTACTTGCGTTAAGGATTGAAGTGAAAATCCTTTTTATGTGAAGGAACGTAGCATAAAAAGATTGTAACGAAAAGCCTGACCTTGTTGCTGACTCTTGTTGGTGTGTTTAACAAATTGTTCAGCAACAAGGTAATGCACAAAAAAAATCCGCTCACTGCTGAACGGATTTTGTGGATTGATGCGGAAACAGCTTATTTGCTTAACTCTACAAAGTATTTGTAAAATAAAGGAATAGTTTCGATTCCTTTTAGATAGTTGAAGACCCCGAAATGTTCGTTTGGCGAGTGAATTGCATCGCTATCCAAGCCGAATCCCATTAGGATGGTTTTACTTTTTAGTTCTTTTTCGAATAATGCGACGATAGGAATACTTCCTCCAGAGCGAACTGGGATAGCTGGAACACCAAAGGTCTCAGTGTACGCCATATTTGCCGCTTTGTAGCCAATGCTGTCAATAGGTGTCACATATCCTTGGCCACCATGATGTGGTTTAACTTTTACGGTCACACCAGCAGGAGCAATGCTCGTGAAGTGTTTAGCGAATAATTCTGTGATTTCTTCCCAGTCTTGATTTGGAACTAAACGCATTGATATTTTGGCAAAAGCTTGGCTGGCGATAACCGTTTTTGCTCCTTCTCCTATATATCCACCCCAAATACCGTTTACGTCAAGTGTAGGGCGTATCGAGTTTCTTTCGTTAGTGGTATAGCCTTTCTCGCCGTAAACGTCGTTTAGGTCTAATGCTTTTTTATAGTTTTCTAGACTAAATGGGGCTTTTCCCATTTCGGCTCTTTCTTCAAGAGACAATTCCTCTACATTATCATAAAAACCAGGAATGGTAATGTAGTTGTTTTCATCATGAAGCGAAGCAATCATTTTTGACAAGATATTAATAGGATTGGCAACCGCTCCTCCGTAAAGTCCAGAGTGTAAATCACGGTTAGGTCCCGTTACTTCTACTTCGACATAGCTTAAACCTCTTAATCCAGTGGTGATAGACGGTTGCTGATTAGAAATCATTCCAGTATCAGAAATCAAAATCACATCGTTTTTAAGTTTTTCGACATTTTTTTCAACGAAAGTCTTTAGATTGACGCTACCTACCTCTTCTTCTCCTTCAATCATGAATTTTACGTTGCATGGCAGGGTGTTGCTTTGAACCATGTATTCGAATGCTTTTACATGCATATACATCTGGCCTTTGTCGTCGCAAGCGCCACGTGCAAATATGGCTCCTTCGGGATGGATTTCGGTTTTTTTGATCACCGGTTCAAAAGGAGGAGAGGTCCAAAGTTCGATTGGATCCGCGGGTTGAACGTCATAATGACCGTAAACTAGAATCGTTGGTAAGCTTGGGTCAATCATTTTTTCACCATATACGATAGGGTATCCAGCGGTTTCGCAAATTTCGACTTTGTCACATCCTGCTTTTTCTAAGCTTATTTTTACAGCCTCAGAAGTGTCAATAACATCTTGAGAGTAGGCTGTGTCTGCGCTTACAGATGGTATTTTTAATAATTCAATTAATTCGTTAAGGAAACGCTCCTTGTTTTCTTGTACGTATGACTTGATATTTTCCATGTATGGGCTTAATTTTTAGATAAATCAAAAGTACAAAAAAGAGAATGATAAATTTTTTTAAAAAATGTTTTGATTATTCGAACTTATGACTATATTTGCACCCACAATTACACGCGGATATGGTGAAATTGGTAGACATGCCAGACTTAGGATCTGGTGCCGCAAGGCGTGTAGGTTCGAGTCCTATTATCCGCACGAAAAGCTTCTCAATTGAGAAGCTTTTTTTATGTCTAAAAGTGAACAAAACCCCGTTGCTTATGCCGAAAATAGAATATCCGGACTTTGTAAATGGTTTAGTTAATCTAAATAGAAAATGTTCTAACATTAATGTTTTACATTTAGGGACATGGGAGAAGGATTGATGGTTTGAGATTTTTCTGTAAATAATATTGAGATTTTTATAATGAACCACATCTTGTTTTGATTCATTATAAGGTGGAAAGTATAGGTTCGTTCCTCGTTATAAAAATGCTACTCCTTCTTATATATAAGGAGTAGCCACTTTTTCTCAGAATCTATCCCGATCGCTATCGGGATCTGCTCCTGAGACTTCTGGACGCTACAATTTACCTCTTCGTTCCTTCTCGTCCGAAAGGACAAGGAGGGGTTGGCTCGCTAGAATTTTCACTGCTATGGGGGCTAGGGGAGTTGTTTCCAGCGGTGAGATTTCGATTTAATCGATAAAGTGACTAAAAAAACCAGACCTATATATAGACGTATAGCAAGCAAAACTACTAATTAAAGTAGTTGTCAAGAGTAGGAAGTTTGTCTTGCTAATTATAAAGTATTAGCAAACATGCAGTATTCTCAACGAAACAAGGCAGACTAAGAGCACAAAGGCACTCTTTCCTTGGGAGACTCCCGACGGTTTTGGCGGAGGAGGAGAAAACTTTCCTTTTCAAAACACGTATTTCCAGCGAGTTAAACGCTGCGTTAAGAAAACGTGAAAAAATAGTCTATTAAAAGTATTGTTTAACGGTATAAAGGTGCTACTTTTGCACCCGCAACAGCGAATAAGTTCATAAGAATATTGACAGGTTATAAAGGGGTTTAGGTTTGGAATTATTTCTAAAATAAATCAAAATAAAGCTTGTGAGATTCGAAATTGCTTATTACATTTGCAGCCCGCAAAACGCGCAATGTTCCTTGAAAGACTGCAAAGAAAAGATAAAGAAATGAGGATTTAAATCTTCAAAAAAAACTTTAAATTTTTCTTGCGAGAAACAAAAGACTTTGTTACTTTTGCACCCGCTTCGAGAAACATGTTTGCATGATGATTGAAGTTGGAAACTGAAATAAATTCAGTTTTAAAAAAAAAGAAGAACACGTTTGAAAAAACCACTAGACCTTCAGTCAAAAACAAAAAGAGAATTTATTCTCATATAATATACGATGAAGAGTTTGATCCTGGCTCAGGATGAACGCTAGCGGCAGGCTTAACACATGCAAGTCGAGGGGTAGAAGAAGCTTGCTTCTTTGAGACCGGCGCACGGGTGCGTAACGCGTATGCAATCTACCTTTCACAAAGGGATAGCCCAGAGAAATTTGGATTAATACCTTATAGTAATATGACTTGGCATCAAGATGTATTTAAAGATTTATCGGTGAAAGATGAGCATGCGTCCCATTAGTTAGTTGGTAAGGTAACGGCTTACCAAGACTACGATGGGTAGGGGTCCTGAGAGGGAGATCCCCCACACTGGTACTGAGACACGGACCAGACTCCTACGGGAGGCAGCAGTGAGGAATATTGGACAATGGGCGCAAGCCTGATCCAGCCATGCCGCGTGCAGGATGACGGTCYTATGGATTGTAAACTGCTTTTATACAGGAAGAAACACCTCTACGTGTAGAGACTTGACGGTACTGTAAGAATAAGGATCGGCTAACTCCGTGCCAGCAGCCGCGGTAATACGGAGGATCCAAGCGTTATCCGGAATCATTGGGTTTAAAGGGTCCGTAGGCGGTTTAGTAAGTCAGTGGTGAAAGCCCATCGCTCAACGGTGGAACGGCCATTGATACTGCTAGACTTGAATTATTAGGAAGTAACTAGAATATGTAGTGTAGCGGTGAAATGCTTAGAGATTACATGGAATACCAATTGCGAAGGCAGGTTACTACTAATATATTGACGCTGATGGACGAAAGCGTGGGTAGCGAACAGGATTAGATACCCTGGTAGTCCACGCCGTAAACGATGGATACTAGCTGTTGGGAGCAATTTCAGTGGCTAAGCGAAAGTGATAAGTATCCCACCTGGGGAGTACGTTCGCAAGAATGAAACTCAAAGGAATTGACGGGGGCCCGCACAAGCGGTGGAGCATGTGGTTTAATTCGATGATACGCGAGGAACCTTACCAAGGCTTAAATGTAGATTGACCGGTTTGGAAACAGACTTTTCGCAAGACAATTTACAAGGTGCTGCATGGTTGTCGTCAGCTCGTGCCGTGAGGTGTCAGGTTAAGTCCTATAACGAGCGCAACCCCTGTTGTTAGTTGCCAGCGAGTCATGTCGGGAACTCTAACGAGACTGCCAGTGCAAACTGTGAGGAAGGTGGGGATGACGTCAAATCATCACGGCCCTTACGCCTTGGGCTACACACGTGCTACAATGGCCGGTACAGAGAGCAGCCACTGGGTGACCAGGAGCGAATCTACAAAACCGGTCACAGTTCGGATCGGAGTCTGCAACTCGACTCCGTGAAGCTGGAATCGCTAGTAATCGGATATCAGCCATGATCCGGTGAATACGTTCCCGGGCCTTGTACACACCGCCCGTCAAGCCATGGAAGCTGGGGGTGCCTGAAGTCGGTGACCGCAAGGAGCTGCCTAGGGTAAAACTGGTAACTAGGGCTAAGTCGTAACAAGGTAGCCGTACCGGAAGGTGCGGCTGGAACACCTCCTTTCTAGAGCCTTATTGTTAGCTTATTTATAAGCACTGTAGGGAAAGAGACGAAAAGAGAAAGTGGAAACAAAGAATG
>NZ_SMFO01000014.1 GCF_004349145.1 Flavobacterium hiemivividum | reverse complement strand
TTATAAAACAATAAACAACATTACAATAATTGCCCAAAGCAATTATAACCTCTTAAGGTGGTTATTGCGGCGGGGCTCACCTCTTCCCATCCCGAACAGAGTAGTTAAGCCCGCCTGCGCAGATGGTACTGCAGTTATGTGGGAGAGTATGTCGTCGCCTTTCTTTGAAAAGCCTATCTGAAAAGATAGGCTTTTTTGTTTTTAATCGGATTCAAACTTGGAAGCAGAGTTCATATATAGGATCATAACGAAAAGCTGTGGAGTAGCAAAAATTAGGGATCATAACGAAAAGCTGTGGAGTAGCAAAAATTAGGCATAAATATTCGTTAGTCTGAAAAGGAAAAACTCTATGTTCCTCACTCCTCTAAATTCAGATCTAAACGTTTTTATTTTTGCATTGAAAGACTCCGCGGAAGCATTGGTACTTCTGTTGTCAAAATAGTTTATTATCGTTTGGTAATGATTCTGTATTGATCTAGATATGGTATTAAATGATTTAAACTCAGCCTGATCCCTTTTTCATACCATCTAGCTAATTTGCTTATACCATAAATTTTATCGGTGGTATTCTCAAAAACATTCCGTAAGTCTTGTGATAGCTGATATGATTTTTCAATATCAGGATATAATTCGAATAACAATTTGGCGCTTTGGGTTTGGTTTTGAGTCCATTTAGATTTGTTTTTATACAAAATATAACGACTTCTGGCGAATTTACCTCGTAGAGGGAAATACTGAATGGTAATTTCATCTACAAATCCCTTTGATACTAATTCAAGAGTATCGAACTTTTTAGGAGCTTTAGCTTTTTCTTCAAAGTATAGGTGCAATATTTCCTGAGTTTCGTTTGCAGAAACCACCTCAAAGTGGTCAACTAAAAAATCAGGTAGCATAAATTTTAAAAGCTCTATAGAAGTTATCACTAATTGTTAGATAGACAAATTTCTAATTATTTTTCAACATTTCCTCCCCAAGTATTGTTCTTGATCTATTTTTTATTTAAAATCCTACTGTTTTATAAAGAAAACAGTAGGATTTATATGGTATTGTTGGTTTCAGTTTTTTATATTAATTTCTTTTTTTATTTTTCATAAATACCTATTTCCATTTTTCCTTTGGTATCGATGAAAGCTCTATACATCCCAGCAGTGTTGAACTCCATAGATATATTTCCGTCTTTATCCATAGCTACAATTCCACCGTCGCCGCCTAATTTTGTAAGTTTTCTTTGAATAACTTCTTCTGCAGCTTTTTCAAGAGATAGTCCTTTGTACTCCATGAGTGCTGAAATATCATATGCTACTACATTACGAATAAAAAACTCACCCCAGCCGGTAGCAGAGACAGCACAGGTGTTATTGTTGGCATAAGTTCCTGCGCCAATAATAGGCGCATCTCCCACGCGTCCCCATTTTTTATTTGTCATTCCTCCTGTGGATGTTCCAGCAGCAAGGTTCCCGTTTTTGTCTAATGCGACACAGCCCACAGTCCCAAATTTATTGTCTTTTATAAAAGGATCATAAAAAGAAGTTCCTCCCGAGTGATCGAGTTCGATTTTATCTTTTTCTTGTGCTTTTAATAATGATTGGTACCTGTTTTCAGTATAGAAGTAAGCGGGGTTTACAAGTTCTAAACCATTTTCTTTTGCGAAAAACTCAGCACCTTCTCTGACTAACATTACATGTTCTGATTTTTCCATGACTGCTCTTGCCAGGTTTATTGGATTTTTGACAGTAGTTACTCCCGCAATAGCACCTGCTTTTAATGTTTTTCCGTCCATTATCGAAGCGTCCAGTTCGTTCTTACCTTCATTTGTAAATACAGCCCCTTTACCAGCATTAAATAGAGGAGAATTCTCCATGATGTTTATTGTTTTTTCCACGGCGTCCAAACTAGAACCTCCATTTCGTAGTATTTCATGACCTACTTTGACCGCTTCTTCGAGAGTAGCTTTGTATTGTGCTTCCATTTCAGGAGACATATTCTTTCGTACTATTGTTCCAGCTCCGCCATGAATTGCAATGGCAAATTTTTCTTCAAGTTTTACTCCTGTTGTACTTTTCAAATTTTTACATTGCGAAAAAGTGAAAAGGATTAATCCTGAAATTATATATTTTTTCATTTTTTTATTATTTAATGGGTCTATAGTGTGTTTAAATAGCTATATATTATGTAACGAAAAAAATCCATTTTTTGGACGTACACTTAAAGATCTACACGATTCTATAAAAATCATATTAAAATTGCTTGTCGTAACTACATATTTCCTTTATCGTACATTCAGGACATTTTGGAATTGGGCGACAAGTTTCTCTCCCTAGAAATGAAATAGACATCCCAATTTCTCCCCAAATATACTGGGGCAAGACTTGCATCAATTGTTTTTCTACTTTAATACCATCTTTAGTTTCTGGAATTAATCCAATTCTGGGTGCTACGCGGATGACATGCAAATCTGCCATTATTCCAGTTGCAGGGACTTTTAGTTCTCTCAAAATCACATTGGCAGATTTGCGACCGATGCCTTTTAGTTTAGTCAAACTCTCCATTTTAAGAGGGATGTTTTCGTCTTTTCTAATAGTTTTAGCAATTTCTAGTAACCAATTTGCTTTGGTGTTATAATTTTTAACTTCAGATATATATGGAAATAAGACTTCTAAATTAGAAATTGCCAGACTTTCCATATTTGGATACACTTCGAATAGGGCTGGAGCAATTTTATTAATATTAGCATCAGAATCTTGGGCCGATAAAACAACCATTACCAAAAGCTGATATAGATTTTGATATTCTAAGGGATGTTTTCGCCCTTCATATTTTTTCAGGATAGGTTCTAATTTTTGTGCCCAATCATTTGAATTTTCGAATAAATTCATTTTTATTATTTTTTGAAATCTACCGAGACTGAGTTCACACAATACCGTTGGCCAGTAGCAGTTGGACCATCATTGAATAAATGTCCTAAGTGGCTGCCGCAATTAGCGCAAACGATTTCGGTACGTATCATACCATGCGTTTTATCCAGAATATATTTAACTTTTCCGGGAATTGAATCGTCGAACGATGGCCAACCGCAGTGAGCGTCAAACTTTGAATTGCTTTCGAATAATGGTTCTGAACAAGCACCACAACAGTAAGTTCCTTCTTCATAGTGTAAATTGTAAGCGCCAGTGTGTGGACGTTCAGTTCCTTTTTCACGAAGAACATGGTATCTTTCTTCTCCCAATTCTTCCTTCCATTGGGCTTCTGATTTTTCTAAAGGATATTTCATTGCTTTTATTTTTATTGGATTAATAATTAATCTTTGATTACAAATTGAACTGTTCTTTTAACGACATCAGAATCACCTAAAATTTTTCGGTGCCCCAAGTTTTTAGTTAGCATTAGCTCTCCGTTTATAAGATGTTTATGAATATGTATCCCCGCTTTTACTGGAACTTCAGGATCATCGTTATCATGAATTACTAAAATTGGTATTTCAATGTCTTTGGCTGCTTGATAGGCAGAGTAATTATTCATTTTTTTCCCGTATTTTTTTTCGAAATGAAGTCTTAAACTAGTGGAATAATTTGATTTGAGCTCTAATTTAGCAATAAAATCGTCAATAATGTCTTGAACGATATCTCCACTTCCTATAATTACTGCAGTATTTAATTTTAGGCCATCTTTTAAGGCATTTAGCACAGACATACCGCCTAGAGAATGACCCACAGCCGATTCAAAGGGACCATACTGTTTTTCGATTTCTAAAATTGTGGCGATAAATTCAGTCATGATAGTTTGATTACCTTCTGATTTACCATGCGCGGGTGCATCAAAACTAACAGTGGAATAGCCAGACTTTACAAATGCATCCGCTATTTTTACTAATTGTGTTCCTCTTCCTGACCAACCGTGTACTAGCAGAATTTTCTTGTCACCACTGCCGTATTGGTAAATATTCACCGATTTATTTATAGATGGAATTGCGAGCATTTGCTGCTTACTTTTTTGATCCATTTCAAACTCCCGCTTCGGTATCTTATGTTTTATAGGTGTTGTAAACAATTTAGCAGCGAACAATAACGTAAGTTTAGGCGAAATAAAAGAGATTAATTTACTAGCAAATAGAATAGGCCTAGGGATTTTTAATGATTGTGTATGAATGGAGGATATTTTTGTCATATCGATAAATTTTTAAGACCGCTTTTATTTTATAAAATTTTTACTAAATTTAGAAAAACATAAAAGTAATATATTTAATAAAGTTTCGGTGACTATTTTAAGTATTTACATGGCAGAAAGAATAGTCTTAATAAAAAAATGGCTTTTCGTTGCTTGGACATTATTCGAAGAATAACTAAAATTAGTAAATGGAAATATTTCATATTAGCGCAGAGTGTTATCCTGTAGCAAAAGTTGGAGGTTTAGCTGATGTTGTAGGAGCATTGCCAAAGTATCAGAATAAAGCGGGGCATCTTGCAAGAGTAGTTGTTCCTTGTTATGACACCAATTTTAAAAAAGAAAATAATTTTGAATGCGTGCATTGGGGGTTCGTAAAATTGGGAAAATTCAATTTTTCCTATAATGTACTTAAGGAAACAACCGATAAACTAGGGTTTGAATTATATCTTGTTGAAATTCCCGAATTATTCGACAGAAAGGAAGTGTACGGACATGAGGATGATATTGAACGCTTCTTGTCTTTTCAAATAGCGTCTTTAGATTGGATTATTGGTCGAGATACAATGCCAGATGTAATTAACTGTCATGATCATCATACCGCTTTAATTCCGTTTATTATGTTGTACTGTGACAAGTACATAAAATTACAAAAGACACCTTCGATGCTTACCATTCATAATGGTTTGTATCAAGGACAATTTGGATTTGATAAGCTACATTATTTACCAGAATTTGATCTGTCGCACGTGAATGTTTTAGAATGGGATAACTGTATCAATTCATTGGCTGTGGGTATAAAGTGCGCTTGGGCTGTGACGACAGTTTCACCTAATTATTTAAATGAGATTAATTTTTCAGCAAATGGATTAGAGTCCCTTTTTAATATGGTTCGCTATAAATCAAGAGGGATACTAAATGGAATCGATACTGAAGTATGGGATCCATCCCAGGATAAAATGTTAAAAACAAATTATTCGATTGCCAACTTTGAAAAAGGCAAACAACAGAACAAAGAGGCTTTATGTGCTTTGTTTAATTTAGATCCCACGAAACCACTTTTTAGTTTTATAGGACGATTATTAGAAGAAAAAGGAGGAGATTTATTACCACAAGCATCGGCATTGGCTTTATCTAATAATTATAAGGAGATCAATATTCTTATTCTAGGTTCTGGAAATCAACAGATAGAAGAGCAGTTGAATAGTTTATTAGTAGATTATAAAGGGAACTACAATACGTTTATTGGCTACAACGAAGAATTAGCCCATTTAATTTATGCAGGAGCTGATTTTTTACTGATGCCATCACGAGTTGAACCTTGTGGATTAAACCAAATGTATTCACTAAGATATGGTACAATTCCTATTGTGAGAAGAACGGGAGGTTTGAAAGACACCGTAATTGATTTTGGAGATAATGGGAACGGAATCTGTCACGATCAATCTTCGGTAGGAGATATTTGTTACTCCATCGAAAGAGCGGTTAACTTATACAATGACAACAAAAAATTAAATGCGATTAGGAAAGTAGGAATGAGCACAGATCATTCTTGGGAAAAAGCATGTCAAGAATATATAGAAATGTATAATTTAATAATTAAAAAGGGATGAAATCTAACAAGAAAAATGTTATTGCTATAATTTTAGGAGGAGGTCAAGGATCAAGATTATATCCATTGACTGTGAGTAGATCTAAGCCTGCAGTACCAATAGGAGGGAAATATAGATTAGTTGATATTCCTATTTCAAACTGTATGAATTCAGATATTTATAGAATGTTTGTCTTGACACAGTTTAACTCTGCTTCTTTAAATGCACATATAAAAAACACCTATAACTTTAGTGTTTTTAGTCATGCTTTTGTTGATATTTTGGCGGCAGAACAAACTCCTGATAACCCAACCTGGTTTCAAGGAACTTCGGATGCGGTGCGACAATGTATGCCTCATTTTTTAAACCATGATTTTGATTATGCTTTGATTCTTTCGGGGGATCAATTGTACCAAATGGATTTCAATGATATGATTGAAGAACATATCAAGCATGAAGCGGATATTACAATTGCCACTTTACCGGTAAATGCTAAGGACGCACCAGAATTCGGAATTTTAAAAACAAATAACCAAAGTTGTATCGAATCCTTTATCGAAAAACCAGCTAAAGAACTTTTACCAGATTGGAAGTCGGATGTAAGTGAACAAATGAAGAGCGAAGGAAAAGATTATTTAGCTTCAATGGGTATTTATATCTTTAATCGAAAGCTCTTAATCGAATTAATGGCTAATCCGGATACGAAGGATTTTGGTAAAGAAATTATCCCACAAGCGGTAGGGAATAAAAAAATTCTAAGCTACCAGTATGAAGGATATTGGACAGATATTGGAAATATTGACTCCTTTTTCGAAGCTAATATTGGTTTGACAGATGATGTGCCTAAGTTTAATTTATTCGATCAGGATAATAAAATTTATACTAGGCCTCGTTTATTACCGCCATCTAAATTTAAAAATACGCTGATCGATAAATCATTGATTTCTGAAGGTTGTATCTTGAATGCAAAAGAAATAAAACAATCGGTGATAGGTATTCGATCAAGAATAGGAGAAGGTACAATTATCGAAAATTGTTATGTGATGGGTAATGATTTATACCAGAGCATAGACGATATGAATGAGGACATAAAAAATAATAAAAATTTAGTTGGTATAGGTGAAAGGTGTTTTATTAGTCATGCTTTGGTAGATAAAAATTGCCGAATAGGGAATGATGTTTATATCAAGGGCGGCAGTCATTTAGAAGACGTTTCGCATGAATTGTATGCCATAAAAGATGGAATAGTTGTGATTAAAAAAGGAGCAGTAATACCTGATAATTATAAAATTGGTTAAACATTTACTGCACTTTTTAAAATTTTAATATTCTAATTATTGTAAATAGTTAGAATCATACTAATACTATATGAGTAAAGTTATCACGCATTCTCTTTTTACTGATTTTGACATCAACTTATTCAAAGCTGGAAAACATTACAGATTATATGAGAAACTTGGTGCACATCTGATCGAATTAGACGGTGTAAAAGGAGTTTATTTTGCTGTTTGGGCTCCAAGCGCCCATTCAGTATCTGTTGTAGGAGATTTTAATTTCTGGACGCAAGGAGAACATCTTTTACAAGTAAGATGGGATTCCTCTGGTATCTGGGAAGGTTTTATTCCAAATGTTGAAAAAGGTACTACATACAAATATAAAATACAGTCAAATAACAACGGAATTGTTACTGAAAAAGCAGATCCGTTTGCTTTCTATTGCGAAAAACCGCCGCATACCGCATCTGTAGTTTGGGATCTAGATTATAAATGGGATGATACAAAGTGGATGAAAAATCGTCAGGATCATAATGGACTTGACAAACCATATTCTGTTTATGAAGTTCATTTAGGATCTTGGAAACGCCATACAGAAGACAATCGTTTTTTAACTTATCTCGAATTTGCAGATGATTTAGTTGCTTATGTAAAAGAAACTGGATTTACGCATGTCGAATTTATGCCTATTATGGAATATCCATACGATCCTTCGTGGGGATATCAGCTTGTAGGGTATTTTGCGCCTACATCTCGCTTTGGTACGCCACAAGAATTTATGGTTCTCGTAGATAAATTGCATCAGGCCGGAATAGGAGTTATTCTGGATTGGGTTCCTTCTCATTTTCCTGATGACGCGCATGGATTAGGATTCTTTGACGGTTCTAATCTTTTTGAGCATCCAGATCGTAAGAAAGGATATCATCCAGACTGGAAAAGTTTAGTTTTTAATTATGGTCGAAATGAAGTGCGTTCTTTTTTAATTAGTAACGCCTTATTTTGGTTACAGCATTATCATGCAGACGCACTTCGCGTAGATGCAGTAGCTTCCATGTTGTATTTAGATTATTCTAGAAATGATGGAGAATGGGAACCTAATATTTATGGTGGTCGCGAAAATCTTGATACGATAAGTTTTTTAAAAGAGTTCAACGAGGCAGTATATTCTAATTTTGAAGGGGTTCAAACAATTGCTGAAGAAAGCACCTCATTTCCTATGGTTTCTAGGCCCACTTCTGTTGGAGGACTCGGGTTTGGGATGAAATGGATGATGGGCTGGATGCACGATACTTTAGAATATTTTCAAAAAGATACGGTGTACAGAAAGTACCATCAAAATGATTTGACTTTTTCATCTACCTATGCGTTTTCCGAAAATTTTATGTTGCCGCTTTCCCATGATGAAGTGGTTTATGGAAAAAAATCTATACTTGGCAGAATGCCTGGAGACGAATGGCAGAAGTTTGCTAATTTAAGATTGCTATATGGCTATATGTTTGCGCATCCTGGAACAAAATTACTGTTTATGGGATGTGAATTTGGTCAAAGTGCCGAGTGGAATTTCGAAACTAGCCTTGATTGGCATCTAAATGAATATCCGTACCATGATGGTGTAAAAAAGTTGATCACAGATCTAAATAAACTCTATAAAACGGAAGCAGCATTATACGAAAAGCAATTTAGTCCAGATGGATTTGAGTGGATCAATTATTCAGACCATCAAAATGCAGTGATGTCCTTTATTCGAAAAGGAATCAACGCAAAAGATGATGTTGTGGTCGTTTGTAATTTTACTCAGGTGGTTCGTGAAAATTATAGAATAGGTATTCCTAGAAAAGGGAAGCTAAAAGAAGTTTTTAATAGTGACGCAAAGATTTACGGAGGTAGCGGAATAAAAAATGCTGTTAAGTTAACTATAGAAGCAACGCCATATGACGGACGCGACTATTCAATAGCGCTTACGTTGCCGCCGCTAGCTGTTGTTATTT
This sequence comes from Flavobacterium hiemivividum, assembly GCF_004349145.1. Taxonomy (GTDB): domain Bacteria; phylum Bacteroidota; class Bacteroidia; order Flavobacteriales; family Flavobacteriaceae; genus Flavobacterium; species Flavobacterium hiemivividum. The sequence continues at coordinate 73,079 of NZ_SMFO01000014.1, read as the reverse complement.
TTAAAATTATATAAAATAAAGAGATATTGGCCAGCTTATATAATTAAAACTTAAAGAGACAAACAGTATTGATTCAAAAGGAACAATACAGTTTGTTTTTTAGTTTAAAATTTATAACGATTTCGCGAATAAAGAAGTTTTCTACAAAGGAGGATTTAGTTTTTTTGTAGTTTTGGAAGCGAATAAAGACCTTAAAATTAATAAGATATAAAGATGATTACAAATACAGAATTAGAATTTAAAGGTGATTTATACCCTTCAAAAATAGTTTCTTTCGAACGTGAAGTTGATTCCGTTTTTTTTAATACAGATAACAGTGTAGTTCTAAAAATCACCGTACTGAGAGACAGTATGATACGCTTTCGTTACACCACAAAAGGATATTTCAGTAATGACTTTTCATATGCTATTGATAAAAGTCATACCCATGGATATAACTTTCTTGAAGTTACTGAAGAAGCAGATTATTATCAAATACAAACTAGTAAAGTAGTATGTAAAATTCAAAAAATAGATATGAGAGTTTCTATTTTTGATATAAGCGGTAGTGTTTTGCTCGAAGATGAATTGGGTTTCCATTGGGAAGAAAGTTATGAGTATGGCGGTAACATCGTTAAAATGAGTAAGGCTTCTAAAGAAGGAGAATGCTTCTATGGCCTTGGTGACAAAGCGACCCAAATGAACTTAAAAGGGAAAAGATTAGAAAACTTTGCTACAGATCAATATGCTTTTCAAAAAGATCAAGAACCTTTATATAAGGTAGTTCCTTTTTACATTGGTTTACAAAATAAACAAGCTTACGGTATTTTTTTCGATAATACATTTAGAACATTTTTCGACTTTTGTCACGAAAGAAGAAATGTAACAAGCTTCTGGTCTGAAGGTGGAGAGATGAATTATTATTTCATTTATGGACCTCAAATGGAGGATGTAGTTACGAGCTATACTGATTTGACAGGAAAGCCAGAATTGCCGCCATTGTGGGCTTTGGGATATCACCAATGCAAATGGAGTTATTATCCTGAAAGTAATGTAAAAGAAGTTACAGCAAAATTCAGAGAATTAAAAATACCATGTGATGCCATTTATTTGGATATCGATTACATGGAAGGATTTCGATGTTTTACTTGGAACAAGGAATATTTTCCTGATCCAAAAAGAATGGTTGCAGAGTTAGCTGAGGATGGCTTTAAGACGGTCGTAATCATTGATCCGGGAATTAAAATTGACAAGGAGTATTCTGTATATCAAGAAGCCTTGGAGAAAGATTATTTTTGTAAACGTGCTGATGGACCTTATATGAAAGGAAAAGTATGGCCAGGAGAATGTAATTTTCCAGACTATACAAACCCCGAAGTAAGAGAATGGTGGGCGGGTTTATTTAAAGAATTAATTTCAGATATTGGCGTAAAAGGAGTGTGGAATGATATGAATGAGCCTGCAGTTATGGAGGTTCCTAATAAAACATTCCCAATGGATGTGCGTCATGATTATGACGGAAATCCTTGTAGCCATAGAAAAGCACATAATATTTATGGAACTCAGATGGCGAGAGCCACTTATCATGGAGTAAAAAGATTTGCTTATCCAAAGAGGCCTTTTATTATCACAAGATCTGCTTATGCAGGTGCACAACGTTATAGTTCTTCTTGGACTGGTGATAATGTAGCAACTTGGGAACATTTGTGGATTGCAAATGTACAAGTGCAAAGAATGTCAATTTCTGGAATGGGCTTTACTGGATCAGATATTGGTGGCTTTGCTGAACAACCTTCAGGAGAGTTGTACACGCGCTGGATTCAATTGGGTGTTTTTCATCCTTTTTGTAGGACACATTCTTCAGGAGATCACGGAGATCAGGAACCTTGGGCATTTGATGAAGAAGTGATCGATATTACAAGAAAATTTGTAAACCTACGTTATCAGTTGCTTCCGTACTTGTACACTATGTTTTGGCAATATATTGAACAGGGAATTCCGATGCTTAAACCATTAGTGTATTATGACCAAAGTGACATACAAACGCATTATAGAAATGATGAATTTGTTTTTGGAAATCAAATCTTAGTTTGTCCTATTTTAGAACCTAATGCTATAGGTAGAAGAATGTATATTCCTCGTGGACAGTGGTATAATTACTGGACAAATAGTTTAGTGACTGGCGGGAAAGAAATCTGGGTGGATACTAATTATGATGAAATTCCAGTGTTTGTAAAAGCTGGGGCTATTATTCCAAAGTATCCTGTGCAACAATACGTAGGAGAATTAGAATTTGATGAGCTGACTTTAGATTTATATTATAAAGAAGGAAAAGAAAAGTCGGTGGTGTACGAAGATGCGCAAGACGGTTATGACTATAAAAAAGGAAGGTATAGTTTCTTGACTTTTAGAGTAACAGGAAAAGAAAAAGAACTTAATGTACAATTGCATAAAGAAGGGAAGTACGATACTAATTATTCGAAGTATAAGATAAATCTAATTGGACTTCCTTTTAAGGTTAAAAGTATCGAAATTGATAATGAAGAGGTTCCATTCGATAGTGCTAATTTCGAGCAAAATAATTATCTTATTGTAGCTAAAGAATTTAATACTTTGCATATTACTGGAGAATAATAAAAAACAAAAATGTTGAAACATTTGATTTTAATTTTGCAAAAGCTAATTCAATTAAAGTCGTATTTTTGTTAGTATAAAATATAGTATTATGAAAAAACATTCAATATTAGTAGGGATTTGTACATTGGGATTAGTATTCTCATGTGCAACAAATCCACTAACAGGAAAGAAAACATTAAATTTTGTTTCGAACAGCGAACTTTTTCCTTCTTCGTTTGCGGAATATGGAACTTTTCTAAAGGAAAATAAGGTTATTGTGGGTACGGCTGATGCTAGAAAAGTAGAATCAGTAGGTACAAAAATAAAATTGGCAGCGGAAAAGTATTTGAATTCTTTAGGACAACAAGAATATTTGAATGGTTACCAATGGGAATATAAATTAATAAATGACAAACAAATTAATGCTTGGTGTATGCCTGGTGGAAAAATTGTCGTTTACTCGGGTATTTTACCAGTAACTAAGGATGATGCAGGTCTAGCTACGGTAATGGGACATGAAGTTTCTCATGCACTAGCAAATCACGGAGCACAACGTATGAGTGCAGCACAACTTCAGGGTCTTGGAGCTGTAGGAGTAGCGGTTGCTACTGGAGGGAAAAGTGAAGAGACGCAACAAACATGGCAACAAATTTATGGAGTTGGTTCTCAAGTGGGAGTAATGTTACCTTATGGTAGAAATCATGAAACTGAGGCTGATAAAATAGGACTTGTGTTAATGGCTATTGCAGGTTATAATCCTGAAGAAGCAATTTCTTTCTGGGGTAGAATGGCAGTAAGTTCAAACGGTCAAGCTCCGCCAGAATTTTTAAGTTCGCACCCATCTGATGCTACTAGAATTGCAAACTTAAAAGCGATGGTTCCAGAAGCTAAAGCTATAGCAGCAAAATTTGGAATGATCTATAAATAATAGAATATAAGTATACAAAACAGAAAAGCCAATTCATTTGAATTGGCTTTTTGTGTTTCTAATAATTCTAGCTATGAAGTATTTATACATTTTTGTCTATTTCTTATTGAAAAATAGATAAATTCGTATAAAAAATAATCTATGAGCACATTACAAAAAGGAGATAAAAAATTGATTAATGCATGGGCTTTTTATGATTGGGCTAACTCGGTATATAGTTTAGTTATTGCTACAGCGGTTTTTCCTATTTATTATGAATCCGTAACGAGTGATAATAATGGAGTAGTTCAATTTTTAGGTTTTGAATTTAATAATTCCTCACTTTTATCTTATTCTTTATCATTTTCTTTTTTAATAGTTGCTTTTATGTCTCCCATTTTGTCTGGAATAGCAGATTATACGGGGAATAAGAAGCGATTCATGAAATTCTTTTGTTATTTGGGATCACTCTCGGTGATGAGTTTATTCTTTTTTAAGGGCCAAGACACCTTGTGGATTGGAATATTAGGTACCGTTTTAGCAAGTATTGGTTTCTGGGGAAGTATAGTTTTTTATAATTCCTATTTGCCGGAAATTGCTTTTCCCGAGCAACATGATAGAGTAAGTGCCAAAGGCTTTATGTTAGGATACGCAGGTTCTTTAATATTGCTTGCTTTTAATCTAACGATGGTCATGATGCCGGAAATGTATGGAATATCAGATGCTTCTCTACCAGCCCGTATTTCTTTCTTATCAGTAGGTATATGGTGGATAGGATTTGCTCAGGTTACTTTCCATTATTTACCTAATAACGTATTTCATAAAAAACCAGAGAAGGATTATATTTTTAAAGGATTTAGAGAGCTTAAAGTAGTATGGGAAAGTTTAAAAGGAATGAAAGTTTTAAAACAATTCTTAGCAGCATTTTTTTTATATAGTATTGGTGTTCAAACAGTAATATTGTTAGCAGGACTTTTTGGAAAAAAAGAATTAGGTATAGATACTAGTAAGTTGATAATCATTGTTTTACTAATAAATGTAGTTGCTATTTTTGGAGCTTTCCTATTTTCGAGATTGTCAGAGAAAATAGGGAACATAAACACATTAAAAATTACAATCGTAATTTGGGGTTTTATTTGTGTTGCGGCTTACTTACTAGATGCAAAGAGTCCTTACATAGATATTCAATTTTATGCTCTTGGAGCTACGATAGGAATGGTTTTAGGAGCGATTCAGTCCTTATCTCGTTCTACCTACTCGAAATTATTACCGCAGACACAAGATCACGCTACCTATTTTAGCTTTTTTGATGTAACCGAAAAAATATCGATAGTAGTAGGAACCTTTGTTTTTGGATTTGTAGCAGCAATTACAAATTCGATGCGAAATTCCTTTTTTATTCTCGCTGTTTTCTTTTTACTGGGTTTTATTGTTTTAAGTTTTATGAAACAGACAAAAGAAACGAAATAGTTTTCGAATAAATTTGCAATAATAAAATGGGATTCAATGTTTGTCTTTTAAGAATTAGCTTACAGGAAGCATTAACTTTATCTGGATCTTTTTCTTATTATGGCACAGAGATTGCATTTTTATACCAACTAATGAATTATCGGGTTTAATATCGGTTTTATTCACTTTTATACTGCCGATGCTCTATATTTGTTAGTTGCACGAAATTTATTAATGACAAAAAGACTCAAATAATAATATGTCAAATCATAAAATACTTACTATTGACAATCTGTCACTACAGGAATATGACTCAGAAGCTGAATTAATACCATTATTGACTCCTGAAGATGAGGAAGAAATGATAAACGAGGAATTACCTGATTCTTTACCAATCTTACCTTTACGTAACATGGTTTTATTTCCAGGTGTTGTAATTCCAATTACTGCTGGCCGTGATAAATCCATAAAGCTTATTAATGACGCTAATGCGGCAGGAAAAATTATTGGTGTTGTTGCGCAAAAAAATGAAGAGGACGAAGATCCTACAAAAGAGGATATTCATACAATTGGTACCGTAGCTAGGATTTTACGCGTTTTAAAAATGCCTGATGGGAATACGACTGTAATTCTTCAAGGGAAAAAACGTTTCGAAATAGATACTGTTACTTCTGAAGATCCTTATCTATCGGCTACTATTAAAGATTTTCCTGAAAATAGACCTAAAAAAACGGATACTGAATTTTTAGCAATTCTGGAATCGGTAAAAGAAATAGCAATCCAAATTATAAAAGAAAGCCCAAATATTCCGACAGAAGCAACATTTGCTATTAAGAATATCGAAAGCCAATCTTTCTTAATCAATTTTGTAACTTCAAATATGAACTTGTCTGTAAAAGAAAAACAAGACTTGTTAGCAATCAATGATTTGAAGGAGAGAGCATTGGAGACACTTCGTTATATGAATATTGAGTTGCAAAAGCTCGAATTAAAAAACGACATCCAGTCTAAAGTTCGTTTTGATTTAGACCAACAACAAAGAGAATATTTCTTGCACCAACAAATGAAAACGATCCAGGAAGAGTTGGGTGGTTCTTCACAAGAAGAAGAAATTGAGGAAATGTTGGTTAAATCGAAGACTAAAAAATGGGATGAAAAAACCAAAAAGCATTTCGAAAAAGAAGTCTCTAAGATGCGTCGCATGAATCCACAAGCGCCTGACTTTGGAATTCAAAGAAATTATCTGGATTTGTTTTTAGAGTTACCTTGGAATGAATTTTCTAAAGATAATTTTGATTTAAAACGCGCTCAGAAAATTTTAGACCGCGATCATTTTGGTTTAGAAGAAGTAAAGAAACGAATGATAGAACATTTGGCAGTTTTAAAATTGCGAAATGATATGAAGTCCCCTATTATCTGTTTGACAGGGCCTCCGGGAGTGGGTAAAACCTCTATTGGTCGTTCAGTTGCAGAAGCTTTGGGTAGAGAATATGTGCGCATTTCCCTTGGTGGCTTGCGTGATGAGTCTGAAATAAGAGGACATAGAAAAACCTATATCGGTGCGATGCCGGGAAGGATTATTCAAAGTTTAAAAAAGGCTCAGACATCAAACCCAGTTTTTGTTCTCGATGAAATTGATAAGCTATCAGTAAGTAATCAAGGAGATCCGTCATCAGCATTACTGGAGGTATTAGATCCTGAGCAAAACAATTCTTTTTATGACAATTTCTTAGAAATGGGATTTGACTTGTCCAAAGTGATGTTTATTGCGACTTCTAACAATATGTCAACCATTCAACCGGCTCTAAGAGATCGTATGGAGATTATAAAAATGTCTGGTTACACCATTGAGGAAAAAGTTGAAATAGCACGTCAGCATTTACTTCCAAGACAATTGAAAGAACATGGACTGACTTCTAAAGACTTGACAATTGCTAAAAAGCAATTGGAAAAAATTGTAGAAGGGTATACTCGTGAATCTGGTGTACGTGGATTAGAAGCTAAAATTGCGCAAGTAATTAGAAATGCGGCGAAGTCAGTTGCGATGGAAGAAGAGTATAACAAAAAGGTAACTGATGAAGATATCATAAAAGTACTGGGTATTCCAAGGTTAGAGAGAGATAAATACGAGAGCAATGATGTTGCAGGAGTAGTAACTGGATTAGCTTGGACAAGTGTTGGTGGCGATATTCTTTTTATAGAATCTTTAATTTCTCCAGGTAAAGGAACAATGACAATTACTGGAAATTTAGGAACGGTAATGAAAGAATCGGCGACAATTGCTTTAGAATATATCAAGGCTAATGCTGAACTTTTGGGCTTAAACCCAGAGATGATCTCTAAGTATAACATTCATTTACACGTACCAGAAGGAGCGACACCAAAGGACGGACCAAGTGCCGGTATTGCCATGTTGACTTCTTTAGTTTCTTTATTTACTCAAAAAAGAGTCAAGAAAAATATAGCAATGACAGGAGAGATTACGCTAAGAGGTAAAGTTTTACCTGTAGGCGGAATCAAGGAGAAAATATTGGCTGCAAAACGTGCTAATATTAAAGAAATTATCCTTTGTCACGAGAATAAAAGCGATATTGACGAAATAAAACAAGAATATATTCAAGGACTTACATTTCATTATGTTAAGGAAATGAGTGAGGTTTTGAAAATAGCGATTACAGATCAAAAAGTTAAAAATGCTAAAGTGCTTTAATACTTTTCGAATTAGAATAGAGTTCGAAAGTCGCTATTATAATGCCGATTAAGTACAAATATAAATAAATTCCATTTTCTAAAACTTATCTGATAAGAATTGGAATTTGGAATTTGTTTTTTCATTATTTTTAAATTTATAATTTTATCTTCGCCACGACGTTCTATTTCCTAAAAATATAGATTTAAAGTATGTTCAAAAAACTTTTATCATACCTGTTGTTTTTTGTTTGTGCTGTTAGTTACAGTCAAATAGGAGGCAAGTATACCTATCAGTTTTTAAATTTGGTTACTGCTCCAAGACAGGCTGCTCTCGGTGGAAAACCCATTACGATTTATGACGAGGATGTAAATCAGGTAAATTTTAATCCTGCAGCAATAAATGTAGAAATGGATAACCATTTGTCGTTAAATTATGGTAATTATTATGGCGAAGTGAGTTATGGTACAGCTTCGTATGCTTATACTTATGACCGTCATTTACAAACTTTTCAGGCGGGCGTGAATTATGTCAATTACGGCAGTTTTGATGGTTTTGATGAAAACGGACAAGCTACTACAACCTTTACAGGAAGTGAAATTGCACTTTCTTTGGGCTATGGATATACTATTCCTTCTACTGATATACATATAGGTGTTAGCGCAAAACTGATTTCATCCAGTTTAGAAACCTATCATTCATTAGGGGGAGCTATAGATTTAGGCGCGATTTTTATTGACCAAAGAAATGATGTCAACTGGGCTTTGGTTATTCGAAATATAGGAACACAATTTTCTACTTATAATGGTCTCAATGAAAAGTTGCCATTAGAAATCATCGTGGGGGTCTCTCAAGAATTAGAACATGTACCGATACGCTGGCACCTTACGGTAGAAAATTTACAGCAATGGAATATTGCATTTTCAAATCCCGTACGATCAGAATCTTCATTTGATGGAGAATCAACCGAAGAAAAAATATCGTTTGTGAACAATGCATTGCGACATTTAGTCATGGGAGTAGAGTTATTTCCTAAAAAAGCATTCAATTTGCGTCTGGGATATAACTTTAGAAGAGCTGAAGAACTAAAAATTCTGGAGCAGCGCAACTTCTCAGGTGTTTCAGTTGGTTTTGGACTAAAAATGAATAAACTCAAATTTAACTATTCTTATTCGAGATATACCTTAGCTGGAAATACGAGTCTTTTTGGCTTAACGGTGAATTTCCAATAATGATTTTGATATAACATAAAACTTAAAATAATACATTTTGAATAAAAAAATTACTATCGCGATTGACGGATTTTCATCTACTGGAAAAAGTACTTTGGCAAAGCAGCTCGCCAATCATTTAGGGTATGTTTATGTTGATACTGGAGCAATGTATAGGGCTGTAGCTTTTTTTGCTATGCAAAACGGCTATATTAGTACTGATTTTTTCGAAAAAGAATCATTAATAAATAGTTTGCCATTTATTAGATTACAATTCAAATTTAATGCTGATTTAGGTTTTGCCGAAATGTATTTGAATGATGTGAATGTTGAAACTGAAATTAGAACGATCGAAGTTTCTCGATTTGTTAGTAAAGTAGCAGAGGTTTCTGAAGTTCGAAGCAAGCTAGTAGAGCAGCAAAAAGAAATGGGAAAAGACAAAGCAATTGTTATGGACGGTAGAGATATAGGAACTGTAGTTTTTCCTGATGCTGAGCTTAAAATATTCATGACTTCTAGCGCAACAACAAGGGCGCAAAGGCGTTACGACGAACTGGTACAAAAAGGAGATGCTGTTACATTTGAGGACGTACTGAAAAATGTCGAAGAGCGAGATTATATCGATACCCACCGCGAAGATTCGCCTTTAGTGATGGCTGACGATGCTATAGAAATTGATAATTCTCACCTGAACAGGAAAGAACAATTTGACCTTGTTTTAGAATTGGTAACTGATACTATTAAATCAATATAATTATTTGCATATTTCTTTTTTAATAGTAGATTTACGCCCTGTTATTTTTTTAAATAAAATACAATTCATCTTATGGGAATTAAAAATAGATTGGTAATAATGAGCTTTCTACAATTTTTTGTTTGGGGAGCTTGGTTGATTACAATTGCAAATTACTGGTTCGGGACGATGCAATGGGACGGAACTCAGTTTGGTCTTGTTTTCGGCACAATGGGAATCGCTTCTTTGTTTATGCCAACATTAACTGGAATTATTGCAGATAGATGGGTAAATGCTGAAAAGTTATATGGAGTTCTTCATATTCTATATGCGGCTGTTTTATTCTATATTCCGCAAGTTTCAACACCGGAATCCTTTATCTACATCATGCTTCTAGCCATGTGTTTTTATATGCCAACGATTGCTTTGAGTAATTCTATTTCTTATACGGCCCTCAAATTAAATAATAAAGACCTTATTAAGGATTTTCCGCCAATAAGAGTATGGGGAACCATAGGTTTTATCGCAGCGATGTGGATTACAAATTTAACTGGCAATAAAGCGACGGAATACCAATTTTATATCGCAGGAATATCAGCAATAATTCTGGGTGTTTATTCTTTTAGTTTACCAAAGTGTAAGCCAGAGCGATTGACTAAGGAGAATGCTACGCTAATGGAAACTTTGGGTTTGGAATCTTTTAAGTTCTTTGCCGACTATAAAATGGCTTTGTTTTTTATTTTCTCTATGTTTTTAGGAGGCGCGTTGCAATTAACTAACGCTTACGGTGATGTGTTCTTGGATGAATTCAAGCATTTTCCTAAATATGCAGATTCATTTGTGGTAGAATATTCGACAATTATAATGTCAATATCTCAAATTTCGGAAACCTTATTTATTCTTGCTATTCCTTTTTTTCTAAAGCGCTTTGGAATAAAACAAGTAATGTTAATAAGTATGTTGGCTTGGGTATTGCGTTTTGGATTGTTTGCTTACGGAAACCCAACAGACGGTTTGTGGATGATTATAATGTCATGCGTAGTGTACGGAATGGCATTCGATTTCTTTAATATCTCAGGGTCTTTGTTTGTTGAGACTAATACAGAACCTAAAAATCGTTCGTCTGCACAAGGAATGTTTATGATGATGACTAATGGTTTTGGCGCGGTTCTAGGAAGTTTTACTTCAGGATGGGCTATTGATAAATATTTTACAAAATCATTTAATAACACTAATGAATTGGCAGGTTTTCTTGAAACAGAGACATCAAACCCAAAAATGCTAGAGTTTATTAAAAGCCAAGGAACGTCAATTACTACAGATGGCTTGTTGAGTAAAGATATTTTCATGAAAGACTGGCATACGATTTGGTTGGCTTTTGCGATTTATGCCTTGATTATCGCTATCGCTTTTGCTATTTTATTTAAACATAAACACGATCCAAAAGTGGTGGAGCAATTTACACATTAAAAGCAATTTTAAATTATAATTCAACCCGACAGACTCTTTTAAGATTTGTCGGGTTTTTTTATGGATTGATTTTTTTTATTCAAAGATAATTTTAGTCACAGATTAAACAGATTTTGGCAAATTAGTGCGGATGATTGATGCTGTAAATCCTAGTCTATCGGTTTTATCCTAATCATAGATGTGTAGTTTTTATTCCAAGTCAGCTTAGCGAACGGCATTGGTTTTTTTACATCTTGAGGGTCAGTTATTTGTATTTAGAATCTCCATTGATTATCGTTGTTCAAATATTTTGCTAATTAAGATTAAAGTGTTACTTTTGCAAACCTTTTGGTGAATAAGAGTTTCCATTGGGGTTCAATTAATTATACAAACAACTTCTGTTGTTTTCTAGCACATTAAGAAACTCGAGAGAATACAGAATACAAATTTTTTATCAGCATGTCTGAACAAATCCAATCACAAGAAGAGTTTTTAGCAAATTTTAACTGGCATAACTTCGAAGAAGGTATCGATCCAGTTGATCAAGAAAACTTAAAAGAATTCGAAGCATTAGTTACAAAAACATTTATTTCTACTGATCAAGAAGAAGTAGTTGATGGAACTGTAGTTAGAATTACAGATAGAGACGTTATCGTTGATATCAACGCAAAATCGGAAGGTGTTATTTCTTTAAACGAATTCCGTTACAACCCAGCATTAAAAGTAGGAGATACTGTTGAAGTATTAATCGACATCCGTGAAGACAAAACTGGACAACTAGTTTTATCTCATAGAAAAGCTCGTACTATCAAATCATGGGATAGAGTTATTTCTGCAAATGAAACAGGAGAAATCGTTAATGGTTTTGTAAAATGCAGAACTAAAGGTGGTATGATCGTTGACGTTTTCGGAATTGAAGCGTTTTTACCAGGATCTCAAATTGATGTTAAACCAATTAGAGATTACGATGTATACGTAAACAAAACAATGGAATTCAAAGTTGTGAAAATCAACCACGAATTTAAAAACGTTGTAGTATCTCACAAAGCGCTTATTGAAGCGGATATTGAAGTACAGAAAAAAGAAATCATCGGTCAATTACAAAAAGGACAAGTTTTAGAAGGTGTTGTTAAAAACATTACTTCTTATGGTGTCTTTATTGACTTAGGTGGAGTTGATGGATTGATTCACATTACTGACCTTTCTTGGTCTAGAATCAACCACCCATCTGAAGTTCTTGAATTAGACCAAAAATTAAACGTTGTAATCCTTGATTTCGATGATGAGAAAACAAGAATTCAATTAGGATTGAAACAATTAAACGCTCACCCTTGGGATGCTCTAGATGCTAAATTAGCAATTGGAGACAAAGTAAAAGGTAAAGTAGTTGTAATCGCTGATTACGGTGCATTTATCGAAGTTGCTGAAGGTGTTGAAGGTTTGATCCACGTTTCTGAAATGTCTTGGTCTACTCATTTACGTTCTGCTCAAGATTTCGTAAAAGTAGGTGATGTTGTTGAGGCTGTTATCTTAACATTAGATAGAGATGACCGTAAAATGTCATTAGGTATCAAACAATTGTCTCAAGACCCTTGGACTGATATTACTTCTAAATACCCAGTAGGTTCTAAACATTCAGGTATCGTTAGAAACTTTACAAACTTTGGTATCTTCGTAGAGCTTGAAGAAGGAATTGATGGATTAATTTACATCTCTGACTTATCTTGGACTAAGAAAATCAAACATCCATCTGAATTTGTAAATGTTGGAGAGAAACTTGATGTAGTAGTATTAGAATTAGATGTTGACGGACGTAAATTATCTTTAGGTCACAAACAAACTACTCCTAATCCTTGGGATCAATACGAAGGTTCATTTGCTGTTGGAACTATCCACACAGGTGAAATCGCTGAGATTGTTGACAAAGGAGCTACTGTAGAATTTGGAGATGATATCGTTGCTTTCATTCCTACTCGTCACCTTGAAAAAGAAGACGGTAAGAAATTGAAAAAAGGAGAATCTGCTGATTTCAAAGTAATCGAATTTAACAAAGAATTCAAAAGAGTAGTTGCATCTCACACTGCTATCTTCCGTGAAGAAGAAGAGAAAAATGTGAAAACTGCAACTGAAAATACTTCATCTGCTTCATCTACAAATGCACCAGCTGCAACTTTAGGAGATAACAATGATGTATTAGCTGCATTGAAAGCTAAAATGGAAAAATCAGAGAAAAAATAATCTCTTAATCTTTCTTATAATACATAAGAGGCTGTTTCAAATTTAATTTGAAGCAGCCTCTTTGTTTTTTACGATATTCTCGAAAATCGAATTTTTCTTTATTCTGATTTTATATATTATTTTTCTTCCGTGTAAAACCACAATACTAAAAGACAGAAACGTCACGATAGATTGTAGTTGCTTTAAAGCTATTTAAAAGTAGTTTTTTAGTTTTCTAAAGAGATATTGCAGCGCTCTATTATCGAAAGATATTGCATGCGCAGAACAAATTTCTCAGAACAAAATATTGCTATGAGAAAATCAAATTGGAGATTTATCTGAGATAGATTTTATAATTTAATAAGCGGTTCGAAACTATCCTGCTTTTATAATTTCTTTCACTGTTTGTTCGTAATTACGGATGCTTTTCGCTTTTCGAATATTTTTCGCCACCTTGTGTGGATTCGAAAAAATAACCGAGAAATACTCCCATAAGTGGTGCATTTTCAATAAGATGTGAGTTGAGCCAGATAAAGACTCGCTATAGCCTGCATATAAAGTGTCATGAAAAGCACTGAATAATTCCATTTTGTTTTCAGGATATTCTAAGCTGTCGCTTTTAATCATACTTGGTAAGAAAGGATCTGAAATTAATCCTCTTCCTATCATCCAATGATCGATACTAGGGAAACGCGCTTGCATTTCGCGGAACTTCATTACCGAAGTAATATCACCGTTGTAATACAATTTAAGTCTAGTATTATCAACACATTCTTGAAAAGCGTCTAAATGTACGCCGCCTTTGTAAAGCTGTTTTCCAATGCGGGCATGAATAGCCACATTTTTAATTGGATACGTTTCTAAAATTGGTAATACGTCAAGAATTTCTTCTGTATTATCATATCCTAAACGCATTTTCATCGAGACAATAATATCTGACTCCGAGTGGACTTTGTTCAGAATATTATTTATTTTCTCTGTGTTGCTAATAAGTCCGGAACCCATGCCACATTTAGTCACCATTGGATACGGGCAACCCAGATTCCAATTCAGTTCTTTATATCCTAATTCCTGAACATACTTGGCCACGAATAGAAATTCATCAGCATCGTTTGTTATTATTTGCGGAATCACTTCTAGGTCTAAGTTATTCTCTGGAAGAATATCTCTTTCGTAAGATGCTTTAATGACAAGTTTACCGTTTAAACGAATATAGGGAGAATAATAGGTATCAATTCCTCCAAAATACTTGTTGACGGCATTTCTAAAACGAAAGTCCGTAAATCCTTGAAGAGGCGAAGAGAGTAGGGTATAGCTCATGAAAATTTTAATTGTGCAAATATAGACAATGAAAACTATAACTTTATGAAACAAAAAAAAAGACTTTCGATTGAAAGTCTTTTTAATGATTTTATGAACGCTTTAGAAAATTAAACTTTTCCTAAAGTATATAATTGCTCCATTGTAGGGCTTAAACTTCCGCCTGCAGGCTCAAGTGTAATTCCGAAGGCTTCTGCGTCAGCAGTGCTGTTGACAGCGAACATACGTTGGTTGTTTTCATCAAATTTATCCAATAAACCAATGCTCGTAGGTGTTAGAGGATTTAATTTAAGAGCCCAAACCTGGTACACCATTCCTTTTGGAGGTTCTGGTAACCCTGAAGCATCTACATAGACAACTTGGGTTTCTTTGTTCCAATATACTTTTGCAGATGATTCTGGCGCTACAGCTTGACCACCAAGTGCTACAACTGTATTTTTAGTATCACGCACAACGGCTAAGCTAGTTTCGTTTAACTTATTTGTTAGTACCAATTGATTGAGTTCATTTTCAATTTTTACTTTTTCGATCTCCGTACTTACAATTTGATCGTTAGTTTGTTCTAATTGGTTGTATTGGAATCCAATTCCAACTAACAAAAGTACAGCAGCTGCCCATCCAATGTATTGTGACCAATTTCTGGACGTTTCCATTTCTATTACAGGAGTGTGCTTAAGTTCTAATTTGGCTTTGATTTTCTCATAATTAGCCACTGAATGCCAAGGCGAAAAACTAGAGGACAAAGCCACAATTGCTTTTTCGATAGCAATAATTTCATCCATAATTTCAGGATGCGTGTTAGACATAGTTGTTACTTCTTCACTTTCGGTTTCGCTTAGTAAACCATAAACGTAAAGTTCTAAAATTCCGGAGTCGATATATTCTTTTGTTTCCATTATACTTTCAAATAATTTCTTAGATCATTAATACAATTTCTATTGTGCGTCTTGACAGTACCTAAAGGAATTTCCAACTCATCCGACGCTTCTTGTTGTGTATAACCTTTAAAGAACAATAAATCTATAATTTGAATACATTTTGGTTTCAGTTTTTTTACAAACTCTTGAATTCCAATGGTGTCCATTTTATTGGATAGATTGCTGCTGCTGTCTAATAGATGTACGAAATTATCTGAGGAAAGGTTTTTTTGACTGTTATTAAAATTTTTAGAACGTAGTTTATCGATCGAGGTATTTCTAGCTATGTTTAAGATCCAAGTATAGAAACGGCCTTTACTCTCATGATAAGAATCTATATTTTTCCAGATTTTAACAAATACATCTTGAAGAACATCTTCTGCTTCTTCTCGGTTTCTTACAAGGACATTTATTACTGAAAATAAACTTTTCGAATACATATCATACAAGTGAGTAAATGCCTTATCGTCCTTCTTATATATTAATACCAATAATTCGTCTTGGGTCATAATTAATTAATTTTAGTTATACAAACATATACATTCTTATCAACAATTAAGATAATAGCTCTAAACTTAGTATAAAAAAACATGAAATGTTAATTATTTAGTTCTTTTATTTGTTAATTAATACCTTGTATATTAAGTGTTTACGGATTTTTTTTAAAAATATTTAGAATTATTTAAGATTTTTTAAAACCATAACGGAAACAATCCCGTAAATGACTTTATAACCTTTTAAATTATAACAAAATGAAAAAAACAAAAATGTTATTAGGTCTATCGCTAGTGGCGGTTTCAGGCTTAATCTTAGTAGCAGCGGATCACATTGATGCTCCGGCAGTAACAGGTAATGCAGCAGACATTACAGATTTTTATGCTTTCCAAGGACAAGACAACAACAACATGGTATTTGTAGTGAACACTCAAGGGTTATTGACCCCGAATGCGACGGCTGCAGCAACATTTAATGAAAATGTAATGGTTGAAGTTAATATTGATAATACGGGAGACAATGTAGAAGACTTGGTTATTCAAGCAATCAAAAGAGGAAATAAAATGTATTTCTTTGGACCATACAAACCATCAGCTGCAGGTACTTCTAGTACAATTGATATTAGTAAAGCTTCTGGATCTGTAGATATTTCAGCTTATAAAGCAACTCCAATAACATCTACACAAGCAGGAATGAAATTCTTTGCAGGACCAAGGGACGATCCTTTCTTTTTTGATCTAGGTCAATTCCAAAAAATTCTAGGCGGAACAGCACCACAAGGATTTAATAATCCCGGTACTGACACATTCAAAGGAACAAATGTTCTATCTATTGTAGTAGAAGTTCCTAAAACAATGTTAGGTACTGCGGCAACTTTAAACACTTGGGCTGAAACTAAGAAAAAACAATAATTAAGTATTACTTCTAAAATTAAAAATTATGAAACGACAAGTTCACGAATTCCGAAAAAAATTAAATATAAACATCATGAGTAAAGCAAATAAATTTAAAATGATAGCATTAGCAGTTGTAACTGCATTTGTTTCAGTTAACTGTGACGATAATAATAACGATTCTCCTGCAGCAAGTGCTAATTTTTCAGGAACTTATGTTCAACAAGATCAAATGGCTAGACCAGCAATTAATACTGTGTTTATTGCGTCAGGAACACCAAAAGATAATTTTAATGCAACTGTTCCATCCATGATGGGTGCAAGTTATACGAGTGTATTTAAGGCAAGATTATTAGCATTAAATTCGGCATATACTACAAATGCTTTGACTCAAACTGCAGATCAGTTGTCAGGACTTTTGGCTACAGATGTATTAAATGTTAAAACGTCTGGTACAACTACGTTTTTTGATGGTACAAATGTACTAACAGGTAGAGCATTAGCAGATGATGTTATTGATGTTGAGTTACTATTGATTTTTGGTGGTCCAACAGGCGCTTCTAATCCTGGACTTACAAAAGATAACGTAGGAGCAAACGACGCCCCTTTTCTATCTGCATTTCCTTATTTAGCTGCGGCTTGGTAGTAAGTAGGTAACTTAAACAAAACAGAGTGCTTTCTTTTTGATTAATGATAGTACTCTGTTTTTTTTTTACAAATAAATATACAATCAGATAAATATTTTAGATTTTGAATTATTACGCATAAACAAACAAACAAACAAACAAACAAACAAAACTAGATTATGAAACCTTACAAAATTATCCCCGCGTTGGTTTTTACAATCCTTTTTATTTTCGCTTGCGATACTAAAAAACAAAACCAAATTACAAATAGTTCTGATTATAATAAGTACTTGAATATTGAAGGAAATAAATCATTGGATTTTGCTAAAAAGGAAATTGATTTTTGGCAAAAAAAATATGATGCAGCTCCAAATCAAGATACTTACCTAGGTTTAATGGCTTCACATTATGCTACAGTTTTTGAATATACAGGAGATATCGAAAATTTATATAAAACCGAAGAGTTATTGACTAAAGTGAATGTTGACAATAACTACTCAAGAGTGTCAAATTTAAGATCATTAGGAAGAAACTATATATCGCAACATAGATTTAAAGAAGCTTTAGTTTTAGCTAATAAAGCTTTAGCAATTGGCGAAGGCCTTAAAGAATCTCAAAAACTACTTTTTGATGTCCAGATGGAACTAGGAAATTATTCTGAAGCTCTAGCAAACTTAAATGCTATAAAGGATATGAATGATTTTGATTATTTAATTCGTTTGGCTAAATGGAATGATCATATTGGAGATCTGGATACTGCAATCAGTTTCATGGAAAAAGCCAGAGATATTGCTGAAAAGGAAGATAATAAAACCCTGAAAATATGGTCGTATTCTAATTTGGGTGATTTTTATGGTCACGCTGGTAGATTGCAAGAGTCTTATGATAACTATTTAAAAACATTAGAAATAGATCCCAATTACTCCTACGCTTTAAAAGGAATTGCTTGGATTGTGTTTTCTCATGAAAGAAATACCAAAGAAGCAAACAGAATTGTAGAAGCTATCGAATTGACACATAATACACCAGATTTTTATTTACTGAAATCGGAGATTGCTGAATTTGAAGGAAATGAAAGAGAAGCATTAGTGAATAAAAATGCCTATTTTGCAATGCTCGAAAAAAACAATTATGGAGCAATGTATAATAAGTACAATACTTTAATTTATGCTGATTCGAAAGAAACGGCTTCCAAAGCTTTAGAAATTGCAAAAATTGAAGTGGATCATAGGCCTACTCCAGATTCTTATAATCTATTAGCTTGGTCTTATTTAAATATGGGAGATAATAAAAAAGCGTTGGAAATAGTAAATAAACATGTTGTAGGTAAAACTTATGAACCTAATGTGCAATATCATTTGGCAATGATTTACAAGTCGAATAATGAAATGAACAAAGTAGCACCCATAAAAAAAGAACTACTTTCTAGCATTTATGAATTAGGACCTAACATGGAAGAAAAAATAAAGCAACTATAAAACTATTACATGAAACATTTTTATATTATTCTAATTTCCCTCATGGGAATGGCTTCCTATGGCCAAACCACAAAGGGAGTTGTTGTAGACGAATTTGGGAATACAATTGAGAACGCGTATATCGTAAATAGTAACACAGATTCACATGCCCATACAAATGAGTTGGGAATGTTTAGTGTGGATAAATCACAAGTGGGTAATGTTTTGAAAGTATCTGCTTTAGGATACAAGAAACTAAACTTTACTGTAAACAGTTCAGAAGTTAGCATTGTTTTAGAAGGCGATATCTTTAGACTAGATGAAATTGTGATCCAACAGCAACTTTCGGCATTGAATGTTATTTCAAAAATAGATTTGGAAACCACTCCGGTGAATTCCTCACAGGAAATTTTGAGAAAAGTTCCTGGATTATTTATAGGACAACATGCTGGCGGAGGAAAAGCAGAACAAATATTTCTTAGAGGTTTTGATATTGATCACGGAACTGATATTGCGATTTCAGTAGATGGAATGCCAGTGAATATGGTGTCTCACGCACATGGTCAAGGCTATGCCGACTTACATTTTGTCATTCCAGAAACAGTGGAGAAGATAGATTTTGGAAAAGGGGCGTATTATGCGAGTAAAGGGGATTTTGCTACAGCAGGGTACGTCGCTTTCCAAACTAAAGAAAAGTTAGATAAAAGCAGTATAAGTGTAGAAGCAGGCCAGTTTAACAGTTTAAGAACAGTAGGACTATTTAATCTTTTGGGAAACCAAAAAAAACAGGCTGCATATATCGCTACCGAGTATATTTTAACAGACGGTCCATTTGATTCTCCTCAAAATTTTAATAGGGTTAATCTATTAGGGAAATACTCGGCGATACTTAATGACAATAGTAAGTTTTCAGTATCGGCTTCTCGTTTTTCTAGTACTTGGGATGCCTCTGGACAAATACCACAGCGATTAGTAGATAATGGAACTATTTCCAGATTTGGAGCAGTTGATGATACCGAAGGAGGCAAAACATCCAGAACAAATTTTAATGCTTCGCTAAGCAAACCCATTGATGAAAACACATTCTTGAAAGCGAATGCTTTTTATTCCAAATATGATTTTGAATTGTACTCTAATTTTACTTTTTTCTTAGAAGATCCTGTTAATGGAGACCAAATAAAGCAAAAAGAAGACCGATCTATTTATGGGATGAATGCAGAATTAAATAAAAAAGTAAAAATGAGTGATTGGGATGCTTCGTTTCAATTAGGCGTAGGTTTTCGAGCTGATGCTACTATTGACACTGAGCTTTCACACACTTTAAATAGAAGTATCATCTTAGAAAATATTAAACTGGGAGATATCGATGAGACTAATATGTTTACCTACTTAAATACAGAGCTAAAGTTTGGTAAACTAATGATAAATCCAGCTGTACGATTGGATTATTTCAAGTTTAATTACAAAGATAAATTAGCGTCTGTTTATAAGAGTCAATCAGAAACTGAAGTGAAAGTGTCACCAAAATTGAACTTTATTTATTCTCAAAATAACAACTTACAATTTTTTGTAAAATCCGGAATAGGGTTTCATTCGAATGATACTCGTGTTGTGGTTGAAAATAATGGAAAACAAATATTACCAAGTTCAATTGGAGCAGATGTAGGTACAATTTGGAAACCGTTTCCTAAGTTAATTGTTAATTCGGCACTTTGGTATTTGTACTTAGAACAAGAGTTTGTCTATGTAGGCGACGCGGGAATCATTGAACCAAGCGGAAAGACAAAACGTATGGGAGCTGATTTGGGATTGCGTTATCAATTAAATGACTGGTTGTACTTTGATACTGATGCGACTTATACCTATGCAAGGAGTATCGATGAAGTAAAAGGACAAGATTATATTCCGTTAGCACCAGATTTTACAACTACTGGCGGATTGAGTTTTCAAAATTGGAATGGGTTTTCAGGAGGTCTTCGTTATAGATACTTAAAAAACAGACCAGCAAACGAAGATAATTCGATCGTGGCCAAAGGTTATTTTGTAACAGATATGAATGTGAGTTACGAGTACAAGTCGGTTACTTTTGGAGTTTCAGTAGAGAATTTATTGAATACAGAATGGAATGAAACCCAATTTGCCACGGAATCAAGGTTGAAGGACGAAACAAACAGTGTAGAGGAAATTCACTTTACACCTGGAACACCGTTTTTCATGAAAGCTAAAATAGCTTATAAATTTTAGTTTAAAAATTTGTTTGTTTTGTTAGAAAGGCCTGCCTGAAATAGTATTTCATATTCTATTTTCTGGTAGGCTTTTTGTTTTAACATTTGTTCAACTAAAATAATTGTAGAGAATGGACTGCTATAATTGTGAGTTTACGTAATTTTATAAAAAATATAAAAATGAAAAAAATAATAGTATTGGCTTGCGCATCGCTATTGCTTTGTGGAAATCTGAGTCAAGCTCAAAGTAAAAAAGCAAACAAAATTATAAGTGAAAACCCTATGTCAAAACAAAAAATTTATCAATTTAAGGTCGAAGATCTATCAGGAAATGAATTTGATTTCGCTAGCTTAAAAGGTAAAAAGATCATGATTGTGAATACTGCATCCAAATGTGGATTGACACCACAGTACAAAGATTTGGAAGCAATTTATAAAGAATATCAAGTTAAAGGTTTTGTGATTGTAGGCTTTCCAGCAAACAATTTTGCATCGCAAGAACCGGGGACAAACGAAGAAATCGCTACTTTTTGCCAGCAAAATTATGGTGTTTCTTTCCCAATGATGGATAAAGTATCGGTAAAAGGAGACGATATGTGTGCGTTATATCAATTCCTGACCCAAAAGTCAAAAAATGGATTGCAAGATTCGGAAGTAGCGTGGAATTTTCAAAAATACCTAATCAATGAAAATGGGGAGTTAGATAAAGTGATCGCACCAAAAACATTGCCTACTGATGCTTCAGTTATTGATTGGATTAAAGCGTAATAGATAGAAAGCTAAAGAGCCTTATAATGGCTCTTTTATTTTTTAAATTTTAGCGGTATATTTTTTCAAAAGTTTAATTAAAGCATCTTGCGCTGTTCCGTTTTTTCGGGCATTTAGGAAGCTACTGATGTCCCATGTTACGGTAGAACCATCATTCAAATATAATTTCACACGATCGTTAGCCCGTCCAGACCATACTTTATGCTTAGTTGCTAAATTTAGGTCTATTGTTTGTTCTTTAATGTTCGAGAGAATAACTTTTTTCTCCCAGCGCACAGTCGCTGTGTTTTCTTCTTCATTAAAGGTGATTTCAAACGTCCCTGTAAAATATTTTAATGCACCATAAAACGAAACAAAATTCAGTACTAAAAAAGATAGGTATAAAAAAAGGTGATTACTAACATTAAAAATTAGTGCAAACAGCAGCATCGATATAAACCAAGATGCAATTGCAGCTAATACCGATATAGTCTCCATTTTAATAATTGTAACTTTTGCTTTGTTCATAATGGTGTTTTAATGTTACTTCAAAATCAACTGCATAAAAACTGAATGCAACCAGCGATCAAATTTGAAAGCGGACTCTTTTATGGTTCCTACCGTTTTAAATCCAAATTTTTCATGAAACACTACACTACTTTGATTTTCAGCGTCGATAACCCCTATCATTGTATGCAAACCTTGTTTTTTTGCTAAAATAATTAATTCCTGGAGTAATAGTTTTCCAATTCCTTTGCCGTGATAATCATTACTCACATAAACAGAATGTTCTACGGTATATTTATACGCTTCTCTAAATCGGAATTCACTGTACATACCAAAGCCTACAACAACACCAATTAATTCAGCCACAATTACTGGGAATCCTTTGTTGATTTTGTCATCTAAGATGGCCTTTTGCTGTTCGTAGCTTCTTACATTATAATCATACAAGGCCGTTGAATGTAAAATATTGTAGTTGATGATGTCTAAAATTGCTTGAGTATCTTCAGTATGATACGATCTAATTTTTATTTCCATTTTGATTAGTGAATTTTGATTCCAAATTTAATAAAACTATTTTTAGATTAGATAAAAACCCTTACAACTTTGTATCTTTGTTACTCAGAAAAATAGACAATGATTTACCCTAAAATACCTTTAGCGCAAAGCATAATTGAAATTTGCCTTGCCAAAGGAATTACCAATATAATAATTTCACCTGGATCCAGAAATGCACCTTTAACCATAGGTTTTGTAAGTAATCCCGACTTTAAATGCTATAGTATTGCCGATGAACGTGCAGCCGCTTTTTTTGGTTTGGGAATCGCACAACAAACAAAGCAGCCTGTCGCGTTAGTATGTACATCCGGTTCTGCTTTATTGAATTATTATCCCGCAGTAGCCGAAGCGTTCTACAGTCAGATTCCATTAATCGTGATTTCGGCAGATAGACCCCAAAGTAAAATCGATATTGGGGATGGACAAACCATCCGTCAAGAGAATGTATTTGCAAATCATTCTTTATACAATGCCAATTTGAATGAAATAGTTTCCCTCGAAAACGATACTAAAATTAATGAAGCGATTGCTGTTGCAATTGCTCAAAAAGGGCCCGTACATATTAATGCGCCTTTCGAAGAGCCTTTGTATGAAACGACCACTGATCTTTCGGTGAATGTTGTTATTACCGCTTCCGCGAATGATACGAAGTCATTTTCCAACGATGAGGTAGTTGAGTTTGCGAATATTTGGAATAAAGCCACAAAAAAAATGGTGTTAGTAGGCGTGAATGACCCCGATGTAATTAGTGAAAATAGTATTGAATCTTTAGCTTCTGATGAATCGGTGGTGGTATTGACTGAAACGACTTCAAACTTACATCATCCCACATTTATCAACACCATTGATACTTTAATTACGCCTTTCAATAACGAAGATTTTGAGGATTTCCAACCTGAAATTTTAGTCACTTTTGGAGGAATGATTGTTTCGAAACGAATCAAAGCTTTTTTACGAAAATACAAACCAAACCACCATTGGCATATCGATTCTTTGCGTGCCTACGATACATTCGATGCATTGACAAAACATTTTGAGGTAGAGCCAAATGTGTTCTTCGATGCTTTCTTACCACTCACAAAATCAGTGCAAAGTGATTATTTCAAAAAACTGGATAATATTAATAAAGTCAGAAAGCTAAAAAGTAAAATCTACTTGGATAAGATTCCGTTTTCAGACTTTAAAGTATTCGAAAAAGTGATTCCGAGTTTGCCATTAAACTCTCAGTTGCAAATCAGTAATAGCTCGGCTATTCGCTATGCACAGCTTATTGATATACATCCTTCAATAGAAGTTTATTGCAATCGAGGGACTAGCGGGATCGATGGTAGTACTTCAACCGCTATAGGTGCGGCTGTAGCCAATGAAAAACAAACGGTATTTATCACCGGAGATATTAGTTTTTTATACGATAGCAATGCGTTATGGAACAATTATATTCCGAAAAATTTTAAAATAATTTTGATAAACAATGGCGGTGGTGGAATTTTTAGAATTTTACCTGGCCATAAAGAAACGGCTGTTTTCAATACTTTCTTTGAAACTTCCCACTGTTTAACTGCAGAACATTTAGCTAGCATGTATGGATTTGACTATGCCATTGCAAGTGATGAACTAAGTTTAGAAAAAGGGTTAGCAAATTTATACAGTCAAAATGAAAAACCGGGAATACTAGAAATTTTTACACCAACGCTTAAAAACGATTCTGTGCTACTACAGTATTTTAAGGAGTTGCTCTGACTTTGTTCAAAAAGGGATTAAATAGCGCTCTACTTTTGTAGTTTTTACTTAAAAATTAGGGGTGTTTCGAATTAATGTTTAAATTTGAGATTGTAATAAGCTATTAACCAAAATGTTAAATTTTTATTTATGAGCAAAAGAGACGAATTAATTGAAAAGTATGCTGCAGATTTAAAAGATAAATGTGGTGTAAATCCAAGTATGGATTTATTGAAAAAAGTTACCATTGGTTGCGGTCCGTCAATATATAATTCAGATGCTGCAACGGTAGCCGGAAGTCAGCAAGCAGAATTAGATACGGTTAAAAATAATTTTCTAATCAAAAAATTAGGTTTAGCAGATGGAGCAAATTTAGATGCTGGAATTGACGCAGTAATGGAAAAATACGGGCGTTCTAATGCAAATAAATATAGAGCTGTCGTTTATTACTTATTAACAGTTCACTTTAAAAAAGAAAGTATCTACAATTAACAGTATATTTTAAATAGTAAAAGCGCCTTATGGCGCTTTTTTATTTCTGTGCCATGGATAAATAACATTTCGATTATGCTAAATTTATTCCTCCAAAATCTGTTGTATCTGAACGTGAAATTTTTCACTGTTATAATCAGCGAAACCAGTATGGCGCATTCTAACGATTCCTTTTTTATCTAATACAACTGAAGTAGGTAATGAGCCAGAATAAATTTCTTCGGGAACCTGAGATACCGCTTGCGCTATTGGCATTGTGTAGTTTTTCTTCTCAAAAAACTTTTCGCCCGTGGCGATATCATCATCCATGTTGATCATTAAAAATACAATGTTGCCATCGTTTTTAAATTTCGAGTGAAACTTTTCGATAGAAGGGAATTCGGCAATACACGGTGGACACCAGGATGCCCAAAAGTTGATAAAAACAACTTTCCCTTTCAAGTCAGCTGTACTTCGAATATTACCTTCGTAATCCTTAAAATCAAAATGATTTTCGAGTCTGTTATCTGTAGAATTAACCTCCGAAATTTCAGCGTTAAAGAGGCCGGTGAACAGCAACTGCTTAATTAAAAATGACTTTGCATCTGGACTGAATATTAGAAGTCCAAAGACAATTAGCATTAAAATTGATGAAAAGTGTTTCTTTATTTTATTAATAACTATAAGATTAGTAGGTTGTTTCTCGTTTTTATTGTTTTCGTTCATTGTTATTTATCTTAAATTATATTTTCTAGAATACTGTTTAAGAAAACCAAATAACAACTTGTTACTTGGTTTTCAAAAAATTATTATTTAATGATTCCTTCTTTCATTTCTTCTGAAGGTTTGAGAATTATTTGATCTTCATTTGAAAAATTTCCAAATACCTCCGACAAGGTATCTAATTTAATACCTTCTTTTACAACGACTTTTTTAATTTCATTATTACTTAGGGTAAGAACGAAAGTTCCTCTCTGAGTGTTAAGAATACTTCCATTTGGCACCCAATACGATGGTGATTTTCTTTGTAATTTAAGGTTTACTTCGGCATAATCGCCACCTTGTAATTCTCCAGAAGCATTATCAACATCAAATTCTATAGTTAAAGAGCGATCGTCTCTATTCAAAAAACCTGAACTACGTGACAGCGTTGTTTTGAAAGTTTTTCCGGGCTGCGAACTTATCGAAAAAGTGGCAGGCATTCCTTCCTTTATAGAAGCAGCGTGTTTTTCAGGAAGTGAGAGTGTTAATCGCAAGCGATTACCTTGTGCAATCATAAACAAAGGATCACTTGAACCTGTTCCAGCTAGAGCTCCAATAGAAACATTTCTAGAAGTAATTATCCCATCAAAAGGGGCAGTGATGCGTAAATATTTTTGAAGTTGCGCTGTTCCTGCCGTTCCTGCACTAGCACTTTTATAAGAAGCTTGCGCGCTTTGCATTGCGCTTTTTGATCTTTCCAATTCTATTGCCGCAACAGCTCCAGCCGTTTCTGAAGCATCTAACATTCGGTCATAAGCTTGTTTTGCATACAAGTAATCACTGTATGATTTTTGCTCAGATGACTTGTCCGAAATGTGTTTTTGGTTCATTTCTGGAGCCACAAGCTCCGCTAATAATTGTCCTTTTTTGACTTTTTGACCGCGTTCAACAAATATTTTTTGAACAAAACCACTCACTCTTGCGTAAACCGCCACTTCTTCGTAAGCTTGCAATTCTGCCGGTAATGATATTTCGTACTCTGGTTTTATATGTTGGATCACCGCTGTCTTAAGATTTTGTGCCTTTAACATCGGTACTTCAACTTTTTTTGTGTTCTCTTCTTTTTTATCAGAACAGGCTGCAAAAACAAGTATAGAGAAGGTTACAATCGCGACAGTTTCTATTTTTTTATTTATATCGTACATTTTTTTTATTAAGAAGTTATTTTACAAAGTATTGACTCTCTTCATCATCTGGATCGAGGGAAGGATTTTTAATCACAGTTCTGGTTAGCATGGACGAAAAGAAATGCGGAACCAATAATAGTATTGTCGCTGTAGAAGCTATTAGTCCACCAATTACAGCGCGGGCTAAAGGAGCAACTTGTTCTGCACCATCACCAAATCCAATTGCCATTGGCAACATTCCTGCAAGCATAGCGGCTGCCGTCATTAATATAGGTCTAAGTCTTGACGAAGCAGCGAGACGCGCTGCATTTGCTGGTTTAAGCAACAAGTCTTTTCGATAAAATTCAGCTTGATTGACCAGTAAAACGGCATTCGATACAGATACACCAATTGACATAATGATTCCCATATATGATTGCAGATTGAGCGTGCTTTGTGTTAAAAATAAAATTAGCAAGCTTCCTGCTACAACTGCTGGAACGACAGAGAGAATAATTAGTGGTATTTTGTACGACTGATAATAAGCCGCTAACATTAGAAATATCGCAATAATTGCCACACCTAATCCCGCTATTAAATTGCTTAATGTTTCATCTAATAGCTGAATGGTACCTTCGGTCCAAACTTTAACTCCACGCGGTGGCTCTCCAACTTCTTTAATTGCCTCTTTTACAGCAGCTGAGGCAGTCCCCAAATCTTTTTCGTGCAAATTCGCAATTATTGTTACGTATCGATTGGCACCTTGTCGATTTACTTGTGCAGGAGTACTTACTCTTCTTACCGTCGCAACATCTTCCAGAACAGGTCTCGTACTGCCTTTCTTCAATGGTAAAGATTTTAACTTTTGCTCCGATGACATAGCTGCTTCAGGAATTTGCACTTGTACCTGAAACACAAGCCCTGACTTAGGATCGATCCATAAATTCTTATCGGTAAAACGAGTGGAGGAAGTCGCAGCAATCAAGCTCTTAGTAATATCTTGAACGGTCAAGCCAAATTGGCCTGCAAGATCTCGATTTACTTCGATTTCTAAAGTAGGATAAGCCACAGGCTCGGCAATTCGTACATCGCGCAAGTACGGAATCGTTTTTAGATTGGCTTCAATTTTAGAGGCAAAAGCAAAAGCGGCTTTTAATTGTCCGGCGCCCACTTTTACTTCAATAGGAGTCATGGTACCTTGTCCCATAATCTTTTCAGTAAGTTCCATGGGTTCGAAATTAAGAGCCACTTGCGGGTGGCTTTTCTTTACCGCTATTCTAATTTGTTCCTTTAAATCTTGGATTGATCCAGTGTATAATTCTTTATCAATTGATACTTGTAGAATAGCCTCATGAGAAGCGTTCGTAAAAGTAAAAATCGGATTAATAGGTGAAGTTGCTGGCTGCATCCCAACAAATGCCGATGATATGACCACGCCATTTTCAGGAACTAGTGTTTTAATTTCCTTTAAAACTTCTTTTACGATTTGCTCCGTTTTTTCCAATCTACTTCCTGTAGGAGCTTGGATGCGAAGTTGGAAGTCACCACTATTTGATAGAGGCATAACATCAGTACCTACATTGGGTAACAATAGTGCTACTATACCTACGGCCACAAATATATAAAGTAGAAAAAGTGAGATCGCTTTTGTGGACCATTTACGCATTCGATACGAATAATTAACACGGAACTTTTCGAAAAAAGCACGTTTTCTAGGAGTATTAGCGACTTCATTTTTCTTCATTTTCATCATCCAGTTTGCCAGAATTGGAACAAATGTTTGAGAGGCGATAAAAGATGCAACCATGGCAAAAGCTACTGCCATTGATAAAGGCATAAACATATCTTTTGGTATTCCTGTCATAATAAACGCCGGAGTTAACACGGCTAGAATGCAAAGTAAAATTAGGAGTTTTGGTATCGAAATTTCAATAAGTGCATCGCTAATCGCCCGCTGTTTGGGTTTGCCCATTTCCATGTGTTGATGGATATTTTCAATGGTCACGGTGGCCTCATCTACTAATATTCCGATGGAAAGGGCTAGTCCACTTAGGGTCATTATATTTATTGTTTCGCCTAAGAAATACAGCGCAGCAACCGCGCTTAAAATAGCGATTGGGATCGTTAGCACCACAATTATTGCACCTCGAGTGTCACCTAAAAATAGAAAAATCACCAATCCTGTAAAGACAGCACCTAGTATTCCTTCGTGAATTAGATTAGATAATGAAGTTTCGATGTATTTTGACTGATCGAATTCATACTTTATACTTACATCTTCAGGAATTTGATCCTGCAACATAGGTAAAGATGCTTTCAAATTTTTAACAGCATCAAGTGTAGAGGCATCTGCTTTTTTTATAATAGGAAGATAGACTGAACGTTTCCCATTAATTAAAGCATATCCTACCGTTTGGTCCGCTCCATCTTGAACGTTCGCAACATCTCTTACATAAATGGTACGCGAATCATTTGTTTTTATGGGGGTGTTAAGAAATTCTTCTGGACTCTTTGCCATTGAATTAATAGGAGCCATTAAATTTTCATCGCCAATGCGAATGTTCCCTGCTGGCGATGGTAAACTATTTTTTGTAATGGCAATAGTAATTTCTTCGGCACTCAAACCGTTGGCTTGCATTGCTTGCGGATCTATATTGACAACGATCGAACGTGCGTTTCCACCAAAAGGCGCCGGCGCGGTTATCCCCGGAATGGCAACAAACATAGGACGTACTTTTGTAAGTACTAAAGTTTGAATTTCGTTAATGGAACGCTGGTCACTTTCGAAAACCAATTGACCAACAGGTAGCGAGCTTCCGTCGAATCGAACTACCATTGGTGGAACTGCTCCCAGCGGTAGAAAGCCCATTGCTCTGGAAACAGAGGTCGAGACTTCACCCGCGGCTTGTGCCATGTTTGTTCCAGGATAAAAAGTCAGTTTCATTAGGGTCAATCCTTGAATACTTTTGAAGTCCATACTTTTTACTCCGCCGACAAATAAAAGGACTTTTTGAAATTCGTTGGCCATGAAACCATCCATATAAGCCGGAGAAAGTCCGCCGTATGGCATCGCAATATACATTGCAGGAAGTTCTACTTCAGGAAATATATCGACATTTATTTTTTTTATTGACGTAATGGATAAGAAAACAATTGCAATAACAGCAACAATTACTGATATGGGTCTTCTTAGCGCAAATCTTATTAAGTTCATCTAAGTAGATTTAAAGATTAGTAAAGAGAAAATTAAAATTCGAAGTGAGCTCTGCTTCATAGACTACTAGCATCCAGTATTCTCGTGCCGCTTCTAAATGTGAATTTTCGGAAACTTCAAATAATTGTTGTATTTGCAGCAGTTCGTTCAAACCTATAAGACCACTTTTGTAACGAGATAAATACATCGTATATCCATCGCTAGCCTGTTTTACAGCAGAAGATGTTTTTTCGATTTGTTTGAATTGTTGACTAATTCTAACTTGCACAGCTGTTAAATCTGCTTGCATTGCTTGTTCGTACTGTGCGTGAAGATTTTCTACGCTTTCGGCTTCCTTTGTTAATCCTTGACTTTTATAGCTATTGGTTAGCAAATTTGAAATGTTCCATGTTATTCCAACGCCTGCTAGAAAATTATTGGCATTATTCGAAAAACCATCTTCCCATTTTCCAGAAACATAGCCGTCGTTGTTAATGCTAGTACCTTTATAAGATAATCCACCTAAAAAATGTACTGATGGCAGCGCAGCGCTTTTTTCAACAGCACTTTTAGAAGTAAAAAAGTCAGCTTGATGTTTTAATGTTGTAAGAATAGGATGTGAACTTTCAATTAATCCACTTCTATGTTCAAGATAAGGAACTGGAGTAGAGAAATGATTAAGCGAACTATTGAGTTCAAAAACTTCTTTACCAGAAAGCTCCTTTAGCTTAATCAAGGCAGCACCGCTGTTTCCTTCTAATTTATAGTTTTCGGCAAGTGATTGCGTGTGGGCAGAAGAAGCCAGCAAACTGTCAGCGGCAGGTTTCAGCCCCGCTTTTGACAAGCCAGAAGTGATTACCCGAATTTCGTCTAAGCGTTCCACTGTTTTCTCATTCCAGGTAAGTTTAGTTTTGTTGTATAAAAGCGTGATATACCTTTCAGATAAAAGCTTTTTTAGACTTAGTAAATAAGCGCCTTTTTCGCTATTTTTTCTATTTGTTACTGCGCGAGCGGCTTGATTTTCTTTTCGAAGTTTACCAAAAGAAAAAACTTCCCAATCTGCAACTGCAGATCCAAAGGAGTTTGAAGATAGAGAAGCGCCATGCAGAGAAGCGTCACCACTAACGTTAAAAAAACCGGCTTGCGGAAAAAAAGCGCCACCACCGCCGTTGTACGTTCCATAAGTGCTTTGTGCTTGAGCTTTGACTTGTGGCAGCATATTCGATTTTACGGAGCGCTCATTTAACGCTGCAGCATCCACAGAAGACTGTTTGGCTTTAATTCCAGCGTAATTATCTTCTACGTTTTTCCATAAAGTTCCCAATGTCTCGGGAGATTGTTGTGCATATAAGGGAAATGATATTCCCATGACAAGCCACACAAATGTGACCGTCAAAAGAGGTTTGACCATAATAAAATAATAGATTTTCAGATCAGATTTTGATCAACTAATTAAAAAATTGATGTACAGAAAGATACCATAGCGAAAGGTCTCGCAATGGCAATTCTAAAAACTATTAGGGTATCAAATGATCAGTTTGCGGTAAAGCAAAAATATGGGGAAAGAATCGCTTATTTTTAAGCTATTGTAAAAAGGGTGTTTTCTCTTTTCTTTTTCAGAAACAGAAAAAAGAAGAAATACAATTGCAGCCAAGGTAGCAATTGCTACTAAATTAGCAGTAATCGAGGTTATTTTTACGGATTGTAATAAATCGGAAGCTAAGGTTTGCGAGCAGAAATTTGTAACGCTGCTAGAAAAAAGAGTAGTTCTTTGGTTTCCCATTTGCTCTAAAGCGATTGGAATTCCGATAATTTCCTTTATTTCATTTTTTATGAAACAGCTAGAAAATAGTACTACGGTTATTGCAACAAATGTAAAAAAATGTCGCAATATTAATTTCGCACTATTTTGTAAAGTCCTATTCATTGTCGCGAAGATATGTTTATTGAGAGCAAACACAAACCGCAATCAATATTTTAAGCGTTTTTTAACTTCTCTCTAACTTTTCGGTAACTATTTGGATGTCTTTGTAATTTTTTCGTTTTTTTGGAAAATCAAAAAACTTTATAGGCCTCAGAATATAGTTGAAACTATTTACATTAGTATTTTAAATGTATTTCGCCACGAATTTCACTAAGTAGCACTAATTAATTAGTGAAGGTTTGTGAAATTCGTGGCGAATTTTTTGGTAGAGCAGCTAGGTGCTACAGCATCCATTCTATCCTGAAGTGCAAAACTCTTTAACGAATTGGTGTTGGGAAAACAGGTAAGCTGGCATGTCCTAATTCATCTATTGCTTGAACTGCAAACAGGAAATTATCTTTAGAATAAGGTATTGTTGCTTTTGTATCTTTTACAAATATTGTTTTTTCCCAGTTTGTTGCTGATGTTTCTCTAATCAGGATTTGGTAGCCGTATACTTTTGTGTTTTCAGCTGCTTTCCAAATCAGAGTTGAGAAATTAGTCAGGTCTTTTACTTCTATTCCTACGTTTGTAGGTGCTTTTGGTGCCCAAGCTAGATTAGCCAATGTGGCTAAATTGGATGCAGAAATTTTTCGAAGGTATTCAAAATCCATAAATTCAACTAAATCACCATATTTAACTTCGTTTTCGGTACGTACATCTTGATGCTGGTGGTTGTAGTTTTCGTTCATTTCGCAAAAACGTATAGCAGTAAATCCATTTTGACTGAAGGGAGTGTGATCTCCACCACGTAAAAAACGATCGTTTCTATAGACAAGGTTTACCTCTAATTGGTCAACATATTGATCCGTTACCGTTTTAATATATCGGGCAAGTAATCTAGAAGGACTGTCGTTGTCTCGATTAGTTAGTTTTCGCATTTTTCCTTCTTCCTCCGTTTCTAGGTAGGGAGTTGCTTCGCTAAATACCCTTACTTTAGTATTGTCTCTTAAGTTTGTCCCGCTAGACAAGCTGTTTCCTATCATGTCGTTGTTGATCATTGCCACAATATTCCAGTTTTCTTTTTTGGCAAGTTCTGCTAAGTGTCTGGCACCATACAATCCTTGTTCTTCGCCTGTTACCGCAACAAAAATGATAGTGTAAGGGAATGACCTTTTACTCATAATTTTAGCTAGTTCCATCATTGCCGCGACACCTGAACCATCATCGTTAGCGCCCGGTGCATCTGATTTCGTATCCATAACATCCGAAACTCGGGAGTCGAGATGACCACTGATAATCAGTACGCGATCATCGCTAGAATCTGTTCCTTTTAATGTCGCCATAACATTTCCTAGTTGGCTGTCGACTGCTATGCGTCTTCCATCTGCTTTTATGGTGAAATAATCGATTTTTGAAGTCAATTTTCCGTTTGATTCTAATGCATATTTTTCGAATTCAGATTGTACCCATCGTTGAGCTGCGCCAATTCCGCGCGTTTTACTTTTAGTATCGCTTAAAGTATGTCTAGTTCCAAAAGAAACGAGTTTTACTACTGTATTTTCAAGGTTTTCAGCTTTGATTTCAGTAATCATTTTTTTGATTTCGGGATCGTCAACGGTTATTTGGGCGAAGCTCATTTGAGTGAAAAGCAATAAAGCAAAGAGGGAATAAAGAGGATTTAGTTTCATTTATTTTTTGGTGTTTTATTTAAAGAATTTAAAATTAGGTAAAAAAAGAAAGTTAATAGCTAGTAAAATTAATTTTAATAGTTGTTTAATGAATTTTTTATTGGTTTACTAAGGAACAAAACGCTGTAATCTAGCCCCGATAGCAGTAAGTATCCTTTTTGGGCTGGGGTTTAGCCCAAAAGATACTACGGATAGCGGGACTAATCGTTATTGAGAGTGATACTTTTTTTTGCTTCAAAAAAGGAAAATACAAGGGAATTATAAGAAGGAATGGGGTTACTATTTTCAAACTTCGTACCTTTGCGGCTTAGAAAATACAAGAAAATGATTGAAATAGGAAAATACAATACGCTTACAATACTTCGTGACACAAAAGTTGGTTTATTTCTGGGTACTCCAGAGACAGATCCTGAGGGAATACACGACATACTTTTACCTAATAAATATGTACCTAACGAATTTGAGATAGGTGAGGAGTTGATTGTATTTGTTTATTTAGATCATGAAGAACGTCCTGTAGCTACCACTTTAGAGCCTTATATTTTATTGAATGAATTTGCACTATTACGTGTGAATTACACCAATCAAATAGGTGCTTTTATGGATTGGGGAATGGAAAAAGATATTTTGGTTCCGTTTAAAGAGCAAGCTCGTCCTATGGAAAAAGGTAAGCGCTACTTGGTGTACCTTTATATGGATGAAAAAACCAATCGATTAGTAGCTTCAAGTAAGACGAATCAATTTCTTAAAAACGAAGAACTTACGGTTGAAAAAGGTGAGGAAGTTGAATTAATAGTTTCGCATATTACCGAGATAGGAATTAACGTAATTATCAACGAACGTCACAAAGGTTTGCTTTATAAAGATGAGGTTTATGATGATGCGATTCGTACGGGAGATCGTATGCGCGGGTACATAAAAAACATTCGTCCTGACAATAAAATTGATGTTTCGTTGCAAATACAAGGATATCAAAGCATCGAACCCAATGCAGATATAATTTTGGATGAATTAAGAGCAAGTCGTGGTTTTTTAAGACTAACTGATAACTCCCACCCAGAAGACATTAAGACCGTTTTGAAAATGAGTAAGAAAACGTTCAAGAAAGCAATTGGTGCTCTTTATAGAGAAAAACTAATCGAAATCAAAGAAGACGGAATATACCTGATTAAGGAATAAAAAAAAGAAAGACTAATCGAAAACGGTTAGTCTTTCTCTTTTAAGTGTCGTTTCGTAAAATATAAAACGGCACCAAAATAATTACAATTTCATTTTTTAGTGTAACTTTTTGCTTTTGTACATAGTAGTTTATTATAAACACTATTTTTAAAATATTGACTTAAGCATAAAAGTACTTCAATGAATACTTGTCTTTAGATGTAGAAAACATATACTTAGTAGCAAAGAATTAATTTCACATTAAAAGCCATTGGTTTTGTATATATATTTAAAGATTATTTCTCTATTATTCATAAGCTTACAAATTAAGCAATCGAGAAATGAATTCTTCTTTTTTAACCGTCGGTGTTACTCTTTATCTATTGCTGACGAAATAAATGATTTTCTCATTTGCTCGATTGTCAAGGATGTAGAATTAGTAGTATAATTTAGTACCATAGAACAAGGAGCGACAAAAATTTTAATCGAATTCAAATTATTCTTTTTTTAGGTTAATAAATCAGTGAATTTTTTAAAATAAAGAAGTAGAATTTAATTGTATCCTACTGATTATCTTGGTTTAAAATTAGTAATTATATCAATTGGTAGTTGTTAATAATTAGTTTTTTTTGAAACTTTAACACTTTACAGCCGTTTATTTCTAGAAGGATTTCCAAAGCTTCCCAACTAGAATAGTATATAATGTAAAAAATGATTTATTTTTACACTTCAATAATTTAAAACAATTATAATGGATTGGATAACTGCAAAAGAATACGAAGATATCACCTATAAAAAATGCAATGGAGTTGCCAGAATAGCGTTCAACAGACCTGATGTGCGCAATGCATTTCGTCCAAAAACTACGGCGGAACTTTACAATGCATTTTATGATGCGCAAGAAGACACTTCCATCGGGGTTGTTTTACTTTCTGCCGAAGGGCCTTCGTCTAAAGATGGAGTTTATTCTTTTTGCAGCGGTGGAGATCAAAACGCAAGAGGGCATCAAGGGTACGTAGGAGAGGACGGTCAACATCGCTTGAATATATTAGAAGTACAACGATTGATACGTTTTATGCCAAAGGTGGTAATTGCGGTAGTTCCTGGTTGGGCTGTTGGTGGCGGTCATAGCTTACATGTTGTATGCGATTTGACATTGGCTAGTAAAGAGCACGCTATCTTTAAACAAACAGATGCCGATGTAACGAGTTTTGACGGTGGCTATGGTTCTGCTTACCTTGCAAAAATGGTAGGGCAGAAAAAAGCACGTGAAATTTTCTTTCTAGGACGCAACTATTCTGCTCAGGATGCAATGGATATGGGGATGGTTAATGCTGTTATTCCGCATGCTGAATTAGAAGATACAGCTTATGAATGGGCGCAAGAGATATTAGGGAAATCACCAATGGCGATCAAGATGCTGAAATTTGCCATGAATCTTACTGATGACGGAATGGTAGGTCAACAAGTTTTTGCTGGTGAAGCGACTCGATTAGCTTATATGACTGAAGAAGCTAAAGAAGGCAGAAATGCATTTCTTGAAAAGCGTAAGCCGAATTTTGAAAAGAAATGGTTGCCGTAAGTAGGTTTGGAATTTAAGGCTTAGAGTTGGTTTATAAAACGGGCTTTCAATTTATTGAATGCTAAATTTTAATTAAATAATAAATGGAGAACTTCTCAAACGAGACTATCGATACTACGCAGCTTCCTAAATTTGAAGAAGTGCAATTTTCTGTTTTACATTCCGATTATTGGAAAGTGAGTCTGTTAAATGTAATTATCTTTTTTCTAATAGCAGGAACAGGTCTGGGGCTATTGCTGTTTTTTAATAGAGAACTATTGGTTTTTGCAGTCGAAATTTCGGTGACTTATTTTGTTTTACTTTCTGTTGTTTTGTTGCTTTCGAGAATTAGCTTTAAGAGAAAAGGATTTGCTTTCAGGACTCATGATGTGCTTTTTAGATATGGAATAATAGCGACAAATACGGTTGTAATTCCTTATAATAGAGTGCAACACGTAGCTTTACATGAAGGATTACTATCTCGATATTTTGGATTAGCAAAAGTTGAAGTTTTTACTGCGGGTGGTAGTTCGAGTGATATTGAAATTCCTGGAATTAAAAAAGAGCAGGCCGAAAATATCAAACAGCTGTTGATGGGGAAAATTCAAAAGCAACTGTAAATGGAGGATTTTTTATACCAGCCTCAACGGCAATCCTCTATTGGGATTTTGATTCTTTTTGTTGATACGGTTCAAAAATGGGGTCGTGGTTTGTGGCCTATAGCGGTGATTTGGCTTTTTAAATTCGATGAGCTCAACAAAGTATATTTATTGTTAGGTTCGATTCTAGTGGTGATCATAATTGGAATTGTCGCCTACTTAAAATACCTAAACTTTACTTTTTATTTAGATAAGGAGAATGAGGAATTTATTATTAGCGAAGGAATTTTAAATAAAACAAAGACCATTATTCAGCTGGATAAAATTCAACAAGTAGATATAAATCAGTCTTTGATACAGCGACTGATTGGTGTTTATGAATTGAATGTCGACACAGCAGGAAGTGCTGAAAAAGAAGGAAAGATTAAAGCAATTTCGCATTCCTTGGCTTTGGCTTTAAAGGGAAGATTATTGGAAAGCGATAAAAAAACTACCGTTTTATCAGAGGAGCAGGTTGTTTTGGAAACGGAAAGTGCCGAGAAAGATTCTTTTATTAAGATTAGCTTTTTGAGTTTGTTGAAAGTGGGAATCACTTCTAATTATGTAAAAACGCTGGGATTAATACTGGCTTTTTTCATGACTGTCTATGAAAACAGTAAAAACTTTCTAGCCGAGTCTGAATTTAAAGAAGAACAGTTTGATGCTTATGTTGCCCAACGTTCCGTTATCAGTTCGATTGTGTTGTTTTTTATTGTAATGTTTGCTTTGGTATTAATTATAAATCTACTTCGAGTTGTTTTTAAGTATTTCGACTATAAGGTGGCGAAGCAAAACGGTTCTTTGCTGCTTACTTTTGGTTTATTGAGTACGAAGAATACCATTGTGAAACCAGAAAAAGTACAGATTACCACCATAACGAGTAATTATTTTCAGAAGAAAATGAATATTCTCGAAATTAAAATTAAACAAGCGACCAGTAGTGATAAAGAGAATAGCAAGACTGTAATTGAAATTCCGGGTTGTAATAAAACTGAAAAAGAAGCGATTTTTGACTTATTATTTGGTAAAATACCTCAAAAAGGAGTTGTTTTAAAGCCAAATTACCGCAAGCTAGTCTTTTCGATATTTCTGTCGATGGTGCTGCCGACAGTCGCTTTTTTTGCTTTTGCAAAATATATTCAGCCCGCATTTTTTGATTATGCATATGGGGTTTTATTGTACTTGTTGTTTGTGGGCGTAATTGTTTATTTTGGATTTCAGAACAATAGGCTGTATATTAACAATGATTTTATAATCAAACAAGTGGGTGCTTGGGATATTGATAATATGATAATTGAACCTAGTAAAATCCAGGCCATTACCACTTCTCAGTTGTTTTGGCACAAGAAGGCTGATATTGGTTCGATAATAATACATACAGCAGGAGGAAATCTCGCTTTTCAATTAGGTGATTTTAGCACAGTGAAACACTATGTTAATCTGTGGTTGTATAAGATAGAAACATCTAACAATAACTGGATGTAAGCCATTAAAAAAGGCTTAAAATAAAAATTTAAAAAATATAATTAAATAAAATAAAATGAGACATTGGATTGAAGCAGCGCGAATTAGAACATTACCATTATCTGTTTCTGGAATAATAGTAGGAAGTATGTATGCATTGGCAAACCCAACAGACAATATACTTACCCCAACAGAAGTTTTTAATTGGCGGATTTTTGGTTTTGCTATTTTAACGACGCTCGGATTGCAAATCTTATCTAATTTTGCCAATGATTATGGTGATGGGATAAAAGGAACGGATAATGAGGACAGGGTAGGGCCAAAAAGAGCGATTCAAAGCGGGGTGATTACTCCACAAGCAATGAAAGTAGCAATTATAATTACAGCCTTGCTAACATTACTTTCTGCAATATTGTTGATTTATTTTGCTTTCACTGACACCAATATTTACTACTCATTATTCTATTTGGTATTGGGGATCCTCGCTATTTTATCAGCAATTCGATACACCATTGGTTCAAAAGCTTATGGTTATAGAGGGTTTGGCGATGTATTTGTATTTGTGTTTTTTGGACTAGTGAGTACATTAGGGGTAAATTTTTTATATTCAGAACAAATCGATATCGAACTCTTATTACCAGCAGCGGCTATAGGATTCTTGAGTGTAGGTGTTTTGAATTTGAATAATATGCGTGATGAAGAATCAGACAGAAAAGTAGGTAAGAATACTCTGGTTGTTAAAATGGGTGGAAAAAAAGCGAAACTGTATCATTATTTTTTGGTCATTTTTTCTATGATTTTAGTATTAGTTTTTGCTTTGATTAATAACTTTAAATTTGATCAATACTTGTTTTTACTGGCTTATCTTCCTTTAACTAATCATTTAATTACTGTTTATAAAAACAAAAATGCCAAGGCATTAGATCCCGAATTGAAAAAATTGGCGCTAAGCACATTTTTGCTTTCGGTATTGCTGGCCTTATGTATGATTTATTTCTTTTCAGATATCATTGTGAATACTCTTTTAGGAGGGCGATAATTAAACTATAAATTATGAAAATAACATTTTACGGACATGCCGCACTTGGTATCAAGGTAGGCGGAAAACACATCTTAGTAGATCCTTTCATTTCTGGAAATCCATTAGCGGAGCATATCGATATCAGTACGTTGAAGGCTGATTATATTTTGCTGACACATGCGCACGGCGATCATATTCTGGATGTAGAAGCGATTGCAAAACGCACAAACGCAGTCATCGTTTCAAATGCGGAAATCGCGGGTTATTATGCGACTAAAGGATTGCAAGCACATCCTATGAATCACGGCGGAAGCTGGAATTTTGATTTCGGGAAAGTGAAATATGTAAATGCTGTTCATTCTAGTTCGTTTCCAGACGGTTCTAACGGAGGCAATCCGGGCGGTTTTGTAATTGAGGGCGAACATAAAAACATTTATATCGCGGGAGATACTGCCCTTACAATGGATATGAAGTTGATCCCCATGCGTACCAAGCTTGATTTAGCAATTCTTCCTATAGGCGATAATTTTACTATGGATGTCGAGGATGCAATTTTAGCGTCAGACTTTGTGGAATGCGATAAGGTATTGGGTTATCACTATGATACCTTTGGTTATATCGAAATCGATCATAAAGAAGCCATTCAAAAGTTTTTCAATAAAGGAAAAGATCTGATGTTGCTAAAAATAGGCGAGAGCATCGAATTATAAAATGATTTAGGAGCTAT
The DNA here is from genome assembly GCF_004349145.1 of Flavobacterium hiemivividum. Classification (GTDB taxonomy): domain Bacteria; phylum Bacteroidota; class Bacteroidia; order Flavobacteriales; family Flavobacteriaceae; genus Flavobacterium; species Flavobacterium hiemivividum. Next base: position 32,673 of record NZ_SMFO01000014.1, on the reverse strand, counting down.
TTCCAGCTGTACGTTGCAATCTTATGTGCCTAACCCAGGCACATAAGGATTTCCACTTCCATCTGGGCTAGTTTCGTAAATTAAATACAAGAAGCACCAGTGAATAGAATAGTTTTTCTGCTATTGATTAGCATTTTTTATCAGTCGGGATTTGCTCAGCAAGACGGTTATTGGGACAAAGACAGAGCGACAACAAAAGAAATTATTGTTTCTGCCCGAGACAGAATTGTCATCAAAACCGACGATTTCCCTGTTGGAACCACGGAGTTGATCTATCGAATTACACTTTTAGACGACAACCAGAAAATGGCCGGCAGTTTAGTTTCGGTTTTAAAAGCTATTCCAGATCCTACAGGGATCAGTCAAGGTTCTGCGGGTGCAGTTTTTTTGCTTTCTCGCATTTCAGGAGATGACAAAAGTAAGTATGCTGTTTTCTCGTCAAACGAACTGGCGTTAGCCTATCAAAAAAGCGGTAAAATGGATCAGGCTTGCTTAGCGCAAGAATCGCCGCTGAGCAAGGATGCTAAACGATTATCAATCGATAAATCATCGTGTTTAAAAAGCGCAACTAGAAATTTATGGTTTGGTTTCGAAAGTTCAAATTGGATTATGAAACAAAAAATCGTTCTAGAAGTCGTGCCCTGGGTAGATACTAAATTAAGTAGAGGCTGGACATTAGAAAATAGAAAATTTGTGATCAATCAATGTAAAACCTCGGCCTTAGCCAGGAAATTGGCTAATTCTGATGATTTTTGTATTTGTATTCAAGAGAAAATTCAAAAGAAATATAAGTTTCAGGAATTTCAGGATCTTCTTGCTATAGAGCAAGCGAAGGCGTATAAAGAGAGTGGGGAGAGCTGTGTTAACGAAACAGGCGTTTCTAGCGGTATTTATGCTGATTTGCGTACCCAGGCTGCAGTTTTTACTAAGAGAGGCGAATATGGCCGCGCTATTGAGCAGTATCTCAGAATAATTAACGATAAGAAAGCAACAGCTATTGATTATGCAAATATTGGTTACGCATATATTATAACCAAGCAATACGGCAAAGCAATAAAATTCTTGCAGGAAGGCGAGAAGCTGGATGATACTGAGTTATTGGTAAAACTAAATTTGGCGCACGCTTATTTGTTGAATGATGAATATCGAAATGCAAAATCCATTTACAAAGAATATCAATCTCAAAATGTGAACGAAAGCCTGAGTTGGACTCAAAAAATAAAACAAGATTTTACTTCTTTTAAAAAGGCAGGAATTAAAAATGATGATTTTGAGAGAGTTTTGAAGTTGTTGTCAAATTGAAAAACAGGAATAAAGTAATAATCTATATGCGAATTGTAGGTTTGGTTTTACTTATTACAGGGATAATTTTAAATATTAAAATGTATTTTGACAATGCATGGCCAACTTATTTATTTTTTATACTGTGTCTTTTTGGGATTTTATTAGTTGGATTATCGTTTTTAATTAGACTAAAATTCTAATTTGATTATTTAAGTGCAATAGAAAAGAATTTTGAATAAAAACTTAGCGAACCTTGCGAAAACCTTAGTGCCCTTAGCGGTTAAGAAAAACATGAAAGCAACCTATCATAAATACATACTCGATTTCAAACGTCCATCTGGAACTTCTCGAGGCGTGATGACTGAAAAAGAAACCTGGTTTTTAGTGCTTGAAAAAGGTGGAAAAACAGGAGTAGGTGAGTGCGGTATTTTGAGAGGTTTGAGTGTTGACGACAGACCAGATTATGAAGAGAAAATACGATGGACTTGTGAAAATATTCATCTAGGAAAAGACCAACTGTGGGAGGCGCTAATTGAGTTTCCATCCATCCAGTTTGGCGTCGAAATGGCATTTCAATCTTTGCAAAGCGAAACCCCTTTTTTACTGTTTCCTTCGGCCTTCACTGAGGGCAATAAATCAATCCAAATTAACGGTCTCGTTTGGATGGGTGAAGCGGCTTTTATGAAGCAGCAAATTGAAGAAAAATTAGCGCAAGGATTCACTTGTGTGAAACTAAAAATAGGAGCTATAGATTTCGATAAAGAATTGCAATTATTGCGCTATATTAGGCAACATTTTACTCCAGAACAAGTTGAAATTAGGGTAGATGCAAATGGTGCTTTTGCTTTAAATGAAGCTTTAGATAAATTACTGCAACTATCTGAATTTAAGCTGCATAGTATAGAACAGCCGATACTGAAAAATAACACTGACAGTATGTCAGAACTGTGTAAAACGACTCCTTTTCCTATTGCCTTAGATGAAGAGTTGATTGGCGTGTTTTCATTCGAAGAAAAAGAGCGATTACTACAAAAAATAAAGCCGCAATATATCATTTTAAAGCCTAGCTTTATAGGCGGTTTTCGAGGGACACAAGAATGGATATCGCTGGCCGAAAAGCACCAAATTGGATGGTGGATTACCTCTGCTTTAGAGAGTAATATTGGCTTGAATGCTATTGCACAATGGACCTTTTTACAAGCTAATTTGATGCCGCAAGGACTTGGAACAGGCGCACTTTATACTAATAATTTTGAGTGTCCGCTAGAAGTTTCAGAAGGGCAACTTTGGTATGAAAAAGACCTTGGCTGGAAGTTTAATTTAGCTGAATTTAGGAAAGACTCTTAGCAAGCGATTTAACTCTTGAAGTCATTATTTGTTCGTTAATATGATCAATTAATTGTTTCTTATCAATTGGCTTCGAAACGTAGCCATTGCCTCCAACTTCAATTGCTTTTTCAGCTTCATCCGTAAACACGAATGCGCTTTGTGTGATGATAATTACGTCTTGATTAAACTCTCTTATCTTTTTAATTGCTTCGTATCCGTTCATGACAGGCATTTGAATGTCCATTAGAACGATATCAATATCGGGGTTGTTTTTACATAAATTGACCGCTTCAAATCCATTTCTGGCTATCAATAAATTTTCACCGAATATCTTTAAAATTTTAGAAATAAACTTTAACGAAATACTGTCATCCTCAGCTACTAGTATTTTCAATTGTTGAGTTACGTAAGGAATCTGCGGCAGCGGAGTTTGGAATTCCTTGTCAATTTCATGGGGTTTAATAATGGGGATTTTAAAATAAAAGGCGGCTCCGCTGTCACTATTATTCTCGGCCCAAATTTTACCACCCAGAAGATCAACGTAGGATTTAGAAATGTATAAACCCAATCCTGCGCCTTCATAGCTTCTGTTTAAAGAATCGTCCTCTTGTATGAAACGTTCGAAAATAACATCTTTTTTACTAGGATTAATTCCGATGCCGGAATCCTTAACGTAAAAAGTGATCGTGTTTAAGTTTTTAAAACAACCTATTTCAATGGATCCAGATGCAGTGAATTTTAAGGCATTGCTTAGTAAATGAGAAAGTATAATTCGGACTTTTTCTTGATCTGTCCGTATTAGATTCTCGTTTTCAGCGATAGAATTGTTTATTTTAAGCTGAATGTTTTTTTGTACGGCTTCATTTTTAAAAATAATATAGATCGATTCAATTTGATCTTTAATTGAAGTTTCTTTATAAGATAGACTCACTTGTCCAGATTCTATTTTTGAGACACTAACGATGTCATTTATGATGTTAAGCATTCTGTCGCCACTCTTTTCAATCACACGAATATACTCCCGTTGTTCATCTCCTGAAAGTTTAGGCTCCTTTAAAAGTGCCGTAAAGCCTAAAATACCGTTCATTGGAGTGCGAATTTCGTGACTCATATTTGCTAGAAAAGCCGATTTTAATCGGTCGCCTTCTTCGGCTTTCTCTTTTGCATGAATTAATTCAGTATTGATTTTTTGAATTTGTATAATGCTCTCGTACAACTCTCTATTTCGTGTCTCGAGTTTTGCATTCAGGTCTTTCGATTTTTGTTCTGCTAACTTGCGTTCTGTTATATCCTGAAAAAAAACAACAATCCCTTCTTTACTTGGAATTACACGATTTTCAAACCAACGATGCCATGGCACGAAATAGTCTTCGAAAATTATTTCCTTTTTGGTTCTCATAGCCTTGTAATATACTTTGTGGAATGGTTTTCCTACAGCTTCAGGAAATATAACCCAAGCATTTTTACCAATGAGGTCTTCTGGTTGTTTTTCAAACATTTGACAGGCTTTTTGGTTTACAAAAGTATATTTCCAGTCATTGTCAATGGCAACAAATGCATCCGACATGTTTTCTAAAGAAACAGTGAGTTTTTCATTAATGTGATTAATTTGATTTTTATTAGTTTGATATTGATCAACTATGGTATCAAATCGATCTTTTAATGCCTTGTAATCTTGTTGTAGTTTATAAAAATCGGTGGCTACTTTAGTGGTATTTAAATTCGTATAATCCATCGCTAATAAATTCAAGTTAGGTATACAGGTAAATGTATGCCGTATAATTTTTAAAAATTTATAGGTCTAGTTAATCGTAAATTGGGGACTAATAAATATAATAATAATTAGATAAGAAACTCTAAAAAGTAAGTTTTTTTGTAATTTTCTTTTCAACAATGCGTGTTTATAAATAATGGAGTTTGTAATCTATTACTTTTATTTCTAAAGGGCCAATATTTTGCAATTGCTAAAAGCTAAAAAGCATTCGTGCGAAGATATAGTTTTGGCTTTTATTCTTTATTTTCTAACATTAATATTAAAATCAGGTGCTTCTACCAAATGAAATGTTGCTGAAGCCATTTTTACAGCTCCATTCGTAGTTTCAATTTCGGTTAATATTTTGGTAAACAATTCAGATTTTGTACTTCTTCTTTTTTTATAGCCTACTACGTAACGAAGGGTGTATTCTGCCCAGTTGTCATTTGTAACTAAGGTAATCATTGGCTCCGTTTGTGCGTCTTCTAAACGGTATTTGTTTTGTAGTGTTTTCCATTTTTCCTTTGATCTAACAGTTAAATCTCCAGCCACTTCAATTCCGGCTTTGAGGATTATTTCTTTAGCTTTCGCATAATCACTACCATATTGAATAGGAATTTTAATTTCATCCCATAAGAAAGGAAAATCACCAGAGTAATTAAAGACCGGCTCCTTAAAAACATAACTATTGGCAATCAACACAATTCGACCATTATATAAATCACCGTCAACCCATTGTCCAGTTTCCATTATGGTGGTTCTAAGTACGCCAATATCCATTACGTCACCTTTGATTCCGCCAAGTTGTACGCGATCACCTGTATTGTAAAATCCGCCAAACATGATCGCTAACCATCCCGCAAAAGAAGCAATCACTTCTTGAAGCGCAAAAGCAATACCTGCTCCCGCAACCCCGAGCGCAACGGTAAGGTTCCCTAATTTGTCACTGAATATCACCGTTATAAGAACTATAGTTAAAAAATAACCTGTAAAACTGCTAAATTTCTTTGCCTTGTATCGATTATTATTGTCAGCAATTTTAGAAAGCAGATTTTTTTGAATCGCTTTAATAAGTATCCAAATAACAGCTAGTCCAATAAAGAAGCTTACAATTTTACCCACTATTGGGTTGTAGAGGTATTCTTGAATTTGCTCTTCCATTTGTTATTTATTAATGAGAACAACGCGCTGTGGGAAAGGAATTGTAATATTGTTAGCATTAAAAGATTCGAATATTTTAATTCTCATTTCTCTCATTAAGTTTTCTACGCGAAACAATCACTATATTTAAAGAGTGTGTAGTTGACTATTTTTTTCATGTACTTTATTTTTTACTTTTTGATAATCTTAGTTTTTAATTTCCCACAACTTAAGGTTACATAATTAAGCGAACTCCGCCTAATTCAGCAACGCGATAAGAAAAGCGATCTCCGGGAGAACCAATGAACATAAAGTTCTTTGGAATTTTCCATTTTTCTGAAAGCTCATCGATAATTTCCGGGCCAAAAACGCCTTCAAGTTCGATGAATTCAATATCAATATCTGGGTAGGCGCGGTCTAAAACTTTAAGATCCATAATTAGTGATTCGTTAGAAGGTGCTCCCTCCAATTTTACGTTTACTATTTTTAACTTTTTAGTAGATTCATTATTTTGAACGTACTGCATCACTTTATTCAAAATAGCAACGTCATCTCCTTTAGTAAAAAACACAAACTCCTGTGAGTTTATTTTTAAATTCAATTTCATTAAATAGCGATTACTGAAGATGACCATTTTTCGCATTGGTTTGTAGAAGTATTCTAAAGCGTCTATAGTTAGTTGAATGAGAAACGACCTGTTTAACATGATTCCTACAAACAGTAACGAAGGAACGAGATAATTTATAAAAGTATAGAAGGAGTCCACATTCAACTTAATATTGCCTATAAAAGCCACAACCACCATAGCGACGGCTGCTACCACCGCTATTCCTCTTGCTTTCTCTGGTCGGGGTAATTTTTTGCGCTTGAACTTCAATAATAAATTTCCAATGCCAAATAATCCCATAACGGCAAGGAAGGAGAAAGTATATACGCCAGCTAATGTTAGAATATTACCTCCAGTAACAAATAAAACTGAAAGACATAATATTAAAAAACTAATAATTATTCGATAATGTGCACCTCGTTTGTTTTGTTTTAAAAAGTAATTTGGTAAAATCCTGTCTAATGTCATACGGTTCAATAAACCGGACACCCCTACAAAAGAGGTTAAAACAGCTCCACATAAAACTAAAACTGCGTCAATGGAAATTATATAAGCAAGCCAAGTACCGCCTGTTGTTTTACCAAGGAAGGCTAATAAGGATTGTTGATGTTCGCCCACTTCTGCTAGAGGGATAATACATATTAATAGGAAAGCGATCATTGGATTAAAAAAACTGACGATGGCCCACATGTTGCGAAGTGTTTTTGGAAACACCCCATTTTCTTGCTCCTCAACAAAATTTGCAGAACTTTCGAAACCAGAAATCCCTAACATCGCAGCCGAAAAACCTAAAAACAGTGCATTAACAATACCTCCTGACGAAACTGGCAGGTTCCAGTTGATATGAAAAGTCTGTAAGCCATGATTGACTAGAAACCATCCTGAAGCAATAACTAATAAACAAAGTGTAGCTATGTGGATAATAAAAATAATTACCGCAACAAATGCTGATTCTCCAATTCCTAGAATTACTAAACCGGTAAAGGTTAATAATACGATAACCGTTGTGATTGTTATATTTATACCTGGAATAATACTATGGAGATAATGCATTCCTTCGGATGCTGAGATTACTGCAGTTGCCATATAAGATAACACCGTTAATGTTGCCGCAAGGGAAGCCATCTTCTTGGTAGAAGTATTTAATAACACATTATACGCACCACCATTAAGCGGAATTGCTCCTACAACTTCTCCATATATCTTTCGAAATAAAAATAAAACAACAGCTACAAATAGTAAAGAAATCCATGCATATTGTCCAGCATACATAATGGTAAGAGCCGAAACGTACAAACAAGAAGAACTAATATCATTTCCACAAATTGCTGTTGCTTGTAACTCATTTAACTTCTTATGCAGTACTTTTTTCATCGATAGAGTATTTGGGAAAATTTCTATTTATACTGCAATATAAGCATTTGTGCTAAAATGCCAATTAAGTAAACGAATTCCTTTCTTTCGAATGAGACTCAAAATCTACATCAAGTGATAGTTAATTTAAAAATGGAGATTTAAGTGTGCGGCAGTATAATTGTGAATTATTGACTCAAAAGCGAAGCGCTGTTAAGAAAATTAACGACAATACGGTTGTTTTATTTCGAAATTTCGAACCAAAAAAATATAGACATTAACTTTAATAATACAGTGTATTTGCGTAAATTAGCAATGGCTATTGCCAAATTATTAACGAAATCGTAACATTATGAAAAATTCAGGTCTTATTTGTGTGCTATTTGCTTGTATTGGATTCGGAAGTTGTAAAAATGATCAGACTGAAAAAACTACTAAAACTAAGAAAGTCGAAGCTGCGAAATCGATAAGCGTAGTGTGTTATCAATCTATCTATGAGGCAGATACACTTGATTTGAAAATTAATACTTTTGAAGATGGAAAAATAACGGGTGATTTGGAGATGGCAATTGCTGATATGCCAAAAAAAGTTGGAGAACTAGCCGGAGAAATTCATGGCGATACCATATTTGTTAGCTATACATTTGTGCAAGGCGGTTATACCAAAAAGACATATAAAAACCCATTGGCTTTGCTGAAACGTGGGGACCAGCTTATTTTAGGTAACGGTAAATTGCAAACTACCTTAGGAGCTACTCACTTTATAAAAGGTGAGCCAATAGAATTTGATCGTGTGAAATATAAATTTAACGCTGTAGACTGCGTTGAAAAATAAGAATTTAATAGGGGAGAGCAATCTCCCTTTTTTTATGGGATTTACAGAAAATGTTTAATTAAGCCATTCCTTTTTTTCTATAATTCTAAAACAACGCTCGGTACCAAGATAGAGCGGGTTTCCGTGCTTTTCAGACCAAAAGCCATCTAGCAAGTCCTTAGAGAGACATCGATAAACTGCAACTCCTTTATATATTTTGAGATCTTCTCCTTGGTAATTAAAATTGATGACAAGAATATCGTCTTTAAAAAAACCAGTGCCTAGTTGTTCCTGCTCATTATTAATAAGCCATTTGGCTTTGATTCTATTATTGCTGTCAATAGCTATAGTGAGTATTCCTTTATAATTGTTTTCTTCAGCATCTTGATTGCTGCCTATAATTTGAAAGTTACCAATTAAGTCTTCGATGTTCATATTCTATTAAAATTATTTTATTTCCTACATGAATAGTACATTGTAACAGTATATTTTTTTTTTACTCTGCAAATTTACAATCTAATTTTAGAATAAATGTAGTGTAATAATTGCCGCTTTACAGCCAAATAGCCTTTCTACGAAACTCGCAAAATCTTTTCCATTTTACGTCCTTTTGCCAATTCATCTACTAGTTTGTCCAAATAGCGAACTTTTTGTGTTAGCGTATTTTCGATTGCTTCCACTCGATAACCACAGATGATACCACTAATTAATGAGGCATTCGGGTTTAATGTCGCATATTCGAAGAATTTTTCAAAAGTTACTTTTTCTTCAATCAGTTCTTGTAGTTTTTTTTCATCGAAAGATGTCAGCCACTCAATTACGCTTTGCAATTCTTCTTTTGTTCTGCCTTTTTTCTCTACTTTAGTCAGGTAGTGTGGATATACCGAAGCAAATGTCATTTTTGCTATACGCTCATCGTGATTGCTGCTGTTGTTCATATCTTATTTTTTAGCACTAATTTGATTTGATTTTTACAAAAACTCTTTTATACTAGTAAAAGGTGTTCAGGACAGTCAATTCGCAAGTCTTTGGTTGCTAAATTCTGGTTGAGTAAGTTACAAAAATGCGGTTCTCCCTTTTCTGGTTTTTTATAGTGTGTACAAGTTACACACATTCTTTGAATCGTAATAACGCCTGAATGATTTAAGTGCTGAATAATATTAAATAAACTTAGGAGTAAGTTCTCCTTGTCGTCAGAACTCAGATTGTCAATAGGAATTTGTAACTGTTCCGTAAACATAGAAGTTTGTTCTGCCATGATTTTCCCCGTTGGACTAAGTTGAATAATATAGCTCCTGCTGTCCTGAGGTTCATATTCTTTCTCAATCAGTCCTTTTAGTTCTAAAGTTTTAATAGTGTCGCTTATGGTAGCTTTCGTCATATTAAACTCTTGTGCCAAATAGCTTACTTTGCGTTTCTCATCAGAGTGATGCAGTAAAAAAATCAATACCTGAATTTGTATGGGACTTAAAGAATGTTCTTTACTTTCATTCCAAAGCAAAACTCTAAATACTTGCGAAATTCTTTCCAGCGAGGCTATAATTTTGCTTTCGGTACTTTGATTTTGATGGGATAGGTTAAAAGGAGATTTGTTCATGGTATTTCATTTTGTACTGCATTAAAGGAGCTCCATTTCCTGCTCTTGATTTTACTTACAGTTTTTACTAAAAATAGCTAAACTATAGTAATTACAAAAGAAGTTGTTTTTATTTTTCAGGTCATAAAAGTTTTGTTGATAGTATTATCTATACTTAGAAAGGACTGTCTGATTTTCTTATTTACAATTTTCCATTTCGATAATAAAACAACCATTTTTATTGATCTCGTCTTCCCAATTAGGACTAACTGCTTCAATGTGACAAAAGCTGCATTCTTTGGCGCTTAGTGGTTGGTTCTCTTGTCCCTTCGATTCTAGATATATTTTGCCATAGTTGTAAATAGCCGTTGTGTCTTTTACTTCAGATTGCACAATTATATCAAAATGCATCGTACTACCATCTTTTTTTGTTACATAGGTGTCCCAAACTGATACTTGCATTATTTTAGTAATTTATAGTTTAAAGTTATTTTTAGGTGTTGCCAAATTGAAAAACAGAATATAAAGCAGATAGATACAAGGTAGTTTATATTATGAAATAGAAAAACACCTCACAACGGTAGTTTTCCTAACCATGTGAGGCGTTTTTTTTTAACCTTTTACATCTGCTATCGATGCTCCATAATTGATATGTAATACGTTTCCAGTTGGAGTCACTAAAGCTGGAACTGATTTTACTCCTGCTTTTTCAGCTTCTGGAATTCTAGATTTGTCTTTCCCAAAGTGTACTACCTCAACATTTGATTCTCCAAGTAAGTTAATAATGTCGTGTTCTGCACTTAAACATACAGGACAACCAGCGTGATAAAAAATTGACTTGTTCATCTTGTTATAAATTAAATTGTTATAGCAATAGTGCTAGTGTAAATATAATTAGGATAACGAACTAAATAAAGATAATTAACATTATTTTTTTATAATAAGCTGAAAATGTAGGTTTTAGGTAGCTGTAAAATGTTGCAGTGTCTTTGTTAAGCTAATTTTTTTTCTTCTATCTTGTAAATAACGCTTGGAGTAGAAGCAGCAGCATAGCAATCGTTGTATTCATTTTATACTATTCTAAAATTTATCTTTAGTTCCATAAAACGAGTTTTATAGTATCGGTTTATCTCCAGGCGGGTCGATTATAGACAAATCATAAAAGCCTACAAATCGATGTTTTGTAGGCTTTTAGTTATTTATTAATCAAAGTAACAAAGTGCTATTCGAAACTAATTGAAGTACGTTAATTCACAATAACGGTAATAGTTAGACTTGCTTTAATAATGAGGCGTATTTTTCTTTGTTATGAAAGAGGAAAATAATGTTTAAAATCAATAGGAGTAAAGCGCCATAAATTTTCTGTTGATCTAGGAATAAGTGAAAAAGGACCGCATTGATTGATACACTCATTAATATTAGTGCCATCAAGGCAGCAAATCTGTTGAAAAGGAATGATAGACCTGTAACAATTTCGACTACACCTACAAGCTGCATGGCATAAGTAGATAAAAGTATAGCAAAGTATGCATTGGCTTCCGGAGCCTTTTCTGGGAAAGGAATGTAATTGAAGAAGTGATCCAGCCCAAAAAAGAGTAGAAACGCACTGAATAATATACGAAGGACTAAAATTAATTTTGAATTCGTGTATTTGCTTTTTTTGTTACCTTATAGAATTAATTTTATGTTTTTATTTTAAGACAAACTTTTATAAATCAGAAAATTATTTAAGTTTGATTCGATTTAAATAAAGCTGAAAATTTTTGGCTCTAAAAATGATACTACTCTTGTATAGCCTTGAGGCCTGCTCTAGCGATTCTAACGTCTTCGTTGCCATGGGCACCACCAACGCCGATGCCTCCAACAATTTTACCATTAATGAAAATGGGTATACCGCCGTCAAGAGCTAAAATATTTTCATCCAAAAAACGAATATCCTCAGGGATAGTACCATCTTTAATACCTTTAGCAATCTCAGCTGTTTCTCGTTTTTGAGAACAGGCAGTAAATGCTTTTTTATAACTCGCTCTAATGGTGTGTACACCAGCATTGTGATGTCTGAGAACTGCAAGCGTTTGCCCTGATTTATCAACCACGCTAATCGTCACATAGAGCTGGTCTTTTTCGGCTTCTGAAAAGGCAGCTTGAATCATTTTTGCCGCCATATTTCCCGTGAGGATAGGTTCATTTGGGATATTTTTTTGAGCGTATGTCATAGCTGATAGACTTGTAAGTATAATAAAGATTATTTTCTTCATCGAATATGTTTTTTACTGCATTAGAATAGTATTCAAAATATAAACGTTCAAAATGTTATTTACACCTTGAACGTTTACAAAAAAACTATAATTTATAGTAACTGCGTACTATTATTTTTGAGCATATATTAGTTACCTCTATAAGTAGAATATCCAAAAGGAGATAAAGTTATTGGAACATGATAATGTTTTTCGTCTTTAATCTCAAAAACCACTTCGATAAAAGGATAAAAAGAGCTTTGATTTAATTTTGTAAAATAAGGTTCTACATAATACGTTAGTTTGTAGATTCCTTTATTATCTTCACCTTTTTCTTCTTTTAAAAAGTCTTTTATACGTCCGTTGCTATCTGTATATTTCTCATCAATGGTCGTCCATTTTCCGTTATCTTTTTGTTTGGACAAACTTATTTTAACATTTGGAGCCGGCTCTCCCTGCGTAACATCTAGGATATGACTAGATAATTGGTATTTTGCTTCTTGTGCAAAACTTACACTTGCAAAAGCAAGCATTAACACGATTAAAAAATTCTTTGTTTTCATTGTAAATTATTTATTGATTTTAAATTCTAAATTTTCTACAGCTTGTACTGCAATGTTGTGATCATTTTCTCCGCTACCACCACCAGAAACGCCTAAACTTCCTATAAGTTCACCGTTTTTCCAGATGGGAACTCCGCCGCCTAATAATAAAAGCTCAGGAAGTGTATTTAAGTTTTTAGCACTTTCGCTGCTTGCTGCGTTTTGCATCAGTTGTAAACTGGGAGTTTTAGTCGATAAGGAGGTAAAAGCTTTTCGTCTTGAAGCCTCTGTATTATGTGGCCCTACATTATCAGCTTTTAGTAACAATAATGTTACGCCCGAGGAATTAAGTACTGCGATCGATACATTTTTATCTATTTTTTGAGCTTGTAGGTTCGCTTGTTCTGCTAATTTTAGCGCGCCCGCCTGATTTAGACTGCTTGATTTTTCTATATATTGCGCTGACATGCTGTAGCTCATAAATACTAGTAATGCAGTCATTACACCGTTTCTTGTTTTCATATTTTTTTTAAATTTCACTCTTATTTTACAAAACGACTGCAGCCGAGTTGAATTAAATTTTTAACACGTACACCTTATTTTTTATCTCTTAATACTCTCTTTCTCACTTTACTTAGAAACTCATGTGATATTCCCAAATAAGCAGCAATTTGATGTTGCGGAATTCTTTGCCCTAGCGTGGGATATCGTTCATTGAAATCTAAATAACGTCTATCGGCAGTTTTATGAAGCATACTTATCATTCGCAACTGCGTCGCTGCCAATGTTTTTTGATTCATGATTCTGAATAGTTTTTCGACTTTAGGAATAGTACGATAAAGTTCTTCTTTTTTAGCTCTATTTATTGTTAGAATGACCGAGTCTTCTAAGGCTTGAATGTTTAGTTTAGAAGGACTTCCTGAAACAAAACTCCCAATATCGAGCACCCACCAATCTTCAATGGCAAAATAAAGGATGTATTCACGAAGATTTTCGTCTTGGTAGAAAATCTTAAAACAGCCTTCAAGAACATAGGATTCATATTCACAAACGTCTCCTTCTTTTAAGATAACCGTGTTTTTATCCACTTTTTCAAGAGTATAACACGAGCTGAACTGCGCCCATTCATCGTTTGATAAATCAACATAATTCAAAATGTTATTTTGAAAAGACGGATGTTCGATCATAAATCTATTATTTTACATAATTCTCGCTTGTTTCTATTTTTGCATAAAGACCACCTAAGGCATTTAGCCCTGCCAAAAAGGATTCCGTTACTTGCTTTGCCGGAATTACTTTGCCGTCGAAATCTCGATTTCTAGTCGTAACAGCATCAGTAATTATAGTGTTTTCAAAACCATAATCCATAGCAGCCCGAGTTGTAGAAGCGACACAAACATCGGTCATCATTCCGCAAAGTACTAATTTAGTAATATTATTTGCCTTTAAATAATTTAATAAATCCGTATCTCTAAAACTATTTGGATAGTTTTTAGTTATTACCTTTTCTCCTTCTAGAGGTGTCACGCTATTATGGATTTCGGCACCTTTTGTATTTGGCAAAAAGAAGGTTGCACCTTCCTGTAATGCGATATGCTGGACGTGTATCACTGGCATATCAAATTCTCTAAAGTAAGATAAAATAGCGGCAGCATTGTTTGCCGTTTCCTCTGCCGAAACTAATTCCATGGTTCCTCCAGGAAAATAATCATTTTGAATATCTATAATTAGTAATGCTGCTTTTCCTATTTCAGAAATTTTTAATGTATTTGTCGTCTCTTGTCCCATTCGATTTTTGTTTTTACTGTTAGTATTCGTTTGATTAAGATGTGTTTAAGGCTGGAAAATAAAAATAGTACTAGATTTTTTTCCCGCCCTAACATTTTGTTTAACATTTATTGACAAAGATAAAACAAAGGTAGTTTATAATTTGTTGAACTAGTTCAACAAAAGCAAAATTTTATAACAAAAATGTGAAATGGCAGTTCAATAAAGTTGCAGTTTCTGCTTGTATAGTTGAGTTATGCCAAAAAATAAACAAATCCGAAAGGAAAATTCCGTTCGGGTTTGAGTTAATTAAAAAAATAATCAGAAAGATGTTTTTTATATTAGCTTTATAGAAGTACAGCTTCCTGACTAGTTTCCATTTCTTTGGTACAAGTCTCCCATAATTGATAGCCACCAGATAGATTTAAAACTGATTTATAATTATTTTGTCTTAGTATTCGTTGGGCTAAATAACCTCTTAACCCAGCCTGGCAATAGGTATAAATATTTTTATTTAAATCTAATTCGGTCATTCTATCTCTTAAATTATCTATTGGAATATTGATAGCATTTGGAATTGCACCCGCATTAAATTCCGTTTCAGATCGCACATCAAGTAGAATGTCATCATCTGAAATCTGTGAAAACTGGTCCCAATAGAATATGCGCAATCTATCCTGCAAGATATTCTCGGCTACAAAGCCAGACATATTCACTGGGTCTTTAGCGGAGGAATAGGGCGGGGCATAGGCATGTTCAAACTCGGATAGATCATAGACTGTCCCTTTATTTTGTATGATTGACGATAAAATATCGATTCTTTTATCAACACCTTTATAGCCAGCGACCTGAGCACCTAGCAGCTGTCCGTTCTCTGGAGAGAATACAATTTGAATATTCATTTGTTCGGCACCGGGATAGTAACCGGCGTGCGAACCACCAGGAATGGTGGAAACGATATGCTTAATGTTTGCTTTAGTTATATGTTTTGATGCCATTCCTGCTGTAGCAATGATCATGTCAAACACTTTCACGATGGCTGTGTTTATCGCTCCATGATATTTTTGTACATTTCCCAGTACAATATTATTAGCGCAAATTCGCCCTTGCTTGTTTGCTGGACCCGCTAAATAAGTATTCATCGATTGATTTGTGATCGGGTTTGCAAATTCGATGGCGTCACCAACTGCATAAATATCAGGGTCTGAGGTTTGTAAATATTCATTGACCCAAATTCCTTTAACATCCCCAATTTTGAGGCCTGAATTAGTCACTAATCTAGTGTCTGGTTTGACACCAATAGACAAAATGACAATATCGGCATCGAGAGTATCGCCATTTTTTAATAGTACTTTTATCGAATTGTTGTTTTTTTCGAAAGCCGTAACAGCAGAATTGAGCAACAATTGAACTCCCTTATAACGGATGTGTTGCTGAGCAATAGCCGCCATTGGATAATCTAAGGGAGCTAAAATTTGATTCCCCATTTCGATTATGCTTACTTCCATGCCAAGATCAAAAAGATTTTCAGCCATTTCGAGTCCTATAAAACCAGCACCAATAATTACTGCTTTCTTGGCTTCCTTTTGCTTTATAAAATCTTTAATGTGATCAGTGTCGTTTACATTGCGTAAAGTAAAAATACCAGTATTGTTTATCCCAGCTAAAGGCGGTCGCAAAGGCTCAGCACCAGGAGACAAAACTAATTTGTCGTAGTTTTCTACATATTTATTGCCTGTAATATGATTCAAGGCAGTTATCGTTTTTAATTTTGGATCAATGTTTATAACCTCTGTCATCGTTCTGACGTCGATATTGAATCGTTCCTTAAACGATGCCGCGGTTTGAATTAACAATTTATTCCTCTCCTTGATTACGTTACCTATATAATATGGTAAACCGCAATTAGCATAGGAAACATGTTCTCCTTTTTCGAACATTATAATTTCGGAATGTTCGTCTAATCGTCTAAGTCTTGCGGCAGTACTTGCGCCTCCGGCTACTGCTCCTATAATAATGTATTTCATTGTTATCGAATTTAGTAAACAAATTTAGCGGAGTTACTTTGAGTAAAGTATGAGAAATGTCACATAAGGAAATTATTTTTTGTGCAAAATTATTTTTTGTAATTTTCCAATCGAAGAAAAATTGATTCAGCTGATTTAATTGGTACAACGCATGATAGGGCGTTTTTATGAATTGGAGAATGATCTAATTTTTTAATTATCCCTTGAATAAATTCAGCTAACTTTAGTGTTAACAGGAGTAACTATCGAAAAATAGAAACTCAGATTCCTAGAGTAATGGGTTCAGTACTCTTGGTTTTATTTATTAAGCGGTCTAAAAAACTCTATCTTGCCACATTTGGGGCAACTATACAAATCAAAGGATTCACGGTTTAAGAAGATTTCAAAAATATTTCCGAAAACCCCAGGATTCACGCCTTCATGGAACTTAAATTTTCCCGAATATAACATAGAAACACAACATCTTAAACAATTAAGATTGCGTGAGCTCGCATCCTCATCTGGAAATTCAATTATTTTTTGCTCGGTCAGACTGTAATTGCATTTCCAGCAAACCTCAAATCCTTCTTCAATTTTCTCATTACAGTTTGGACAGTGTGTCATGCGGATATAAGGATTAGATCATTTGTTAAGACAGCTTTCTCTTGATAAGGGCTATCTAAATTAGTAAAAATAGTTGTATTCCCGTTCTCTACATTTTACTTTTCACTAAAAATTACAATTTTGATATCCGTTATCGTGCTAATTAGAAATTCCAATTCGTATACTAAAAGGCTCTTGTACGAGCTGAGTTTTTTATTGTTGGATCTAAATGAGCTATTTTAACTCTATTTTATCTATCATGAGCTTGAAGTTTTCCCTTTTTTTATTGCCAATTAAAAATGTGATTTCTTCAATATAATCTTTTGAAAAATTAGCTTGGTCAAGCTTTCGTCCTCTGAAAGATGGATACATGTCTTTTAGGGGAATTTCGATTTCTTGCCAGTCCCCTGAGGTAGAAAAGGGTGCTATGTAGGAGTAATAATCTCCCGAATTAGATTTTATCCTAAACTGATAATTTTTACCATCTGCTTTAATTTTCAAAATAATGCGGGTATAATCCTTTACTTTCGTTTTAGGGAATCTATAACGCACTGAAGAGAATCCGCCATTATTGTCTAATGAAATACTACCTTGGAAAACACCAAAACCATCTGAATTTAATTTAAAAATGCCGGACGATACGCCGCCCATAACTGCATCATCTACAATTGTCCAGTCGTTAATATCTGAATTTTTGTTGAAGTCAAAAATTACTTTTGGGCTGATGGAAGAAAATAAAAGTATCATACAAATTAAGTGTTTCATAATAACGCGGCTTTTGATTAATAGCCAAACTTGGAAGCAAAACTTCAGTTCCGGACGTTGTAGTTAGGTTTCTCCAACTAAGATAGGTGTTTTTGCGAAGAAAACGCAGGAAGTAATTTAAATATTGCTAATTGTATTCGTATTTAGTTGCTGATGGAAGCTTTATTTTAATCAGTGAAAATCGGTCAAAATCCGTTTCATCCGTGTGCCAATTCTTAAAGTGATATAAACACAGAAATCGTCATAATTGAAAAAGAGACTTCGCAATCTATTTTGGCCAAAGCCATAAAAACAGCATTCTAAATGTAAATTTGCGAAAGCGCAATCAATACAATAGAAACTAACGCCAATGCTAGTCCTACATAGTTTCTGGCACTCATTTTTTCTCTAAACACAAGAATTCCTATAATGCTCCCAAGAATAATTACTCCCATATTCATTGCCGCAAATACGGTCGAAGGATTGTCAGCAAAGGCTTTATGGGATTTTAGATAAAAAAGGATATTCCCAAAATTAAATGCGCCTACAAGTCCACCAAAAAGAATATTGATGGCTGTTAATCGTGCTTTTTGAACAATTACATCATATAAAACAGCTCCAATCATTAGTGTCAACGCTATTGCAAAAATTACTAATAACGAACTCGTAAAGGGAAGACCAGTCGATAAAGCGATTTGCTTGAAAAGGATGTCTATGAGTCCAAATCCAAGTAGTACTGTAGCAGGATAAATCCATTTATTGCTGGTATTGGCAGCTGGTTTAGAAAGGATGAGTAGTAGGGCAGGAAAGCCTATCAAAAAGGCCGTAATCTTTAATAGATTGAATTCTTCGTTAAATATAAGCCAGGCTGCAAGTAGCGGTATAAAAAGTGAAAGCCTTTGGGCAGCATCTGTTTTTACGATTCCCATGTGTTTTATAGAGGCGGCTAAAAAGATAAATATTGAAGGCAGTAGAATTCCAAGCGTAACATAGATAGACCATGGCGCTGTGTGATCTATGGCGCTTAAATCAGGACTAAATACCAGAAAACAAAGTCCTATTGCAAACAGGTAATTCCAACTTACAATTTGGATCACGCTGATATTGTATTTGCGGGATAATTTAAAAATTACACCTACCGTGACGCTACATAAAATACTTAATAGAAGAAATAACATAGACTGAAAATTAGTGGCTATAAAAGTGAATTGCTATTAATGCTCTTTTGTTTTATAAAATAGTCAATTTAGAACTAAAAAAAACTCCAGCAGTACTGGAGTTTTATAGGTATAAGAAGAAACGAATTACGCTTCTTCCATGGTGTGATAAACGTTCATGACGTCATCATCTTCTTCCATTTTTTCAATCAATTTTTCTACATCAGCCATTTCAGCTTCTGTTAGTTTTTTAGTGATTTGAGGAATTCTTTCAAAACCAGACGAAAGGATTTCAAGATTGCGGTTTTCAAGTTCTTTTTGGATAGTTCCAAAACTGTTGAAAGGCGCATAAATTAAGATTCCATCTTCGTCTTCAAAAACTTCTTCAGCACCAAAATCAATTAATTCTAGTTCTAATTCTTCTGGATCAAGTCCTTCAGCCGGGATTCTAAAGTTACAAGTATGGTCAAACATAAACTCAACAGAGCCTTGCGTCCCCATATTTCCATTGCATTTATTGAAATAACTTCTCACATTAGCAACGGTTCTATTGTTGTTGTCAGTAGCAGTTTCAACTAAGATCGCAATTCCGTGTGGAGCATAACCTTCAAATAAAACTTCTTTATAGTTGGCTGTGTCTTTATCGGTTGCTTTTTTAATGGCACGTTCTACGTTCTCTTTCGGCATATTTGCTGCCTTAGAGTTCTGAATAACGGCTCTTAATCGTGAATTAGCTTCAGGATTTGGTCCGCCTTCCTTAACGGCCATTACTATGTCTTTTCCAATTCTAGTAAAAGCTTTAGCCATTGCTGACCAACGTTTCATTTTTCTCCCTTTTCTAAATTCAAAAGCTCTTCCCATTTCTTATTTATTATATTGAGTTGCAAAAATACAGTTATTCCGTATTTATACCAAAAACCTGTTCTGTTCTTTTTATGTATTTTGGATATTTTTTTCCTTTTTTTATCATTTTGTTGACTTCAATTCATCTATTATCGCAATGGCTTCATTCAAATAGTGGTTTTTTCTCAAGTCCTGTAATTGAAATTCATTATTTGCTTTTTCAGTGGGATTAATAGTTAACAGGTAAGTATTAAGTCGGCAATTATGGATAATCAATTTGTTAGTTTTTGTATCGAAAGCATTTATTTCCTGCCATAATTCATTGATTTCAGCCTTGTCATTAATGATGCTCGCTAGGGTAAGCGGTCTTGAGATTTTTGGCGTGTTCATTAAATTATTAATTTTAGTATTGAGTTCTTTTATTTCGTTGAAATACGAGTTGGCAGCGATTCTATCGCTACTTTTTTTAGCAATTTTTTCTATAACGCTATTTTCTTGGAATTTATTAAACCTTATAGAAGTTACTATGCTGTCATTTTTAAAAGCAGTAGGATAGTTGCGCTCTTTGTCATATATAGTTTCATAAATTTCAGGGACTAGGACATTGGGAATTGTGCCAATAGCTTGCACACTTTTTCCAGTTATTCTATAAAATTTATTAATGCTAATTTTCAAAAAGTTTTCCTCTTCATCATCGTCTAAAGGAACGATGGACTGCATTGTCGCTTTACCAATTGTCGCACTACCTAACAATACTGCCCGATTGTAATCTTGAATTGCAGAGGCAAAAAACTCACTTGCTGAAGCCGAATTTCCATTTACGAGTATTACAATTGGGTCTTCATAAATCATTCCTGGATAGGGATCATTGATTATCATCTGCGCTTTTTTATTGTCCAAAATAACTGAAATAGCTCCAGTATCGAGAAACATTCCGGCAAGTTTTATAGCTTCTTCCATCGAGCCACCACCATTGTCTATTAAATCAATGATTACACCTTCAATACTGTCTTTTTGAAGTTTTAGAACTTCTAGCGCTACATCTTCGGCACTTCCTTTGCCGGTGTTTCCTTCAAAATCAGCATAAAAAGCGGGGATTTTAACATAGCCATAGCTGCGATTTTTATGAGTTATTAGAAAACTATAAACTGCATTTTCCTTATCTTTTAAGAGTTTTTTCTCTACTAGTACATCAAAGTTTTTACCTGTGCTTCTTCTCAGCGTCAACACTATTTTTTTATTAGCATCAGATAGAATCATATTCGAAATTGATTCAATACTGGAACAGGAAACTTGCAATGTTTCTTTGAGGTTAGAAATCGCAATAATCTGATCCCCTTTTTTTATTGCTCCAGTTTGAAAAGCAGGACCGTTGGGATCTAATTTGATAACTATAATTTCGTTGCGACTGTTCAAACTTACGTTTAGTCCTAATGATAAATGTTCTTTGGACAACGAAGCCATAAAACTGGATTTAGTATCCAAGTTAAAATAGTTAGTATGCGGATCAAAATAGCTGCAAAAGTGATCAAATACACCAGCTTCTAATCCTGGTTTTCTTTGGAGTATCGCATTTATTTTACAAATCTCATTTTCGATAATTAGAAATTTAGTTTTTTTTTCTAATGTGGAAAAGTTAGCTTCAATTGAATCTAATTTGATGTTTTGAGAAACAATTTCTTCCAGAATCTCATACTTAATTTTTTTTCTCCAAACGGTTTCAACTTTGTCTGCTTCCAGATAAAATGGAAATGCTTTTTTGTAAAACCGAATCGTATCCTTTTGGCTATAATCAATCACATCGGTTTTCATTTTTTCTAAAATGGTTCTGTTTCTCAAAAGGCCAGTTTTATAAAGTGAGACAATATCTGAGCTAAAGGAGCAATCGTTTCCCTTAATTAAATCGTCTAACTGCAAGCGGTATTTATGAGCAAGCGACTCGTATTCTGATTTTAGGAAAACAGTTCGAGAAGGATCAAGGCCGTCGATGAAGGAATCAAATACATAGGTTGACAAACTATCGTCTATCGGTTTTGGCTGTATATGGTAATTCTGAATTAGTGTATTTATTTTCGAAAGTAAAATACATGCGTCCCTATCATTCTGGCCAAAAAGCGAAAATGCAGCGAGGAAGAAGACTAGAGTTATTTTTTTCATCTTCACTTTATTAATTTCAAAAACAGCTAAGCAGCTAAATAATTTTGATTATACCTAAAGTTACATAAAGTGCTAGACAAGAACTAATTTTAAAGTCTTATTTAATTAAAAATATAGATATAAATTAAGTGAA
Organism: Flavobacterium hiemivividum; assembly: GCF_004349145.1. Lineage (GTDB taxonomy): Bacteria > Bacteroidota > Bacteroidia > Flavobacteriales > Flavobacteriaceae > Flavobacterium > Flavobacterium hiemivividum. Next base: position 10,628 of record NZ_SMFO01000014.1, on the reverse strand, counting down.
GAAAGAACATAAAAAAAACCACCAATTCGTCAATTTCTAAGACACCTTTGTAGATGTAATGAAAAAATAACGAAGTAGCGGTTTAGAATTAAGTACTGGTTTATTTCTTGTAGAAAGGTAATTTTACCACTTTAGCAGGAACATCGTTTTTGCGAATTCTAATAAAGATTTCGCTATCCACGGCACTATTAGCTACGGTTACATAACCCAATCCTATTCCTTTATTCATAGATGGAGACATTGTTCCTGAAGTTACAATACCGATTACAGCTCCAGTTGCGTCTACGATTTCGTAGTCATGTCTTGGCACTGCACGTTCTTGCATTTCAAAAGCAACAATTTTTCTAGAAACACCTTCTTCTTTTTGTTTTTTCAAGTTCTCAGAATTGGTAAATTCTTTGTTGAATTTAGTAATCCAACCCAATCCAGCTTCTAATGGAGAAGTCGTATCGCTAATGTCGTTCCCGTACAAACAGAAACCCATCTCAAGACGCAAAGTATCACGTGCCGCTAAACCAATTGGTTTGATTCCGAACGCTGCTCCAGCTTCAAAAACTTTATTCCAAATTGCTTCTGCTTGGTCATTTTTACAGTAAATTTCAAAACCTCCAGAACCAGTATATCCAGTCGCCGAAATGATTACATTATCAAAACCAGCAAAATCACCCACTTCAAAATGGTAATAAGGAATTGCAGCTAAATCTAATGATGATAAAGGTTGCAGTGCTTCAACTGCTTTTGGCCCTTGAATAGCAAACAAAGAATAGTCATCTGAAAGGTTTTTCATGTCAGCACCTACATCATTTCTAGCCGAAATCCATTCCCAATCTTTTTCAATATTCGAAGCATTTACCACTAACAAATACTCTTCTTCTTTCATTTTATAGATAATCAAATCATCTACAATTCCGCCATCATTGTTTGGCAAGCAAGAATATTGCGCTTTACCAATTGTCAAAGTCGATGCGTCATTAGAACAAACTTTTTGGATCAAAGCTAATGCATTTGGACCAGTAAGCAAGAATTCCCCCATGTGAGAAACATCAAAAACTCCCACAGCATTTCGCACTGTTTCGTGCTCAGCATTCACTCCTTCGTAAGTAATTGGCATATTGTATCCAGCAAACGGAAGCATTTTAGCTCCTAAACTTTCGTGTATGTGCGTAATCGCAGTATTTTTCATTGTGTGTTTGTATAAAATTTGAAGTCGCTAATTTATTGCTTTTTTATGGAGTGGCAAAGGAGAGCAGGAGCAAAGTTGAAAGATTCAATCGTTTTCGAAAACCAGCAGTAATTTTTCAATATAATTGTTTTTTGGAGCTATTCCAGCTATCCATTGCAAGTCCGCGTCTCGTCACGCCAAAGGGCGCCACGAGACTGTGGGCTTTCCATTTCTATCTGGGCTAGGGCAGTGGTGCTCAGTTGAACTCAGGATTTCCTATTGCGAATTTGCGAAAATTGAAAAAGTTTACAATAAAATTCTATCGATGATGAATTATTCGAAAGATTCCTCTTTTTCTAATTTTTCTATCAATGCAGCTTTAACTATTGTAAAAGCATAATCTCTTGCCTCTGCAAAGGAAATTGCATATTTGCGTTCGATGTTTTGCATTTCGATAGGAAAGGAAGCCAGCAATTTATCGTAATATGTGTCTAATATTGTAGCCGAAGGCATTTCAAAATTGATGCGCAATTGAAACCTTCGCATTAGCGCAATATCAATAATTTCGGGGTGATTTGTCGCGCAAATTAACAGGGCGTTTTTAGGGAAATAATCGATTAATTGGATAATGGTATTTACTAATCGACGCATTTCGCCCACATCATTATCATCGTTTCCTCTTGCTTTTCCTATTTGGTCAAACTCATCCAAGAAAAGTACTGTTTTTTCTCTTCCAGCTTTATCAAATACTTGCTTGATGTTTTGCGATGTTTCACCAATTCGAGAACAAACGATATTACTTAAATTCAAGCTGAGAATAGGTTTGCCAAGCGCGTTTGCAATTGCTTTAGCAGTAGTTGTTTTTCCGCAGCCAGAGTTTCCTTCTAGTAGTATCTTGTTGTTAACAGGCAAGCCGTATTTAGTAAGGGCGTCAACATATTTATGCTCTTTGACAAGTTGCTGAATTTGCTTTTGGTTGTATTCGTTAAGGAAAACGTCATCCAAAGAAACAATTTCTTTGTCGTTGATGATAAGATTAAATAGCTCCATTGTGGTAATGCTGTGTTTTGGCTGCAAATTTAAACAATATTAACAAACAGAATTATTTATTTAGCTATCTAAAAATTTGACTAAAAGTAGTAGCTATTTTGTATGTATAGCAAAGGTTAGCTATTGACGAATATAGAATCTAATCTACGTAAGTCTCTTTCAAAATACTTTTTACTTTCTCTATTTCTTTTTCATTCAAATCCCCCAAGATTTTTATTATTCTTTGTCTATCAACAGTTCTAATTTGGTCTAAAACAATCCAACCCTTGGTATGATTGTGGTTAATTTCGACTCTTGTGGGATACATTTTTGAACTACTCCTCATTGGAGCGATGACAATTGTTTGTAAAAATTTATTCATTTCGTTTGGCGAAATTATTATAGAAGGACGTGTTTTTTTCATTTCACTGCCAATTGTTGGGTCCAGATTTACTAAAACGATTTGGTACTGTTTTAACTCCATTCTTCTAAATTTTCATCTTCAAAAAAATCATCAATTAACAAACCATCTTCGCCATTTTCATGCATTTTTTTAAATGCACTTTCCCAGCCGCTTCTTGGTTCTAATTTCGGTTTTAGAATGATATATCCTTTTTCAAGAATAAGTTCCACTTTATCGGTGATGTTATATTTTTCTAAAATAGTTTTCGATAGACGAATTCCTTTAGAATTTCCAATTTGAACAACAGAAATATCCATAATGCTTTATTTTGTAGTTACAAAGTTATTACATTTATTTGTAAATCCTATTTAATAAGTTGATTTTGTATTGATAGTAATTATAATAATCATTATTTCATCTATTCTTTAAATGACTTGATATTAATATTTTAAGTTCAGCTAAACAATCACCAATCACAAAACATTTATTTCGTTTGTACTTTTATCCATTTTGTAATTTCTTCTAATGCTGTAGGCGAAAATGTTTGTTCGATTGTTGCATAATCAGCGGGAGAACCCGTTTTAGATTCTTGAAATAAGTGGTTCAAGCCAGCTAACTCGATTGTGGTTGCGTTTTTATTTCCTCCTTTTGTCAAAGCATTTTTTATTGCCGTGAGATTTTCTTTTGGTGGAACTTGTAAGTCTTTTTCGCCGTTAAGAGCTAAAACAGGACATCTTACTTTTTCTAGTGCTGGCGCTGGATTGTATTTTAAAAAGTATTGCATCCACGGACTTGTAATTTGATCTACTTGTAACGAAACATAGGTCTTTTTTGTCATTCCGTTTGGAATTTTAGCAGTAGTATCATTTTTTAGAAGTTCATTTATTTGGTTTGTCAGTGCTGTTTTTAGCTTTTGATTGTCATTTGAATTTACGACCATTTCAAAAAGTACTTTGTTGTTCTGAATTGTTTTTTTTATGTCGGTTTCTGTTGCGCCGTTTGCGCTTGCAATTAGTGCTTGTTGTAGTAATAACAATTGGTCTCCTTGAATTCCTGTTCCTGCTAAAAGCACAATAAAACTAACGTCTTTTGATTTTGAAGCAACCATAGGGGCAATTAAACCACCTTCACTATGACCGATTAAGCCAATTTGCTTTTTGTTGATTTCTTTTCTGGTTTTCAAATAACTAATAGCGCTTTCAACATCAGTGGCAAAGTCGGCAGAAGTAGCGGTTTTAAAATTTCCTTTGGATTTTCCCACACCTCTATCGTCATATCGTAGCACTGCAATTCCGTTTTTGGTTAAATAATCAGAGAGTACTAGAAATGGTTTGTGTCCTAATAATTCTTCATCTCTGTTTTGAGGACCACTTCCAGAAATTAAAATCACTACAGGAAAGACACCTTCTTTTTTAGGAAGCGTTAAGGTTCCTGCTAAGGAGATGCTTGCTTTTGGATTCTCAAATGTTATATCTTCAGAATAATAGGAGTACGGTTTTGAAGGCTCTTGTGGTCTTTTTACGACTTCCTTATCGATGGCTTTTCTAGATAAATTCATTGGGAATTCTTGGCCTGCTTGTTTAAAAGTTCCAATGATTTCGTTTTCGCTTAATTCTCCTTCGTAGGCAATTCCGGCGTTTGCAATTTCAAATTTAATTCTTGAGTTTTCAAAAGTTGTTTTGGTTACAGGAATACCTTTTGCGCCTTGATCAGGGCTGTCCATTGACGCGCTAAACGTATTGTCTGATTTGGTTACATTAAAAACAAGTCTTAACTGTGTTCCTTGCACTTTTAATACACCATTCCATTGTCCAGTAATATCTTGTGCTTTAACTGTAAATGTGGATAAAAGTATAATTAGTAAAATTGAAAATGTTCTCATGTAATTTAAATTTAATTTTTTTTTTCCCTAGAAAGAAATAACTTAATATTTCGCTGCCTGACCATCTTTAGGCAATGATTGCTTTATGAACTCTCTAATGTCTTCATTAGCAGTTTCTAAATCTTGTTTTCTTAAATACATCATATGTCCACTTTCATAGCCTTTCCAGCTCATTCTATCTTTCAACTTTCCGCTGGGGTCCATTTGCCATAAATTGTATTTCGAATTAAAATAATCGCAGGCACCATCATAATATCCGGCTTGCACCATGACATGCAAGTATGGATTTTGAGCCATCGCCTGACGAAGATTTTCTCCTGTTTGATCATTTGATCTATCCCAAGGATGCACTGGACCAAACATATTGTATTTAAAGTCGGTTTTGTAATTCAAATTATTTCGAAGATAAATATTAATGGCGGGAGTAAAAGAGTGTAACCATGAAGTTAGCTCAGCGTTAAAATCGGGTCGGTCTCCAGCGTCCTTGCTATCGATTCCTTTGTAACGGGAATCGAGTCTCCCTATAGTAAATCCTTGCTCACGTAAAAGTTCTTTCCAGAAATAATTAAATGGAACATCTAAGTTATTCTGCTGCACCGCTTTCTCTGAAAGTCCAGAGTAGCGTGCTATTTTTGTTGCTATCTCTTTTCTTTTTCCTTCCTCTAGAAATCCACCTTTACTAAGTGCGGGTAGTAACTCATTCATTGTAAAGTCTTCGACTTCGGGCAACATTGCTGTTAAGTCTTTGCTTTGCAAATCGGCAGGCAGCATTTTGTGATACCATGCTGTAGCGGCGAAATAAGGCAATTTAAGAGCAGCATCAGCAGCGACTCCGCGAGTTATTCCTAAGGTTGTAGGAGAAACTAATATAACACCATTAAGATACATCCATTCACTGTTTTGCAATTCGAGTGCAAGTCCAGAAACACGTGTTGTTCCGTAGCTTTCGCCGATTAAATATTTAGGTGAAGCCCAGCGCTCCGTGCGGGTTACAAATCCGCTAATCCAATCGGCAAGGTATTTTACGTCGGCATTTACTCCAAAAAAGGTAGATTTAGGCGTTTCCTTATTTGTCATTCTGGAGTAGCCGGTATTTACTGGATTTACAAAAACTATATCGGCAACATCTAAAATAGAATATGGATTTTCTTTTATTCCATAGGGTTGCAATGGATATCCTTCGTCATCAATATTTAATAGGGCAGGACCAGTATAAGCGATATGCATCCACACGGAAGCAGATCCAGGGCCACCATTAAACGAAATTACTAAAGGACGTGCGGCACGATTTTTAACGTCAGAGCGTTCATAATAAGTATAAAACAATCCTGCAATTACTTTCCCTTCTTCATCCCAAACAGGCATGGTACCCGTCGTTGCTTTATAAGGCACTTTTTGACCTTTTATAGTGGTAGTATGATTAGTGACTACACTTTGGTCGGGGTTAAAAATGAGATTCGAAGATGAATTATTCTCTTTTTTAGGTTCTTTTGATTCTTTAGACTGTACTGTAGTTTGTTGAGCATACGAAGTGCTGATGCAACCAACTAAGATTAATAAAAATAATGTTTTTTTCATGAGCTTATAAAACTGGTTTAATGGTAAGTATAATTTGAAGTTACTAAAGTATTATATTTTAAATGAAGAACAAATACCGACTACAATATTTGTAAGAATCTATAGCATATTTTATTGGACGCAACTAGTTTGATTTTAAAATTCGTAATTTTATGCAAACAAATTCCACGATGAAACTCATAACTGTTGACGAAATAGAAATACGCAAACGCTACAAAGCAATTGATAGCCAAACCCACAAAGGCGCTCAAGGCCATGCATTAATCATTGCGGGAAGTTATGGTAAAATTGGCGCTGCCGTTTTAGCTTCAAAAGCTTGTCTTAAAACGGGCTGTGGCCTTGTAACTGCTTTTATTCCTAAGTGTGGCTACAATATTGTTCAAATATCGATTCCGGAAGTTATGGTCATCACGGATGCGGAAAAAAAATACATTTCGAACATTGTATTCGAGATTAAACCGCAAGCGATAGCAATTGGTCCTGGATTAGGGCAGGAGGAAGCGACGCAAAAGGCATTTCACGAATTTCTAATCACCAATAACATTCCGCTAGTTGTTGATGCCGACGCACTTAATATTCTTTCGAAAAATAGGTCGTGGCTTGCCTTATTACCATCTAAAACAATTCTGACACCACATCTTAAGGAATTAGAACGACTAATTGGAACCTGGGATTCAGAGGAAGAAAAGTTCGAGAAAACCATTACTTTTTCTATGCAGTACGATGTGATTGTTGTTATGAAAGGTGCTCCAACGCATATTATTAATGCCGAAGCGGTGTACAGGAACACCACAGGAAATGCCGCCTTGGCTACAGCCGGAAGCGGCGATGCACTAACGGGAATGATTTGCAGTTTATTGGCACAATCTTATGAGCCTATTGACGCGGCGATTCTCGCGGTCTATCTTCATGGATTTACCGCAGATATTGCTTTGCCAGGAATAGGGACTCAAGCTTTTATCGCTTCAGATATTATTGAAAATATAGGTAAAGCATTTTTGGGGATAGAAAACAGTAATAAATAATTGTGCTTGTACTACAATTCGTCGTAGTTATTCGTACGTTTGTATCCCTGCTTTTAGCACAATTAATAATAGATTATGGAAAATAAATCCGATCTTAGAACCGTAAATGTTACGCGGTACATCACCCCTTTGCGAGAAGGTGGTTCGTTGCCAGCATTGGCGGAAGCCGACGATGATTTTAAATATGTTTTAAAATTTAAGGGTGCCGGACATGGTGTGAAAGCACTAATCGCCGAGTTGATAGGCGGTGAAATTGCACGTGTTTTAAAATTACAGATTCCTGAGTTAGTGTATGCTAATCTCGACGAAGCTTTTGGACGCACTGAAGCCGATGAGGAGATTCAGGATTTACTACAAGGAAGTCAAGGTCTTAATCTTGCCTTGCATTTTCTATCTGGAGCTATCAATTTTGATCCTGTTGTTACAGTAGTAGATGCTAAACTAGCCTCTCAAATTGTATGGTTGGATGCATTTATTACAAATGTAGATCGCACGTTTAGAAATACTAATATGTTGATCTGGCATAAAGAATTATGGCTTATCGATCATGGGGCAAGTTTCTATTTTCATCATTCGTGGACAAATTGGGAGAAGCATGCGCAAAGTCCGTTTGTACTGATTAAAGACCATGTGCTGTTGCCACAAGCTTCCATGTTGCAAGAAGCAGATGCTTTATTCAAAACGATTTTAACAGCCGAAACCTTGAAATCTATAGTAAACCTTATTCCTGTAGAATGGCTTGATTGGCAAGATACAGACGAAAGTCCTGAGGAAGTACGCGCGGTGTATCTTCAGTTTCTATCTATGCGCCTGAACCACTCTCAAAATTTCATTAAAGAAGCCCAAAATGCAAGAGAAACACTTATATGAGTACTCGGTAATCCGCGTTGTACCAAGGGTAGAACGTGAAGAGTTCCTCAATGTAGGGATTGTTGTTTTTTGTAAGAAAGCAAAATTCATCAAAATGCTTTATACCATTGACGTCGCAAAGATGCAATTGTTTTGTGGGGAGTTAGACCTAGAGCAGCTGCAGTTAAACCTAGAATCTTTCCAGAAAATAGCACATGGAAGCAAAGAGGGCGGACCCATTGCACAATTTGATATTCCATCTCGTTTTCGTTGGTTAACGGCTTTGCGTAGTTCGGCGATTCAAACCTCTAGACCGCATCCTGGATTATGTGATAATTTAGAAAATACCACAGAATGGTTATTTAAAGAAATGGTTTTATAATTAAAGATAAACTCCTTGAAAATCTGGTAATTAATTTAGTGATATCATATTGATTAGATTATAATTTTTTCTAATACCATAAATTCCAGAGGTGTTTGTAAAATCGGAATATGAACATCGCTTACTGGAAAAGGTTCTCTTGCTCCTGTATCTAAATAACCGTGACGTTTGTACCAAGCAATCAATTCTTCTCGAAGAGAGATAACCGTCATTACAATTTTGGGTAAATCCAATGCTTTTGCTTGAATCTCGGCTTGATGCAGTAATTTTTTTCCAATGCCGCTATTTTGTATCTCGGGCGAAACGGTGAGCATTCCTAAATACAATTGCTGCTCTTTTTCGATTAATAAAACACAGCCTACTATCTGGTTTTTCTCTGTGAATTTTAGTAGTGTGTTGTTCGTATTGGCTATAATTTCTGCTAATTCCACCTCAGTAGTACGGCTGCCTTCCAAAAGTTCGTCTTCGGTGGTCCATCCTTTTTTAGACGATTCGCCGCGGTAAGCAGAGTTGATTAATTTATTTAAGCTCGAAATATCTTCGGGTTTCGCTTTTGTAATCATGTATGTTTTCTAAGTTCGGTACTGTGGCTATATAATTTTCAAAGATAAAAAAATGAAGGCTTAATTATCTTGAATTTTTGTAGTTATTATGATGTGATGTGTTTTTTTCGATGCTTCTATTTTTGTTACGATTCTAATGCTCTTATTGAGTAAAAGCTATTCTAAAAACTGTACTAATCAATTCACTTCTCAATTTCATTACCATCAATTAGAATTTGTTCCAACTTAGAAGCAAAAAAAAAACCGCTACATTGCTGTAACGGTTTGTAATAAAATGAGTTAAAACCTTATTTAGGCATAACTACGGTATCAATTGCATGAATAACTCCGTTTGAAGCAGCTACATCAGCAAGAATAACTATTGCAGTTCCTCCATTTGCATCAGTCAACATCACTTTTCCATCCTTCAAGCTTAAGGTAATGGTACCTCCTTGAACAGTTGTAACAGTGTATTTTCCGTTATTTTTGTTTATTGCATCGATTACCGTTGCAGCATCAAATTTTCCTGACACAACATGGTACGTCAAAACGGATTTTAATTTATCAGCACTTTCTGGTTTTAATAAGCTATCTACAGTTCCTGCTGGAAGCTTTGCAAATGCAGCGTTATTTGGTGCAAAAACCGTAAAAGGACCTTCGCTGCTTAATGTTTCAACTAATCCAGCTGCTTGTACTGCTGTTACAAGGGTGGAAAAGTCTGCATTACCAGATGCGACACCTACAATGTTTGGTGTTTCTGCAACAGCCATTGTATCAACTACAACGGTTGTTGAATCTGTCATTTCCATTGATTCCTCTTTTTCTTTTTTACCACAAGAGGCAGTGATTAATCCTACTAGCACAAGAGTACTAAATGTTTTTGCTAATTTCATAGTTACTATTTTAGTTTAAAATTAATTAATAGGTTCAAATATAGTTCTTTATATCTTTTGTCTAACATTATTAACAAAAAATTAAACATTTTATTACTAATGGTATTTAAATAACTGCTATTGAGCTCTTTAATGACTAGAAATAAGCAGTACTATTCATGGGTTGAACCTGTAGAATTTTTTCTAAAATTTTCATAAAGTTTAGCCTGATTTAGTAATATTATAGACTGATATAGATGATTAAAACTTCTTTTTTTAGATTACTATTATTTTTTGAGAGCTATAATTCCGCCAACTCCTTATCTTTGTTTATTGCAGTTTAAAAGAAATAGAATGATACTAAATAGAAAATTTATCCTCAAAGGGGCGTTAGATGAGCAATTTGCATTGGATTTAAGTTATTCTGAATCTCCGCAGCAAAAAGGGATAATTATTTTTTGTCATGGGTTCAAAGGCTTTAAAGACTGGGGTTGTTGGTCAATGATAGCCGATTATTTTGTGAAAAATGGTTTTGCCTTTTTAAAGTTCAATTTTTCGCATAACGGAATGGGACTTGAAGATTCAGTCGAATTTACTGATCTCGATGGGTATTTCGGTGGGACCGTGCCACCCATTTCGGTTGAAATGGTGCCACTTTGAAAGATATTACAATAATACAAAAAGTTTGTTCAGTTTAAAAATTTGCTTTTCTCATAGACTCACCTGTTAGTTCTATTCTATGAGAGGAATTTACAATCCTATCTAGCACTGCATCGGCAATAGTACAGTTCCCAATTATGTCATGGTATGCAGATACCGGTATTTGAGAAGATAGTATTATTGATCCTTGATTGTGTCTTTGATCAACAATATCTAATAAAGCTTCCCTAGACTGATTATCAAA
>NZ_SMFO01000013.1 GCF_004349145.1 Flavobacterium hiemivividum | reverse complement strand
CGGTTCAAGGCTGGTACGACATTATTGGAGAGAAAACCATTGCCGATGCAATTCTGGACCGACTCATCCATAATTCACACAGAATTGAATTATCAGGGGAATCAATGCGTAAAAAAAGAAGTAAAAATATCGGATAAATTTTTAAGTATATTTGAATAAATTATAACATCAGAAAAAAGTAGTTTTTTAATGAAAATTAGGGTGGTCAATTTCAACTGGAATTGCATGGTCACTTTGAACTGGAATTAGGTGCTCACTTTAAACTGGAATGGGGTGGTCAATATAGCTGGAATTTGCACAATGGGGTCTAAACTGAAGTTCATTTATGTTTTTTTTATAATTACGCGAAAAGTGCATTATGAATTTGATTAAAATTTTCTTTCTCAAACTTTGAAATGTAATTGTTATTCAAAACAAAAATCTCTTCACAGTTATTATATAAAACATCTAAAATATGTGACGAAATAATAATAATACTTTCTTTGGACTTTTCAATTAAATACTGAATTAATATATAATTGGACTCCAAGTCTAATCCATTAAAAGGCTCGTCCAGAAAATAAATGGGATATTCTTTTTGAAAAATGGCATTTAGATACGTTTTCTTCATCATTCCTGTAGAAAAATCTCGTATCAACTTATCATCAACTACATTAAATATTGGTTTATTATTTGACTTTTTAAAATCTAATAAATGACTGTAAAAATCATAAAACTCATTGGCTGTTAGTTCTTTATATATTGAAGGTTCGGTTGGGCACCAAGCTACATTTTGCAAAGCAATATTGACATTATTAATCTGACTATTTCCGATATAACTTTCTAACTCCAAAACGCACTTAAATAAAGTGGTTTTACCTACTCCATTTTTACCGACGAGCCCATAAATTCCCGCCTTAGCAATATGAATATTAATATTTTCTAATATTATTCGATTTGCATATTTTTTTTCTTTGATATTAATGGTTAGCATACTTTATGGTATTAAGGTTTTTAATTGCTTTTTTATATAAGAAAGGAATTGTCAATAGAGGAATTCCATAAAGCATCATGCTTGATCCAATAAAAAAAATAAAGACAATTTGATGTAAGATGGAATTATTAAAGTATATATATTTCAAGATTATATTTATTAATGGAATTATAAATATAATTATCGAAAAAGACAAGACTTCCCACTGTAACAAAACACATAAGATTACTACAACAGGGATTACTAAATAAAAGGTGTTTATTATTGAGTTCTTAAATTGTCTTTTCAAATATTTTTCAGAATCAAAAGGATTTAATTTTATTTCTTCCAATTTCTCTCTTTCAAAGGATGGGATACATGAAATTACTGTTAAAATAATCAGTGTAAAATAAATAATATTTTCATTTTTATTCTCAATAGCCAAAAATAGTAGAATTATAATTATCGGTAAAGTGGAAATAAGTTTATATTTTCTAAAACTAATATGCCAAAACACATTAAAAAGTTGAAAGGGATAAGGGATTATTTTGAAGTACACTTTTTCGATACTTATCAAAAATAGTTTTAAAATTAGAAATCCAAAAACCAGAATAAAATCGTTCTTTAAAAAAAACACCAAATAGAAAGGTGAACTATAAAATAAATATTCCAATAATAGTATTGTTTTGTGATTCTTTTGTAGCTTTAAAAATTCTATATCAGATCTATTGATATGATATACCGCAATATCAATAAACAATATAAACATATAATCTCTAAAATAGCTATAGTTTTTATAGACTAAAACGGCACTTAAAATATATCCTATCGAAATTAAGAGAATAGCAAAATAATCGTCTTTAGAAAGTATTTTTCTAAATCTAATAAGAAATAAATATTTTAATATTTTAATCATGATTTTATAAAAAAATGTAAAATTTCATTGAAGACCTGATGATAAAGTGTGCTGAAACAGCACACTTTAAAAGTAATATCTTTATTAGTATAATTTATGAGTTCCCAATGGGCTAAACAAAATCATTGCAATAAACAATATAGGGATAATTCCCCCATCAACTTCTTGTACTTCCTGAGCATTAAGCTCAACTAAATTCAAATTTTCTAAATTCATAAGTTCTAGTTTTTAAAATTAAACGTTTTGTTTTTACAAAGGAGTTTCTCGAGAACCTTCTTTCTACTACATTCTTTATTCCGGCAACTGTAAATTCCGTTTGCTTTGTTTTTCAAGAAACAAATTAGCTTTATCTAAAACCTCTTGCTTTGCTTTTTTTTAAATGGTTACAAAACAGCTGAAGCAATCCATTATAATCTGGCCAGATTAAAATTTAATAAAGGAATTAATTTAACAGTAACGTCTTACTCTAAACCATTTCACTTTCTTGAGGTCAAAACTACAGTATGAAGTCGTTCAACGCAAATTATCTTTATCGAGATTCGGGAATTTCGATATGAATTTCCCGAATTTCGAGACTAAAAAATCGTAAACAATTAATTTTAAAATATTTAACAATGGAGACACCCTGAACATGATTCTATAAATCAATTGAAAGTATATGATTGGAAATTTTCTCTATATCTACATTTTCCTAGCTTCGCCTTTAAGAATTTTTTCAAAGTAAAAATGAAGTGCTAAATCAATAGACTTGCTTTAATAAAAACTTTCCCTTTTTCTTACAATCTTTAATAACTGAATCACCGCTTTTAAAATAATCGATTAAATTATACCGCTAGCTTCTACTTTATTTTAGTTTATTGACACACTTGACAGGAGTACCCGTTTTTTCAGTATGAATTAAACGATGTACTTTTTTCAATCGTTCTATTTAGGTAATAAAATTCATTTCTCGTAGACTTTTTATTGTAGTATTAAAATCTTCGTAGGTTTAAATTTATGATTGAAGGTTAATGAGCCTTTTTTAAACCAATCCTTGTTTGCTCCACAAATCATTATACTTTCCTTTTTGTTCCAATAAGTAGTTGTGATTTCCAGATTCAACGATTGTTCCGTTTTCCATTACTAAAATGGTATCTGCGTTTGCAATGGTACTTAATCTATGTGCAATAACAATAATTGTTTTTCCTTGCGCTTTAAAATCATCTATAACCTGTTTTACAATATACTCAGCGTTTGTGTCCAATGAAGAGGTAGCTTCATCCATTAATAAAACTTCGGGGTTTTTATATAGGGCTCTTGCAATTGCTAGACGCTGTTTTTGTCCACCTGACAACATCGCTCCATTTTCACCTATTTGAGTAGCAAAGCCATTTGGCAATTTTTCGACAAACTCCGTTATTCCTAATTGTTTTGATAGATCTAAAATGCGTTGCATATTCGGGAATGAATCTCCCAAGGCGATATTTTCTATAATATTTCCTGAAAATAAATTTAGCTGTTGCGGGATTACTCCAATACAATTGCGCAAACTTTGATAATGAATGAATTGAGCATCATATTCTCCTATATAGATTTTCCCTTCTTTTATGGGATATAAGTTTTGCAATAGTGAAATCAGCGTGGTTTTACCGCTTCCGCTTTCACCAACGATCGCGGTAGTTTCATTCTTTTTGAAAACAGCATTAAAGTCTTTGAATACTTCGGTTCTAGAGCCGTATCTAAAACTCACATTTTCAAATTTGATGTCTCCAATATTTTCTCTTTGCAGTTCCACTTTATTTTCGGTTTCTTCTCGCTCTAAATCCATAATTTCAAAAAGTCTGTCAGCTGCAATCAATGCATTCTGTGCTGTTTTGTTCATCCCTATTAAAGAGGCAACAGGTGATGTAAAATAGCCAATTAAAGCATAGAAAGAAAACAACTCCCCGGGAGTAATTGCCCGATCAATCACATAACCTGAACCAATCCACATTAAAATAACGGTAAAGATGGATGCTAAAAATTGAGTAGATGTTCCGGCAAAAACGCTATTCAAACCTGATTTATAGCCTGAAAATAACAATTTAACAAATTTGTTTTCTGTTTTTAGATTGGAGAATTCTTCGATTCCAAATTCCTTTACGGTTCTAACGTGCGTAACGCTTTCTACCAATTGAGTTTGCAATTCAGCCGCATTTTCCATAATACTGCGTTCCACCTTTTTATTGAATTTATTTAAGATAAAATAAATGGCAGTATAAAACGGAATTACCAATAAAATCACCAGTGCTAATTTCCAATAGTAGGTAAACATTAGTGTAAACGAAAATATAACTATAAAAATGTTGACAATCATGTCTATTGCAACCTCGTTAATAAAGGATCTGATTTTTACGGCATCACCAATTCGTGATGTGATTTCCCCCACTTGCATGGTGTCAAAAAAACGTTGTGGTAAATGCAATAAATGTTTATAGTAGCCCAAAATCAGTTTAGCATCAATTAACTGCCCGGTTTTCATCACAAAAATACTCTTTTTAGAACCGATGTAGGCTTGGAGTAAAATAATGGCAACCATGGAAACGCTCAGTAAATTAAGCAAATTCCTGTTACCTTCCACCAGAACATAGTCTGTTATTTTTTGAATGTAAATGGACATTGCTAATCCTAAAACAGTAAATAGTATGGCGCCAACCAATGCTTGAATCAAAATAGTTTTGTGTGGCTGAACCAAATGCCAGAAACGTCTTAACGGAGATATTTTTTCGTTATAAGTCCTGAAATCATCATTAGGTGCAAAAAGTATCAACACACCGGTCCAAATTTTTTGAAATTCATCATACGTATAGGTTTCCATTTTACCAAAAGCAGGATCCATTGCTTGAATTTCTCCAGCTGACTTTCCTGATGGGGAGGAGACTTTATAAATAACCACGTAATGATGTAGTTGCTCTTTGACGACAACGTGCGCAATGGCAGGAAGCGGAATCTTATCTATAGCATCTAAGCCTCCTTTTACACCTTTAGCAGAAAAACCCATTTTTTCGGCGGCTTCAATGATTCCAAGAACGTTAGTTCCTCGTTTATCTGTATTTGCGTATTGTCGAATTCGAGCTATGGGCAGATTAACTTTGTAATGATTTCCAATAGAAGCAAGACAAGCAGCACCACAATCTTTAATATCATGTTGTTTTATTTTTATAGAAGCCATAATTTATTTTTTTGCCACGAAGGCACTAAGTCGCGAAGTTCTTTATTTGAATTTTAAATCTGAAAACAGAGTAAATTATTACTTGTTTAGGTTTTTCGGGTTCAACCAATCATCCACCTTATCAAATAACAAGTCAAATAAACTTCTTCTGGTAATCATATATCGAGTGGTTAATGTCATTCCTTTTGACACTTTGGTTTTATAGCCTGATTGCAAGTTCATACTTGTTGTGTTTAAAGCTGATCGTACTTTAAAGAAAACTTGGTCTCCCTGAATGGTAATATTACGATCTATGTCAATTACTTTACCTTCCAGTAATCCCCATTGGTTGTAATTGAAAGCATCAAGCTGAAATTTTACTTTTTGATTTTTCTGGATAAGACCAATATCATTTGGTGAAACAGAGCTTTCTACAATTAGCATATCTGAAGCTGAGATAGTAGCAATGGGTTGTGAAGTATTTAAGAAGGAACCTATCTGAATACCGGAGAAGTTTTCAATAGTTCCCGACATGGGCGCAGTAATGACATAATTTTTTGCCTCAACTTTTATTTTTCGCAGTGTTCCATTAAGATTTTTGAGTTGTATTTCAAGTTCTCTTTTGTTATTTTGCCACATGCTTCGTTGGTTCTTCTCCAATCCAGAGAGCGCTTGCTGGGCATAGGTATAATCGAAACTGTATTTCTCGAACTCGGCTCTGGAAATTACCCCTTTCTCATACAGTCCTTTGTTGCGATCATAGCCTATTTTCGTTTGGGCAATTTTGCTTTGCAACTCGTCCCTTTTATTGACATAACTAAACCATTCCTGTTGTACAGCAGGGGTTCTTAAGGAAATATTTTTTCCTGAAACAACGTGAGACAAATCCCTAATGCGATCTTGTAAATCGATTGAAAGTTCATGATTGGTTGCTTCCTCCGTATCTAGATTTTCTTGAGTAAGTCTTATCAGGGTATCCCCTTGTTGTACCACTTGATTGTTTTTGAGTTTGACAAAAGTAACTTTGCCGTTTACCACGCTACTTAACGTTACATTATCGGTAGTACTTCGAATCATCCCTCGACTCTGACTGCTAATGTCAACTTTGATTAAGGGTAACGCTATCAAAAAAAGGAGTATTGCTAAAATGAGAACCAAATAGATAGAAATACTCTTGGTTTTGTTTTTAGAGATAAGATTTTCGAGGGTATTTATCGGGTCTGAGCTGAGGTTCATTTATTTTATTGTTAAATTTAATTGCCGTACTGTTAAGAAGTAAGAGTAAATATAATTCCAGTTAATTATATAAATAATACACTCCCCATAAATTATGAGGAGTGTAAAAGTAAACATTATAAGTACTTAAGTTCTTATCTTTTGGATATGAGCAATAAGTGCTCCGATAGCTATGCCTACTATAAATAACTTAAACCAATAAGGAGCTAAATATTGCATAATTTTATCAAAAGTCATTTTTTTGTTTTTTATGATGTTGCCCAATCTACGAACTTATAAATTCCATAACCAACTACAGCTCCAACAACAATAACTCCAACAACAGTTGCGCCGGCAGCAACAACTGCCACAGCCACTGGAACAGCAACACCGCCCTCTATTTCTTGTGATTCTTGAAAGCTAATTTCTTCTAGTTTTAACGCTTCTAAATTCATAATCTTATGTTTTTATGTTTAAAATTATTTTTGACCTTGAGCAACTGCTGCTCCAACACCTACACCTACGAAGAAAGCTGTAGCAACAGTTTCTGCTGATATCGCAATTCCCCAAATTAAAAGAGGGATAAACCCACCCTCTACTTCTTGTACTTCTTGAGCATTAAGCTCTACTAAATTCAAATTTTGTAAATTCATAATTTCTAAGTTTTTTGATTGTTAATTAATTCGTTTTAATATAAAAGGAGTTTTTCCAGAACTTTCTTCCTTATTCATTCTTTTTTATCGGGTTTTGTATTTCCGTCTTGCTTTGTTTTTATTAAGGAACAAATTAGCTTTATCTAAAAACCTTTGCTCTGTTTTTTTAAGGGTTACAATCCAGCTGAAGCAGTCCCTAATATTGGCCAATACTATTTAGAAAATGATTAGGTTTTTACAGTAACGTCTTACTAAGAAACCGTTTCATTTTCTGAGGTCAAAACTAGAGCAAGAAAGCACTCTAAGCAAACTATCGTTATCGGAATTCCTGAATTTCGATAAGAAATTCAGGAATGTCGAATTTAAATTGTGTTTATGTAATGGAAAAACAAGCAATTAAGTTGATTTATGAAAAGTTGCTTTTATTAAGTCAGGATTGCCTTATTTGACGTGTTTTTACCATAAAAGTGATAAATCCCGAATGCGATCTTGTAAATCTATTAGCAATTCCTGATTAGTTGCTTTCTCCGTATCTAAGTTTTCTTGCGTGAGTCGTATGAGTGTATCGCCTTGCTGTACTACTTGATTATTTTTGAGTTTGACAAAAGTAACTTTTCCATTCACCAAGGTGGTTAGCGGAACATTGTCTGTGGTAGAACACACGATACCGCGACTTTGGCTGCTAATCTCAATTTTGATAATAGGAAGTAATGCCAAAAAAACGAGTACAGCCAAAACAAGCACCAAATAGATAGAAATACTTTTAGTTTTGTTTTTGGCGATGAGGTTTTCTAGGGTGTTTATGGGGTCTTGACTGAAGGTCATCGATTTTTTACTTAAAATCTATAATAAGGAAATGTAAATTCATATTTTATTTTTGAAAAACATCATTTAGTAAAAAGGAGATAAAATTCATTAACATATGTAAAAAAGTAACATGTAAAAAAGGACTGACATCCTTTCTTTTCATACTTAATATGTAGAAAAACGAAAAATTTAAACCAATAAACATGATACCAATAAAATAGGCAGTAGAATAACAATGAAATGAAGCAAAAATTAAAGCAGAAATTATAATTGAAAAATACAAATTATATTGTGGGAATCTGTTAATAATAAATTCAATTATTACTTTTTGAAAAACAAAAGTTTCTATGAATGGAACAATTATGACTGTTAAAAAAAAAATTAAATAAATGTTCAAATCCCTAAGGTACTCAATGTCTTCTATATTATTAAATAAGATATTGATTACTAGCGAAGCTAAAAAAAATATAAATATGGTTATAATTGCAGAGGTAATTATGTAAGCTTTTTTATTAAGTCCACCTAATAGTTTACTTAGTAAAGAAATCACTATTTTTTTTTTGTAACAAATCTTATGAATTCTAGACATATAAATAAAATAATATTAAAGTAAAAAAAGCCTTTCAAATACGGGTAATCAATTTTAAAAAAAAATAAAAAACAAAGTACTATCGAAAAGATATAATATATTGAGAAAAAATACTTGGCCATTAAAAAATATTTTAAATTAAAAAAAGCTCGAATTATTCATAACAAAATTAATGAAAATAAATCGAGCTTCTATTGTTCAATATTAAAAAATATTATAATTTTGATCCTGTGGAGTTAGCAAGACTAGTCATTGTTGATCCAGCTGGTGCTGTTCCGGGAAAGTTCGCTTCAAGACCTTCAAAGTAAAGAACTGCTACCTGAGCAACATATGCCGCACCTCTCAAAAATGAACCAACAAGGTTTCCACCATCAACTTCTTGTACTTCTTGAGCATTAAGCTCTACTAAATTCAAATTTTGTAAATTCATAATTTCTAAGTTTTTTAATTGTTAATTAATTCGTTTTAATATAAAAGGAGTTTTTTGAGAACTTTCTTCCTTATTCATTCGTTTTTATCGGGTTTTGTATTTCCGTCTTGCTTTGTTTTTATTAAGGAACAAATTAGCTTTATCTAAAAACCTTTGCTCTGTTTTTTTAAGGGTTACAATCCAGCTGAAGCAGTCCCTAATATTGGCCAATACTATTTAGAAAATGATTAGGTTTTTACAGTAACGTCTTACTAAGAAACCGTTTCATTTTCTGAGGTCAAAACTAGAGCAAGAAAGCACTCTAAGCAAACTATCGTTATCGGAATTCCTGAATTTCGATAAGGAATTCAGGAATTCTTGTTTTGGTCTGTTTTTAAATACTGATAATTAGTAATTTAGGAGCTGATTGTTAAAATGTAATAAATCCAGTTATAACTGTTTAATATTAAATATTTGCCCTAGTTTTGTCAAAAATTACCTACTATGCCCCGTTTATTTTGGAATAAAAACCTATTATTTTTTTTATTGCCTATTGTTTTGTTTGCGCAAGTACATAAAAAAGATCTGAGCAAACTTCCTTATGATGATTTGAAAAAGTTGTTTTTCGATAATGTGAAAAATCAAACTAATCAAAAAGAATACGCTCATCTATATTTGGCTAAGGCCAAATATGAGAATAATTCGGTTGAAAAAGCAAAAGGCTATTATCTCTATTCTTTATTATCTGATGGTACGAAAGCTATTCGTTATTTGGATAGTGCCATCGCTTGCTCTAAAACCTCCAATGATATAAAGTTCCCCGCTTATGCTTATTCCCAAAAAGGATATGTCCTTAAAAATCAGTTTAAGTATAGAGAAGCAATCGATAATTTTATTATAGCCGAGAAATATGCCCGTAAAAACAATCCTGATTTTTATTACAAAGTAAAATTTTCTATAGCTGCCTTACGATCAGAAGAATTGGGCGAAGTGCCTGAAGCATTAGATTTGTATAGAGAATGTTTTAATTATTATAAGGATAAAGAAGTGCGAACTCCTAGATATTCTTATGCCTATCAGAATGTTCTTTTTGCCCTTGCAGATGCTCACAAAGCTTTACAGCAGTCAGATTCTGCTAGCTATTATAACAAGTTAGGTTTTATTGAAACCAAGTTCAATAATGATGATGAATATAATGCGCTCTTTATATTAAATGAAGGAGCCAACCTAGTGTTGAAAAAGAATTTTAGTGCAGCTTTAGATAGCATTAATAAAGCTTTGCCAAAAATGATTGCCTATAAGGATGTTGGAAATACTTTAGCAGCCTATTATTATTTTGGTAAAGCCTATGAAGGATTAGGGAGGAAGGATTTAGCAGTTAAAAACTTTCTAAAAGTAGATTCCATTTATAAAATAGCAAAAAGAATAACTCCGGAATTTATGAGCGGCTATCCTTATTTAATTTCCTACTATAAAAATAGTGGGGATAAGGAGAAACAATTGCAATACTTAAGCCAATACATGCTTATCGAAAGTACTTTGCAGAATAATTATAAGGAATTGACAAAAAAATTGCAGAAAGAATACGATAGCCCTTATTTGTTTTCTGAAAAAGAAGCCCTTATTCAGGATGTCAAGAAGGAAAAAACAGGATTCTATTGGGTAATGGGGATATTAGCATTGTTGGTTATTTCAACAGGACTATTTGGATGGTATCAGTATAATCATAAAAAGAAGTATCGTTTGCGGTTTGATACAATTATGAATAAATCAAAGTTAGTTAATGACAATAAGTTAGCTGATACTGAAACAAAGGAAAATAGGTCGAATGCCACTAAAACAAAAGATATTGGAATTGCTGAAGAATTGGTGAATCAAATTCTAATGAAACTAAATCAATTTGAAGACCAAAAAGGTTATTTAGAGTGTAATCTTACAGTGCAAATACTTTCTGTTGCATTTGATACCAACAGTAAGTATGTTTCGAAAATAATAAATATGTACAAAGAAAAATCTTTTATTCAATATATTAATGACTTACGGATTGATTATGCTATAGTCCAGTTACAACAACAAAAACAATTGAGAAATTTTAAAATGCAAGCATTGGCGGAGGAATTTGGATTTAACGGTGCCGAATCTTTTTCGGCAGCTTTTTACAAAAAAACAGGGATAAAACCCACTTATTTTATCAAAGAGTTAACAGAATTGAATAAAATATAAAGCATAGATTAACAATGTGTTACTTTTTTTTATCTATCGAAATTCCTGAATTTCGATAGATAAAAAGTTTTTTATTTATTTATATACCCAAGACACTATAAATTTGTAGACGTACTAACTGATAATATTTAAAATATGAAAACAAGTGATGATAAAAAATCAAACAAAAAATTTGATTTAGAAAAAATGAAAGTGGCAACATTGAAAGATTTGCATTTGATTAATGGAGGAGATGTTCTTGGAGATGATCCGAAAACTGTTACAGATTTAGGGAAGACTGGTAACGGCGCAGGAGGCCAAACTTTATAATTATTATAGTCACTTTTGTTTTGTCAATTTATGAAATCTTTTTATATTATTTTGTTTATCACTTTTCTGTTTATAGGTTGTAAAACCATAGACAACTTAAATACCGTTACTAAAAATTTATCTGCTAAAGATGAAAGCTTAAATGGCATATTGCAAACTTGGTATCAAAAAGATTATTTATTAGATAAAGTCCCAGGTATTTCTTTAGACAAATGGTATAAGCAAAATAAAAAGCAACCAAAAGAGAACAATAGCGTTATTGTTGCCGTCATCGATACTCAGATCGATTTGAAACATGAAGATTTACAAGATCAAATCTGGACGAATCCGAGTGAAATTGCTGATAACGGTATCGATGACGACAATAACGGATATGTTGACGATATAAATGGATGGAACTTTACTGCAACTAAAAACGGAGGTTATGTAGTTTGGGGTAATTTTGAATATGTACGTTTGATTAGAGATTGGGAGTCTTTATTTACGGGTAAGACAGAAAGCGAAATAGCTGCTCAAGATTTGCCTAATTATATAGAGTATCGAAGAGCGTTAAAAGTATATGAACAAGAAAAGTCTCATTATAGCAATTGGCTTACATCATCAAAATACAGCGTTGCCTTGTTTCCTATAGTAAAAGATAGCTTAAAACATTATTTTCCTAAAGAGGATTACAGCTATCAGCAGCTGGATAGTTTGTATCAAAAATATAAAATAAATGATAAAACATTCGGACAAAGACGAAAGGATAATGATAGAGATATAGGGGCTATGATCGGATTTATGAAAGTAAGATTTGATTATGACGAAAAAACAATAGAGAAAATGAAAGAAACAGAAATTCAACTTGACTCTATTGTTAATAAGAATCTGAATTTAGATTATGACGATCGTATTTCGATTGGCGATAATCCCAAAACGTTAGAAAAAAATTATGGTAGTAACAAAGTTAGTATTAATAAACCAGAGTATAGATCTCTTCAGGATCATTCTACAAAGGTAGCTGGTATAATAGCAGCTAATAGAGAAAATGATAGAGGTATAAAAGGAATTGTGCAAAAAGTAAAAATTATGCCCTTGAGTATTTCATTTTCTGGAGATGAACATGATAAAGATATTGCCATGGCGATATATTATGCTGTAGATAATGGGGCAAAAGTGATTAACATGTCGTTTGGTAAAGAATTTTCATTGCAAAAAGAGTGGGTATTTGAGGCGTTTAAATATGCGGAAAAACATAATGTATTATTGGTTCACAGTGCTGGTAATAACCGTTTTAGTGCCGATAAAAATCCATATTATCCAACTGATAACAACTTTGATGGTTCACAAGAAATATGCAAAAATTTTATTAATGTTGGTTCTATCTCCTCTAAATTGGATAGCACTTTTGTCTCCGGTTTTTCAAATTATGGCAAACTGAATGTTGATCTATTTGCTCCAGGGGAAGAAATATATACTACGGCCCCAGGCAATACATATATCTCAGATTCGGGTACTTCTTTGGCAGGCCCAATGGTTTCAGGGACGGCAGCTTTAATTTGGTCGTATTATCCTAGTCTTACGGTAACTGAGGTAAAGCAAATCATCCTAGATTCGGGTACTGCTTATGATATTGAAGTAATTGTTCCGGGAACAAAAGACAAAAAAGTTCCCTTTTTGGAACTATCAAAATCTGGGAAAGTATTAAATGTATATAATGCGATGCAAATGGCAGAAAAAATGAGTAAAAAGAAACGGCACTAATGCAATATAAAGTTCGGCCGTTTTCAGAGTATGTTATAAGAACACCTTTATTTCCAGTCTCTTTTTACTTTAATTTATTGGACAATTATTCTTCGGAAAGTGTATTGCAATTATTTACAAATCCTTTTATTAGCGAAGCAATTCGTATTGCTTCACCGGAACTTTTAGCCGCCTTAGACAATTGGAAGGCAAACCCTCACAGTTTGTCCGATAAAAAAAGAAATGCCTTAGTCTTTAGCCTGCTGAAATATATTGCAAGAATGTCAGCTCGATGCACTCCTTTTGGATTATTCGGGGGATGTAATGTGGGAAATTTAGATAGTGAAACTAACATTTTATTGGTGTCAACCAAAAAATTTACTAGACATACTCAATTTGACATGCAATTCTGGGTAGCTATGTTGCAAGAATTTGCTTCTCGAGATAACGTAAAGCCACATCTTAGGTATTACCCCAATAACTCTATATACGCTCTTGGCGATTTTTACCGCTATATCGAATACAAATATGTAAAAACAAAAAGAGAACATAGCATCTCAGCACTCCGAAAATCCCCTTTATTAGAAGCGTTATTAACTCAAGTAAATTCAGGGTTAAACATCGAGCAGATGGTTGACATTCTCGCAGACGATGATTCAGAAAAAGAAGAAGCTTTAGAATATGCCCATCAGCTTATCGATTTTCAATTTTTGGTCAGTGAACTAGACGCAAGCCTAACAGGCGGCGATGAATGGGAAAGGGTTTTCTCTCTCTTGAATAAAATACCAGCTTTAAAACCAGAAAACGAAATTTTACAACGGATAAAAAATCTTCTGTTTGAATTAGACAAAACCATTATACCTAAAGAAAAAACTTATGATACTATAAAATCAGAAATTAAAAAAATAGGAGTGGATTATGATGATAAATACCTTCTCCAAACAGATTTATATACCAGGACTATTGCCAATACCTTAAGTGATTGTATATCTAAAAAAGTATTGCAAGCTATCTCTTTTTTAAATGGAATTCAAAAAGGAAAAAAATCTGTACAGCAGTTAAATTTTATAAAAGCATTCACTCAAAGGTATGAATCTCGTGAAATGCCTTTGGCAACAGTATTAGATACAGAAACCGGTATAGGATACCTTCAGAACTCTGAAATGAATGATACATATGCTATTTTAGAAAAATTTTCTTTTAAAAGGAAGGGCTCCGAAGCTGCCACGCAATCTTGGACTGCGTATGATTATGTATTGGAAAAAAAGATAAAAGCATCGGTTTTACAAAAGGAAAAAGTAATATCGCTTTCTGAGAATGATTTTCCTGACTTTGACTCTAGCTGGGAGAACACTCCGGCTACATTCTCTGTAATGATAGGTCTTTTAGAAAACGAAGAAATAGTTATCGAGTCCTCTGGAAATGTGAGTGCCGCTAAATTATTGGGGCGTTTTTGCAATGGAAATACTGAGATATACAATTTAACAAATGAAATTGTAGAAAAGGAGAATAAACAGTATTCGGATAAAATTCTGGCTGAAATTGTTCATGTTCCAGAGTCTAGAACGGGAAACATATTAAGAAGACCTGTCCTGAGAGCATATGAAATTGCCTATCTCTCTAATCCGGGAGTACCACAAGATTTTACTATTGGTATAAATGATCTGACGGTCTCCGTTACAGACAATAGAATCGTTCTACGCTCTAAGAAACACAATAAGGAAGTTATTCCTTGTTTGTCTAATGCTCACAATTACTCCCATAAATCACTGCCCATTTATCATTTTTTATGTGATTTACAGATCCAAGATGTAAAACCTATTTTTAGTTTTAGTTGGGGAATTCTGGAGTCTCATTATGATTATTTTCCAAGAGTTTACTATAAAGAAGTGTTACTTTCAAAAGCAAAATGGATTGTATCTAAAAATGAGATTGAATCCTTTTTCAAGCTTAATGGTAATGAACTCTTTGAATCCTTTTCTATTTGGCGAAAGCAACGGCAAATAAACCAGTTTGTAAATTGGGTTGATTCTGACAACACTCTTTTTCTTGATTTAGAGAAAGTAGTTTGTATCGCCCTTTTTTTAAAATCAGTTAAAAATTACGATAGAATTATTTTAGAAGAATTTGTGTTTTCTGGAGAATCAGTTGTAAAAAACATTACGGGTGAGAATTTTACAAATGAGTTGATACTATCTTTTTATAAAGAACAATCGTAAAAGAATGAAAAGAGATTTTTGCATAGGAAGTGAATGGTTGTATTATAAAATATATACAGGGGTTAAAACCGCAGATCTAATTTTAACGGAAAAACTATATCCTATAATTTTAGATCTAAAAGAAGAAAAAATTATCGATAAATGGTTTTTTATTAGATACGACGATCCTAATGAACATATTAGAATCCGTTTTTATTGTAAAACCCCAGAAAACACAATAACTGTTATAGCAAAAATGCATCCTGTTTTATATGAATTGCTTAATGAAAATACTGTTTGGAAAGTACAGACTGATACCTATCAAAGAGAAATTGAGCGGTATGGTGAAAATACTATGATTGATTCAGAAACGCTATTTTGGTATGATAGCGAGATGATTTTAGAATATTTATCTTTAAAAT
The DNA here is from genome assembly GCF_004349145.1 of Flavobacterium hiemivividum. Taxonomy (GTDB): domain Bacteria; phylum Bacteroidota; class Bacteroidia; order Flavobacteriales; family Flavobacteriaceae; genus Flavobacterium; species Flavobacterium hiemivividum. The sequence continues at coordinate 69,422 of NZ_SMFO01000013.1, read as the reverse complement.
CTTCTTTCAAAAAAAATGAAATGCAACTCTTTTTTAGCTTTAGTGCTATTGATAGTTTTTTAAACTCCTTTTCGTTGACCAATAGTGATAAGCTAGTTTTAATGGATGAATTACAGTCGTCTTTCAAAAAGGAGTTTAATGCAGATAAAGTTTTGAAAAAACAAATGGATACGCAGTATAGACAATTATCCCAGGTCATAAAAGGTTTTTTGTCAGGAACTGCCATAAATGATCACCCTGAAATTTTCAAACTAATACAAGAGAAACAAAATCGAACTCATAAAACAATTTTGTCGATTAACGATAACTTACAAGTTCCGCTATCTAACTTTTTAATGAGTCATATTCACATGATGATTAACCGGCAATATACCTCAAAGCAAAGAATGTACGAGCTGTTGATTTATGATCACTTATTTAGGCATTATAAAATGATTGAAAATCGATTAGACTTGTAAAGTTAGTAGCATTTGCACACTGAATTTGTGAATCAAATTTTGTTTTAAGTTCCATATTTTCATTTTAAACTTACCCATCATAATTTGTTCACTGATTTTATGGTCAAATATCTTTGCATAATGGTGGGTTATCCGCACCTATTTGTGACCAAACATTTTGTTAACATTTTCTATCGGAACTCCATTAGTAAGCGTTATAGACTTCGAAAATGAATGTCTAGTTAATGTTAAATGTAATTTCTTTTTAAATGTCGCAAACGGCTCTAATTTCATTCAAACAGCTATTCATTTTCTGATTACGAAAGACAGGTAGAATTATATCTGCATTAATGCATTTAGGATTGCTAGTATATCTTTGAATGATTTTCTACGCAATCGGTAATAATATAATCTTTGACTTTGCGTAGTTTTCTGTCTATTCTTAAATATCCGTTTATGAACATCCATACAAATTACTATATGATCCTTTGTAAGTTTCTGCACATCAATATGGACGATAAAAGACTAAACGTTTTGCATTTTGCTCTTTTACTTACTATATTAAGTTTAGGATATAGACAGGGACAAAAACAAAATATTAAAGTTAGCCGCAGCAAGATTATGGCTTTATCCCACATCATCACACTACCTAACTATCACAAGTACTTTAAAGAACTGCAATGTTTCGGGTAAATAGAATATACTCTCTCATACCATCCTAGTGTTAGGAGTGAAATTAAATTGAACAAAAAAGAGGTTATTTCATAATAGTTGAAACAACCTCTTATCTTGCATTTGATCAAAACAGCTAAAGCTTTACAAATTTAAATGTATTGTAAATTTAAATGTTTGACTGGGGGGGCATTATTATTATTATCTATTATTCATAACTTCCTACTTGTAAAGAATTACGGATATTTACCTGTATGTTACTTTTCCTAAAGTGCCTCCAAATTTTGATTAGATACATTATATTTTTTCTTGATATCTTTTATTTCTTTCTCTAATCTACGAAGAATAGCAGCATCTGATTCACACATGATTGGTTTAGTTTTATTTAAACGTTTATTTAAAAGTGCCATTTCCCGCCCAACTGTAATCTGCTCTGTTATAGCATATGCCTCCGTTTGTTTAACTGATGAATGTCCCAGCATTTCTTTAACTACATTAATAGGGACGTTATTTTGTAATGTTACAGTGCTTCCAAACGTCCTGCGAGCCATATGAGTATTTAGAGTAAAGGGAAAACCGCACAGTGCAGCAATTTCCTTTAGATATTCGTTCATTTTTTGATTAGAAGAAACGGGTAAGACTGTACCACGTTGCAAACAGATAGGATGTTCTTTATATTTTTCAATTATCTGTAGCGCCTGTGGTAGGAGAGGAACATTCGTTGAGGATCCCGTTTTTTGTCTTTCGGTCATAATCCACGATTGTGTGTCGACCCCCATTTTAATATCTGTTTTTTTTAATTGATATGCGTCGATATAAGCCAGTCCTGTATAACATTGAAAGACGAATACATCTCTTACTACATTTAAGCGTTCAGTAGTAAAATAATGTCGCTCTAATTCATATAACTCTTGAGTGGAAAGAGGCTTTTTAATGATTTTAGTTTTTTTGCTTTTAAAGTTCTTAAATGGATCTTTCAAGATAACTTCTTTATCGATAGCACGAATGACTATTTTTTTGAAATTAGCGATGTATTTAAGCGTTGTATTATTACTGCATTTGCGAACTGATCTTAAGTAAAATTCAAAATCCTTTATAAATTCGAGATTTAAATCTGTAAATTCAAGATCACTCGCATTAAATTTAAGTTCTGTAAATGCTCTTAAATGATTAATCGTAATAGTGAAACGATCGAGAGTTCCTTTCGCATATCCTCTTCCTAGTAATGCTGTCATTTCTGCATTGTGCTTTTCAAACTCTTCTAGCACTTTAGTTCTGGGAGTAATCTTACCTAGCAAATGATCCATAACCTTCTGGGAAGTTATTAGTTTTCCGCTGTACATAATTTCTGTCTTGTACTCATTGACTTTTAGAGTCAGAGAATCTAAAAAAAAATTAAGTGATTTTGCATCTTCTTTACTACCAATCGCCCTTTCTGCTTTTTGATCCCAACGTGCGATGTCCCATTTACGTTTTGTAGATGTTTCTTTTGGTATTCCATCTACAGTAATTCTAAGATAAACGGTTCTAATTTTACTTTCATTGCGGGGGATTTTCAAAAAGAAAACCAGCCCAAAACTGCTTTCTAACATAATTCAACGTTTTAGATTAATAAATGTAGAATTATAACTTCAAAAAATCAAGTCGTTAAGCACGTTAACCCCTATGTTTATAGGTGTTTAGATGGTATTCTGTGGCACATTTTAAAATATACAAATGTGCCACGATTCTGCCATAAAAACTTTGAACGATATTATAAATATTGACAAAGTGCAGAAAAACAAAAAAGCCTGCAAATCGTTGGATTTGCAGGCTTAACACGTTTTTTTGTGGGTTTTTGAAAAGATTGATAAACCTTGGTTTTACTATCTTTAACCCTTTTCGTGGGGAGAGCAGGATTCGAACCTGCGAAGTTTACACAGCAGATTTACAGTCTGCCCTCGTTGGCCGCTTGAGTATCTCCCCTAAGCCTTTGAGTACAACAGTTGGCTGTTGTTAGCGGTGCAAATATAGAAACAGTTTTCGTTTCTACAAACTAATTTTACACTTAATTTTAGTATTATTTTTAACGTGTTGGTATTGAATAAAATAAAAAAATCTCCACTAGGGAGATTTTTTTATTTTGGACTTCTAAACCGATTATTTGGCCAAAAGTTCGATGATTTTTGCTCTAAGTTCAGCACCTCTTAGATCTCTTGCAACGACTTTACCCGAAGCGTCAAGTATAAAAGTTGCAGGAATTGCTTGCACTCCGTATTGAGCTGCAATTGGCTCGTCCCAGAATTTTAGATTAGAAACCTGTGGCCAGGTTAATTTATCTTTAGCGATAGCTTCTTTCCATTTAGCAGCGTCTTTGTCTAATGAAACACCAATTATATTAAGACCTTTTGAGTGTAACTCTTTATAGATCGCAACGACATTTGGGTTTTCTTTTCGACATGGACCACACCATGATGCCCAGAAATCTACAATTGTTACTTTTCCTAAACTTTCTTTTAGAGAAATAATTTTCCCCTCAGGATTAGGCGCAGAAAAATCGGAAGTTCATTTAGCGTCTCCAACTGGAGCAGCAGATGCACCAACAGCAGGAGAATTTATCTCAGTAAGTCTTGTTTTAACTGATTTTCCAGCTTTAGTGTTTTTTAAAGATTCATCAAGGCTATTGAAAATTGTTTCAGTTTTTTTAATGTCAGCACTTGGGTCGTTAGCCATTCCTTGTACAATTAATACACTAATATATGATTTTGGGTGTGATTCAGCATAAGTGGTGTATTTTGCTTTAGTAGCAGCACCTACTTCTTCTTGGATTGCTGAGTAACCTTGCATTAATTTATTGATTACAGCAGTATCTTGTGCTTGTTGTGCTGTATTCATTGCTTGCATGTTTTGAGTTTGGAAGTCCATTAGTTTCTTTTGAACTACTTTAATCTCCTCGTTAAATTTAACGTACTCCTCATTACTATATGTACCTGAAACTTTAGATTTCTGGATACTGTCTTTATCAATAGCGATTTTGATTTCTCCGTTCTCCAAGATAAAAGGAACTTTACCGTATGGAGCTTGTCCTGCTACTGATTCTAATTGAATAGTATGGAAAGCTGGTTCAGTCACTTTTCCTTTGATTTCAAATTTACCGTTTTCTACTTTTACAGTGTCTAAAGCAATAATTGCTCCAGTGGTAGGGTCTTGAGATTCTAAGATTATAGTTTTACCATTTTCAATACCAGTTGCAGTACCAGTGATAAGGAATTCGTCTTTTCCAACTTTGTTGCAAGAAAATAAAACAACAGCAACAGAAAGTAATAAAATTATTTTTTTCATTATTAATATTAATTAGTTAATTAAGTTAAGTGTGCAAAAGTATTTAAAATTATCAAAGTACAATTAATTTTCATGCCTAAATTTTTGTTATTTTTTTAGTACTCATTTTGATAAATAATAGTGTGTCGCTGTTAAAATTCGAAATAAAATAGTGAAGTTTAGGAACGAGGTCTATAGGTAGTCAACTATAAGGTAGGATGATGTTTTTTGCTTTAGCCGTGTAGAATTAATGAGTTGGGTATAAATATTTAGTTGTGAAAATATTAAAATAAATAAGACATTCTCATTTGATGAAATTTTGGATATGTCAAAACACCTCTTCTTTAGTTCGTAGTGAGAAGGTGTTTTTAAGTTCTAGATTTAGAATGTATTTTGTTTTAATTTAAATTGCAATTCACATTGCTGTATATCGTCTTCAGCTTGTTCTAATTCATTCAAAGTAATTTTTATCTCGAGATTGACTGTTCTGAGTTTTTTATGTAAGTCAGCACTAATGGAGTCGGTTTGTAGTTTTAAGTCAATTTCTGCTTGATTTACTTTTAAAATAGCCAGAGTTTCTTTAGCTTTTTTATATTGCAATTCGTATTTACTACAGGGATTGGTCATCGTGATATGGTTTAGTTTGGTTTGGAGGACTAAAGTAGGAAAAACAAGTCGATTATACTAAATCCAAAGGTTTGTTTTAAAAATATTTTAAAAGAGTAACATCGTTACTATCTAGTTAGAAAAGTGATATATAAAAAAAGCACCCGTGAAGGGTGCTTTAGTATTGCTTATTTTTGTTTAGTCTAGTCTTGGTTCAATGTTTTTCTCCAAGTAAAAGAATTAAGAATATGTCTTTTTGCAAATCTTCCAGGAGAAGATGCGTTTACCATTTTAACATAAGTGGATTTAGGTACACTAATGTACTCATAAACGCTACCGTTTGAAAAATTGATAATTAATCTACCTTCAACAAATTTGTAATCTGTAATTGTTGCAGTTGAAATTGTTTCTGTGTATTCAGGTAAGTTCAACTTTGTAGTTTCTGGATTGATACTTACCAAGAAGTGGTAAGCCTCAATTACTTGTTTACTTTTTTCTTCAGCTGCTTTTAATCCAGCCTCATCACCTTGAAATTTATCAGGATGACATTCTTTCATAGAATTACGGTAGATCGTTTTTAAATCTTTAAGCTCTGCAGTTTTTTCTACATTTAGCAGTTTGCGGTATTCAACTATTTTTTTCATAAATATGGTAACTACTTGTCTTTTAATATAAAATCAATATAATTTGGTTTCAAAACCGACAAATTTTTTGCAAAGGTACACTTTTTTTTAATTTTTTAGTTTGTGACTAAAAAATATTCCCGAAAAAGAGTGTTCGATGATTTTTATTTGTCAAAAAAGAAACGCTTGTACAATATTATTGTTGCGGTTTGTTGTTTGCTTTATCGAAGTTCTTTGACTTCTTTGGGTACTTGTTGTAGCTTATGTCACTTGGGTTTTCTATAATGGATTTAATGGTGATATAATCACCTAACTTATGATTAGAAATTGCCATTTTATAATCTAAAAGATATTCACCACAAAAAAAATTGTTGTTTTCATCTTTTTCCATTATTCCGGTATAAACTCCTTTTTGTAACATTTTTTCTTGTGAAGACTTTGTCATGATCAATTTACTTTTATAAAATTCTAATTTGCAAAGTTAATCAAATATTAGTTCCCTCTGTTGCATTTTAGAGTTTCTGAGTACCTTTGTTCGATGGAAAAAATATTTCGCCCCAGTCCTAAATCTTTCAAAAATACTTTTTGTGTTTTTCAAGAGGTAGTATTAAGTAGTCTAGAAGGTCTAAAAGTACAATACGAAAGCAAGTCAGGAAGTAGTTATTACTATACAAAAGTAGGTATTTATCGGTTGTCAAATCATTGGGGAAGATTAGCTAACAGTAAATGGAGATTAGAAGCGATGGAGCCTGAGTCTGAATCGAAAACCAAATTGGGTTTTGCTCCTTGGACTCACTTTTATCCTGATAATGCGGAGGAGGAATTGTACTATTTAGAAATGAATTATTCGAAAAACACTGTTAATTATCAGCATAAAAATAATCCAGATTATAATGGAAAAGCAATTCTTCGTACCAGCTTTGAGACCACAAAAAAAATTAAGCAGATAAGAAACCTTCTCAATTTGACTTCTTGGGCTAAGTATTTTGAATATGAGGATTTAGATCTTTTGAGAAAAGAAATTATAGAGGAATTAATTTTTACAAATAAAACTTTAGAAGAAATCAAGAGAGCGCTTATTTGATTGCTGTCACTTAATTTCTTGCAGGTATTTTAATCGTTAGATGCTAACAATTGGATATCATTTATAGAAATAGGTTTAGATAAATAGCCTAAAATCGCAGGATAGGTTTTGGACTTCAACTTGTCTTCATAGGCAATAGAAGAGCTTGCAATATAGACGGTAATTGTTTTGTTTTTTAATGCTTCTAGTTTTGCCATTTCTTCCATGAACCCCCAGCCATCCATAATGGGCATGTTGATGTCTAGTAGTATAATATCTGGAAGAGATTCCTTATTTGCAATGGTGTCTGCCAGAGCCTCAATTCCGTTTTTTCCATCATAAAAAGATGAAATAGTCGAGAACAGATTCGTTTTCTGGATAATTTTAGTTACGATTATTTGGTAAATTGCATCATCATCGATGACCCATATTTTTTTCTTTTTCATCGAATGTAGATTTTAAATGTAGTTCCTTCGTTTGGTATACTATTTACTGTAATAGCCCCGTTCATAGCGTCAATTTGATTCTTTGTAATGAACAAACCTATTCCTTTTGATTCGGGATTATTGCTGAATGTCTTATACATTCCAAAAATTTTATCGGCATTTTTTACAAGATCTATTCCAATTCCGTTATCTGAGATTTGTAAAACGTTCATTTCGTCTTCAATTAGCCATTTAATATTAATAATAGGTAAACGGTCTGGGTGGCTGTATCTAATTGAGTTTGATAAGATGTTATATAATACGCTCTCTAAATACGCAGGATTATAATTGACCACTACATCCCTTGGAATTTGGGTTAGAATGGTTGCTTTCTTTGCTGTTATTTGTTCTGAAAGTACATTTTGTGCGGCTTCTATGTATTGATTTAAGTTTACAGATTCAGATACTAAGCCAATGTTGTTTCTAATATTTATAACCTCATTAAGATGAAGCATTGTTTCGTTTAATGAATTAGAAACCGACTTTAAAAGTAGTAGTAAGTCAGTTTTTTCTTCCTCAGAGTCAGACATCTCAATTAAAGATATAATTGATGTGATATTACTGGTGTGAGACCTTAAATTATGCGACACAATATAGGAGAAATTTAGAAGTCTTTTATTTTGCTCCGTAACTAGGTTGAAGGAATTATTCAAATCTTCTTCTGACTCTTTATTTTTGGTAATGTCAATCATGATACCACGCAGGCTTATTGAATTATCATTTTCAACAACTACATTTACGATATCCTTTAACCAAACAATTGATCCATTTTTGGCAATCATTCGATATTCAAAATCATGGTTTAATTGTTGGTTTGTTTTTAAGATGCAATAGTTAACGGTCGATTCGCGGTCTTCAGGATAAATATGGTCTGCCCAAAAAGTAGGACTTGCTAACCATTCCTCTGGCGTGTAACCTAATATACGTTCTACTTTTTTACTTATAAAAGAAAAACAAAAACTTTTACTATCACATTCCCAAACTATCCCATCGATAGTATTGATTAGGGACTCGATTTGTTTTTGTGAGTCAATAATCTTCTTTTCGGTGTTTTTTCGTTCCGTAATATCCTCTGTAGAAACGATAACTCTTTCTAAAGTGTCTTCATAACCGGAAATAATATTCCACCTTAAATTGATGTTGCGAAACTGGTTTTCATTGTCTATAATTATAGCTTCGAGATTTAATTTCTTTTTTTCCTGAGTAATGGCTACGAGTTGTTGAACAAATGTTGCAATAGACTCCTCATGAATAAAAGGAGATAAGCTCATTCGCAAAGCTTCTTTATTGTCAACTTTATTAAAACGAAGACATTCTTGATTGACGTTAATTACTTTAACTAACGCACTACATTTTTTAGTTTCATTAGGATTTTGTTGAAAATAAGCAGTAACTTCCTCTTCACTTTTATGCATTAATCCTAAAACCTCAAGATTCTTTTTTACTTCAGAAAAATCTTCCTCCCATAATGGTAATGGTGAGTCTTCAAATATGCCTTTATAACGATTTTCTGTTTTTTTTACTAATTCTTCTGCTTCCTTTCTTAATGTGATATCTTGAGTAACTGCAATTGTACTTGTTGGCTTTTCATTCTCGTTCCATAGCGGTGAAACGGATAGATTTACCCAGATAATATTTCCTTCCTTTGTAATGTATCTTTTTTCTATCGAATAATTGCGAATTAATCCTTGCTTAATTTTAGAAATATTATTTTCATCATTAGCCAAATCATCTGGGTGAGTAATTGACTGATAGGTTTTCTCCTTTAATTCCTGTTGAGTAAAACCTACAAGCTCACAAAATTGATTATTAGCTTCAATAAATTTTCCGGAGATAGGGTCAACATTTGTAATGCCAACTGCTGCTTGATCAAAAATTGTTTTAAATTTAATTTCACTTTTTAATAGCTTTTCAGCCTGTTGATTGATTAAAAGTTGAAGCTCAGCCGGTTTTTTTAGAATTAGCGTTATTAAAAAACCAAATAATGCAGCTAAAAATAAACCAAGAATTGTAGGGATTAACATTGCTGCAGTTAGGTAATTTTGCTGTTTAGCGGTGAGTGCTAATTTCCAATTCCCATCAGGTACGACTAAGGAAACACTATAGTTATTTGCGAAATTATTTTCTATTGGAAGAAAGTAGACTTCCTTTTTGGTAGTCGGATCTATTTTAGAAAATTGAAAGTAATATTTAGAAAGGTCCACATAAGCTAGTGAAGTCTGCAACAGCTCTTTTAGTTTGATAATTACTGCTGAAAAACCCCAAAAATCACCACCCTGAAAAACAGGTAGACGTCCCACAATACCTGTACCGCCTTGCTTTAACTTGATAGGGCCAGCAAAGTACATTTTTTGGTTTTTGATTGATTGTAATGCTTCTTCTTTAAGATACGGCGTCTCTAAAATATTTAATCCTATGGCGGCCTCATTGCCTTTCATTGGATAGACATACTTGACCACTCCTTTTGGGACTAATTGTATGGCTGATAAAGGTAAATTTGAGTGCAATAACTTCTTACTTATAGTGTCAAAATTTTCAGGAATTCCTTGATCATTTATTGTAAGTGCTACGGTAAGTGTAGAGGTATATGAGTTTTTAAGTGATTGCTCAATGTTTTGATGAATCACATGTAGTGTATTCTTCATCACGAGTTGTTCATCATCTTTAACAATTTTATATTGTTGAAAGCCAATGAAACCTACAATAGTACTTAGTAACAGGAAAGTGAAAAGACCGGCAGTCTTTGGTTTTGCTATAAGCCACCTGAAGAATTTTAATCTATAATTTTTAGATGTCATTTAATCTATATGATCGATTGTGGGATTTTTTTAACGTTTCCAAATATAGTTATTATAATAAAATATCCCGATAATTTTAAAAAATATATTAAAGTGTCAAATTAATTAAATTCTTGTTCAATAGCAGATTAAAAAAGGAGAAGTGGCGAAAAATAGACAAATGCAGGGTGTTTTTTCTTTTTTATGACGGATAGTTTGTCGAATGAAAACCCTATTTAACGTATGGGCTGTACTATTCGTTTAAATTAAAATGTCGAACTTTGCACAAGATTTTTTTTACTACTAAAAACCAAGGGTTTATTTAGTGGCTGTTTTTAGTTTTTAGGTTGAACCAATAAAAGCCTAGGAAACAGAAAGAAATTGGGTTTTAAGAGCAAATTAAAAACAGGAATTATGAGCAGGAATAACGAAAAGAATATTAAAAAACACAACGATAAGCTGCACAAAGCACAGGACAGGGTTAAAAATGCAGAAATTCTTAGAAAGGAAAAATTAAAACAAATTGCGAAAAAATTCCACGACACTAAAAATTCTGATACTATATAATTAAAGAAATAATGGAAAACGAAAAATTCATCGAATTAAAAGCAAATGTGCAAGAAATAATCGATTTGATTGCAGCCAAAAATGCAAAAGAAGCCAACAATAAATTAGTGGAAGTAAGTGATCAATTGGACGATTTTCTTGACTTTTCAGATGAGGATGAAGATTTGATTGAAATTAGTAAATACCAAGTTTTATTAAATCAACTGCAACAACGAATTATTGGTTTAAACGGACATTTGTAATTTACTTCGAATGATAAAATGTTATTGCGGCTCGCAACAAGATTTTGATAATTGTTGCAAACCTTATATCGAAGGAATAAAGAAAGCACCCACTGCAGAAGCTTTGATGCGCTCTCGCTATTCAGCATTTGCAACTCACAAAGCAGATTATCTGGTGGCGACAACTCACTTTTCGACCAGAAAACACCATAAAAAAGCAGCTATTCTAGAATGGGCTCAAAGTAATCAGTGGATTAGATTGTCTGTTTTAGAGAGTACTAAAAATACGGTTACCTTTAAAGCGTTTTATCTTGACGATGAATTAAAGGCACAAATACATTATGAACATTCTATTTTTATATTAGAAGATGGATCTTGGTTTTATGTTGACGGTCAGTTTTATTAGTTCTATTATAGGATAATCACTTTGGCATCTGCATATTGCGTGAGTGATTGCAGCGGAAATCCTCTATTGTCTCGTTCTTAAAACGAGACAATAGAGATTGAGAGCGCAAAGCACGCTCGTCACGCCCAAAAAAATAGTTGTAATTTAGATTCTAATTTTACCTCGAGAACCGTTTTCATTAGGTGTTAATTCATAAATGGCATTAGGAATAATATTGGGTTCAATTCTATGAGAAACGTATAAAATAGCCATATTTGGTTGTTGTGATAAAAGGGTGATGAGCTGTGCTACCATAGCAACATTTTCGTCATCTAAGCCTTCTACAGCCTCGTCTAAAATCAATAAAGGAGGATGTTTTATGACGGCACGCACAATAAGAGCAAGTCTTTGCTGGCTCAGTGAAAGCGTTTTAAAAGGTTTGTTTTTAAGGGAGCTTAAATGGATTAGATCAAGCCATTGCGCAACTATATTTTTTTGTAGATCCGTAGGTTGGGTGTACAATCCAATCGAGTCAAAAAAACCCGATAGAATCATATTTTCGAGGCTGTCGTTTTTTTGAAATAACTCTGTCATAGCCGTCGAAAAATAGCCAATATTTTTTTTTATGTCCCAGATATTTTCTCCACTACCTTTTTTCATCCCAAAAAGATATAAATCCTGTCCGTAACCCTTTGTATTGTCACCAGTTATTAAGGACAATAAAGTGCTTTTGCCAGAACCATTAGGCCCAAGTAAATGCCAGAAATCTCCTTTTTTAATGGTCCAATTGATATCGTTTAAAATAGGTTTTTCATTGTAGCTTACGCAAAGATTCTTCATTTTTATGAGAACCTCTTCAGCGAAAACTACAGGGTTAAGAGGAGTTGGGATTCGATTTGCTTCAAATATATTCTGCTCACTAAGCACTGGGTTTATTTCGTCTAGAACAAATGAATTGTCTTTGATGTGCGCTTTTTTTAGAAGGAAAGAAGGAAAATCACTTTGACGATTTACTAATAGGATCAATTGTGTTTTTTGAGCTAATTCCTCTAGTGTGATCCTAATCGTATTTCTTGAGTTCTGATCTAAATGGTCTAAGGGATTGTCAACGATAATAAAATCAGGTTTTTGATTGATACAATAATTCAAAAACACTTTCTTGCGCTCGCCCGAGGAATAAGTACTTAATTTTCTTGTGGTTTCAAGTGCAGTTGCTACAGCGTCATATTGGTATTCCTTTTTAATAAAATTGTCTATAGCAATGTCCGAAAAAAGGATTCCTTTTTTAGTGTTAAACGTACTTAATTGTGAACTAGATGTTCCAGAAAGTAGGGTTTCGATAAACGCATTTTTATCGACCTGATTGGATAAAAAGATTCCCCAATGTTCTAATTGTTCCATTTTTAATTTTTAAAACGGTAAAATTAAACTTATTTATTTTAGGGCAAACTGATTGTGACGGAATGTGTCAACAAACTCTATTTTAACTAAAAATTAATAATCGTTTGCCAAGTCACTGTTTTAAAATGATGTAATTTTAAACTCTATGGAAAATGTTACTAAAAAAGGTTTCTACTTCAAGCAATATGAGGCGCCAAATCAGTCTCCGTTTGATAAACTCTTTGGAATTTTCAAGGAATTGATCACACATACTTCAGGAGATTTTGACGAAGCAATTGACTGGTTGCGGGAACTAGACAAAGAATATAAACTCACCGATGAACATTATAGTATCGATGATTTTATTGAAGATTTAAAGAAAAAAGGGTACATCAGAGACGAGCTTAAGGACGATGGAACCTCAGGTATTGGAATTACTGCCAAAACTGAGCGAGCGATTAGGCAGCAGGCTTTAGACCAGATTTTTGGGAACTTGAAACGCTCTGGAAACGGAAATCACAAAACAAAACATTCTGGGAGTGGAGATGAGCATACGGGGGAATTCCGGGAGTTTCACTTTGGCGACGGTCTAGAACGAATTTCGCTCACGGAGAGTCTACGCAACGCCCAAATCAATAATGGAGTAGAAGATTTTATGCTCACTGAGAATGACTTGGTTGTCGAGGATACCCAATACAAATCACAGATGAGTACCGTACTAATGATCGACATCAGCCACAGTATGATATTGTATGGAGAAGACCGAATCACGCCTGCCAAAAAAGTAGCTATGGCGCTTGCAGAATTGATTACTACGAGATACCCAAAAGACACTTTAGATATCTTGGTTTTTGGGAATGATGCGTGGACTATCGCCATTAAAGATTTACCTTATTTAAAAGTGGGACCTTTTCATACCAATACCGTTGCGGGATTGCAGCTAGCTATGGATTTACTGAGAAGAAAGCGAAACACCAACAAACAAATTTTCATGATCACGGACGGTAAACCGAGTTGTGTTCGCGAAAAAGACGGCAGCTATTATATGAACAGTAATGGCCTGGACGAATATATTGTCGATAAATGCTACAGTCAGGCACAACAAGCCAGAAAATCACACATTCCTATAACCACGTTCATGATTGCAAACGACCCTTACTTACAGAAATTTGTCAATAAGTTTACGGAAGCCAATCAAGGAAAAGCCTTCTATACTGGACTGAAAGGACTTGGCGAAATGATTTTTGAAGATTATGAAGCTAATAGAAAGAAGAAGATAAAGTAGTGTTCAGTTGAGTAGTAGTATTCAGTCGAGGATATTAAGATAGAATGTAGAAATAAGAATAGAGATAAAAGGAAATAGTGAACTTTGCGTAAAGCTTTGTACTCTTTGCGGTTAAATATAATAAGTTGAGGAACTAGAATAAAGACTTCCCGCATTTAGCGGTTAATTAAACTAAAAAAAATGAAAATAGAAAATATAAATACTTTAGGCGAATTAAAAGCTTCAGGATATCAAAGTAAAAGCATTAAAGATGAGTTACGAACTAACTTAAGAGAGAAAATAAAATCAGGAAAACCAGTATTTGAAGGGGTTTACGGTTTTGAGAATACAGTTATTCCTGAGTTGGAGCGAGCTATATTATCGCGTCACAACATCAATTTATTAGGACTTCGTGGTCAAGCCAAAACTCGTTTAGCGAGAAAAATGATCGAATTATTAGATGAATATATTCCTTATGTGAACGGTTCAGAGATTAATGACGATCCATTAAATCCTATTTCGCGCTATGCCAAAGATTTAATAGCGATAAACGGAGATGCTACTGCTATCTCATGGTTGCACAGAAATGATCGTTTCTTTGAAAAACTGGCTACTCCAGATGTAACCGTTGCTGATTTAATAGGAGATGTTGACCCTATAAAAGCAGCTAATTTGAAATTGTCTTATGCTGATGATCGTGTGATTCATTTTGGGATGATTCCACGTGCCAATCGTTGTATTTTTGTAATTAACGAATTGCCTGATTTACAGGCGAGAATACAAGTGGCATTGTTTAATATTTTACAAGAAGGTGATATTCAAATTAGAGGATTTAAATTGCGAATGCCGCTAGACATGCAGTTTGTATTCACTGCAAATCCTGAAGATTATACTAATAGAGGGAATATTGTAACTCCGTTAAAAGATAGAATAGGTTCTCAAATATTAACCCACTATCCTGAAACTATAGAAATTGCTCGCGCGATTACGTCCCAGGAAGCAAATCTGGATGCTGATCAGAGTGATATGGTTTATGTTCCTTCCTTGGCAAAGGATTTATTAGAACAAATTAGTTTTGAAGCACGAGAAAGTGAATATATCGACAATAAAAGTGGGGTAAGTGCGCGAATGAGTATCACCGCTTATGAAAACTTATTAAGCACGGCAGAACGCCGCGCTCTAAAAGCAGGAGATGATAAAACCATCTTGCGTTTGTCTGACTTTATGGGAATTATTCCGTCGATTACAGGGAAAGTGGAATTAGTTTATGAAGGAGAGCAGGAGGGAGCGGCATACGTTGCTCAAAACTTAATTGGCTCAGCGATTCATACCTTTTTTCCAGGTTATTTCCCCAAAATTGAAAAACTAGAAAAGCCAGATGAAAAAACACCATATACGGATTTAGTCGAATGGTTTTTTGCCGAAAGTGGTTTTGAATTACTAGATGACGCTAAGGATGAGGAATACCAAAGCATTCTAGGAGCAATTGTGCCACTTGAGATATTAGTAAAGAAATACCAACCACAATTAGAAAAGGAAGACAAATTTTTCATGAAAGAATTCATTCTTTGGGCAATGGTAGAATATAAAAAACTAAGCAAGGATAGGATATCTGAAGGCTATCAGTTTAAGGATATTTATGGAAGTTATATTAGTAGATTGTAACAGCCAAAAATAGGATTTATATAATTGTAAAAGGATTCAGATTCATATCTGGATCCTTTTTTTGTATTTGTGTTTTCTTGATTATTAAGTTTAGTTCTAATTTGACTATTGCTATTTTTTTTTATTCTACCTTGCTCCGTTGACATCACTTTCCGTCAACGGAAAATAAATGGAAAATAGCTTTGAAGCTTTAATTACCTCCTACATTGAGAACAAGGTAGGTATCTCTGAAAATTTTTTAAGCAACGAACTAGCGAACAGCTTAAAGCAAAATTTACTCGCCTTAAACCAGCAAAACTTATTGATTGTCGCAGGAACTGGAAACTCAGAAGTGATTACGTATGACAACGCAGTGCGAAGTGATTCTATTTACTGGCTCGACAAAAAGCACAACAATGAATTTGAAAATGCTTTTTTTGTCCAAATAGAGGCCTTTATTGCCTACTTAAATGAGAGTTGCTTTACCGGAATTACCGGTTATGAATTTCATTATTCGCTGTATGAAAAGGGGGATTTTTACCTGCAACATTTCGATCAATTTCAGAATAATCCTAGTCGGAAATATTCGATGATTAGTTATCTAAATGATAATTGGCAACCCGAAGATGGTGGAGAGTTACTAATTCACCAAGAAAATAACAACCAAAAAATTTCACCTACTCAAGGAAAGACCGTCTTCTTTAAAAGCGATGAGTTACTTCATGAAGTTTTGGTTACTCAAAATACTCGAATGAGTATTACTGGATGGTTAAAATGTGATTGATGGTGTAATTGTTTAAGCCAACTAACCTACTTTTATATAAAAACTAGATTAGTTGGTTTAATTTTTAATCAAAGTCGTAATTTATTAACGAATCGTTTCCAGTATCAAATACAATCTGTCCGCCTCATTAGTGAGCTGGTCTGTTTCAGCTTTTATAGTTTGGATGTCATTTTGTATCAAATTGATCTCTTGCAATTTTTCATTTTCAGACCTAAGGAACGTAAAGGTTTCTGCATCACTTAACGCCCTTTTTGCATTTTCTAATTGATTTTTTTTATCAATAAGTATGCTCTTAATTTCATTAATACGACTATTAATCGAATCTCTTTTTCTTAGGTTATTATTTTCTAATTCAATTCTTTTTCTAATTTCCTCTTGAATGCGTTGCTCGTTACGTTCATTTTGCTCCAGATCAATTTTCTCGTTGCTAAACTCTGTTTCCTTATTTTTAAGGTCTATTTCGCTTCTTTTGTTATTTTGAATAACGTTGAGAACAACCACAGCTGTAAATATCGCTAGAAATAAGAGGGCTAAAAAAAAGTGACTTTTCTTTAATCCCAGGATAGTTGATTCTGATTCCTTTTCATCCTCAATTTTGGGAGTAGAAATAGTTTCGGGAGTAGGAGTGGTGAATTTTATAGGTGGCGGAACTACTGTGAAAAAAGAGCTAAGTTCTTCGATATCATGAGCATGTTTCCATTCGTCCATACCTTGATACCATACTAAAGTAGCTTTGTTTATTTGTTGGGATTTTAATTCTTCTAGTGTAAAAGGGCCACCATTTTCCTTTCCATTATTGATGTAGTAGATTCTCATTATTTGCAAATATTAACTGTGCTTTTATAGAACGTAATATTACAAAAAAATGTATTTCGATTGGGCAGAAAATGGCAGTTTGTTTTGTCTGGTTGTGCGCTATAGTTTTCCATATACTTTTGAAACAAAATGCCCGTCGAGAAATGCAGCTGAATCAATTTGGCTTTGAAGAACAGCACCTTTATGTTTTCCTTCTAGGAGTAATTGTGCGGCTTGCGCCAAAGGTGCTGCGGTAGTAGTTTGAATTGCTCTTAGTTGATGATTCCCTATTTTTTGCGGGAGAATAGTTTTAGCTATTTCGCGACGGCGTAAAACACCTTCGATATCTTTACCTTCTATGGCGGCATACAATATAATTTGGTCATCCTCTACACGAGGAATTACCTCTTGCATTTTTTGCTGTAAGGTTTTAATGGCAGCTTCGGTGGTTGCAGCTTTTTTAATTTGCTTTTCTACCCAAGCATAATGACCAGGATATCGCAATGTTTTATAATCAAGCCGACATACTTTTCCTGATAATGCATCGGGTAAATCAGCGGCACCTCCGGAGGTAAGATCTTCTTCATAAGAAATACCATCAATGATAATAGTAGCTCGCTCTGATAAGGATGGAAGTGTTGTTTTAACGTAGTCTCTTAATACAATTGTGTCTTTTAGATATTCGGTGGCAACACCAACAGGACTCCAGGTAAAACCATAAAAATGTGGTGCTACAGCATGTTTCGTTAGCGCACCTACTTTAAATTCCAGTGTGTGAACAGAGTTTACTTTGTAGTCGTTGCAAAATTGTAGGAACAATTCATGGGCTAATAAATCAATATATCCTGGTGCTAAACCAGTTTGTAATATAAAACCAGTTGTAGCATTTTTAGACAAGGCTTTAATCTCTTCGGTTTCGGCAACGTATTCTGTAAGGTTTGCGTAATGAAGGTTGAAGTCTTTTGCAAATTGAGCAATTCTCGGCGCTGCACTACCTGGCAAGCAATCCAGAACAATATCTCCTTGCAGAAAGATGTCCTCCATCTCGTCAGTTATTCCAGTTTCGACAAGATCAAAAGCTTTTATAGTGCAGGGTTTTGTAGTGCCTTCTTCAACCCATTTGGCTACTTTTTTAGCTTTTAAAAAACTCCTGTCCCCTATAAAAAGAGTAGGAGTGATATCACTCCATTCCGCCAAAATTAAACTAACTGCCTCAGCGATGCCACCAGCTCCCGCTATAATAATATTGTAATGTTTTTTCATAATCTAAAGTTAGTCTTTTTATCGAAAATAAATTGCGATATTTTTAAAATTCTCTAGTGATTTTGTTTTGTAAATTGTTGATAATTAATTTTTTGTGTATTTTTTATAATATAGAAGTACACTTTTTTTAATGATGTAGACAGACGGAATACTGCTATTTCGAAACATAAAATAATTACAAACTAGAATCAGAGAAAGTATTATATTCGAAATTAGAGGTAATCTGAAACTGTTTTGGTTTCGGGATAAAGTAATGTCTTGCATTAATTATTGGCCGTAAAAGACTCGCTATAATTTTCATTATTAGTATTTTTGGAAAATAAATAGCTAATAAGTTTTAGACCTCGTTTTTAATGCAAATAGAAGTCACAGTATAGTTATTTCATTAAGGAGTTCTTTTTTAGTAACAAAAAGTTGTTTGTTTAAAGCAATAAAAAAAATAAAATTTCATGGATAACGATAAATTTATTTTCTGTCTCGAAGTTGTTCCTGATGTAGAAACAGTTATCAATACTGAGGTTTTTAGAAATCTAGGTCAAATTGCTTTGGAACAAGGAATAACAAGTATTTATAGAACCTGCGATACGATTGAAGGAGTCGAAGAGGGTTTAAGTGCGTTGCGCTACGACGACCATAATTTTAAGGATTATGAAATAATCTATCTTGTAATGCCGGGTGAGGGAAATTCTATATGTGTCAATGAATATTACTACAGTTTAACAGAAATGGCTGAGCTTTTTGAAGGAAAGCTAACAGGTAAAATTTTGCATTTTGCCAATATAAAAGTACTTGATTTAGATCCAGAAGAAGCACAGTATTTTTTAGATGTTACTGGCGCTCGTGCAGTTTCAGGATATGGAGAAGCCATGCAAAATATTAATAGCATTAACTTAGATAAAGCTTTTTTCAGCTTATGCCAAGATCAAGATAATCTAATTGAAATCGTAGAAGAGTTGCATGAAAAGCATTATGGTCTCTGCAAATTACTTGATTTCAGACTGTATTATTAACTGTGGAATATCGAGTTTGAAGGGTGCAAAATTGTATGTGGTATAATGTCTGTTTTTTCTAGGAAACGTAATTTAAACGATAATTGGTTTTTTGTTTTTAATAAAATGAGATATATTTGGCAATTGTGGATTTTAGATTTTTTTCGAAATTTAGTATCAGACAAATCACACCACAGATTATTCATTTTTTAAATAGCAAAGGATAACTTCTATCCTTAAATTAGATTTCACTTTATGAAAAAAGTAATAATAATTAGCCTATTCTTAGGTATTGCAGTAGTATCTTGTAAAAGTCAAAAAACAGTAGTTGCAACTAGTACGGAATTAGCGATAATTCCGCAGCCCAAATTTGTAGAAACATATCAAAAGAAGCTGAATGTAAAATTACTGAATGAGTTAGAATTACCTTCTGATTGGCAACAGTTAGGCGAACAATATATTGCTTTTAATCAAAAAAATAATCTGGGTGCTATACAAATTGTCGATAAGGCAAAAAATACTGCTATTCGAATTAAAAAAGTTCAAAATTTAAGTCTTGAATCTTATACATTACAAATAAATGAGACTGGAGTTCATATAGAAGCTTCAGACTTTGGAGGTGCTTTTAATGCGTTTCAAACCTGGAAACAAATCGTGCTTAGTGCTGAAAACAATAGTGTAATGCAACTGAAAATTGAAGATCAACCGCGATTTAATTACCGCGGACTGATGCTTGATTGCAGTAGGCATTTTTGGACAGTCGATGAGTTGAAAGAAACGATCACGCAAATGTCTTTTTTTAAATTGAACAAACTGCATTTACATCTTACTGATAATAATGCTTGGCGAGTGGAGATTAAAGCCTATCCTAAACTTACATCTGCTGGGACTTATTACAAAGATTACCCAGAATTATCCAATAAGTTTTATACCCAAGAAGATTTAAAGCAAGTAGTCGCTTTTGCGGGACTTCACAATATTGAGGTAATTCCAGAAATTGATTTACCAGGTCATGCGATTGGTATTCTTGCTGCTTACCCTAATTTGTCGTGTACAGGCGGTGATTTTGAAGTGTTTCCGGAGGAAATGCCTATGAAAGATCGCAAGAGAATGAACGTGAACATGCTTTGTCTTGGGAATCCGGATACATATACTTTTGCAGAAAAAGTGATTCAAGAAATAGCTGCTATTTTTCCTTCTAAGAAAATACATTTAGGAGGTGATGAGGTACCGACAAATATTTGGGAAAAATGTTCGAAATGTCAAAAACTACATCAACAAGAAAATTTAAATACATGGGGCGAATTACAAGATGTTTTTACAAAAAAAATGTCGGCCGTAGTTAAGAAATACGACAAAACCATGGTGGGCTGGGATGAAATTAATGAGAGACATGCCGCTTCGACAGAGGATATTGTTATGGCGTGGCGTGACTATGGATTCAATCAAGCCGTAGAAGCCTTAGAAAGGAATGTTCCTGTAATAATGGCGCCGCAGCACGGCTGTTACTTCGATTGGGGCTACGCTGGAAATGCAACTAGGAAGGTTTATGAATGGGATCCTATCTCTGCGGAGATGGAAGCCTTAAAGAAAAACAATTTAGTTTTAGGAGGGCAGGCTTGTTTATGGACGGAGCGTGTTGCAACTCAAGATAGAGTAGAAGAGATGTTATATCCTAGAATTACAGCTTTGGCCGAAGTTCTTTGGTCTCCAAAGGAAAACAGAAATTGGGATTCCTATTTAAAGCGATTAGAGCAAAGTTATGATCACATGAAAACTTTGGGAATTAGCTATTATGTTGATGACGCCATAAATGAAAGCGAGTTTATTCCTAAAAAAGAAAAACCAGCCTTGGTGAGACATGCTTGGTTAACTACCAATCTTCCAAATCATGGAAATTATCACCTCGAGTACATTTTTGATGGAAAATCAAATACTTTTTATTGGGGAAGCAGAAGCATTGGAATTGGTGATTTTTACCAAATTCAATTGGGCGAACCTGTTCTGGCCAATAAAATTACAGTAATCACTGGAGATTCAAAAGACTATATTCAGCATGCTGATTTATTAGTTTCTGAAGATGGAGAAACATTTAAAAAAGTGGGCTCTTTTTCTGATGACGGAATGGCGGCAGTGGATTTAGGTGGCAAAACCATTCGTGCAATTCGTATTGAAGCTACAAAACAACATACGAGCTGGCCAGTTATTAAAGAAGTTAAAATCGAGTAGTATGATCATTGTAGAAGGCTGCTAGAAAACGTTCTTAATAGAGTAAGGCATTATTTAAGAATCCTAAATTTGAAAATAGTCAATAATTCTCAGCATTTTTCTTGTACTCTTTTGGGGTTGTACCTGTTAGTTTTTTAAATATTCTGTTGAAATTAGAGGCGGTTTTAAAGCCGCAATCATAAGCAACCTCAGACATGCCCATATCTGTTTCGATAAGAAACTTACAGGCTTTTTCAACCCTTATTTCGTTGAGGTATTCTACAAAGCTTTTTTTTGCTTTCAGTTTAAATGTTCGACAAAAAGAAGTCGGGGTGAGATTGGCAATTTTGGCAATTTCGACAAGTGAAATATCTTCCTTGTAGTTTTCTTGTACATATATAAAAACATCCGAAAGACGATCATTTTTAGTTTGATCGTTTAGCGGGGAGTAGGCTTCGTTGTTTACAAAAGTAAGGTCAGTACTTTCAGAAAGGATAGATAGTATTTCAAATAGTCCAATGATAATTTCGAAATTCTTTTTGTGAACGAGTTTCTCTAGTTTTTTAGCAATCTGTTTATTTGTTTTGCCGCTTATAGATAATCCTCTAATACCACGGTTGAACAACGCATTGATTTTTTGGGCTTCCTTCATCTCGTAAAAAGCAGGACCAAAGAGTTCTTTATTAAAGTAAACGACAATTGCCTTCGCTTTTAGATTATTAATATCTTGGTAGTACATTTCGTCGTTCAGCCATACATGTGGAATATCTGAACCCAAAAAAACCATATCGCCAGATTCAAAAGGAGCCACTGAATTCCCAACAATTCTTTTGCCATAACTTTCCTTAATATATACTAACTCAAGCTCAGGATGGGAATGGAAAGGCGATTGAAAAAACGGTTCTTCTCTGGAAATTACAGAAATTGAGCTGTTTAGATAGGATGTTATTTTAGTTTTTTCAATTTTCATTTCTAGAGCAAAGATAATTAATAATTAAATAAAGATAATATCGGATTAATATACATATCGTAAATATTATAACTTTCGACTTCTAAAATACTATCAATTTAATAAAAATAGGTATGGCATTAAATTCTCAGTCGGTTGCACAAAATAAAGCTATTTCTAATGAAATGCCAACAATAAACAATTATTCGAATGACAATGGAAAAGGAAATCCTAAGGATTCTAATCATAAAGAGCAAGAAACAAACGAATCAAAAAAGTGGTTGTTTCCGTTTATCTTAGTTACGAGTTTGTTTTTTTTCTGGGGATTTGTTCATAATCTGGATCCTATTTTAATTCCGCATTTAAGGAAGGCTTTTAATTTGACAGATCTAGAGTCTTCTCTTGTTGACTCTGCCGTTTTCATCGCTTATTTTGTCATGGCACTACCTGCAGGGTATGTAATGCGAAAATATGGATACAAATCTGGAATTCTAATTGGACTGGTTTTGTTCGGTATTGGTTCTCTTCTTTTTGTACCGGCCGCAAATTCTTTACAATATGTTTATTTTCTAGGCGCTTTGTTTGTAATCGCTTGTGGATTAACATTCTTAGAAACGGCAGCAAATCCGTATGTGACTATATTAGGACCTGCTGAAACCGCAACCAAGAGATTGAATTTTTCACAATCTTTTAATGGATTGGCTGCATTTATCGCGCCTACAGTTATAGGACCAATTATTTTATCGGGTAAAAACTTGACTGAAACCGAGATGGCGAGCATGTCGTCAACGGAATTGAATACTTATCTAGCTTCAGAAGCTGCAAGCGTAAAAATGCCTTACTTAATTTTAGGTTTGATAATTCTGGCTGTTGCAGTGGTATTTTATTTTACCAATATGCCAGATGTTAAGGAGAACGATAATGAGGGTGGTGAAGGATCTAGTTTTGGATCTGCCTTAAAGTCAATGAAATTAAGATGGGGTATTGTTGCTCAGTTTTTTTATGTAGGAGCTCAGGTTTGTGTGGCTAGTTTTTTTATAAAAATGGCTACTACTACAGCTGGTATAGAAGAGGCAACGGCTGCCAAATTCTTAGGGTTTTTTGGTTTGGCATTTATGCTAGGCCGCTTTGCAGGGACTTTTTTAATGCAGTATATCCACGCTCGAAAATTACTTATAATATACGCTACAATTAATATTTTGTTGACTATTATTACAATTACAGGAACGGGAATGATTGTAGTCTATACATTAATAGCAATTGCTTTCTTTATGAGTATCATGTTTCCTACTATTTTCTCTATGGGAATCGACGGACTTGGTCACAACACTAAAATTGGTTCTTCATTAATCGTGATGGCAATTGTAGGCGGAGCTCTATTGCCTCCTGTTTTAGGACTGATTTCTGACGCGACAGGAAGTATTCAAATGGGTTACCTTGTTCCATTAATCTGTTTTGCAGTGATATTATTATTCGCATTCAACGGACACAAAGCTAATAAAGCATAATTTTTATTTATATACAATGTTAAACAACGAAACGAAAAGACTGGTATTAAAAATGCACCCAAAAGACAATGTTTTGGTGGCTTTGACAGATTTACCACAAAATGAAAGAGTGATTTTCGAAGAAGAAACTTATGTTCTTCAGGACGCTATTAAAGCAAAACATAAATTTTATACAACAGATTTAAATACAGGTGATGAGGTAATCATGTATGGAGTACTAGTTGGAAAAGTGCAATGTGATATCGCTAAAGGAAGTTTGATGACTATCGAAAACCTCAAGCATGCGGCTGAACCTTATGCGTATAGAGAAGTAGATTATTCTTGGCAGGTTCCAGATGTGACCAAATATAAAGATAGAACATTTAATGGTTTCAAAAGAAAAGATGGCCGTGTAGGTACTGCTAATTATTGGTTGTTTGTTCCAACAGTATTCTGTGAAAACAGAAACTTAGATGTAATTAAAGAAGCATTGCAAAATGAATTGGGTTATTCTGTAAGTGATAAATACACACAGTATACGCATCAGTTACTAAAGGCTTACCAAGAAGGAGCCGATATGGATTCGATTCATTTAGAATTAGCACCATCAAGTCAAACGAATCGTATTTTTAAAAATGTTGATGGGATAAAATTCCTAAATCATCAAGGTGGATGTGGTGGAACACGTCAAGATTCAGCTACTTTAAGTGCCTTATTAGCGGCGTACGCTAATCATCCTAACGTAGCAGGAATTACGCTTTTGAGTTTGGGTTGCCAGCATTTACAGGTTCAGGATTTTATAAATGATGTAAAAAAACAAAATCCATCGTTTGACAAACCGTTGCTTGTTTTCGAACAACAACAAACAGTAAGCGAGGAACAACTAATTGCGGATGCAATAAAGCAAACTTTCGCTGGATTAGTAGAAATAAATAAATTAGAAAGATCTCCAGCACCACTAAGCGATTTAGTTTTAGGAGTAAAATGTGGAGGAAGCGATGGTTTTAGTGGCGTTTCTGCGAATCCAGCTGTTGGTTATACTTCTGATTTATTGGTCGCTTTAGGTGGTAAAGTGTTGCTAGCGGAATTTCCTGAATTGTGCGGTGTAGAACAGAATTTAATCGATCGCTGTACTTCAAAGGGATCAGCTGAGAAGTTTATTAATTTGATGCAATCTTATGATGCTTTGGCTCATAAAGTTGGTTCTGGTTTTCACATGAATCCATCGCCAGGAAACATCAAAGACGGATTGATAACAGACGCTATCAAAAGTGCCGGTGCTGCTAAAAAAGGCGGAACTGCTCCAGTGGTAGATGTTTTAGATTATACTGAACCTGCAACAAAACCGGGACTTAGCTTAGTTTGTACACCTGGAAATGATGTCGAAGCAACTACAGGAAAAGCAGCTGCTGGAGCGACATTAATTTTGTTTACAACCGGTTTAGGAACACCAACAGGAAATCCAGTTTGTCCAGTAATTAAGGTAGCAACCAACTCGGTTTTGGCTAAAAAAATGAGCGATATTATCGATATAGATTGTGGTCCGGTTATTAGTGGAGAAAAATCTATTGAGGAAATGGGAGAAGACATTTTAGAATATTGCATCAAAGCTGCAAGTGGAGAAATTATTCCAAAAGCAGTACAATTGAATCAAGACGATTTTATTCCTTGGAAACGAGGAGTTTCTTTATAATTTTTTACGCCAAAGGGTTAGTGATTTAATTTCAAAAAAGGCAAAACTAAAGCTATATGCTATTTGCGTCATTAAGGTTATGCTAAAACTTAAATGAACTTAAATTTCTTATATGGTTAAAAATCATATCATTATTCTTATTAAAAATTAAAAAACACATATTATGTTTTCATTACAAAATAAAATAGCAGTAGTTACAGGTGGTGGTAGCGGAATAGGAAAAGCGATTTCGGCTTTATTTGCTAAACAAGGAGCAACAGTTCATATTTTAGAATTAACAGAAGAAAGCTCTAAAATAGCAGTTGATGAAATCACAGCTGAAGGCGGAAAAGTTTTTGCTCATGCTTGTAATGTAGCGAGTCATGAAGCAGTAGTAGCAACATTCGAAAAAATTGGAGCTATCAATATTCTGGTTAACAATGCTGGTATTGCTCATATTGGAAAAGTTGATACAACGCCCGAAGCTGATTTTGATCGCATTATGAATGTAAACGTTAAAGGAGTTTACAACTGTTTGTTTGCTGCGATTCCGCAATTACGAAAAAGCAACGGTGGTGTGGTAGTAAATATGGCATCAATTGCTGCTTGGGTTGGGATTCCAGATCGATTTGCGTATTCCACGGCAAAAGGAGCGGTAATGGCAATGACATTATCAGTTGCTAAGGATTATCTTAACGAGAATATCCGTTGTAATTCAATCTCTCCTGCAAGAGTTCATACACCTTTTGTGGACGGATTTATTTCTAAAACATATCCAGGAAAAGAAGCGGAAGTATTTGAAAAATTATCAAAGTCACAACCTATTGGGCGCATGGGTAAACCAGACGAAGTAGCAGCATTAGCTTTATTCTTATGTAGTGATGAAGCAGGATTTATCACGGGATGTGATTACCCTATCGATGGCGGATTTATAAAATTGAACAACTAGTGCAAGTCGCCTTATTCATACCGTGTTATATCGATCAGTTTTATCCACAAGTGGGTATTGCTACTTTGCAATTATTAGAAAAATTAGGTTGCGATGTAAGTTTTCCATTGGAGCAAACTTGCTGTGGACAACCTATGGCTAATAGCGGTTTTGCTAGTTTAAGCAAAGGTTGTGATGCTAATTTTGTCGAAAACTTCTCTGGATTCGATTATATTGTTGCTCCTTCAGGAAGTTGTGTTTTACATGTGAAAGAACATTTACAAGACGCAGCACATCCAGAAAAAGCAGCGAATATTAGAAAGAATGTGTATGAGTTAACAGAATTTTTGACTGATGTTTTAAAGGTCGAAAAACTGCAAGCTCGTTTCCCTTTTAAAGTGGGTTTACACAATAGTTGTCACGGGCAAAGAGGTTTACATCTTTCGTCAATGACAGAAACAATGACGCCTTCTTTTTCTAAACCAGAACAGTTGCTGAATATGGTTACAGACATTCGGTTAAGTAAACCCAAGCGAAATGACGAATGTTGTGGTTTTGGTGGTACTTTTTGTGTGTTCGAAGAAGCCGTGAGTGTCAAAATGGGGAAGGACAGAGTTGCTGAACATGATGACAATGAAGTTGATTATATCAGCGGTGGAGACACGAGTTGCTTGATGCACCTAGAAGGAATATTAAAAAGACAAGGAAGTAAAATTAAAACTATTCATATTGCCGAAATATTGAATAGCTCATTATAAAAAGATGAAAATATCACATGCAGCATTAGCAGAGAAATTTATTGCGGACGAGCCTAGAACGGATTGGCACGACGATACCTTGTGGTTTGTTCGTGAAAAAAGGGATAAGGCAGCTCATGGTTTGCCAGAATGGGAACAATTGAGAGAGTGGGGTTCGCAAATAAAAGATCATACGCTTTCTAATCTTTCAAACTATTTAAAAGAATTTGAAGAAAAGGCTAAAGCCAATGGAATCATTGTTCATTGGGCTGGAGATGGAGACGAACACAATAAAATAATCCATACCATTATTCAGAAACACAAGATTCAAAAAATTGTGAAGAGCAAAAGCATGCTTACTGAAGAATGCCATTTGAATGATTATCTACAAGAAAAGGGAATAGAAGTGGTAGATACGGATCTAGGTGAGCGCATTGTTCAGTTTAGAAAGGAGGCGCCGAGTCACATTGTATTGCCGGCAATTCACTTAAAAAGAGAAGATGTTAGTGAAACTTTTCATGAGCATTTACAAACAGAAAAAGGAAATAATGATCCACAATATTTAACTGAAGCCGCTAGACAACATTTACGAGATAAGTTTGTTCAATCTGAGTTAGCGATTACCGGAGTGAATTTTGCCGTAGCGGAAACTGGTGGTTTTGTGGTTTGCACCAATGAAGGAAATGCTGATATGGGTGCACATACCGCTGCAGTACATATCGCCTGCATGGGTTTTGAAAAAATTATTCCAAAGGCAGAACATCTAGCGGTATTTTTGAGATTATTGGCAAGAAGTGCGACAGGGCAACCTATCACCACCTATTCAAGTCATTTTCATAAACCAAGACCGGGTCAAGAAATGCACCTTGTAATTGTCGATAATGGACGCAGCAAACAATTGGGGCGCGAAGATTTTAGAAATTCATTAAAATGCATTCGTTGCGCTGCTTGTTTTAATACTTGTCCGGTGTATCGTCGAAGTGGCGGTCATAGTTATCAAACTGCTGTGGCGGGTCCAATTGGTTCTATTTTGAGTCCTAATTTAGACATGAAAGCCAATGCCGATTTGCCATTTGCGTCTACTTTATGCGGTAGTTGTACCAATGTTTGTCCGGTGAAAATTAATATTCACGAGCAATTGTGGAAATGGAGGCAAGTAATTGTAGCCGAAGGTTATGCTGACTCCACTAAAACAATTGGTATGAAAACAATGGCTTATCTTTTTTCTAAACCAAGTCTTTACCGTTTTGCGGGAAAAATGGGTAGAAGAATGATGAAAGCATTTCCATTTATGACCAACAATAAATTTAACGTGTGGTACAAGCAAAGAGAAATGCCGAAGCCACCGAAAGAGTCATTTAGAGAGTGGTATTTGAAAAACGGAAAAATCAACAGAAAGTAATAATGAGTGTAAGAGAAAATATATTGAACGCCATAGCCACGAACCAACCGACATTAGTTCCGCTTCCTGTTCTTAATCGTACTGCTGTTATTAGCTATGAAGATAGATATGCCCAGTTCAAATCGGTATTAGAAAGCATTGGTGGTAAAACAGAATTGATTTTGAATATAGAGATTGTAATAGAAAAAATTAGGTCAGATAAAGCTAACGATACTTTCATAATTGATACAATTTCTGCTGAATCAATAGATACTGCAGATACCATTGCCCTGTCAGCTTTCGAATTAGAAAAAGTAGAACGAGCTTATATAAAAGGAACGGTTGCGGTTGCTGAAAATGGGGCAGTTTGGGTTTATGAAAGTCAAATGAAAAACCGTTTACTGCCCTTTATTTGTCAGCATTTGGTTTTAGTAATCGATAAAAACGATATTGTAGCCACGATGCACGATGCTTATGATAAAATTAATGTGGGAAGTGAAGGTTTTGGAGCGTTTATCGCTGGGCCGTCAAAAACAGCCGATATTGAGCAGTCGTTAGTTATTGGTGCACATGGAGCGAGAAGTACTACGGTTTATGTAGTGGAGTAATAGTAAAAAATCAATGGCGTTGACAATGGTAATGGCAAAAATCAATAGCAAAAGTCAATGTCGATACCAATTGCAATATTAAATTCAAATTCAATAAAAAATAAATAATCAGTAATATGGGATACAATAATATTAGGAAAAATAGTTTAAAGCGTGCAACAATAGGATTGGCACTTTCGTCAATTGTGTTATCTTCCTGTGCACAACAAAAAAACTTTGTAGTAATTAATCCATCGATGTCTGAGACGGAATTGGTTGAGATTGCGGCAAATATTGTTCCTACGCCAGAGCAGTTGCGCTGGCAACGTTTAGAGTTAACAGGTTTTATACATTTTGGAATAAACACTTTTACCGGAAGGGAATGGGGAGAAGGGAAAGACGATCCTAAGTTATTTAATCCAACAGAATTAGACGCGAGACAATGGGTAAAAGCCTCGAAAGATGCTGGTATAAAACAAGTTATTATTACAGCCAAACATCACGATGGTTTTTGTTTATGGCCAACAAAAACAACCGAATATTCCTTGAAAAACAGCCCGTGGAAAGATGGGAAAGGTGATGTTGTTAGAGAAGTTGCTGATGCTTGTAAGGAACTTGGAGTTGGATTTGGTGTTTATGTTTCACCTTGGGATAGAAACCATCCAACTTATGGTACTGAAGCTTATAATGATGTTATGGTCGCTCAACTTACAGAATTGTTGACGCAATACGGTCAAGTAGATGAGGTTTGGTTTGATGGTGCCAATGGCGAAGGTCCTAACGGAAAAAAGCAAGTGTATGATTTTGAAAGATGGTATGCTTTAATTCGAAAATTACAACCGCAAGCAGTAATTGCTGTTTCTGGTCCTGATGTACGTTGGGTAGGTACTGAAACGGGACACGGTCGTGAGGAAGAATGGAGTGTAGTTCCTGTTGGAAAAAAGAATAAAACAGATAATGGCTCTCAAACCAAGGTTGATACTCCACCCGCAGGAGATATGAGAGGAAGTGTTCTCGGAAGTCGCAGCCAATTGAAAGATGGTGATGCCTTAAAATGGTATCCTGCTGAAACAGATGTTTCCATTCGACCAGGATGGTTTTACCATGAAGCAGAAGATAAAAAAGTGAAAACTCCAGCCTATTTGAAAGAGATTTATTTTCATTCAGTAGGTAGAAATGGTGTTTTACTATTAAACATTCCACCAGATAAAAGAGGTTTGTTTACGGATTATGATGTAAATGCTTTAAAAGAATGGCGAGGAAAACTGGATGAAATCTTTAAAGAGAATCTTTTGAAAGATGCCAAGGCTGTTGGAAAAGTAAAGAATATTAAATCGCTATTAGACGGGAACGATGCGACTCATCATTTATTTTCGATGAAAGGGAATGATAATGAAATTGAAATGGATTTAAAAGGAGAAAAAACATTCAATGTATTGTTGCTTCAAGAAAACATTAGCAAAGGACAAAGAGTAGAAAAATTTATTTTAGAGTATTGGGAAAATGGACAATGGAAAAAAGCAGCTGAGGGAACTACGATCGGTTTCAAACGCTTGCTTGAGTTTCCTACGATAACTACTTCTAAAGTTCGATTGCGCATTTTGTCAGCTAGATTACAACCAGCATTGGCAGAAATTGGATTGTATTTAGACACAACAGATAAAAAATAAAATAAGGCTAATGATAATCCGACACAAGCGCGGTTAAAAAAAAATATTAATTACATTTAATAAGCAAGAATAAAAAAAACATACATATGAAACTTATACGATTTGGAGAAGAAGGACACGAAAAACCAGGAGTAATAATCAACGAAAAAAGATACGACGTATCAGCAATTGTTTCCGATTTTGACGAATCTTTCTTTGAGAATAATGGATTGGAAACCCTAAAAGCAGCTTTGGAAAGCAATCCAGTTTTGCCTGAAGTTGATCAGAATGTTAGATTAGGTTCGCCTGTAGCGAGACCTTCAAAAATAATTTGTATCGGTTTGAACTATGTGGATCACTGTAGAGAGACTGGTGCGCCAATTCCAGCGGAACCAATTATCTTTTTCAAATCGACTACTTCTTTATGTGGTCCAGATGATGATTTAATTATCCCGAAAAACAGCACCAAAACAGATTGGGAAATCGAATTGGCTTTTGTTGTTGGGAAAAAAGCAAGTTATGTTGAAGAAGCGGACGCTTTAGATTATGTGGCTGGTTATGCTTTACTAAATGATTATAGCGAAAGAGCGTTTCAAATTGAAATGGGAGGGCAATGGGCTAAAGGAAAAGGTTGCGATACATTTGCTCCACTGGGTCCATTTTTGGCAACCCAAGACGAAATAGTAGATGTAAATAATATTCCAATGTGGTTGACTGTAAACGGAAAGAAATTCCAAAACAGTAATACCTCTAACTTAGTTTTCAAAATTCCATTTTTAGTTCATTATTTAAGTCAGTTCATGACTTTACTTCCGGGTGATATTATCAGTACAGGAACTCCTCCGGGTGTAGGATTAGGGATTAAACCAGATCCAATTTATATTAAACCAGGTGATGTTATTGAGTTAGGAATGGACGGACTAGGTTCTAGTAAACAAGTAGCGAAAGCATATTCTAAATAAATTATGGCAGCACAAAAATATTGTTTGGCATTAGATTTAGTTGATGATGCGCAGCTGATGGCAGAATATAAATCCTATCATCAAAATATTTGGCCGGAGATTGCAAAAAGTATTAAAGATTCTGGAATTGAGGTGCTTGATATTTATTGTGTGGGTAATAGAATGTTTATGATTATTGAAGCCAATGAAGGATTTTCATTTGATGAAAAGTCAAAAAATGATGCCAATAATCCTAAAGTTCAAGAGTGGGAAGCACTGATGTGGAAATTTCAACAAGCCCTGCCATGGGCAAAGCCTGGAGAGAAATGGATGCTTATGGAAAAAATATTTGAATTGAAATGAGAATAGACAGCCATCAACATTTTTGGAACTATCATCCCGTAAAAGACGCTTGGATTAGTGATGATATGAAAGTAATTCAGCAGGATTTTTTACCAGATGATCTACTTCCATTATTGGAGAAAAATAATATTGATGGCTGTGTTGTTATTCAAGCAGACCAGAGCGAAGAGGAAACTCATTTTCTGCTCGAACTTGCAGCGGAGAATCATTTCGTAAAAGGAGTAGTAGGTTGGGTCGATTTTAGGTCGGAAGATATAGCGGAACGACTAGGGTATTTTTCACAATTCGAAAAGTTAAAAGGTTTTCGACATATAGTTCAAGGCGAATCTGAGGACGATTTTTTACTAAGGGACGACTTTTGTAATGGTATAGCACAGTTGGAGAAGTATAATTTCACTTATGATTTGTTGATTTTACCCAAGCATTTGTCTGTTGCTGCTGAGTTTGTGAAACGTTTTCCAAAACAAAATTTCGTGATTGATCATTTGGCTAAACCCAATTTCAAAGAGGGACATTTTACAGAATGGGAAACGGGAATAAAAGAACTAACAACGCATAAAAATGTAGTTTGCAAGCTTTCTGGAATGGTTACTGAGGCTGATTGGATTAATTGGAAACAAGAAGATTTTAGCTATTGTCTGGATGTGCTGGTAGCCAATTTTGGAATCGATCGTTTGTTGTTTGGAAGTGATTGGCCTGTAAGTTTACTGGCAGCATCTTATGATGAATCATGCAGTATCATTGGCAAATATTTTTCGGATTTTTCGCAGGAAGAACAGCGTAAAATTTGGGGTGGAAATGCAGTGAAATTTTATAATTTATAAAATAGAAGAGAAATGAATTTACATTTAGAGAATAAAATAGTCATTGTAACTGGTGGTGCCAAGGGAATTGGTTTGGGGATTTGTAAGGTTTTAGTTGCTGAAGGCGCAATTCCGGTTATCATTGGAAGAAGAGATAGTGACAATCAAATTGCAGTAAAGGAAATTGAAGCACTTGGAGGAAAAGTAGGATCAGTTGTAGGCGAATTGACAAAACCTGAAGACTGTGAAAATGCCGTTAAGCAGGTTATTGCACAGTATGGACGTATCGATGGACTTATCAACAATGCAGGTGCAAACGACGGTGTTGGATTAGAAAATGGAAATTACGAGTCGTTTATGGAGTCATTGCATAAAAACTTAGTACATTATTATCTGATGGCACAATATGCCTTGCCTGAATTAAAAAAATCAAAAGGAAGTATTGTTAATATTGGTTCGAAAACTGCCGATACAGGACAAGGAGATACTTCTGGTTATGCTGCTGCTAATGGTGGGCGTAATGCTTTAACCAGAGAATGGGCGGTTGAACTATTGAAATACGGTATTCGTGTAAATGCAGTGATCGTTGCTGAATGTTATACGCCATTGTATGAAACGTGGATACGAACTTTTGATAATTCAGAGGAAAAACTAAAACAGATTACAGATAAGATTCCGTTAGAAAACAGAATGACAACTGCCGAAGAAATAGCTAGTATGGTAGTATTTCTGTTATCTGAAAAGTCGAGTCATACTACTGGACAATTGATTTACGTTGATGGTGGTTATACTCATTTAGACAGAAGTATATAGTATGTTTATCGTAGTTTTTCTAGTTTTCTCTAAGAACCATAGGGTGAAAATCGTGCGTATTCATACTAGAACAGCCAAATTTGTTGCCCCAGTGATTGCGGTGTGCTTAAAATGCTAAACTAATTCTTGAGAAAGATAATAAAATAAAAAATCGTCCGTAAAAATCGACTCCGTTTAAATGAAGTCGGTTTTTAGGACAATTTTTTTATTGAAATAGAAATTAACTATGTTCAGTCTTTTGTTAGAATTCCCATCTCACAAAGGCTTCCATAGCTGCATAACATGACATTCCTAATTGATCGTATAGTATAGCTGTTTCTTGATTTCGGTCTTCGGCTCTTTGCCAAAATTCCCTAGCATCAGATCCTTGGAATACCACACCGTCTTTTTGGGATTGGTGTTTAAAGATTCCATGTCTTTTAGCTAAAACTTGGTCTGGACTCATAGGAACAGCCATTTCGATTTCGTCGATTCCCCATTCTTGCCATGCACCTCTGTACAACCAAACCCAGCAATCATCCATATAATCTTTAGATTTTAGATTTTTTACGGCTTCAAAAATAGCATCAAGGCAAACTTTATGCGTTCCGTGTGGATCAGCTAAATCTCCGGCAGCATAGATTTGGTGCGGTTTGATTTTATCGATAAGATCCATAGTTAATTGGATATCTTCAGCTCCTAACGGCTTTTTCTCGATAGTTCCTGTTTCATAGAAAGGAAGTTCCATAAAGTGGATTTGATCGTCTGTCAAGCCTACAAAATTACTAGTAGCACGTGCTTCTCCTTTTCTTATTAATCCTTTCAAATGTCTAACTTCAGGAATATCTATTTCGCTATTCTTTTTGTTTTTAAGGAATTCGATTGATTTTTTATAAATATTTTCAGCTTCAACGCTTTTGATTCCAAATTTATCATTGTAATCAATTACAAAACGTGCAAATCGAAGGGCTTCGTCATCAGCAACTGCAATGTTTCCAGAAGTTTGGTAAGCTACATGAACCTCGTGACCTTGCTCTTGCAAACGCATAAAAGTTCCTCCCATACTAATGATATCATCATCTGGATGCGGACTAAAAATTAATACTCTTTTTCTAGCTGGCTCGGCTCTTTCTGGACGATTAGAATCATCAGCATTAGGTTTTCCACCTGGCCATCCCGTAATCGTATTTTGTAA
This sequence comes from Flavobacterium hiemivividum, assembly GCF_004349145.1. Taxonomy (GTDB): domain Bacteria; phylum Bacteroidota; class Bacteroidia; order Flavobacteriales; family Flavobacteriaceae; genus Flavobacterium; species Flavobacterium hiemivividum. The sequence goes on along the minus strand of NZ_SMFO01000013.1, from coordinate 34,475 downwards.
TTTATTGAAAATTTTAATGTTGATGTCATAAGCAGGACCTGAGTCAGCTAATAAATCACTCATTCCATTTTCGATATAATCAGCATCAGTAAGCTTTAAAATTGGTTTTTTGAGGTCTAAAGCTAATCCTAATACCGCTTTTCTAGTCAATTTATCAGTCCACTCAATTTTTTCTACTAACCAAGGTCTATTGATTCGCGTTAACTTAGAAGAAGATTCCTTGTCCAAAACATAGACAGCGTTATCATGTTCTTGTAAGAAAGAAGCAGGGATTTGATTGGTTACAGGTCCTTCGGCAGAAGCTTTAACAATATTTGCTTTTCCTTCCCCCCAAGCCATTAAAATCACTTGTTTGGCTTCCATTATTTTTTTAACTCCTAACGTAATGGCAGTTCTTGGTGTATTATTCAGTCCAGAGAAGTCTTTACTAGCGGCTACTCTTGTAATATGGTCTAATGCAACTAATCTCGTTTTAGAGTTTTGTAGTGAACCAGATTCATTAAATCCAATGTGTCCATTTCCTCCAATTCCTAATATCTGCAGATCGATTCCACCTAAAGCTTCAATCTTGTCTTCATAGGTAGCACAGTAACCCGCAATTTGTTCTTTAGTTAAAGTTCCATCAGGGATGTTGTAATTTTCAGGTAAGATATCAACATGATCCAATAACAATTCTTTCATAAAACGCACATAGCTATTTATGGAATCAGGCTCCATTGGATAATATTCATCAAGATTGAATGTAATTACATTTTTAAAACTCAGTCCTTCCTCTTTGTGCAAACGAACTAACTCTGCGTACAAACCTTTTGGCGTTGACCCGGTAGCTAATCCTAAAATACAGGACTCATTGTTTTCTTGTTTTGACTTGATAAGCGCAGCTATTTGCTGTGCAACAGATTTAGATGCTGCTGTTGAGTTTTCAAAGACTACAGTATCTATGCTTTCGAATCTTTTTTCAAAACCGGTAGCCTTATCTACATTACTTTTTAACATTGTTAGTTTTATTTTTAAGTTGTGTTATTCTGTTTTAATTTTTATTTTTTTGACCAGCTTCTGTATTTATGCCCTTTTACAGCAAAAAATAGAATCATCATATAGGCCGGTAAAAGCATTAAGTAAGCAATTTGGTTTCCACTTTTTGCCGTTGCTGTTATTCCTTCGGCTTCATTGGCTAAATTAATAGTTTGTGCGATATATCCATAAAGTAATGGAAAAATTGCACCACCTATAATACCCATGATCAGAATCGCACCACCGATTTTTGTGTATCCTCCTAAATCTTGTAGCGCTAATGGCCAAATTGCCGGCCAACAAAGAGCGTTAGAAAGTCCCATAAGCGCCACTAATATAATCACTAATGGTAATTCTGGTATTAGAGGCAATTGAACCATAATGTCAGGAGAGATGGATACAATTAATAGCACCAATACGATTCCTAAAATTCCAGAAGCCGTTAAAGCAGCTACTTGAGAAACATATTTTGGTATCATTGTAATTCCAAAAATATATCCTATCACCATTGCAGTCATAGTAAACGACGTAAGTTTTAGGTAAAAATCACCATGATCACCATAAACGCCTAATTGTTTTCCAAATGTTCCAATGGTGTCTCCTGCGATAACTTCGGCAGCAACATATAATATCAAAGAAATTACTCCCAAAACTAATTGCGGGTATTTAAAAGCATTTGCCATTTGTTTGAAAATGCTTAATTCAGAAACACTCCCATCCTCATCCAAATCGATTTCAGGTAATGGAGAAAGGCGAATTAACACTGCCAAAACCAATATTACAATTCCCATATAAATGTAAGGAGTTTGTAATTGTAATGCAAGTAAATCCAAAGCTTGTTCTCTTGCAACGCTATCAAGTGCTGCAATTTTCTCAGCCGTGTAGTCTTTCATATTTGATAACACCAAAGTAGTAAGTGCTAAGGGTGCTATAAAACCAGCTAACTTATTAGCTACTCCTAAAACACTGATTCTCGCTGCAGCACTTTCTCGAGGGCCAATAACCACTACATAAGGATTTGCGGCTGTTTGCAAAATTGCTAATCCAGTTCCCATGACAAATAAAGCCACTAGAAAAAAGACAAACGTTCTTGTTTCGGCTGCAGGATAAAACATAAACGCACCTACTGCAATTACAATCAATCCAAGAGAAACCCCGTTTTTATATCCTACTTTTTCGATTACCCAGGATGACGGAATTGCCATAATAAAATAAGCAATATAGAAGGCGAAAGCTACAAAATAAGCTTGGGATTCAGTTAGTTCACAAGCCAATTCAAAAAATGGGATAAGCGGACCATTTAGCCAGGTTACAAATCCTAAGATGAAAAATAATAAGGTTAAAATAATCATCGGAATCAATACGCTACCTTGGTTTTTATTTGTAGCACTGTTAATTTGGGACATAATTTATGTTTTTTAGCAATAATTAAAGGTATTCTTTCGAACTAATAATAAATTCTTAACAAAAATAGAAGATTATTCTATTAGTTTTCCCAATTTAATGAAGGATAATGTTGTTTTAGGTATTCCTTTACCTCTGCGATATCTTCTTTAGCAGTTAAATCAGGTACATGTTCTGAAAATGGGATCCCTAAAGCCGTATTTGGATGATCTTTTAAAGAGTTTAAAAGTACTGTTGGCAATTCTTTTTCATCTCTTTCCGGATGTACAGGGCAATTTTTTAGGTAAGGATATAAAAGTTCGCCTTTGAATTTAAAAGCATTCATACTTACTCTTAATTTACCTTCGCTATCCTTATATTCGTCGAGAACATCAGCAGATGGTTTTTCAAGTATATCAAGCAAGAAGCCGTCCTCATTAAGTTTGGCAATGGCAAATCGAGAAATTCGTTCCAATGGAAAGTCCATCGCATCTCTATCATAGCTGATGAATGCACTAGGACTTTCTGTTTCTCTAAGTGCCAGTAAGGCAGCAGTAGAATACAAATTATCACTATTACAAACAGAATAATATTGTGTATTTAATTCTGGATATTGTTCTACCGCCTGAAACAATGCATCAGCAGTTCCAAATGGTTTTACTCTTCCTTCAGGAATATATTGTGTAGCAAAAGAGATGTTTAAGCCATGAAAATTATTGTTTTTATTTTCAGTACCATAAAATTCTTTAAACAAATCTCCTTGTTCACCTATGATGATGTAGATGTTTTTATATCCAGCTCTTTTTGCATTTAATAAAAGGTAATCCAATAAAGGTCTACCATTTGGGCCAACACCGATTAGTCCTTTACTTCTTTCGTTAGCCTGTGCAATTTCTTCAGCGCTTAAGCTGTTTACTGCAACAACTTGTTTTTTCATTCTAGAAGATGCGCCTCCAGCTAATATTACTAAATTGTCATGCATAATTATATTTTTTAAAGATTTATTATATTTATTGAATTCTGCATCCTGGGTCAACAGTTACAGGGTAAGCTGCAACTGCGCCTGCAGCAAGTAAAGCTTCAACTACGGGAGCTTCTTTTCCTGGCTCAGCCATAACGACAATGCTTCCTCCGCCTCCAGAACCAACAATTTTGGCACCATAAGCGCCCGCGTATAAGGCTGCTTTAATCATGGCATCAATTCGGGGTACTGTTATTTTTAATTGATCTCTCAATACGGCATGATGTTGATTCATCAATCCTCCAATTTTCTTTAGATCCAATGTTGGTTTTTGAAATTCGATCAAAGCCATTTTGGTATAATGATGATTTTTAATGGCAGCTTCGAAGAATGGAATCAAACGATCTGGTAAATAATTACAATATTTATCTAAATCTTCAATTTCAGCTGTGTTTAAGTCGAAATCGGGAAAATGTTCTTTTACTTTGCTAATTGCCAATAATGCATTGCCTTTCAAATCACCAATTAGTCCAATAGTTTCTTTTGGCACACCTGAAACACCAGTAATTAGTCCACCTAATTCAGTCCCGATAATCGTAAAAGAAAAAGGATCACGAGTATCAATATGTACAATATTCCCCACTCCGATGCTGTAATGATCCATCATTCCGCCTGGTTCTCCATGTTCTACAACTTCAGATAAGTAACCCATTTTCGAAATGAACTCCGGAGTTACTTCTTCGTTCACGCCAAATGCATTTACTAAGAAATTTATCCAAGCCATTAATAGGGCAGAAGAACTTGAGGTACCAGAATTAATTGGAATATTTCCAGTTATTGTGATGTCATATCCAACATTTGGGATACAGCCGTGTCTTCTAAGAACTCTTAAGGACGAAGCAAAATAGTCGCGCGGTGCTAGCTCTGTAAATGTTTGATTGATATCTATGTTTCTGACTTGGTCAATATCTATCATATTCAATTTGAATAGGCCAGTATCGTTTTGTACTGCTGTAAGTTTGATATTTCTGCTGATGGCACAGGCAATGACAGGTAGTCCAAGATAATCTTGATGATCTCCAAAAAGACAGGTTCTGCCCGGTGCTAATGATATAATTTCCTTCACTTTAAATATGTTAAAAATATTATTAAATTCTTATGTAATTTGTGTTTTTTCTAGTAATAAGATATGTTGTTTTCTAATAAATATTGGTGATTTAGTAGTTTACTGATACGAAACTAGAATTATTATTTTAATAAAACAAGAGAATTCATTAAAAATGTGTTCGAACACATTTTTTAGATAAAGAATCGTTCTGTATTTAAATTTTTAATAAGAAAATAATTTAAAAAATCCTTTGCGTTTAGCTTTTAATAGATGATTCTTTAGAAATCAATTGAAAATCAGTAGGCTTGTTTTTGTATTAAAAACTGAAATTACTCTTAATTTAATTACCCCATTAAGTTTAATAACAGTCAGCAAAAATAATGTACTTTTTAAAGATCGATAAATATACCTACCAGTTTTTTATGAAATCTAGTTCGGTATTTGTATTTCAGTAAAAAGTACGAGAAGTAGCTTGATGATTATAGTATTTTTAGAATTGCGAGTGTTTTTTGGCGAGATAAATATTGTACTTTATTAAAATCAAAATATTTTATACTAAAGTTTTTATATATTTGCCCGCTATGGATAAAAAACTTACTATTAAAGATATCGCTCTGTTAGCCGGAGTTTCAAAAGGGACAGTTGATAGAGTATTGCATAAAAGAGGCAAGGTCTCTAAGAAGGCTTATGATAGTGTTAACGCGGTTCTTAATGAGATTGACTACGAACCTAATCTTATTGCAAGGAACTTGAAAAATAATAAAAACCACTCCATTAGTGTTATTCTTCCTGATCCTACTTATGACGCGTATTGGCTTCCTTGTGTAAAGGGAATCGAAGAGGCAATTAAGGAATTTAGAGCGTTTAATTTGTCTATAAAAACGCATTATTTTGATCCTACAAGTACAAAATCTTTTACAAAGGTCAACGAGAGTGTTTTAGGCTTATCACCAGATGCGGTCTTGCTTGCTCCCCTGTTTTATAAAGAAGCCTTGCAAGTAGTGGAGAAATACAATGAAAAGGGAATAATCGTAAATACCTTTAATAATCAAGTACAAGCGCAAGAAATTAAGAGCTTTGTTGGGCAGGATTTATATCGCAGCGGTAGGGTAGCGGCTAAATTGTTGGCTTTATTCTCCAATAAAGGTCAGTTTGCGATCATTCATATTGACGAAAGTTATAAGAATGCGGTGCACATGCAGGAAAAAGAAAGAGGGTTTAGGACTTATTTTACTGAAAAAGGAGTCGAAGATTCACATATCAGTACTTTAAAATTAAAGAACTCTACTATTGAGACTAAATTTGTAAATTTTCTTGACGAGAATCCTAACTTGGAAGGTGTTTTTATTACAACTTCTAAAGGATATCAGATAGCTAAAATAATTGCCGAAACAAAACCCAATAAAATTGCCATTATCGGTTATGATTTGATAGCTGAAAATGTGGATTATTTAAATCAAGGAACAATCGATTTCTTGATACACCAGAATCCAAAAAGACAGGTTTACCTGGGTATAACCTGTCTGGTTGATCATTTCATATTCGGTAAAAAAATACCGGATACTATACTTTTGCCTATTGATATTGTTAACTCTGAAAACGCCAGTTTTTATATGGAATAATAGTATTACTTTAAATCTAAAACCCCAAATGAAGATGCAATATGGAAGTTAGGGGTTTCTGTGTTAGGATTGACCCATGTTATCCAAGTGGGCTCAAAATTAATATTGTCCGTTGAATTATATTTTGCTCTAAAAATTCCAGTTTCGATCTTATTATCCTTAATCAAATTAAACTTTTTTAGAGAGTCAATACTAATTGCACCTTCTACGGTAAAACTTGTTTCATTTTTAGATGATCTCACATCTATATCTCCTTCGGGCCACTTCCAATCGTAATTGAATTCTTTATTAGGGTAGGCAATAAAGTCCATTATCCTTGCGTCAGTATCCATTTCAAGACAATAATAAGGGTTTAGACTGCTATCTGGTCTAAAGAAAAGCTCTACTCGGTCTGAATTGCCAATGCTGACAACAGTATCGTCTTTTTTGTCGATATGAATTTCTGTGTCAAAAACAGTAAAGTAAAAAAACAGCTGATTTTCATCCCAAAGCGCCTTAAATTCAATTTTTGAAGGTGTCTCGCTGTCCCAAGGCGATATAAAGTTTGAAAGAACTACGGCTTCTTTCCATAAGGCACTTTCACCTTTACCGCTAATTTGTAATTGGTCTTTTGAAATTCGCTGTACTTCGTAGGTATTAGTATTTTGTTCCATAATTATTCGAATATATTTTTTTTATTGAATGAAAACTACAAAAGCGTTTACTTGTTTAGTAGTCTATAAAGCGTTTTTGTGTTTTACAAAAGAAGCTAAATTTTGAAAGAAAACATATTTATAGATTATTTTTTTATAAAACAGTTAATAAGATATACGGTGTTAAAAAAAGCTTAAAACTTAATTTCAGTCTTTTTGTAAGGCAAACAACTATTGTTTAAATTTTTGAAATTTTATTAAGTAATAGATGTTTACGAATTAATTTATTAATGAAATAATGTATTGATAATTAGTTGTTTTTTGATTGTTAATTTTTTTGTTTTTGTTTTTAATGCATATGTATAATGTTTTGTTATGTATAGAGAATATTATAGATATGTGTCAGTAGGTTGTGTTTTAAATGTTAATTAAGTTGTTTATAACACAGTATTTTATCACAATTAAAAGACATAATGTTTTTTTATGTGCACGACAACACATATTTCATGTGTTCGTGCACATTTTTAACATTTTTACTTGCTTTATTAAAATTTAATATATAGTTTCGTTAAAAAATAGGAATTTGCTTCTACAAATTGTGTTAATGAGGTTAGTTTCTATACCTATTTAAGTGGGATAACATTAGTAAATCGGTGTGTTTTCTAAAGATGGAGTAAAAAGGAATAGGTAATGATTGTTTTTTGGGAGTAGGATATTTTGACTATATGAAGAACAATATAGTCTTTGAAATAAAGTAAAGAAAAAGAAGCGTTTTTTGTTTTTTTAAAAGGCGACGACTTTTTTACTAATTAATGTTTTTATAAAGATTGTTATAATTAAACTAAAAAAAAACTCTAAAAAAAAAGAGCTAATTAATTAACCATTAACCAAACCAATTTTATGAAAAAAAATCTACACTCGCTAGAGTCTAAAATGTTTAAGGAGAAAAAGAGATTAGTTCCTTGGATGTTAAAGAGATCGACGATGTTATGTGCTGTGTTGTTCAACATGTCGGCTGTTGCAAACACCGAAGATTTTCCTACTAACAAGCAGAAAGAGTCCATTAACAAGAACTTTGAAAGAATCTCTGTAGAACAAAGTATGATCACAGGGAAAGTGAGCGGCGAATTAGGAGAAAGTTTACCTGGTGCAACTGTTAGAATTAAAGGGTCTACAAAATCTGTTTCTACAGATAGTGATGGAAATTTTTCTATCGAAGCTAAGGATACAGATGTTTTAGAAATTTCTTTTATAGGCTTCGAGACTAAAGAAATTACTGTTGGTAATAAAAAAGATTACAAAATCAAACTTAAACCAGCGCAAAATGAATTAAGTGACATTGTGGTTATTGGATACCAAAAGGCGCATAAGAAAAATGTGAATGCTGCGGTTGCTACTATTAGCAGCAAACAATTAGAATCGATACCAGTTTTGAGTGTATCGTCTTTAATTGCAAGCTTGTCTACCGGGGTTTCAACCCCAACTCAAAGTGGGGCTCCTGGAGGACGTAGTTCTGTTGTTATTCGTGGTAATTCGAATATGTCAGGGAGTGTAGATGGTACTGGATATAGTAATCCATTGTATGTAATCGATGGTGTACAAACTTCATTGGAGGATCTCGCGGGATACAATACATCTAATACTGATTTTTTAGCTTCTTTGAACCCAAACGACATTGAAAGTATAGACATGTTGAAAGATGCTTCAGCAGCTGCTATTTATGGTTCTCGCGGCGCAAATGGAGTAATTATTATTACAACTAAAAAAGGAACTGCTTTAGATAAACCAGAGTTTAATTTTTCTGTTAATACTGGTTTTTCTCCAATTCCTGAACTAGTGCCTATGCTAGTGGGAGCAGCAGAAAGAAATGCTAAAATTGGAATGATTGACAAATGGTGGAAATCACAATATGCTCAAGGTAGAGAGGTTCCAATGGTTTTGTCTGATAGTTTGAATCCGGCATTCAATAATAATGTGGACTATCAAGGGTTGTTTTATAGAACTGGTGTTACTCAAAAATATAATTTAAGCGTTAGAGGCGGTTCTGAAACTTCTAATTATCGTGTGTCTTTAGGTTATGATAATGCTGAAGGTGTAGTGCAAAATTCTGGTTTCAAGCGTTATACTTTTGCAAGTAACCTTAACACTAAAGTTGGGAAAAGCTTTGAAAATCAACTTCGCGTAAACCTTACTTATACTGATAATAAAACCGGTCAAGGAAATCCTTATGGAGGGAATTTTAATTTTAATTCAACTTTACCTTCAGATCCTGCTAATTTAAATTCATCATTATTTTTTATATCTGACGCTAAAAAGCAAGCGATTAAAGGACAATTGAGTGAGAAACTGAATACAGATGAAAGTATCCAAACGACTATTTCTAATTTCTCTAGATTCAACATAATAGATGCTCTTACTTTTAATACTCAATTTAATTTTGTTTATAGTACGGAGAAGAAAAATTTCTACGAGCCTTCTATACTTCGCGAGGAAGGGGACGGTTTTGCTAGTTATGCTTTATATACAAGAAAGAACCTATCGTCTGATGTATATTTAAGTTATTATAAGACTATTAGTGATCATACCATTACAGGTATCTTAGGTACTAAAACAGATTATAATAAATATGAAGATATAGGGATTTCGGCTCAAGGTTTTGGAAGCGATGCAATCCAGGTGATAAACGATCGCTATACTCAGGAACAAATAAATGGTTATACTAGCATAGAATCTAATGCATTATTGTCTTACTTCGGACGTGTTGGGTATAGATACAAGGAACGATATATGATTGATGGAAGTTATAGTATCGATGGATCTTCCCGTTTTGGTAAAGATGTTCGTTGGGCTAAATTTCCTTCGGTATCTATAGGTTGGATTTTTTCAGACGAAGCGTTTGTTAAAGATAATATCTCAAATATTTTAACCTATGGTAAGTTTAGAGCTAGTTACGGTGTCAATGGAAAACAATTTGATGCTAATTTTTTAAGATATGGTTCCTATAACTTGGGTTATGGTGGAAATCCATTATGGTCAAATACAATGAATGTTTCTTCCTATGGAGGAGTAACAGGTGTTGTCCCGAATTACAATGCTATTGGAAATTCTAAGCTTTCTTGGGAGAATTCTACACAATGGAACTTAGGTGTCGATTTGGATTTGTTTAATAACAGAGTCAATGTCACTTTCGATGCTTATAATAAGAAAACAGATAAGTTATTTTTTGATATTCTTTTCCCTTCTTATTCGGGCTACAATAGTGCTAAAGCCAATGTTGCTGGGGTAATGAATTACGGTTGGGAGACTATGGTAAAATGGAATGTATTTCCAAGAACAAATGATTGGAATCTTGAGTTAACGGCTGGTTTTAGCCAAAACAAAAATTTTGTGACTAAGCTTCCTAACGGTAATAAAGATTATTATGGGGTTGATGGTAACTATAGAGGTTTCGGATATGTCGTAGGTATGCCACTTAATCTTCCCGTCTTATTCAGGAATGAGTATATATTAGATAACTTGAATCAATTGCCAACTAATCCTTATACAGGTCAACCACTGAAAGGAAAAGATGCATGGGCTACTATAGCTCCGGGTTTCCCTATCTGGAAGGACTATAATGGGGATTACTTGCTATCTGATGATGGCGGACTTAGTGACAATATATTAGATACTAAATTTAAACCAACTCCAGATCTTATTGGTTCTTTTAATGTGAACTTGAAATACAAAGGATGGTACTTACAAGCTTATAGTCAATTCTCATTTGGATCTGATATTTTAAATTCGGTGTTACAAAAGTATATGGATAGTTACGATAGAGGAGGAACATCATGGGCAGAACGTGGATTAGCTGATTTAAGTGACCTAAGCTTCTGGCAACAACCAGGTGATGGTGCAGCTGGTGTTCGATTTCCAGCACTGTATCCATCTACAACAGGCCTACCTTCTTTTTACAGATTTAGAGATGGACAATCTTTATGGATAGAAAGTGGTGATTTTTGGAAAATTTCCAATGCTTCGATCGGATATACCTTTGATAGAAATCCTATCTTAGAAAAGCTACACTTGTCTCGTGTGCGTATTTACGGTTCTGTCTTAAATCCGTATCAATGGCAACGTTCTAAGACGGTAACAGATGCCTCACTTGTAGACGAGCATGGATATACTTACGGAAATGGATATCCACAAGCAAAAACCTTTTCCTTTGGATTGGATGTTAAATTTTAAATGAATTAAAAAATGAAAAATAATATAAAAATTAAAATTGGCGCTATGGTTTTTGGTTTGTTCAGCATGATGGGCTGTACTGACATTTTAGACCAAGAACCCGTAAGTATTACAACTCCAGATAATTTTTGGGTATCTCAACCAAATGCGGAATCAGCTGTTGCTGGTTGTTATGGATTGTTAAAAAACACACTAATAGATAATAGTGCTTTCTTATATTGGGGTGAGTTTACAGGGATGACCTTTATGAATAGCCGTAGCTGGATTTCGGATTACATTGAAGGAAGTGGAAATTATGTATTAGCTTATAGAGATAATACTCGTGACTGGAAAGGTTTTTATAGAGCTGCTAACTGGGCTCTTGCTATTGAAAAACATGTTAGTGACATGCCTGATACTAAATTTAAATCAATAGCTGAAAAAAACAGAATTATTGGTGAGGCTGCTTTTATTAGGTCGCTGTCTTATTTCTATATGGCTCGTATTTGGGGTGATGTGCCTATTGTTACCGATGTTATCGAGTCCTCAGATCAATTAGTTAAAGATGGTTATATTGTATCCCTACCTAGAGAAGATGAGAAAAAAGTGTTGGCTTACGCTTTAGAAGCAGCTAATAAATCAATTAGTTTATTACAGTATTCGTCGCCAGGAGATCCTACATGGGCGATTCAAGCCAATAAAGGAAGTGCCGAAGCACTAAAAGCGCACATAGCCTTATGGTACGCTAGTAGAGATAATGATAATCCACAAATGATTGCAGAAGCGATTGCTGCAGCAACTGCTGTAATTAATAATAGCAACGCATCTCTTATTGATTATACTTCTAATATTGTTTACGACCCTATAACTGGAGCAGCTTCAAATGTTGATTTTGATAAAATGTGCATTGGACAATCAAAAACCGGTCTTTTCGAAATAAATATTAGTTCAGATGTGAATGAATCTTTCAGAGTATCTAGCGGCGATAACACACATACTGGGTTAACCCTTAACTATCCTATTTTTAAAACAGTTAGTGGATCGGCTCCTTATATCGACCCTGATTTTTACGGATCTGAAATGATGGATTCGAATAGTGATAGAGATAATGATGTACGTAAAGATTTATTCTTCTCTGAATATAATAGAACAGACGAGTCTTATTTGAAGAAATATTCTCAACGTACAAAGGATGCAACTGCAACTGATGCTTATGCAAATTTTTCGGAATCTAATATTTTGATTTTTAGATTGGCTGATATCTATCTAATTAGAGCAGAGGCAAATATGAAGTTGAATAAGTCGTTAGAGGCAGTTGCAGATATCAATACAATTAGAGGTAAAGCAAATGTTCCCAATTATACCGGCGCTACCGATAGAGCTTCATTAACTAAAGCTATTTTTGATGAACGTGCCATTGAGTTGGTAGGAGAAGCTCAATCAGGTTTCGATAGAATCAGAATGAATTATTTCACTGGAGTGAACTGGTCTAATCCAGCCAGAAATGCGAAAGAAGGTTATTTTTGGCCAGTTGCCCCTAATATTATATCCATCAACCCAGCGATTACTCAAACAGATTACTGGAAAGGGAAATTGTAGTATAGTTTAAAAATAAATAATAAAGGATAAAAATATGAAAAATACAATATTATTACTAATCACATTATTCGGTTTATATTCATGTTCAAGTGATGATTATCTTGTTGATGGAGGTTTAGCCGATCCGAATGTAAATATGAGTACTTATGATTTTTTAAAATCAAATAAGCAACTTGACACTTTGGCTCTATTGATTGATAAAGCGGATATGGTTGAAGTTGTGAATGCTAAATCAACAACTCTCTTTGCTCCAAATAACCTATCAATCAAAAATTATGTAATTGCAATTCTAAGTCAAAAGCGGAAATTAGATCCAACGGCAACATTTACAATAAATGATATTACTGAGCCAGAACTAAAAGTAATGCTTGGTGGTTATATTTTCGACCAAACTTTGGATCGCAGTAAACTTGTAAAGCAAGGAAAAGTTTATGTAGCCCGTAATGGGGAAGAAAGGCTGTTATCATTGGAGCCTGTAGAAGAATATACGGGGCAATTGGATAATTTCCCAGAATATGTTTATTATACATTCAAAGTTGGTGCTGACTGGGATGCTACTGATGACATAGTTGATGACAAGAAAACGGTAGTGAGAACTTCTAATTTAGTTTCTACTAATGGTATTATACATGTTCTGCAAGGAAATCATATTTTCTCGAATTATATACCTATTCCGTAAATTGAATATTAATCTAAATAATCAACAGAAATAGGAAATAGACCCTGTGGAAAATATTTTCTAAGGGATTAATACCTATAATCTAAAATTAATAATAACTATTACATATGAAAAAGATAATCTATTTTTTAATGATTACTGTATTTGTATCATCATGTGAACAACCAGAAGTGGGCTACATTAGTGATAATATACATTCGTTGCAAGATAATATAGACGTTCCACGCGGGGTATTTATAACCTCACCTCCGCCAGCTTCTGAGGGCTCGACCTATCCCTTGGAATGGAAAATTACAAGTATTACAGATAAAGATGGAAAAGTAACTACTGAGTTGCAAGAGGAACATGATATTTTAACTTGGTTGAAACCATTTGATCCAAATACGGATACTACATTGGAACTAGCTATGAAAAAATTGGAAATAAGTAAACAGCCATCAATTCTAATGAATCCAGTTAGTGGACAATTTGCATTTACACAAGCAACAAGAATGGTTGTTAATGATGATTTTGATGTCAATGTCAATGTAAAAAATGTTCGTGGAGAGCGTCAATTGGATAAATTTACCCACATAAAATTACGACCTTTTAAACAAGTTGAATTTCCTACAGAAATGAGGTCAAGATTACAACTTGGTAAAGGAGCAGGTGTATGGGATATTGGATCTACTTATACGGTTTTGAATGATAATGACCCTGAAGTACCAAAAGTATTGAACGGTACAAGTCGTTATATAACAATAAAAAAAGTCAGTGATGAACCTAAACAGGCAATCAAAGTGAAAATGATCATAGCTGATAGTTATGGGGTTGCATTAGATCCTTCTAAAGTTCTTTTTTATCCTGATGGAGCTAGTTATTTACAAAATTATCATGATAACAGTATCGGAGTTGTTAATGATGCCGAAGGTAGTACGTTTGGACTTCCAGCTCCACCTTTCCCGCAATACGGAAGAACATATAGTTCTGGAACCAATTCTTATTTAATGTACTATTTGACCACTGATGATGCGTTTACTGTGGATAAAGTAGCTTATGAGGCCGATAACGGTCTCAAAAACTGGTCTGCATATATTGATCCCAGTACTGGAGAGATTCGTAATAGAGCATATATTAGATGGGGTGTGAAAATAAATGATACAGGTACTTGGGAGATTAAAATGAAAATTCCATATACTAAAAAAAAATAGTTTTATTTTTTTAAAAGAGAAGATTATTTTTTAATCTTCTCTTTTTTGTTGTTGGAATATTCCAACTATAAAAACAATTTAATTTAAGGGTTTTTATTCAAATCCAAAAGAATAAATAGGGAGCGTTAAAAACTTTCTAATCACTATTAACTATTTTAAAAAATAAAAAATGAAAAAGGCAAGTTTAACTTTTTTGTTATTTCTATTTTTCGCATCGTTAAGTGCTCAAAGTATAAATGACAAAATATACCCTTCTAATACAGAAGTAGTAAATCCAATACGTAAAAAAACGTTTAATAACGAAGGTCAGTGTAAGGAAAGAATACAAGGTGGTAACCCACAAATGATAAATGGATACCAAGTTTTTAATGGATCAATGGATGGTGACCGACAGGTAGATCCACAAATCGCCGTTGGAGGTGGTTATGTTTTACATGGTACAAATAGTGGATTGATCATTTATGACAAGAAAGGGAAATTTATTCAAGGAGTTTCTCAAAATTGTTTTAATGACGGAATAGATCCTAAAATGTTTTTTGACATTCATAACAAAGTTTTTGTTTTTGACTTGTGGTGGTATTATGACAAAGCGAAAACCAAACCAGTAAATGTTTCGGTTTCAGAAAGCGATGACCCAAGAGGAGCATGGAATACGTATCCTATATCAAGAACTGAAGAAGTCGATGGCGGCGGAATTGGCTACAGCAAAAAATGGATTGGTTATTCCTATCCTGGTGGAGAAGAAAACACATTTGTTTTAAAGATGAATGAGGCAAAAGCAGGAAAACCAGCAACTATATATCATTTTAAAGGGAGTTTAGGTCATCCGGTTTTTATGCAAGATGCAATTGATGATCTCTACTTCTTTAGTATCGAAAGTAAGAATTTTGTAATTCGTAAAGTAACTGAAGATGCTGATGGAAAACCATATGCGGTAGTTGTTTCTAGAAAACCACACCAATTAAAAAACATGACATATCCGCCGCAATCAGATCAAAAAGGAACAACACAAAAAGTTTCAAGTGGAGATCGAAATCCTAAAAATGTAGTTTTTCAGAGTGGCCATATTTGGTTCTCTCAAGCGGTAAATGTTGATAATCGTTCAGCTGTGCAATGGCATCAAATAAATGCAAAAACAGGTGATATCGTTCAAACAGGAATAATAGGTAATGTTGATACTAATTATATTCAAACAACGATAGCCGTTAATAAAAAGCAAGACGTGTTAATAGGTTTTCAAGAAGCGAATGAGAACTCTTTTATCAGTCCTAGATTCGCTTTTAGGAAAAAAAAGGATAAGCCAGGAGCAATTCGCGAAATTGTAAGTGTAGGAGAAGGAAAAGGAGCAGCTGATGGCGTGGCTTGGGGCGACTATAGTGGTAGTATTATAGACGGAGATAATTTAACTGATCTGTGGACAATTCAAAGTATCGCCAATGAGGAAGGTAAAGGGGAAACCGTAATTGTAAAGGTTCCTTTTAAAAAGTAAATACTGAAGTTCTCTATAATCCAGGAATAGCTTTAACTCAATATAAGGACAAACTTATTTTAGTCAGCTTTAAAATTACTCTATTTTCTCTAGAGGTTTAAAAATAATTAATAATAAAAATAATTATGACATACAAACAGCATGCTTTAGCAATTTTGTTTTCGTTTGTAGCCATCCACGGATCAGCTCAAACGAGAATGACTAAACTTGATTCGATTTTCCTAAGGGATAAAATGATTGTGGAAACAACTATTGTTAAAGGGATTTCAAAATATAAAATGCCCATCGTTCCTAATGACTTCACTTTACAGTTAATTGGCTCAGATAATCTTTCGGTAATTACAAAAAATGGGACTGTTTTTACGCCACTAAATAAACTTCAGGTTAATCTTTTGTTTAAAGCAACTAAACTAAGTGATAAGTCCAGTATAGAGATTCCTATTGCTCTAACTGTGGAAGGAAGTCATAAAGATAATGGAATAAATGCAAAACCTTTTATAATTCCTTCTCTCAGGGAATGGGTGGGTGCGGAAGGTAATTTTGTATTAACAACCAAATCCAGAATTGTGGTAGATACTAAAGATGCTAGTACATTAATGCAGGCTGCTACAGTTTTTCAAAATGATTTAATTGAACTTGGAGCACTAAAACCAACTGTTGTTGTGGGAGTCCCAAAAACGGGGGATATTTTCATTTCTTTAAACGGTAATAAGGAGGAATTAGGAGTAGAAGGCTATTCGCTCTCTATAGCGAATTATATTTCCATAAACGCCGCTCAATATAAAGGTGTTTTTTGGGGAACACGCACTATTTTACAGATGCTGGAGCAAGATGCTAAGCTGAGTTCGTTGCCAAAGGGTATTTCGAGAGATTATCCCAAGTATGAAGTTCGTGGGTTTATGCTCGATGTAGGGCGCAAATATTTCACAATCGATTTTCTCCGTGACTATGTAAAGTTGATGGCCTATTATAAAATGGGAGATTTCCAGTTGCATCTTAATGACAATGCTTTTGTAAAGCACTACAATAATGATTGGGAAAGCACTTATAGCGGATTCAGATTAGAAAACGAACGTTATCCAGAGCTTCCTACTAAAGGGGAGTTTTATACCAAGAAAGAATTTATTGATTTGCAGATATTAGCCGAGAGCTATGGTGTAAATATTATTCCTGAAATTGATGTTCCTGCTCATTCTTTGGCTTTTAGCAAAGCTTTTCCGCAGATTGCGAGTAAGGAATATGGTAAAGATCATTTAGATATCAATAATCCAGAAACGTATACAATTGTTGAAAACGTATTTAAAGAATATTTAGAAGGTGATTCACCTGTTTTTCGTTTCAAAGAAGTACATATTGGAACGGATGAATATGACAAAAAGGAATCGGAATCTTTTAGAAAGTTTACTGATCATTTCATAAAACATGTTCAAAGTTTTGGTAAGGAAGTTCGAGTTTGGGGTGCTTTGACTCATGCACAGGGAATTACACCTGTGACTTCCAAAGGGGTGACTATGAATGCTTGGTACAATGGCTATGCAGATCCTTTAAAAATGAAGGAATTGGGCTACCCGTTAATTAGCACACCAGACGGTTTGTTGTATATTGTTCCTGCAGCGGGATATTATTACGATTATTTGAATGTAAAGCATTTATATAATAATTGGGAGCCTGTTACTATTGGGAACACCGTTTTTCACATGGGGGACCCTTTTATACGAGGAGGCATGTTTGCCGTATGGAATGATGTAGCTAAAAACGGAATCACGGCTCAGGATGTTACAGACAGAGTATTTCCGGCAATTCAAGTTTTGAGCGAAAAAATGTGGAGCGGAACCAATAAAGTAGTAGCGTTTAATGAATTTTCTAAAAAAGCAAAAAATATAAACGAAGGTCCAGGCCTGAATTTGAGAGGGTTGATTAAGTCTAAGGACTCTTTGGTGTTAAACTTTCCTTTAAATGGTAAAGACAAGATAAAGAAAGGCAGGCACACCAAGTACGTTTCTGACGGGAAAATTAAAGTATTGAATCTAAAGAAACACAGCAGTCATGTGAAACTTCCGTATAATGAAATAGGGTATAATTACACGGTAGCTTTTAAAATTAATCCTTCGAAGAACAACAAGGAAAACGCTGTTATTTTTCAATCGAATCATGCGACGGTAAAGTTAAAGCAAGGTAAAACAGGAAATCTTGGATTTTCACATGAAGGCAATGACTATGATTTTGGCATTTCTATTCCAGAAGATAAGTGGAGCAGCATTGCCGTTACAGGAGACAATAACTCAACGACATTGTATCTTGACGGGATATTAGCAAAAAAACTAACCAGAGAAAAAGTTTCTACGGGAAGCGAAAAAGACTCGATTTGGGTTATGAAAACCTTGTTTTTTCCTTTAAATACAATAGGAAATGAAAGTAATTCTTTTGTGGGAAAAATTAAAGATTTAAAAGTATTCAACACCATTTTATCGACCGCACAAATTCAGGCAATCAAAGAAGAAGAGTAATTTCTATTGCTGTAGATTCGCAGAGTATAATATTTTAAAAGGAAGCATAGTCAAGATACATAGGGCTGTGCTTCTTATTATAAAAGCATTAATAATTAATTAAAACATGAGAATAACGATCTTTTTTATGGCACTAGTATGTTCTTTGGCAGGTTTCTCGCAAACTAAAAAAGACACCACAAGCTCAATAAAGTTAGATGCAGTTGTTGTAAGTTCGCAACGTTTTGCAAAATCTAAGAGAAAAATCACCCAACAAGTTGAAAGTATTTCAAAGAAAGAAATAGAATCAGGTAATTTTCAAACTAGTGCCGATGTTCTGGCTAACTCTGGAACTTTAGCTGTTCAAAAATCGCAACAAGGCGGCGGCAGTCCTAATATTCGTGGGTTTGAAGCGAGTAGGGTATTATTAGTGATTGATGGCATTAGAATGAATAATTTAATCTATAGAGCAGGACATTTACAAAATAGTGTTTCTGTAGATAAAAATATGCTGCAGAGTATCGATGTGCTTTTTGGTCCGTCTTCAACCATTTACGGAAGTGATGCGCTAGGTGGAGCTATTTTTTTTCAAACTAGAAACCCAAAACTACTTTATGAAACTGAAGACAAGAAATTTGCTGGAAACTTTATAACGAATTATAGTACTTCTAATCAGGGAGTTTTAGGACATGGAGACTTGAACTTTGCGTCTGATAAATGGGCTTCTTTGACATCGTTTTCTTATAATGAATATGGAGATTTAAAAATGGGAAAACGTAGAAATGGTTCCAATGATTTTTTTGGAGAAAGACCGTTTTATGTACAAACTACAAATGGAGTTGACGAAGTTGTTGCAAGTGAAGATCGCTATTTGCAAAAATATTCAGGGTACAAACAATATGATTTTTTACAAAAAATCATCTATGAACAAAATTACAATACCACACACAGTTTAAATTTACAGTATTCGACCAGTACAGATGTTCCAAGGTATGATAGACTAACAGATTTAAACTCCAGCGGAAAACTAAAATATGCAACGTGGTATTACGGACCACAAAAAAGGTTACTTTCGGCCTATAAATTATCTCGAAAGCGATTGTTCTTAAATAGCGATTTAAACTTGACTGCAAGTTATCAAAACATTGAAGAAAGTAGAATTAATCGAAATTTTGGTAACCCAAATCAAAGCGCTAGAACCGAAAATGTATCGGTGTTTGCAATCAATTCTGATTTTAAAACTAAAATAGGAAAAGCTGATTTTATTTATGGCGCCGATGTCTATTATGATGATTTGAACTCGGTAGGAGTGAAGAAAAATATAATTACAAATGAGGAATCCATCACTGATTCTCGTTATCCAGATGGAAAGAACAATACTTTTAGAGCAGAAGGTTTTGTTTCTTTTAGTAATGATTTTAGTAGAACAGCTTCATTTAATGCGAGTGCCAGAGCGGGTTACACTTCTTTGAATAGTGAGATTGTGACAAACTTTATGAATTTGCCCTATACCACTGTGTCGCAGGAAAATTTCATTTATAGTGGAGCTGTTGGTATTGTTCATAACGCAAGTAAAAACAGTAAAATAGCATTCAATCTGGCTTCGGGTTTTCGTGTGCCAAATATTGATGATTTGTCTAAAATTTTTGATTCTTCGGCAGGAACTTTAATTGTACCTAACAAAGATTTAAAACCAGAGAAGTCGGTTACAGCCGATTTGAGTATTACGCTTTGGCAAGGAAAGCATTTCCAGTTAGAGAACGTATTTTATTACACCCGACTTTACGATGCGATTGTCACGGGACCTTTTACATTAAATGGTCAGAATTCGATGAATTATGAAGGGCAGAACAGTGTGCTTTATGCCAATCAAAATCAAGGAAAAGGAGAGATTACAGGTATTTCTTCGACCTTTAAAAGTTATTTAACAAAATCATTACTCTTGTACGGTACTTTTAATTTTACGCATGGTCGAATTCAGCATGACGGCCTTACGGAACCTTTAGATCACATTGCCCCATATTATGGAAAAACGGGTTTTAAATATGAAAGTAGGCTTATGAATTTGGATTTATATATGTTATACAGTGGAAAGAAAAAATTGAGTGAGTATTCTCCAAGCGGAGAGGATAATTTAAAATATGCACCCGAAAACGGGACGCCTTCATGGGAAACATACAATCTGAAAGGAACTTTATTTTTATCTGAGCAATTCACTTTTTTCAATGGTATCGAAAATATTTTAGATACCCAATACCGTACTTTTTCTTCGGGAATTAATGCCTCTGGTAGGAATGTATTCTTCGGAGTTAAGTATGAGTTTTAATCTTTATTGATCTCAAATAAAGTTTAAAAACTATGCACTTTTAGTGGGTCTCGCTTTAGCTTCTAAAAATTTTATTAGCGCAAATTCGCGGATTTTAAAATATTTATAATTGGAATAATTTGCGAATCTAAGGCATAAATTTGCAATTCAACTTTGCAGACTTTCAATCCATGGTTTAGTTTTTATAACCCCATCAATTATACCAGGCAGTAATTGCGATGACAAAGTACATTCTATCGTAAATACAGATACTTTTTATGAGGGACTTCAAGTCCCTCATTTTTTGTAGTACAAGAGATTAGTTTATGGTTAGTCACTTCTGATTTTTTTGTCAAATTATTGAACTATTATTAGCTTTTTTTTGATTTTAATTAGTCGCGATTATTCAATAAATAAGTGACTCTACGAATATAAAAAAGTGAAAAGTTTTTTTTTTTTTTAAATCTGATATTTATGCACTTTCGATTCATGGAAATTTTTGTCACTTACTTAATTTCTAAATTGAATAAGACCTTTTTTTTCTTTATTAATTATCAATAACACTAAAATTTACGATTAAAAATATTTTAACAGGAAATTTTGTGTTCGAAAACACAAATATTATGTGTTCGAACACAATTTAATTGAATTTTCTTTGTTTATTAAAATTTAATATTTAGTTTCGTCATTCTTAAGAATATGCTAACAAGAAAAAGACTCGGAATTTTTCTTAATTATTGCTGGTTTTAAGAGCTAATTTAATTCTAGATACTTTGTAATTATCTGAATATAAATGTGTTGTATTTTATTGTTTAGAGTAGATTTACTGAGCCTGGTTTATTCGAAAGAATGTGTTTTTTAAATTTTACCAATATAAAGAATAATTAAATGAAGAATAGTAATCCAATATTAACCAAAACTAATTCACAAGTATGAATTTATTAAAAAAACGCAAACAGGCCAATTTATGGGTAGCTGCGATTACGCAAAAAACCATAAAACTAACGAGTCTATCTTTGCTAACATTAGCGCTTCCTATTTCGGTTTCAGCTGCCGAAAACAAGATTTCTAAAATAGCTTTAAAGGAGAATAAGAGTCTTTTCATTGTTAAAGTAGCAGAAGAGCGAGATGCTAATACTAGTTTTCAACAAGTACAAAAAAGAGTAACCGGTACTGTATATGATAGTAATGGGGAAACTTTACCAGGTGCGAATATTATAGCAAAAGGAAGTACGGCTTCTACACAAACGGATATTGATGGTACTTTTACTTTAAATATTCCAAATAATGTTACAACACTTGTAGTTTCTTTTGTTGGTATGGAAGACCAAGAAGTTACGGTTACTAATACTCCGCTTCGTATTGTTTTACTTGAAGGCGGTCAAAAACTACAAGAAGTGGTTGTTATGGGTTATAGCAGTGTAAAGAAAGAAAGTCTTACTGGTTCTTTACAAACTCTTGATAATAAAAAATTAGTAGATGCCACCACTTCATCTGTCGAAAACTTATTAGCAGGTAAAGCAACTGGAGTTTCTGTTAATACAGGTTCTGGTCAGCCGGGTGGAACTGCTAAAATTATTATTCGTGGAAAAAGTACTGTGAACGGAAGTACAGATCCGTTATGGGTTGTTGATGGTGTGATTGTAGGATCAGGCTCAAGTAATGTCAATCCTTCGGACATTGAAACGATGACTGTTCTTAAAGATGCTGCTTCTACTGCAGTCTATGGTTCGCAAGGTGCTAACGGAGTTATCGTTGTAACTACGAAAAGTGGTAAGTCTGGGAAATCAGTTATAAGTATCTCTTCTAAGATGGCGGCAACTACGCTAAACACTGGAAACTTCAAAATAATGAATAGTGCTGAATTATATGATTTATATGATGCATTTTCGAATAAAAGCCAATTTTCAGGTAATAGTTGGTGGACTCCTGCTTTAAGAGATCAAAACTTCGATTGGTGGGATAATGCTACAAGAACTGGATTAGTTAGAGATCATAACGTATCTATAAGTGGTGGTAGCGAAAACATTAAGACTTATGTATCTGTAGGAGCTTATGATGAAACTGGAGCGGTGAAAGGGTATGATTTTAATCGTTACAACTTACTTTTGAAGTTAAGTTATAAAGTAAATGATTGGTTAACAGTACGACCTCAGGTTAATGCTACTAGAAAAGATGTCTTAAATAAACAACACTCTGTTGGAGCTATGTATGGTAATATGCCTTGGGATAGTCCTTATTTAGCTGACGGTAGTTTGGTTGGAAACTCTCCAAATCCTACGTGGGTAAATACTACAGGGTCTAATTATTTGTATGACTTACAATGGAATTACGGAGAATCACAAACATATGACGTAAGAAGTAACTTCGATTTTGATGTGAAATTTACAGATTGGTTAACGTTTACTTCGACAAATAATTATATTTTTTCTAATGGAGAATCGATGTATTATTCAGATCCTCGTTCTTCAAGTGGTTTAGCTGTACAAGGAAGAATTCAACAAGATGCCTCATCTTATAACAGAGCCTATACAAATCAACTTTTTAAATTCAACAAATCTTTTGGAAAACATGCTGTTAATTCAATTGCAGGTTATGAGTGGAACGAATACAACTCAAAATGGACAAGCGGAATTGCAACTGGGGTAGCTCCTGGATTTGTAGTTGGAGATGTAGCTTCTATTCCTGAAAAAGTAAGTGGAAACAGATCGCAATGGGCAGTTCAATCTTTGTTAACAAATACGAATTATTCTTATGACAACCGTTATCTAGGACAATTCTCTATTAGACGCGATGGTGCTTCTAATTTTGGTCCTAACGCACAGTA
Organism: Flavobacterium hiemivividum; assembly: GCF_004349145.1. Classification (GTDB taxonomy): domain Bacteria; phylum Bacteroidota; class Bacteroidia; order Flavobacteriales; family Flavobacteriaceae; genus Flavobacterium; species Flavobacterium hiemivividum. The sequence goes on along the minus strand of NZ_SMFO01000013.1, from coordinate 10,974 downwards.
TGGAAATTTCTACTCTATAAGTGGGGGATGGAACATTCACAATGAGTCTTTCTTTAAGGCAGACTATATTACAAATCTTAAACTAAGAGCTAGTTATGGATCTGTAGGAAACCGTCCTAATAGTTTATATCCGCACCAAGCATTATATTCACTAACAACGGGATACAATGAAAATCCAGGTGCGCTTATTTCTCAAATATCTAATCCAGATTTAAGTTGGGAAAAAACATTTACTACAGGAATTGGATTAGACGTTTCGTTTTTGAAACGTTTTAATTTGACTTTAGATTACTACGACAAAAATACTTCCGATTTATTATATCAAGTGCCTTTGCCAGGTGTAATTGGAGTAACAAGTATTTGGAAAAATGTTGGAGCCGTAAGAAACAAAGGTTTTGAAGCTGCCCTTAATGTAGAAATTGTTAATAATGATGACTGGAAATGGTCAGTAGATGCTAATATCGGTTTTAATAAAAATAAAGTTACAAGTTTATATGGTGATAGAACCCAAATAATCGTTGGAGACGGTAGTGGTATTGCTGGATCAGCTTCAAAATTATTGAAACCAGGATTGGATGTAGATAGTTGGTATTTGCCAGAATGGGCAGGAGTTGACCCTGAGACAGGAAAGCCACAATGGTTTGAAACGAATACGGCTGGAGAACGCGTAAAAACATTTAGCTATAGTGAAGCGGCCAAAGATCAAATTGTAAAAGGAGCTTATACCCCTGATTTCTTTGGAGGTTTTTCAACTAGTGTAACTTATAGAAACTTTGACTTAGCAGCTGTTTTTAGTTACTCTGTTGGTGGTGAAATTTATAATTATGCAAGAGCAGAATTCGATTCTGATGGAGCTTATACAGATCGTAACCAAATGAACTTACATAAAGGCTGGAGCCGTTGGGAAAAACCAGGAGATATAGCTACACATCCTCAGGCTACTTATGGTAATTTAACTGGGTCGAATAAAGCATCTTCCCGTTTCTTAGAAGATGGTTCTTACTTAAAGATGAGAAATCTTACTGTAGGATATAACGTGCCAACTATTAAAGCATTAAGCTCTACTAATATCAGAGTGTTTGTGTCTGGAGAAAACTTATTTACAATTACAGACTTCTCTGGAGTTGACCCTGAAATTCCGCCAGCAAATGGGCAAGTTACAGGAGTTGCTACTTCAGTATATCCACAAACACGTAGAATTGTGTTGGGTCTTAATGTTACACTTTAAACTAAAATCATGAAAAAAATATTTATACTAATTTTATCCGTTTCATTTCTATCTTCTTGTGAATTAGATCGGGAACCCTTTAATTCCTATACTGAAGATAAAATCCTAGCCGATAAAGAAGCTTCAATTGATGTGCTTTTAAATGGTTGTTATGCACAACTTAAAGGTTGGTCTGATGTTATGCACCGTGTTGGAGAATATCCAGGGGATAATATGATGATTAGAAGTACATCTACAGATGCTTTTTATTCTTTTATTTCCTACCAACACATTCCAAATAATGATAGGTTATCCGTTTTCTGGAATAATAGTTACAAAATTATTTCACAATCAAGTGACTTAATAAAAATTATTCCTGAAGGAGAAAACACTCAAATTGATCAAAAATTAGGCGAAGCGTACTACTTAAGAGGAATGATTTATTTTTATTTAAGTCGTGCTTATGGAAGACCTTATTATGATTCTCCCCAAACTAATTTGGGTGTGCCTATTGTAAATGGGATGCCAAGCAGTATTGATAATTTACAACTTCCGGATCGCGCTACTGTAAAAGAGACCTATGAACAAGCAATCAGTGATTTGAAAAAAGGAGAGGCCTTAATGAATGAAAACAGAAATGCTGCTTATGCTACTAAAGAAGCTGCTCAAGCAATGCTTTCTAGAGTGTATTTATACATGAGCGGTACTTATGAAAATCCAAATCAACAATACGCTGATCTGTCTATTGAGTATTCTAATAAAGTAATCAATAGCGGAAGATACAATTTGTTGGGAAGATCAGAGTTCATGAAATACAATACGTATGCTCCTGATGATGCTGCACAAACGGAAACAATTTTTGCTGTAAAACGTGTCGCTTCAGAATATTCTGGATACGATCATTATTATGGAATTGGTGGTATGTACGCAAACATTCAAGGACAAGGTTGGGGAGAAATGTACGCTAGTGGTGAATATTTAGATTTATTGCGTAAAGCAGGTAAAAGGAATGACGCACGTTGGGCATTTATTGATCCACAGTATGTAGTAGATGCAGCAAATAAAAAGACGGAAGCATTCCGTTTTATCTACGATTTAAAAGACAATAGTGGTTTACAAACTGGTTATAATTATTTACAACAACCGCTAGAGACTAATACTGATGGTTCCTTTTTTATAACTATTGCTAACGTTAAACATAATTTAACTGTAGTTGACGCAAGTGAAAACCAATATTCAATCAATTATCAAGGTAAAACATACGTTGGAGAGAAAGATTTCATGATGCTCTTGAATCAAGGTTATCCTATGTACTATATTACTAAGGCTTCTTTACAAAACAACGATTCGCATTTGCATTCTCCAATTATTTCAAGATTAGGCGAGATGTACCTGAACTTGGCTGAAGCATATGCGAAAAAAGGCGATTATCAAAATGCACGTATTAATGTTAACATAATTAGAGAAAGAGCAATTGTAGGAGGAGGGTACACTTCACTTACAGCGACAAATGCGTCTAAATTAATTGATGAAGAGCGTCAATTAGAATTAGCTTTTGAAGCCCATAGAGGTTATGATGTTTATAGAAATGGACAAACGATGACTCGCCCTTATCCAGGACCACATATGCCTTTAGTAGAATTTCCAGCAACCAGTTTGAGAGTGGTGCAATACATCCCCCAATCTGAAATTAATGCTTATCCTGGAACTTTGACGCAAAACCCATAATTAGTTAGTTTTTAGTTAGTTTTTTTAACCCTTCTAGTTTTAGAATTAGAAGGGTTATTCTAAAATCAAAACGCTTTTTAAAATGCCATTAATTATTTAATCTTATAGAATGAAAAAAATATTTTATTTATTTTTTGCTTTTTTATTACTATCCGTTTCTTGCGCTAGTAAAAGTGATGGCCTTCCGAAAACAGAGTCTATTAAAGCGTCTGATTTTCATATTTCTATACCTTTAGCAGGGAATGCTTATAGTTCAAAACATATTGAAGGAAACCGAACGATCACTAACAATGGAATTGTTAACTGGACGAATCCTGATGAGTATTTTACTACTTATTTTAGAGTTTCTAAGGCAGGTACTTTCCAAATTGCAATCGAAGAATTAGCCGTTATTTCAGGAAAATCGGAGTTAGAATTTTCAATCAACAGCATATCTAAAAAAGTAAAACTAGATGCTTCTTCTGCTAATAAATTAATTTCGGTTGGTAGTTGGAAAATAGCGAAGGAAGGTTATGTTGCACTTGTAATTAAAGGAATTAAGAAATCAGGTGCTAGCTTTCCATCTATTAGCCGTTTGACAGTAAGCAGTACTGATTTTGACGGTAAAATCGCTTATGTTCCCAATAACGAAGGAGGTTTTTACCATTGGGGAAGACGAGGTGCATCAGTACACTTAAACTATCAAGCTCCGGCGAATGTGAATGCAGAGTGGTACTATAACGAACTTACAGTTCCTGTGGGCGAAGATATAATAGGTTCTTATTTTATGGCAAATGGTTTTGGCGAAGGGTACTTTGGTATTCAAGTTAATTCAGCCAATGAAAGAAGAGTTTTGTTTTCGGTATGGAGTCCATTTACGACTGATGATCCTAACAGTATTCCAGAGTCACATAAGATAAAGTTATTGCGAAAAGGAAATAACGTAACAACAGGAGAATTTGGTAACGAGGGATCCGGCGGACAAAGTTATTTGAAATACAATTGGGTTGCTGGAAATACCTATAAGTTCTTACTTAGAGGAACTCCAGAAGGAAATAATTCGACAAAATACACCGCGTATTTTTTTGCACCTGAAACAGGACAATGGCAATTAATTGCTAGTTTCAGTCGTCCGCAAACGAATACTTATCTAAAAAACTTCCATTCGTTTTTAGAAAATTTCATTCCTGAACAAGGTGATTTTTCTCGAATGGTATCATTCAACAACCAATGGTTTTGCGACGACAAAGGCAATTGGAACGAACTGAACACTGCTCGCTTTTCGGCTGATAATACGGCTAAACAAGGATATAGAATGGATTATTCAGGAGGTTTAAACGCCGATGGATTCTATCTTCAAAACGGTGGTTTCTACAATGATTTCACAGTTCCCGGCGTTATATTTACGAGGCCTCTTACAAATAAGAAACCAAAAATAGATTTTAACAGCCTACCGTAAAAAAGAGTATTATTTTTGAAAGAGAATAGAAATTGTACAATACAAAATAGATGCAATTTGAAAGCATCACCCATAATTTAAACTAAATTAATTTAACATGAGAAGTAGTATTTTTAAATTTTTCCTGATAGCTTGTCTATTTGTAGGATGGGCTGATATGTCAGCCCAAATGATTAAATCCCCAACGCCTAAGCGTGCAAAGGGGCAAACAGATGTTTTGCGTTTAGCACTAGACCCAATTCCAACAGTTCGTGTGGCATTTATAGGTTTGGGAATGCGTGGACCAGGTGCAGTAGAACGTATGACACATATTCCAGGTGTCGAAATTGTTGCACTTTGTGATTTATTAGAAGACAGAACAAAGTCAGCTAATACAATATTAGAAAAAGCAGGTCTTCCAAAAGCACAAGAATTTTTTGGAGAAGAAGGTTGGCGTAAAGTAACAAAGCTTCCTAATGTTGATCTTGTTTACATCGCTACCGACTGGAAACACCATGCAGAAATGGGAGTTCAAGCAATGAAAGACGGTAAAAACGTTGCTATCGAAGTTCCTGGAGCGATGACCATGAAGGAAATTTGGGATCTTGTCAATACTTCTGAGAAAACACGTAAGCACTGTATGATGTTAGAAAACTGTGTGTACGATTTCTTCGAATTGACAACATTGAATATGGCTCAACAAGGTTTGTTTGGAGAAATTCTACATGCTGAAGGAGCTTATATTCACGGTTTACAACCTTTCTGGGGATCGTATCAAGGTAACTGGAGAATGGACTATAATAGAAAACACCGTGGTGACGTTTACGCTACTCACGGAATGGGACCTGCTTGTCAAGCTTTAAACATTCACCGTGGTGATAAAATGAACTATTTAGTTTCTATGGATACTAAGGCAGTTGGAAACCCTGCTTACATCAAAGAAAAAACTGGTGAAGATGTGAAAGATTTCAGAAATGGAGACCACACGATGACTATGATTCGTACCGAAAAAGGAAAAACAATCCAAATTCAACACGATGTAACTTCGCCTCGTCCTTATAGCCGTATGTATCAGTTAAGTGGAACTAAAGGTTTTGCTAATAAATACCCGACAGAAGGATATGCTTTGGATTCAAAAGCAATTGGGTCTGATGTAGCTCCAAATCACGAAAATTTAAACGCGCACAGTTTTGTTCCTGCTGAAGTGAAAAAAGCATTGATGGAAAAATACAAACACCCAATAGCTATTGGTTTAGAGGAAAAGGCTAAAAAAGTAGGTGGTCACGGTGGTATGGATTTCATCATGGATTCCCGTTTGATCTATTGTCTTCAAAACGGACTTCCATTAGACATGGATGTTTATGATTTAGCTGAATGGTCTTGTCTTGCTCCATTGACTGAAATTTCTCTTGATAACAATTCTGCACCAGTTGAAATTCCTGATTTTACTCGTGGAGGATGGAACAAGCTAAAAGGTTTAGAATTTGCTAAATAGTAAATTTGGATAAAAGGGCGGATTTATTTTAAATTCCTGTCCTTCTAACCTTAAAAATAGAAAATACCCTCAAGAATTTGTTTTAAATTCTTAAGGGTGTTTTTTTTTGTAGCTGTTTTTCGAAGAAACCACTTTTTGTTTTGAATGTGGATTAGATAATGGTATTATACTATTTAAGCTTAGAAATTACCATGAAATTTTTCATATCCTAAATCTAATTATTTAGTTTATTCCGACGAAGGAGAAATCTTCCCAAACTGCTCACATAAAGGGGATACCTCTCTCGATCCAAAAAAAAAAGGAGATGGAATGACAAGTATGTGGTTATTGTTTATTGCAGTATTTTCAAAAGGCAAATAGTCTTAATTCCCTTTTAACCGTTTAAAAATTTTCTGTAGTAATAGTTTTCCATCTCGTTTTTCTTTAGGCACTTCAATAGCTTTTAATCTGGAATTAGTTTTGATAAATTGATAACTGAAAGCAAACTGTGGCTGTTTTGGATTGGCGTTTAACAGACCAAAGCGCAAATCATTGAAGTACAATGATTCATTTTTTTTCGAAATAATGTACCAGCCTTCACTGATTATTTTTAGTTTTTCGAAATCTGAATTTCCTTTTAGTTTCAATTCTAATTCAGCGTTTTTTGCGTAAGCAGTAAATGAAATAGCTTCGCTATCAAAAAGGGAATAATCGCCCAGTAAATAATCATCAGGAGTGGAAACATTTGCGTTCCATAAAATAATATTGAAAGCGGTGGGTTTTACTATAATTTCAGAATAAGTAATTCCTTGTTTTTGCAGTGCTTTTTCAAATTTATTTAAAGCATATAGTTTAATAAAACAAGATAACAGCAAATAGCTGCTGCTTATGACCAAGCCTCTCTTTACATATTTTCTTCGAAGAAATGCATCTTTTGTTCTCCAAACCATCACTAATGCAATCAGCAAAGGAATTGTATAGAATGGATCAATTACAAATATTGTTTTTAACGCAAAACGATCACTTAGTGGCCATAATATTTGGGTGCCCCAAGAAGTAAACATATCGAGTAAGACATGGGTAAATAAGCAGAGAAAGACCAGGAAAGTCGCACGGAGAATGTTGATTTTATTCTTTTCAGTTTTCGAAATTATCCAACCAAATAATGGTGACAAAAACAGAAATAGTACTAAAGAATGGCTGATGCCGCGATGAATCATGACCCCATCTACTGGGTCTAAAAATAAACCAACCACAACATCTAAATCAGGGAGAGTTCCTAAAATGGCACCGTACAAAAAGGTCTTGTTTTTTAATTGCTTGCCAGCACATATTTCGGCAACGGCTATTCCTAAAGCAATTTGTGTTAATGAATCCATTTATTATTTGACTTCCAGATTGATGAATTTCCCTAAATACTGTGAGTGACAATAGTAGTATTAACGGAGCTTTAGGTTGCAATATACAAAAAAGGGATAAGTAATTTTTGCCTTGATATTTAGTGTAGAGAAAATAATCACCGTCAAAAAAAAATTTCTGTTCCCTGTTTTTTAATGAGAGTAAAAAATTAATTAAAATAGCATTACAATTGAAAACGACTTAATTGCTTTAAAAACAAAAGTCCTTAGTTTTGCTAAGGACTTTTATGTAAAATAAAAGAGAATTATTTTTTAGACTCTTCAATAGAAAGTTTTCTAAATTCCTTTAGCATTTTTTCCATTTCTAAAGTTGACTTACGTGCTCTTGCTCCAGCAGCTTTTACACCTTTTTCAATTAGAGATTCTGTCTCTGTACTAAATGTTTCAAACTCAGCGTTAATCTTTGCTACTAATTCTTTCATGTGTTTTTTATTAAATTAAAGACACAAAAATAGAATTTTGCCACAGATTGTCAAGTAATATTGTGTTAAAAATAGTCTGTATGTATAGATTTTCCTCAAATAATGTTCTAAACTTGCTGTTTCCTCTGACTAAAAGTCTTTATACTATCAAGGATAAAATCTGAATCTACCATTTTATACTTTATTTTTTTTACTGAAGTCTAAGGCTGAAAACCACAACTGCATATTTATTTCCCAATACAATATTTGAAGGTGTGAGTTTTTACAATAGTTGCCGAAGATTGGGCAACAAATAGCCAACACAAAGGCTTTAATAAGGCTAAATACAGGACAAAAATAAGCAAAATATCTTAAAATTTATCTACAATAGAATACAATCCTTTTTTAGCCGTTTTAGCCTGTAAATTCCATTTTTGATACTTGGGTAGCATTTCACAAAAAACATAGTTGTATGGCTTTGCATATCCTTTCTTAATCATTATTTCATTCAATACAGTCCCGTTTTTTAAAACCAAATAACCTAGTGTTCTACCGTATTTATCCATAAGGTTATTATCTTCCTGAATTAATGTACATACTTCTCCGATAGCTAGCTGTGTTTTCAAAAACTCAAATGATTTATAACCTAATTTAATTAGCAATGCAGCAGGAATATGTAATTCCTTTTCATCCTTTTTAACCTTATTACAATAATTTACTTCAGGAGCATCTATACCGTATAAACGGATTTCGAACTCTTTTTTGGAATGAAAATCTTCTGCTATAAGACCATCACCATCAACAAATCTTTTTACTTTAAGAATAATATTTCGTGTCATAGGTACAGTTGCGCTAAAATGCTTTAAATAGCATTATTTAATTGATTGATTTAAAACTGTTTATATTGTAAATTTATGTAAAATATTTTAATAATTTAAAACAAAATAATATGGCAAGACAGAAAGGACATATCAAATATGTCGGAACACTCGGAGAAGTGAGACACTTCAAAATTAAAGGTAATGAAGGTTACTTTGCAGGACTAAAAGGTGGCCCAACAGCAGAGCAAGTTAAAACAGCACCAAACTTTATTCGTACTCGTGAAAATATGAGTGAGTTTGCAGCTTGTGCCAATGCAGGGAAATCATTGCGTGTGGGTTTATCTTCATTGATGAAACAAATGTCCGATAGTCAATTGACAGGAAGACTAACTGCAATTATGAAAAAAATCAATATTGAGGATGGTTCTGAAGCCAGAGGACAAAGAGCTGTTCTTATTTCACAACAACCTCAGTATTTAAAAGGATTGGATTTTAATCGTAACATTTCTTTCAATGGTATTTTTAATGCGCCTTTCACATTAACACCTGATCCATCAAGAATTGAAAGTACATTGAGTATTCCAGCATTTAATCCGCTGAATTATTTGAATGTACCATCTGGAGCTACACATTTCAGAATGATCAATGCGGTTTCAGTAGTTGCCGATTTTATTTATAATGCAGTTACAGGAAATTATGAGCCATCTGATTCCGTTTTAAATCAAATGTCAAATGTTGCTTATTCGGATTATTCCCCTGTGGATGTTGTTACTTCATTAATTGAAGTTACAGCCACTTTACCAGGAGCACCGACTCTAAATACAGATGTATCTGTTATTGGTAGTATCGGTATCGAATTCTATCAAAAAGTTGGTAATAACTACTATTTATTCAATGCCGGGAACGCTTTGAAAATAGAAGATATTTTCTAAAAATACCATCAGTTTGCAAGACTGCAAACATTGCAAAGCTGCAAACTAAGCCCTTTCTAACGAGAGGGCTTTTTGTTTTGCTGTAATTCATCTATAATGTGGACTTATGGGTGAGATATGGTGCAAATAAAGAGCAAATATGTATTAGTCGGTAAATTGTTCTACTTTTTAAAATAATGGCTTAAAATCGTCTTTCTCATTTGTTCTATCAAAAGTAAACTTTCTTGAAATTGCCTTTCTTTGATTTCGATGATTTGCAAGGCTTTGATTTGTTTCTCATGTTGCTCCAAATTGTTTAACATGGAGTTCAGTTTTGGGATAAAGTTTTTCTTGAATTCGTGAATCCGTAAAAATGGAATGACTGAACCACAAAGGTACTGATGCCAAAAATTAGCTTTCCATAAGCTGTAAATCAGCCAATATACATTTTCGGCTTCCTCTTTGCTTGAAAATGTAATTACAAAACTGTTTGTATAGGGATTTTTTTGAGGTTTTCCGCTATTTAGTTCTTTGTTGAGAATATAAATTTGATTATCTCGGCAAGGAGCATTTTTTCGGTGCGTTTTAATGATTGGATTCGGCATAACATCTGGTATAAAATGATGCTGTCGCTACGCTCTGCACCATATCATTTTTAAAAGAAAAAGAAAAAAAAGAAAGCCATCTCTAAAGTGAAGGTTTCAAAAGAGGCAAGTTTGTTTGATGAAATACTACCCAACTGTTGAACTGAAAAACAGTCGGTTATAAGTAGAAAAAAAGTTGATATGAAAATGTAAGGGTGGAGATTTTATCAAACACCCGTAGGGCTTGAACTTGACGATTTGAAACCGAAACTTACCTTAGCTTTCTTTTTATTTATTTTTTTTATTTAGTCAGGAAAACTGGATGTTGTTGAAATCCTATTCTGGGAACGTTCTGGTATAATCGGCAATCAAACACCCCCAAGCACCGCAAGGAATGGAGCTAAAATGTAGCGATAGCGGAATTATAGCGGAATGTATGAGGAGCGCCGTGGCGGTGTTGCGGCAATCGAACAGCCACACTAGACCGAGAATGCAACGAAGCGATAGCGAAGTGGAATGTAGGGATAGTAGCGTGTAACGGCAGGGAAACAATAAAAGACTGCCTTTGGCAAACCTTGATTTAGGGCAAAGTGAGGTTTTTCACCGAACGGAGCCAACCCCGATGGCTGAGCGAAGGAGCAACCGCTGAAAAAACTGAGGGCGGCAGACATAATACTGCTGGAATGTAGTGTAGCGTAGCTTGCGGAGCGAAACTGGATATCTCGGTTCGATTTGTGCCACTGATTTCGGTTAGACCGTGCCACCCATTTCGGTCAATTTGTGCCACTATTTCGGTTCGATTTGTGCCACTTGACTAAAAAGTCACAGTATTCCGGTTCGATTTGTGCCACTATTTTGGTTCAATTTGTGTCACTTGACTAATAAATCATGGTATTCCGGTTCGATTTGTGCCACTTTGAAAGATCAAAATCAGCTACTATCTTGTTGTTATCTAAAACAGTACGATATGGCTAATAAACTTGATCCTATGGACTTAAAACAAATCATTACTT
>NZ_SMFO01000012.1 GCF_004349145.1 Flavobacterium hiemivividum | reverse complement strand
AATAGGAAAATTTTAATTTTCAAATATTCCAATTTTGGGAAGAAGCGAAGCTTCTAGCCAAAAAACAGGAATAGGAAAATTTTAATTTTCAAATATTCCAATTTTGGGAAGAAGCGAAGCTTCTAGCCAAAAAACAGGAATAGGAAAATTTTAATTTTCAAATATTCCAATTTTGGGAAGAAGCGAAGCTTCTAGCCAAAAAACAGGAATAGGAAAATTTTAATTTTCAAATATTCCAATTTTGGGAAGAAGCGAAGCTTCTAGCCAAAAAACATTAATAGTAAAATTTTAATTTTTAAATATTTCAATTTGGGAAGAAGCGAAGCTTCTAGCCAAAAAGCAGGAATAGGAAAATTTTAATTTTCAAATATTCCAATTTCGGGAAGAAGCGAAGCATTTATAATATCATTATTTTTAAAAGTCAATTGAAAATACATATGTCGGAAAATAAAACGGAGTTAAAGCGTTCTTTAGGATTAGTTGATGCTACAAGTTTAGTGGCTGGTTCGATGATTGGTTCAGGTATTTTTATTGTTACCGCCGCGATGGCTCGCGATATTGGTTCGGCAGCTTGGTTACTAATTATCTGGTTAGTGACTGGTTTGATTACTGTTGCAGCGGCATTAAGTTATGGTGAATTAGCCGGGATGATGCCAAAAGCTGGTGGTCAATTTGTTTACATACAGCGTGCGTACGGTAGATTAGTATCATTTTTATATGGATGGACCGTTTTTACCGTGATTCAAACCGGAGTTATTGCTGCAATTGCGGTGACTTTTGCTAATTATTCTGCCATATTTTTTCCGGTTTTAGACAATACACTTTTCACTTTGGGAGACAGTTTTGTTTTTCCTACTAGCAAATTATTAGCTATAGCGAGTATTGTTTTACTTACTTTCATCAATACAAAGGGAATAAAAAGCGGGAAGTTGATTCAATTAATTTTAACAGCTGTTAAAATATTAGCCCTTTTTATACTGATAGTATTTGGTTTGTATGTTGGATTTAACAATGATGTATTGTCCAATAATTTTGCCAATATGTGGGACGCAAGTAGGACTGTTTTAAATACTGACGGTTCAATTACAGTAACTGAGTTGACAGGTATGGCACTTCTGGGCGCTGCTGGTGCAACGATTATAAACTCTTTGTTTTCAAGTGATGCCTGGAATAATGTCACTTTTATTGCAGGTGAAATAAAGGAACCAAAAAAGAATATACCTAGAAGTTTATTTCTAGGAACGCTGATTGTTACTATTATTTATATCCTGGCAAACTTGGCTTATTTGGCATTATTGCCAATGCATGGAACTCCTGATGCTGCTGGTATATCTGGCAACGGAATCATGTTTGCAAGTAATGATCGAGTAGGAGCTGCTGCGGCAGGAATGATTATGGGAAACAGTAGTGTATTTATTATGGCTGCCTTAATTATGGTTTCTACTTTTGGCTGTAATAGCGGTTTGATCCTTTCTGGTGGGCGATTATTTTATGCTATGGCCAAGGACGGACTTTTCTTTAAAGAAGCTAAGATTTTAAATAGAAACCAAGTTCCAGCAAAAGCATTATGGGTACAATGTGCTTGGGCTTGTGTGCTTTGCGTGTCGGGTAAATTTGGCGATTTGTTAACGTATGCTACTTTCGCCTCTTTGCTATTTTACATACTGACTATTATGGGTGTATTTATTTTAAGGAAAAGAGAACCCAATGCAGAAAGACCTTACAGAGCTTTTGGATATCCTATTGTTCCTGCTTTGTATATAATGGTTACGACAGCAATTTGTATCATTTTACTAGTACATGATACCTTAAATACCGGTCTGGGTTTAGGAATTGTAGCATTAGGAATTCCTGTCTATTACTTATTCATGAATAAAAAGAATAGTGACAGTTAATTAATTTTCGGCAATTTTTTTTAATTTACAGATGTCAGTAATTGTAATCTTTTTGCCTACTAATTTTATAAGTCCTAATTTATTAAAATCAGATAGTAAACGGATACAGCTTTCGGTTGCTGTTCCTACTAAACTCGCCAATTCATCTCTTGAAAGTTGAATTTTTAGGGAATCATCTTCGTTTTTCCCGTAGGTATTGTGCAAGTGAAGTAGTGTTTCTGCTAATCGTTCTTTTACGGTTCTTTGTGCCATATTTACAGCATGAACATCGGCTTCTTTTAAGTCGCCACATATCGTTTTCATCACATTCATTGAAAACTGATTGTTTTTATCAAAGAATCCCATGACTTCGGTTTTTGGAATAAAACACACTTCCATATCTTCAAGTGCAACAGCACTTAAATTAACTGGTTCATCGCTAATCATTGAGCGTTGGCCTAGTAATTCTCCTTTCGAAACTAGTTTGACAATATGGTCTTTTCCGTTTGGACTCAGTTTTGTAAGTTTACAAACTCCGTCTTTAATGCAAAAAATTCCATTTACATTTTCTCCTTCTTCAAAAATTACTTCACCTTTTTTGATAATGCGTGATGTCTTACAACCAGAAAGCTTTACTAGTTCATCTTTGTTTAGAGCTTTCAATGAGCTGAATTCTCTTACAATACATTGTTCGCATTTTGACATGATGGACTTATTTAATAGACAAAATTACACATTTATATGACATATATCATATTATACTTAACATTCTTTTAGGAATTTTGCATCAGGTAAAATGAGCAAAATTATGGACACACAAAATTGTTTCCATTGTGGGTTAGACGTTATTAAAGCGGAAGAAATTATTTTTGACGATAAAAATTTTTGTTGCAACGGATGTAAAACGGTGTACGAAATTTTTAGTGTCAATGATTTGACTTGCTATTATGATTTCGAAAAATCCCCTGGAGCAACACCACTTGACATAAGTGGTAAATATGATTTTTTAGAAAACGAAAGTATCGTTTCAAAGTTATTGGAATTTCAAGAAGAGGCTACTGCGATTGTTTCCCTTAGCATACCGCACATTCATTGTAGCTCTTGTATCTGGATTTTAGAAAATTTACAGCGCCTTCAAAAAGGGATAAGTTACTCGCAGGTTAATTTTCCAGAAAAGAAAGTCAGAATTACGTACAATCCTGAAGCTGTTTCGCTGAGTGAAATTGTTTATCTACTAAGTTCCATTGGCTACGAGCCATACATTAGTTTAGAAAATTATGAAACCGGTAAAAAAAATATCGACAGAAGTTTGACCTATAAATTAGGAGTGGCTTTCTTTTGTTTTGGTAACATTATGTTGCTTTCCTTTCCCGAATATTTTGAGGTAAATGAATATTGGCTGGACACTTATAAACCCTTTTTTCGTTGGTTGATTTTTGCATTATCCCTACCTGCGTTTTTATATTCAGCTTCTGATTATTATGTTTCGGCTTATAAAAGCATTAAGTCTAATATGCTAAATATCGACATTCCTATTGCTTTGGGAATTATCGTGATGTTTGTGAGAAGTGCTACTGATATCATATTTGATTATGGTTCCGGTTTTTTTGATAGCTTGACCGGCCTAGTTTTCTTTATGCTGTTAGGTAAAATGTTTCAAATTAAGACCTATAGCTTTTTAAGTTTCGAAAGAGATTTTAAATCTTATTTTCCAATTGCCATCACCCGAATAAATAGCAATGCTTCTGAAGAAAGTGTCCCAGTTTATGATATTCAAAAGGGAGATCGATTGCTAATTAGAAATCAGGAATTAATTCCTGTAGACGGGATATTAATTAGTGAGAAAGCGTCAATTGATTATAGTTTTGTAACCGGTGAAGCGGTTCCCATTACTAAAAAATCAGGGGATAAGGTATTTGCGGGCGGAAAACAAATTGGTAAAGTTGTTGAAATGGAAGTGTTGTACTCTGTTTCTCAGAGTTATCTTACGCAACTATGGAGTAATGATGTTTTTCAAAAAAGAGTTTCACAAAAGTATAAAAGTGCAACCGATACAATAAGTAGGTATTTCACCCCTGCTTTATTGTTGATTGCTTTTGTGTCATTTGGATATTGGATTTTTATAAATACGAATACTGCTTTTAATGTTTTTACCGCTATTTTGATTGTGGCTTGTCCTTGTGCTTTAGCATTGACCGCTCCGTTTACGATGGGAAATGTGCTGCGAATTTTAGGAAAGCAGAAATTCTATCTTAAAAATGCACTGGTTATTGAGCAATTAGCAAAGGTGGATACTATTGTTTTTGACAAAACAGGAACCATTACCACTAATAAAAAAGCAAAAATTTCTTATGAAGGTAGGACTTTATCAAATGAGAATTTGATCAATATTAAAACGGTACTTCGCGGTTCTAATCATCCATTAAGCAGGATGTTGTATGATTCTCTTCCCGAAGTTAAAAGTGTTGTTATTACAGATTTTGAGGAAATTACTGGAAAAGGGATTCGGGCTAAAATTGATGGACTGGAGATTTTAATTGGATCAGCTGCCTTTGCAGGAAGTATAGATGAGAATACGGTGCTGCAAACAGCAGTTCATATTACTGTAAATAAGGAATATTACGGTAAGTATATTTTCAATAACCAGTATCGAGAAGGGCTAGAAGAGCTCTTTAAAAGTTTAAAGGGAAATTATCAAATAAAAGTTTTGTCTGGTGATAATGAGGGTGAAAAACTTTCTTTAGAAGCTTTACTGCCTCAGGGAACCGAATTGATTTTCGACCAAAAACCAGAACAAAAGCTTGACTTTATTAAGCAATTGCAGGAGCAGGGAAGGAATGTAATGATGGTAGGTGATGGCTTGAATGACGCAGGAGCATTGGCGCAAAGCGACGTAGGAATTTCGATTTCTGAGAATGTTAATGTATTCTCACCGGCTTGTGATGCGATTTTAGAAGCAAATGAATTTCAAAAACTACATTACTTTTTGAAGTTGTCTAAAAAAGCGATGAAGACCATTAAGATGAGTTTTGGACTCTCATTGCTCTACAATGTTATAGGTTTGTCTTTTGCGATTACAGGGCATTTATTACCCTTAGTTGCAGCTATAATTATGCCTTTAAGCACTATAACAGTAGTCAGTTTTGTAACTATTATGAGTAATTATTACGCTAAAAAATTAAGATAATTTTATATAAATATTAACAAGATCGAAGGAAGTATGACAATTGTCATATTATATATAGAAAGAGGAATTTAACTTTGCAAACACAAATTATAGGTATGAGTGTCATTTATTTATTAATCTCGATCAGTATAGTTGTTGCTATAGCTTTTTTTATTGCATTTCTAGTTGCAGTAAGAAGTGGTCAATATGACGATGATTATACTCCATCAGTCCGAATGTTATTCGACGATGAACTCAAGATTGCCTCCAAAAAGGAAATACAAACAACAGAAGAAAAACAGAATTAATTATGGAAATGCAGCAGTTTTATTATGACAACAAAATTGTAAAGAAGTTCATTTACGCTACCATTGTTTTTGGAATAGTGGGAATGACCGTCGGCTTATTATTAGCAACTTTATTTTTATTCCCAAACCTAACAGATGGTGTTTCGTGGTTGAGTTTTGGTCGATTAAGGCCTTTACATACTAATGCCGTTATTTTTGCTTTCGTTGGAAACGCAATGTTTGCCGGGATTTATTACTCTTTA
Source organism: Flavobacterium hiemivividum (assembly GCF_004349145.1). GTDB lineage: Bacteria > Bacteroidota > Bacteroidia > Flavobacteriales > Flavobacteriaceae > Flavobacterium > Flavobacterium hiemivividum. Next base: position 83,981 of record NZ_SMFO01000012.1, on the reverse strand, counting down.
CAGCGCTTACTGAAGGCGAGAATGTACAGTGACTTTTTGAGTAACTTAAATTTCTGGGGATGGCAATTAATAATTGTTGCGGCAGCGATTACTTTACCGTTGGGATATACATCTTCAAAAGAATATGCTGAATTAGAATGGCCTATTGATATTGTTCTTACATTGATTTGGGTTGTTTTTGGTATCAATATGATCGGTACGATTTTAAAAAGAAGAGAACGTCATTTATATGTTGCTATTTGGTTTTATTTAGCCACTTTCGTGACGGTAGCGGTATTGCATATCTTCAATAGTTTGTCGATTCCAGTTTCAGCAATGAAAAGTTACTCCGTTTATGCTGGAGTTCAAGACGCTTTAGTGCAATGGTGGTACGGTCATAATGCCGTAGCTTTTTTCTTGACGACACCGTTTTTAGGATTGATGTATTACTTTGTTCCTAAAGCTGCAAATCGTCCAGTATATTCTTATCGATTGTCGATTGTTCACTTTTGGTCCCTAATATTTTTATACATCTGGGCAGGACCACACCATTTATTATATTCTGCTTTACCTAACTGGGCACAAAATTTAGGTGTAGTGTTTTCAATAATGCTATTGGCACCTTCTTGGGGAGGAATGATCAATGGTTTATTAACCTTACGTGGTGCTTGGGATAAAGTGCGTGTAGATCCTGTATTGAAATTCTTCGTAGTTGCAATTACCGGTTACGGAATGGTAACTTTTGAAGGTCCAATGTTGTCTCTTAAAAATGTAAATGCAATTGCGCATTTTACAGATTGGATCGTTGCACACGTTCACGTAGGTGCACTAGCGTGGAATGGATTTATGGCTTTTGGTATGATTTATTGGTTGATACCAAGAATGACAAAAGGGCCTTTGTTTTCTATGAAATTGGCAAACTTTCACTTTTGGATTGGAACCCTTGGGATTGTACTTTATACGATTCCAATGTATGTTGCTGGTTTCTTACAAGCTTCTATGTGGAAACAGTTCAACCCTGACGGTACATTAACTTATGGTAACTTTCTTGAAACGGTGACGCAGATTATGCCAATGTATTGGATGCGAGCTATCGGAGGTACATTGTATATTATCGGAATGTTTGTTTTGACTTATAATATTATAAAAACAGTTAGAGCAAATGCAAAAATCGAAGATGAATTAGCTGAGGCTCCAGAATTACAAAAAATTAGCAGCGGGCGAATTAAAGGAGAGAAATTCCACCCTTGGTTAGAAAGAAAACCGATTCAGTTAACAATACTGGCAACAGTGGCAATCTTAATAGGAGGGATTATCCAAATTGTTCCTACTATAATGGTGAAATCTAATATTCCAACCATATCAAGTGTAAAACCGTATTCTCCATTAGAATTAGAAGGACGTGATTTATACATCCGTGAAGGTTGTGTGGGTTGTCACTCTCAGATGGTACGTCCGTTTAGAAGTGAGGTGGAACGTTATGGACCACAGTCAAAAGCTGGTGAATTTGTATACGATCATCCATTCCTTTGGGGATCAAAACGTACTGGTCCAGATTTATTAAGAGTAGGTGGAAAGTATAACGACAATTGGCATTTTAACCACATGTGGAATCCACAAAGTACTTCGGCAGGTTCTATCATGCCAGGATACAAATGGTTGTTTGACAATAGTGCTTTAGATATTTCAGATATTGAAGGAAAGATGAAAGTGATGCAACAATTAGGTGTTCCTTATACTGATGCTGAAGTTGCAAACGCTAAGAATTCGATTAACGAACAATCGCAACAAATTGAAGATAACCTTCATGCAGACCCTGACTTTGTGAAAAGCTATGAAAACAGTAAGAAGAAGGCGGCCGCAAGAGGAGAAGAATTTGTTCCGATGCGTCAAAGAGAAATTGTTGCTTTAATTGCATACATACAAAGACTTGGAACAGATATTAAAGTAAAAGATAATACTAAAAACTAAACGTCATGTTTGAACAAATAAAACACAACATGGAGACGATCGCCGGAGTTGAAATCTATCCGATACTGTCTTTGTTAATTTTCTTTTTCTTCTTTGTGGGATTGGGTTTATGGGTGGTATCCTATAAAAAGGATAAAATTGATGAACTGAGTCAAATGCCCTTGGACGATAATTAATAGTATAATTTCAAAATAATTACAATGAAAAAATTAAATCCAGCATATTTCAGAGTACCGGTAATTTTCTTCATCATTCTTGGTGTCATGGAATATTTTATCGACTCAGGAGATACCCCAGCATTTGTAAAATACCCGATGGTTTCGGTATTTATGTTCGTATTCTTATTTCTATTAATAGCGATCGAAATTACGGTAACTGCAATTAATAATATTACTTATCAGATGCTTACCGCTGAGGAGAAAGTAAAAGTAGATGAAGTTGCTAACGCAAGTATTCAGGATAGAGAATGGTATCAAAAACTGATGAAAAAGCTAACCAGAACTGAGCCAATTGAAAATGAGGCAGGTTTGTTACTGAATCATGACTATGACGGTATCAAGGAATTAGATAATAATTTACCGCCATGGTGGGTTTATTTATTCTATGGTTGTATACTTTTTTCGGCAATTTATTTAGTTCGATTTGAAATCATGGACGGTGATAATCAAGAAATGGAACTTAAAAAAGAGTTGGCTCAAGCCAAAATTGATGTGGCAGAGTATATGAAAACGGCTCCAGATTTAATGGATGAGAAAACGGTAAGCGTGCTAACAGATCCTGCTGAAATAGCAGAAGGAGGAACACTTTATACGACTAATTGTGCTGCTTGTCATAGAGCTGATGGTGGAGGTCAAATAGGTCCTAACTTAACCGATGAAAATTGGATATTAGGTGGCGGAGTAAAAGAAATATTTCACACCATAACTAATGGAGGACGTGATGGTAAAGGAATGATTGCGTGGAAAGGAACTTTGAAACCAAAAGAAATTCAGAAAATAGCAAGTTACATATTATCTTTGAAGGGTAGTAATCCTGCAGACGCAAAAGCTGCTGAAGGAGAAGTATGGGTTGAAGAGGTTGCACAATAGTAGACGTTACTATAGGTGAATAATTAGACCAGTAAAAAACAGAAATAATGTCAAAGTTACCAGATGAAGCTTTTAGAGATACCATTGGTACCATCGATGATGAAGGCAATAGAAAATTTATATTTCCCAAAAGACCTTCGGGTAAATTTTGGGAATATAGAAAATGGGTTAGTTATTTTTTATTGATTATTTTGATTGCCAATCCTTTTATAAAGGTGAATGGCAATCAGTTCATGATGTTCAACATTCTGGAAAGGCGATTTAATATTTTTGGATTTCCTTTTTGGCCGCAGGATATTTATTTATTCGTGCTCTTTATGATTGTAGGTATCGTTTTTGTCATCTTATTTACGGTCATCTTTGGAAGAATTTTTTGTGGTTGGATTTGTCCGCAAACCATATTTTTAGAAATGGTTTTTCGAAGAATCGAATTTTGGATTGAAGGAGATAGAGGTGCTCAAATTAGATTAGAAAAACAGGAATGGAATAGCGAAAAAATAAAAAAGAAGGCATTCAAATGGACTATCTTTTTAATAATTTCTTTCCTTATTGCTAATGTCTTCCTGGCTTATGTGATTAGTAGCGATGAGTTGATAAGAATGATTGAAGAAGGACCTTCTAGTCATTTAAGTACATTAATAGCCTTATCTATTTTTACGGGAGTATTCTATTTCGTCTTTGTTTGGTTTAGAGAACAAGTTTGTATTATCGCCTGTCCCTACGGAAGATTGCAAGGTGTTCTTTTAGACAATAAATCAATAAACGTAGCTTATGATTTTGTACGTGGTGAAAAAGAAGTAGGCCGTGCAAAATTCAAGAAAAATGAGGACAGAGAACTTGCTGGAAAAGGGGATTGTATCGATTGTAAACAATGTGTCAATGTTTGTCCTACGGGAATTGACATTCGCAACGGGACGCAATTAGAATGTGTCAACTGCACAGCTTGTATTGATGAATGTGATGTAATAATGGAGAGTGTAGGATTGCCAAAGGGATTAATTCGCTATGCATCTGAAGACGAAATAGAGAAAAAAGCGCCGTTTAAATTCACGGCTAGAATGAAAGGATATACTGCTATGTTGGCTATTTTAGTCGGTATATTAATTGGTTTGTTGTTTTTACGCAATGATGTTGAAGCGACCATTTTAAGACTGCCGGGACAATTGTTTCAGCACAAAGGAGACAATATCAGCAATATCTATACTTATAAAATCATTAATAAAACTAATAATGATTTTAAAGACGTTCATTTCAAATTAGCAGGAATTAAAGGAACGTTAAAATTGGTAGGAAACCAGTCTATAAAAGTGCCAAAACAAGGAATGAGTAACGGAACTTTGTTTGTAGAAATTAATGAAGTTTTATTAGAAAGTGATAAAACAACACTGAAAATTGAAGTTTACGAAGGCGATAGGAAAGTGGTAACTAGTTCAACTAATTTTTTAAGCCCTAGAAATTTCGAATAAAAAGGTTGGTTTGGTATGACTTTATCTGAGTTAGGGTATAAATTACCTATAGAATAATTAATAATAAACATTCTCATCTGCCATCGAGAATTACCTTTTATGGGTTAGTTGGCTTTGTATTATGAAAATAAATTGGGGAACAGGAATTGCAATTGCTATCGCATTATTCATCAGTTTTATATTATATTTTGTTATTAAGGTACAATCAAATTCAAAATATGATAATGAATTGGTTGTCGAAGAATATTACAAGAAAGATGCTGTTTTTGGGAAAGAGATGAAACGGGTACAAAACGCGGAAGATTTAGCTGAGAAACCTGTAATTACAGAAACTGCGGCCGGAATAACGATCGTTTTTCCAGCTGTTTTTATTCCAAATAAGATTAAAGGAAAAGTGTCCCTTTATAGACCGTCTAACAAAAAATTAGATTTTGAAACGTCAATTTCGTTATCTAATCCATCTTTGCTCATACCTAAATCAAATTTGGTAGGCGGTCGATGGGACATTAATATGGAATGGCAATACGACGGCAAGGAGTACTTAACAAAGGAAACAATTTACATTAATTAGTCATGAAGTTAGAATTTCAGTAGTTCTGATATTCGACTTTCAAACATTTGAGTCAAATGTTATATACAGCCTTTTTTTTCGGTCTAATCAGTAGTTTTCATTGCATAGGAATGTGTGGACCTATTGCTATGATGTTGCCTGTCGATAGAAATAATCCGACTAAAAAAGTGACTCAGATTTTTACTTATCACATTGGTCGATTGACTGCTTATGGAACAATCGGACTCATTTTCGGTTTAGTAGGCAAAGGTTTTTTTATGGCAGGAATCCAGCAAAATTTATCGATATTCATAGGTGTCGCAATGATTGCTGTTATTTTGATTCCCGAGAAAACTTTCGCAAAATACAACTTCTCAAAACCTGTTTTCGTTTTAATTTCAAAAATGAAAGCAACCTTAGGAAGTCAATTTAGAAACAAAAGTTATAAGTCGCTATTCACCATAGGTTTATTAAATGGATTTTTGCCCTGTGGTATGGTTTATGTTGCCTTATTTGGAGCAATAGCCATGCAAAATGCTGGTTTTGGAGTCTTATACATGGTCTTATTCGGATTAGGGACTGTGCCCATGATGAGTAGTGTGATCTACATCAATTCGTATTTGACTCTTTCGATTCGAAACAAAATTCAAAAAGTGATTCCCTATGTTGCTGTTTTAATTGGAGTCTTATTTATTTTGAGAGGATTGGGATTGGGAATTCCTTATGTTTCTCCTTCAAATACCAGTTTGTTTATTCAGGGAACTCCACATTGTAATTAGATATTTAATCGCTGTTTACCATTGTTGCATTTTATCTGTGACAATAATTCACATAGAATCAAGTCTTAATTTTAGCAACGAAAAAGGGTAGCGTTTTAACGGCTACCCTTTGTGGTATTTATTATTTTCATCAAATGATTTGATCTTTGGCTGCAGCCAAAATATTAAATTGTCATGGAGAACAGCGCAGTATCTGGGGCTTTTCGTTTTAAATGCAGGTCAAACGCCATGCAGATATTACGAATGTATGGCTTACCACTTTCGGTTACCTGTAGACGCTCTTTATGCATTTCTAGCAGTCCATCTTTTTCCATTTCTTTCAGTTGGATAAGAACTTCTGGAATTTCTTTGAAATAAGTTGAGGTATCTGCCCAGGAAGTTCCAAATTCACACATTAAATTTAAAATGTGTTTTCTGATGATAAGGTCTTCATCGGTTAGCAAGTGTCCTCTAAAAATAGGTAATTTATCTATTTTCAAGACTTTATAATAATCTTCTATCTTTTTCTCATTTTGTGCAAAACTATACCAGCTATCACTTATCGAAGAAACGCCTAATCCAATCATTAACTGTGTTTTTGACGAACTGTAGCCCATAAAGTTACGGTGCAATTTACCGTTCTCATAAGCTTCATATAGGCTATCGGTTTTTAAGGCAAAGTGGTCCATTCCTATTTCATGGTAGCCGTTTTCCTGAAGCAATTCCTTACCTGTTTGATACAGCTTTCTCTTTTCATTGTCTTTTGGAATGTCTTCATCTTTAAAGCCACGTTGTCCATTACCCTTTATCCAAGGCACATGAGCGTAACTGTAAAAAGCCAAGCGATCTGGCTGCAATGATTTTGTTTTTTCGATAGTATCGATTACATCTTCAATTTCTTGAAAAGGAAGTCCAAAAATAATATCATGACCTATTGAAGTGTAGCCTATTTCCTTTGCCCAAAAAGTTACTTTAGCAACATTGTGAAAAGGTTGTTCCCTGTGAATTGCTTTTTGTACTTTTTCAGAATAATCTTGAACACCAAAACTTACTCTTCTAAACCCTAAATCATATAACTTTTGTAAATGTTCGTGCGTCGTGTTGTTTGGATGTCCTTCAAAGCTAAATTCATAGTCTTTTGCCTTCGTAGCTAATGAAAAAATACCGTCAATTAAATACTCTAGGTTTTGAGGAGAGAAAAACGTGGGTGTTCCTCCGCCCAAATGGATTTCTTTGATTGCGGGTTTTTTATCTAAGATTTCACAGTATAAAGACCATTCTTTTAAAACAGCTTCTATGTATGGACTTTCTAAAGTGTGGTTTTTAGTTATGCGTTTATTACAACCACAAAAAGTACATAAGCTTTCGCAAAATGGTAGATGTATATAAAGACTGATGCCTTCTTCTGAATTGCTTTGGGTGAATGATTTTTTAAAAGTATCGATCCAGTTTTGATATACAAAGTCCGCTTCATTCCAGTAAGGAACTGTTGGGTAGCTGGTGTATCGTGGACCAGGAACATTATATTTTTGAATCAGCGATTTTTTCATGAGATATCAATTTTCATTAATCAAAAGTAATACTAAGGCTAAATATTTAAAATGATAATTATCATATTAAAAAAAACATAAAAAAAAGAGGCTTTTTTGAGCCTCTTTCATTGAATATTAATTAGTTATAATTAGGAAATACAATTGTCAATTTTGTCTTTCCATTTTTTTGCTAGTTGATGATCTTCATGCAAACGAATCTGTCCAAGTTGATCGTTCTCAATTTTATAAAACAAAGCAGTTGCTGCTTTTTTATTCTCTTTATAATTAAATTCCAATTCGATTCTATTAGTTGTATTAGTTTTGTTTTCAGTAGTTACTACTAATTTACTGGATAGAATATCATTTAAATTCACAAAAGAAACGATTTCTGGTTTAGAATTGAAATCCATTAATAGGAAACCTTTGTTTTTTTCGTCTAAAGCCAATACTTTTTTATTTAGAGTTTCTGTTACCTCAAAGTTGAAATGACCATTTTGACTGAATTGATCTTTTATAGATTTGATTTTTGATTTATTAACTGATGAAGATCTTGCGGAATAGTAGAAAGGTATAGCGAATAGTAATGTTACTACAATGCCTATTATGATTACGGATGTGTCCATTTTTTTTATTTTTTTAGTGATTTATATAACAAGATAATTTGAATTGTCTATCAAAAGATAGCAATTCGATAAAGGACGAAAAACAGGCCCTCTAATAACAAACCAGTTTAAGTATTAACTGTGCTTGTATAATTATTTGAGATTTTAAATTACCAAAAAGAATGATAGGGAAATAATAGTAGTGAAACCATTTCACATCGATTGATGTCTTGATTTGCAAAACGATTAAAGAGGGTTTTAATTTTAAAATCTGGAATTGCAGTCAAGAAACTATCCAGATATTTTAAAAGTGAGGAATTGGAAGTTTTTTGAAGTACAACAAATATATTGCTAATCTGCGGCTGAATGAAAGCGGAAGTGTGGATGTTATCAGACGAAAAAACGGAAACTGATTTTTCTATTTCGATGGAATGACCCAGAGATTTATCTGCATTAAAAGCAAACAATAAAACTAATGAAAGCCCCATAATAAATATGGTTTTCCTTATCCAATTCATGCGGTAAATATAGAGCTTAACATTGAGTTTCTAAAATTATTTAGTGTTAATGAAGGTTAAATAGTTTAAAATCATTTTATAAAAAAACCTCGAACATTTACTGTTTGAGGTTTAGTATCTTGATTACGAATTAAAAAAATTATTCTATTTTCAAGTTTCGCAATTGCTTTAGTTTTTCTTTCCAGCCGTCTAAGCTTTCTTTATGAATAGCAATATTTTTTCTGACTTCTAATACGATTGAATTTTCTTTTTTTGCATTTCTAGTGTTTGTAAAAAACTGAATGTTATTTTCTAATTGCAAGATTTCATTATTCACTTCATCAATCTTACGCATCAAGAAAATCTTTTCGCTTTCAATCTTTCGAGTATCGTTATTTTCAGATAAACCTTCAATTCTATTTGTAAAGCGCAAAAGATCAGTGTCTTTTTTACTTAAACTCAATTTATCAAATAAGGCATCCAGGATTTTATTGAATTTCCCTTCAATATGTCTTCTTGGAAAAGGGACTTTTCCAAAGTTTTTCCACGTTTCGATATGCAATTTTATAGCATCCAAATCGGTTTTATGATCGCCTGTCAATTGGTATTCACGCAAGGTCTCTAGATAAGACTTCTTTTTATCAAAAGCTTCTATTTCTTCAGCGTTATGTTCGTCTTTTTGCTCTTTTAATTTATTGAAATAATTGTTGCAAGCATCTTTAAACTCTTTCCAGATTTTATCAGAGTATTTTCTTGGGACATGACCTATTTGTTTCCATTCCTCTTGAATTTTCTTCATGATTGGGGTAGTAGCAGTATAGTCAGTGCTTTCCTGTAATTGTTGTGCTTTAGCGACAAGCGCGTTTTTCTTCTCTAAATTCTCATTTTGTTCTCTTTTAATATCTTTATAGAAAGAGTTTTTAAAAGAATTAAAATTTCTAACGGCTAATTTAAATGCTCCCCAAGTTTCTTCATTTACATCTGAAGGAACTTTCCCTGCTGCGAAAAAAGCAGCTCTTAAGGCTTCCACTTTTTCAATTTGAGCAAGCCATTGCGAATGACTGTTTACTTTTACAGTAGCCAAAACTTCAATTGCGGCAATAATCTCTTTTTTCTTTTCTAGGTTTTCTAGTTCAGTGCCTCTTAATTTTTCAAATAAAACCTCACGCTTGTCGTGCATTTTTTTTGTTAGATCACTAAATTGATTCCAAATGGCATCGCGATGTTCTTTAGAAACTGGACCTATATCTTCTTTCCAGATTTTATGGAGATCTTGTAATTCTCTAAAAGCTTTATTTACATCAGCTTCGTTCACTAACTCTTCAACTCGCGCAACAATTTTTTGCTTTTGTTCTAGATTGTGCTTGAAATCTAAGTCTCTCGCTTCACGATCTAAATGCAAGTAATCATAGAAATTCTCCACATGAAAATGGTAATTATTCCATACGTGGTTGTATTTGTCCTTCGGAATCGAACCTGCATTTTTCCATCTTTCTCTTAACTCATTAAAATGTTTTAAGGTGTCTTTAATGTTTTCCTGCGGATTAATCAGCTCTTTTAATTCTTCAACAATGGCTAATCGATTTTCTAAATTCGATTTCAAGTTAGTTTGCAAACTCTTGAAATGAGTATTTTTATTATCTCTGTAAGTAGAGTAGGATTGATCAAATTTTACTTTTAAAGGGAAATGGTATTGAAAATCTTCGGTTGTATCAGGATTTTCAGTGTGGTATTCCTCTTTTTTCTCTTCGATAAAATGGTTGTACTTGGCTAAAAAAGCTTTTTTTATTTCTTCTACATGCTCTTTTACTGACATTACCTTGTCGTTTGCAACCAGAATTAGAAGTTCATCTACAAGTTGCTCCATCGACAATGTGTCATAATCTTGCATCGGGATGTGGTGACGGTCTTTTAAAGTCTCGTCTTCACTTTCTTCAGCATTAGAATCATCTATTGAATTTAAAGCTTTTTGATTTACATGCTCAGTTTCAACATCTGCGGTAACCACTTCTTCTTCAGTGGTCTCGGCAGTATTTTCTGCTGTAGCCTCCGCTGTTTCTGCGGTAGTCGCTTCGTTTTCTGTAATTACGCTCTCTAGTTGAATAGATTCATTTGAATCATTTGGTACATTTCCATCTGCTGTTGGCAGGTTGTCATTCTTTTCTTCTAACATTTTTTTAAATGTTTAAGGTTCCTATTTTATCGAAAACGAAAGATAGTAAAGGAATGTTAAAATACAAAATAATTGCCTTATTTATAGTCGTTTTAGCTTAGTGATTTGCTTTTTTTGAAGCAATTTCCTGCTATTCGCTATATCTTTTTCTCCTTAGTTTAGTTCAGTATCCTGAACTAAAGGAAGGAGAAAAAGGATGCCGCTACTATCAGGGCTAGCGTTTAGTGGTTCATTGATGAGTAAATATATTGATAGAAATGAAAAAGTCCCACCGAAGCAGGACGAAAGATTTTCATTTGAGAATAAACGCATTATAAATATGATTATCAGGGAAATATGGATGTTGAATTGTATGTGGAATTTGAAAAATCGGGTCGTCTTCAAGCTATAATATGTGTTTTTAGGATTTTGAAAATTGCACTTTTTGGTGTAAATTTACACCACTAAACATTTCAATTATGTCAAGACAAAGTATCACTTTAGCCAATCAAAATGATGAATGGTTAAAACAACAAGTTGCCAACGAAGAATTTACTAGTAAAAGTGAAGCGGTTAATTATCTAATTAAGCAAGCACGAGAACGTGATGAATATGTTGAATTTGTTCGCATGAAGTTAGATAAAGCCGAGAAAAGTGGATTTGCTAAAAAACAAACAAGAGAAGAAATGTTAGCAGAATTCAAAAAGAAATTAAATGTATAGCTATCATTTAAATGAATTAGCAAAAGAAGATTTGTTAAGAATATACGAATATGGAATAGCAAAATTTGGTTTAAATCAGGCAGATAAGTATTTTATTATGATGCAAGATTGTTTTGATAAAATCGCTTCAAATCCGTAATCATTTCCAAATGCAATTCGTTACCGTGACGGTTATAGATATTGTGTTTGTGGTGTTGACACCATTTTTTATAAATTAATGCTGATGAAATAGAAATAATGGCAATCATTGGCAGGCAAGATTATCCATAAGAATATTAAAACAGTGACAAAACATTGAAAGCGGCACCCTCACGGATGTCGCTCTTTATATAAAAACAATCCTTTATTAAATGGAATTACCGAGGTGATTCTATTTAATAAAGGATTGTCATTATGTAATTAGTGTTCTACTTATTCTTTATTCCAAATCTTCCATGCTTTTTCCGCTTGGTACACAAGCATTTCATAGCCATTTTTAATTTGGGCACCTTGTTTTTTTGCCTTTTTAAGAAACTGCGTTTCTGCAGGATTGTAAATCAGGTCAAAAGCGATGTGTCTTTCGGTGAAGTATTCGTACGGAATTGCGGGTGATGATTCAATATCTGGGCTTGTTCCTACTGGGGAGGTATTTATTATAATATGGTAATTATCGAAAGTACTCGCATCGATTTGATCATAAGAAACAGCGATTTCTTTGGCTTCTCTAGAAACAAATGTATATTCAATACCTAATTCATGCAAAGCAAAAGCAACGGCCTTTGAAGCGCCTCCAGTTCCTAGGATCAGTGCGTTTTTATGATGTTTCTGCAATAAAGGTTTTAGTGCTTTCTTGAAGCCGTAGTAATCCGTATTATAACCTTTTAACTTTCCTTTTTTTGTGACTTTTATGGTGTTTACAGCTCCAATAAGAGCTGCTTTTTTTGATAATTTACTTAAAAAAGGAAGTACAGCTTCCTTATACGGAATAGTAACATTAACTCCTTTTAAATCGGAGTTGTTTTTTATAATTTCTCCAAATTTTGCGATGTCTTGAACATCAAAATTTTCGTATGTACAACCTTCAAAATTCTCATTGTTGAATTTATCAATGAAATAGCCTTTCGAAAAAGAATAGCTAATATTTCGACCCAATAAACCAAAGCGTTTTCTAGCGTTCTCTAACATTTTTATTTTTTATATTTTGCAATGTAATTTTGTACCATCTTTTTGATCCAAACGACAGGAAATAAATCTTCGAGAATAATATAATTATCAAAGTTCAATCGCAAGCCATTACTCAAATGGAACTTTGCTTTTGTATTGTCTTGAATCATAAAGTACAATCCCGCTAAACGGTATTCTACTTCATTTTCCTCAGGATAATATTCAGATGCTTGTAACAAGGTTTGAATAGCGCTTTCAAACTCACCTAAGAACTGTAGAATGTCCACCCAAAATAACCATGTGTCTAATTCATGATCACCAAACTCAACCGCTTTTCTAAAACCAAATTCAGCTTCTTCAAATAGGTCCATGTGTTTGTTGATAGTGGCAAAACGCTTCCAGTACAAACGGTTCTGGTTGTCAATTGCTAAGGCCTTATTGACATAAAACAAGGCTTTTTGATAGTTCTTTTGGCGGATGTAAAAATCAGTGATCGCAATCCATCCTTTGTCTAATAAAGGATCTTCATGAACTGTTTGATCGAAAAATTTTAGGGCTAGTACTTTATTGCCCAGTTTTTCATGGCATTTTCCTATTCGAAGCAAAGCATAACTAGTGGCATCGTCTAACTCTATAGTACGGCTGTAGCTTTCTATTGCCTCTTCATATTTTTTTAATCGCTCAAAAGCTTTTGCTTTTTCCATGAATGCACCAAGGAATTCGTCATCGATTAAGGTAGCATAATCAAAGGCGCGAATGGCGTTTTCATAATCTTTAACTCCATAATACAAACGCCCCATTTGATGCCAAGCTATTTCGCTGTAGGGATTCTTATCGATGTATTTATTCAAATAGGCAATCGCATCTAAATTTTGATCTAAAAATTCGAAACAATATACTACATTATAAAGTGCCGATTGATCATCAAGATCTTCTTCTAAACACTTGATAAAACTTTGCTTTGCCATTTCCAGATTATCCATAAATAGATATTCCATCCCAATTAAATTATACACATCGGCATAATCATCAGTATATTTCAGAGCGGTATTTAGAAATTCAACAGCCTTCTCGTGTTGGTCTCTTTTAGAGTAGATATTGGCTTTTTGAATAAAAATTTCTTCATTTGTAGGTTCGATGGCATATAGCTCATTGAGTAATTTCTCAGCTATTTCCAGTTTATCATCGTACACGAGCATTTCTACTTGAACCAACTTCAATCCAGTTGATTTTGGGTGTTGATCCAGTGCAAGCTTTAGTGCTTTTTTTGCCAGTGCGGCCTTACCCATATCCAGATAATGAAGAATGATTTCTTCAAATTCCTCGGAGTCAAAAAAGAGAACTTTGTTGGTTTTCAACATAGACTCAAATTTTGAAAGAGATAAGTTATAGTCTTCTTCTTCGTTGCTTAATTGCATACTTTGTTTTTTAGAATTTGGCCTATTTAAAATTAGGCATCCTTACTTTTGTTGCGAAGAAAATTCAGAATTGTTGTGAACAATTTAATTAACAAAAAATAAATTTATTATTTATATGCTATTATATTATGTTAATCAATTTGATTCGACAATAGTACTTCATCCATTACTTCTAGCATTATTGCGCAGCCTTCACGTATTTCATCTTCTGAAATTGTAAGTGGCGGCGTAATTCTTATCGCACATCCTTCAAATAGTAACCAGAATAAAATAAGTCCTTTGTCTTGACATTTTAAAATCACTTCATTAGTTATTGCTGCACTGCTTGTCATAGCTGCTAGCATTAACCCTTTTCCTCGAATTTCTTGTATCAAAGGGTGTACCAAAAGTGATTTAAATAATTTTTCTTTCTCTAGAGTTTGGGCCATTAGATCGGTCTCAGTAATTTCTTTCAAAGTCGCCAAACAGGCTGACGCAATGACAGGATGCCCACCAAAAGTCGTAATATGTCCCAGTTTTGGATTATCGCTCAATAAATCCATCATTGCCGCCGAAGCTGTAAAAGCGCCTACAGGCATTCCGCCTCCCATTCCTTTACCCATAACAATAACATCAGGAACGACATCATAATTCTGGAATCCAAAAAGTGTTCCTGTTCGTCCAAAACCCGGTTGGATTTCGTCTAGTATCATAAGGGCTCCAACTTCAGAACAGCGTTTTCTAACTTTTTTTAGAAAGTCATTATGTGGTTGTATAAATCCAGCTCCACCTTGAATTGTCTCTAAAACAATTCCAGCGGTTTTAGTTGTGATTTTTTCTAAATCGGCTTCATTATTAAAGGTAATGAAATCTACGTCAGGAATCAATGGACGAAAGATTTGTTTTCGTTCTTCAAAACCCATGATACTCATCGAGCCCATAGTATTTCCATGATAAGCATTGTGACAAGAAATCAATTGACTTCGACCAGTTACGCGTCGAGCTAACTTTAGTGCGCCTTCAATGGCTTCAGTTCCTGAGTTAACGAGGTAGGTCTTGTCTAATGGTGCCGGTAGGAGGGAGGCAAGTAGTTTGCAATATTCCACGGCTGGGCTTTGGGAATATTCTCCGTAAACCATTACATGTGAATATTTATCCAGCTGATCTTTGATGGCCTGGTTTACTCTTGCGGGTTGGTGACCTAGCGTACAAGCCGAAACTCCTGCCACAAAATCCAGGTATTTTTTATTGTTAGTGTCGTAGATATAAGAGCCTTTGGCATAGGATACTTCCATACCCAAGGGATACGGAGAAGTTTGTGCCTGGTATTTTATGAAATCAGTATTCAAAATTATATATTATTGGATTGTTTTACTTTACCTCTTTTTTTGAAGAGGGACTTTTTTTCTTATCGTAATTCAAGGTTTCCTTTCGAATTTTCATCGGGACGTTTTCTTTTGCATCTTCCTTTTTTCCCTCTTTTATCATTTTATCATTGAGTTCGTTGTCTTCCTCCGAAAAGATATCATCTTTGGATTTTATTCTTTCATCACCCCGCCAGACAAGTCCTCTCAGTTTTCTTGCGTTTTCGGGCAACTCAGCATCAGGGTAAATATCACCATCAATTTGGTTGAAAAAAGTAATCGTTTCTACCGCATTATCTTCTAAAATGAGGTTGATTTTACTGCTTACATTTTTATTGATTCCAATTAGTTCATTGGCGTCATTTCGCATGTAGTAGAGTACTTCTGCATTTTTTACAATATCGACATCATGTAGTTTTCCTTCCTTAAACTTCCCATATAGATTTTGTCCTTTCACCTGATTATAGCCTGTTCCTAAGGTGTCTTTAGAGACTAGAAAAGTATTGTTGAGTACTTTGAGCGAATCAAGCTCTTGAGAAGTATTGTTCCCTATAAGATGCATCACGTCTCCTGTAATCTGGCTTTCTCCGTTCCATAGCACTGGATTTCCTATCAATTTTGTAATCGCAGTTTTTGCACTCGAATGAATTGAATCGCATTTTCCGCTCATGTCTGTTTTAAAAAAACGCACATTATTAAAAGCACGAATAATTCGGTTGTCTTCTTTACCAGTTACCATCAATCTTTTACCGTGAATATAAACGGAGTCATTTTCGACAAAATTCACAGCGACCGCTCCTTTGGTGACAAACATAGAATCTTGTTTTTTATACATTTCGGCATAATGTCCCTTTACAATTCCGCGATTGACAGAATCTGTTATTTTTACATTTCTAGTGGCAGAAGCAAACTCTTTAGTTCGATCATAATACAAGCTATCGCCTTCAATTAACCGATCTTCATATTTTATGTAGGACTTTCGAAGAAAATGGCCCACATTTTTTTTGGTGTCATAGAATCCTTTTTCGGTATAGATATAATTTTTCTTACTAGTAATTGTGGATGGTCCAAAAAGATAAGAGTGACCTGAGTTGGTGAAATAATCCACATGATTGGATTTAATCACATACGTAGGATTGGTAATTGTAACAGCAGTCAGGAACTGGAATTTTTTTTGAGTTACATAATACTTACCTGATTTACTCACTAATGTATTGTCTTTATTGACAATGGTTCCTTTGGTATTGTAATATACTTCTTGAGAATTTCGATCAAAATTTATCGTGTCAGTTGCTAGTGTAGCATCCGGCGAACTCATAAAAGCCTCGCCGGTGGCAAATGCTTTCTTTACATTACCGCTGTATTCTGCATATTTGCTGTTTAGAAAAAGAGTGTCTCCTTGAACTAGTTGCACATTTCCAAAAGCTTTTATGTAGTTTTCTTTTTGAAAATAATACGCCTTATTGCAGGTTAAAACAACGCCATCATGATTCACACGTACGTTTCCGGTAAGCAAAAAGGCATCTGGCATCTCCGCCTGATTTACATCTGCAAAATCAGAATGCTCAACAATAATTTTTTTTGGTGCTTGTCCCAAAACGGATTTTGAGCTTAGTATTGCCAAACAACAGATGAAAAATAAGGACTTCTTCAATGGATTTATTTTTTGTTCAAATTTAAGAAAAAGGAAACAATCCTAATGGATATTAGCATTTATTTATAAATTCATAATTATCAATTGCAATTGCTGGTTTTACTTCGCTTATTAAGTTATCAACAAATAGTCGAACTCTCTCGTTGTAGTACCTATTTTCTATAGTTTATTGGTTTAAACTGGACAAATAGAGCTCCTAATTTTCAAAAAATAGGTTAATTTTAAAAGCTAATTACCTAGGTCATTTGTTTTGTAAAATTCGAATGACATAACTAGTAACACTAACATAAAATGATAAAAAAAACGATTCTTATTGCAGGAATAAGTTTAATTCTTCTCACCGCAGCTTGTAAGACTGCAGCTTTACCAATGAATACAGCGAAAGAAAATACCAAGGTCGAAAATAAAATAGTTGTTTATCAGATTTTTACCCGATTATTTGGTAATAAAAACGCCGCAAACAAACCTTGGGGAACCATCGAAGAAAATGGGGTGGGGAAGTTCAATGATTTTACAGCAAAGGCGCTTAAGGAAATCAAAGATTTGGGTGCAAACTATATTTGGTACACTGGAGTACCACACCATGCTTTAGTTAGAGATTATACTTCAATTGGTATTTCAAATGACGATCCCGATGTTGTAAAGGGAAGAGCCGGTTCACCATATGCCGTTAAGGATTATTACAATGTAAATCCTGATTTGGCCGTTAATCCAGCCAATCGGTTAGTAGAATTTGAAGCGCTGATTACTAGAACACATGATGCAGGGCTAAAGTTGTTAATTGATATTGTTCCCAATCATATTGCACGAAAATATGAAGGGCGAAATAATCCTGCAGGAGTAACTGATTTTGGAGCAAATGACGATGTTACGGTTGAATACAAAAGAGATAATAATTTCTATTATATTGCAAATTCTAAATTTGAAGTGCCAGATACAGTTAAACCATTAAATGGGGAAGCAAATCCATTAAGCGATGGAAAGTTCACTGAAATTCCTGCTAAATGGACTGGAAATGGATCTAGAATGGCTAAACCAGATAAAAATGATTGGTATGAAACTGTAAAAGTGAATTATGGAATTCGTCCTGATGGCTCAAAAGATTTTCCAGAGCTACCAGCAGGATTCGATACAAAATCAGTTGCGGAGCATTTTGAGTTTTGGCAAGGAAAAGATGTACCTGATTCTTGGAAAAAATTTAAGGATATTGCTCTGTTTTGGACAGCTAAGGGAGTAGATGGATTTCGATATGACATGGCCGAAATGGTTCCTTATGAGTTTTGGAGTTATATGAACTCAGCGATAAAGATGAAAAATCCGGATGCTTTTTTATTGGCTGAAGTTTACAATCCAAAGGAATACCGCAATTACATTCGATTAGGGAAAATGGATTACTTGTATGATAAGGTGGAAACCTATGATAAATTGAAAGAAGTAATTCAAGGAAAATCATTGCCTGATGGACTTTCGGACATTCAAAAAGGAATGAAAGATATAGAACAGCATATGTTGCAGTTTTTAGATAATCACGATGAGCAACGTTTGTCTAGTCCTGAGTTTGCCGGTAGTCCAGAAAAAGGGAAACCTTTGATGGTGGTTTCTACAACGATCAGTTCAGCTCCTACTATGATATATTTTGGTCAGGAAGTGGGTGAGGCTGGAAATGAGAACGGAGGTTTCGGGACGCATTCTAGAACTTCAATTTTTGATTATGTGGGTGTACCAAGTCATCAACGCTGGATGAATAATGGTAAATTTGACGGAGGCCAACTCACGGACAAAGAAAAAGCACTTAGAGATTTTTATAAAAGGTTGCTTAATTTCTCCAATAGTAGCTCGGCATTAATGGGCGAGTTTCAAGAAATTCAAACTGTAAATAGGC
Source organism: Flavobacterium hiemivividum (assembly GCF_004349145.1). GTDB lineage: Bacteria > Bacteroidota > Bacteroidia > Flavobacteriales > Flavobacteriaceae > Flavobacterium > Flavobacterium hiemivividum. The sequence goes on along the minus strand of NZ_SMFO01000012.1, from coordinate 65,224 downwards.
AATCAACAGTAGGTTTTGATCCAGGTATTTATGCCTTCACACGTTGGTCAGATACTCAAAAACTAATTGTTGTTTCTAATTTTTCTTGGATTACCACGAGTTCATTCGAACTTAAAATCCCTGCTGATGTTATAGGAAAATGGAATTTAAAGGATGGAGATTACACGATTACTGATCAACTTTATAGAAATAGTACGATACAATTGAAAGTAGTTAAAGGAGAAGGAAAAGCGCAAATTAAGATAGCACCTTCTGAGTCTTTTATTTACCAATTATAAGACTTAATTAAATTGGTTTATTTCTCAAGATTTGAGAAGTTAAAAAAAATGCTGATACAGACTATTTAGGTCGTGTATCAGCATTTTTTTTTATTTGGAGTAACTTTAATATTTTCGTCTTATTGCTGCCTCATAATTCTCAGTTACCTTAGGCCAATTAATGACATTGAAAAAAGAATCAATATATGTTCTTCTGCGGTATTGGTATCCTAAATAATAAGCATGTTCCCACAAATCCAAAGCCAATATTGGCGTTCCAGGGATAATAGCGTTTTTCATTAATGGATTATCTTGGTTTTGAGTACTTGTTATTTTTAACTTTCCTGCTTTATCAACTACCAACCATACCCAAGCTGAACCAAATTGGGAAGTTGCTTCACTTTTAAAAGAGGTTACAAAGTTTTCATAAGAACCAAAATCTCTTGATATTACTGATGCAAGTGTGTCTTTAGGTACGCCTCCTGAATTTGGAGCCATCGATTTCCAATATAAGGAATGATTGTAATATCCTCCCGCATTGTTTCTTAAATCGGCGTTATTGAGGTCTAACTTTGCTAATATACTTTCGATCGGCTGATTTTGATATTCAGTCCCCGCAATCGCATTATTAAGGTTGTTCGTATAAGTCAAATAGTGTTTTGAATAATGCATCTCTAATGTTAAAGGAGAGATTGTGGGTGCTAATGCATCGTAAGCATAAGGCAATTTTTCCAATTGGAACGCGCCGTTATTTGCTTTTACATCGTCTGGAAATCCAATAGTTACTTTTTCTTGAGCAGTTGGTAATGGAACTTCTACGACTTCTGTTAGTTTCTTATCGTTACATGAAGCTAAAAAGCCCAACAGAAGTAGGCTAGATAGTAATAAAGATGATTTTTTCATTGCTAGTATTATTTTTTCAAAAGGGAATTAATAATTTCTATGTATTGTTCTTTTGCTTCATCAGCCGTCAAATGACTGATTTGCATCCAGGCATTTGTTTTAAATGCATCCCTTAAATGGTACGTTGATGTTTGTCGTAGGTCTAAGGTACCAAAAGTTGCGTGTTTGTAAAAGGCGTAGAGACGTAGCTGTACATCCTGAGGTAAGGATGCCTGAGTCATTTCTGAAGCACTGTTGACTGCTTCCTGAAATCTAGTGTCTAAATCTTTTTTTGCCATTATTATTTTGTTGCAATAATTGTTTTCCCTCCAATTGCTTTTTGGTTAAGAACTACATTTATAGGTGTTCCAATAGGTAAAAATAAATCTACTCTGGATCCAAATTTAATGAAACCTGCATCAGTTCCTTGAACCACCTGCATACCTTCTTCAGCATAATTTACAATTCTTCTCGCTAATGCACCGGCGATTTGACGGTATAATACAGCTCCGAAGGAATTGTTTTCGACCACGATCGTCGTTCTTTCATTTTCTTCACTCGCTTTTGGGTGCCAAGCAACCAAAAATTTCCCAGGATGGTATTTACTGAATTTTACAGTTCCGTTCATTGGATAACGAGTAACATGTACATTGATAGGTGACATGAATATAGAAACTTGTAATCGTTTATCTTTAAAGAATTCTCCCTCATAAACTTCTTCGATTACTACTACTTTTCCATCGACTGGAGCTAGTATTTGATTTTCGTTGATGATAACCGACCTCTTTGGGTTTCTGAAAAATTGTAAGATGATTATTAATAGCAATAATGCACTAATTTGAATTAACTTACTAATCCAGATAGTGTCAATGAAATGGTCTGATAGTAATAATACGGTGGCTGTAAAAATAGTACCTAATAAAATAGTTTGGGCTCCTTCTTTATGAAACATAATTTAAAATTTGATAAAATAAAAATACAATTGGTGCTACAAATATAACACTATCTAGACGATCTAGTACGCCTCCATGGCCCGGCATGATTTTTCCGCTGTCTTTGACTCCAGCAACACGTTTAAATTTTGATTCGATTAAATCACCTATGGTTCCGAAGATACCAACAATTAAGGCGATTATGATCCAAATAAACATTTTTCCTTCTGCAATTTGAATATAATATTTTCCAATTAAATAACTGGCAATAACGCAAAATACAACACCACCTAGAAAACCTTCGATTGTTTTCTTAGGAGAAATCCTTTCGAATAACTTTGTTCTTCCAATTGACTTTCCTACAATATAGGCAAAACTATCATTTGTCCAAATAAGGATAAAGATACTAATTAGGATTTTTGGGTTGTAACCACTGATTCCAAAAGGGATTTTTGTCATGATGACAAAGGGAAGTATAATGTATCCTATGAGATAAACGTACTTTGAAAAAGAATCGATCTTGACTATTTTATGGTCAAAAAGAAAATGGATACACTTTAAGAATACGACTAATGTAGTAGATAATACAATCAATTCAAATGTTTGGTTAAACCTTAATAGGTAGAGCGAACCAGTTGTAGCAATCGTTATTTTATAAAATAGGGTATAAGTTGCGGCAGCAAGTACAACAGGAATTATTTTATTAAGCTGTTGTAAATTACAAAACTCTACAGTAGCGATAAGGAGAAATGCACCAAACAGAATGAAAAAACTTTCTGTTGAATACAATATGGAAACTATTAATAAAATTACATAAATAGCACCAGAAATAGATCTCTTAAGGGTTTCATTCATTTTAAAGATCTTCTAAAAGCAACAAATAAAGATTTTTAGCGACACTTCCGTATTGGGTGAAGTCTTCTTCTTTTGCTTTTTCAAAATATTTTATCGCGGTAATGTTTGTTGGGATGTCGCTTTCGTACTTCTTTTTTATAGTAGTCAGTCCATCGCTTTTTATTGCGACGATTTGGGATGTTGTTGCTATAACAACAATATTAATAGGCAATTCATTTGGCTTATGTTGCTTAATTTGTTTGGAACAAAATAAGATGGAACCTTCTTCGGCTATTAGGTTTTCACAATTTGAAAAAAGGAACTTAGGTTCCGCACCCTTTACATAAGTAAGTTTGTTTTCGTCTAGTAAATTGAATAATTTAGGTTCATAACACAGTACGTTACTTTCATACCAATCATTTTCTTGAAGAATATTTTCAAATTGTTCTTTTACTTCGTCGAAATTTTCGCAGTATAAAAATTTACCGCCATTTTTTTTGAAATTATAGATGAATTGTTCGTCAATAGACATAGTGGTCATGTCGGGAGTAGAGCTGTTTTTTTCTTTCTCTTTCTCCTCATCTGAAGCTGAAATACTAGAACCAAAAATTTTTCTGAAAAGACTCATATTTTGTTAAGGTACTTTATATATTAAGTTGAAACCGTTCAAAGATAAAAAAATCTTAATTCAAAAGTGATTTTTGAATTAAGATTTTAAAAATAAGTGAAATATATGTCTTTTTTTAAGATACTACCTCTTCTAGGTTTTTGTCAAATGTTCTTTTTCCGAAAATAGCTTCTAGATCATCTTTGAAGATAACTTCTTTTTCAATAAGAATATCTGCCAGTTGATTAAGTTTGTCTTTGTTCTCTTCTAATATTTGAATTGCTCTTTGGTACTGTGTTTCAATTAGTAATGAAATTTCAGTGTCAATTACTTTAGCCGTTTCTTCAGAATATGGTTTAGAGAAATTGTATTCACTTTGTCCAGTTGAATCATAATAGGTAACATTTCCTATTTTATCATTCAATCCATATACCGTTACCATAGCACGTGCTTGTTTAGTAACTTTTTCTAAATCGCTTAGTGCGCCCGTAGAAATTCTACCAAAAGTCACCTTTTCAGCTGCTCTTCCTCCCATAGTAGCGCACATTTCGTCTAACATTTGGTCAGCACGAACAATTAATCGCTCTTCAGGTAAGTACCAAGCTGCACCAAGACTTTGCCCTCTTGGAACAATAGTTACTTTGATAAGTGGTGCTGCATGCTCTAACATCCAACTTACGGTTGCGTGTCCTGCTTCGTGAATAGCAATTGCTTTCTTTTCTCCAGGAGTTACAATTTTGTTTTTCTTTTCAAGACCGCCGACAATTCTGTCAACAGCATCTAGGAAATCTTGTTTGTCAACTGCAGTTTTGTTGTATCTCGCTGCTATTAATGCTGCTTCATTACAAACATTAGCAATATCAGCTCCAGAGAAACCAGGAGTTTGTTTCGCTAAAAAGTCAGTATCAAGTCCTTCAACTTTTTTCAATGGTCCAAGGTGAACTTTAAAGATTTCAGCACGCTCACGAATGTCTGGTAAGTCAACAAATATTTGTCTGTCAAAACGACCGGCACGCATTAATGCTTTATCCAGTACGTCAGCTCTGTTTGTTGCTGCTAATACAATTACATTTGAATTTGTACCAAAACCGTCCATCTCTGTCAGTAATTGGTTCAGCGTATTTTCTCTTTCGTCATTTCCGCCTGACATATTGCTTTTTCCTCTCGCTCTACCTACAGCATCAATTTCATCAATGAAAATGATCGCAGGAGATTTTTCTTTTGCTTGTTTAAATAGGTCACGTACACGTGAAGCACCTACACCTACAAACATTTCAACAAAATCAGAACCTGACAACGAGAAGAAAGGCACTTGTGCTTCTCCCGCTACTGCTTTTGCTAGTAAAGTTTTTCCTGTCCCTGGAGGCCCTACAAGTAAAGCTCCTTTTGGAATTTTCCCACCAAGATTAGTGTATTTCTCCGGATTTTTCAAGAATTCTACAATTTCTTGTATCTCTTCTTTTGCTCCTTCGAGTCCAGCAACATCTTTAAAAGTAGTTTTTACATCTGTTTTTTCGTCAAAAAGTTTTGCTTTTGATTTTCCAATGTTGAAAATTTGTCCGCTACCGCCACCGCCGCCGCCTGACATTTTTCTCATTATAAAAATCCAAACACCAATGATGATAATAATAGGTAATAAGCTGATGAAAATATCAGACCAATTGCTTTTTGATAAGAAATTGAAATCTTTTAATTTACCTTCACTAACCGCTTTCTCTAGTTTGTTTTGTAAAATTTGGTCGTTACCAATTATAAAGGTATAATGTGGCCCTTTATTAGGACTGTCAAAAATATCTTTTGCAACTTTTTTGTTGTCAGATGATTTAAGTGCAGCAGTATTTAGGAAAACTTCCGCTTCCGATTTGTTATAAACGATTACCTTTTCAATGGAACCTTTTTCTAAAAGTTCATTAAATTTAGAAGATGTTATTTGTGCTGGTTCTTGTAAACTGGAACTACCAGTTACGAAACTAATAAATAAGAAGATAAGTAGTATGGCTGTATAAACTAGCCAAGGGCTTATTTTAAATTTATTAGGAGTTGGATTGTTATCTTTAGCCATTCTTGTTTTTCTTTCTTTAGTATTTGTTTTCTATCGTAGTTATTTTAGCGTCTCCCCACAAACTCTCGATGTTGTAATATTCGCGGATTTGTTTTTGGAAAACATGAACTACTATATTAACATAATCCATAAGTACCCATTCTGCATTACCAGTACCTTCAACATGCCAAGGCTTGTCTTTTAATTCTTTAGATACTGTTTTTTGAATGGAGCCCACAATTGCATTAACTTGTGTGTTTGAGTTTCCGTTACAGATAACAAAATAGTCGCATACTGCGGTGTCAATATCTCTTAAGTCGAGAATATCTATGTCATTTCCTTTTACTTCTTCGATTCCCTTAATAATGTTTGCCAGAAGGTCATCATTATTTATCGTCTTTTTTGCCATGAATTATTTTTATATAAGTTTGTAAAGTTACCATTTTTTGTGATTATTTTTGGACCTTAACATAATATTAAATGTTGTTGCGTAAATAATTACAAATGAAACTAATCAAACTCGATGCCATAGATTCAACAAATGAGTTTCTTAAGGGGCTATCAAATAGGCAGGAATTAGATAATTTCACTGTTGTAGTTGCCGAAAAACAAACTAAAGGAAAAGGGCAGATGGGGGCTGTTTGGGACTCTGAGAAGGGTAAGAATCTGATAATAAGCGTTTTTATAAAAGATCCGTTGTTAAACATAAAACAGATTTATAATCTCAATATTGCCATTGCAACAGCAGTTGTTGATGCTTTAGAAATTTACAATATTCCCGAAGTACGCATAAAATGGCCAAACGACATTATGTCATATAATTTTAAAATAGGTGGCATTTTGATAGAAAACAGCCTCAAAAGCGATGGAGCTGTTTCTGCTGTTGTGGGATTGGGACTCAATATTAATCAAACAAACTTCGATAATTTACCCAAAGCATCTTCCTTAGCCGCGATTTGTGGTACTCATTTTGACAAAAATCAGCTGCTTGTTTCTATTGTCAAAAAAATGAAACAAAACATTGCTAAAATAGAAAGCGAATCAGAAGATTTATGGTCTAAATATACGGATCGACTTTTTAAGAAAGGAATTCCAATGCCTTTTAAAGATCAATTTAATGTGAATTTCATGGGGATTATTCAGGGTGTTTCAGCTTATGGAAAACTGCAGGTACTTTTAGAAGATGATCGTATTGCCGAATACAGTATCAAGGAAATTCAAATGTTGTATTGAATTAGGGTAGATTGTATTTTTTGAAAATAAAAAAGCCTTTCAGTTTGCACTAAAAGGCTTTAAATATTATGAGGTCAATTGTTACAATTTAGACATGTTGCTAGCTAATGTTTCGATAAATTTACCAATTGGTCCTTTTATCATCATCGCCATCATCGGATTGAAATCTCCTTCAAAATCAAGTTTAACAGCACTTGAACTATCAGAAACAGTATCGATATTTGCTATTAAAGTGAAAGGCAGTTTATCGCTTGCAGCTCCAAGTACCACTTTGCTTGGCGCTACTTTTTCTTTCATTTTCAATTTAATCTCTGGCATTCCTTTTAATCCAAAAATAAAAGCATCGTCGCCGATTACCTCAAATTTTGCGATGTTATCTGGCATTAATTTTTCAAAGCTTTTCACATCTGTCAATAAATCAAATAATTCTTGCGCTGATTTTTGAACAGTAACTTTTGGACTTTCTAAGTTCATATTTTGTTAGTTTTATTTGGCTTCAACATCCCAAGTTGATGGAGTAACATTCCATTCTCTCAATGTTTTTTCTTCTTTTTCAGTAATATAACTTTTGGCAACAGCCAAGGTTAACAAGTTTTGGTAGTTACTCAAAGTGTATAAATCGATATTGGCAGCTTTAAAGTTTTGTTCAGCAACATCAAACCCATAGGTAAATATGGCGGCCATTCCTTTTATATTTGCACCAGCAGCACGCAAGGCTTCAACAGCATTCAAGCTGCTACTTCCTGTGCTTATCAAATCTTCTACAACCACTACATTTTGTCCTTTTTGCAAGAAACCTTCCACTTGGTTTTGACGCCCGTGTTTCTTAGCTTCTGGTCTAACATAGACAAATGGAAGCCCCATGCTCTCGGCAACAAGCATTCCAATTCCTATTGCTCCAGTGGCTACACCGGCAATAACATCTGGTTTTCCAAATTGTTTTTCTATATTTTTAGAAAATTCATCTCTAACGTAATTTCTTATCGCTGGAAATGAGAGGATTAGTCGGTTATCACAATAAATAGGTGATTTCCATCCAGAAGCCCATGTAAAAGGATTTCCTGGATTCAATTTAATTGCATTTATTTGTAAAAGCAATTCGGCTGTTTTTTCGGCAGTATCTTTATTAAAAATCATAATACAAATGTATAAAGTTTTTGTTAACGACAAACCACTTTTTTTGACAAATATAATTTCAAAAGAAACAGATTTTCAATTGTTCTTACTCGAGAGTATAGACATTGAGCAACTTATCGTAAAAATATTTCAAAATAAAATTCAAAAAGCCTATCTCTATCATCCCGATGAGAAGGAAATTATGAAGACTTTGAAAGCTAAGATTCCTGTTTGTAAGGCTGGAGGAGGGCTTGTTCATAATAAAAACGGCGAGATTTTGTTTATTTTCAGGAATGGAAAATGGGATTTACCCAAAGGCGGAATCAATAAGGGCGAGGCGATTGAAAATACCGCGATGCGAGAAGTAGAGGAAGAAACGGGTGTAAGTAATTTACGAATTTTAAGTAAACTCCAAAAAACATATCATGTTTTTAAACGCAATGGGAAATACAAACTAAAAATCACTCATTGGTTCGAAATGTATTCTGACTTTGAAGGTACGCCTGTAGGTCAAATAGAAGAAGGCATAGAAAAAGTAGCCTGGTTGAAGCCAGACGACATTCCAGAAGCTCTCAAAAACTCCTACGAAAACATAAAATTATTATTTGAAGAAGAAAAACTCCTAGATTAAGAGTTTTTTTGTTAATAAGTTCGGCGTATACTAGATAGTTTGGCGTATTTCGCTTTAGTTTCTTAATTTTTTTTAGCCACGAATTGCACGAATTTCCACAAATTAATTAGTGCTAATTCGTGGCTAAATTTTATCCTAGCAGACTTTCGTCGATATTTCTTTTAGTTTATAAAACGCGATAAATTGGATATTGCAAATGTGCTTTTTCATAATACACAGAATGTTTGTATACCCATTCTAACTGTACTTGTGGATTATTAGCAAATTTGGGGTCCTGTTTCTTTTTCTGATCTAGTTCTGCTTTCAGTTTAGGATTGTCTTTTAGGATTTGGGCTGCTGTATCTTCAAATACATAGTCAGAATAACCTTCTTTTTGTTGTAACATTGTATCGAAGAAATTCCAATTAAAAAAAGAATCAATTCCCTCTGGTTCTAGGGTTTCTAGTAGATATTTGATGCCTTTTTGTTCTGTAGCGACAACATAGTCTCCTTTGGCGAAAGCCAGCTTTTCCTTTTTACTACTTATTTTAGTGTCTCGATGGATGTAATGTCCTTCATAAGCGGAACTCGATGTTTTAAAGTCTGCGATTTTGTAGCTCTCGACTTCGATTAGGGAGTCTTTTTTTAATTGGGTATAAGCGATTTTGTTACTTTTTAGTAAGTCGATAACATTCCAAAATGCCTTTGGGATAATATAAGCCGTTGGTATCGTAATTTCTTTTACAGATTTGTATTCTTTTAGATAGGGAATTTCTTTTTCGAATGGTTTAGCTCTGTCGTAGAAAAGTCTGTCACCGCTTGTCGCCTCACTTTTTTTACGTCCGGCTTCGAAGCCTAAAAATGAAAATTTAGAGACTTTTGTGGTGTCAAGTTGCCATTTGATGGTGTACGATTTTCGTGGTTCGAATTGTTCTTCGTTTTTAGAACGTTTTTGTTTGATTTTCTGGTAATTTGCATCCATAAAGTCAATGGTTGAAGTCATGTATTCGTAGGTAACTTTAACCCTATCAGCATATTTTTTTAGCATATGTGTTTCCACAACAAAGCCAATGGTATTAAATAAGGAAGTGTAGCCTGTGGAATATCTAGGGCTGTCGAAAAATTGCGCAAAACCATTGTCTGGTGTTTCGCTAAAAGCATTCACATAAGGAGTTGTTGGGATGTTTTTTTTCTGTAAATCAAGAACTATAGAAGGCATCATTTCTCCATCTAAATAGGTGCCTAAGACACTTCCTAGCTGGTTTTGCTGTGTCATAATGTAGGTTAGTTTGTACTGATAATCAGCTCCGTTGCTTACATGGTTGTCTATAAAAACATCGGGGTTCAATTTGTGAAATATTTCAGTGAAGCTTTTCATATTTCGAGTATCTGACTTTATGAAATCCCTGTTCAAATCATAATTCCGGCCATTTCCTCTAAAACCATAAATTTCAGGTCCATCTTGATTTGCTCTTGAGTTCGAATTTCTATTTAAAGCTCCGCCAATATTATACACTGGAATCGTGGAAACAACAGTGTTCTTTGGAATTTTAATTTTTCCTAAAGCCAAATCCCGAAACAACTGCATAGTGGCATCAATTCCGTCTGGTTCGCCTGCATGGATACCGTTATTTATTAATAGAACGGCTTTATTCTTCTGTATTTTGTCAAGGTCGAATGACTTTTCGGGATTAAAAATCACAAGATGCAAGGGGTCGCCACTGTCGGTTGCGCCCATTTCTATCATTTTTATGGATGCGAAATCCTTAGCTAACAAGCTGTAATATGCAATGGTTTCTTGATAAGTTGCTGTTTGATTTCCGTTTCCTTTTTCGAAATGTGTGCTGTACTTAGCATCTTTTTGAGCAAAAATTGAAATTGTGAGAAGTAATAGCGGAATAGTGAAAAATTTCATGTTTTAGTTTTTTACAGAAATCAAATATAATATTTTTTTAATGGGGATTTCAACGGCAATGTCAATTACAATTTCAATGGCAATGTCAATTACAATGATAATATCAACGGGAATATCAATTGCAATATCAATAAAAATAGTAATACAAATTACAATAGTAATAAAACTCGTAATTCATAACCTATAAATCATATTTCATATTTACCTTTGCAAAATGAATAAGAGACACCATTCGAATAATATACTATTGAATTTAGGAATCGAAAACCTAAATGAAATGCAGGAAGCAGCGCAAGAAACGATCTTAAATGATAACAATGTACTGTTGCTTTCACCTACAGGATCAGGGAAAACCCTGGCTTTTTTATTGCCAATATTAGAAATGTTACAACCCGAAATCCTTTCGGTTCAATGTTTAATTCTAGTTCCTTCGAGAGAATTAGGGCTTCAAATTGAGCAGGTTTGGAAAAAAATGGGTACAGATTATAAAGTAAATGTATGTTACGGTGGACACTCTATTGATACCGAAATCAAGAATTTAAGCAATCCGCCAGCTGTTTTAATAGGAACTCCTGGGCGTATCGCAGATCATATTGACAGAGGAACTTTTAGAACTGATAAAATTCAAACCTTGATTTTGGATGAATTTGACAAGTCATTGCAACTGGGTTTCCACGAGCAAATGTCGTTTATCATTGGGAAATTGACCAAACTAAACAAACGCGTTTTAGTTTCGGCAACTTCAGATATTGAGATTCCAAAATATACTCGAGTTGTTAACCCAACGATTTTAGATTTTATTCCAGAAAATGAAGAAGAAAATAATCTCTCTACAAAATTGGTTGTTTCTAAGGAAAAGGACAAAATAGGAAGTTTGTTTGCGCTTATTTGTTCGTTGAAATCACAATCGGCTATCGTTTTTTGTAATCATAGAGACGCAGCAGAGCGTATTAGTGACACTCTAAATGAAAAAGGAATTTATTCGACCTACTATCATGGCGGAATGGATCAAGACGAGAGAGAACGTGCATTAATCCAATTTAGAAATGGAAGTGTGAGTTATTTAATCACTACAGATTTAGCGGCTCGTGGTCTTGATATCCCCGAAATGAATCATGTTATTCATTATCATTTACCATTAAAAGAGGATGAATTTACACATAGAAACGGTAGAACAGCTCGTATGACTGCTTCGGGAACTGCTTACATCATTGCGCATGAAAGTGAGAAGAAGTTAGACTATGTAGATTATGGAATGGAAGTTTTTAAAGTAGCAGAAAATGTTTCTTTGCCAAAACCTCCAGAGTTTCAAACCATCTATATTAGTGGTGGAAAGAAAAACAAATTGAATAAAATTGATATAGTAGGTTTCTTTTCTCAAAAAGGGAAGTTAGAAAAAGGCGATTTAGGATTAATCGAAGTGAAAGATTTTATTTCTTTTGCGGCCGTAAAATTCAATAAAGTAAAAGACTTGCTTCACAGCATTCAAGATCAAAAAATGAAAGGCAAGAAGTTTAAAATTGAAGTGGCGAGGAAAGTGATTAAGAAAGAAGAAGAGTCTTAGTTTATAGTGATCAGTCTCAGTGTTCAGTTATTGAATGCGCTGAAAATGAAAAGAGTCATTTGATTTTATAAATAGAATGCATAAAAAAACGTTAGCAGAAAATGTACCGCTAACGTTTTTTTTATGTTTTTATCTCGCTAATCCTGTTAACGGAGACTGAATACTTTTTCAGCCCAAACACTTTAAACTGAGACTGATTACTATATTTTCTTCACGTATTGTGTAATAATCACGATCGTTTGACCATCTACTTTACCTTCAATGAATTCGGCATTTTCATGATCTAGTCTGATGTTACGCACGGCAGTTCCTTGTTTTGCAACCATACTAGAACCTTTTACTTTTAGATCTTTGATCAAAACTACTGAGTCACCAACTTCTAGAATAACTCCGTTGCTGTCTCTGTGAACAACTTTGTTTTCATCGTCTTCTCCTTCACCTGTTGCTTGTGCCCAAGCTAGAGTATCTTCATCAAAATACATTTGGTCGATTAATTCTTGAGGCCAACCTGCAGAACGCAAACGGCTCAAGATTCTCCAAGACACAACTTGTACTGCGGTATGCTCGCTCCACATGCTGTCGTTAAGACATCTCCAATGGTTTAGATCTTCATTACCCGGAGTTTCGATTTGGTCAATACAGGTGCTGCAAGCCATGATGCTTTCGTCTATTCCACCTTTTTTAGTAGGTAGTACTTCGTATACTTTTAGGTTTTCAGTTGCTGCACAAAGTTCACATTTCGATCCGCTTCTTTTGTTTAATTCTCTTTCTATACTCATTGTTGAAATTTGTTATGATTGTGCGAAAATACGCTTATTAAGTACTTCCTGCAAGTTTGTAATATGCGGTATTTAGTTTATTTTTCAATAATTAGTGATGCTATTTTTTAACCACATCCATTCATAGATTTTATAGGTGTAAAAAGGCATTTCATTTTGATTAGAATACAAGGCTAACTATGTTCTGAACAACTATCTACTGACCCCTGAATACTACTTAACTCGCACCGCTTTTGGAACTAACATTTGGTATTCGCCGCCATTACGGAGAACGTCTCTCACGATACTCGAACTGATGTAAGAAGTACGCGCTGCAGTTAGTAAAAATACGGTTTCTATTTTTGATAAATGTCTGTTCGTGTGGGCAATGGCTTTTTCGAATTCAAAATCGGCGGGATTGCGCAAACCACGCAGAATAAAATCAGCTTTGATTCTTTGACACAAATCAATGGTTAAACCTTCATAAGTAATCACCGATACCTTTGGTTCGTCTTTGAAGGTTTCCTCGATAAAACGCTTTCGGTCTTCTATAGAAAACATGTATTTTTTATCGGCATTAACACCAATAGCAATAACTATCTCGTCAAAAAGAGAAACGCCTCTTTTTATGATGTCTTCGTGTCCTAATGTTATAGGATCAAACGATCCAGGAAATATGGCTTTTCTCATTATACTTTTTTCTATTTTGTCATTTCGACGAAGGAGAAATCTCTTAATATGGGTTTTCTCCTTCGTCTAAATGAAAAGTTTGTGTTATATGCAGTGAGGATATAGTCCCTTATTTTAATGCCAACTCAATCGCATTTGCAAACAAATCTTCGAGTGAAATTCCTGCCGCAAGTGCTTGTTGTGGTAATAAACTTTCGTTAGTCATTCCAGGAACGGTGTTCATTTCTAGCATAATAGGTTCGTCGTTTACAATGATAAACTCGCTTCTCGAGAATCCTTTCATTTTTAGTAATTCGTATGCACGCTTTGCGATAGCTCCTACTTTTTCAGTCATTTCATCAGAAATACGGGCTGGGGTGATTTCCTGTGACTTTCCAAGATATTTAGCTTCGTAGTCGAAGAAATCATTTTCGGAAACAATTTCAGTGATGGGTAAAACTGTTATTGTGCCTTTGTAATTGATAACACCTACTGAAACTTCAGTTCCGTCAAGGAAACTTTCTATGATGATTTCGTTGTCTTCTTTATAAGCCATTTCAATAGCAATAGGCAACTCAGCTTCGGTTTTTACTTTCGAAATCCCAAAACTTGAACCTGCTTTATTGGGTTTTACAAAACAAGGCAACCCTACTTTTTGTACGATTTCATTGGTGTCGATTTTGTCTCCTTTGTTTAAGTAGTAAGAAATGGCACTTTTAATTCCGTATGGTTTTAAAACAGACAGTAGATCTCTTTTGTTGAAAGTAAGGGCCGCTTGGTAATAATCACATGATGTTTGCGGAATCCCTAGCAATTCTAGATAGGCTTGCATGAGTCCGTCTTCACCGGGAGTACCGTGTATGGCATTAAAAACGCAATCAAATTTGATTTTGTCGCCGTCAATCGTTACTGAGAAATCATTTTTATCGATGGGAAATTCATTTTCGGCTTCGTCTACATAGACCCATTTTTCAGGTAGTATGTGTACGCAAAATCCCTTGTATTTGGTTTTGTCCAGGTATTGGTTCACAACATTCCCGCTGATTAGTGATATTTTATATTCGCTGGAATAACCGCCCATGATAATGGCAATATTTTTCATTCTTTGTTGTTTAAGGTTTTAGGTTTAAATTTTTAGATTTAAACTCAATTTTAAGGTTTGTTGTTTTGAAAACAAATGTGTTTTAGCCCCGGTAGAAGCGACATCCTTTTTCTTTTTTCGTTTTTTAACGAAAAAAGAAAAAGATATAGCGGATAACGGGAAATAGCTCCTAATTAATATCAACTCTATAAAAGTTCCACTTTTGGCTGAACCAGTGTTGCGCTAACTTAAATGTAGCTTCATTTCTTATTAATCAAAAATAGAAATGTTTTCGCACTTTCTCTAAAGTCCGACGTTAAATACTATTAAACAAAATTATCATTTTTTTTGAAACGAATATGCTATATCTTTGTCGTATTATAAAAATAAATTTATGAGTTTACGTAAGTATCTTACCAGCCGTGTTTTTCTTGTTCAAGTATTTCTAGCCGTTTTGATTATTGCCGTTCTGGGATATCTCTTTATGCATTGGTTGACTTTTACAACTGATCACGGAAATGAAATTACAGTTCCTAATTTAAGCCGATTAACAGAGGAGCAAGTCGAGGAAAAACTGGATGCGTTAGATCTTCAATATATATTACTGGATAGTGTAAATTATAGAAGTGATTATCCTAAGTTCTCTGTCGTACAGCAGGATCCATTGCCAGGAGAGAAAGTAAAAGTGGGTAGGAAAGTCTATATTAAAATTAATAGTTCCGGTTTTTCATCAGTGAAAGTCCCGGATTTAGTAAATAGAACGTATCGCGAAGCGGTACCTACCTTAAGAGCTTTAGGACTAGAGGAGGGAACAATAACGTACATACCAAATCTTGGAAAAGACATGGTGCTCGAAATGCGTTTTAAAGGAAGGAACATACAAGCGGGGGATAAAGTCTTGAAATCTTCTAAAATCGATCTGGTTTTAGGTGATGGAAAAGCAAGTTATGAAGAAGATACAGTAACGGATAGTATTGCTAGTCCAATAGAAGAAATGCCAAATGAACAATAATGTAGAGTCGATTGACTTAGAAGAAGAATTATACGAACACTTTAAATTTGAAGTTCCAAAAGGACAAGCGCCTTTGCGAATTGACAAATATTTGATGAGTCTGATTCAAAATGCCACCAGAAACAAGATTCAAACTGCAGCTACTGAAGGGAATATTTTTGTAAATGACGCTATTGTAAAGTCGAATTATAAAGTAAAAGCTTTTGATGTGGTGCGTGTGATGTTGACGCATCCACCGTATGAAAATCATATTATACCAGAGAATATCCCTTTGGATATTGTTTATGAAGACGATACCTTGTTGTTGATTAACAAACAGCCAGGAATGGTAGTTCATCCCGGACACGGAAATTATACTGGAACTTTAGTGCATGCCTTGGCTTATCATTTTGATAATTTGCCAATGAACAGCAGCGAAAGACCAGGATTAGTACACCGAATTGATAAAGACACTTCAGGATTATTAGTGATTGCCAAAACCGAAGCGGCGATGTCGCATCTAGCCAAACAATTTGAAGCCAAATCTTCTGAAAGAGAGTATGTAGCTTTAGTTTGGGGAAATGTTGTGGCTGATGAAGGTACAATTGAAGGAAATGTGGCACGTCACGTAAAAGACCGCATGCAAATGGCCGTTTTTGCTGATCCTGAAATAGGGAAGCCAGCGGTAACGCATTACAAGGTTTTGGAACGTTTTGGTTATGTGACTTTGATTTCGTGCCAACTGGAAACAGGAAGAACGCATCAAATACGCGTTCATTTAAAGCACATAGGTCATACTTTATTTAATGACGAGCGTTATGGCGGTCATTTGATTTTGAAAGGAACTACGTTTACTAAATACAAACAGTTTATTGACAATTGTTTCAAAATATTACCAAGACAAGCTTTACATGCTAAAACCCTTGGATTTGTTCATCCTACAACGGGCGAGATGATGCGTTTTGATACTGAATTACCTCAGGATTTTCAGGATTGTATTGAGAAATGGAGAGGATATTCTAAAACGAATTTAACCGAAGAAGGAGAATAACCGCCTTACTTAAATAGTCTAATTTACAACTAATAAGCCCTCTTGATAGCAATCGAGAGGGCTTATTTGTGAAGTTAAATACCAATGTTTTGGATCTAACTTATTTTCTACCTGCTCTAGTGTTGCAACTTATTAGAGAGATTAGATTCAGTATTTCTTTTATTGTGGGCACAGATTTCCGTGCTATCAGGTTCTTAGCTTTTAGTCGCAGTTAATTTTTTGTTTTCATGATAATCAATCCAGTTTTTTATTCTTCCAACAAACATTTTCAGATAGTTTTCTGTTAAAAAAATATTAGACCAATCAAATCGTTGAGCCTGTACGCCAAGATAGAAAATGAAAATTGATGCTCCAGCTTCTGGAATTAAACTTATCTCTGTATCTGATAATTTTCTAAATTTTTTGTAGCCATCAATAAAGCTTTTGGCTTTAGATTCATATTGCTTTTTGTCTTGTTCGATAAAAAATAATTGTTTGCAGAAATAGCCAATGTCTAAAATAAGATTTCCATTTCCACAATTATCAAAGTCAAATAGTGTGATTTCATTTTCTGCAGTTATGCTAAAATTATCATACCAAATGTCAAGATGAACTATTCCTTTTTGATTTTCGGCTAAATTGGTTTCTGCAAAGGTTTTTTCTATTTCTATTCCTGTTTCTTTCAAAAAAATCATTTCATTTAAATCTTCAGAAAAGAAGGGTTTCAAATAATTATAAGATTTTTCTAAAAGTATTTCAGAAGTATAATTTATTCTATTGATTTTTTTGTTTTCTGTTAGATTATGAATCTTTGCTATAATCGAACCAACTTTAAAACAATTCTCATTGGTCATAAATCGTGTCTTTTCCCCTTTTGCAAATGAAAAAAGCACAACATAACGAACTCCTTCGGGAGCATTAATTTCCTGGATTAATTCATCATTTTTATCAGAAATTGGGTATGAAATCGAAAGATTATTGTTTTTAAGTATCGTTAAAAGTTGCAATTCTTCTATTATTTCTGTTTTGCTTCTCCAATTATAGCAGTAAACTCTAACAACATATTTTTTGTCTGAGTCTGAAATAAAATAAGTGTGATTTACTCCAGTTCTATATAATTTACATTCAAAACTGCTATTTAAGTTGTATTTTTCTATTATAAATTTACCTAAATCTTTTTCTGATAATGTGGAAGCTAGTACGGGAAAAGTTGTCATGTGATTGGGTTGCGTGATTAATTTAGGTGGTCGGTTTGATTTAATATTTCTTTTATTGTGGGCACGGAAAAGATTTCCGCGCTATTGGGTTTTCCAATACTATATTCAATTTCAATTTCTTGTTTTGTTGCAGAACTTCTTAAAAATTCTTCATAAACAAATCTTTTAAATTCTTCACTATATCGATCATGTCATTTTGATGATGATTTTTCAGAAAACCCTTCCATTTTGTTAAATCTTTGTGTAAACCTATTTCAGGACAAGACATTGAGCTTTTAACTAAAACGCCTTTACTTAATTTGTTGCAATTCGACTTTTTTGTTATTAATAAACATCCTGCAACTCACGCGAAAGAAACCAGAGAGATTGGTTTTAATATCCATTTGTTCTCCATTTTTAGCTATTAGTTTTCCAGTCATTTGGCTTGGTGTAATGAAGTTTAATTGCTCGTCCTGCAATTCATTATTTACAAAAAGTTTTTCGCCAGAGAACCAGCTATTGGTTACTTTTATTTCAGATCCTTCGTAGTTTGTGGCCCATTCACTTTTCATAGTTGGTTTTTTTAGTGGTTGTTTAGGTCTAATATTGTTTCTTAAAAATAAAAGCTATTATCGAACATTAAAAAGCCGTTTTTTTTAGGGTATATAGATAGTAGTAAAGAAACACTTTAAATTCGAATAAGACAATACCTACTTTTAATGATATCTTAAATACTTTTTTAAAGTATAAAATCTTACTTCAAATCAATTGTTCTAAAAGTAAGATTCACTCTAGGCGTAGTAACACGTGTAGTGGGAGGGAGGCGGTGCAGCCAGTGGGTTTGGGTTTCGCCTTTCATAACCAGTAGGCTTCCGTGGGCTAAGATTTGCGATACGGTTTCTTTAGTTTCTTTGTGTTTAAAGGCAAATTTTCGTTCAGCACCAAAGCTTAGTGAAGCAATCGCACCGTTTTTCTTTAAATCTTTTTCGCCGTCACTGTGCCAAGCCATGCCTTCGCTGCCGTTATGGTATAAATTAAGCAGGCAGGAATTGTAAGTTTCGCCGGTTTTTTCTTCCACCATTGCTTTTAAATCTAGTAATTCCGGAGTCCAGATTAAGGCGTGCTTCGTTGTATTAGAATAAGTGTAGTTAAAATTTGTATTTCCGTACCAGGCGACTTTTCTTTTTGTAATAATGAGTTTGCCAAAAATTATAGCTTCGTCGTTTTTCCAAGCGATGGTTTCCAGTAAATTCTTCAGGTAGAAGTTGGCTTGCTGCACAGTCATAATATGGCCGTAATAGTTTACGACGCCATCTTTCGGGAGCAGGTTTTTATTTTCTCCAATTTCAGTGCTGAATAAATCCATTAGTTGCTATGCTATTTTAAGGAATGACAAGGTCGGAAAATGTTTTGAATTGTTTTTGGCTAAAGTAAAAATAAAACGATTTTTAATTGCGGTGGATTTACGGATATTTTACATGCTGTTGTCTTTTTGTTTAGCATACGTGCTGTGATTGACTTTGCCTTGCGTGAGGGGTTGTCGTGAAAATCCTCTCTTGTATTATGTTGTTTTTGGTACTAGACGTGATAAGAGAGATTGTAACAGAAAACCCGACCCATAGGGGCATGCCCAAAAAATCATAACAATTGTTAATTATAAGTTAAAATATTAGATAAAAACGAGAAAGGATGGGGTTAAAATTATTTTTGAGCTTGATTAATCAATTAACAACCTACAAATGAAGAAATTATTCATTTTGACCACTTTGGCCGCCTTTATGTTGGCTCCAAATACTCAATTTGCGCAATCGAAGCGTAAGAAAAACAAAAAAACGGAAGCAGTTACTCCGCCCGAAAAAAAGCCTGAAGTTACTATTAAGGACTATGATAAGGTAATTACTAAGGGCGCCATCACTGATGATGGTTTGTTTAAAGTTCATAAAGTAGATAAAAAATATTATTTCGAGATTCCCAATCGCTTATTAGATAAAGACATGCTTCTTGTAAGTAGGATATCTAAATTACCATCTAATCTTGGAGGTGGTTATGTAAATGCAGGTTCAGAAACTAATGAGCAATTGATCGTTTGGCAGCGTTTTCAAGATAAGATTCTAATCAAATTAAAGTCCTATAATGCAGTTGCCAATGATAGTTTACCTATTAGTATTTCAGTGAAAAACAATAATTACGAACCGACCTTATTTGCATTTGATATTGCTGCTTTCAGCAAAGACTCTGCTAATACCGTTATCGATGTAACTAAATTTTACGGAACTGATGTTAAGGCTATCAGCGGATTATCTGCTAGTATGAGAGAGACGTACAAGGTAAAAGGCATGGATGATTCTCGTAGTTTTATCACTACGATGAAGACTTTTCCAATGAATATCGAGGTAATTCAGGATTTTACCTATAATGCGAGTAAGCCGCCAGTGCAGGAAGATACAGAGACGATAAGCATGCAGATGAATCAATCGATGATTTTGCTACCTGAAAAATTGATGCAGCCCCGTCTTGCTGATCCAAGAGTAGGTTGGTTTACAATGAGTCAGTACGATTATGGTAGTGAGGAATTAAAGTCGGATCAAAAGACTTACATCCGCAGATGGAGATTAGAGCCGAAAGATCCTGTGGCTTACGCCAAAGGTGAACTCGTAGAACCTATTAAACCAATCGTGTATTACATAGATCCGGCTACGCCAGAAAAGTTGCGTAAGTACATTAGACAAGGAATTGAGGAATGGCAAAAACCATTTGAGACCGCAGGTTTTAAAAATGCGATTATTGCAAAGGATGCTCCCACAAAGGAAGAAGATCCTGAGTTTAGTCCAGAGGATATACGTTATTCGGTAATTCGTTATGTTGCTAGTACGACTCGTAATGCAGTTGGTCCTAGTGTTTCTGATCCACGAACGGGAGAAATAATCGAGAGTGATGTTATCTGGTACCACAACCACCTGCGTTCGTATCGCAACCGCTATTTGTTAGAAACAGGCGCTGCAAATCCTTCTGCAAGAACTTTAAACACCAGTGATGAGGAAATGGGAGAGATGATGCGATTTGTTATTGCTCATGAGGTGGGACATGCGCTTGGTTTTCCACACAATATGGGAGCGAGTTGCGCTTATGATACAGAGAGTTATCGAGATGGTGCTTTTACACAAAAAAACGGAATTGCAGCGAGTTTAATGGATTATGCTCGTTTTAATTATATCGCTCAGCCTGGCGATAAAGGAGTTCGTTTCATTCGTCAAATGGGACCTTATGATCACTATGCACTAAACTGGGGGTATAGAGTAATTCCAAACTCGGTTTCTCCAGAATCAGAAGTTGCTACATTAGACAAATGGATTCTTGAAAAAGCGGGCGACCCAATGTATAAGTTTGGGAAGCAAAGCAGTAGTTTTGATCCAAGTTCACAAACAGAAGATATTGGAAATAATTCGATGAGAGCCAGTAGCTACGGACTTAAAAATCTAGAATATGTTGCGGCACATTTATCAGAATGGACTAGTGATGTGACTAATAATTATGAAGACTTAAGTGAATTGTATGACGAACTTTTAAGTGTGTGGAGTCGCTATGTTGGTCACGTTGTAACCAATGTAGGAGGTGTATATGAAGACACTAAAAAACCAATTCAAACCGGAGTTGTTTATACGGTAACACCCAAAGCACAACAGCAAGAAGCGATGAAATGGTTGCAAGCAAATGCTTTTACTTCGCCTACTTGGTTAGTAAATCTAAAAACGCTTAAAAATATCGATTACGCTGGTTATACAGAGCGTTTTAGAAATTTACAGGCTAGACATCTGAATAGTGTTTTGAGTTTTGAACGTATCGGTCGATTGATGGATGCTGAAATTCTAGGCGCTACTAATTACAGTGCTTTAAATTTATTAAGTGAGCTACGTAAAGGAATCTGGAAAGAAGCTAGTGCTGCTACTCCAGTTACTATTTATCGCCGAAACTTACAACGTGCTTATATTGAAAGAATGGAATACTTGATGAAGGAAGAAATAAAACCTAGCCGCTCTGGCGAATTTTATAATGTAGCACAATCTGACGTTAGGGCATTAGTAAGAGGAGAATTAACGGCTTTAAAATCAGTATTAGCAACAGCAAGAAATAGTGCTGCTACTACAGAAACGAAATACCATTATGCTGATTGTATTGAAAGAATTTCTTTGATTTTAGATCCTAAATCTTAAATAAATCAAATTACACACACATACATAAAAAAGTCTGCTCTCGAGCAGACTTTTTTTATATTGAATTCACAGGATACCTTTCAAGTATCTTTCTAGGTATTGGGGAGACGAACGGGACTGCGACTTTATATTCCTTGGAAGGAAACTCAAAACTATAGCTTTTACCAGTGAGATAGACCAGGCCATGTATTATCGATTCCGGCAGAAAACTGAATTTGTCTAAAAAGTAATCATAGGTTTTATTACAATAATTAGTAATCAGAAACGGAAATGAGTTTGGCACTAGATAGAGATCTTCTACATATTGCTTATCAACAATAACTTTTTTATTGAATTCATAATAGTGGATTTCTTTATTTTCTTTTTTCAATTCCAGAAGTTCAAAAACAGATAAAGGTACTTTAGAATTGGTATGGTAAAAAAATATAGATTTGGATACGTCGATTAGAATCCACTTCCGAAATTCCTTTGAGTATACTTCGTTAAACGAATGCCCACCGCGGGCCGCTTTGTTAGTGGTTGTCACTTTAATGCCCCACTCTTTAACTTTTAAATCGTTGATGACGCAAAAATTATTATAGATCTGCGAGAAATCACTACAGACACCGCCTTCCCCTCTTAACATTTTACGAAGTGCATTATTGGATGATTTTCCAAGTCCTGGACCTCCTTTAATATGGTTTCGAAGCCATTTTGCTATCTTTTTTGCTTTCTTAAGATCACTTAGTTCTGTCTTTGATTTCGGCAAAATCATACTGTTCAATTGAAAATAAATGGGCGGAATGTCATACTTTGGGTTTATAGTATTGTAACAAAAATTTTCAATACGATTCACAGATGCTTTCCTAGAAACCATTTTGAAACGTATCTTATATAATAAAGAATGTCTTCTAAAATACCAAAGTAAAGGTTTACTCATTTTTTATTTTATTAGAGGATTATACCATCTAAATTTAGATAATAAAGAGTTAAAATAATTAACTAATCGGTAAATGCCTGATAAAGACGATAAAGAGCGGAATTCGTAGTAAGGACTAAATTAATGGATCTCATTAAATAAATATATTCTCACATAAAAAAAAATGTGGTCAAGAAGTGTTTCGATTGGTAGTTTTTTTATTTAGGAAGTCGACTAATTATGACCTTGAGATTCAGTTTTAAAAACAGCAATAAACTGATAAAAAAAATCAAATAAAAGATTGCGCGAAGCGTGTGGATTGTAGGAACTAAACAAGTCAATATAATTGCATAAAAAGTCTGCTTAAGAGCAGAATTTTTATGCATATGTTTAGAAAAACTATTTTTGTACTACCTTTTTTGGCTGCATTTTTTTGAAGGCTTTAAGAGGTCTTCTGTATAGTTCAATATCTTTTTTAGCTAATCGTTGTTGTAGCCATAAAGTCATTTTCTTTGTATATTCGTTTTCTAGTGGTGCTTTACTAGTGTAAATTAGTACAGGCACCGTAGTAGTACTGTCTGAATTTTCATTAAAAGTATGATTGGACATTGAAATGTTATCTACCTCAGGAAATAAAATTTTTATTTCAGCCAGTAAGGCTTTGTTGTCATAAGTATTTGCAGCCAGTTGTTTTTTTAGGTTTAAAATCGAAACATCCTTTTGACTTAATTTTGACTTGTTAAAGTTGATTTCGTTCAGAATATCGCTCTTTAAGTCGGTTGTGTCCTGAATTACAATAAGCTTGGTGTCTTTAATTTCATACTCTTTAAGACTTTGGTTTAGCTTCTTAATTTCGTCTGGCTGGTACCTTTTCGAAAGAAATCCAAGTTCAAGTTTTTTTGGTTTCTCAATGAATTTGGTTTTCTTATAAACAACCGTAATGCCTTTATTGGTAAACTCATTATGAATAAAGAGATCAATCTGCTGTTGGTATTTTTTTTCTTCGATTAATTGATAAGCAAAATAGATACTTGGCAGTATTAATACTATGATTAAACCTGTTATTATGTATTTTACTCGTTTTTGTAATTTCTCATCTAGTTGTTTTTTCGTAGGATAATCTAAATATTTCACAATGAAAAAAGTCGAAATACAAATAAAAACACAGTTGATAGAATACAAGTAGATCGCACCAAAAAAGAATTTATAACTCCCCATTGCTAATCCATATCCTGCAGTACAAAGTGGTGGCATAAGTGCTGTTGCAATCGCCACACCCGGAATTGGGTTTCCTTTTTCTACTCTTGTTATTGCAATGGCGCCAACTAAACCACCAAAGAAGGCAATAAGGATATCATAAATATTGGGTGCAGTTCTGGATAGTAATTCAGGTTGGGCTTCTTTAAATGGGCTAATATAAAAATAGATGGTAGATACTACTAACCCTACGATGGTTGCAATCAACAGATTTTTTAGTGATTTTTTCAATAAATCGAAATCGTAAATACCTAGTCCAAAACCGGCTCCAATAATAGGACCCATTAATGGAGATATTAACATCGCACCAATGATTACTGCAGTAGAATTTACATTTAGCCCAACCGATGCCACAACAATGGCGCAGGCTAAAATCCACAAATTTGCCCCTCTAAAGGAAATACTAGATTTTACAAAATCCAATACTTTCGTTTTTTCTTCCTCGCCCTTACTAAGGTTAATGTAGGTGAAAATGTTATTTAATACTGTTCTCATCAATACTTTCTTTTAATGTGTTTTTCAAAAACATGAAGCCTAATAAGCCCGCAACTAAAGACGAAAGTAAAATAATGAATTTGGCGTTGCTAATAATGGTTTGGTCATCGAAAGCAAGCAAGGTAATGAAAATAGACATTGTAAATCCAATACCTCCTAAAAATCCTACACCTATGATCGTTTTCCATGTTAAGCCCTTCGGAAGTTTACAAATTCCTAGTCCAACAGCTAGAAGACAAAACAGAAAAATACCTAATGGTTTTCCTACTATTAATCCTAAAGCGATACCGATACTGTAATGTTGCGCAATCGTTGCTCCTATGTCTGAACTAACTACAATTGCAGTATTGGCTAAAGCAAAGAGTGGAAGTATTAAAAAACCAACTGGTTTGTGAAGAAAGTGTTGTAAAATGTATGAGGTAGAATTTTTCTCTCCATTTCCAAAAGGAATAACAAACGCTAATAATACTCCGGTAACGGTAGCGTGAATTCCTGAATTTAGCATAAACCACCACATGATTACTCCACCAATAAGGTATGGAATAAGACTTTTAACTTTCATACGGTTAAGCACAAATAAAATTAGCATGGTACCTAAAGCATAAAATAGATTTGCCCAAAGAATGGTTTTAGTGTAAAAAACGGCAATAACTAAAATAGCTCCTAAATCGTCTATTACAGCAAGTGCTGTTAAGAATATTTTTAAACTTAATGGTACTCGATTTCCTAATAGTGATAAGATTCCTAATGCAAAAGCAATGTCGGTTGCCATAGGGATACCAGCTCCAGCTTGTGCAATAGTTCCGTGGTTTAGTAAAAGATACAGTCCTGCAGGAACTAACATTCCTCCTAAGGCAGCAAATATGGGAAATAAAGCGTCTTTTATGTTTGACAATTCCCCTTTATAGATTTCTCTTTCTAATTCTAAACCAATTAGTAAAAAGAAGATGGTCATTAAACCGTCATTAATCCAGTATTCTACACTCTGTCCTCCCAGATCCATGTGCCAGGTGTGAATGTATTGTGAACCGAAGATTGAATTAGCCATAACCAATGAAAATAGGGTACAGGCGATAAGTATAAGTCCGGTTGATTTTTCATTCTCAAAAAATTCATTGAATAAATCTGAATTGTAAATGCGTTTTATTGTTTTTTTCATTTTTGTATGCTGTATTCTTTTATCGAATAACAGGAATTATTCCCGTTTTGGTTATTATTTTAAGATTCACAAAAATAGATAAATTGTTACTA
Source organism: Flavobacterium hiemivividum (assembly GCF_004349145.1). Lineage (GTDB taxonomy): Bacteria > Bacteroidota > Bacteroidia > Flavobacteriales > Flavobacteriaceae > Flavobacterium > Flavobacterium hiemivividum. The sequence continues at coordinate 39,396 of NZ_SMFO01000012.1, read as the reverse complement.
ATCTCCTCCTAGAAATTGATATTATTATTGAAACAAGGAACGCTAATTAGTTTTTAAGATTAATTTACACGCTGGTTTACTGCGGTTTTTATTATTTATTGCCCTTTCTTTTTATAAAAATACAGCGTTTTTTTTTCGAAAAGTTATGCTAATAAAAGTCAATAAATTATTTATTTTTCGAATGCTATACCCTTGAAAATTAAATGGGTATAAAAATCGAGATTTAGACAGTAATTAATGGATCACATTTCTATTTTCTATATCAGTATTAAACAAATTGATGTGGATTTATCAGTTTATTGTTTTTCAAGTAGTACTTTTGATTTTGTATTAAAAAAAGAACCTGAAACAGGATTATTTATGAAAATTGTTATATCGCCAGCCAAATCTTTAAACTTCGAAACAGCATTACCAACTTCAAAATATACGGAATCTGAATTCTTAAAAGAATCACGACAAATCCAGAAAGTATTGAAACAACAATCCCCAAATGACCTTTCTGAGTTAATGCATATTTCGACAAAATTAGCCGACTTGAACTGGCAACGCAATCAAGACTGGAAAACTCCTTTTACCGCTGAGAATGCTCGTCCTGCTGTTTATGCATTTGACGGAGATGTATATACTGGATTAGATGCATATTCAATCCCCACAGAAAAATTAGAAAACTTACAACATAGCTTACGAATATTATCAGGTTTATATGGAATACTTAAACCCTTGGATTTAATTCAGGCCTATAGATTAGAAATGGGTACAAAGTTGCCTATTGGCGACGATAAAAATTTATACGAATTTTGGAAATCGAAAGTTACAAAAGCGCTAAACAAAGAATTGGAAGAAGACGAGTTGTTTGTTAACCTAGCAAGTAATGAATATTTTTCGGCCGTAGATGCTAAAGCTTTGAAAGTCCCAGTAATCACTCCTGATTTTAAGGATTATAAAGATGGAAAGCTTAAAATAATCAGTTTTTTTGCTAAGAAAGCTAGAGGAATGATGGTGCGTTACATCATCGATACCGAAGCAAAAACGATTGACGATTTGAAAGGATTTAATTATGATGGCTATCAATTTGACGCCACGCTTTCAAAAGGGAATCATTTAGTATTTACCAGATAATCTTAGTTTAAGCAATAAAAAAAACTCCGACGTTGAGAATCGGAGTTTTTTGTGTTTTAATGCATGGCATCTGCTGGATTGATCTTGTTTTTCCCTTTCTTGATGAAGAAAATAATTGGAATACAACAGAGAAATAGAAGTCCCAAATACATAAAAATATCCATATAAGATAAAACAGTACTTTGTTTTAGAACGGAATAATCAATTGCCTGATATGCTTTTTTCATAGATTCATTGGCAGTAAAACCTTTAGACATAAACCCTTTTTGTAAAAGCAGTAGTCGCTGTTGTACTTCAAATTTAGTTCCATCTAAATGGGCAACTAAATTCACGCGGTGTTCCTGACTGAATCGGGTGATAAAAGTGGTTATTATGGCAATACCAAAAGAACCACCTAATTGTCTCATCATACCGGTAAACGCAGCTCCTTCACCAATATTTTTTCCTGATAAAGTAGATAGTGATAAAGTAGTGATAGGAACAAAAAGTAATCCTAAACCAACTCCTCTTAAAATTAATGCCCAGAACATGTGTTCTTCACCAGTATCTGGTGTCATTTTATTGTGCATCATTAAGGTAAATAAAAAGAATACTAAAAAGCCAAGTCCAATCATGTATCCCTGAGGAACTCCTTTTTGAATCAGTTTACCAATTATAGGCATCATGAAAGCTGTAGTTATCGAACCAGGAATCAGCAATAAACCAGCATCAGTAGCGGTCCATCCTAATACGGACTGTGTATATATGGGAATAATTAATGTGGAACCATACAAACCAAAACCTAAAATGAATGCCATTAGAGTACCAATTCTCAAATTCCCGTCTTTTAGAACGCTTAAGTTAACTATAGGATACTTATAAGTTAATTGTCTCCAGATAAATAGAATTAACCCAAAAAGAGAAACGACACTCAATAATACAATTAAGTTGTTGTTGAACCAGTCGTCTTGTTGTCCATGTTCCAATACAAATTGTAATGAACCAATGAAAGCTGCTAATAGAATGATTCCAGCCCAATCGACTTGATGCGACTTTAGTTTTTCTCCGTATTTTGGACTTCTTACAAATGTTAAAGTCAAAAGTGTGGCAATAATACCTAATGGAATATTGATGTAGAAAATGTAAGGCCATGAAAAATGATCCACAAGATAGCCACCTAATGGCGGTCCTAAAGTGGGACCTACAATGACACCCATTCCATAAATGGCTTGTGCCATTCCTCTTTTTGCAATCGGATAACTTTCAGTAATAATGGTTTGTGCAGTTACCAGCAAAGCACCTCCACCGAGACCTTGAATAAATCGGAAAGCTACTAGCTCCCAAATATTAGTCGCATTACCACACAAAAAAGAAGCAACGGTAAAAATAACTATGGAAACAGCAAAGTAATTCCTTCTTCCAAATTGCTGTGATAGCCAGCTTGTCATTGGTATAATGATCACATTTGCAATAGCATAAGCGGTTATTACCCAGGCCACATCAGTTAATGTTGCGCCAAGGCTTCCTCTCATATTTGTTAGCGCTACATTGACAATAGTGGTATCTACAATTTCCAATAACGCACAGAGTACAGCCGTAATTGTAATAATAACCCGTCTAAAGCCGTATTCGACTAAATCGTCTTCTCCTTGTTCTGTTACCATTTTATTTTATATGTACGTCAACATCCACATTCATTCCTGGACGTAATAATTTTATTTTCTCCATATCGTTATCAGCATCAATACTAATTTTTACTGGTAAACGCTGAATCGTTTTTACAAAATTTCCAGTAGCATTGTCAGGAGGTAATATAGAAAAACGCGATCCAGTTGCAGGCGAAAAAGAGACTACAGTTCCCTTAAAATCATGATCAGGATATGCATCTACTTTTAGAGTTACCTTTTGACCAACCATCATTTTGTTTAATTGGGTTTCTTTAAAATTAGCTACAACCCAGGCTTCATTATTATTAATTATATAAAAAAGAGATTGTCCCGGTTGCACTAATTGTCCCGGTTGAATATCAATTTTAGAAACTTGACCGTCAATTGCAGCAGTGATTGCAGTATAGCTCGAATTTAAAATTGCAGAGTTAAGCAATGCTTTCGCCCGCTTGATATTGGCATCAGCCACATCCGTTTGTTTGTCAGTGGCTTTAGATTTTGCTACAATAACCGATTTTTGAAAAGCACTCGCTTTTTCTTGCTGTTGCAAAATGCGAACTTGATTTTCAGCTTCTAATTTAGTTGCTAAAGCTTGCTCGTATTGCTGTTTAGTAATTGTACGGTTTTTATATAAATTATTATACCTATTGTAGTCACTAGTAGCACGATCTAATCTGATTTTTGCGCTTTCTATGTTTCCGCCGGCCGACTTTACATTGGCTTCAGATACAGAAATACTCGCTAAAAGACCACCGATGTCAGCTTTTGTAACCTCTAAGCTTCCTTCGGCTACAGCCAAATTTGCTGTTGCTTCATCAATTTTCAGTTGGTAATCTTTCTTGTCAATCGTAAATAAAGTGTCTCCCTTTTTTACAAAATCATTGTCTTTAATAAACACTTTGCTAACATATCCGGATACTCTTGGAATAATGGGGTTCATGTTTTTCTCAATCTGTGCGTCATCTGTGCCTTCGTGAGAAAGGGAATGAACGTATTTATAGGTTCCATAAGTAACACCTAGTAATACTAATGAAGTGATTATGATGATAAACTTGGTATTTGTCTTTTTCTTAGTCATTGTAGGTGCCGATTATATTTTTGAAAGATTGAAAGTTTGGTTTAGTTGTCCGCTTACTGAAAGCAATTCGTAGTATTTTTGAATAACATTAGCTCGCGCTAGTGTTTTATTGATAGTAGAACCCAGTTGTTCCACATCAGCTTCAAGAAGATCATTTGTATCAGATAAGCCGTTGTCGTATTTATCTTTTATAATTCTGTAATTCTCTAATGCTTGTTCCACCGCTTCATTGTAAACGAGATCTTGTTTGAGTGCCAAATCGTAATCTTCGATTGCTTTTTGGACTTGTGTTTTAATGTAATCAGTTAAAATCGCTTGATGATTTTGTACTTCAAGTGCTTTGCTTTCTGCTATTTTGACATTTGTTCCATTTTTTAGAATACCACTTAAATCATAAGATACTCCAATCCCTATATTCATAGCATTTTCTACAGTAATAACATTTTTTAAATCTAATGCTGTGTAACCACCAATAATTGAAATAGCAGGGTAGTAGCCACTTTTTGACATTTGAACATGAGCTAAACTTGCTTTTTCTTGCAAACGTATAGCTTCTAGATCTTTACGGTTTTCTAATGCCAGGGCATCATCAGTTGGAACATTATTCATTTGGAAGTCAATAAAATCACTTTCTTTAACCTCTAATTTTGTTTTTGGATCCATTTTCAATAAACTGACAAGCTCAAAATTGACAATGTTTAAATTGCTTATGGATTGGTCTAGTGATAGCTGGATTTTCGAAACTTGAAGTTGTGATTTTAGTAAATCATTTCTTGGAATGATTCCGTTTTTTTCCAATTCTAGAAAATCAGTGACGCGTTGTTGCGCGCTTTTTTGGTTTTCTTTTAAAAGCTCGACTGTTTTTTGTGCTTTATACAAACTGGCATAATAATTAACCACCATCATGGCAACTTCTTCCTTTGTTTGCATCGCACTAGCTGTTTCGGCCTGATATAAATTATCATAGGCTTTAATGCTATTTTTAATTTTAAAACCGGCAAATAAGGGAAGACTAGCATTTACTTGACCTATCATTAACTGGTCTACAACAGGAAGGGCTTCAGCAGTTGTACTTTTGTTAATTTTTAGATTAATAGATGCTTGGGCTAGACGCTGGTATTGACCTGAGATTTTCAAATCGGGATACTGCTTGTTTTTAACCGACTGTAATTCGAATTTTTTAGTGGCTACTTTTGTGTTGGCCAAGGAAACTTCGTTGCTTTGGGTCCAAGCCAAATGAATGGCTTCATCGAGAGTTAAACTCGTTTTTTCTTGCGCTTCTATTGGCGACATTCCGATGAAGAATATCCCAAAGAGCATGAATTGACTAACTTTCATAAATTAGAAGTGCTTTTATTGTTTGTTGAATGTGTTTTGTCAGGTCGACGGTGATATAATTGTTGTATGAATCTTCAGTAGGGAGCTGTAGTATATCCATGAAATACTCCTTGTTCATGTAGAAATGAAAAAAGGTACCCAAAATCGTAGGCGTTAAAAGCGGAATCGAAATGTCTTTTCTAAATACACCTTTATCCTGGCCTTCGGAGATAATGGCTTCAAGCGATTTTAAATTGCTTTTTCGTAAGTCGTAAAAGGATTTTATATTTAGTTCCTTTTTTTGGGTGGCCATCTCAAAATGAAGAATTCTAAAAATCCCTTTATTAGAATTGATTCTATTGATGTATAGGGCGATCAGCTTGTTGATCTTAGCAATGGGTTCTAGATCTTCAACCAACAAGTTTTCTATTTCAATCTTTAAATCTTTGGTTCTATAAAATATTAGCGATTCCAGCAAACGTTCTTTTGAGCCAAAATAATAAGAAACCATAGCGATATTAATCTTGGCTTCTTTTGCGATAGTTCGAATGGAAGTTCCTTCAAATCCTTTGTCGGCAAATAAGGTTTCTGCCACTAGTAGAATTTGTATTTGTTTTTCGGTAAAGTCGAAAGTAGCACACATAGAATTTAAATAGACTACAAAATTAAACAACTGTTTAATTAAACAGCTGTTTAATTAAGATTTAACATAAAATTAACATAAATAAAAAAAGTAGAGTGTATTGTGTTAGGTGTTCATATTCAGTTGTTTAAGATCAATTTTTATATTATAGTAAATTTCTATACTTAGATTAAATTTTATGTTTTATACTATTATTTAGGAACCGATTTTGGTTTTGTAACTTACTTCAAATAGTGATGAAATTGTATAAAACATTGGAATTAAAAACAATAGAAGCCGCTCTAAAAATTGTGAATATCTATTTTATGAATAACCGATTTTTTTTTCTTTAAAATCTATCTTTGGCATCCTAAAAAAGAAAGAGATGAGCACAACTTGGTACGAATGCAAAATAAAATATAGAAAAACAGACGAAACTGGCGGACAAAAGATTACGACAGAACCTTACTTAGTAGATGCTTTGTCGTACACGGAAGCCGAAAGTAGAATTACCGAAGAAATGTCGGCTTATATCAGTGAAGAGTTTAAAATCACGAATATAAAAGTAGCGAATTACGCAGAAATTCATCCTTTTGAAAATTGTGATCGCTGGTTTAAGTCAAAAATATCTTTGCTGGCTTATGATGAAGAAAGCGGAAAAGAACGTAAGAGCAGTATGTATTTCTTAGTACAGGCAAACGATGTAAGGGAAGCTTTTGACAATACCCTTGGAATCATGAAAACTACTATGGGGGAATATACTATTCCAGCAATTTCAGAATCTCCAATTATGGATGTATTTCCTTATTTTTCTGGAGAAGAAGAGGATTTGGAAAAAATCGAAAAATTTAATGCTTTGAAAGCGTCTAAACCAGAAATAGAGGTAGAAGCAGAAGATACCATGGAATTTGCCGTTGAAGCAGAAACGGTTTCCTAATAAAAATAATTTAATAATACTACAAATTCGCAAATTATGAGTTCCTAAATAGGATTGTAATTTGCGAATTTGTTGGTTATAATTAGATGAGGTTATAGCGGTATTGTAAAACCAGACAGTGTGCTATGCAGTGATTTTATCATTTGTTTCCAGAATAAAGTTCATTGTTGTTAAATTACTCTAAATAATTTACGTCAGGAATTGAAATATATTTGTTTTTAATTAAGTTTGCGCCATGAAACTTAGTCGAAAAAATTTTGTTAATTGTATAGTGCTCCTAGTAGGGATGTTGCTTTGCTATAACATTTGTTTTCAACAAAGTGATTCTTCCTCATTAAAAGAGTTAAGTTCCGAAGACGTTTCAATTTCTGATTGTTTTGATGCTGATTTTGAATTAAACGAAGAGGATCCAATTATTTGTTCGGTAGAATTTTCGTCAATTGTCGAAAACAGTACAAATATTGACCGATCTCATTTTAATAGTAGGTCCGTTCGACCTCATTTCCCTGTTTGGCAACCGCCAAAGCTTAGTTAATTTACTCTAATTTATTTTTTAGTGCTTGATTAATTTTCATTCGCTATAGCTGCATTACAGTATCGTAGTGTTGAAAAAATTTGTGTTATATAACTAAAATACAGTAGTATGGATTTTGAAGATTTTATAAATAAGAAAAGTAAGCATCATAAAAAAAATGTGATGCAAAGCTATTCCTCTAATGATAGTTACAAGAAGAAATCTTACTCTCGGAGTAATGCAAGTTTTAATCCAATGATGCTTGTTGAAAGTTTATTAAAGAACAAGAAACTAAAGTATGTTTTAGTTGGTATTTTAATTTTTGTGATCGCTCTAGTTATTGGAATAATAGCACTTGTTTTTCCGTTGATTGAGGGGATAATTAGTTTCATTTTGCAAAATGTTGTGTAAAGAGTAGTAGATGAAGATGTCAAATTTTTAAGCAAAAGATGGTATGGTAGATAATAATAAAATGATTGATTTTCGGATGAGAATGAAAAGATTACAATTACTGAACCGGTATTATAAAATGACACAGTTTTATTCTTTTTTGAAAGATACTGCTGTCAAAGGAGGTATTGTGATTGTAGTATTTGTGACAATTCTATTGGCTTTAGAATACTTTTTGTTAGACTTTAACGAGCTGCTTAATACGCTTGTCGCGACCTATTCTCCCCCTATAATTTTCTCCTTCTTTCTCCTTTCAGAAACGGTGTTGGGCTTAGTGCCGCCAGAGCTATTCATTGCTTGGGCTTCAAAATCAGAAACGCCATGGTTGTTTCTGTTTGTTTTGGCAACAATGTCTTATGTAGGTGGTATTATCGCGTATTTTTTAGGAAACCGATTGTTTTTAATACCTGCAATTAAGAATCACATCGAAAATAAGATCGCAATTCATATTGTCAATTTGCGAAAGTGGGGCGGTTTTTTTGTTTTTATTGGAGCAATGTTACCCTTACCACATTCCATCGTTAGTTTAGCATGCGGGCTCATAAAGTATAATTTCAAACAGTACCTTTTGGTGGCATTATTCCGGTACCTGCGATTTGTAATTTATGCATTTATAATTTTTCAAATATTTTAAAGAATGAATTGGTTACGAGATTTATACGATTGGGTTTTAAGTTGGGCACAAACTAAATATGGTGCAAGTGTTCTTTTCATTCTAGCTTTTGCAGAATCGATATTCTTCCCTATACCACCTGATATTTTATTAATTGCTTTGGCCTTAGGTCACTCAAGCAATGCTTTTAAGTACGCACTTCTTTGCACCTTAGGATCGGTTTCAGGAGCTTTTATTGGCTACTCAATAGGAAATTACAGCTGGCTTACAGCAACTGGAGAATTTTCAGCTTTCGCTAATTTCTTTTTTGATTCAGTTCCTGGGTTTTCAGTTGAGCTATATGAGAGTATTAGAAGTTTATTTGTCGAATGGGATTTTTGGGTAATTTTTACTGCAGGTTTTACTCCAATTCCTTACAAGGTGTTTACCATTACTGCAGGAGCTTTTAATATCAATATAATGATGTTTGCTTTAGCATCTATTATAAGTCGAGGAGCTCGTTTTTTTCTTATTGCCTGGTTAATTTGGAAATATGGAGCACGCATTAAGTTGTTCATAGAAAAATATTTTAATCTTTTGGCTATTGTAGTTACGGCTGTATTGATTGGTGGTTTTGTTTTAATTAAATATGTAATTTAAAAATATATGGTCATAGATGGTTTTGTATGGTTTTGTTTTTTAGGATTTGTCCTAGCAATGTTAGCTTTAGATTTAGGTGTTTTTCATCGTAAATCACACGAAGTAAAAATCAAAGAAGCCCTTATTTGGAGTGGTGTTTGGATATCCCTGGCGTTAATTTTTAATTATGGGATTTATATTTTTATGGGTGAACAGAAAGCAGTTGAGTTTTTAACTGGCTATGTTATAGAAAAGTCATTAAGTATTGATAATTTGTTCGTGTTTATCATGCTGTTTACGTACTTTAATGTTGATACAAAGTTTCAACACAAAGTATTGTTTTGGGGGATTTTAGGGGCTTTAGTAATGCGCGCTGTTTTTATTTTTGCAGGCGTTGCTCTTATTAATAAGTTTCATTGGATTATTTATATTTTCGGTGCCTTATTAATTTTTACAGGTATTAAAATGCTTTTTCATCAAGACGAAAAAATTGAACCGGATAAGAATCCATTAGTACGGTTATTTAAAAAATTATTTCCTGTTACAGAAGAAGAGCATGGTGATAAATTCTTTGTGAAATTAAATGGTCAAACCGTTGCAACACCGCTATTTGTAGTGCTTCTAATGGTGGAATTTACAGACTTGATTTTCGCAGTCGATTCAATACCGGCAATTATGGCAATTACAAATGATACGTTTATTATTTTTAGCTCTAATGTTTTTGCAATATTAGGTTTAAGAGCGTTGTATTTCGCATTGGCCGGAATTACAAAATACTTTCACTATTTAAAATATGGTTTATCGGCAATATTAGTGTTTGTAGGTATAAAAATGACAATTGTTGATTTCTATAAAATACCCATTGTGTATTCATTAATGGTAATAGCAAGTATCTTAATTATCTCTGTTTTACTTTCTGTTATTATTCCAAAAAAGAATGAATTATTAAATAACTAAAAATAAATAATATGAATTGTCCTAGTTGTAAAGTTCCGCTTGTAATGTCAGATAGACAAGGAATTGAAATTGATTATTGTCCGCAATGTCGCGGAATATGGTTAGATCGTGGTGAGCTTGATAAAATAATTGAAAGGTCAGTAAATGAGCCACAAGGAAATTTCCAGAGCAATCAACAGTCTTTTGGAGGTCAGCCTCAACAGGGTTATTACAAGGAACACAAGAAAAAGCATTGGTTAAACGAGTTGTTTGATTAAGCTATTGTAATACCTTTATTGAAGCCGCATTATTTTTATAAATAGTGCGGTTTTTTTTATAAAGATACTACTGTATAACATAGATTAAAACACAATCTTAGTTCAAATACAGTTATTGTCAAAAAAAAGCGGCATTCAAATCAAATTTATAAGCCGCTTATCTTATATAAATACCAACTGTTTTATAGAATCTCTTTTACAAACTCATCGATCTTAGTTGTTCCATTTTCGGTTAGATGGCTAACAAAAGCACTACCAATAATGGCTCCTTTGGCAAAGCGTGTCGCTTGTTTAAAAGTCTCTGCATTATTGATCCCAAAACCTATTACTTGTGGATTCTTTAAATTCATGTCGGCAATGCGTTTAAAGTAGTCTTCTTGCGTGCTTCCAAAACCAGATTGTGATCCGGTAACACTTGCGGAGCTCACCATATAGATAAAACCATTAGAAACACTGTCGATAAAACGAATGCGTTCGTCAGAAGTTTGTGGTGTAATCAGGAATACGTTGATTATGCCATATTTTTCGAAAATAGCTTTGTATTCATCGGCATACACATCGACCGGAAGATCAGGAATGATTAAGCCATCGATACCTATTTCTGCACATTTCTTGCAGAAATTCTCCAGTCCATATTGCAACATGGGGTTAAAGTAGCCCATGATTACAAGTGGAATAGAAACTATTTTGCGAATGTCTTTTAGTTGGTCAAACAAAACTTGAGTTGTCATTCCATTATGCAATGCTTGAGTCGAACTAGCTTGTATTGTTGGTCCATCGGCCAATGGATCAGAAAACGGTAATCCGATTTCGATCATATCAACACCGTTTTTTTCTAAATCTTGAATGATTTGTACAGTATCGTTAAGGTTAGGATATCCAGCTGAGAAATAGATTGAAAATATCTTTTTGTCTGCCTGTAATTTTTGATTTATTCTGTTCATTTTTATTATTTTATCAGATTCTGAATCTGTTATGCATGCTTTTTATTGTTAGTTTATATTTTGGCGCTATAAGCCCATACCGTTTGATTGGATTGCAGGGAAACTTTAATACGGGTATAAGAATTCCCTTCGTAGGTATCCGAAAGTTGGAGTTCTTCATAGGTTATTTCATATACTATTCCATCAATAGAGTCAGCTATATCTTCGGTAGGTGTAATTATCGGGTAGCTTTCTATTCCAAATTCTTCTTCAATTTGTATTTCTCTTACAGCATATCGCAATAATTTCTCTGGAACGCCTTTAAGGATTCGTCCAAAAACAGTTTTTTGTACTTCTTCTTCCCTTAAGGAACCGTAGGCAAATAAATTTTCCATTTTGTTGTGTATTTTACTTATTTTGTATCAGATATTATTGATTTCGATTGCTTTAGGTATGGAATTGGCAACGTGCAAATCTTGCGATCCCTCTAGCCCAGAATTAAATTTAGTATAAAAACTGAAAATTATTCAACATTTACCTTGAAATATAATCTTTCGACCTAGAAAATAATTCCACAGACCCTGAAATAAATTCAGGCAAGCCCAATTTATAATTTAAAATATTCAATATATGTATTTAAATCTTTATCACCACGTCCTGATAGATTTATAACAACAACATCCTCCGGTTTGAATTTCATTTCGTCCAGAACGGCAAAGGCATGAGCACTTTCTATCGCTGGAATAATTCCTTCCATGTTCGAAAGTTTGAGTCCCCACTGCATCGCTTGGTCATCAGTAATTGAGATAAATTGTGCTCTTCCTGATGCATACAAATGCGCGTGCATAGGTCCGACACCTGGATAATCCAATCCTGCTGAAATGGAATACGGCTCGGTAATTTGGCCGTCTTTAGATTGCATCAACAAGGTTTTGCTACCATGAATTACACCTACTTTCCCTAGTACGGAAGTGGCGGCACTTTCCCCAGAATCCACTCCGAGACCTGCTGCTTCCACTGCGATTATATTTACTTCTTCATCATCCAGAAAGTGGTAATAAGCTCCGGCAGCGTTGCTTCCACCGCCTACGCAAGCAATCACATAATCAGGGTTTTCCTTTCCTTCTTTTTCCAATAATTGCGTTTTAATTTCTTGGGAAATGACACTTTGAAAGCGCGCTACCATATCAGGATAAGGATGAGGTCCTACCACAGAACCAATAATGTAATAGGTATCCACGGGATTATTAATCCAGTCGCGAATGGCTTCGTTTGTAGCATCTTTTAAGGTTCTAGAGCCTGAAAGCGCTGGGCGAACTTCGGCTCCTAGCATTTTCATTCTTGCCACATTTGGCGCCTGACGCTCGATGTCAATTTCGCCCATATAGACGATACATTGCAATCCCATCAAGGCACAGACAGTTGCAGTAGCCACGCCGTGTTGACCGGCACCGGTTTCAGCAATAATACGGTTTTTACCTAGTCGTTTGGCTAATAAAATTTGGCCAATAGTATTGTTGACCTTGTGCGCTCCGGTATGACATAAATCTTCTCTTTTCAAGTAGATTTTTGTTTTGTATTGTTTAGATAATCTTTCTGCAAAATAAAGTGGAGTAGGACGACCTACATAATCTTTTAAAAGTGCATCAAACTCAGCTTGAAAGCTAGGTTCAGCAGTTATTTTAAGATACTGCTGGCGTAATTCTTCAACATTTGGATATAACATTTCAGGAATGTAGGCTCCTCCAAATTCACCGTAATAGCCTTTTTCGTTTACGTGGTATGACATTATTTTTTGGTTTAAGGTTTAAAACTGCAAGTTTTCTCGTAGCTCTGTCACTAATTTTAAATTTTTTAATCCCGGCGCTGTTTCAAATTTACTATTTACATCAATAGCGTAAACAGCTAATTCCGTTTTTATTATTTCTTTAACTGCTTCTAATTCTTCGAGTCCTATGCCGCCACTTAGAAAAAACGGCTTTGTGGACGGATAATTTTCTAATACTTTCCAGTCGAAAGTAGTTCCGTTTCCACCGGGTAGTTTCCCTTTGGTATCAAAAAGGAAATAATCACAAACAGCTTCGAATGGCTCTAGAATGCTAAAGTCAAATTCATCTTGAACAGAAAATACTTTAATGATTTCGATGTCTTTTGGAAGTATTTTGCGCAATTCTTCACAAAAAGCAACCGATTCGTGACCGTGTAATTGAACGGCTTGTAAGTCATGTTTTGAGACTTTTTCGAAAATAATAGCTGCTGTTTCATTGACAAAAATCCCCACTTTTTTTATGGATTTTGGTAACTCTGGAATCACACCGTCAAAATACCGAGCTGATTTTTCCCAAAAGATAAAACCCATATAATCGGGTAGGAGTGCCGCTACTTCGAGAATGTTATCAGGGTGCTTCATACCGCAGATTTTGATTCCTAATCCTCTGTAAGGCCTGGGATATTTTGCGTCTTGTATATTTATGGATTCCATATTGTTGGTATTTCAACCCCTTCAGAGTTTTGAACTCTGAAAGGGTTATTCGGTATTATAATTTTGAAATAAATTCCTTTGCTGCTTTTCCAGCATTATCTGTTTTCATGAAGTTTTCGCCTATAAGAAAACCTTTGTAGCCATAGGGTTTTAATTCCATTATCGCTTCGATTGACGAAATACCACTTTCTGAAACTTTTACAAATTCATTCGGAATTTGTGCAGCTAATTGTTTGCTGAAATCTAAACTTACTTCAAAAGTTTTCAGGTTTCTATTGTTCACTCCAATCATATCCAAAGTAGGCATAATTGATTTTTCTAACTCTTCTTTACTGTGTACTTCCAATAGCACTTCCAGACCTAGACTCTTTGCAAATTCCGATAAAGATTTAATCTCTTCTCGTGTTAACACTGCCGCGATTAGTAAAATTAAATCGGCTCCGTAGGCCTTGGCTTCGAGGATTTGGTATTCATCTACAATAAATTCTTTTCGAAGTAAAGGAACATTAACCGAGGCTCTTGCCAAAAGTAAATCGTCTAATGAACCTCCAAAATATTTCCCGTCTGTCAAAACAGATATTCCGCAGGCTCCCGCGTCTTCATATCCTTTTACAACTTCTTCCACCGTAAAACCGTGGTTGATTACTGACTTTGAAGGCGAACGGCGTTTGTGTTCGGCAATAATTCCTGTAGCGCTATTTCTTAAGCTTTCACTTAATGAGATAGTTTTTTTATCGAAAAAAATGGAGGCCTCTAATTGTGAAACCGGAATGATTGATTTTTTGAGAATGACTTCTCTTTTTTTATCATCTATAATTTTATCTAGGATATTCATTTGTTTTAATTTAGAGTTTTCTTTGTTTCAGGTTTGACGTTGAGCAACTAGTAAACAACTTTACACCTTAAACTTTACACATTTTTATCTACTCAATTCTTGCAATTTATTCAAAGCAGATAATCCTTTTCCAGAAAATAAACTTTCTTTAGCTAATTGAAATCCTTCGAGCGGCGTACATTTTGTTACCGTTGCGATAGCCATTCCAGCATTGGCACAAACCACATTGTTTTGGGCTGCTGTTCCTTTTCCTGAAATAATATCATTAAACATTTGCGCTGATTCTTCGATTGTTTTTCCACCTTCGATTTCACTTTGTGCTAAGAGACTAACTCCAAAATCCTCTGGGTTTAGTACTCCTTCCATCGAACTGGTAATAATCTTTGTTGGTCCAGTCAATGATACTTCATCATAGCCATCTAATGAGTGTAGAATGGTAACATTCACATCGGTATTTTGATATAAATAGGAGTAAATTCGAGCTAGTTCCAGATTAAAAACCCCAACTAATTGATTTTTTGGAAAAGAGGGGTTAACCATCGGCCCGAGCATATTAAAAAAGGTTTTTACCGCCAGTTCTTTTCGAATAGGACCTACGTTTTTCATTGCAGGGTGAAACAAAGGAGCATGTAAAACAGCAATACCAGCTTTGTCAATACTTCTTTCTAGGAAGTCAGCATCATTGCTGAATTTAATTCCGATTTTTTCCATCACATTACTGGACCCAGAAATAGAAGAAACACCGTAGTTACCGTGTTTAGCAACTTTTATTCCTGCTCCCGCAGCTATAAAAGAGGCTAGTGTAGAAATATTAAAAGTGTCTTTTCCGTCACCGCCAGTCCCACATAAATCGATGGTGTTATACTCTGATAGATCCACACGGATACACAAATCCAGTAAAGCTTCTCTAAAACCAGAAAGCTCTTCAATACTAATGCTACGCATCATGAAGACCGTCAGAAAAGCAGAGATTTGACTTGTATTATAACTACCGTTGGAAATATTGACCAACACCTCTTTTGCCTCCGCTGCGGTGAGTATTTCGTGATTGATCAATCTGTTTAATATATTTTTCATTTTTTATATGTTGTAGTGTTTATCCTCCCCCGGCACCCTCCGAAGGAGCGGGTGACTGGGTGTGAAAACTTTGTCTAGAAACTTTGTTTGTAAATTTCGTCTGTAAACTAAGACCGTAAATAATTATAAGTAATCCATATCCGTTTTGGCTCCCCTTCCTTCAGAGGGAGTCGGAGGGAGGATATTTATCCAGTTTTCTAATATCTTTTTCCCATTTGGTGTCAACACGCTTTCTGGGTGAAATTGTACTCCGCGAACATCAAACGTTCTGTGACGCAACGACATTACTTGACCATTTTCATCAAAGGAAGTAGCTTCCAGTATTTCCGGTAAAGTTGCATCTACAACCCAAGAGTGGTAGCGACCTACTTCAAACTCTTTTTCTAAACCATCAAACAAATGTTCGTCATTTACAGATTGCGTTACCATGGTGGCAACTCCGTGATATACTTTATCTAAATTTGATAGTGTTCCTCCAAATACTTCACCAATTGCTTGCTGCCCTAGGCAAACGCCAAGAATACTTTTGGTAGAACCATATTTCCGAATCACCTCTTTCAACAATCCGGCTTCATCAGGAACTCCGGGACCGGGAGAAAGTAGAATTTTATCAAATTCTGCAATGTCGTCGATATCAAATTCATCGTTTCTATATACCGTCACTTCGCAATCTAAATCTTCCAGATAATGGACTAGATTGTAAGTGAAACTATCGTAATTATCTATAACTAATACTTTTTTCATTTGGTTTTGTCATTGCGAGGCACGAAGCAATCTCACGTTACTATTATTTTTAGAAACAACTCACAAGTTGTTATTACTTTATATGGTCTCCGCCAAGTCCAGTGCTTTATTCAGCGCAAGGAGTTTGTTGTAGACTTCTTGCATTTCACTTTCTTCATCTGAACTGGCCACAATTCCGGCTCCTGCTTGGGAATGTAATTGATGATTTTTGCTCAAGAATGTTCGAATCATAATCGCATGATTAAAATTCCCTTCAAAATCCATAAAACCGATGGCACCGCCGTAAAAATTACGATTTGTTTTTTCATATTCTTCGATGAGTTGCATCGCTCTGTGTTTTGGTGCACCGCTTAGAGTTCCTGCTGGAAAAGTATCGGCGACTACCTGCATGGTGGTAGCTTTTTCATGTAAATGCCCAGTTACTTTAGAAACTAAATGAATTACATGCGAGAAAAACTGTACTTCTCTGTATTTTTCTACGTTAACATGATGACCATTTCGACTTAAATCATTTCGGGCTAAGTCGACAAGCATCACGTGCTCGCTGTTTTCTTTTTTGTCTTCGGATAATTGTTTCGCTAATATCGCGTCTTTTTCATCATCACCTGTTCGTTTAAAAGTACCAGCGATTGGATGAATTTCAGCTTTTCGATCTTTGACAATAATTTGGGCTTCGGGTGAAGAACCAAATATTTTAAAATCTCCATAATCAAAAAAGAACAGATAGGGGGAAGGATTAATGCTTCTCAATGCTCTGTAAACATTAAACTCGTCTCCTTTAAAACCTTGGGTAAACCTTCGAGATAATACTAACTGGAATACGTCACCGCGGAAACAATGCTTTTTGGCCAAAGCCACATTATGTTTGAACTCTTCGTCAGTCAAATTTGAAAAACCGTTACCTTCTTTCGAAAATTTATAGGAAGCAATATTTCTAGATTGCAACAGTTGTTCGATTTCAGAGATGTTGTTTTTTCCGTCTACACTATGGCAAAAGATATATGCTTCATTTTTAAAATGATTGATTGCGATGATGTTTTGGTACACCGCATAATATACATCTGGAATTGAAATACTATTGTCTTTTTTGGCAATGCTTACTTTTTCAAAATAACGAACGGCATCATAGGAAATGTATCCAAACAAACCATTATTGATGAATTTAAAGTCGTTTTTCTCTGACTTAAACTGTCCCGAGAATTCTTGAATTAGTTCAGGAATATTCGTGTTAGCATCAATAATTATCTTTTCGGAAGTGCCATCGGGAAAGGTTTTAAAAATCGCTTCGTTTTCTATTTTGATAGAAGCGATTGGATTGCAACAGATGTATGAAAAACTGTTGTCACTCCCGTGATAATCACTACTCTCTAGAAGTAGGCTGTTTGGGAATTTATCGCGTATTTTTAGGTACACACTAACGGGAGTAATGGTGTCAGCGAGTATTTGTTTGTAATTTGTATTAAATATAAATGGTCTCAATTTGTAAGTTTTTAAGGTTTAAAGTCTTAAGTGATGTTAAAAATAAATTAGCACAAAAAAAAGGCTTGTCGTGATGACAAGCCTTTTATATTTATAGTAAATAGTACCATAGGAGCTTAGTTCACGACGTTTGACGTAAATTGTTCCACCACCAAGTATTGTTCATTGTTATTTTCATATTACAAATATATAAATGTAATTTGGTTATTCAAATGGAAAGGAATAAAAAAAAACTAAAATTTCAGTCTTTTTTGTTAGATTACTTTACAGAGAGCAATAAAAAACCCCAACAATTGCTTGATGGGGTTGATATACTAATTTGAAAAATATTAGAATTTTAAGGCTACAGCCAATTCAAATTCATCTGAGATCGCTTTGTCTCCTAAGTTGTCAAAGAAACTTCCTGAGCCATATTTAATGTCATATTTAGTTCTGTCAACATTGAACGTTGTTGTAGCAGTATTTCCTTTTACAGTAATATCAAATGCTACTAAATTTTTTGTGCCTTTGATAGTTAAGTCTGCAGTTATTGCATATACATTTTTAGCCTTAGCTGCAACAGTTTTGAAAACTAAAGTAGCAGTTGGGAATTTTTCAGTTCCAAAAAAATCTTCTGATTTCAAGTGACCGTTTAATTTTCCTTGGGATTCACCAGAAAGATCAGTTGTATTTAATGAAGTCATATCAACAGTGAAAGTTCCACCAGCTAATTTATCTCCTTTGAAGATTAAAGTTCCCGCTTTTATGTTTACAGTACCACTATGCTGTCCTGTTACTTTTTTCCCAACCCAGTTGATTGTACTTTTTGAAACATCTACTTTTTTCGTTTGTGCAGATACTGATAGTGTAGAAAATACTACTGTTAATGCTAATGCAATTGCTTTTAAATTTTTCATGTGCTTAATTTGTTTAATTTGTTTAATTTGATTTGAAATAATAATTATAGTGTAATAAATAAATCCTCGTTTGATTTTCTAACTTTTTTGTAATATTGAGTAGCATCTTCATCATGTCTGTATCCCAAAGTTGCTATTAAAGAAGCGTTAAGCCCTAGTTTCTCTAAGCCTAATATTTCGTTTACTAGTTCAGGTACAAAACCTTCCATAGGAGTAACGTCAATTTTTAGTTCAGCAGCTGCATTCAATAAGTTACCCATTGCTAAATAAGTTTGTTTTGACGACCAAATATTTTTTGAGTCATTGTCAAGGGTTACTATTTTTGACTTCATGAAGTCGGAGTATCCGCTTAATGAATCGAGAGGGATGTTCCTAGTTGTACTTATGTTTTCTACGAAATTATCAATAGATTGCTCTTCTATTTTAGTTTCATTTGCAAAAATGATAAGATGTGAAGCTTCAACTATTTGTGATTGCCCCCATGCGGCAGGCTGAATTTTAGCTCTTAACTCTGGATTTTCAACAATAATAACTTTGTATGGCTGTAATCCATAAGAAGAAGAACTTAAACGAATCGCTTCTTTTAAAGTATTTAAATCTTCTGTATTTATTATTTTGCTAGCATCAAATTTCTTTGTTGCGTATCTCCAATTCTGATGTTCTAAGAAAGTACTCATAACTTATATATATTGATTTCTGTATTTTTCTAATAATGTGTTTAATTGCTCTAATTCTTCGTCATTTAAATTCTTCGAAAAATAATTCCCATGTTCAATTACTTTAGGATCTAATTCGTGTAAAACATCCAATCCTTTTTGAGTAATCAATACTTCAATTTTTCTTCTATTTTCTGGACAAACCTTTCGGGTAACTAATTCTTTTAACAATAACTTGTCTACTAATCTGGTTGTGTTACTCGTTTTGGCAATCATGCGCTCTTGAATTACACTCATATTAGCGGGATTTCCTTTTTGACCTCTTAATATGCGCAACACATTGTATTGTTCTCCTGACAAGTCGTATGGTTTCAAAACTTCATTGAACTTCTCATTGACTACATTTTGAGCATACATTATATTTAGTATAATTCGATTTGAATTACTCAAAACAGCAGTAGTTTTTATAATGTCTTCAATTTTCATACCAGCGTTCGTTTGTTTGTTGGTACAAATGTAACACTTTTTATATTTGTATATACAAGTATAATATTATTTTTTTGTTAAAATTAAATTAGTTGTTTCGAAATAGTAGGTGTTTGCTATTTTAATTAATTTAAAATCAGTATGTTGTAGTTTTATTTCTGAGTGCTTATAGCAGTATTATAGTGTTTTAAATAAGAGTAGCTTTTGTTTATAGCTGATTATGATAGTAATTATTGGCTTTATAATTCAGTTTTTTCTTTTCTATCCAAATTTTATTTGCAAGATCGTACCAATACAATTTAAACTCGCAGTACACCACGGAATCCTCTGGCTGCATAATAGGAATCGGCGTTATTGTGATACGCAAATACGGTATTGTATCTAAAATCACAAAATAGTGCACCTCCTAAAGTTCTAATTTCTGCGGGTGTTTGTATCCAACTTGATGTTTTGGTATCGAAATTTCCAAGTTGCTGTAATTCGCGATATTCATCTTCTGTTAAAAGGGAAATTCCCATAGCAGTTGCCACATCAAGAGCATTGTTTTCTGGTTTGAATTTTTTTCTTGATTCGAATGCTTCTCGGTCATAACAATAACTTCTTCGACCTAGCGGACTTTCGGCAGTACAATCATAAAAAAGAAATTCGTCCTTTTTTGTATCATAAGCTACAATATCTGGTTGGCCGCCCGTACTTTCCATCTTATAGAGTGACCACAGTTTTTCAGGATTGGCTTCCAGCTTAGCTTGGACCGTTGTCCAATCCAGATTTTTATGGCGGTTTTTGTTTTTCTCAAAACGCGTTTTTAGTACGTCAAATAGTTCTTTATTTTGTTGGTTTGTCAACTCTTTTTTGGTGTTGTTCGTCATAATGCCCTTTTTTTAGTGGAGAATCTTGCAATAAGTTAGCGCTGACTATTTAAAAGTTCATAGATAGAATTAGAATCATTGTTTTGATCTTTGCGGTTTTCCATAAAGTGAAAGCCATTTTTTTCTAATAATTTTTTAGAACTCTCATTTTTATGATGTGTGAATGCCTCAATCTTATCTAGTTCTAATTCGTTAAACCCAAATTTAACAACGCATTTTAACGCTTCAGTCATAATTCCTTTGTTTTGGAATGCGGGATTTAGGTCGTAACCCACTTCGGCAATTGTATTGTTCTCAGAAAAATTCCATAAACAAATCGAACCAATCAGTTGCGGTTCGTTTTTATACATGATCCCCCAAGTCAGTGATTTACTGTTTCGGAAGTTTTCTGTTATTTCACTAATAAATTGGATCGCCTGAGCGACAGTCTTTGTTTTTCGGTGTTCTGGTCTTTCTATAAATTGATTGATTGTTTCGTCAGATCGTAAATAGAGGATAACGGCAGCATCAGATTCTTCAATTTTTCTTAGTATTAGACCTTCTGATTTTATTTCCGGAAAAGATTCGAAATTCATATTATTGCGTTTTGTGTGGAACTAATTTATGAAATAAACGGGTATAATTAAAATATTGATTTTTGGTAACCGTATTTTATAAATGTAAAAACTTTTGCTTTCGACGAAAGAGAAACCTGAACTAGATTTAGGTGTACGTTTGGTGGTTTTTCAGCAGTCATTTAGTTAGATTGTAGAGAATACACGACAAAAAAAAGAGGTTTGAGTTGACACCCAAACCTCTTTTAATTTTTATAATCTTAGTTATTAATCAATTAATGTAACTAAATCTTCTTTACTTTTTCGCACTTTGGTCAGGTTAACTAACCAGTCATTTTCAGTGTCTCTATAGCCCAATGGCAGCATAACGCAACTTCTAAGTCCTTTGGCTCTTAATCCTAATATTTCGTCTAGTGCATTAGCATCAAAACCTTCTAGAGGCGTACTGTCAACCCCTTCAAATGCAGCAGCAGCTATGGCTTGAGAAAAAGCAATGTAGGCTTGCTTAGCGGCATGGTTAAAGTTTTCTTCGGCGTCCTTTTGTGGGTAGCTATTTAAAAGCATTTGACGGTAATTTTCCCAGCCTTCATTTTTAAATCCACGAATGGTATTTGTCAAATCAAACATTTTGTTGATACGGTCAGCTGTGTAAGTATCCCAGGCAGCAAATACAAGCAAGTGTGAACAATCTGTGACTACAGATTGATTCCAAGAAATAGGTCTAATTTTCTCTTTTATTTCTTGATTTGTAATTACAATTAGTTCAAAAGGTTGAAGGCCACTTGAGGTTGGTGCAAGAGACACAGCTTCGATTATACGGTCTATTTTTTCTTGTGATACTTTATCACCATTCATTGCTTTTGCAGCGTATCTCCAATTTAATTTATCTAATAATTCCATTTTGTCTATATTTATTAATTGTATTTATTTTAAATTTTTGTCGTTCTCTGTTAGTATTCTGATCCACTCATTTAACATGTCTTTTAACTGTATGACATCAGATAAATTAATGTTTTCAGTAAGTAATATTTTGATGAGGTTCTCGGGTATGGGTCTAGCTTGGGCTTTTAGATTTTTTCCTTTTTCTGTCAAGTGTACAATAACACTTCTTTCATCTTCAGAGGAACGATTGCGATGCAATAGCTCCATTTTCTCCATGCGTTTGAGTAAAGGCGATAGCGTATTAGTGTTAAGAAGCAGTTTTTCAGTAATTTGATTTACCGTAAGGCCATCGTTTTCCCACAATACCATTAGTACCAAATACTGTGGATAAGTAATCCCCATTTCCTCTAGATAAGGGCGATATGCTTTAGTGATAAGACGAGAAGCAGAATAGATTGGAAAGCATACTTGGCTGCTTAATTTTAATTGAACGTCTTCCATTAGTTTTCTTTTTTATTGTTTTTCCAAGCTTTAAAAGATCCCGCTGACCACAAAGCCCAAACTATAAGTACCGGTTGAAAGAACAGACGTATAAAACGCGCTCTATCTGAATTTAAAACTCCAAAAGCATCTTTGCCGTCTAAATATTGAGCGATATTTCCAGGGAAAATTAAAACGAAAAATAAGGCAAGTGCCCAACCGAACCTCGCTCTTTCCTTTTTCCAAATCGCTAATCCTAAACCTAGCGCCATTTCTACTATGCCTGATAATAGTACTACTAGATCTTTATTTAGCGGAATCCAATCTGGTACTTGTGCCTGAAAGTCAGCTCTATTAAAAGTCAGATGACTAAAACCAGCATAAATCATGAATAGGGCTAATAGTATTCTGAAAATATTTTGCGTTAATGTTGTTTCTAGCTTTTGTGTCATCTATTTAATTTATATCGCAGTCATTAATATCGTGCACGATGCAAATGTAAGTATTATTAACTATTCGATAGTCTATTTAACGAATATTTTGTATTTGTGTTATCGCGAGATGATTATTTGCATGTTGCAACCTTATACATTGCTGTTCATTGTAAATCAGTTGCAATCTGTGTTTGCTGGAGGTAGGAGTAATTAGGATATATTCCTTTTTGTTAGTTTTAATTTTTTTTTCAACTGCTGCAGAACTAATCTCATTTGAAAAATTAAATAATTCTTTTGTAACTTTTTTTGACTATTGATATTGTTTTGTCTTTCTTTTTTACGAAATATAAGTTCTGATTTCGATAGTTTCGCTTTAATTTTCTTTTTTAGATTAGAAGGAAAAATTGAAACGATTGTGCACTTGCAACAGAAGAAGTGTCGCAATACAACAATTGTTAATTTCTTTTTTAAATAGGGGACTCTTATCTTGTATCTAATCATATATTGCTATATTTAGCCTTTACAAGTGAAAGAGTAATTGATAATTATCTGCGTTTATGAGTATGAATGAAGCCAAGCCAAGCTATGAAGATTTACTCAAGGTTATAATAAATCAAGAGGAAGTAATAAAGAAACTTAGAAAAGAACCGTTAGAGTTAGGCAATTTTGAATTAAATATTAAAGAATCCGAGGATCTGGATCTATTGTGCATTGCAGGAATGGATGGGGTTTTTAAAGAGGTTAATACATCCTTCTTAAAAAAGTTAGGATATACTGAAAAGGAATTGACCAGTACTAGTTTCACTTCTTTTATTCACCCAGAAGATGTTGCAAAAACAAATCGTGAAATAGAAAGATTGTCGAATGATCATACTTCTATTAGTTTCGAAAATAGATATATTAAAAAAAACGGTGCCATTGTATATATTCATTGGACAACTAATGTCGATTATGGAAGAAAACTTATTTACGGAATAGGAAGGGATTTAACCCAAATAAGAGAAGCCCAACAGAATTTAATTACCAGCGAGCGACTCTTAAATTACGCCCAAAAAATAG
This sequence comes from Flavobacterium hiemivividum, assembly GCF_004349145.1. Taxonomy (GTDB): domain Bacteria; phylum Bacteroidota; class Bacteroidia; order Flavobacteriales; family Flavobacteriaceae; genus Flavobacterium; species Flavobacterium hiemivividum. Next base: position 15,412 of record NZ_SMFO01000012.1, on the reverse strand, counting down.
CTAAGATTGGAAGTTGGGAATTCGATATGATCACTAATAAAATGATTTGGTCGGAAGAATTATATTCTATTTATGAAGTCGAAAAGAAACCGAATGAGGAGTTGTTTCAGTCCTACTTAAAGTGCTTTTCAAAAGAAAATCTTATATTATTTCAAGATAAAATCAATCAATGTATGATTGATAAGGAGCCTTTTGAAATAGAGGAGGCGGCACATTTTTCTAATAATAGAATAAAATGGCTTAATGTAGTTGTGGTTCCTGTAACAGATATAAATGGAGATGTAATTGCCCTTAGAGGAAATACACAAGATATTTCTTCGAAAAAAGAAATAGAAGAAACCTTAAAAGCCAAGGAGCAAAATGAAATTGCTCTTATTGCGAAGTTAATTAAAGAGAAAAGCAACGCTAAATTCAGAAATTATATAGATAATGCCCCTGATGGCGTTTTTGTAGTCGATAGTAAGGGAAATTATTTAGAAGTTAACGCAGCTGCATCTTCAATAACTGGATTCTCAAAAGAAGAACTACTGGCTATGAAATTTGGCGAGTTATCCTCTCCAGAGACTGTCGATAACTCCAGAAAGCAATTCAAAGAGCTGCTGGCAACAGGTAAATTGAAAGGAGAGCTAACAATTATCCACAAAAATGGGACAGTCGTTAATGTGTTAGTTGATGCCGTAAAACTCTCGGCAAATTCATTTCTTGCGTTTGTAAAAGATATCACCCAAAGTAAAGCCGCAGCTGAGCTGCTGAATAATACATTCGAACGGATCAGTGATGCTTTCGTGGCACTAGATAATAATTGGTGTTACACCTACATGAATAAAAAAGCAGCAGAGATCTATAATAGAAATCGTCAGGATTTGATTGGTAAGAGCATTTGGACAGAATATCCTGAAGCTATAAATCAATCTTTTTTTAAAGCGTGTCACGAATCAATCGCGGAGCAAAAATATGTTTTCGTTGAAGAGTTCGACTGTTACTCAGGTTTGTGGTTTGAAAACCATATTTATCCTTCGGCTGATGGTCTTTCTATTTTTTTTAGAGATATATCTGAAAAGAAAAGAGCTGATGAAATTATTAGAAAAAACGAAGACCGCTTTAGAGCTTTAGTAGAAAATAATCAAGGAATAATTACTGTTATTGATGAAGAATTAAAAGTTGTTTATAGGAGCATTTCATCGGCCCGTGTTACTGGATACACCAATGAAGAATTTGATGCAATTACAGATGAAGCCTATTACCATCCGGATTATTTAGAATATGTACATATTAAGATTAAGGAGTCTATTGACAATCCTAATATTCCTATTGCTCTTTTGTTTCAGGTTAAACATAGAGACGGAAGGTACATATGGTTAGAAGGAGTGCTGAATAATAAACTTGCTGATCCTAGTATAAATGGTATAATTACAAATTTTAGAGATATTACGGAGCAAAAAAATACGGAGTTAAAAGTCATAGAAAACGAAAGATATTTTCGTGCCTTGGTCGAAAATAATGAAAGTATTATTGTTGTATTAGACAAAAATTTAAAGACAATATTTCGCAGCCCTTCTTCCACTCGAATTACAGGCTACAGCAGTCAAGAATTTAAGGAATTGACTGATAAAGATTATTTCCACCCCGATTATTTAGAGTATATGAAACTGCAAATCCAAAAAACTTTGGATTATCCAGATACTCCAAATCCAGTTTTGTTTAAGGTTAAACATAAAAACGGGGGATATATATGGCTAGAAGGGATTTTGACAAATTTGATTAATCAAAGAGGTGTTTTAGGAGTTATAGCTAACTTAAACGATGTCACTGAAAGAAAAGAAGCAATCGAGTTATTAGAAAATGAAAGAGATAAATTCTTTAAAATAGCAACAACAGCTCCGGGCTTGATTTATTCGATGCGTAAAAACAAAGACGGTACATTGAGTTATCCTTATGCCAGTGATGCGATAAGGGATATTTATGGACTTGAATTTGAGGAGGTCGAAAAAGATTCCAATAGTATTTTTAAACGAATCCATCCGGATGATTTAGCGATGGTTATTGATAAAATCAACAAAACTAAAACAGAATTAGTTCCATTAAAAGGGACCTATCGCTATTTACATCCTACAAAAGGATTGGTTTGGCATGAAGTGAATTCATTACCTGTTGTAGAGCCGTCAGGAACCGTAATTTGCCATGGTATTATTACAGATATCACTGAAGGAATAGAAGCGGAGCAAAAAATTATAAAAGCGAATAGATTGTATCATTTTATCAGTCAAATTAATCAAATGATTGTTCGTACTGCTGATGAAGAAACACTCTTTAGAGAGACCTGTACTATTGCTGTTGAAACGGGCAAATTTAAAATGGCTTGGATAGGGTTAATAGATGAGTTTACTAATGCATTAGTACCTGCAGTGGTTACAGGAGAAGATAGAGGGTATCTCTCTGCAATTAAGACAATTTCGATTAATGAAACACCACAAGGAAGAGGACCCGCAGGAACAGCAATAAGGGATGCGAAGTATGTTATTTGTAATGACATAGAAAACTGTACTCTAATGACGCCTTGGAAAGAAGAAGCGCTAAGTCGAGGGTATAATTCTGTAATGTCATTACCTATAAAAAAGAGCAGTAAAATTATTGGAGTTCTATGTCTCTATTCGACTGAAAAAAACTTTTTTGATGCAGAAGAAATTGCATTATTAGATAAAGCGACTGAGGATGTATCTTTTGCACTTGATGTTTTTGAAATAGAAATTCAAAATAAAAAAGCGGAAGAAGCTGTTTTTCAAAGTGAAAAAAGGTACCACGCACTTACAGAAGCTTCTCCAGTGGGGATATTCCGTACTGATGCAACTGGGTCAACTACTTATGTTAATCCAAGTTGGTCCACTATGTCAGGACTGTCATTTGAAGAAGCATTGGGTGACGGTTGGCTTAATGCTGTTCATAAGGACGATCGAAAAGTAATTATTAATGGATGGGATGATGCCACCGTAGCACATCAGGAATCAATTTCTGAGTATCGTTTTGAAAGATCTGATGGTACAATTGTGTGGGTGATGGGACAAGCGATTCCTGATCGAAATGTAGATAACGAGATTGTTGGCTACATCGGTACCGTTACTGATATTACAAATCGAAAAATCGCTGAAGATATAATTTTTAAAGAAAAACTACTTTCCGAGACGATAATAAATGATCTACCCGGTTTGTTTTATCTCTGTGATCAATTTGGTAAATCTTTAAAATGGAACAAAAATTTTGAACATGTTACAGAATACACAGGTTCTGAAATTAGTCAAATGACTCCTTTGGATTTTTTTCATGAAGAGGACCAGGAAGAGGTCAATTCAAAAATCATGATCGTATTAGATGAAGGATATGCTAGTATTGAAGTTGATATTTATACAAAAACAAATAATAGAGTACCCTATTATATTAGTGGAACAGCTATAGAATATGAAGGAAAAAGATGCCTTCTAGCGATGGCATTAGACTTAACGGAGAGAAAAAAGGCCGAAGAAATAATTAAAAGCGCAAATGAACGCTTCGAATTAATTTCGTCGGCAACAAATGATGCTTTGTTTGAGTTAGATTTTGTGACCGGTAAAAACTGGCATAATAAAGTATCTTATGATAATTTAAATTCTGACAATCATGATTTGTCAACTGAAGAAAATAAATTATTGTGGAGATCAAAGCTACATCCTGACGATAGAGATAGAGTTATTAAAAGCATTGAAGCATGTTACGCTGGAACCTCAAATTCCTGGGCAGAGGATTTTCGTTTTTTAAGACCTGATGGTACTTATGGTAGTTTTTACGAACGTGCTAAAATTTTAAGAGACGATAAAGGCAATCCGACTCGTTTTATAGGATCGATGTTAGATCTTACTGACGTAAAAAGGGCCGAAGAAGAATTCAAGAAGGCTAATAAAAGGTTGGAAGCAATCATCGATGCCATACCAGATCTAATGCTAGAAGTAGGTTTAGATGGAACCATCTACAACTATCATTCCCATCGTAAAGATTTATTTACGGAATCTACAGATCGATTTATTGGCAAGAAAATATCAGAAGTATTACCTGCTGAGGCTGCTAATTTAGCTTTTTTGGCCATCCGGGAAGCTGCTGAAAATGGGTTTTCGACCGGGAGACAATACACCTTGGAAAAGAAAAATGAAATACGTTGGTATGAGTTGTCGATCGCACCAATGAAGGAAACGGAGGAACATGAAATTCATTTTATATGCCTTTCGCGTGATATTACAAAAGTCAAACTTGTTGATGAATCACTTGCAAAAAGTGAAGAAAGGTATCGCGGATTGTTAGATAATTTGGATGCAGGTATTGTCGTTCATGCAGCAGATACTTCCGTCATTATGAGCAATAACAAAGCCTCGGAATTATTGGGTTTAAGTACCGAACAAATTATAGGTAAAAAAGCGATAGATCCAATTTGGAAATATTTAAATGAAGATAATTCGATTTTAGATATTGAAAAACACCCGATAAGCCTTATTTGTAAAACAAAAGAAGCGGTCAAAAACTTCACCTTAGGAATTAATCATCCTAATACTGAAACGATAGTATGGGTTTTAGTTAATGGCTTTCCAGTTTTAGACACTAAAGATGAAATTACTGAAATTGTAATTAGTTTTATTGATATTACGCAGCGAAAATTAATGGAAATTGAATTATTGCAGTCAAAAGAACAATCTGAAGCAGCGAACAAAGCCAAGACTGATTTTCTGGCTAATATGAGTCATGAAATTAGAACTCCCTTGAATGGAATCATTGGGTTTACCCATTTGCTAATGAAGTCCGGACTGGAAAAAAATCAGTCAGAATACATGTCTACCATTAATGATTCTGCGACTTCTTTAATGCAAATTGTAAACGATGTTCTGGATTTTTCTAAAATTGAATCTGGGAAATTAGAATTGCATATTGAAGAAGTAAATTTGTATGAATTGACGCGTCAGGTTATCGACTTATTCAGCTATCAGGCAACCCAAAAGAATCTTGATTTAGTTTTAAATCTCAATGGGAATGTTCCAAAATATATACTAGCGGACTCTGTTAGATTAAAACAAGTTTTAGTGAATTTATTGAGTAATGCATTAAAATTCACAAGTTTTGGAGAAATACGTCTTGATGTTTCTGAAATCGAAGTTGTAAATCGCAAAATTACAACTTTACAGTTTTCTGTAAAAGATACCGGTATTGGAATTAAGGAAGATAACAATGAAAAAATATTTAGCTCCTTTGTGCAAGAGGATAATTCTACCAATCGAAAGTTTGGAGGAACTGGGCTAGGATTGGCTATTTCAAATCAATTATTGGACTTAATGGACAGTAAATTACAACTGGTGAGTAAGTATGGAGACGGAAGTGATTTTTTCTTCGAAATTAAATTCGAAAAATCCAAAGCCAGAAAGAAGCCAGCTCCTGAAAACATTACTACACCTGAAAAATTAGTAATCGAAAGCTTTAGCGATAAAAAGGTTTTAATTGTTGAGGACAATAGAATCAACATGCTTTTAGCAAAAACATTGGTTAAAAAATTAATTTCTAATTGCAGAATCTACGAAGCTAGGGATGGAAATGAAGCTGTGGAACAATATGAAAAAGAAAGACCGGATATTATTCTAATGGATATCCAAATGCCAAATAAGAATGGATACGAGGCGACTCACGAAATTCGACTGTTAGATGGCGGCTTAAACACTCCAATCATCGCGATAACAGCTGGTATAATGACTGGTGATAAAGAAAAGTGTCTGGAGTCAGGTTTAGATGATTATTTGTCAAAACCAATTATTGAAGGTGATTTAGAACAAATGTTAATGAAATGGCTTCATAAATAAGGGACTATTTATTCAAGGTTTATTTTAAAATTCACGTTAAATATTAATCCTGTTTTGTAAAGTGAAGTCCTTTTTTATTAATGTGTATCAAAGGAATATAATTGTCAATGGCAAATGAAATATAATCATGTGTGAAGTTTTTTATTTTTTCAAAAATAGAAGCTTCCGAATTAAATTTCGTTGATCTGTTGAGCTATTTGACTAAAGGCATTCATAAAGACAGTTTCAAATAGTAATTATTTGTTTTTAAAACAATAATGGAGGATTACTTTGTTTATACCGGCGGCGGCGGCGATTTCTTTCATACATGCTCGCGCGAATCCCTTTTTTTGGAACACGGATCCAGCGGCATAAAATATTTTTTCTAGGGAGTCATTAAGTTTAACTTTTTGGTTTAACCGTTTGGTTGATAGAGGTAGAAAAAAAAGCAACTAGAGTTACTTTTTTTACATACATATTAAGTAGAAAACTGCATATAAGGCTTCGATGTAAAGTGAAGTTAGGCGGTTTTAATTTGATTTTGAAACCACAACTTATACAACTGACGTCGTGGTTCTACTTATATCGCGCAATGGTTCCTGCGTTTATTCCTTTTCCCGCAAGGATTATTACGTTTTTTGTCATTTATTGCTTTTTTCTAGAATGATGTCGATTATGGCTTTCTTTTCCACAACTCCTGATTGACGCCATAATTGTTTTCCATTTTGGAAAAGAATCATCGTAGGTACACCACGAACTTGGTATTTAGAAGCAAGCGGTTGGTTTTTATCAATATCTATTTTTATAATCGAAATTCGGTCACCTAAATTATCTTTCACTTCTTTTAAAATGGGCCCAAGAACTTTACATGGTCCACACCAGGTTGCATGAAAATCAATCAATACCGGTTTTTCTGAATTTATGAGATTGTCAAAACTATTGTTCATTTTTATTTTTTTTTAGAGGTGGTACTGCGCATCCATTTAGGCTGCAGCCAGTATTAAAAATGGATTGGAATAGAAAAAATGCTGCCATGAAACCAAATAACCATTCTTGATATTGTACCGCTTGTTGTATTAAAAACAGTCCAATAACAAGCCGAATCCAGCGCATGCTATGCCAGTTTGTTAATAGTAATTGTTTCATTTCGTTATCTTCTTAATTTTATACTTCTCATCATAAGAAACTATTGTCTGAAGTTCTTCTAATGGTATTTCTCTATTACTCACAATGAGTACTTCGGCAAAATTGCTGCTCATACTTACATTGAGTACGTCATTAAGTGCCGCAAACTTTTTAGTAACGGTATCCATGCAGCCACTGCAAGTAATTCCTTCAAATTCATAAAGGTTCACCAGAGTAGTACTATTTTTTTTAAATTCGAAAAATAATTCTGAATTACTTCTTGGAGCAATAGAATTGTTGCTTTTTTCTAATGAAGTAAAGTCAAATGCGTGCTTAAAAAGAAGTTCGTATTCTTCTTGGCTTCCGCCAAAAGGAGGGCTTACCTCAAATATTCGATTAAAAAGCAAGCCAGAAATTTTCCCGTCTTTTGCTAAGAGCTCGTGCATTTTCCAAACATACTTTTGACGCATTGTAGGTGGCAAAGCACAGAAAAATGTTTGTTCGATAATCAAATCATATTCTCCTTTATGGCTGAAAAAATCACCCAATAATACTTGGATATGAGTATTAGTGATAAATTTTTCTGCAATAATTTTTACTAATGTAGGAGCAATATCTATGACTGTAACATTTGTAAATCCTTGTTCTAGAAGGTAGGCGGCTTCATAGCTGTTTCCACATCCTGGTATTAAAATAGCGATGTCTTTATCTTTTAAAGTATCTATATAAGTTTTGATTGGGGGAGAGACCAAGCCTAAATCCCAGCCAGTGGCGTTTGCTTTGTACTGTGCATCCCAATATTCTTGGTCTAATGGCTTTTCGCAGGATACCACACAACATGATTCGTTATTCATAATAATCTAATTTATAATCTCCAATATGTTTTTCATTTTTAGTAATCATTTTTCTGTGTTTAAAATAATTAAAAAGGCCTAAAATTAGAATCACAAATGCAATTGTGTAAAACGTAATTTCAATGAAAAGACCGTTTTCAATCTGCAATAGATTTCTAGTGCTTAAACCTGCTACAAAAAAATACATTGCTGTGCGTACAAAAGCTAAAATTGTGGTTTGATTTGCTAATGTGGTTCGCTGCAAGGCGAGCTGTTCTCTTAAGATCAAGTCCTTATTGACTGTGTCCTTCATAGATTAAATGTTGGTTTTGTTTCTTCGACTACTATGTCCAAATATGCTATAGGCGGGACAATAGCCTATCAAACTTGTAATAAACAAGATGAGGGCAATGCTACCTAAAACTATAGCGGTAGTGCCACTTATGATGTTTACGAAATACATTATGGCAATAATAGCTGCTATAGTTGCTCTTATCAATTTGTCAGTTGTACCTAAGTTCTTTTTCATAATTTTGATTTTTAATAAAAATTAAAATTCTTAATATGTTCCCATGAAAGTACGGCATATATGGCTAATAACCAAGTCCTTTAACAGCCTATTGTCATTTAACTGTATTTTATAAAACTTTACTTTGACACACAAAATCAGTTTTTGGTGTCGTAGTTTTTGCGATAGCATTAAATCCTCCCTCAACTTCTGAGAAGTTTCTGAATCCTCGCGCTTGCAATATCGATGCAGCGATCATACTGCGATATCCACCGGCACAATGAAGAAAAAAGGGCTGTTTAGGGTCTATGTCTTTGATCCAATTATTGATACTTGCTAAAGGTTTACTATAAGCATCTTCCACATGTTCTGCGGCATATTCCGTGTCTTTACGGATATCGATTACTTTACTTTCTCCAATTTTCACTGTCTTTGCAAACTCTTCGGCCGTAATCCTATTAATTGTATCCGTTTCTTTACCTGCTTTTTCCCAACCTTGAAATCCGCCTTCAAGATGTCCTACTAAGTTATCAAATCCTACACGACTTAAACGAGTGACTGACTCTTCTTCCTGGCCAATTTCTGTAACGAGAATAATTGGTTGTTTTACATCAGCAATCAATGCACCTACCCAAGGAGCAAAATCACCTTCAATTCCTATGTTTATAGATTGTGGAATAAATCCTTTAGCAAAATCTCCATTTTTTCGGGTGTCTAAGATTAAAGCTCCAGTATCTTCGACTACCGCTTCAAAATCAGTTGGATTTACTGCTCTCATACCGTTGTTTAAAACAGTCTCAAAGCTTTCGTATCCTTTTTTATTCATAGCGACATTCATTCCAAAATAAGCTGGCGGAGGCAATAGACCGTCCGTTACTTCTTTGATGAATTCCTCCTCGGTCATATTTGCTCTCAAAGCATAGTTAGTTTCTTTTTGATTACCAATGGTCGAAACTGTTTCTTTACTCATATTTTTTCCACAAGCACTTCCAGCACCATGAGCTGGATATACAATTACATCATCTGGCAACGTCATTATTTTATCTCTTAAAGAATGAAATAATATTCCTGCTAATTGTTCCTGAGTCATAGCAGCTGCTTTTTGTGCTAGATCTGGTCTTCCGACATCGCCTATAAACAAGGTATCTCCAGAGAAAATAGCATGCTCTTTACCGTCTTTATCAATCAATAAATAAGTTGTACTTTCCATAGTATGTCCAGGAGTGTGCAATGCTTTTATTTTGATATCTCCAAGAACAAATTCTTGACTATCAGTTGCGATTATTGCTTCAAATTCAGGATTTGCATTTTTACCGTACACAATTGGTGCTCCCGTAGCTTTGCTTAAATCAAGATGTCCCGAAACAAAATCAGCATGGAAATGAGTCTCAAAAATGTATTTTAGTCTTACATTATCGCGTTCTAATCGGTCAAGGTAAGGCTGTACTTCACGAAGGGGATCTATAATTGCCGCTTCGCCATTTGAAGTTATGTAATACGCACCTTGTGCTAAACATCCTGTATATATTTGTTCTATTTGCATGATTCTGTTTTTTTATTTTTATTCTAAACAAAGATAAATCTTGTAAAGCGATTTATCAGTGACTATTGTTACTTAACATTTATTTAAAGAAGATTTCTTTAGTGATAATATACAATCCCATTACTAATACGAACCAGCCAAAAGCAGGTTTCAATTTTGCGCCGTCAATTTTTCTTGATAATTGCGTTCCAATAAATAAACCAATTATCGCCAGGAATGATAGGGTTAAAAGTAATTCATAATTAAGTTTAACTCCGCCAATAATATCGCCGCTAAATCCAATAATGGAATTCACAAAAATGATGAAGAGTGAAGTTCCTACTGCTTTTTTCATTGGTAAATTAGCAAAAAATAAAAGCGCAGGTATAATTAGAAAACCTCCTCCAGCACCTAGAAAACCAGTTACTAATCCCACAACTAGTCCTATAAAAGATAATTTCACAAAATTTACTTGAACATCTTCTTGTTGTGGCTTTGATTTTCTTACCATCGAAACTGATGTTGCGATCATTAGAACAGCAAAAACAAGCATGATGAGAAGATTCTTTGTTATTTCAAATGTCCCAATGTAAAAAATGGAATCAGGAATTATAGGCAATAAAATTTTTCGAATAAATAGTAAAGAAATAATCGAAGGCACGCCAAAATATATGGCCGACTTTATTTTTAGATTTCCTAACACATATTGACTGTAAGATCCTACCATGGAAGTAATTCCAACGATAAATAAAGAGTAACTTGTCGCTTGTTCTGGGTTTACTTTAAAAAGATAAACTAAAATCGGCACGGCAAGAATAGATCCTCCGCCACCTATAAGACCTAAAGTAAGACCTATTATAATTGAAGCTAAATAACCAAAATATTCCATCTATAAATTTTTCTTACAAAGGTTGGTTGTATTTATTTCTCTTACAGTAACAATTGTCACATAGACCTTTTTTTTAGTTCAAAAGCTCAATGTGATTGCGATGCAATTGCACTAAACCCCGTTGTTCCATTTTTTTGAGTAATCGAGAAATGACTTCTCTTGAGGTATTTAAATCTCTTGCAATCTCTTGATGGGATAATTTTACATCTTTACATCCACATGCATCTGAATGACGTTTTAAGTAAAACTCTAAGCGTTCGTCCATTGCTCTGAAGGCGATGTTATCTACTACTTCTAGTAATTCCTCAAATCGAATACGATAAGTATAGATTACAAATTCATTCCAACTGCGGTGCTCCATCATCCATTTCTCCATTAAAGAAAGCGGAACGATTATTAACTCTACATCATCAACTGCAACAGCTGTAATTTGACTAGTTTGACTTTTAGTAGCACAAATCATAGAAACGGCACAAGCTTGTCCAGGTTGCAAAAAATACATTAGAAATTCACCGCCATTTTCTCCTTCTCTAAAAACCTTAAGCTGACCTTTAGTAACTAACATTGTATTATTGATATATTGACCAGTTCGCATCATGACATCACCCGCTTTAAAAGATTGAATTGATGCATGCTCTTGAATTTCTTGAATCAATTCATTGGAAAAAGTAGGGAAAGTTTTTTTTAGAGAATCTTGCATTTTGAGTTCTTATTTGATTTTAATTTAGTACGCATTAGTGTAAAAGTACATTAAAAATTGAATAAGTTTAGGAAACGGAATGCGTACTTGGTCGTGCTATTATTTTTGCCATGGACTTTACAGCATCTTCAATTTGTCTATCGATTTAGTGGACTATATTTCGTAATTAGTAGTAAAAAAGATAATTCACTGATTATTAAATGGTCGCGAAAACGTTTTTTACGATATATTATTTAATTCTAAAGTCACGGTTTTATTGTTATCGAAAAGTATTGTAATTTTACAAAAAACACGATTATGAATTTAACACAAGAAGATTGGGCTTCTAATCTTGAAGCAGATACCAATGCAGTGATCCTGGATGTAAGAACTGAGGACGAATTTAATGACGGAATCATTCCGAACGCGGTAAATATCGATATCCATCAAGGACAATTTTTTATTTCAGAAATTGAAGCCTTGGACAAGAATAAAAACTACTATGTTTATTGTCGTTCTGGAGTCAGAAGTGCCAAAGCATGCGAAGTAATGAATGAATTAGGTATTGAAAACGCCTTTAATTTAACAGGCGGCATTTTAGCATGGAATGGAGAGATCGTATCTCCCTGATAATTAAAAGATAATATAAATATTTTCTATACCTAAAAAAACAGAATGTCAAAAACAACCACAATGATTACAATACCAGAAGAATTTCAAATAAAAGATTTATTAAACCAAGATAATTATTTAGTAAACGGTGAATTAAAAAAATGGGAAGGGCAAACATCAGCCGTTTTTTCAACTATTTCATCTACTGAAGAATACGCACCAACAATATTAGGATCTATCCCATTTATGGGTGAGAAAGAAGGCTTGGAAGCAGTGGAAGCTGCTGATTTAGCTTACAATAACGGTCAAGGGCTTTGGCCTACAATGAGAGTCAAAGATCGTATCAAGTGCATGAGTAGTTTTGTTAGACAAATGGAAACTACAAGAGAGGAGGTTGTTAAATACCTAATGTGGGAAATTGGGAAATCACTCGGTGATTCACAAAAAGAATTTGACAGAACCGTTGAGTATATCTATGATACCATTGAAGATTACAAGAAGCTAGATCGTGATAGCGCTAAATTTATAAAAAGCCAAGGAGTAAATGCGATGGTCCGTAGAGGACCTTTAGGAGTGGTTTTGTGTCTAGGGCCATACAATTATCCATTGAACGAAACTTTTGCTTTGCTCATTCCTGCGCTAATTATGGGGAATACTGTAGTTTTTAAACCTGCTAAACATGGAGTTCTATTAATTTCACCTTTATTAGAAGCATTTAGAAACAGCTTCCCAGCTGGAGTAATAAATATAGTCTATGGTAGAGGTAGAGAAGTGGCTTCGCCAATAATGAAATCTGGAAAAGTCGCGGTTCTTGCATTAATAGGAAATAGTAAATCTGCGATCGCATTACAAGATCAACACCCTAACAAAAACAGACTGCGTTTAATTCTAGGACTTGAGGCTAAAAATCCTGCAATTATATTAGCTGATGCTGATTTAGATCTAGCAATTCAAGAATGTATTTCAGGAACACTATCTTTTAATGGTCAACGCTGTACTGCACTGAAGATTTTATATGTTCACGAAGATATAGTAGAAGAATTCAATAAAAGATATGCGGCAAAAGTAGATGCGTTAGTTTTTGGAAACCCATGGGAAAAAGGAGTTTCACTTACTCCATTACCAGAGAAGGGAAAACCAGCTTACATTCAAGAATTAATTGATGACGCGGTAAGTAAAGGAGCTAAAGTTATTAATGAAAAAGGAGGAGAACACAGTCCTAATTATATTTTCCCTGCGGTTTTATATCCAATAAATAAGGAAATGAGGGTATATAATGAAGAGCAATTTGGGCCAGTTGTGCCTATTCTTTCATTTAAAGACATTCAAGAACCTCTAAACGATATGGCCGAGTCTAATTATGGTCAGCAAGTAAGTTTATTTGGCAAAGACATAAAAACAATTGCCCCGCTTATTGATACGCTTGTAAATCTAGTTTGTCGCGTCAACTTAAACAGTTCATGTCAAAGAGGACCGGATATTTATCCTTTTACTGGACGCAAAGATTCAGCGGTAGGAACATTAAGCATCCATGATGCTTTGCGTTCTTTCTCAATAAGAACTTTTGTTGCATCCAAAGATAATGACTACAACAATCAAATCTTACAAAGTTTATTAAATAGTGATGAGTCTAATTTTATTACAACTGACTATATCTTGTAGGATGTATTTTAATATTTTTAAAAAGCCGTTTTGTTTAATTTAACAAAACGGCTTTTTTTGGTTTAGGAACAGGAACTTTATGGCTATATACTTTGAAACACTATTGTTAAAGTTTAAAATTACATATAAATGATTGATAATCAATGATTTTATCTTAAATTTATATTGCGATTTAACTTAAAATGATAAGGGTATGAAAAATAGTAAACATTTTATGAGACCAGTTTTAATAGTATTTATTGCTGTTGTGTTTTTATCTTGTAAAAACGATAAAGCTGAGAAAGAAGATCCGGCGATGACGGAAAACGATTCCGTAAGTGATGATTTTGAGCCATTTAAAGTAATTCTTATTAAGCATGAAGTAGCTGATTATAATGAGTGGAGGTCTGAATATGATGCTCACGATTCCATTAGACGGGTACACGCTATTTCTCATTTTGTTATTGGTCGAGAAATGGATAATGATAATATGATAATTGTTATTGATAAAATCAGTGATGTCAATAAAGCAAAGGAGTTTAGTATGCTTCCCGATTTAAAAGAAAAAATGAAAAAGGCAGGAGTTAAAGGTCTAGCTATGTTTTCTTATTATGATGTAATACGAAATAATGATGCAAGAATTAATTTGCGAGACAGGCTGATGGTTATTCACCGTGTAAAAGATTTTGACGCATGGTTAAAAGTGTATGACAATGAAGGAATGACTAAAAGAATGGAAGAGGGCTTAATAGATAGGGCAATGGCAAGAAGTATTGACGACCCCAATGTCGTTGCATTGGTATTTGCAGTTTCAGACATGAATAAGGCAAAAGCAAGTATTACTTCAGCAGAAAAGATGAAATTAATGAAAGAGGCCGGTGTAGAAGGTAAACCTGAACTCACGTTTTATAAACTAACAGAATAATGTCTGCTTGATTAATATAGAGTCTAGGAGTTCCCCATTATATAAAAGAGAGGCTGTACCTATATAAAAGGAGTAGCCACTTTTTCTCAGAATCTATCCCGATCGCTACCGGGATCCGCTCCCGAGACTTCTGGGTGCTACAATCTACCTCTCCGTCGCTTCTTGTCCGAAAAGACGATAAGGGAGGAGAGATAGGATTTCCACTGCTATGGGGGCTAGGGGAGTTGTTTTCAGCGGTGAGATTTAGTGAGTATTAGTAAAATCTCCAAAAAACCACACCTATATATAGTGGTATAGCAAGCAGAACTACTAATTATAGTAGTTGTCAAGAGTAGGAAGCTTGTCCTGCTAATTACAAAGTAATAGCAAACGCTCCGTATTTTCAACGAAACAACGCAAACTACGTCCACAAAGTCACCCCCTCCTTTGGAGAGGGTCGGGGAGAGGAAAAACTTTCCTTTTCAAAACACGTATTTCCAGCGAGTTAAACCCAAGGTTAAGAAAACGTGAAAAAATAGTCTATCAAAAGTATTGAATAACGGTATAAAGGTGCTACTTTTGCACCCGCAACAGCGAATAAGTTCATAAGAATATTGACAGGTTATAGAGGGGTTTAGGATTGGAATTATTTCTAAAATAAATCAAAATAAAGCTTGTGAGATTCGAAATTGCTTATTACATTTGCAGCCCGCAAAACGCGCAATGTTCCTTGAAAGACTGCAAAGAAAAGATAAAGAAATGAGGATTTAAATCTTCGAAAAAAAACTTTAAATTTTTCTTGCGAGAAACAAAAGACTTTGTTACTTTTGCACCCGCTTCGGGAAACATGTTTACA
>NZ_SMFO01000011.1 GCF_004349145.1 Flavobacterium hiemivividum | reverse complement strand
GGAATATTTGAAAATTAAAATTTTCCTATTCCTGTTTTTTGGCTAGAAGCTTCGCTTCTTCCCAAAATTGGAATATTTGAAAATTAAAATTTTCCTATTCCTGTTTTTTGGCTAGAAGCTTCGCTTCTTCCCAAAATTGGAATATTTGAAAATTAAAATTTTCCTATTCCTGTTTTTTGGCTAGAAGCTTCGCTTCTTCCCAAAATTGGAATATTTGAAAATTAAAATTTTCCTATTCCTGTTTTTTGGCTAGAAGCTTCGCTTCTTCCCAAAAAACATCCATTTCAGCCAAAGTCATGTCCATTAGGGGTTTTCCTAATTCTCCAGCTTTACTTTCTAAATATTGAAAACGCTTGATGAATTTTTTATTGGTTCGTTCCAAAGCATCTTCAGGATTTACATTTAGGAAACGAGCATAATTAATCATCGAAAATAGAACGTCACCAAACTCTGCTTCAATATTATCTTGATTTCCAGATTCTACTTCTACTTGCAGTTCCTGTAATTCCTCCTGCACTTTATCCCAAACTTGATGCGACTGTTCCCAGTCAAAGCCTACTCCTTTTACTTTATCCTGTATTCTACTCGCTTTCACCAAGGCGGGTAAACTTTTAGGAACACCTTCCAGCACTGACTTTTTTCCTTCTTTGAGTTTTAGTTTTTCCCAATTCTGCTTAACTTCTTCTTCGTCGGCCACAACAGTATCCGAGTAAATATGCGGATGACGATGAATTAATTTATCGCAAATTTCATTGCATACATCAGCTATATTAAAATCATTTGTTTCGCTTCCTATTTTAGCATAAAAAACAATATGCAACAATAAATCTCCAAGTTCCTTTTTTACTTCATTAAGATCATTATCCAGAATAGCATCGCCTAATTCATAGGTTTCTTCGATAGTAAGATGACGTAAGCTTTGCAGAGTTTGTTTTTTATCCCAAGGGCATTTCTCGCGCAGCTCCTCCATAATAGTTAATAATCTATCAAAGGCTTTAAGTTGGTTTTCTCTTGCAATCATAACATTTAGTTCTTAGTCGGCGGCTTTCTTGTCCACAGGCGTGTAAAAATAAGAAATCCTGTCTTCTAAATTATCGAAGACAGGATTTTTTATAAAAAAATAAGAATGTATTATTCTTTAACTTTTTTTTCTTTTTTTGGTTTCTCTGCATCTCCATCTACTTCAGCAACAACTGGAGTTTCATCAGTAGCTGCTGCAACTGGAGTTTCATCAACTACCAATCCTTTAGCTTCAAGCATGTTATACCAGTTTATAATTTTTTTAATATCTGATGGATATACTCTTTCTTCATCATAGTCAGCTAAAATCTCTTTAAAATACGCAGCTAATGTAGCATTGTCTTCTTTATGTGAAATTGCTGGTCCATTACTTTCTTTGGCAGCGATTTTCGCCATTATTTCAGCTAATGGTTTTTCTCCTTCATAAGTGTACACTGAAATTTCAGATAATAAACTTACATTGCTTTTTAAATTTACCGTAATTTTCTTTCCATCTGCTAATGATTCTGCAACAAAACCAGTACGAGTTTGTACCTTAAGCACATATAAACCTGGTTTCCCAGAAATGGCTAGTATTTTTTCTAAATTCATATTATTTAAATTATTATTAAGAATTCGATTTGTATATCTTTTTTTTTAAGTCCAAAATCCATGCCCAAATGTCGCATGTTTAAATTTATTACCTTCCTTTTTTGGCAACAAATCTCATTCTATAATCTTGGAATGTCTTACCTTCGGTAATATTCTTTAGTTTCTTTTGAATCAAACGTTTTTTAAGGGACGAAATTTTATCTGTAAACAATATTCCTTCGATATGATCGTATTCGTGCTGAATAACTCTCGCAATTAAACCGTCAAAAACTTCAGTTTTCATAACAAAATCCTCTTCACAGTATTCGATAGTTATTCTTTCGTTTCTGTACACATCCTCGCGAACATCAGGAATACTCAAGCATCCTTCATTAAAACACCATTCTTCACCTTCTTCTTTCAACATTTTTGCGTTGATAAAAGTTCTTTTGAACCCTTTTAGTTCATTTTGTTCTGATGATTCTAAATCTTCATCTTCACTAAAAGGAGTCGTATCTACAACAAACAAACGAAGCGCTTGACCAACTTGTGGTGCAGCAAGACCTACGCCACATGCATTATACATTGTATCATACATATTAGCAATCGTTTCTTTCAAGTCAGGATGTTCCTGTGAAAGATTCTCTCCTACTTTTCTTAAAACAGGATGGCCATATCCTACAATTGGTAAAATCATTATTGTTATTTTAAGTATTATCAGCCCTAAATTCAGGATTTTCACTCCTTCAAATACGGTTGGCAAAAATAGTAAAAATTTAGACAATGAATAATTCCTAAAGGACATTTAGCATTTATTTCTAATTTACAGTGAAATCGAAGCCATTTGTGCTATGGATAAATCGTACAATTCTTATATTTGTAGGTAACACTCGATATATGATCCCAAAAATCAAGAGATTTGCAGATAGCACTCATTTTACAAATGCTTTAAAGATAACTATCGCCGCAGTTATCCCTGTTTTACTGTTTTCTCATTTAGGCAATTTTACCATTGGCTTTGCTATCGCTCTAGGTACGATACTCGTATATCCTAGCGACATTCCTAGTAATCTCAAACATAAAATTATAGGGATTCTTGTTACCGCTTTTATCGTTTCCAGTGTCAATTTATTAATAAACCTACTCCACCCATATTCTTGGATATTTTATCCTTTTTTAGCTGTATTATTATTTTTTCTATCGATGATTTCAGTGTATGGACAAAGAGGGACAATGGTTTCTTTTTCGGCAATTATAACAATCCCATTAGCTTTCGCGCACCTACAAACTGGATGGGACAGAATTGAATATGCTGGACTAATCCTTTTGGGTGGCTTATTTTATCTCCTGGTTTCTATAATTTTCTTTCATATAAAACCCCATCGCTATGGTGAGCTACAAATTGTCGAATGCATCAAATTAACTTCTAAATATTTAAAATTAAGAGGGGATTTGTGGGAAGTTAATTCAGATCGAAAAGCAATAACAGAAAAACAGCTGCATTTACAAGTTGAACTCAATGCCATACATGAAAATATAAGACAAATTCTGATCGATAACCGAACCAATTCTGGTTCTTCCAATCAAAATCGAAAAATGCTCCTCGTATTTATTTCGCTAGTCGAAATCATGGAACTAGCGATTGCTACTTCTTTCGACTATAATAAGTTACATCAGAAATTTAACAATCATCCCAGAGTTCTAAAAACCTACCAAAAACTAGCTAACAATCTTGCAAAAAGTCTGAATGATTTATCTAAAAGTATCGAGTACGGCGAAAAATACGTATCGCAACACAATCTAATTGTTGATTTGAATGATCTCGAACTAGCCATCGAAAATTATGAAAGTGATTTGGGAAAATCCGCTGCTTCTGAAGGTGTTCTAATGTTATCGAATATGTTGCTCTATGCTGAAAAACAGGTAGAGAAAATAAAAACCTTAGAACGCGCCTTTACAGGCATTGTCAATTTGCAAGACTTAAAAGGAAGAGATAAAGATTTAGAAAAATTTATAACTCCACAGTACTATCCGATTAGTACGTTAATCGAAAATTTAAGTTTCTCCTCTACTGTTTTCCGTCATTCCCTACGTCTAACGATTACCATTCTCATTGGTTTTCTTATTGGAAACATCCTTCCTTTTCAAAATACTTATTGGATTGTCCTTACTATTATCGTTATCATGAGACAAGGATATGGCTTGACAAAAGAGCGAACTTTTCAAAGGATAATTGGAACTATCGCCGGGGGATTTATAGCTTTTGGAATCCTTTTTTTAGTTCATGACTCAACCATCATCGGTACACTAGCAATTATTGCCATGCTTCTTGGTTTTTCATTTACTCCAACTAATTATAAAGTAGGAGCCACTTTCGTAACCGTTTATGTGATTTTTCTTTACGGAATTTTAACTCCAAATATCCAAGATGTAATTCAATATCGCATATTAGACACTTTGGTGGGAGCTGTTGTGGCTTTTCTAGCCAATTACTTTTTATGGCCTTCCTGGGAATTTGTAAAAATACCAGTCTACTTAGAAAACTCGATTGAAGCAAATAAAAATTACTTGAAACAAATTTCTCTATTTTACAACACAAAAGGCGAGGTTTCTACTCCCTACCGCTTGGCGCGAAAACATGCTTTTATCGAAGTAGGTAATCTAATGGCTTCGTTCCAAAGAATGCTTCAAGAACCCAAGTCGAAGCAAACTAAATTAACGAAAGTCTATGACCTCACGGTCCTGAATCATTCTCTGTTATCGTCTGCAGCTTCTCTGGGCACCTACATTCAATCGCATAAAACAACTGCGGCTTCTGAAGCTTTTAATGTGGTAGTGGATAAAGTAATTGAAAATCTAGAAGATGCCATAACGCTTTTAAAAGAAGAAAAATTAACTCCAAAATTAGATACGGTTAAGGACGATTTAAGCAAACGCTTTATTGAATTAAATAAAATTCGTACTAAAGAATTAAAAGAAGAAAATGATAATGATGAAGATGCTTTTCAATTAAAGATGCAGGAAGCACAACTGGTAATCGAACAGCTAATATGGTTGACAAATCTATCCGAGAATATCGTTAAGACTACTCGGAGCTTGATTAAAACAGAAAATGAACTTCAATAAAGTATCGAAGTTCATTTTTTATAATTTTAGTTATTCAGTTTTAAAACTGCTGCAGTATTTTTTCTTATTTCGTTAGATAAGACCGGATTATCGTTTAAGGATTGACCATAAGATGGGATCATTATTTTTAATTTTTCTTGCCAATTTGTTGAAGCTAATTCTTCTTTAAAACATCTTCCCACTAAGTCTATCATAATAGAAACTGCAGTAGATGCTCCAGGCGAAGCCCCAAGTAAAACAGATAACGATCCATCAGCGGTAGTGATTACCTCAGTACCAAATTCAAGTATTCCCCCTTCTTTTTCGTCTTTCTTAATGACCTGAACGCGTTGACCAGCTCTTTCGATCACCCAATCCTCAGCAACTGCAGTTGGTACATATTCTCGTAGCGCTTCTATTCTATCTTCTGGGGATTGACGCACTTGCTGTATCAAATATTTAGTAAGGGGTATGTTTTTAATTCCTGCCGAAATCATTGGTAAGATATTGTCTCTTTGTATAGATAAAGGTAAATCTGAATAAGATCCATTCTTTAAAAAGCGAGTTGAAAAACCGGCAAACGGTCCAAACAGCAGCTGTTTCTCGCCATTAATCATTCGTGAATCGACATGTGGAACCGACATAGGTGGTGCTCCCACACTAGCTTTACCATATACTTTTGCTTGGTGCTTTGCAATAACTTCAGGATTTATACATTTTAGCCATTGACCACTAACAGGAAAACCGCCAAAACCTTTTCCTTCGGGAACATCTGCTTTTTCTAATAACGGTAATGATCCACCGCCAGCGCCTATAAATACAAACTTAGTGTAGGATTTCCTTTTTTGGCCTGTAGCCAAATCAGTAATTTTTATTCTCCAAGTTTTATCCTCTCTTTGTTTTAATTTTTGAACCTCGTGATTGAAGTGCATTGTAACACCTTCAAGTCCATCTAAATAATTAAATATACTGCGTGTAAGTTCCCCAAAATTAACGTCGGTACCCAAAGCCATTGAGGTTGCGGCCACTTTCTCTGATGAATCTCTACCTTCCATCACTAATGGCATCCATTCTTTCAATTGAGAAAAATCAGTACTAAAGACCATTTCCTTAAAAAGTTGATTTTTTTGTAAGGCTTCAAATCTTTTCTTTAAGTATTCTACGTTTTTATCGCCCCAAACAAAACTTAAGTGCGGCACACTTTTTATAAAATTTTCGGGAGAAAAAATCTTTTTTTGCTCTACTAAATATGCCCAAAACTGGCGTGATACTTCAAATGATTCAGCAATACTGATTGCTTTCTTTGGATCAATACTTCCATCCTTTTTTTCGGGTGTATAATTGAGCTCACAAAAAGCAGAATGTCCAGTCCCTGCATTATTCCATGCGTCAGAACTTTCGGCAGCTGCTTTATCTAACCTTTCGAAAATTTCAATTTTTATATCTGGTTGAAGTTCTTTCAGAATTAATCCAAGAGTTGCACTCATAATTCCAGCACCAATAAGTACTACTTCAGTATTTGAACGAATTGTTGTATCAGGCATAGCATAAATTTTAAAGTGCAAAGGTACTTTTTATAATTGCAAAAAAAACCATAAATTATTAGAGAAACCTGAGAAATTGCGAAAACGTTTTAGTCTTATCTACTCCGTTGAAGTTGACCACTAAAATATTTTTCGGTTCAAATAATCTTGCAACATAATTGTAGCCGAAATCTCATCAATTAACGCTTTATTCTGCCGCTGTTTTTTGCTCAAGCCGCTATCGATCATGGATTGAAAAGCCATTTTTGAAGTAAAACGTTCATCCACCCGAATCACTTTCATATCTGGAAAATGATTGGTGAAATGGGTAACAAAACCCTTAATTATAGAAGCGCTTTCTGAAGGTTGCCCATTCATTTGTTTGGGTTCACCAATAAGCACAGCCTCGACTTTCTCCTTAGAGAAATAATCCTTTAAAAACGCAATGGCGATCGCACTTGGAATGGTTGTTAGTCCAGATGCAATGATTTGCATTTCATCTGTCACCGCAATACCAGTGCGCTTTTGTCCGTAATCAATAGAGAGAATTCGAGGCATTTATTTGTTTTTTTGCAAAGATAACCATTTTAATTTCCCTATTCTTAGCAGCTTTGGAAAATTAAATTTCATAACAATATTTACACTAAAATTAAGTTACCAATAGTTTCTTTACGATAAATTAAATAAAATACATCCAACAGAATCAGTTAAATCTGTAACATTTTCAAAACAATATAACTTTTTGTTATTGCATTTAAAACTTATATTTGCGTAAAAATTATCACACATGAATCCATTACAAACTATTATAGAACAAGCTTGGGAAAACAGAGCTTTGTTACAAGAAGAAACGACGACTAAAGCCATTAGAGAGGTTATAGAATTATTAGATTCAGGTAAACTGCGAGTTGCGGAACCAAAAGGAGATGCATGGCAAGTAAATGAATGGGTTAAGAAAGCAGTTGTTATGTACTTTCCTATTCAAAAAATGGAAACATGGGAAGCAGGAATTTTTGAATACCATGATAAAATGGAGTTGAAAAAAGACTACGCTGCCAAAGGAGTTCGTGTTGTTCCAGGAGCATCTGCGCGTTATGGCGCTTATATTTCTAGCGGTGTAATCATGATGCCAAGTTATGTAAATATTGGTGCATATGTCGACGAAGGAACTATGGTAGACACCTGGGCAACAGTAGGAAGTTGCGCTCAAATAGGCAAAAACGTACACTTAAGTGGTGGTGTTGGTATTGGAGGTGTTCTTGAGCCTTTGCAAGCTGCTCCGGTAATTATTGAAGACGGTGCCTTTATAGGTTCTCGTTGCATCGTAGTTGAAGGGGTGCATGTTGGGAAAGAAGCTGTTCTTGGCGCCAACGTATGTTTGACTGCCTCTACAAAAATCATTGATGTAACTGGTGACGAACCGGTAGAAATGAAAGGATATGTTCCTGCTCGTTCAGTAGTAATTCCAGGTAGTTATACTAAAAAATTCGCTGCAGGTGAATTTCAAGTTCCTTGTGCATTAATCATTGGTAAACGAAAAGCTTCAACTGATCTAAAAACATCATTGAATAACGCTTTACGCGAATATGATGTAGCGGTTTAAATTTATTTTGTTATAAAATATTATATTGTATATTCCTCCCTCAAAAAGGGAGGTTTTTTTATCTTATGAAAATACTAGTTATACAGCAAAAAATGATCGGGGACGTATTGGTAAGCAGTATTATCTGCAACAGCCTTAGACTCGCCTACCCTAATGCTCAAATTGACTATTTGGTGTACGAATCTACAACAGCTGTTTTAGAAGGAAATCCAAATATTGATACGATTATTCGCTTTGAAGAAAAGCATCGAAAAAGCAAAAAAGAACTTCTAAAATTAGCTCTTGAAATCAGAGCCAATAAATATGATTTGTTGATTGATGCCTATTCAAAACTGGAAAGTTGGTTAATCGTATTATTGAGCGGAGCTAAAAGAAAAATATCATACAAAAAGAAAGGACGTACTTTTTTATACACTGATAATGTTCCCTTTGAGGAATTCCCTAAAACTAATTTAGGATTAGCGATCGAACGAAGATTATCACTTCTAGAACCACTTCATTTATCTGTAAAGATTGATCCGTTACCAAAATTATTTGTTACGCCCGAAGAAAACCAGCACACTCTCACTCTTTTTCAAAAACACGCACTTAAAAAAGATCGCAAGACAGTAATGATTAGCCTGTTGGGTAGTGAGAATCTAAAGACCTATCCTTTAAGCTACATGACTCATATTGTTGATGCAATTGCAGACAATCATGATGTCAATATTCTTTTCAATTATTTTCCAAAGCAAATTAACGATGCGAAAACTGTTTTTAACAGTTGTAAATCATCGACACAAGAAAAAATATACTTTGATTTGTTAGGCAGTGATTTGAGAGCCTTCATTGGTGTTTTGAATCAATGTGATATAATTGTAGGGAATGATGGTGGCGCAATTAACATGGCTAAAGCATTAGGAAAACCTTCTTTCATTATCTTTTCCCCTTGGATTGAAAAGAAAATCTGGGCTACATTAGAAGATGGAATTCAGCACATGTCTGTACATTTAAATGATTACAAACCAGAATTATTAGCTCAAAAAACTGAAAAGGAACTTAAACAGCATACACCTGCCTTATATAAAGAATTTGAGCCCAACTTATTTAAAGATAAACTAAAGTCTTTCCTATTAAAGAATCTATAAAATGACAATTAACAGTGAAGGAATGCCCCCTAATAAAATATTTTTGAGTGCACTAATCATCACTCATAATGAAGAGCACAATATAAAAAATGTTTTAAACGCCTTGGATTTTGCCGATGAGATAATTGTCGTCGATTCATTCAGTACAGATAAAACTGTAGCAATTGCGGCAGCTAACAAGAATGTTACAGTTGTAAAAAACAGATTTGAAAGTTATCCTGCCCAAAGAAATTTTGCAATAGGTTTAGCTACGCATCCTTGGATTCTATTTCTAGATGCCGATGAAAGACTAACACCCGAACTAAAAGAGGAAATTATTACAACCATTCATAACAAAGAAGCTTTACCAGCCTATTATTGCTACCGAACTTTTATGTTCAAAAATAGTAAGTTGCGTTTTAGCGGATGGCAAACAGATAAAATAATAAGGCTTTTCAAGAAAGAGAATGCTCAGTATGACTTAAACAAGATTGTTCATGAAAAATTAACTGTTCCAGGAAAAACTGGAGAACTAAAACATAAACTCATTCATTATTCCTATCGAAATTACTACGAGTACCGACAAAAGATGAATGTTTACGGCAAATTAAAAGCGATTGAAGAGTTAAACAAAGGAACAAAACCTACTTTATATCATTTTTATTTAAGACCGCTATATCAATTCTTCTACCAATACATAATCAGAATGGGAATCCTAGATGGTCGAAATGGAATTATTATTTGCTACTTGAATGCCTATAGTGTTTATATTCGTTTTCAGGAAATAAAAGCTATTCGAATAAAAAACTAGGATTTCCAAAATTTTAATTTCTCTTTCAGCCTGCGCTTTCTCGCAAATTCGTCTTGAAACTGAATGGTAAACTGCCACATTTTTTCAAATACTACACTTTCACTTTCTGCATAATATTTAGCATACTCATTGCTCATTATAGCAATCATTTCTTTCTTTGGCGTAAGCCTACTAAAGTTTTTCATTCTCATGTCAAAATCCATAGTTTCATGAAAATTCATGCGGTTTAAATCCACTAGATAAAAACTATAGCTGTCATTTTGCTCTTTCTTAATTAATGTATTTCCTGGAGAATGATCTAAAAACTCAATTCCTTTTTCGTGTAAATCGAAAGTAAACTTCGTAAAATGTCTTAAAATGTCCTCATTATCTGGATAATCTGGAATTTCTACTAATTCTCTAAAAGTAAGATTAGCATCTAAATGTTCGCTAACATAATAACTTTCACGCAATCCTAAGTTGTTGAAGTTTTCAAAATACGCCAGTGGTTGCGGAGTTCCTATCCCTCTTTCCAATAAAAGAGTTGCATATTCAAAAGAACGTTTGGCTTTAGATTTCCTGAAATACTTATAAGCGATTTTATTAACGATATTCGGAATCTTGAAGGATTTAATATTTACTGTTTGCCCATTTAAGTCAAACAATTTAATTACGTTTCTATCTCCATTTCCAAAAACAGTTCCTAAATCAGAATTGAATTCTTTAATAAAGCGAAGGATTTCTTTAGAGTTTTGAACCGTCTTAGAAAACATTAGTTTTATTGTCATTACTATATTATTAACGAAATTATATTAATTCTTGTCTATATTCACTTTATCTCACAACAGTACTTAAATTAGAAACGCAACGAAACAACATTTAAACAGAAAATAGTTTTTCGTAATGTCTTACTGTTTCTTCTGCTATAATAGATGCTGTAAATCTTTTTTGGATGATATCTCTACTTCTTGTAACAAATTCTTTTTCTAAATTTTCACTCTCCAAAAGCATTTTGATTTTAGTTGCAAGGTCACTAAAATCTTTAACTTTTGAAGAATATCCATTAACTCCATTTTCAATCACATCTGGAACAACCCCTACATATGTGGAAACAACTGGAACTCCTATTAACATCGCTTCCAATACTGAAGTTGGGCCTCCTTCTCTTTGTGACGTCATTAAAAATACATCAAATTGAGAGTTCAAACTAAAAGCATTTACAATCTTAGCTGTGAAAATAATATAATCTTCGAGTTTTCTCTCCTTAACTATACTCTCAAACTTAGCAGTTAACTTAGTAAATTCTCCTATTTGAAAAAAAACGACATCTTTCTTATTCAAGGAATTTACCAAATAATCAACTACGTCAATAAATGTAATTAAATCTTTTGCATCTGTATGATTAGCAATATTCCCAATAAGCTTCTTATCTGTCGCTATTGAATACCGCTCTCTTAAATTTACTTCCGATTTAACATTTAAAATACCCATTGAAACACAATCATGAATAACAACAGCCTTTTGTTTATTTCGTTTTGAAAGCACATTACTAAAATTATCTTTTACCGTTTTGGAAACACATAAAATCGAATTTATTCCAGAATAATTATATTTATACTTGCTTAAAAAACTACTGCTAGCACTCATTGCCTTCTTAGAAAAAACACATTTTATTTTAAAATTATACCATAAATCTGATAAAACATAAAAAGTCAAGGAATTACTAGTATGTAGATGTATAATATTGGGGTTAAATTCATTTACGATGGATTGTAAATAGCTGAAGTTTTTATAATTTTTTAATTTACTACCCTTAGTAGGAATAAAAGTGATATTTTTTAACAAACATTCCTTTTCTAATACTGAATTTCTTACTCCAAAAACAACATTTTCACAACCTAGTTTCTCAAGTTCAGGAATACAGTAAATCATTTGTTGCTCATTTCCTCCCCAACCTTTGGCACCAGAAATATGTAAAATTTTCATAATAATTATTCGTTTCTTTGCAAATATAAACTTGTCACTCTTATTTTAATTATAAAAGATGGAAAATCTTAACGAAGAAGTACATAAAGCATACGAAATAATCAAGGATGGCGGTATCATTCTCTATCCTACTGATACCGTATGGGGAATTGGGTGTGACGCCACAAACCCAGAAGCGGTTGCTAAAATCTTCAAACTCAAAAAAAGAGTAGAAACCCAGAGCATGATCGTTTTGATGAATGGTGAACGAATGATGTACAATGTCTTTAAGGAAATTCCTGAAGTGGCATGGCAAATCATGGATTTATCTGAAAATCCGACCACCATTATTCTCGATAATCCAAGAAACGTGGCGCCAAATTTAATCGCTCAAGATAAAACCTTAGGAATTAGAATTGTAAAAGAGCCATTCTGTTTCAAATTAATGGAAAAAATGAAAAAACCATTGGTTTCTACCTCGGCTAACATTTCAGGGCAACTCACTCCAAAAAGTTTTAAAGAAATTAGTCCCGAGATTATAAAAGGTGTGGACTATGTTGTAAATTTGCAGCGCGATAAAATTGGAGGAAAACCGTCTGCAATTATAAAACTAACGAACGACAGTCAAGTTAAAGTAATACGCAAATAGAGAATAATTACGTTATAAAAAATAGACGCAGATTCACGGATTTTAAATAAAATTAATAGTAAAATCTTTAATATATTGAAAAAGAGAACCTATGAATGAATATTTATATGAAGAAGAAAGCTATAAAATTATAGACGTCCTATTTGAAGTTCATAAACAATTAGGAAAAGGTTTCTCAGAAATAGTATATAAAGATGCAATTGAATTTGAATTTGAAAATCTAGGCATTTCTTTTGAACGAGAGAAAGAATATTCAGTAAACTTTAAAAACACATTACTAAAACATAAATTTTACGCAGATTTTATCGTTTTTGATAAAATTATTCTGGAAGTGAAATCAAGTGAATCATTTCACGACAGTCATATTTCTCAATGCTTAAACTACTTAAAAGTTTCTGATAATAAATTAGCAATATTAGCAAACTTCAATAAAACTTCAGTGGAGCATAAACGAATTATAAGAACAAAATAAAAAATCAGTGAATCTGTGGCTAATAATACACAATACAAATCAGAATTAAATAATAAAATCTTCGAGGTCATTTCTCAAGCTTCCCAAGAACTTAACGTAGATAGTTATGTCATTGGCGGGTTTGTGCGCGATTTGATTTTACAAAGAGATTTCAAAAAAGACATTGATATTGTTGCCGTTGGCAGCGGAATTGAACTGGCTTTAAAAGTTTCAAAATTACTTCCAGCAAAACCAAAAGTGCAGGTTTTCAAAACCTACGGCACTGCGATGCTGCGTTTTGAAGACACGGACGTTGAGTTTGTTGGCGCAAGAAAAGAATCCTATCATTTTGAGAGTCGGAATCCCGTAGTAGAAAACGGAACGCTTGAAGACGATCAAAACCGTCGCGATTTCACAATTAATTCACTGGCATTATCTTTGAATGCAGCTAATTTTGGAGCGTTGTTAGACCCTTTTGGAGGAATAAACGATTTAGAAAATAAAATTCTAAAAACCCCGCTTGATCCTGACATTACCTATTCTGATGATCCTTTGCGAATGTTGAGAGCTATCCGGTTTGCTAATCAATTGGATTTTGAAATCGAAGAAAAATCTTTTAAATCAATTACTAAGAACGCTGAGCGAATCAAAATCATATCCGGAGAGCGTATTGTAGATGAATTAAACAAAATACTATCTACCGACAAACCTTCAATTGGTTTTTTACTGCTGTACAAAACAGGACTTTTAGATATTCTATTACCTGAATTAACCGCTTTAAATCAAGTAGAAGAAATAGAAGGACAGACTCATAAGAACAACTTTTATCACACATTAGAAGTCGTAGACAATATATGTCCAAACACGGATGATGTATGGTTGCGTTGGGCTGCTTTATTGCACGATATCGGAAAAGCACCAACAAAACGTTTCAACAAAAAACAAGGTTGGACTTTTCACGGACATGAATTCCTTGGCGGAAAAATGGTCAAGAAAATTTTTGAACGTCTGCATATGCCGTTGAACCAAAAAATGAAATTTGTTCAGAAAATGGTAATGATGAGCTCCCGTCCTATTGTCTTATCTCAAGATACAGTAACTGATTCAGCAGTACGTCGCTTGGTTTTTGATGCCGGAGATGACGTCGAGAACCTAATGACATTGTGCGAAGCAGATATTACCACCAAAAACCCAAATAAGTTCAAGAAATACCACAGCAATTTTGAAATTGTCCGAAAGAAAATTGTGGAAGTAGAAGAGCGCGATCACGTTCGACAATTTCAACCACCAATAACTGGAGAAGAGATTATGTCCATATTCGACCTGAAACCTTCAAAAGAAATAGGAATGCTAAAAGAGGCAATTAAAGAAGCAATTTTAGAAGGAGAAATTCCTAATGATTATGATGCGGCTTATGGCTTTATGATGAAAAGAGCTCAGAAAATAGGGCTCATAAAAGTTTAACAATTGTTGAGTTAAGAATTGCGATTACATAAAATATCTTTACCAAAATTAGTTTCAAAATGAAAAAAGAGAATAGATCTGTTATAATTTGGCTATTATCCGGTTGCGTATTATTGTTTATAATGGTTACTGTAGGAGGAATTACACGATTAACCAACTCTGGTTTGTCAATGACCGACTGGCATTTAGTAACAGATACATTTCCGCCATTAACAGAAGAGAAATGGCAAGCAGCTTTTGATCAGTATAAAAAATTCCCTGAATATCAAAAAATCAATATTCATAATGATTTTCAACTTTCAGATTATAAATTTATCTACTTCTGGGAATGGTTTCACCGCTTTATAGGTCGCATCATCGGCTTAGTTTTTATAATTCCGTTCGTTTATTTCTTAATTAAAAAGAAACTCTCTAGAGAAACCATAAACAAATGCATAGTTCTTTTAGGAATGGGTGCCTTTCAAGGATTTCTTGGTTGGTTTATGGTAAAAAGTGGATTGGTTGACGATCCAGATGTGAGTCACTTTAGACTGGCATTACACCTCACTTTTGCCTTTATAACCTTTGCCTATACTTTTTGGGTAGCCTTAGATTTGATGTATCCTAATCGAAAAAACAGCCTGCAACCTTTAACATCAATTGCGAGATATTCGTTGGTGTTTTTATTAATCCAAATTATATATGGAGGATTTGTTGCCGGTTTAAATGCAGGATTAATACACAATCATTGGCCACTTATGAGTGATGGTCAATTCATGCATGACAGCGTTTTTCTGGAACAAAGAAACCTTTTATTAAGCTTTACTGAAGGGAAAAGTGGCGTGCAATTTATCCACCGTACCTTGGCTTATGTTGTAGTTGGTTTTATGGTTTATCTCTATTTTAAAAGTAGAAAATTCATTTTAGATCGTGGACAGTCCATCGGAATAAACCTAATTGTAATTCTTGTTTTTTTACAGTTTGCCTTAGGGGTTTTCACCTTAGTATATGGTGTACCATTATGGCTAGGATTGATTCATCAAATCAATGCTTTTTTCCTTTTATCGGCAATGACCTATACTTTACATCGATTGTCTAAATAACAACTTATTACTATATTTACCTTTGACTATATTGTCACATTTCTTTTTGTTCCTATAAAAAATGTCTAAACTTGCTGCGCAAGATAGCTTCTTTGATCTATCAGATTACGGAAGACCTTTTGGAAAAATGCTCGCAAATCAGTTAAAAAACACGCGATTTACGCCCATACATGTCACCTTACTTTTTGGGGTTTCTGGACTAATTGCGATTTACTGCATTTTAGAAAACCACTATTATTTAGCAGGCTTTTTCATCATTTTAAAATCAGGTATCGACGCCGCCGATGGTGAGCTCGCGCGAATAAAAAACACGCCTTCATATACCGGAAGATACCTAGACAGCGTCTTTGACATCATTTTAAACTTCCTTTTTTTAGGAGCTATTTGCTATGTATCTAAGAACTCTTTTATTCTCACTTTAACAGCGTTTTTTTGCATTCAATTACAGGGTACTCTATACAATTATTACTATGTTATTTTGAGAAACAAATCGGTTGGCGGAGATAAAACGAGCAAGATTTTCGAAGACAAATCACCCGTTGCATTAGCAGGTGAGAGTCAAAAATCAGTCGATATTTTGTTTAAAATTTACACTATCGTTTACGGTGGTTTTGACAAAATCATTCACGTCTTAGACAGCGACGCCTATAAAGTAAAAACCTTCCCTAACTGGTTTATGACTTTCGTTTCCTTATATGGATTAGGCTTTCAATTACTACTAATTTCACTGATGTTAGCCTTGGGTTATATCGACTATATCGCTCCTTTTTTTATTGGATATTCTTTTCTTATATTTGTTTTAATCGGGATAAGAAAATCATTTTTTAAGGCTTAAAACCCACTATAGACAAAAACTATCTTACATTACAATAATCTATTAACCAGTAATTTACATTGATTTACTTACTGATTTGTTTTAATAAATAATCTCTTTTGCTAATTCCCATTTATTCAAGCAATTATACAACTATTTCCACGAATTCCATAACAGTTTACGCCTTCTTTATCCTCACCTTTGTAATAGTAAATTTATTAACTCTTAAACTATATTATTATGCCAAATTCAGAAGAAATTAAAGGAAACTGGAATGAAATGAAAGGGAAATTGAAACAAAAATTTGCCGACCTTACCGATGATGACTTGTTATTCGAGGAAGGAAAAGAAGATGAAATGTGGGGAAAACTACAACAAAAATTAGGAAAAACTAAAAAAGAAATTAAATCGTTATTTGACTAATTTTAAGTTTAAAATTCCCAGAAAACTGTTTTAAAAAAAGCGTTCTATTTTATTCGACCAAAATAGAATCTAGCATTTTTAAAACAGTTTTTTTTTATGCTGTTCTACTACCCAATCCAAACTTTAAAATCAGCTACTTTTTCTCTACTTACCACAACCTCATCATCGCAATATGTAGGTAAAATAACTTTCAATCGAGAGTTGCTGTAAATCACAATTTCTTTAATTGCTTGAATAGGAATTATAAATTTCCGGCTGATTCTATAAAAATATTTCGGGTCTAATTCTTGTTCTAGAAATTCTAAAGTTGATTCGATAAGATAATTTCTATTGTCGAAAGTATGAATATAAGTTCCCTTATTTTCACTAAAAAAACATTCGATTTCATCTAACGAAATTACTTTTAAATGTTGCCCAATTTTTACTGTGAACCTTTTTTTGTATTCTTTGTCAAAAGGATTACTTAGCATTTTTTTTATCTGTTCAAAATCTAATTGTAACTTTTCATTTTTTGGAAGTCGCTCTTTAAATTTAGAAATCGCCAGTTCTAAATCATCTTCATCGATTGGTTTTAAAAGATAGTCCACACTATTCAATTTGAACGCTCGCAAAGCAAATTCATCATAGGCCGTTGTGAAGATTACAGCGCTCTTAATTTCTACTTTTTCGAAAATTTCAAACGACAATCCATCCGACAATTGTATGTCTAAAAAAATCAAATCTGGATGTTCATTATTCGAAAACCAGGCGACAGCTTCTTCGACAGAATGAAGCATCACTCCTACTTCGATTTTTAGTTTTTCGAGCTTTCTTTGCAATAACCTTGCGGCTGGTTTTTCGTCTTCAATTATGATTGTTTTCAATACAAAATAATTAGCGGTTTGAAAATTGTTCACTGGTTTTTTTAAATAATTACTCCCATTTATTCTCCTTGTCTTTATCCATGAATTGCTGAATTTTCTTTTCTTCCCAGTTGGTCCCGAAAAAAATATTTTTTCCAAAAACAGACAACCCATGCGCAACTAATCCAATTCCCCAAAAGAATACCGTATTCCAGGTTTGCCATTCCCAAAAAACTGCATCCCCAACCCTGCTACTATTAGAAATGGAAAGCAATATAAAGGCATTTACTAGTACATAAACCAACGCATGAATATAGAATCCTTTAATTCTCTTTACCCTTTTGTATGCTAAGTTATATCGCTCATCAGAACTGTTATCCTCAGGTTGATAACTATCGTCCATTCTTTTTCTAAATCGTCCCATCTTGTTTAGATTTAATTATATCCAATTATCTTTTCTTTGATTCTCCTTTTCTTTTTCCATAAACTCTTTAATCTTTTGCTCCTCCCAATCTTTTCTAAGAAAAGGCATGTAATTAAAGACTTTCATTCCGTGAATTATCACACCAATTCCCCAACCCAACATGGGCCAATAAAACCATAAATGATTAGGCGATGTCACTAAATTAAGTGCTAGAAGCCCAATATTTACTATAATATATGCAATTAAATTCCCGTAAAACCCTTTGATTTCCTCTACTCTCTTTTTAGCTTTAAAGTAGCGTTCCTCGTTTTGATATTTATCTTCCATGATTATTTCCAGGTTTGCTTATTATCTTCTTTTCTCAAAATCTCTTTTATTTTTCGCTCTTCCCAATCTGAACTGTATCCAAATACTTTCAAGGCATGCATCGTCAATCCAAATCCCCATCCAGCGGCAGAAAACCAAAACCATTGAAAATGTGGAGAATATCGTAGATTAATAAAAATCAAAATCGGAATTACGATGCAATACGATATCAAATTGCCATAAAATGATTTTAGCTCCTGTACTCGCTTTTTTGCTCGGTAATAAGCGTTGTTTTCGTTATATTTTGTAGCTGCTTCCATAACTGATATTTGTTTCGTTAAAATAGGTATTTTGACTGTAAAAGTCTTCTCGTCTTGCGCTATCGTTACTTTTCGGTTGGTTATAATTGCATAACGGCTGATGATATTTTGTAATCCCACTCCGCGACGATCTTGCAAAACCTCCTTCTTTTGATAATCATTTTGAACCACTAAATATCCGTTGTCAACGTAAATCCGAATGCACAACGGCTTCTGAGCGCTAACTACATTGTGCTTTACCGCATTTTCTAATAACAGCTGTAACGAAAGCGGAACAACCTTAGCTTCTGGATTAATATTAGTTGTGGTTAACTCATAATCAAGGCTATCCTCAAAGCGCATTTTCAGTAAGTTCATATAAGTTTTGGCGAAAGCCAACTCTTCCTCGACCGGAACCAATTCTTTATCTTTTTGTTCTAAAACATACCGATAAACCTTAGATAATGAAGTAGTAAAACGTTGTGCATTATCTGGATTTTCTTCGATCAAAGAGCTCAAAACATTCAAACTATTAAATAAAAAATGGGGATCAATCTGATTTTTTAAACTCTCAAACTTTGCCGAAGCCGTTCCGGCAATTATTTTTTGCTCTTTTACTCTGTTTTCATTGTAAGCTTTATAGAAATACAATGAATGAATTCCCAACAACACAACAAATGACACTATTGAGGGCACAATATAGTTTGAAGGCTTCTCATCTTTAAAAAACGCACTTAATGTATTATTCTCAACTACTACATCTTCAAAAATTCTCAATAAGAATATTACAAATAAAGTAAGCGCAAACGAACTTGAAAACCCTGTAATCACTCTTTTCAAACTATACTTCTGGCTTGCAAAAAACGAATCTAAATAAATATAAAGAAATGCATTCGCGTAATACAATACCATCCCATAAAGTATGGTGTATAAAAAATTAATCTTTAAATGATTATCAAAAGTTATAACACCGCCGTTTAGAACAGGAATTATTGTTAAAACAATAAATATCAGTATCGAAATAAATAAAGCCCTTGGAAATTCTCTTAAAAATGTATTCATCTAAGTATTTTATTAAACATTGAAAATTTCAATATTAGAATTGTTCTTATTTACAATTTTTTTGAGCTTCTAGCGCTCTGTCTAATCCCCAACTTGGAGAAAAAGGACTCTCCGGTTTAAAAGTACTAAAAAGTGTAATGGCTTTATCAATTTGAGTGCACATTGGCTTAATATCTTTACCCCAAAAGGCAGCGCTCCCTATTTCAAATTCAGCTTTCGAGAAGATTACTCTGGGATTATTAGGAGCAATAGCTTCGGCTTTTGCATATAGTTCCATGGTTGGTCCAGATAACTTTTGTCCGTTTGTCATCGGGTCATAAACGATCCAAGCCGTATTAATCATGGCTTGCATTACATAAAGCTCCGCATTATTTTGATCTTTTGCCATTTCAGTATCTAGTGCATTTTGTGCTTTTAAAAGTAGTACATTTATTTTCTCCTTGTCTTTGGTTCCAAAAGCTGAAGTCGTATTGACCAATGCCACATAATAATTAGGCAACCACGTCGTCGTTTCGACCGCGGCAATTCTTTCGAATAAATCAGAAGCCTCCGTGTTTTTTCCTTCTTTCCAAAGTCCGAATGCTTTTCCCATTCCTTGTTCGTATTGATTTCCTGTTTTTTGAGGAGTTGCTTCTTGGCCTTGAGCCGATAATAAAGTAATAACAAATAATGCAAATGCGGTGATTAATTTAGTCATGATTTCTAGTTTTTTAGGTTAGTGATTTAATTGATGATTGAAACTCTAATAATTTATACTTCAAAAGTATCGTGGATTTTATCCCTTTAAAAATTATAATTACTGAACTGTTGATTTTTAAGGATGAATCGAGGAATTAGTCAAAGGTTTGAAAGTCAAAGGTCGAAAGTCAGCATTGTTTGAGGATACTCTTTGATACTTTGAAGCTTCTTTACTTTACGACTTTTTACAAATTCTTCAGCTGATTGTCTTTCTTATCTTTACTAATCGTCCAAAAGAATCCGACAAAGAAAAAACGGTCAGCTGTCGGTGTAATTTCCTTTCTTTTATAAACGCCGTTTGAATCAGCCGTATTTGCGTAGTCATAACCGTAAACATTTTGAGTCCCTAACACATTCGAAACCGAGAAATACAGAATTTTTTGCTGGCTAATTAAATACGCCCAGTTAAAACTTAAGTTATTGTACGCCTTTGTTTTTCCATTCATGAATTGAGTTTCATTGGGATTATTATAAGGACGCCCAGTACTAAAGGAATTTGTAAAACCCACTTGAGACCGCCAGTCTGTTATGAAATATTTAGTAACGACAGACAAGCTGTGATCAGAAACAAAGCTTGGCGTCACAGGCGTTGGATAGTTCTTGTAATCTCTTTTTGTATCAATATAGGAATAGGAAATCCAGTATTCCAAGTTTTTAATGGTTTTACCATCACGCCAAAATAGATCCAAACCTTTGGCGTAAGCCGAACCATTATTATTGTAAATTGAATTATACTCCGCTGTAGCGCTATCATACTTCACTAAATTGCTATAGTCTTTGTAATATGCCTCTGCTCTAAATGTTTTCCCGTCTACGCTGTACTGATAATTCAAAATATAATGGGACGCTTTCTCACTTTCAAACTCATGGTATTTAGAATACTTTATATAAGCTGCATTTGGACTTTGCGTAAAATCGCCATAAGCTAAAGAAAACTGACTATTTTTTGATACTTTATATCCCATTGAAATCCTGGGCGAAATACTGAACTCCTCAAGCAAGTCGCTATGAGATGCTCTAAAACCTATTTTTGCCGCAAATTTTTTGGATAAAAAAACATCAGCTTCTGTATAAGCCGAAGCAATACTAGAATTATAGCCATTAGTATTTGTTGTTCCTAAATTAGCTGTAAAGCTTTCATTAAATTGAGTTGTAAAATAATCTGCTCCAAAAGACAATTTAAATAGGTTCGAAAAGTTTTTCTTTAATTTTAATTTCAAATGAGCCGCATTTTCCTCATTATTCACATTATCTAAATCTAATGTGATTCTATTTTTACTAAATCCATAACTCATTCCAGTTACAATTTGCCAATCATTACCAAAATTACCTTTATAAGAGGTATTGAAATAGAAATTATTATTGTTTAAATCTACTCTAGTTTTTGCTACAGCGTTTATATTTTCTTGACTAATATCAAATTTTGAAGAATCGAACGCAGCGTACAACTTCAGAAGTCCAGTACTAAATTTATAACGATAGACCGTTTCTCCTGACAAAGATTGAAACGGACTGTTCCACTCCACATTTTGCGGGATTAGCGCCTGATACGGAGCTAAGTTAATGTAAGAAGCATTAACGCTCAATGAACTTTTATCCCATTTTTGTGTGTTACCAAGGCCGAGACCAACAGTCATTAACGAAACATCTGCTTTATTTTGATCCGGTTCGTCTTCTGTATTTAAAAGTAAAACACTGGACAGTGCTTCGCCATATTCGGCTGAATATCCTCCTGTTGAAAAAGCGATTCCACTAAACAAAAAAGGAGAAAACCGCCCTCTTGTAGGTAAATTATTTGTGCTAGCGCCATACGGTTGCGCGACACGAAGGCCGTCAACATAAGTTTGAGTTTCATTAGCCTCGCCGCCACGCACAAAGAGCCTTCCATCCTCGCCTACAGTTTGCGTACCTGGCAACGTTTGTAAAGCGGCAATTATATTCCCTGCCGAACCTGCTGTCGTGACAATATCTAACGGTTTTAAAACCGAAACTCGTGCTTTATCTCCACTCTCCATAGTACCCGCCGAAATTACAACCGCGTCAAGTGTATTTATATTCTCTTTTAAAATAATTATTTTAGCCTCAAAATCAGCCACATAAATAGGCGTTTTGGTTGTTTCATAGATGAGAAAACTGGCCACTAAAACTTGATCTCCTGTCAAAGTCGTTACAAACAAAAACTCGCCATTTTCATTTGTTGTAGCACCATCATAGCTACCTTCGATGTAGATATTCACGCCTGCAATTGGTTTCCCTTTTTGATCGACGGTTCTACCTGAAATGGTCGTTTGGGCAAATGAGTTAGCGGTAAAAAACAATATAATACATGTAAAAATAGTTTTCATTTGGTTTGATTTTGATAAACCAAATGTATTTTGATTCAAAGTATTATTAAATTTAAGTTAACTGAACTGTCAAATTTCATGGATGAGTTGTAGTCATTTTTAATTTTCAGTTATATTTACATCCAATCGTAACAATGTACTAAGCCGCTTTATGAAGTGCATACCCAAAAAACAACAAAACAACTTTTGTAGAATCGAATAAAATGACCGAAAAAGAAAAAATGATTGCTGGAGAATATTATTTGGCTGGAGATTCTGTTTTAGTAAAAGACAGACGAAAATCTAAAAACCTGCTCCATAGATTGAATATAACGGAATACAGAATCACAAAAAAAGCACGGGAAATAATTAAAGAACTCATCCCGAATGCGGGCGCAAATCTCTACATAGAACCGCCATTTCACTGTGATTACGGTTACAACATTCATTGTGGCGACGATGTTTATTTCAATGTAAACTGTGTGGTTTTAGATTGTGCCAAAGTTACTATTGGTTCCAATGTGTTTTTTGCACCGGGAGTTCAATTGTACACTGCTACTCACCCACTCGATGCCGAATTAAGAAAAACATTGGAAAATGCCTTGCCAATAACAATTGGCGACGATTGCTGGATTGGTGGAAACAGCGTTATTTGTCCCGGAATCACCATTGGCAAAGGATCTGTAATCGGTGCGGGATCTGTTGTTACAAAAGACATCCCTGAGAATTCATTGGCAGTGGGAAATCCCGCAAAAGTAATTCGAAAATTAAATCAATAGTATATGTTATCCTTAAACAAAGTGCACCACATTGCCATAATTTGTTCTGATTATGTAAAGTCGAAAAACTTTTACACTCAAATTTTAGGGCTCACCATTATTCAGGAGGTTTACCGTGAAGAAAGACAGTCGTACAAACTAGACCTGGCTCTAAACGGAACTTATATTATAGAACTATTTTCCTTTCCTAATCCGCCCAAAAGGCCTTCTCGCCCTGAATCTAGCGGTTTGCGTCACTTGGCTTTTGAGGTGAGCGATATAGAACAAACACGAGCATTTTTACTACAAAGTAATATCGCAGCAGAAATAATACGAAAAGACAAGTACACAGCGAAACAATTTTTCTTTATTGCTGATCCTGATGATTTACCGATAGAATTTTACGAGAAATAAATCTTTTTCTAAATTCTGAAGAGCAATTCACAATGAAATCATAAAAATAAAAATTCACAACTATTTTATGATTCAAGTCATTCTAACTTTGTTTAATTTTGCATCAATCATATAAAAGCTTCTTTTAGCAGTCTCACTGCTCCTTAAAAAAAGCTCTTTTTACCTATTGCAATGAACAAAACAGCTCAGATTAAAAAAAACTACAAATTAATTAAATTCCAAAAATTAATAATTGTTTCTATTCTAATTGGTTTTCTTGCTGCCTTCTTGGGCGTTGTTTTAAAAACAATAACCGAATATTATGAGGAAATATTTTTTCATCAAGCCAATACAAACCCGATATTCTATATTATTTTTCCAGTTTTTAGTTTGTCGGTAATCTATTTTCTACGTGAATATCTATTTAAGAAAAAAGAAAACAAAGGAATCAAAGAAATATTCGAGAGTACAAATTCTAAATCTAAGAACCTACCTAGTTATAAAATACCATCCCATTTCATCAATGGATTGCTTACTGTTATTTTTGGAGGTTCGACCGGAATTGAAGTTTCGACTGTAGTCGCATCTGCTACTATTGGTGCCGTTGCCCAGCGAAAACAAAATGTTTTCAGACAGTATAAAACCGAACTAATTTGTGCAGGAATAGCAGCAGGAATCACAGCGCTTTTCAGTAGTCCTATTGCCGGAATCCTTTTTGCCTTGGAAGTTATTTCTAAAAAAGTATCTCGAGCATTCCTACTAACAAATCTAATTGCCGTGTCAATTGCTTTTGGGCTCATCGTTATTCTCGATGAAAAACCAATATTTAATGTGTTAATTACCACCTGGCATTTACAAGCCATTCCTTATTTTATTCTTTTAGGGATTTTGGCTGGTTTAAATTCAGTTTATCTAACGCGAAGTGTGTTACTTTTTAAGTCTCAATTTTCTAAGATAAAAACGCCCCACTTTAAAATCATTTTAGGCTCATTAATTTTAGGGATTTCCTTACTTATATTTCCGCAACTTTATGGAGAAGGTTACCATGCAATCAAAGAAATTTTTATTCGTCCAAATGAAATCGTATTAACTTTTACACTTGCGCTAAGCTATATAGGAATTTTACTTTTAAAACCCATTGTTACTTCAGCAACGCTAGCTTCTGGCGGTGACGGCGGCGTTTTTGCTCCAAGTCTTTTTATCGGTGCTTTTCTAGGATTTTTACTTTCGTTAACGTTAAATACTTATTTTAACGCTAATGTAATTCCGATAAACTTTGTAATCATCGGTATGGCCGCCGTTTTGAGCGCCAGCATTCATGCTCCTTTTACTGCGATTTTTCTGGTTTGTGGCTTAATCAATAATTATACTTTATTTGTTCCTATTTTAGTAGTGTGTCTAATTTCAAAATATACTGCCAAAATGATTTATCCTTATACCGTTTATACTTTTTCACCTACTCTAGCGAAGTAAATATCTATGACAATTCAAAAAATAAAAAGAGGTTATCGCAAAACTAAATACGTTCTGTACAAAGAAACCCTAGTTGATTCTCAAGAGCACTTTTGGGCTTTTTTAGGTTCTTTTATCGGAATTGGTATCATTGCATTTATGCAGTCACAAACACTTCCACATTCTGATGTTGTATATCTCATCGGTTCCTTTGGTGCGTCGGCGGTATTGGTATACGGAGTTATTCAGAGCCCATTAGCACAGCCCCGCAATTTAGTTGGCGGCCATGTTTTATCTGCAATAGTAGGGGTTACGGTAGCTAAGTTTGCTCCTGACATCATGTGGCTAACAGCATCACTTTCCGTTTCCATATCAATTGTGGTTATGCAATTAACAAAAACATTGCATCCTCCGGGAGGTGCGACCGCTTTAATAGCGGTAACAGGATCAGCAGAAATAAAAAATCTGGGCTATTGGTATGTAATTTCCCCTGTATTAAGTGGTGTTCTAATTCTTTTGATCGTAGCCTTACTTTTTAATAACCTGACTTCAAAAAGATATTATCCAAATCATAAAAAATACCACAAATTCAGAAAGAGAGTCCATAAAACCTTTGGAAAAACATTAAAATAGAGGTACTACTAAATGTGAGTACTTTCCTTTTATTCGAAAAATAAAAATTAAACAATCCATTTTATTTTTCGAATAAAAGAACAGACTTCTACACAATTTATTTTGCTCGTCGTAAATACATAAGCAAAAATTTTATCAACAAATCTAGAATCTGTTTCGAAAGTTCGGGATGAAATATAAAATTATATTTTACCTTTGACCATTCAATAAAAACAAAGATGATGGTTTACAAATTCAGAGTAATTCTAGATGCAGAAGAAGATATATTTAGAGACATTGCAATTCTTGCAGAGGACACTTTAGAGGATTTACACAACGCTATTTTCAATTCCTTTGGTTTTGACGGCATGGAAGTGGCTTCATTCTATACTTGTGATGAAACCTGGAATCAAGAAGATGAAATTTCACTTTTTGATAGTGGTGATGTTCTTGGAGAGCAAAAAACGATGAGTTCCTACCAATTATCGGACTTATTAGATGCCGAAAACACAAAAATCATCTATGTATATGACTTCATTAATATGTGGACATTCTTAGTTGAACTAGCTGCTGTTGAAGAACAAGTTGCTGGAAATTTATATCCTGAAACGCTATTTTCTCATGGTGAAATGCCTGACGAAGCAATGGAAAAAAACTTTGAAGCTGATAATGCCGATGATTATGCAAATGATTATGAAGACGGATTAGACGAAGATGATTTAGACATGTTTGAAGGAGACGACAGTTTTGAAGATTTCGGTTTTGAAGAAAACTGGAACTAACATAGTAGAAAATAAGAATCAAGAGCCAAGATTAAAGACTTCTCTAGAGTCTATAATCTTGGCTCTTTCATCTAAAAAAATAAAATAAAAAATGATCAATTTATTCAACACGCATATTGAGACGCTTTCTATCCATCGTGTAGGGAACAAAAGTCGTAATGAAGCTATTTTTCTATCTGAGCAGCCGTTTAGTCTTCAAGATGAAATTGTGCCACTTATAAAGGAGTTTTTCTTAAAACCTTTTAGAGAAAAAGAAGAAAACTATTTCCAGTTTGCGCATGAAGTCGATTTAGACTACAATGATATGTATAAATTTGCTTCTGAAATTTTTGAAAATCCAGCAAGTTTACACGAAAATTCAAAGAATATCACACGACATTTATTTGAGCAATCCAATCATCCACATATCAAAAACGGAGAGGTTTATGTTACTTATTTAACAAATGTAAATATCGATAATAACGTTGTTGATGCGATTGGGATTTTTAAAAGTGAGCTACAAGCTGATTTTTTACAATTTGAAGAAAAAGGAACGCATCTTGAAATGATCTTGCAACAAGGTATAAACTTAAGTAAACTAGACAAAGGTTGTATCATTTTTAATCATAAAAAAGAAGAAGGATATAAGATTCTAACTGTGGATAGCAACCGCTATGATGCAAGATATTGGTTAGAACATTTCCTTTCTGTGGATGCGTTTGAAGACGAAAATTTCATCACTAAAAAATACCTAAAATTCTGTCAAGGCTTTGCTAAAGACGTAGTTTTTCCTGCCGAAGATAAGAAAGAAGAAGTGATGTTCATGAACCGTTCTGTGAATTACTTTGCTAAAAATGACGAATTTGAAGAGACTGAATTCTTGAATGAAGTTTTAGACAATCCAGACTTAATTCCAGAATTTAAGAATTACAAAGTAGATAAAGGAGAAAAATACAGTATCGAAGATATTACTTCTTTCCCTATTGCTAATGCAGCCGTTTCAGATGCTCGTAAATCCATAAAAAATGTAATCAACCTAGATACACACATTCAAATAAAAATGGATTTTATCAATCCTGAAAGTGCTGAAAAATATGTTGAAAAAGGTTGGGACGAAGAAAAACAGATGTACTACTATTTAGTTTACTTCAATAAAGAAGAAAAATCATAAGGATATTACCTTCTTTTACTTTTCAAAGTAATCTAGTTACAATATAAAATACCCCCAGAAAGTATCTCGCTTTTTGCGGGTATTTTTATAAAAGGCAAAGTCAAGAGAAATGTAACTTATTCGAAATAAATATTTCTCCAACTACATTAGCTGTCGTTTGTATACAAAGTAAAACTAACTGTTTCTGAACATTAAATTACCCTCCAAAAGTTAGCTGAAAAGCTCCATTACTATTTTGTCGAAATTGAGATTATATTTCTATAAAAACCTTTATTTTCCCTAAATCACATGAGTTTATTCGTATTTTTACATTCTAAACATTTCATTTAATGAATTATAATTTATTTGAGGAAAGTCCGCTAAAAAATGTAATTTCTTTTGACCAACTTATTGAATCATTAGAAAAGACAGCCGTATCAGATAATGCTTACCTATCAGTGCAAGCAAAGGCATTACTTCAGGATATTAATAAAATACCTGAGTTAAAAACGGGTATCGAAGATTTAAATCTAATTACAAAAAATGAAAATTTATTATCGAATTTATTATCAAACCTGTTTCCTAATGCCCTTTCTGATAATGAAATCAAAGCAGTAACAATACCTTTTCACAATATCATTTTTAATTTTACTAATAGATTCCAGCGAATACTAGATGACGCTGGTGGTACTTTTGATCTGACCATTAGAGATTTCGATAAAGATCAATTCTTTGTCATGTCTTGTATATTAGTATTGAACGCCTACTACAAAAAGGATTTTATAATAAGCAAACCTCTATTTTATGATATTCCAGATAAAAACGGAATCACAAAACATTATAGAATTCTATACAATGCCGATTTTATAAAAATCTCACCCACCGAAAAAGCTATAGAATTAAGTCCTGAGGATATTGATTTATTAATGGATAATTATGATGATGTAAACGTATGGAAGGAAAAATTCCCA
Organism: Flavobacterium hiemivividum; assembly: GCF_004349145.1. GTDB lineage: Bacteria > Bacteroidota > Bacteroidia > Flavobacteriales > Flavobacteriaceae > Flavobacterium > Flavobacterium hiemivividum. The sequence continues at coordinate 90,791 of NZ_SMFO01000011.1, read as the reverse complement.
CTCGAGAGTTGGGAAATGAAAGGTTTCGGGATAGTTACGTTATTCGACGCAACAATTGAAAGTGCAATATCTGAATTGAAAACTAATCTTTTAAGAGCAAATAGCGAGCATAATGAAAAAGACAGAAAATTTGAATCCATTTTCAGATCCATTTTTAAAGTCCCTGATTTAAGAGTAGGGCTTACTTTTTACAACGAGGAGGAAAATATGTTTATCAATCCTCCTCATGCTACCACTGGGACAAACAGCTTTATTCTCTATGAGAAAAAAGAGCTGCCCTGTGAAAATGCTTTCTTAGATTGTGAAATAAATACTATCTTAAAAACTAACAAAACATATGCTATTTCGAATGTAGAAAAATTTGCAAAAACAGCTAAGAATGAAAAATTTGCAAAACATTTATTGAAGCAAAACATAAAAAGTTGCATCCTTGCACCTGTCATTAAAAATGATAAACTATTAGGAATCCTAGAATTAGTCTCGTCAAATCCGCGAAGTCTAAACAGTATCAATGCGATCAATCTTGACTTGCTATTGCCATATGTAGTTGATACTTTGGACAATTATTACAACGATTTACAAAATCAAATTGAAGCGGTAATTCAAAGAGAATATACGGCAATTCATTCCAGCGTATTTTGGAAATTTAAGAAAGAGGCTCAGAAATTCTATCACACTTATAACCCTAATAAAGATTACATCTTCAAAGAAATTGTATTTAAAGACGTCTATCCTTTATACGGTCAAATTGATGTAAAAAGCTCTTCCTTACATAGAAATCAAACGGTTAAAGATGATTTAAAAAGTCAACTGAAAACGTTATTGAAAATTTTTGATAAATTAAAAGAAAACACCAATCTCTCTATTTTAGAGCAGCGGAAATTTGAAATGCATTCCTATTTTGAAGATTTAGATTTAGAATTAAAAACAGATACGGAACAGCAAATTCAAAATTATATTCAAAACGAAATACATCCTATTATTGTTAAATCTAAAGTCGATGAAGCTACAGAGAAAACAATCAAGAAATATTTCGCAGATATAGACCCAAAAACGGGTTCCTATTATAAATCTCGAAAAAAGTTTGATGATGCGATGGCGATTATCAATAAAAAAATGGCTTCTATTTTAGATAAATCGCAAGTAGAAGCTCAAAAAATATTCCCGCATTATTTCGAAAGATTCAAATCTGACGGCGTAGAACACAATTTATACATTGGTGCTTCCATATCTCCGCAAGAACCATTTGATAAAATTTATTTGAGTAATTTAAGACTGTGGCAGTTACAAACACTATGTGAAATGGAGTTAGAACACCATAGATGCAAGTCTATTTTACCTTATGAACTGGAAGTTACTTCCTTAATATTAGTTTTCAGCTCTCCAATTTCTATTCGATTTAGAATGGACGAAAAGCGATTTGACGTTGATGGAACTTATAATGCAAGATATGAAGTCGTTAAAAAACGAATCGACAAAGCGCATATCAAAGGAACTAATGAACGAATAACAGATCAGGAAAAAATAACTATTGTCTATTCGCAAAGAAATGAAGAAAAGGAATATTTAAAATATATAAAATTTTTACAGTTCAAAAATATTCTTGAACCTACAATCGAACAGTTTGATGTTGAGGAACTACAAGGAGTTTCTGGATTAAAGGCCATTCGTATTAAGGTGCTTAATACGATATCAGAAAATCCAGACGACCAACCATTTCAACTTGAATAGTTGTAAAAATTAGATTACTGACCAGTTAAACGCTATTACAAACGATAAAACTGATATAATTAAACCAACCATAAAAATATTATAGGTAATTCGCAATAATTTATATTTTTTCTCTAATACTAAACCTAGAAAATAAAGATCTTTAATTAAGGAGTTATACAAGTATTCTCTGTCTTTCATCATTTCATTTACGGCCCATTCGTATTCTTCTAATGGCATTTTATAAAAATTACCAAAGAATAATAAATTCACTTTTTTATCTTCAATATCTTGTCTGGTAAAAGTGCCGCTGGTAATTTTAGGGCGAGTAGATAATATGGCGAAAATAATGGATACCACACTAAACATCAACATTATAAAAGTTGGGTAAATTAAATGAGCGTTTCGCGCACTATCTAATTTAGGGATCAATGAGGACAAGGCTATTGAAATAATGATGGCGTTGACTGAAAGCAAAATATTGGCTTTACTATCAGCAATTCCACTTAGTCGCGTGTGATTGCCAAGTGTGATTCGAAAAAGAGTATCTATTCCACGATCTGATTTTTCCGATTTTTTTTTCTTCTTTTTGTTTAAAGCCTCCTCACCATCTTCTCCGTTGGCTCCTAGTGTTTGAATCATAATTTTGATTAATGCGATATTATTTTCCTTTGGAATTTGCCAATTCGCTTTCGCATAATCAGTATAATAAACATGATTTTCAGATAATTTCTCAAGATTGACTTTAGCCCATTCAAAATCTGTGAATTTTTTATCTAAAGTTTTCTCCCATTCATTCCTCAATAATTCACATCTTATTAGGTAATTTTCTCTTGAAAAATGAAAATAATCAGCATCTCTTATAATTTCCTCCAGAATATTTTGAGGCGAATAATCATATTGGGTTGCATTGATAAGTGCAGAAACTTTTTGAATATAATCATCTGATATATTGTGTTCTTTCAAAAAATTAGAAGCAATAAGGGTTCCGGCATTTTCGTGATCCTTGTATCCATGAATGTATCCTGAATCATGAAACCAGGCGGCAATTTGTAAAATACTGCTTTCTTGCTGATTTACTTTTTCGTGATCAGCAAGCTCTTTCACTGCATTTACAACATCTAAGGTGTGGCTAAAATTATGATAAGTAAATGACTCAGAAAGATTATCTTTGAATAAATTGTAAATAAATTGTTCGGCCTGTTCAGTTAGATTCATATTAAAAAAATTATCCCCTAATTTATGAAATTATTTTTGGTTTTTGGTTTTATCGAAAAAAATACATTTAAATATTGTATCATTACTCTTACGGTTTTGCTGTTACAAAGTTGCGCTACTTATCATGCTCAATACGGCAGTGATATAACAAATCCCATTCCCGTAAACGACATCGACACTTCAAAAATAGCCCATACGTTCTATTTAATTGGTGATGCCGGTTACGTTACCGAAGGTGATTCTAAAAACAGCCTCAAATCTCTTAACGACAAATTAAAAAAATCAGATAAAAATGCTACGCTTCTATTTCTAGGCGACAATATTTATCCAAAAGGAATGCCTGGCAAAGAAAACAAAAAAGAGTATCAATTAGCAGAAAATTCATTAATAAATCAATTACAACTTTCGAAAGAATTTAAAGGAAAAACGATTTTTATTCCCGGAAACCACGATTGGTATAGTGGTATCGAAGGATTAGAGCGACAAGAAAAATATGTTTCTGAGTATATTGGAGATAAAAAATCATTTTTACCCCGCAACGGATGTGCGATTGAAGATGTTAAAATTAATGAACAGGTACATCTTATTACAGTTGATAGTCAATGGTTTCTTGAAGATTGGGATAAAAATCCCACAATTAATGATAATTGTACTATCAAAACTAGAGAGGCCTTTTTTGAAGAACTAGAAAGTATCTTAAATAAAAACAAAGACAAACGAATCATATTGGCCATCCATCATCCCTTGATGAGTAATGGAAGTCATGGCGGACAATTTTCTTTAGAAAAGCAAATTTTCCCTTTAGAACAAAAAATCCCTTTACCTGTTATAGGCTCGCTGATCAACTTACTGAGAAGAACCTCTGGAATTAGTCCGCAAGACATTCAAAATAAACAATATACTGCTTTTGTAAAACGCATTAAAACCCTTTTGCAAGGTCAAGATAATGTGGTGGTCGTTAGCGGTCACGACCATAATTTACAATATACTGAAAGCCAAGGCATCAAACAGATCATAAGTGGAGCAGGATCTAAATCTCAGGCAGCTAGAGCAATAAATCCAACTGATTTCTCCTATGGAAAAAAGGGTTATGCTACATTAGACATCCTTGAAAACGGAAAAACATCAGTTTCATTTTACGGCATAGTCAACAATCATAGCCAAATTCTTTTTAAGAAGACGCTCCTTTCACCAAAGGAAAAAATAAAAGTGGATTATCCAGACCAATTCCCATTAACAAAAACAAGCTCCGTTTACACTCCTGAGATGATCAATAAAAGTAGTTTTCATAATTTCCTTTTTGGAACCCATTATCGAAAATACTACGGCACCTTAATCGAATCTAAAACTGCAAACTTAGGCACGCTTTATGGCGGTTTATCACCAAATAGAGCCGGTGGTGGTCATCAATCAATTTCATTGCGACTACTTGATCCAAATGGAAAAGAATATGTGATGCGTGGCGTTAAGAAACGTGTTGGACGTTTTTTGCAAAGTGTTGCCTTCAAAGATCAATATGTAGAAAATGACTTTAAAAATACCTATGCTGAAGATTTTATATATGATTTTTATACTACTGCACATCCTTATGCCCCTTTGAGTGTGGGTAATTTAGCCGAGCATATTGGTGTTTTTCACACGAATCCCTCTTTGTTTTATGTTCCAAAACAAAAAGCATTGGGCGAGTTCAATGCTGATTTTGGCGACGAGTTGTATTTAGTGGAAGAACGGCCTTCTGAAAGTCAAAAAGACTTAATATCCTTTGGCAAACCTGATAATATCATAAGTACCGAAGATTTATTGGATAACTTACAAAAAGATGAAAAGTATGCTGTTGATGAAAGCGAATATATAAAAGCGCGTTTATTTGATATGCTTATTGGCGATTGGGACAGACATTACGACCAATGGCGTTGGGCTGAATATAACAAAAAAGACCAAGTTATTTACAAACCGATTCCTCGAGATAGAGATCAAGCTTTCACGATATATGATGGAACTTTACTTTCTATCCTAATGAATATTCCCGCACTTCGTCACATGCAAACTTTTAAAAAGGATATAAAAAATGTAAAATGGCTCAATAGAGAGCCTTATCCTTTAGATCTTGCTTTTCTAAAAAAAGCCACCGAAAAAGACTGGATTAAGCAGGCAAAATACATTCAAGATCATCTCTCTGACGATGCTATTGACCAAGCATTTGACAACTTACCAACAGAAGTTCAGGACGAAACTATTACTCAAATAAAACAAAAATTAAAATTAAGAAGAGCACAATTAGTAAAATATGCGACAGAGTACAATCGCGTATTACAAAAAACTGTTGTGATTGTAGGGACCAATAAAAAAGATAAATTTATCATCAATCATGTTGCAAAAAACAAAATTGAAGTTAGTGTTTATCGAATGAAAAAAGAGGGCGATGAATTACTGTATACTAAATTATTCAACGGTTCAAGAACAAAGAATCTCTGGTTTTATGGATTAGACGATGATGATCAATTTGAAGTTACGGGCACCCGAAGATCAAGAATAAACACCCTACTAATTGGCGGGCAAAACCATGATATCTATACTATTGCAAATGGTCATAACACTAAAATCATTGATTTTAAATCTAAAGAGAACACCTATAATATCGACTCAAAAACTAAAAAATTCTGGACTGATGATTATGAAACAAACCTTTATGATTATAAAAAACCAAAATACAATGCCTTTTCAGGCATGCCTAATCTTGGCTTTAATCCTGATGATGGTATAAAAGTTGGTATTATTGCAAATTATACTATCAATTATTTTAAACAAAATCCATACACTCGAAAACATACTCTTAAAGCAAATTATTATTTTGCTACAGGCGGTTTTGAATTATTATACGATCTTCATGCACCTAAGATAGTAGGCGATTGGGATTTTAATTTAGAATCCCAAGTTACCAGTCCTAATTTTGCTATTAACTATTTTGGTTATGGAAATAACCGTATTAATAATGATGAGCTAAACGGAATGGATTTTAATCGAGTTCGAATAAGAATACTCAAAGTAGCACCTCAACTTAAAAAAGTGGGCATCCACGGAAGCACAATTCTTTTCCAAACTTCTTTTGAAAACTTTGATGTAGAGCGCACCAATAATCGCTTTATAGCTCTTGATAACATGGTAAATCCTGCTGTTTTCGATAATCAACAGTATGCTGGAGCGAGTATAAAGTACAGCTATGAAAACTATGACAATGCATCATTACCAACGATGGGAATGGGCTTTTCAATAAGTGGAAGTTGGAAAACAAGCCTCAGCAATTTTAAACAGAATTTCCCTGCTATAGAATCTAAACTTAATTTTAACCATAAAATTGACGCTAATGGAAAATTAGTTTTGGCAACTTTGCTAAAAGGAAAGGCAATCTTGAACAATAATTATGAGTTTTACCAAGGCGCTACTCTAGGTGGTGACTACGATTTAAGAGGGTTTAGAAACGAGCGTTTCCTAGGAAACCAATCCTTTTTTCAAAGTAGTGACCTTCGCTACTCAATAGGCAAAATTAAGAATAGTATTATTCCAATGTCCTATGGAGTCTTTGGTGGTTTTGATTACGGTCGAGTTTGGCTAGACGGAGAAACCTCAAATAAATGGCATCAATCCGTTGGAGGCGGAATCTGGCTTAATGGTCTTAACGTCCTCACGGCTAGGCTGACTTATTTTAAAAGTGCCGATGATCAAGGACGTATCACTTTCGGTTTAGGGCTGGGTTTTTAGTCTTTCTAAAGTTGTTTCATAAACGAAGCCGCCTGTTTTTTTATCCTTTTCATCCGCTATTAAAAGCGTTGAATTGTCTTTGAAACAAATGGCTTCTTTTTGCGAAAAATGATTCAGTTGAAGTTCGCTTGCTTTTCCTGACAAGAAATTATCGCCACTGAAATCTTGAAAAAGCCATACTTTCCCGTGACATAATAGCACCACTTTAGAACCATCTGGGCTTATTGTTGCGCTCGTTATTGCATTGTTTTTATAGCTGCCTCCAGTCTTGAATTCCCCAAGTAATTTCGCCTGATGAAAACCGGCATTGTTTGGGACTTTATATAGGAATGTAGTCCCATCAAAACCAGAACTTCTATTTTTTGTGAAGAGGTAGAAATTATTTTTATATTCGAAAAAAGCTTCCACATCATAGAGAAGATCTTTACTTTTTGGTGGAAAATTCATTTGTTCAGGATACTCAAACGAAATTTTATAAGAAGCATTTATCGCACTCTTTTGCAAAGAATCTTTTGACACCTTATAAATACACAAATCCTTTCTTGCGTTTTCATTATTGCCAAAATCACCAATATACAAATCCCCATTACTATCTTTTGTGATATCTTCCCAATCGATATTTGTAGCGTTCTGGATCGTGATGTTGCTTTCTATTTTCCCAGATTCGTTTAAGCCATATATTGCATTAGCATTTCCTCTATCTTGAATAACCCAAAGCAATTTAGCCTCTGGTGAATATGTAATGCCCGAAACTTCTTTTAATTTCTTTGGCAATTCATAAAGCGATGACATTGTATTCGAGTCCTGCTGGCAAGACAATAACAATAGTAATGACGATATAATGAATACTTGATTTCTCATATTTTGAACAATTATCTGATAACGAATAAACAAAAACTTAAATAGAACTTAAAATCCTCCTTTAAACAAATTGGCGTTTTTATAGTTTCGGGTTACAAATCTAAAGGCTGCAGTTAAAACATTCCCCATTCTTTTGGCATTTTTAAAATTTAAATCATTGGTATACACATAGAGTTCACTTTTTAATCGTTGCACATGCTCATCAGGAGCTATGAGATCATTTCCCATAATCTTCAATAATCGTTTAATACGTGTTTCTGCCGAAAGGATTCTTTTAGCTAATACGGCTCGTTCCTCATTTTTATATTGTTCTATGGAACTATCCTGAAGTCTATCTTTGACTAATTTCACCATTGGATAATTCTCTTTAAAAAATTGTGGTCTATAAATCTTGAAATTCCCCTCATAACATTGTTGATCAAAATCAATGGGGCGTATTCTATAAACAACCTGATCAAAATCGTGAATAGGGACAATTACATAATTATACGACCTCATATCTCCTAAAAGGCGAATCATACAACGCTCGTTAAACTTAACAAACTCTTTTGCTATCTGTGATTTTTCGGTTTCACTACAATCCTTCAAAAGCGATTTTATAAAAACATCTCCCGGAATTCCCATGATATGTTCTTCCACTAATGTATCTCCATACACTAAGAAATTGATTTTATCCGGAGAAAGAATATGCTCTAATTCTAGACCGTAAACACGCGAAGCATCTGCTTTTTTAACATAAAAATGAGTGTAATTATCATTTAAAATGTTTCGAATTTTTATTCGAAAAGGCTTCGAATTTCCGAAAGTGCAGTAATCGATTGAATCGACATTCAAAAACTTAATAATGTCTAGATTTCCATCTGAATGTAAAAGCGAATAGATTTTTTTTAAGGTAAGATCAATTTCGATTCTTTCAAATTCATTATAATACACTCTAATCCACAAGGTATCTTCTTCCTGCTTATCATAGACATTGATAAAACCAGAAAAACGCAACAAATCATCATAAACAATCGGAACTTTTGAAATACGGTCAAAACGACCTAAATAATCAGACAGTAATTTATTTATGGGATAGGATGGTTTTTTAAAAAGTACTTCAGAATCGCTCATTAGGGTATGTTTACCACAAATTTACATCAATTTATAGGCAAATGATAATAAAACACAAACTACTTGTTTTTTCATAAGCTAATTAGGCAGCGTCTTGGAACTTAATTTCGAAATTAGCAACTGCAGCCACATAGCCCTAAACAATATAAAAAAACAAACTAAAATATACAGTAAACTAAATTTTGACTAAAAACAGACACTGTAAATCATATTATAAAAAGTACTATTCTTTGAACAAATTTTCCTTAACATAACAAAGCAACTATAGTTTTTTAATAACTAAATTTGCTCCCTTCAATAATAAATCATTTACTAAAACTACAAAAATGTCAAAAAAGCTGAATCTATATCTCAACGCTGCTCAGTCGGCAAAGATTGGAATATGGAAGCTGAATCTAAAAAAACACACCGCATATTGGGATATAGTTACAAAAAACATTCTTGAAGTTCCAGATGATTTTATTCCCGTTAAGGGAAGTAGCAATAAATTCTATACTGCAGGGGAGAATAGAGATCGACTGGAGTACTTAGTCGATTTGGCTATCAATGAGGGCATTCCATTTCATGGTAAATTTCAAATTACGACCGCTAAAAATAACATTAAATATGTTGAATGTATTTGTCAAGTAATTTTTAAGAAAGGAAAGCCACGACGATTATTGGGGACCTTTCAGGACATAACCGAAAAGCAGAGTCTTTTGAATGAGCTTCAACTAAATATTGATAAATTTTCTTCAATTTTTTCGAGTGGCAACGACGCCATATTTATAATTGACGCTTTAGATAATTTGATTACCCAATATAATCCAAAAGCAGTTGAAGTATCTGGCTATAATGAATCCGAATTAATAGGCTCACCTATTTCTGAGCTATTCGCTGATGAGTCTAAAGAAGAAGCAGCCCTTTTTCTTCAATGCCATCTATCAAAGAGGGACCATATTGTAAAAGATACTTATCTAAAAACTAAATCAGGAGAATCTGTAGCAGTAGAAATAGCTTTTGGGGACAAATTTAAAATGAGCGGTAAAACCTATTTAGCATTTATTTTAAAAGATATTTCTAAACGAAAAAGTGTAGAAACCTACATCAATATGATTTCACTTGCCATATCTGAAACCACCGAAACTATTATTATTGCAGACCCAATGGGAAAGGCGGTTTGGGCAAATAAAGCCTACCTAGAGCTTACGGGATTTAGTCTAAATGAAATAATAGGTTTCACTCCTGGTTATTTATCAAAAGGGCCTGATACTAACCAAAACACAACCGAACTACTGAGTAAAGAAATTAGAGCTAAAAAACCCATAAAAGTTACCATCTTAAATTATAAAAAAAACAAAGAAAAATATTGGTACGATTTAAATATAACTCCTGTTTTTGACAACCAAAATAATATACTTTACTTCATAGGAGTAGGTAGAGATGTTAGCATTCGACAAAGAAAAGAATTAGAACTAAATAAATTACTAGAGGTAACAACTGATCAGAATAACAAACTATTAAATTTCGCCCATATTATTTCGCATAATATTCGTTCGCACACCAGCAATTTAGCGATGGTATTAGAAGTAATGAAGGATACCGATGACGTAGAAGAAAAATTGTCTTATATTGATCTGTTCAAAGAAGCAACAGACAGACTCTCTGAAACCATTGAGTATTTAAACGAAATTATCACAGTCCAGAGAAGTATGGACATTGAGAAAACAAAAATTTGCCTAAAAGATGAGATCGAAAAAACAAAAGACAGCTTAAACTTTATCATTAAAAAAAACCAAATAACAATCTTAGATACTATACCTGATGACTTAACAGTCTTTGTAGTTCCAGAATACATAGAAAGCATATTACTGAATCTATTTACGAATGCTATAAGATACAAATCTCCAGATAGAGCAACTACTATAGAGATAAACTATGAGGTCACTGATCAGCATACGATCATAAATTTTAAAGATAATGGTTTGGGGATAGATTTAGAAAAAAACGGCCATAAAATATTTGGTATGTTCAAAACATTTCATGGAAATAGTGACGCTAGAGGTATTGGATTATTTATTACAAAAAACCAAATCGAAGCCATGAAAGGCAAAATTGAAGTAGAAAGCGAAGTAGGCGTTGGCTCTACTTTTAAAATATATTTAAATGAAAACTAAAAGGATCTATATTATAGATGATGATAAATTAACAGTGAAATTAATGAGCATGCTGCTTCATAAAAATCAATTTTGTGATGAAATTCACTCTTTCTTTAATGCACAATCTGCATTAGAAGAATTAAAGAAAAACAGCGATGATAACGATAAAATGCCTGATGGCATCTTACTCGATTTAAATATGCCAGTTATGGATGGATGGCAGTTCCTGGATGAATTTGTGCTTTTAGCAATAAAAAAAGAGATCTCCATTTTCATCGTAACCTCCTCGATAGACCCCGCTGATATTCAAATGGCAAAAAAACATCACTTCCTCAAAGATTATATTATGAAACCTATTACTGCCGAAAAGCTAAAAGCCATGTCAGAAATTATTTAAGAATAAACGAATTAGAATTTAAGAGTAACAATTTGCTGTTTTGTTCGTCCTATAAAAAACTAAAAAAGCAAATCTATTGGAAACCATTCTTTCTATTAAAAACCTCAGCAAGCGCTACGGAAGCCTGCAAGCCTTAAACGATATTTCTTTCGAAATAAAAAAAGGCCACGTTTATGGAATTTTAGGACCAAACGGCAGCGGAAAATCGACAACGCTCGGCATTGTTTTAAATGTGGTAAATGCAACTTCGGGCGATTACAGCTGGTTTGACGGAAAAATGAAAACACATGATGCTTTGAAAAAAGTGGGCGCTATTATCGAAAGACCCAATTTTTACCCCTACATGACGGCGCAGGAAAACCTGAGATTAGTTTGCAAGATCAAGAATATCAATTATAACAAAGTTCTTGAAAAACTGGAATTGGTTGGCCTAACCGAAAGAAAAGACAGTAAGTTCAGTAGTTTTTCTTTAGGAATGAAACAGCGTTTAGCGATTGCCTCTGCCCTATTGAATGACCCTGAAATATTAATTCTGGACGAACCTACTAATGGGTTAGATCCGCAAGGGATACATCAAATCAGGGATATTATCAAACATATCGCCGCCCAAGGAACAACAATTCTTCTAGCTTCCCATTTACTGGATGAAGTAGAAAAAGTGTGTACCCATGTCGTAGTTTTAAGGAAAGGTAACATTTTATATACAGGTTCAGTGGACGGTATATCGGTCAACGAAGGATTGTATGAATTACAGGCTGAAGACACTCAAAATTTAATAGCAATTGTAAAAACACATCCTGCAGTTGAACATGTTAAACAGGAAGAAGGAAAAGTGCTCGTGTATTTAAAAAGCGAATTAGAAGCCGCTGATTTGAATCAATTTCTATTTGAAAACAAGATTGTTCTAAGTCATCTACTGAAAAGAAAAAACAGTTTGGAAGAACAATTTTTAGAATTGACCTCGAAAAAATAAAAACAGCAATTTCAATTCCTAAATCTAAAATTACAATTCCTAAATCCTAAAAAATGAAACGATTACTCTCTATAGAATTACAAAAAATCTGGATGAATAAAGCAAGTCGGGTTTTGACTTTGGCCTACTTTATTTTACTATCCTTTATAGCGTTGTTTGCATCTATAAAATTTGAACTTGGTGCTTTTAAATTCCACCTTGCTGAAATGGGTATATTTAATTTTCCATTTATTTGGCATTTTAACACCTATATTGCCTCCATTTTAAAACTATTCTTAGCCATAGTCATCGTTTCTATGATGGCTAATGAGTACAGTTACGGCACTTTAAAACAAAATCTAATCGATGGAATGAGCAAGCAGGAATTCATCCTTTCTAAGTTTGTTACTGTTGTATTATTTGCTTTTTGCTCCACTGTTTTTGTTTTTATAATGACACTTATTTTGGGTTTTAGTTTTTCTTCTTATACAGAATTTAGCATAGTTTTCTCTCAATTAGAATATCTTCTTGCTTTCTTTGTGAAATTAGTAGGCTTTTTTTCCTTCTGTTTATTCTTAGGTATATTAGTAAAACGTTCTGCTTTTGCGCTCGGATTTTTATTAGTATGGAATATTATCGAAGGAATTGTAAAAGGAATTTTGAACTTTAAAATCTTTCCAGACAGCAAAACAGCTGATTATATTACTCAGTTTTTACCTCTGGAATCGATGTCAAATCTTATTGTGGAACCTTTCACTCGATTATCAGTAGTTAAAAACTTAGGCGAACAAATTGGCGTAGAAAGTTTAAAGGATTATGATGTTCATTTTTCGTCGATACTCATTGTCTTAATCTGGACTTCTATTTTCATGTTTTCATCCTATAACCTGCTAAAAAGTAGAGATTTATAGTATCTTTACGATACTATGAATTTGACGAAATCAATTTTATTTTACATCTTCCTTTGTTTCACTTCACTACGCGGAACTGCTCAATCTATTACAGTAAATGATACCTATACGGCGCAAAACCTAGTAAATTTATTGACCAATAATAGTAATTGTGCAACTACATCTTCAGCTAGCGTAACTGGTGATACGTTTTCTGGACCTAAAAATAGCTATGCTTATTTCAGCGCTGGAACAAGCAGTTTTCCTTTTTCGGAAGGTGTTTTATTAAGCACATGGAGTAGTGATAATTCCAGAGGTCCATTTCGAAGAAACAACGGCGGCGGAAATAATGAGTGGGCAGGTGATGCCGATCTTAATCAGGCATTAGGAATCAGATCCGTTAATTCAACCGTTTTAGAATTCGATTTTGTTCCTCTTACAAATTTCATCAGCTTTAATTACATTTTTGCTTCCAATGAATACCAAGATGATTTTCCTTGCCGTTATTCTGATGGTTTTGCATTTTTGATTAAGGAAAACGGTGGTTCTGGAACTTATAGAAACTTGGCCGTAATACCAAACACGACTACAGCAGTTTCGTCACAAAACGTACGCCCATTTACCAGTTTTACAAATACATCTGGAAGTACCACCACATGTGCACCACTAAACGACCAATATTTTGGTCAATTAAATACAGCATCAACGAATACAAGCCCTATCAATTATAGTGGTCAAACCAAAGCATTGACTGCACAAACTAACGTCATTGCCGGGAATTCCTATCACATTAAATTAGTCATAGCTGATGATGAGTTTGTCTATTACGATTCTGCTGTATTTCTCCAAGCAGGCAGTTTTACCTCTAAAATTGATTTAGGCGCAGATCGTTTATTGACAGCAAATAACGGAATCTGTTTTGGCGAAAGCTTTATTATTGATACTAAATTACCTTCTACCAATACGTATAGATGGTACAAAGACGGAGCTACAACTCCGATTCCTGGCGAAACTAGTCCCTCTTTCTCAGCTACAGAAACAGGAACTTATCGAGTGGAAGTAGAAATAGGAAGCACAACTTGTATTGCTTCTGGTGTAATAAAAGTCGAATTCACACCGGAAACGCCCTTGAGTGACACCGCACTAATACAATGTGATGATAATAATGATGGAATTGCGATTTTTGATTTGACTAAAGCAGATATCATCATAAAAAACAATAATTCTGGTTTGAGCGAAATCCTCTATTTCGAAACATTATCAGACGCCCAAGCAGGAATCAAAGCCATTGTAAACACGAAAAACTATAGCAATACATCAGTCAATCAAGTTATTTATGCAAAAACAACAAATAGCTATACTTGTGTAAATTTCGCCCAAGTAACTCTCCAAATTTCGAATCAAACAATTGCCCCCTATCCAGCAGAAATTGTTTGCGATGATGACGGCATTAATGATGGAATCTATCAATTTGATTTGATGACTATCGCAACTTCACCTCATTTTACAGGCTTAGGAAACAATATTATTGTTTATTTTTATCTAAACGCAAATGATGCCTATCTAGAAAAAAACGCATTGCCAACGCTTTTTAAAAACACAATCCCATACCAACAAACCCTATATGCCCGAGTTCTTAACGGTTCTAACTGTTTTGGAATTATTCCGATTAATTTAGTTATAAATTCATTTTACCCTCCAAATTTTCAGGATGAAACCATAGCATTTTGTACTAACAGTAATCTTAATCTCTCCGTTAATACAGGTTTTCTGAGTTATCTATGGAGTACTGGAGAAACTACAAATCAGATAAACGTAAGCGATCCCGGTAACTATTCTGTAAAAGTAACCGATGCAAACGGCTGCGAAGCCACAAAAAAATTCAACATCATCACTTCCGAAATAGCAACAATAACAGAGATTATAATAAATGATTTTGATGGAAATAAAAATTCAGCTTTAATAGAGTATAGTGGAACGGGAAATTATGAATTTTCGATTGACGGTACTTATTTTCAAGGTAGTCCTCAATTCGATGGAATTACTGCCGGAACTTATTATGCTTACGCTCGGGATAAAAATGGTTGTGGAATCTCAGATTACTTTACGTTTTATGTATTGGATTATCCTCGTTTTTTTACTCCAAACGACGATGGTATAAATGATTTATGGATGATTAAAAATCTGGATCTATTTCCAAAAGCGACAATTAGTATATTTAATCGTTATGGAAAATTACTAAAAATGCTTAACTCCACCAGCCAAGGATGGAATGGGAGTTTTAATGGATACAACCTACCGGCCGATGATTATTGGTTTCACATAAATTTTGCAAATTCTAAAAGCATTAAAGCACATTTTTCGTTAAAAAGATAGGAATAATTTTCATATTTTTAGCAAATGAAAAATGCATTACTTCTTTTTTTTATTTTTTTATCCATAAGCAGCTTTGCGCAGTTAAGTAAAAGACATTACATCCCGCCCTTAACTTCAAGTAGTGCAACGGGTGTAACACCACAAGATCATTACATTTATATCTCTTCACCAAGCACAAGTACTGTAAAATTTAAAATTATTGAAATTGGGGGAAATATAATAGAAGGAACCGTAAACAATAACATACGGTATAGACATGACATAGGTAATGGTATTAATACACAGTTGTTTGTTTCAAGTATAGCAACAGGATTAGTTTCAAATAAAGGTTACATTATTGAAGCTGAAGGCTTAATTTATGTTAGTGTAAGAACAAATTCAGGAAACGGAAATCAAGCTGGAGGATTGGTAGCTAAGGGGAATAGTGCTTTAGAGCTGGTGCGATGTTAAACACATCGAACATAACTACCCTACTAAATTTCTTTACTATTCTAGCTACTGAAAATAACACAACAGTAACCATTTCAAACATTTTTGCTGGAACATTATTAGCAAATGGGACAATATTTAATGGGCTTCAAACCATAAATTTAAATAAAAATCAAAGTTATATTTTAGCAATCGATGGAAGTTCAGGGCAAAATTTAATAGGGGCTTTAATCGAGTCCGATAAAAATGTTGTGGTCAATAGCGGGTCATTTGGAGGGACTAACGACCCGACAAATGCTAATAATGCTGGAAGAGATTTAGGTTTTGACCAAATTGTTGGCGCAGATAAAATTGGTACCGAATACATTTTTATAAAAGGAAATGGTTATAATGAACTGGAACGTGTTTTAATAATTGCAGATGAGGACGACACTGAAATTTTTGCAAATGGACTTCTCATAGGTACTATCCAGAATGGGCAAAACTATATTTTTGATGGAAGTGCTTTTAGCAATGGAAGTTTATATGTAAAAACATCAAAAAAGGTATTTGCTTATCAGAGTATAGGAGAAACTTCGAATGCAAATCAAAATTTATTTTTTGTTCCACCACTTAATTGTTCAACGCCAAAAGTGGTTGGTAATATTCCAGAAATCGACAAAATTGGAAGCAAAAGTTATATTGGAACAATAAACATAGTTACTGAAACTGGTGCAACTCTTGAGATAAATAATAGCCCAATTGTATCCACTCCCACAGCTGTTACTGGAAATTCTAATTTTGTGTTTTACTCCATAAATTCACTCTTCGGTAATATTAGTATAAAATCGAGCAAGCAAGTTTATGTTTCATATTCAGGAACGAATATTAATGCCACATACGGAGGTTACTACTCTGGATTTGACTTAAAACCTGAGATTCTATCAGAAAATAATTTATCCTTAACAGGCAATTGTATTCCGAATATAAAATTAAAAACTAGCCCCGACATCGATTATAGTTTTCAATGGATTTTTAATGGTGCTGATATTCCTGGAGCCATCTCTGACAGTTTTCCCCCTACTCAGGCTGGCTACTATCAAGTTAGAAGAAGTATCTTAAATTGTAGTTCTACATTGTCCGATAGAATTCCAGTTAGCGATTGTCCTATCGATACAGATGGAGATGGAGTAAACGACAACATTGATATAGACCTAGACAATGATGGAATACTAAATACCGTAGAGTCAACTTCTAATTTCATAAACCAAACTAATACACTTTTAGGAACTAATTTCAATGGTACAATAATTGGTGAAGGAATAATAACTGGAAAAACAAATTTTGGTTTTGTGTCTGAAGTTCCATTGGGGATTACAAAAACAAACACATATAGTATAACTTTTATAGAGCCAAGATCAATAAGTTTTGAATATATTAGTGCTGATACATCAACACAAACAACTCCCGTAAGTGAATTATTAAATAATGAAGGTGATTTTATTTTAAGAGTTGATCCATCACAAACACTTACACTTACGGACCCGGACGGGCAACTTGAAGTAGATACTAATTATGATGGGGTTTTTGAAAGCGGCGTTACAGAATTTTCTTCTTTTGAAATACGATTTAGATTAAAAGCAACTACTCCCCTTGCAGCTGGAGCAGGCACTTTTAAAATCGAATCCTATCTTGCTACAAAAG
This sequence comes from Flavobacterium hiemivividum, assembly GCF_004349145.1. Classification (GTDB taxonomy): domain Bacteria; phylum Bacteroidota; class Bacteroidia; order Flavobacteriales; family Flavobacteriaceae; genus Flavobacterium; species Flavobacterium hiemivividum. Next base: position 73,265 of record NZ_SMFO01000011.1, on the reverse strand, counting down.
TAGAACTTGTACACACTAATCTTTCTGATACAAATATAAACAAAGCTACTTTTCTTCTCAAAGAAAGAATTACAAAGGACACTGACGGCGACGGCATCACAGACGATTTAGACACAGACAGTGACAATGATGGTATTCCTGACACGATCGAAGGTCAACCCAATAATTCTGTTAGTTGGTCTAATAGTGATACAAACAAAAACGGATTAGACAATGCTTTCGAACCTGGTTTTACCCCAATCGATACTGATAACGATGGCATTCCTGATTATTTAGATTTAGACAGTGATAATGACGGAATTTTTGACTTAGTAGAATCTGGCTCAAATGCTGCAGATATTAATTTAGATGGAAGAATAGACGGCTTACCTAATTCATTTGGAACCAATGGTTTATCAGATAGTTTAGAAACCGTGCTTGACACTAATATTCTTAACTATTTGATTGCTGATACAGACTCAGATGGTGTTAAAAATTACCGTGACTTAGACAGCGATGGCGATTTGTGCCTAGATGTTATTGAAGCAGGATTCCTAGATCCAGATGGTGATGGAAGATTTGGAAGTTGTCCATTTACCGCAAATGCAAATGGCCTTGTTATTGGAGCTCCTTACACTATTCCAAATCCCAATTACATAATTGCTGCACCAATAGAAATTACTGTTCAACCAGAAGCGCTCCCAACTTGCGAATTACAAAATACCGCAATTTCAGTAACTGATAATGGTGGAAATAGCTATCTATGGCAGATAGCTACTGACGGAACTACCTGGAATGACCTTAGAAACGATTTAACTTACTCAGGAGTTACAACAAATACATTATTACTTACAAGTATTTCTAATACCATGAATGGATACAAATACCGTGTTCAACTAAGTAAAATTGGGAATAGCTGTGGTCTTACATCTGCCGAAACTTCATTAATCGTTTATACTTTACCTACTGTTTCCCCGACAACTATCGTTCAATGCGACGATGATGCCGATGGTGTTTCAGACTTTAATTTAACAGAAAAAAACAGTTTTATTTCAGTTAATGAAACTTTTACTTTTTACAAAACTTTAACTGGAGCAGATTCAGCAGATTCTTCTTTATTAATAACAACTCCAAAGGCTTATACAAGCGCAAATGGTTCGGTCTGGGCAAGAGTAGAAAACACTAATGGTTGTTTTAGCGTCGCTCAATTAGATTTAATTGTGTCAACTACCAGAATTCCTGCTAGTTTCAGCCATTCCTTTTCTGAATGTGATGATTTCTTAGATGCGATAAATGATGACAAAGATGGAGTTGCTACATTTGATTTTAGCGCTGTAACCGATGAAATTAAAACAAACTATCTTAGTTCAAGCTCTTTATATTCAATAAAATATTATAAAAACGAAGACGATGCATTAGCTGAATCAAACGAAATAACTAATACAACCAATTATAGAAATAGTGGCTACAAAAACCAACAGACAATATGGGTTCGAGTTGAAAGTACATTAGACAATGCCTGCTATGGATTGGGCCCACATGTAATTCTTACCGTTAATCCAAAACCAAATATAGATATTAACAAAGACCATACGCAAGATAATCTAGTATGTTCTAATCTTCCTACTTTTTTTGTAACACTCGATGCAGGAATCAATGATGGATCACCTACAAGCGATTTCACTTACGTTTGGTCAAAGGATGGTATCGATTTAGGCGAAACAGGTCCAACATTAGATGTTAATGTAGAGGGTAATTATTCTGTTAAAGTAAGCACCCTTTTAGGTTGTAGCAGAACTAGAAACATAAAAGTTACTGCTTCGGATGTTGCAAAAATTTCAAATATTGATATTGTAGATTTATCAACTATAAATACAGTGACAGTAAACGTCACCGGACAAGGGCAATATGAATATAGTATTGATGAACCTTCGGGGCCTTTCCAAACTTCCAATTTCTTTAATAATGTTCCTGCCGGAATTCATGATGTATATATAAATGATATAAATGGTTGCGGAACGGTGACTAAGACCATATCAGTGATTGGTGTTCCAAAGTATTTTACTCCTAACAATGACGGTTACAACGACTATTGGAATGTAAAAGGAATAACTGCAAATTTCAATACAAATTCAACAATTTACATCTACGATCGCTATGGAAAATTACTGAAGCAATTAATCCCAACAACTGAAGGTTGGGACGGTACTTTTAATGGACTTCCGTTACCATCAGACGATTATTGGTACACAGTGAAGCTAGAAGATGGAAGAGAAGCAAAAGGCCATTTTAGCTTGAAACGATAAGATAATTACTTAATAAGTAGGTATTTAAAATTTATTTATTAAAATAATATTGTAATTTTATTAAATAAATTTTAGTTATGAAAAAATTAATATTTTGTGGAATATTAATTAGTGTTTTATCTACGTCATTATACGCTCAACGTGAAGCTGCTATATGGTATTTCGGAGACGGCGCCGGTTTAGACTTTAACTCGGGAGCCCCTGTCGCTTTAACTAACGGACAATTAGTAACAGAGGAAGGTTGCTCAAGTATTTCTGATAAAAATGGAAATTTGCTTTTTTATACTGATGGATCAAAAGTATATGATAAAACCCATCAAGTTATGCCTAATGGTATTGGGTTATGGGGAAACGAATCAAGTACACAATCTGCGATAATCGTTCCAAAACCAAAAAACCCATATATCTATTACATTTTCACAGTCGATCAACCGCTCCCAGTATATCCTAGTGGTATTAAATCGAGCTTGGACCCTCCTCCAAATCATGGTTTAAATTATTCCCAAGTAGATATGAGATTAAATAATGGTCTTGGAGACATTGTTAATACTGAAAAAAATATTCACCTAATCACCTATAACCCTAATGATAGCGAAGAACTTAAATACCAATGCTCTGAGAAAGTAACTGCAGTACAGCACGGAGATGGTATTTCGTTTTGGGTAATTACACACTTTATAAATAATTTTTATTCCTTTAAAATAAGTCCCCGAGGAGTAGACAAAACCCCTATAAAAACAACGACCTCTCTTAATATTCCCCTTGGCGGCTATCAACCAGACCCTACTACTGTCAGCTATGTCACAGCTACGGCTAATGCAATTGGCTATCTAAAAGCGTCCCCTAATGGTAAAAAAATTGCAATAGCAAATACTGCTTCAAGAAGGATAAATGAAAAAAATCCAAAAACTAATCTACCAGTTTATAATACAGGAAATGTGGTACTCTTTGATTTTAATTCCGCAAATGGAACGGTTAGTAACGAAGTAACATTATTAACTAAAGCAAATCCTTATGGTGTAGAATTTTCCTCAAAAACTAAAAAATTATATGTAACTACAAATAAATATAAGCCAGATGGTACTACCCCAGATGGAAGTTTATTACTTCAATACAATTTAAATAGCTCCAATATTCCTGCCTCTGAACTCATAATTGATAACTCAACTTATAATGCAGGAGCTTTACAGCTTGCTATTGATGAAAAAATATATCGTGCTGGTTATCTTCATCCCGCTGAAGGTTCAAATAAATTATCGGTGATAAACAATCCAGATTTAGACGGAACAAGCAGTAACTATAGACAAAACGCAATAGATTTAAAAGTAAGGCTTTCAAGACTAGGCTTACCTCCTTTTATTACCTCACTATTTCTTTTTACATTTGAGTATGAGTTTAATTGCCTAGGAGATTCAACCCATTTTTCCATCAATACAGCAGAAGCAATTGATTCAGTTGTGTGGGATTTTGGAGATGGAACAAGCTCAACCGATAAGGATGCTTATCATATCTACGCAGCCATAGGCGATTATAAAGTAACATTGATAAAAACAGTTAACGGCGAAATTAAGGACCCTATAGAAAAAACGATTACAATTTATGAAATACCCAAAATTATAGCGACACCTTACAAATTAACTCAATGTGATGCTCAAGATAGTAATTCCACTGATGGTTTTGCAACTTTCAATTTACAACTGGCAGACAACCCAATTGCTCTGGGAAACAACGACTATGACATCTTCTATTACAAGAATATACAAGATGCACATGACGATATTTCGAATATAAACTCATTAAATAATCTGTATCGAAACACAACTCTTGACGAAACCGTTTTTGCAAAAGTTACGCAACCAGGCTCCTCCTGTTATACCGTTACTGAAGTAATTTTACACGCTAATAAAAATTATACGCTACTTCCAGAACCCTTACATGAATGTGAAGTAGAAGCTGGAAAAGCAATATTTAATCTAGATAGAAAAAAGAACGATATTTCATTAGAATTCAATCTACCGTCAGATGTGCGATTGTATTTTTATGCTACCCAAAACGACTCCTTTAATGGCACTAATGAGGTTACACCAATGTACGAATCAAATACATCAACATTATATATAAGGGCTGAAAATAATGACGGCTGCTATGGAATAGGTAAATTTGAGTTAGTCGTTGATCCAATTCCAAACCTGACACAATTAGAAAATATAACACTCTGTGAAGGAGAAAATCCCTCCGTTGAATTAGATTCAGACATACAATTCCCTGAGTTGAAAAGTAATTACGAATACCTATGGTCTACTAATGAAGAAACTTCCTCAATTATAGTTTCAAAAGAAGGGCAATATACTGCAACTATAACTAACAATAACGGCTGCAGCACAACTAGGACATTTATTGTAACTAAATCTTATTTAGCAAAATTAAATAACATCATTATTAAAGATCTAAATACTAATAACAATGTAACAGTTGACCTAGAAAACCCCAACAACTATAGGTATATGATTAACTATCAAAACGGTACTACTACTGGTTTTCAAGATTCGAATTTATTCGAATATGTACCTGGAGGAATACATGAGTTAATTGTTGAAAACAAAGATGGTTGCGGCAGCGTTAATAAGAGTATTGTAATTCTAGAAGCGCCAAGTTTCTTTACGCCAAACAATGACGGCTACAATGATACTTGGAATCTAAAAGGAATAGACGTCACACTCCATAAAAATACGAGATTATATATTTATGACCGATATGGAAAATTCATAAAACAATTAAATCCTTTAGGTTTAGGATGGGACGGCATGTATCACAAATTACCTTTACCTAGCGATGATTATTGGTTTACGTTGTTTCTAGAAGATGGAAGAGAAGCAAAAGGCCATTTTAGCTTAAAAAGATAAAAACCATTTGGGCGTGCCACCATAAATAAAAGGGCCAACTCACAATAATCGTGAATAGGCCTTTTTATTTATGCTGTCGGGCTATCCACGCTACTTCGGTAGCCAGTTTCTATCCCTCACGCAACCGTAAAGCACAAGTCTATCTTTAAAAATAAAATCTAGCATTAATCCTAAAAACAAGAAACCCATTCAAATTAATGAATGGGTTTCTATATAGTATAAACGATGAATTAGATTTTAAATCTTTTTCTATCAGTTTCAGTCAAATATATTTTTCTCAAACGAATCGATTTTGGAGTTACCTCAACATATTCATCTTTTTGAATGTATTCTAAAGCTTCTTCAAGAGAGAAAATGATTGGCGGGATAATTCTCGCTTTTTCATCATTTCCAGAAGAACGAACGTTAGATTGTTTTTTCTCTTTAGTTACGTTTACACACATATCATCAGCACGAGAGTTTTCACCAATTACCTGACCTTCGTAGATTTCAGCATTTGGTTCAACAAAAAACTTACCACGATCTTGTAATTTATCGATAGAATAAGGAATTGCTTTTCCTTTTTCCATAGAAATTAATGAACCTTTGTTACGTCCAGCAATTTCTCCTTTGTAAGGCTCATATCCAATAAAACGGTGCGCCATAATAGCCTCACCAGCAGTAGCTGTAAGCAATTGATTACGCAATCCAATAATTCCACGTGATGGAATGTTGAATTTTACAATCATACGTTCTCCTTTAGTTTCCATGCTTAACATTTCACCTTTACGCATAGTAACAAACTCTACCGCTCTTCCAGAAAGTGTTTCTGGTAAATCGATTGTTAGCTCCTCAATTGGCTCACATTTTTTACCATCAATTTCTTTGATGATAACTTGTGGTTGACCGATTTGTAACTCATATCCTTCTCTTCTCATTGTTTCAATAAGAACAGACAAGTGAAGTACACCACGACCAAAAACCATAAATTTATCAGCAGAATCAGTTTCACCCATTTTCATGGCCAAATTTTTCTCTAATTCTTTTGTTAATCTTTCACGAATATGACGAGAAGTTACAAATTTACCTTCTTTACCAAAGAATGGAGAGTCATTAATAGTAAATAACATACTCATCGTTGGCTCATCAATAGCGATTGAAGCTAAACCTTCTGGATTTTCAGAATCAGCGATTGTATCACCAATTTCGAAACCTTCAACACCAATGATTGCGCAAATATCTCCAGCAATTACTTCTGTTACTTTTTTACGACCAAGACCTTCAAAAGTATGTAGTTCTTTAATACGAGATTTAGATATAGTACCGTCTCTTTTTACTAATGAAATTGCCATACCTTCTCTCAATACACCTCTTTCCAAACGACCAATGGCGATACGTCCTGTAAAAGCAGAGAAATCTAAAGATGTAATTAACATTTGTGGCGTTCCTTCAGAAACTTTAGGAGCTGGTACATTTTCGATAACCATATCCAATAATGCTTCCACATTATCCGTTACGTTTTCCCAATGATCAGACATCCAGTTGTTTTTTGCAGAACCGTAAACTGTTGGAAAATCCAACTGCCATTCTTTAGCACCTAATTCAAACATTAAGTCAAAAACTTTTTCGTGAACTTCTTCAGGAGTACAGTTTTCTTTATCTACCTTGTTTATAACAACGCAAGGTTTCAATCCTAAATCGATAGCTTTTTGTAATACAAAACGAGTTTGTGGCATTGGACCTTCAAAGGCATCAACTAACAAACAAACACCATCAGCCATATTCAATACACGCTCCACCTCTCCACCAAAATCGGCGTGACCAGGAGTGTCAATAATGTTGATTTTTGTTCCTTTGTATTGAACAGATACATTCTTAGATGTAATAGTAATACCTCTTTCACGCTCTAAGTCGTTGTTATCAAGGATTAAGTCACCTGTGTTTTCGTTGTCACGAAATAACTGACAGTGATACATAATTTTATCAACCAAAGTTGTTTTACCGTGATCGACGTGGGCAATAATTGCAATATTTCTTATAGATTCCATCTGTGTTTTTTAATGGGTGCAAAGGTACACTTTATTTTGATATAACAACTATTCCTGTAATAGTTTCCATACTATTAACGTATTAACTATTAAAAACAACCCAAATAATTAGTTTATGTAAGTATTTTATATTTCATTATAATTAATTACATTTGAGTAATGAAAAGCAAAGTCAACCAGTTAACGATTATTTATATCCTTATAGCGGTATTCATGGCTATTGTTTTTTACAAATTATCCATAAAATACTATTATTTAACCAACTACCCATTTTACAACTTCTCAAAAGACCTTGTTTTAGTTTTTCTTACCGCTATAACTTTTAGATATATACTATCTGACAACTTTAATAAAAACAAAATAATTTTCGAACACCTAAAGAAAACAAACAAGGAAATTAAAGAATCTAATGACAAATACGATATTGTTGCCAAAGCTACTAGTGACACCATTTGGGACTGGAAAATACAAGAAGACAATCTTCTTTGGAACAAAGGAATAAAAACTGTTTTTGGCTACGATCAAGATCAAGTAGGAGACAGTTCAAAATGGTGGTTTGAAAACATACATCCTGAGGATAGTATAAAAATGTCCATTAAACTATATTCTTTTATCGAACAAAAAACAGATAACTGGCAAGATGAATACCGTTTTAAATGCGCCGATAATTCCTATAAGTATGTTCTAGATAGAGGTTTTCTTCTAAAAGACGAAAGTGGCAAAGCGATTAGAATGATTGGAGCCATTCAAGATGTAACAAAACAAAAAGAAGAAGAACTACGACTTAAGCTTTTAGAAACCGTAATTATACAAACCAAAGATTCAATAATCATTATCGAAGCAGACTCGAAAAGCATTGGAATTCCAAAAATAGTTTATGTAAATCCAGCTTTCTCAAACATGTCAGGGTACCATGCTGATGATGTAATAGGGAAAACACCAGATATCTTCATTGGACCAAATTCTGACAAACAAGAATACGAAAAATTAATTACCGCCTTGAAAAACAAGGAAGAATGCATCATCGAAACGATTAGTTATAAAAAAAACCAAGAAGAATATTGGGTTCGTTTCTCTATGATTCCAATTTATAATGCCGAGAACGAATTGTCTCACTGGGTATCAATACAACGAGATGTTACCCAAGATAAGAAACAGGAAAAAGAAAAAGAACAACTGATCCGAGAATTGACTCAAAATAATAAGGATTTAAAACAATTTTCATACATCACTTCACACAATCTTAGAGCACCTTTGTCTAACCTAACAGGACTTTTAAACCTAATCGAAGACATCCCTGTTAGCGACCCTGAACTAGAAGAAATCCTACAAGGATTCAATAAATCAACCCAACTGCTAAACGACACAATTAACGACCTTACTAAGGTTATGAATATAAAAGACAGTCCTTCTATCCAAAAAGAAACAGTAATACTAAAAGAAGTCTTTGAAAACATCTTCAACCAACTTTCGTTTCAAATCAAAACAGCACAACCTATAATACAACTTGATTTTGATAATGCTCAAACATTAGAAATTAATAAATCTTACATTGAGAGCATCTTATTAAACCTTTTAACAAATTCCATAAAATACAAATCGGAAAACAAAACACTACATATATCGATATCCACTCAGGAAAAAGAAAATCAAACTACAATTACCTTTAAGGATAACGGAATCGGAATTGATTTAGAAAGAAATCGAGATAAAGTTTTCGGACTTTATCAAAGATTTCATAATTATCCAGACAGCAAAGGACTTGGACTTTACCTTGTAAAATCACAAGTCGAAGCTATGGGAGGAACTATTGATATCGAAAGCGAAGTCAATAAAGGAACTACATTTACCATAACATTCAAAAACTAAATAACACTATGCTAGACCTAATATTATGTGTTGATGACGACCCAATAACTCTAATGTTATGCAAAAAAGTGATTAGTAAAACTACTTTTTCAAACGAGATAGCTACAGCCAAGAACGGAGAAGAAGCGCTTCAGTACTTTGAATCAATAAAACTAAATGAAACCGGTTCTAATCTTAAAAAACAACCTCAATTAATCTTTTTAGACCTAAACATGCCCGTAATGGGCGGCTGGGAATTTTTGGATTGTTTCATGAGTGATGATTATTCTGACTTTAATACCAGCACAAAAGTCGTTATCCTTTCGTCAACAATTGACCCAGAAGACTTAGAAAAAGCAAAAAATTATCCTATGGTTATTGATTTCTTAGCCAAACCCATAACAATCTCTATGTTAGATTACTTATCCAATAAAGAGCCACAAGAAAAACTACTACAACAGTAATTATTTTTAAATAATATCCGACGAAGCAAACCCTTTTTTCCTTTTAAAAAGCACGCAGAACCAGAAAATTGATTTGATTTCAAAATCAACTAGCTAGTCGCTATGTTTTACACTTTTCCGAAAAAAACCTTGAATTATAAGCATAAAAAAAGCTCCTTAAAAAGGAGCTTTTTTTATGTTATATATAAAATGTAATAATTACAATTTAGCTACGTGTTTCGTTAATTTAGATTTTAAATTAGACGCCTTGTTATCATGAATGATATTCTTTTTAGCTAATTTATCTATCATAGAAATCACATTTGACAGTTTAGATGTAGCATCTACCTTATCAGTCGCTATTCTTAATGCTTTGATTGCATTACGCGTAGTTTTGTGTTGGTATCTGTTTAATACTCTTCTCTTTTCGTTACTTCTAATTCTCTTTAGAGCTGACTTATGATTTGCCATTTTATTATTTTTTTTTCTTTTACTATTCTTTTTTTGTAGTCCGTAAGGGAATCGAACCCCTGTTACCAAGACGAAATCTTGGCGTCCTAACCCCTAGACGAACGGACCATATCCTCCTAAGTTAGTGATTAATCTAGATTCTAGATTAAATTTGTAGCCCGTAGCGGAATCGAACCGCTCTTACATGGATGAAAACCATGCGTCCTAACCGATAGACGAACGGGCCATTTTTCATTTATAATGAAGAAATTTAACACGCAATAAAAAAGTAGTAGCCCGTAGCGGAATCGAACCGCTCTTACATGGATGAAAACCATGCGTCCTAACCGATAGACGAACGGGCCTTGCTTCTCTAATGCGGATGCAAAAATACAACTATTTTTGAGAAGTACAATAGCAGACCTAAAAAAAATTAAAAAAATTAATAGGCCTTAGCAAAAAGAACTCTTTTAACAGAAGGATTCCCAGTGAGAACACAGCTTCCCACCTCTTCTACACCATCCAAAGGAATACATCTAATGGTAGCTTTTGTAAGGTCTTTGATTTTTTCTTCAGTCGCTGCAGTTCCGTCCCAATGCGCTGATACAAAACCACCTTTATCATTTAAAACTGATTTAAATTCTTCAAAACTATTTACCTCAGTAATATGAGTATCTCTATAATTTAAAGCTTTATTAAACAAGTCTTCTTGAATTTGCTCTAGCAAACCACTAATAAAAGTAGCAATTCCGTCTTTCGCCTTTGTTTCTTTTGTCAAAGTATCTCTTCGAGCCACCTCAAAAGTTCCGTTTTCTAAATCTTTAGGACCTACCGCAATTCGAACAGGCACCCCTTTTAATTCCCATTCAGCAAATTTAAAACCGGGTTTCTGCGTCGTTCTGTCATCATACTTAACCGAAACATTGAGTTTTTTCAATTCTGCAATTAATACATTAACCTCAGCAGTAATTTCTGCCAATTGTTCATCCGTCTTATGTATTGGCACAATTACAACTTGTATAGGCGCTAAATTAGGCGGCAAAACCAATCCTTTATCATCTGAATGCGTCATAACTAAAGCCCCCATTAAACGCGTCGAAACTCCCCATGAGGTTCCCCAAACATATTCTTGCTTTCCTTCGGCATTAGCAAATTTTACATCGAAAGCTTTTGCGAAATTCTGACCTAAGAAATGTGAAGTACCCGCTTGCAAGGCTTTTCCATCTTGCATTAAGGCTTCGATACAATAAGTCTCCTCAGCACCAGCAAAACGCTCTGTTTCTGTTTTCAATCCTTTAATTACTGGAATAGCCATAAAATTTTCGGCAAATTCAGCATATACATTCATCATTTTTTCCGATTCTTCAACAGCCTCACTTCTAGTAGCATGTGCGGTATGCCCTTCTTGCCACAAAAACTCAGCGGTTCTCAAGAACAAACGCGTTCTCATCTCCCAACGAACCACATTAGCCCACTGATTAATTAACAATGGTAAATCTCTGTAAGACTGAACCCATCCTTTATATGTAGACCAAATAATTGCTTCGCTCGTAGGTCGCACAATAAGCTCTTCCTCCAACTTTGCATTAGGATCTACCATTAATTTCCCTGGCTTGTCAGGATCATTTTTTAATCTATAATGCGTAACAATCGCACATTCCTTCGCAAATCCTTCTGCATTTTTCTCTTCTGCCTCAAACATACTTTTAGGAACAAATAAAGGAAAATAGGCGTTTTGATGACCGGTTTCTTTAAACATTCGATCCAACTCTGCCTGCATTTTTTCCCAAATGGCATAGCCATAAGGTTTGATTACCATACAGCCTCTAACTCCTGAATTCTCGGCTAAATCAGCTTTTACAACTAACTCGTTATACCATTTTGAATAATCTTCTGATCTTGTAGTAAGGTTCTTACTCATATTGAATAGTTTGGCACAAATTTTGCGCTATTATTTTTTACTAAATAGTTCCACAAAACTAACTATTTTTGTAATGTGCAACAATAAAAAAACCTATAGATATGAAAACTAATATATTTTCCACCAGAAAAACTTTGCAATACCCATTAATTGTGTTTTTCACCATCTTAATGGTTTCTTGTGGCTCGTACCAAAACAGCTCCTATTATGACACAGACGGTATTTACGGTAATACTGACGCTAGAAATATAGAAACTGCGCCACAAGACAATAATTATTACAAAGATTATTTTAGCAATTTGCAAAATGATAGCCAATCTGACGATTATTTTACCGATATAGACAATTACAACGATAGCAGTCCGTACAGCAGTCAAGAAAGGAATTACGACTATAATGATTGGGGAGATAATCATTCTAAAGCTCAAATTAATATATACCCAAACAACTGGAATCTATCATTCGGCTTTGGCTCAGGCTATCCGTATTATGGGTATGGATATAACAATTACGCATGGGGGGGATATAATAACTATGGATGGGGTTATAATAATTACAACTGGGGATACTCTCCTTATTACTACGGCTATTCTAACTTCGGATGGAACTATCCCTATTATGGATGGGGTTACCCAAGTTATTATGGCTGGAATTCATCATACTACGGAAACAATTACTATAATAACGGACAATACTATAATAACAGAAATTATTCTCAAAGTTCCGGAAGGAGAGGATCTTCCTACTCTGGTTCTGTAAATGCAAACCGAACTTATAGCGACTACTCTACAAACAGAGTCAATACTAACAGAAACAGCAATAACTCTAGCACTGACAGAACACCCACATTTCGTAATAGTAACAGAAGTAACGAAAACAGAACAAGTCCAACTTTTAGTAGAAACAACAACACACAAAATAATTCCTACACACCTACTTCTCGAACAAGAAGCAACAGCACCGAATCAAGAAGAGAATACACCGCTCCTGAAAGAACATATACTCCAAGCAGTAACAGTTCTAGAAATGAAAACTACTCTTCTCCTACGAGATCAAACTCTTCTTCAAATAGCGGAAGCGGGAGATCATCAGGCGGAAGCAATAGAAGAGGTGGCGGAATGTAGTCATTATTTATACTTTTTACAATAACACAAACTTTATTCAAACCAAAGATGAAAAAATATCTATTTCTTTTATTAACAGGCTTCACTTTTAACGCAGCCCAGTCACAGGAATCCACAGATGCTCTGCGCTACGCGCAAAACAATTTGAACGGAACCGGTCGATTTCAAGCTATGAGTGGTGCTTTTGGCGCACTTGGCGGGGATTTATCATCCTTAAACATTAATCCTGCAGGATCTGCTGTTTTCTCCAATAACCAAGCGGCGTTTACTGTAAGCAGCTTAAACACGAAGAACAATTCTAATTATTTTGGCACCACTACAAGCGAAAAAGACAACTCCTTTGATCTAAACCAAGCGGGTGGTGTATTTGTTTTTAAAAATCATAATCAAAACAGTAATTGGAAAAAATTCTCAATAGCCATTAATTACGAGAACACAAATAACTTTAATAACACCATTTTTTCTGCGGGAACAAATCCTAACAATTCAGTAGATCGTTATTTCCTAAGTTACGCTAACGGAATTCCTTTTGGTGATTTCGAAAACACAAACTACAACAGACTTGATTTTGCAGCTCAACAAGCTTATTTAGGATACAATGCTTTCATTATTGATCCTGTAAGCGAAACTTCTGGCAATACTCAATACACTTCAAATGTTCCAGCTGGAGGTAATTACTACCAGGAAAACACGATCACTTCACAAGGATACAATGGAAAACTATCCTTTAATGCAGCTACATCTTATAATGATAGACTATACATCGGATTAAATTTGAATTCTCATTTTACGGATTTCAGACAAGCAACTAGCTTTTATGAAGACAATAACGCTCCGTTAACAAATGAATATACCGTATCCAAATTGCGTTTTGACAATGAATTATACACTTATGGAACTGGTTTTTCTTTTCAGTTAGGAGCTATTGCAAAAGTTACTAATGAGCTACGCCTAGGATTAGCTTACGAATCATCAACTTGGTACCACCTTAATGACGAATTCACTCAAAGCCTAGTTGCTGTGAGCAGTAAAAATGGAGATGCAGACACCAATGACGTTGCAGATCCTAGAATTACGAATGTTTACGCACCATATAAATTACAAACTCCGAGCAAAATTACAGGTAGTTTAGCTTATATTTTTGGAAGAACGGGATTGATAAGCATTGACTACGCAATTAAAGATTACAGCAAAACTCAATTCAAACCTGAAAATGAATTTACTGGTGTAAATACTTTTATGAGCAACACATTCGATAACACAGCAGAATTGAGAATAGGAACAGAATACAAAATTGAAAAACTGAGCCTTAGAGCAGGATACCGTTTCGAGCAAAGTCCATACAAAAACAAAAATACAGTAGGCGATTTAACGGGTTATTCAGCCGGTTTAGGATACAGCTTTGGCTCTACTAAAGTGGATTTAGCTTATGCTTATGCAGAAAGAGACTCACAAAATAGTTTTTTCTCACAAGGACTAACAGATGGCGCTAAAATAAACAGCATTAACAACCACGTTTCTTTGACTTTACTGTTCGAACTATAGATCAAAAATCAACAAAACTAAAATGAAAAATCCGACTCAACATCTTGAACCGGATTTTTTTTTAGCCCCGATGGCAGCGGGTTAGCACCATAAAAAACTGCTAAATGAAACGCAAACAAGTACTGTTTGAATAAAAAAGCGTAATTTTGCACTCCAATTTACAAATATATGAGAACCAAGTCGTTAAAAAAGAATAAAATCAATGTGATCACTCTTGGGTGTTCTAAAAACATATACGATAGTGAAGTCCTAATGGGCCAACTGCGTGCCAGCGGAAAAGATGTGGAACATGAAGCACCAGCAGAAACAGAAGGAAACATTATTGTTATCAATACCTGCGGATTTATTGATAATGCTAAGGCAGAGTCAGTAAACATGATATTAGAATATGCTGACAAAAAAGAAAAAGGACTGGTTGACAAAGTTTTTGTAACTGGATGCCTTTCTGAAAGATACAGACCCGATTTAGAAAAAGAAATACCTAATGTAGATCAGTTTTTTGGAACTACTGAATTACCAGCATTATTAAAAGCTTTAGGAGCAGATTACAAGCATGAATTACTAGGAGAAAGACTAACTACGACTCCAAAAAACTACGCATACCTAAAAATTGCAGAAGGTTGCGATAGACCTTGTAGCTTTTGCGCTATTCCATTAATGCGAGGAAAACACGTTTCTCAAACTATTGAAAAACTTGTAAAAGAAGCAGAAGGATTAGCAAGAGACGGAGTAAAAGAATTGATCTTAATAGCTCAAGATTTGACATATTACGGTCTTGATATCTACAAGAAACGTAATCTTGCGGAATTATTAGAAGCACTAGTTAAAGTAGAAGGAATCGAATGGATCCGACTACACTATGCCTTCCCTACTGGTTTCCCAATGGACGTTTTGGAGATCATGAAACGTGAACCTAAGATTTGTAATTACATCGACATCCCGTTACAACACATTTCAGATTCTATCTTGAAATCTATGCGACGTGGAACGACTCAAGAAAAAACTACAAAATTATTAAAAGAATTTCGTGCAGCAGTTCCCGGAATGGCGATTCGTACGACTTTAATTGTAGGTTACCCTGGTGAAACACAAGAAGATTTTAATATTTTGAAAGATTTTGTTCAAGAAATGAAATTTGACAGAATGGGATGTTTTGCCTATTCTCACGAAGAAAACACACATGCTTATTTATTGGAAGATGACGTTCCTGCCGATGTGAAGCAAGATCGTGCCAACGAAATAATGGAATTACAATCTCAAATTTCATGGGATTTAAATCAAGAAAAACTGGGCAAAATATTTAAATGTATCATTGACAGAAAAGAAGGTGGTCATTTTGTAGGAAGAACAGAATTTGATAGTCCAGATGTAGATAATGAAGTACTGATTGATGCTTCTAAATTTTATTTAAAAACAGGAGACTTTGCTATGATTAAAATCATCGAAGCAACTGAATTTGATTTATACGGAGAGCCTGCTGAGTAATATCTATTCTCTTAACTAACACTATTTGACAACCATTTTACAAAAATAACTATGAAAACAATTCAAATTTTATTCGTTTTGGCACTTAGCTTATTAGCTGCTGACACCGTTTCTGCACAATACGGAAACAATGGCTACGGCAATAACGGCTATGGTAATCGAGGTTATAATAATGGTGGATATGGTGGCAATAACAGAATGAACCAAATACCTCAAGCGCAAGGTCAAGACAAACCTAAAGAAATACCTGTTGAGGTAACTGTGGGGAAAATAATGGAGAAATTAACTCCAGAACTCACTCTTGATCAATTGCAAGAAATTGCAATATCAAATGTTTTAATAGAAAGCATGAGATCGCAAGGTATTTTATTAAAAGATGAAACTAGTAGCCAAGACCAAAAAATAAAAGAAATTCAAGCACTATCTGAATCTACAGACAGAAAAATTAATAATTTTCTAAATGAGGATCAAAAAGTAAAATACAAGGCACTAAACGAAGAAGGTAACAACAAAAAGAAATCAAAAAGAAATAGGTAATTATTATTTCGAAAAAAAAGCCCTAATATCTATTTTTAATATGCAAAAATTCTATTTCTATCTTGTCGTGACTATCGTTATCGCGTCTTGCTCTACTAATCCATACAAGGCAAGCGAAAAAGAATATGATACGAAGCTTAATACCTTCAAAGAAACAATATCTAATAAAGAACCTGAGCCGCTACCTGCCGTAACTGTAACAACGATTAGCATTGACAACGCGTATACAAAACAATTGTACACGTTCAAAGACACGCTTTCAAAAACAGGAACCACGGCTTTAGAAAATGGAAGACAAACAGAGTGGATTAGTACAGTAAATTTCAATTTACGAAAACCCAATTCTGTTATTATTCACCATACAGCACAAGACTCGATTCAACAAACGATAAAAACGTTTACGTTGACCAGAACTCAAGTAAGTTCACATTACGTGATTGGTGATGATGGTCGCGTGGTACAAATGCTAAATGACTATTTGCGTGCATGGCATGCTGGGAAAGGTTCATGGGGAAAAGATACAGATATCAACTCATCTTCCATAGGCATCGAACTTGACAATAATGGAACTGAGCCTTTTTCGGAAGGACAGATTACTAGTTTGATGGCATTATTAAGCAAATTAAAAAAAGAGTATAATATTCCTACTCAAAATTTTCTAGCCCATTCTGACATCGCTCCAGCGCGTAAAAATGATCCGAGTGCTCTTTTTCCATGGAAAACATTAGCCGAAAACGGCTTTGGTGTATGGCAAGATGAAATTTTAGAAACGGCTCCGCTTGATTTTAATCCAGAACTGGGACTACGAATCATAGGATATGATACCAAAAATCTCTCGGCCGCAGTTAGAGCTTTTAAACTGCATTATATTCAAACAGAAATTGATTCAATTTTAAATCAAAACACTATAAATGTAATTTACTCAATTTATAAAAAGCAGTAAATCACTTCTTACAACTATTATAAACGCAGTTCTTTAGTAAATTAAAGAACTGTTTTTTTTTTATATATTAAACTCACTTGCCGAGGTTACAATTCAGTCATTAAAATAAAAAAAAACTGCCAGAACACCTATTAGAGTATTTTGACAGTCAAAAAAAAAAAATTATACTTTTAGAATCCGTACACCATTGCTAAAGCAAATTGAGAGGCAGATTTTGTAGGGTCACCGTTGGTTTTTTCGAAAATTTCATCAGAACCATTATCTAATCTAAACTCTGGAATAAAAGTTAATCCTCCCGCTTTTAGATTAGCTGAAAATGTTAATGCAGTTACTGAATCATCACCAGAACCTTCTTTAAATTTGAAATACTCGCCACGTAAACCTAAGCTAAATTTATCACTTACATCCACAGCAGGATATAATGCCACACCTGTATAACCTACTTTAGTATCATTTCTAAAGTCAGCAGCGTTTAAACCTAATTTAAATTTATCCGTAAGCTGGAAAGAGGCTGTTAAATCAATTATAGTTCCACTAACAGAACCATCCATAAAGTTCAAAAAAATACTTACACCTTCGGTAGGAGCTAGAGACAATTGCGCTCCAATTGCATTTAAACCTTTAATTGGATCTGCTTTATACATATTCCAAGAGTCATTAAAAGCACCTACCATAACGCCCACTTTATCTGAAATCGCATAATTTGCTTTCACTCCTGCATTTTGAAATGGTCCATTTGTAAATAAATAGGAAGTTGAATAATGAAAGTTCGCTACTGGAGAAATTACCTCATACCCTATAAATGTCCCCATAAAACCAGCTGTAAAACTCAATTTTTCGGTAGCTGCATAAGTAGCATATAAATTTTGGATATGGAAAGAATTGTCATCTTCTCCATCCCCGTTTAAAAGCGATTGATATTGACCTCTTGGACCAAAAGAAACCTCACCTACAAAAGATGCTTTGCCAGTTGTTTTTTTTAACATAATATCAAGCATCCCTAAAGAAACCGAATTCTGATCTGTTGCAAAACTAGTTTTTATATTTTCTTTCTTAGCAAAATCATATTTATAATACACATCTGCAGAACCTGAAATTTCCAATGGAGCGTCTTGAGCAAACCCTGCGTTTCCTATTAGCACAAAAGCTAAAATTCCAATTACTTTTTTCATCATTATTTTGTTTTGGTTGTTTATTATTTTGGCCTTCAATTGTTACTTTAACAATCAAATTTCCAACTTTGGTTGAGACGAATTTATTAACTTTTTGCATGGCTGGAACAATAATTTATCACTTTTTAATTAGATTTTGAAAGAATTATCAATTCGAAAAAATCACAACAAAAAAACAAGAAATACTTATTTTTGCCCACTAAAAAAAATCATATACATATTTGAAAATTTAAAAATACGCCCTTGTTTTTACTAAATTATAAAACTAAGTTGTACTTAAAACTAAAAATAAGTGCATAAAAATACAATCCATAAGATTTAACCCTATCAAAATAGGGGGTAGTTTATAATTTAAATGTTTTTTATAAATTAAAAATCCAAGCTATTTTAGTAACTTAATTTCTAATTAGATCATCTAACTTTTTATTTTATAGAGGTGTTTTGGGAAGGAAAATCGAGTAATAGTAAAATTCTACAACAGCCTATTTGAGTTAGAAAAGAACACAAAAAAAACACATGAATAGATTACTCATTCTAAGTATCTAATTATGCATTTTTGTTTTCAGTTATTGGTAGAAAAAGTTAAAAACGACGACAATCAAATAACAGATTAATTGGAGTCGAAAAATCAGCATAGTTTTAAAAACTTGTTAAACGCCATTTTTAAAATAGCTGCTATATTTGATTTATCGATAGTAGTATTTATTGTGCTCAAGAAATTATCAAAACTTTTTGACTTTGAAAAAGTCATTACTACTTTCGAACTAAATCAGAAATAAAAAAGCGATTGTTAAATAGAATTTACTCTATTCAACAATCGCTTATATCATTAATTTCACTTCTGCAACCCTAGCCTTAAGACAGCTCAATTTGTATTCTTTTGACCCTATAAATTAAAAATATTATAAACAATTATCCTGTCACCATAATTTATGTATAGTTGCTTTCTATTGTCCTGATTTTTCCTGGTTATAATAGAAAGTGTACAATCATCACCATTATTATCCTTACAAGTAAAAGAATAAACTACATCGGTATCATTTTCCTCCGTTGGTTGATATTCTATGATTTCAAACAATTGAATAATTTCGGAGTAAATAACAATTCTGCTTTTATTGGTATCCAGCGAAACCAAAACATTTACCAATTGTAATTCAGACCACTTTCCCCATTTCCCTCTTTCATTTTTTTCCAAAACACTAACACCTGATGTTTTGAATTTATAATTCTGACTGTAAGATTGTTGCAATCCAATTCCCAGGAATAGTAATATTATATATAATTTAATTTTGATCATTAGCTAAATAATTAAAAATCAAGATCTACTAATTCTTTTCTTGCTGCACTATAATCAGCCATTATTTCTAAAACAATTCCTTCTGCTGATTTTACTTCGTGAATCAAACCAGCAATCTGACCAATCTCTAACTCACCTTCCACTAAATCTCCTTCAAACATGCCTCGTTTAGCTCTAGCTCTACCTAATAACGCAACTAACTCCTCCTTTGTTGGACATTTCTCATATAAATTTTGAAGATCCTGAAAAAACTTGTTTTTTATTAATCGAACGGGAGCCAATTCTTTTAATGTAAGTTGAGTATCTCCTTCTTTGGTCTCTATTATTGTATTTTTAAAATTGTCATGCGCTGAAGATTCAATCGATGCAGCAAACCTACTACCTACCTGAACACCATCAGCACCCAAAACCATAGCGGCAAGCATACCACGACCGTTTGCAATACCTCCTGCTGCAATAACAGGAATTTCTATTTGCTCTTTTACCATAGGAATTAGCGTAAAAGTAGTAGTTTCATCTCGTCCATTATGACCTCCGGCCTCAAATCCTTCTGCGACTATAGCGTCAACGCCAGCATTTTGGGCTTTTAAAGCAAATAAAGTACTACTAACGACATGCACTACCGTGATACCATTTTCTTTTAAATACGGTGTCCATGTTTTTGGATTTCCAGCCGAAGTAAATACGATCTTCACTCCTTCTTCGACGATAATCTTCATGATTTCTTCTATATTGGGATACAACATAGGGACATTCACTCCAAAAGGTTTAGACGTTTCCCTTTTACATTTCTGAATGTGTTCTCGCAATACTTCAGGATACATCGATCCCGCTCCTATTAATCCTAATCCGCCTGCATTACTTACTGCACTGGCGAGTTTATGACCACTTACCCATATCATTCCAGCTTGAATAATGGGATATTGTATATTAAAAAGCTCTGTAATTCTATTCATCTAGTAGGTTGGATGTTATTGTTTTATTATTTTTCCGCTTTTCGAAAAAGCCTCTGATTCTATTTTATAGATATAAATTCCGTTGCTTAATGATTTCAATGAAAAAGTATTTCCTGAACTGCTAAAAGGTTGTTCGAAAATTTTCTGTCCTAAAATCGTATAAAAACCAACCGTTCCTTTATTAAAACTTTCCGGAAATTGAACCGAGATAAAGTCAGAAGTGGGATTTGGATAAGCCACAAAATAATTTTTATTGACATCGTTTACTGCAAGGGTCGAAGCTAAAGCCAAACTAAAATCGGGAATACCATAACCATATTGAGCTGTTGGTGTAGAATACCTATCAGCCGATTGGATAATTAATTCTCTGATTTCTTTATTTGTTTTAGCGGGAAATGCCTGCCAAAATGAAGCCACCATACCGGCCATAACAGGACCTGAAAAAGAGGTTCCGTTTGCCGTAACGATATTGCCAAATTCATCGGATAAAACGGTAGCCACCCCTTGTGCCATTACATCTGGTTTTATTCTCGCGTCAGAAGATGGCCCAATAGAACTGAATGAAGCTCTTGTTTCTGATGAATTAACAGCGCCAATAGCAAGTACAGAAACCGCATCTGCCGGCGCCCCTATATAAGGTTTAGAGCTACCGCCTTCATTCCCTGCAGAGGCGACAACAATCATTCCTCTACTAAAAGCAATTTCAGCACCTCTAGAAATAAAAGTTGTACTACCATTCATGTCAGAATAAGTATGATTATAAGCAGAATTGTCGAATTCGAAATAACCCAAAGACGTATTAATAATATCTACTCCTAGGCTATCTGCTTTTTCAGCAGCCTCAACCCAAAGTGATTCCTCAACAGGGTTCTCGCTATCTACATCTTCAGTTATAAATAAATAGTAAGAAGCATCTGGAGCCGTTCCTACCAATTTATTTTCGGCGTAACCTCCCATGGTTGAAAGTACCGAAGTACCATGTGAATCTGAAGTATAGAAATTTTCATCCCTTAATACAAAGTTATAACCACCTAAAATTTGATTATTATCTCTCAGTCTTTGAAAAGGTTGGGTTGTATTTACACCTAAGAAACCCGCATCTAGAATCGCTATAATCTTTCCTGTACCCGTATAATTTTGTTTATGTAAAACATCTCCGTGAAGCATCTTAATTTGATTATCAGACGAACCGTAAGCGTAGTCAATTTTTGTCTTCCGAGTCTTGCCTTGCGCTTTTTCCTTAAATCGCTTAGCTGTTTTCCCTGCCTGATTTAAGGACTTGTTTGCAAAGTCCACTTTTTCGACAAAAGCAAAGCTTTTTAATGAGTTTATCACCGATTGACTCCCTCGTACATGAATTGCATTCAGCCATTTTGATTTTGCCAAAACAGCAATTCCGGTCGCAGATTTTACTTGACTTATATATGTGGGATCTAGGGGAACATCTTTGAAATCAATTGCTATCTTTTGATTTGTTCTTCTGTCTATAGCTCTTTGAGAAAGTATTTTTGAAGGCGTGTCAAAATACAGCTGCTGATCGGATTTTGCATTAAAATAAACCCATGCATCTTCCTGGGAAAAGGATGTTGCATTGATGGATAATAATAAGAATAGAAAAAACTTTTTCATAGTCAACTTTTACATTAGACAAAACAATATTATCCTTTAATCAACTCCTATTTTAAATGAATGAAATGAAGGTATTTTACACTTTATTTTAGAAATAGAGTACTAATCTAAGAAATAACTCCCGAACCAACTAATTCATCTTCCACATACCAAGCAACAAACTGCCCTTCTGTGATCGCTGATTGAGG
This sequence comes from Flavobacterium hiemivividum, assembly GCF_004349145.1. Taxonomy (GTDB): domain Bacteria; phylum Bacteroidota; class Bacteroidia; order Flavobacteriales; family Flavobacteriaceae; genus Flavobacterium; species Flavobacterium hiemivividum. The sequence continues at coordinate 50,512 of NZ_SMFO01000011.1, read as the reverse complement.
CTCGCGGAAAGACACATACATTCCGTTTTCAAATTGATGTAAAGTAGCCGCTTGCAATGGTTGTCTGTAGCGAATTCTTGCCATAACATCCATTTGTTCACCCTTAGCCAAAGTCATATCTGTTCGAATCCAGTGTATTTCTGATTTTTCTATAAATAGTCCTTTTCTAAACAAGCCTGGATGTTGACTGCTCAAACCGGTATAGATTGTATTAGTCTCTACATTAGTACCAATTATAAACAAAGGATCTTTTGTACCTCCCACGTTTAGTCCTTTTCGTTGACCAATGGTGAAATAATGAGCACCTTGATGCTTTCCTACCACTTTCCCCATATCTGGAGTATATTGCATTTTATTAGAAGCTAATGCGAATTCTTCTTCTAGAGACAAACCCTCTTGCTTTTCAACCTTGTAAATAGCATCGTCTTTGTCAATTTGGATTATTGCTCCTTCTTTTGGCTGTAACTTTTGCTGCAAGAATTCAGGTAAACGCACTTTACCAATAAAACACAACCCTTGAGAATCTTTCTTTTCGGCTGTTACTAATTCCATTTGAGTAGCGATTTCGCGTACTTCAGGTTTCGTTAATTCACCTATTGGAAACAAAGATTTAGACAATTGCTCTTGTGATAATTGACACAGAAAATACGATTGATCTTTATTCGTATCAGCACCAGCAAGTAATTGATAAACTGTTTCTCCGTTGACTTCGGTTTCGCTTTTTTTGCAATAATGACCTGTAGCAACATAATCTGCTCCAAGGCTCAAAGCAATTTTCATGAATACATCAAATTTTATTTCGCGGTTGCAAAGCACATCAGGATTAGGAGTTCGTCCTTTTTCATATTCATTGAACATGTAATCAACGATTTTCTCCTTGTATTCTTCGCTTAAGTCAACCGTTTGAAATGGGATTCCTAATTTTTCAGCAACTAGCAATGCATCATTGCTGTCTTCTAACCACGGACAATCATTAGATATGGTAACCGAATCGTCATGCCAGTTTTTCATAAAAAGACCTATCACTTCATATCCTTGTTGTTGCAATAAATAAGCGGCAACACTTGAATCCACACCTCCAGAAAGTCCTACTACAACTCGCTTCATTTTATACTCTTTAATAATTTTTACAAGACTGCAAAGTTACAATGTTTTTATTACAACCGCTGTTCAAGAATAAACTTAATTCCCCATCGCTTTTGAAGCACTTCCAGGCGTACTCATATTAACTTCCTTGACTAGTTTTCCATTGGTATAGAATTGCCAAATCCCAGATTTCTTCCCGTTGACAAACGCTCCTTTTGAAGCTATGTTCCCTTGTGTATCTTTAAAAATAGCTAAGCCATTGTATTCATTGTTTTTATAAATCGATTCTTCAAGCACAATACCGTTTTCTGAAAAATTCTTATAAACACCGTCTTTTACATTATTTCTATAATTTGTTTCTTCGGCGATTTTACCGCTAGGGTAATAAACAGATCGCAGGCCTTCTAACTTCCCATTTTTATAATTTTCAACCGTCATAATTGTTTTCGAAGCTTTATGGTAATACTTCCATTCCCCGTCAAACAATTTATTAATTACCTTCCCTTCGCTTACCTTATTTTTTGCCTGATCGTAAAAGATGGTATAAGCTGAATTGTCTGTGGCATTAAATTCCCTGGTCGCGATTATCGACTTTGCTTTCGTATCATCATAAAAACTAAAAATTCCAACTTCTTTTCCATGCTCGAAAGCACCCTCATACTTTTGTCTTTTGGAATCTGCATAAAAACCTTTCCAAGCACCATGCTTTTTTCCTTTTTCATCCAATTTATTAAAATCTGCTTGAGCTATTATAAAATGAGTTGAAAACAGTAAAAATAGTAAGAAACAAAATTTATATTTTTTCATTGTATTGGCTAATTTAAGGCTATTATTATCTAACAAAATTACTGCTTTTATATTTAACTCGATTTACTATTTAGTATACAATCGTTCAATGTCAATTACAATTGTATATAGTGTTTAAAAAATTCAAATTATTTAGTAAGTATTATATTTTGCACTATTTTCATTTAGCGCCAGAAGAACCTTTACTAAGATAGATTTGATTTTTTGTTTAACGTTAATCATAACTAAAAAACATTTCTTTTTTAACATAAAATCATAAAATACTAGTAATCATTAACTTGATTACTAATTATAATAAAAAAATTAAAGCTAAACAATTTTAAAAAAAAACATAAACTTTAGTTCTGTTTACTGTTTTTGCATTAAAATTAAACAAAATAGATTTATCTTAGCCTTAACAAATAAAAACAAAAAAACATGAAAAATCTATTTAAAACCAAAATCCTGGCCTTGATTGTCTGTCTATCAATCTTTGTAACCTCCTGTAGTAATGATGACAATACTCCTGTCGTTGACAATACAATAACAGGAATTGCATCAAAAACAGCTGATTTCAGTATTCTTGTTCAAGCATTAACAAAAGCCGAACTGGCAACGACCTTACAAGGAAGCGGACCTTATACCGTATTCGCACCTACTAATGCTGCGTTTACCGCATTTCTTGCTACAACGCCTTATGCAACGATAAATGACGTTCCAAAAGCTGCTTTAACAGAAATCTTATTAAATCACGTTATTTCCGGTAGCATCAAATCGACTGCATTAACTACTGGTTATATCAAAACTTTGGCTAAAGGGACTGCTTCTACCACTAACAATTTGAGTATGTTTGTGAATACAGCAGCTGGTGCAGTAAAACTAAACGGTGTAGCAACAGTAACAACTGCTGACATAATGGCTTCTAATGGCGTTATACATATCGTAGATAAAGTGATAGGTTTACCAACTATTGTGACGCACGCTACTGCAAATCCTAATTTCACTTCCTTGGTGGGTGCTTTAACGGGAGCTGGCCAACCTGATTTCGTAACAATTTTATCAGGAACTGGGCCTTTTACAGTATTTGCTCCTACCAATGATGCCTTTACATCATTAAATACCGAGTTAGCTCCAGGCGGGATCGCAGCTGTTTCTGCAGCTAATTTGACAAAAGTATTACAATACCATGTGGTGTCGGGAAATATTCTTGCAGCTAGTCTAACAGAAGGCCAAATTGTTTCAACACTTCAAACTCCGCAAACATTTACTGTTGAACTAGCTGGTGGTGCCAAAATTAAAGATTCGAGAGGTAGAATCTCAACTATCGTTGCCACTGATGTACAATGTTCAAATGGCGTTATTCATGTACTAAACAAAGTACTACTTCCTACTTTTTAAAAAACAGTAATATAAATAAAATATGATACCTCAAAAAGCGAAATGCTTTTTGGGGTATTTTTTGAATGTTAAAATCAGTACGTACTGAAATACCATACTTACAGAAAGTCCTATTTTATAAAATACAGTGGATCAATCAGCACGAAATTCTTCGAAAATTATAAAAAAATATAGTCCTAAAGTATCGTTATAACAGTACTGGAACCAGAATTTACTGAATAAATTCATTAAACATCTTCAAAATGTGGAAAACCGTACTCCCTCTATAAAAGGAACTCTTACCTTTGATATTAAATCCAGTAACGGAATTCAATCAAACATGCAATTCCATAAATAAGTGACATCGTTATGTTCAAAAAAGTATTAGTTGCCGAAGATTTAGATAGTATCAGCATTACCGTTGTACAAGCTCTTGAAACACTTTCAGTTGAAGAAATTCAACATTCTAAATATTGTGATGAGGCATTTTTAAAAATAAAAAAAGCACTGCAAGACAATGAACCCTATGATCTACTAATCAGTGACCTATCGTTTAAAGCAGACCATCGCGAAAACAAACTCACTAGCGGCGAAGAACTTATTGAAGCTGTAAAAAAAATACAACCTGATATTAAAACAATTGTATTCTCAATAGAAGATAAGTCCTACCGAATAAAATCATTGTTTAATAATTTAGGAATTAATGCCTATGTTTCAAAAAGTAGACAAAGTATTCCGGAACTTAAGAGTGCAGTTCAAAGCATTTTTGAATCCAATGAAAAAAATATATCTCCAGAATTAGCTTATGCTTTAAATGAGAAATCATTTCATGAAATTGAGGCCTACGATATATCACTTTTAAAGCTATTATCCAATGGATACATCCTAGATGAAATTTCAATAGCATTCAAAAATACGGGAATAATTCCTAATGGTAGCAGTAGTATAGAAAAGCGAATTAACAAACTGAAAATCTATTTCAAAGCGAATAATAATGTGCATTTAATAGCAATCGCAAAAGATCTAGGACTAGTTTAAGAAATAAAAATTACCCTTCTTTCGATATAAATTCACAAACTACTGTATATTTAATAAGCATTTCAAATGTTGTGCTCAACTACTACATAGCACTATTTTACACTTATGATCTAAAATCTCTAGTAGACAAACTCTATAAAAAATAGCCCTTTACGGTTTCCCGTAAGGATACCACTTTTAATACATTTAATTTCGCTTCGCTTTTAACAACAAGAGTTAAAATTGAAACAATGAAGTCATGAAAACGGAGAAGAAAATAGCAGCATTGAATTATACTAAATTAAGGAAAAACAAAGAACCGACTAACAAATGGGGCAAACATCTTGATGACTACAAAAACTATGTAAAGGAATACATCAAGCATTTTAATAAAGCGGAGAAGGGAAATAATGCTTCTTTAGCCATTTATCCGTATATGCGAATTAGATGGGAAGCATTAAATAACCGACTTATCTCTGCCAGCAAAAAGAATCTTTTGACCGAAAAACAAATTAAAAAAGTAAATAAAATTCAGTCTAAAACGGATAATTCAAATCCTCTATAATTCCTTTCTACACAAATAACAATTATAAATTTAGAAGTAAATAATTTATTCCTGCTCTTTAAAAACAATTTGTAATGAGGTATCCCGTAAAGAAATTAGCATTACTACTTGTACTTTTGAAAAAATAAAAATTAAACAAGATGACCAGAAAAATAAAAACCATACCTATTACACTATTTTTCATGTCTATCGGGCTTATCTCTTGTAAAAAAACGGATGACACAATAAACGCGCGCATTCATTCCACTTTTGAGGTTAATAATACTTTTAAAACTACGGAACTTAGCCAACATGACTATAAAGTTGTAGGAACTGATGAAAATGGCGAAAATGTTCATGGCAACATAAATATTGAAGGCAAAATTGGTGTTGGTTATCTTAGCACGACAAATGCTACGAATATTGAAGTTGTAGTGGAATGGATTAATAAACACACCTTATTAGCCACTGATTTAGAAGGTTTCGAATACACCTTAACAACAAAGTAAGACACTAAACAAGCCTTTAGCTCTATCACAATTCCATAAATTCACAAACCAGCACGAAGTCTATTAGCACCTTGTTCACTATAAGTTGATAGACTTCAATATTATAACTGAATTATCTACAAATAAAATGCCCCCAAAAGCGTAAAACTTTTGGGGGCATTTTTAATATGAAAGGATTTCTACGAAATAGAAATTATTTTTTCTTTTTGTCAAGTGCTTTTTGAGCCTCAGCTTGTTCCATCACTTCTTGAAGTTTACGTTGGAATTTACCTTGTTTCTTAGGCTCTTTTTTCTTGTTCTCTTGAATTTCATTATGAATCTTATCACTATCAATAATATAGTTTTTAATAATAAGCATGATTCCTATTGTAATTGTATTCGAAACAAAATAGTACAAACTCAATCCAGAAGCATAACTATTAAAGAAAAACAACATCATTAATGGCGAAACATAAATCATTATTTTCATCATTTTGGCCATATCTGGCATCCCTTCCTGGGTAGGCGTCGCCATTTGTTGATCTCCAGTTGTCATTTTCATGTAAAAGAAAATAGCAATAGAGGCCAGAATAGGAAACAAACTAATATGACTTCCGTAAAATGGAATATGAAATGGTAGTTCATAAATAGAGTCAAACGAAGATAAATCGTCTGCCCATAAGAATCCTTGTTGTCTTAATCCTATTGCCGATGGAAAGAACTGAAATAAAGCATAGAAAATAGGAGCCTGCATCAATCCGGGAATACAACCAGCCATAGGGTTCACACCCGCTTTATTGTAAAGCTTCATTGTTTCCTGTTGCTTTTTCATTGGATCTTTTTTGAATTTTTCCCCTAGCTCCATAATTTCAGGACGCAATACTTTCATCTTAGCTTGTGACAAAAATGATTTGTAAGTAATAGGAGACATCAATAATTTTACCAATATTGTAAACAATATAATAGCCCAACCATGTTGAATAAACATACTTAAGAAACCATACATTGGTATAAAAGCATGACGGTTAATCCATCCAAAAATACCCCAACCCAAAGCCACGATATCCTCTAAGTTTCTATCGTATTTTTTTAACAAAGTATAATCCGTTGGTCCGTAGTACCAATTCATTTTTTGGTCAATCTCACCATTTTTGAATGCTAATGGAACAATGGCTTTAAACTGCTTTGTATAAACCGAATCAATTTGCTCGTCCTTAACTAAATTATTAGAAAATATTTCTGCTTTGGTAAAAGGTACATCCGATAATAAAATCGATGTGAAAAAGTGTTGCTTATAAGCAATATAAGAAACATCTGTAACCGTTTCCGCTTCGTCATTTCCTAGACCTAGATAATCACTTTTCCCTTCTTCATGTTCGTAGTAAAGTTCAGCATAGCGATTTTCATAACTGATACTTTTCTCGTTTGTGTAGCTTTTTAAATCCCATTCAAGATTTAAAGGTTTTGAAGAGTTTAAAACTTTATTTAAACCTTTAGAATGAATAACAAAGTCAAGCATATAATCATCTGCCTTCAAGACATACTTATATTCTAAGTACTCGCTAGCACCCGCTTTTAATCGCATGCTAAGCACTTGATCAGAACCTACTTTTGTTAAATTAGGTTCGAAGAATAAATCTTTAGTATTTAAAGTACGGTTGTCACTTGTAATCAACTGCACATTCAAATTAGCATTATTGTCTTTAATTAATGCAACTAATTCACCTGATCCTTTATTAAATCTTTCGTAATTTTTCAGAGTCGCTTCTACAATATATCCTCCCTTATTAGCTATTTTTAATTTAACTAATTCATTTTCGATAGTTGTAAAACCTTCTTTAGCAGACGGTAATGTCGCTGAATAAGCAAAGTTTCCAAGCTTTTTTTCTAAATTAGCTAATTGTGTAGAATCTCCAGTAGTAGCAACCGCTTCCGTAGCTTGGGCAACCACTTTATCATTCAATTCTTTAGCTTGAGCCTCTTTTATCACCAATTCCTTCTGCGCTTTCTCAGCAGCAATTGCAACAGGATCAGGTTGATTTTGATACATTATCCAAATCAATATCCCGAAGATCAATGCAAAACCAATTATCGAATTCGGGTCAAATTTCTTTTGTTCCATTATTATAAAAATTATTTATGTTTTATTGCTTATCCTTTCCCGACAAACAAAAATTAGATTTCATTATCTTATTGATGTACTGAAATTATTTCTTTTTTGCTTTAACGGCAGCGGCTACAAAATTCACAAAAATAGGATGTGGGTTTGCAACGGTACTTTTATATTCAGGATGGTATTGTACACCAATGAAAAATGGATGGTCTTCTAATTCAACGATTTCAACTAATCCAGTGTCTGGATTTACTCCTGATGCTTTTAATCCAGCATTTTGCAATGCCTCTACATAAGCACTATTGTACTCATAACGATGACGGTGACGTTCAGAAATAGTCGATTGTCCGTAAATTTTATAAGCTAATGAATCTTCTTTAATATCACATTTCCAAGCTCCAAGACGCATTGTCCCTCCTTTGTCAGTCACATTTTTTTGCTCTTCCATTAAATTAACAACTGGATGCGCAGTGCGCTCATTCATTTCTGTCGAATTGGCATCAGCAAATCCTAAAATATTTCTAGAATATTCTATAACTGCCATTTGCATACCCAAACAAATTCCGAAAAATGGAACTTTATTCTCACGTGCATAACGAACGGCTTCTATTTTACCTTCAATTCCTCTTTCTCCAAAACCTGGCGCTACCAATATACCGTCAAGATTTCTGAATTTCTCTTCGATATTTGAGGCGTCAATATATTCAGAATGGATTGAAATTATATTTACTTTAGTCTCATTTGAAGCTCCTGCATGAATAAACGCTTCTAAAATTGATTTGTAACAATCTTGCATTTCTACATATTTCCCAATCAAACCAATATTTATAGAATGCTTAGGGTTTTTTAATCTCTTCAAGAAAGTATTCCAGTTTTTCAAATCTGGAGCTGCTTTTTTAGGCAAGTCTAGTTTCTTTAACGCAACAACATCAAGACCTTCTTCTAACATTAAATTAGGTACTTCATAAATAGTTGCAGCATCAATAGATTGAATAACTGCTTCTCTTTTTACATTACAAAACAAGGCTAATTTATTGCGAATTTCATCTGAAATTTCATGCTCTGTTCTACAAACCAAAATATCAGCTTTAATTCCGCTTTCCATTAAAGTTTTTACAGAATGTTGTGTAGGTTTTGTTTTTAATTCTCCTGCAGCAGCTAAATAAGGCACTAATGTCAAGTGAATTACAATTGCATTATGCTCCCCTAGATCCCAAACAAGTTGGCGAACAGACTCAATATATGGTAAAGATTCGATGTCACCTACTGTTCCACCTATTTCGGTTATAACAATATCAAAATCACCTGAATTACCAAGCAATTGCATTCTGTCTTTTATTTCATTGGTAATATGCGGAACAACTTGAACCGTTTTTCCTAGAAATTCTCCTCTTCTTTCTTTTTCAATAACTGAAAGATAAATTCTCCCTGTGGTAACATTATTTGCTTGAGAAGTAGGGACATTCAAGAAACGCTCGTAATGACCTAAATCTAAATCAGTTTCAGCTCCATCATCCGTAACATAACATTCTCCATGTTCGTATGGGTTTAAAGTCCCCGGATCAACATTTAAATAGGGGTCGAACTTCTGGATAGTCGTTCTATATCCTCGTGCTTGTAACAATTTTGCCAATGATGCTGCAATTATACCTTTTCCTAAAGAAGAAGTCACACCGCCAGTAACAAAAATATATTTCGTTTGATTCATGCTGTAGTTGTTTGTATTGTAGTTGTCTAAAAAACTCGGCAAAAATACGATTATAAATTGAGAATATGCTAATTTGAAAATGAGATAATTTGTAAAATTGACAATTGCTTAATACAACCCTTATAAAGTAAAAAACCACAATAATTTCTTAAATTATTATGGTTTCGGATATCGTTTTTTAATATTTCTTATCAATTCCTCCAGTCCATTGAGCTTTAACTCATATATAAGTTTTAATTGCTCGCCTAATTCTCCCTTTGGAAACCCTTTGTTGCTGTACCATACTACATAGTACTCCGGTAAATCAATTAAGAATTTCCCTTCATACTTTCCAAAAGGCATTTTAGTATGAGCCAGTTTTATAAGTTGTTGTTGATTTTTATCCATGAAGTAAAAGTAGGAGATTTGAGAAAAGAACAAAGAAAAAAGAGGATATAATATAGAGACTATATGAGAACCTTTTCTCAGAAAAGAGCTCACTTCTACACTCTATACTCTTTCCCCCTAACTTCGCTTGACTATTTCTAATTAAAAGTGATTCGTTTTTCGATTTCAGTATTTAAACTCAAGAAAATAGTACAAAAAGTACCGTAATACATTTCCTTAGTGCGCTTCTTTGATAGTCATATCTGTATCGTAATACAAAATAAAAACACCTTTGTTTGTATACCCACCGTCTTCTTTTTTATAGTATTCAAACTTATTCTCTCCTCGTTTTGTCGCTGCTGAATTCACAGTATCTTCAAAGCTTTTATTTTGAACTAATCGAACCATGGTATCAAAAGTCATATCAAAACCACGAGTAGCGTAATCACTTGGATAAATATTATTTGCTTTTCTATATTTTTTTTCGAAAAGTGCCATTTCGGGAGAAATATAATCACTAGTCACCGAAGGATACATTAAGTTCAGTTTCGTAAGATTCTGAAATTTTATTTCATCCGTATCCAATGTTTCATTAGGTTCTAAAATCACTAATTGCACTTGATAAGCTGGCATCGAACTCACCATCGCAGCTACAGTACTCTTAATCATCCAAGTATTCCCTGTCTCCATCACTACATAATTCATTTTGTCTTTTACCAACATTCCTTTTAGACTTTCGGCAGACAAACTTCCATTTTCTTTAAAAGCTACAAAAGGAACCTGTTTATGATATTGTTTTATATATTGAATAATCGATTCTTTTTTCTTGTCTACTACTGCTATAATATTACCATTTTTTAAACGCATGTAATCAAACATTGCTCCTTTAATAGCTTCATTTGTTGGAATCGTTTGATATAAATTTGCATACGGTTTTCCAATATCTTTTGAAAGCGGAGAAATAACAGGTACATTATTCATCCCTACTAATTGCGCCGCTATTTCAGCATTACTTTGGTAAAACGGGCCAATAATTGCATTGGCATTTACTAGGTTTTTATTTCGAATTATTGACGCAACATCCGAATTGTTTTTAGTTTCACGAGAGTCATAAATTTCGACATCGATAGGATAACCTAATACCTTAGCAGAGTCTATAGCGATTAAAGCTCCTGCATAAAAATCTAAGGTCATGTTTAAAAACTTATCTTTTTTCAATCGGTTAGAGGTAGAATTTACAGTATCACTTTCTATGTTAGCAACATTAAAAGGCAATAGCATTACCATTCTTTTACGGTTATCATAAGTGACTTTTTTCGACAAAGCCATATATTCTTTCTTATCATCAGCTGACGCCTGAAGTTTAGAGGGAACCTTCAATAACATCCCGATTTCAACTCCGTTCACAAGCTCAGGGTTAAGTGCAATAAGTTCGTCTTGAGTCATTTCAAACATCTTTGACAAACTGTATAATGTTTCTTTGGGCTGTACCTCATAAGCAACATAGTCAACAACAGTCAAAGCCTTCTTTAGATTTTCAATTTGTCCGTTCACCGCTCCTTTTTCTGTTGTTTTCTCAGCAACTTTTTCTATTTTTGGCGCCGTTCCCTTAATTACCAATCGGTATCCAATAGGTAAACTCGTAACCACCTCAGGATTGCGTTTTTCCAATTCGGCAATAGTAATTCCATATTGTTTAGTGATTGAATACTTCGTTTCTTTGGCAAGCACATCGTGATAAATGTATTTTTCTTGATATGAAACAGGTTTTTTCGGGCTGCTTTTTGAAGGAATAGTAAGGTTTTGTCCTATTTGTAAGCCATCATTCTCAAGAAAAGGATTCGCGCTTTTTAGGTCTTCATCAGAAACCCCATATTTTTTTTGAATACCGTACAAAGTTTCTTTTGCAAGTACTACATGAGTTTGAGTCTGTACATTGATTTTAGTTGGAACAACCGTAATTTTCGCACCCGCTTTACTTGGAATCAGCAAAACACTATCTGGTTTCAAGCCTCTTTGTGCATCTGGATTTAATTGATAGATATCAAATGGAGTAACTCTATATTTTTGAGCTATTTGATTAATTGCCTCTCCTTTTTCTACCTTATGAGTTATGACTTTTTCTTGCGAAAAAACATTTGTAGTAAATAAGAAAACAGCTATGTAGATTGTAAAAAAATACTTCATCATATTATTTATATAAATTATTGGTTCAAAGATAACAAAAACGGTACCAAATTTTAATTAAAAAATTGGTACCGTTTCTATAAAGAATATTAAAAATTTAAAATTTTAATACAGAAAATAATATCTCTTATTCCCATTCAATAGTTGCAGGTGGTTTAGAACTAATGTCATATACCACTCTATTTACTCCTTTTACTTTATTGATAATATCATTAGACACTTTCATTAAGAAATCATATGGTAAATGTACCCAGTCTGCCGTCATACCATCTGTAGATTCCACAGCACGTAGCGCAACTACTTTTTCATAAGTACGTTCATCGCCCATTACTCCTACACTATTTACAGGAAGAAGGATTGCTCCCGCTTGCCATACTTTGTCATACAATCCCCAAGATTTTAATCCGTCAATAAATACTTTATCAACATCTTGTAAAATTTGTACTTTTTCAGGTGTAATATCTCCTAAGATTCTGATTGACAATCCTGGTCCTGGAAAAGGATGTCTTCCTAATAATTCTGGATCAATTCCTAATGACGCTCCCACTCTACGAACTTCGTCTTTAAAAAGCATACGAAGTGGCTCTACAATTTTCAACTTCATGTAATCAGGTAATCCACCTACATTATGATGTGATTTAATTGTAGCTGAAGGTCCTTTTACAGAAACCGACTCAATTACGTCAGGATATATAGTTCCTTGCGCTAGCCATTTTACATCTTCAATTAAATGTGACTCATCATCAAAAACTTCGATAAAAACTCTACCAATAATTTTACGCTTTGTTTCTGGGTCACTTACACCTGCAAGTTCAGATAAAAAACGATCTCCAGAATCAACTCCTTTCACATTCAAGCCCATTCCTTTGTATTGATCTAATACGCTTTGGAATTCGTTTTTTCGAAGTAAACCATTGTTTACAAAAATACAGTACAGATTTTTACCGATAGCTTGGTGCAATAAAACCGCCGCTACAGTAGAATCTACTCCACCAGAAAGTCCTAGAACTACTTTATCATCTTGTAATTTCTCTTTAAGCTCAGCAACCATCTCTTCTACAAAAGCATTTGGCGTGAAATTTTGAGGAACTTCGGCAATTTTCACTAGGAAATTCTCTAGCATTTTTGAACCATCAGTTGAATGAAAAACTTCTGGGTGATATTGAATAGCATAAGTTGTTTCGCCTTCAATTTTATAAGCTGCAAATTCTACATCATGCGTGCTAGCAAGCTTTACACCATTAGTTGGCAAAACTTTTACACTGTCGCTATGACTCATCCACACTTGACTGTTCTCTGAAACTCCTTCAAAGAACACTTCATTTTCTTTAATAAAATTTAAATTAGCTCTACCATATTCTCTCGTATTAGAAGCCGCTACTTCCCCACCACTAAAATGAGCTAAGTATTGTGCTCCGTAACATACGGCAAGCATAGGTAATTTACCTCTAATTTGAGATAAATCTGGATGTGGTGCATCTTCTCCTCTAACAGAAAAGGGGCTACCTCCAAGAATTACGGCTTTATAACTTGATAAATCACTCGGAATGTGATTGTATGGGAAAATTTCGCAGAATATATTTAATTCGCGAACTCTACGCGCAATAAGCTGTGTATATTGCGATCCGAAATCTAAAATAAGTACGTTGTGTTGCATGCGCAAAAATACTTTTTATATTCGGAATTGAAAAATTGAATTTTGAAAAAATGAAAATTATTTTTCCACGATTAGTATAAACGGTATAAAAGCTGAAAAATCATACAAATGAAGATGAAACAAAACTATGAACAGCAGCTTCTATATTTATGTTTATTACAATGTAATGACAGTTGACCAATTCTAATAACAAAAAACTGACATCTATCAATTTACTAATTTTAAAAAAATTAGGCTTCTGTAAAAGGAGATATGAAGTTCAAAGTTACAGCTGATCCTTTCTAGTCCACAAAAAACTATAGTAGTTATTATTCTTTTACAAATGTAAATTTAGATTTTACACCTTTATCAAAATTATTCCACAAGTCAGATAATAACAAATTTCCGTCGGTATCATAAATATAAAAAGCTCCTGTATTTCCACCTAGCGAGCCACGATTCAGCGCTTCCAACTCTAAATAATTAAGCCCCTCTTGAAGATCCATCTTGATGTCTTTGAAATTGGAATCCAAGAATAAATTATTTGCTAAAACAGTACCTTTATAATCATGAATAAGTGTGGCTTTTATCAAATCGCCATCAATTGCACCGTAATCTCTTACTCGAATCACTAAGGATCTTGACTTTGTTCGTATGACCCCAAAATCTAAGTCTTTTAGATTTAAATAAGATGTATCTTCTTTTAATCCGTTATTCACTAATGATTTATCGATTTTCTTATTCATTTTATCCCGCACTTCATCACCTGGGTTAATAAAATCATTTGTTATAGTCATCGAAATAGGATCTGGATCACCTATTTTAAAATTAGTACTTTGGAATTTCGTTTCCGGCTTTTTTAAAATATTAGGAGCTACGATGTCCGGTTGCGCAACAGGCGCAGCAACAGCTTTTTTAGTTTTAATACCTGTATCCAAAGGTGGTATTCCTTTAAACTTAGAACTAAACTCAGTTTGAGAATAGCTGTTTACAGCAAAAAACATCATCATTACCACTAATATTTGTTTCATATTATACCACTTTGTTTTTAAATACTCTAAATATCAAGATGCGACAAATATACCGTGCTTTGTATTTAGAAAACAAAACCGGAGCCGAACATTAAATAAACTTTAACCATAACGGGATTAAAACAATTATTAGAATTAGTTTTAAGCTTAAATCCCGTTCTACGTTAAATCTACTCCTTTTCTACCATTATAGTAGCCTTATATCCTGTCCCTATATTCCATTGACTTGCAGAAATTAATTTTCCCTTGTCATCATAAACTTGAAATTCTGCGGTATTTGGTGCTGCAAAACCTTCATTTAATGCTTCAAAATCAATTCTATTAATCCCTTTTTCAAGTGTTATTTCGAATCCCTTAAAATCTCCTTCTAATAACACTTCATAATCTACAACCTTATAATTTATATAAGTTCTAATTCTATCTCCATCCACATAAGCTGCATCACGATATCTTACTTTTGTAGTTTTAGAAGTCGTTTTAAAAGTCCCTAAATCTTGGTTTCTATGATACACATCTGACGCTACTATAACATCATTTTTAGGTACCACAAAAGTATTTTCTGGTATGACAGCAGCAACATAAGGTATAACTTTTGGAGGGTCTGGAATTTTTGAAACTACCGCTTTACTTTTCAACTCCTTTTGTTTTGGAGGAACCGCTTTAAATTTATCTTTAAATTCTTCCTGTGAATATCCATTGGAAATAATCCCAAATACTAAAAGTGAAAAGAAAATACGATTCCTACTGCTTGTAAATTTATTTGTCATTTGTTCAATTTTTTTAAAAATAAAAAACCAAAATTATAAAAACATAAAAATGGCTAACTTTAACTTGTTTTTATAACTTCGAATTTTCGAAAATAGTGTGTTGAATAGTATAAAAGACAACTAAAACTCATCAATCAAAATCAAACTTTTTTATAAAAAAACAGCGTTTTTTATTTTATTATTTTCTCTAAATTGCAAAAAATATACCAAAATTGGACACAATCTAAAAAAACGAATCAAAATGAAAAGAGAAAACATATTAACAGGTTCTCCATGGGAAGAAAAAATGGGCTACTGTCGTGCTGTTCGCATTGGAAATAGTATCGAAATTTCTGGAACCGTGGCTATTGTAGATGGAGAAAAAGTAAAAGCTGACGATGCTTATTCGCAAACTTTTAACATACTTCAACGAGTAGAAAAAGTACTTGAAGATTTAAATGCGAGTATGAAAGACGTCATTCGCACCCGAATTTTCACCACCGACATCAATTCCTTCGAAGACGTCGCTAAAGCTCATGCTGAATTTTTTAAAGATATTAAACCCGCTACTGGTTTCTATGAAATAAGTAAATTAGTCGCTCCCGAGTATCTTGTAGAAATTGAAATTACAGCTGTACTTCCTGAAAAATAAAAAAGTTAGAAAGGATTGTAATACTTTAGCCAAAAATTGCTTGGACAATTGCACTATTGAAACAAATGACTACCGATAAACTAAAGAAAATTATAGCAGACTCCCTAAAATGGACTTCCATCTGTGTTTTGATAGGTATTTTATCTGGCTCGGCTTCTGCCTTTTTATTAGTAGTATTAGAATGGGCTGCGGCCTACCGCGGCCAGCACAATTGGATTATTTGGCTCTTGCCAATAGGTGGTTTACTTATAGGTTTAGGATATCATTATTATGGACAAGAAGCTGTAAAAGGGAATAATTTATTGCTGGAAGAATATGAAACGCCAAAAAAAACTATTCCTATAATCATGGCTCCTTTAGTACTTATTGGTACTATAATCACCCATTTATTTGGTGGATCAGCAGGACGAGAAGGAACTGCAGTACAGATGGGAGGAGCAATCGCCGATCAGTTTACGGGACTATTCAAACTCGATGATTCCGACAGGAAAACGCTGATCATACTTGGAATTAGCGCTGGATTTGCTTCCGTTTTTGGGACACCCTTAGCCGGCGCTTTGTTTGCTTTGGAGGTATTATATTTTAGTAAAATCAGCTTTAAAAGCATAGTTTTATCTTTTTTTGTAGCATTTATAGCTTACTACACCGTCGAGTTCTGGGAAGTAAAACATACTCATTACTCCATTCCTATCGTCCCTTCCTTTTCTTTAACAATGCTACTTTGGATTATTCCTATTAGTATTTTGTTTGGATTAGCGGCCATGCTTTTTTCTAGAAGCACCCATTTTTGGGGAAATGTATTTTCGAAAGCTATAAAATATCCTCCGCTACGCCCGTTTGTGGGCGGAGTTATATTTGCTATTGCGATGTATTTCATTGGAACCACAAAATACCTTGGGTTAGGAGTTCCTACAATTGTCGATTCCTTCACTAATCCAAGTGAATATTACGACTTTCTTTTAAAAATATTATTTACTGGATTTACCTTAGGCGCCGGATTTAAAGGTGGTGAAGTCACTCCGTTATTTTTCATCGGAGCCACATTAGGAAGTGCTTTGTCGCTTTTTGTTCCATTGCCAATTGCACTTTTAGCAGGAATGGGATTTGTAGCCGTTTTTTCAGGAGCCACACATACTCCATTTGCTTGTACAATTATGGGAATGGAACTCTTTGGAATAGAAAGCGGGATATTTATCGGAATTGCCTGTTTTATAGCTTATTTAGCATCGGGACCAGTGGGTATTTATCACTCTCAAATTGTAAAAGGAGCTAAATATAATTTGTATCAAAAATTTAAAAGAGGAAGATTAGACAATTTTTAACTTGAAAAGCAAGCTTAATTTTTAAATGATTTCAACTTTACAGTAAAAAAATGTAATTTCGCACACTATGAAAATACAAGACATTCAAGCGATACAGCTGTTATTAGCAACACCAAAAAAAATTGCAATCATTCCACATAGAGGCCCAGATGGAGATGCTATGGGTTCTACCTTAGGATTATATCACTTTTTGCTAAAAAACAATCACGAACCAATTGTGATTGCTCCAAATGAATTTCCAGATTTCCTTGCTTGGCTTCCAGGCTCAGAAACCGTTAAAATATTCGAAAAAGACAAAGAAAACTGCACTAAAATACTGGAGGCAGCTGATCTAATTTTTACTTTAGATTTTAATGCGCTACACCGTGTGGGTGGCGACATGGAAAATGTTTTGTCCAAGATGAAAGCGTCATTTATCATGATTGACCATCATCAAAAACCAGATGATTATGCAGCGTACACGTACTCTGACACCTCTTTTGGTTCTACTTGCGAAATGCTGTATAATTTCATTTCCTTTCTTGGTCAAAAAGAAGCTATCGACAAAACCATTGGAACTTGTATTTACACAGGAATCCTCACCGATTCAGGTTCTTTTAGATTCCCAGGAACTACAGGAAACACCCATAGAATTGTAGCTGAATTAATTGATTTAGGCGTCGAGAATACAAACATTCCCACTTTACTTTTCGAAAATAGTTCTTATAGTCGCCTGCAGCTATTAGGTAGAGCACTTCAAAATATGAAAGTAATTTCAGAACATCAAACAAGTTATACTACACTAACTCAAGAGGAATTAAATACCTTTGATTATGTGAAAGGAGATACTGAAGGCATTGTTAACTATGGTTTAAGCATAAAAGGAATTAATTTTACAGCTATTTTTATCGAAAATAAAGACGAAAATATTATTAAAATCTCTTTTAGGTCACAAGGTGATTTTGATGTGAACCAATTTGCGAGAGATCATTTTCATGGTGGCGGACATCGCAATGCGGCTGGTGGAAAATCGGAAATATCGATGGAAGAAACAATAAAAAAGTTTGAAGATTTAGTAACAAAAATAACGATATAACCTATTATGAAAATTAATCCTATTGTTGTATTTATCCTTTTTCTAACACTTATGGTTTCCAGTTGCAAACAGCATCAGGAGGCCCGAAGACCACTTTCTCAAAGTTCAGGCAGCTTCATGAAAAAATCAGTGGAAAGAAATAAAAAATTAGTAGCAGGCGAAGAAGATTTGATCAAAAAACTGATGAAAAGTAATCCCGATGTGGATTATATAGCTTCTTCAAAAGGGTATTGGTATTCCTATGATACTGAAAACGAAGTGGACACCCTTACTCCAAAAAAAGGAGACGTGGTATTCTTTGACTACGAAATCAAAGACCTCGACGGTACCATCATCTACTCACAACTAGAATTAAGACCACAAATCTATTATGTAGATAAGGAAGATATAATGATGGGTTTAAGAGATGGAATCAAACAAATGCATAAGAACGAGAAAGTAACTTTTCTCTTTCCATCACATATGGGTTATGGCTATCATGGAGACAATAAAAGAATTGGAATAAACCAACCTTTAGCTGTTTCGGTTAGCTTACATGATTTTAAATCAGAAGAAGAATACAAAAAACAAACGGAAACTAAATCAATTCCAGCTGTAAAAAAAATAGTGTCAGACACTACACCACAAGTCGCTGCTCCAATAAAAAAAACAATACCAGCACCAATAAAACCAAAAGACACTATAAAATAATAAGTTAACCACTATAGTTATGAAAAAAAGAATCGCATTCGTATTACTTGCAATTGTTACATTGTATTCTTGCAAAGAGGAAAACAGCAATCTCCCAGATGGTTTATATGCACAAATAGAAACTAGCAGAGGAGATATTATTGTGGAGTTAGACTACACAAAAGCACCTATCACAGTAGCTAATTTTGTTACATTAGCCGAAGGAAAAAATGATTTTGTGACTAATAACAACCTGAAGGGAAAACCTTTTTTTGATGGACTGCGTTTCCACAGAGTAATCAAAGAATTCATGATACAAACAGGTGATCCGCTAGGAACTGGTTCAGGAGATGCTGGATATAAATTTAAAGATGAAATTACCGACGCACGATTTGATACAGCTGGAGTGTTAGCAATGGCTAATAATGGACCTGCAACAAATAGCAGTCAGTTTTTCATTACACACGTTGCAACGCCTTGGTTAGATGGCAAACACACTATTTTTGGACATGTTGTCGAAAATGGTATGGATGTTGTAAACCTTATTGAGCAAAATGACTTTATTAAAAAAGTTACTATAATCAGAAAAGGAGAAGCAGCAAAAAAGTTTAATGCCATCAAAACATTCTTCAACTACTTCTCTTTAGAAGCTGAAAATCAAAAGCAAAAACTAGCAATCGAAGCTCAAAGCAAGAAAAAGTACGATGAGAAATATAAAGATGTTCGTGAGGACAAGGTAAAATATTTTAATGCGCTAAAAAGTAAAGCAACAAAAACATCTACAGGACTTAGATACGTTATCACTCATAAAGCAGCTGGTAAGAAACCGGCAAAAGGTTCGCCAATATATATTCACTATGCAGGTTTTCTAGAAGACGGCCATCTTTTTGACACTAGTATCGAAAATGTAGCACAAACTTATGGCAAATTTGATCAAGACAGAGCATCTCAAAATGGATACCAACCGATTCCTTTTCAAGCTGGGAAGAAAGACGGCATGATTCCTGGATTTATTGAAGGATTAGAAAAATTGTCTTTTGGTGACAAAGCAATTTTGTTTATACCTTCTCATTTAGCGTATGGCGCCGGTGGTGCGGGAGACGTGATTCCTCCAAACGCGAATATTATTTTTGAAATAGAATTAATGGAAGTAGTTCCGCAATAATTGTATAGAACTTTTTAAATTAGACCTAAAAAAAATAGAAAATGAAACTCAAACTTTTATTGTTTGCATTCATCGGAATGCTAAATATACAAGCCCAAACGGCAAAAAAACCAGTTGAAGCCACAAAGCTTACTCCTGCTAAAACGACTACGGAAAAAGCTATTTCAAAGGAAGGAATCTTTGCGACTATTTCTACCAACAAAGGCGATATCATCCTTCAATTAGAATATGATAAAGCACCAATTACTGTAGCCAACTTTATTTCACTTGCCGAAGGAAAAAACACTTATATTACTGACAAAAAGTTAAAAGGAAAACCTTTTTTTGATGGTTTAAAATTTCACCGAGTTATCAATGATTTCATGATTCAAGGAGGAGACCCTTCAGGAAGTGGTGCTGGAGGTACTGGCTATTCTTTCAAAGATGAATTTACTGATCTTGTGTTTGACAAAGGTGGAGTTTTGGCTATGGCCAACTCTGGACCAGCAACCAATTCAAGTCAATTTTTCATCACTCATAAAGATACACCGTGGCTAAACGGAAAACACACCATTTTTGGTCGTGTAACTCAGGGCATGGATATCGTGAATACTATTGCTCAAAATGATGTAATCACAAAAGTAACTATTGAACGTAAAGGAAAATTAGCAAAGAAGTTTAACGCTTCAAAAGTATTTGCTAATTATTATGACAATAAAGAGGAAGACGCTAAAAAGCAAGCTCTTATTGAAGCAGAAAAAAAAGAGAAACAAGAAGTAATTGATGCCGAAAATAAAAAAGCTTTAATAGAAAAACTTGCTAAAGTTGTAGCTGACAAAGTAACTTTTTTATCGACTACAAAAGCAACCACAACAACTACTGCTTCAGGATTAGCTTATAAAGTTATCCAAAAAGGAGCGGGAATTAAACCGGTAGCTGGCAGTACTTTCTTTTTTCATTATGCAGGGTATTTTGAAGACGGAACCTTATTTGACAGTAGCTATGAAGACGTCGCTAAAGAATATGGGAAATTTGATGCAAATAGAGCCGCTCAAAACGGCTATAAAGCTTTTCCATTTGAAGCTGGTAAAAAGGATGGTATGATTCCTGGTTTTTTAGAAGCATTAGCCTTAATGTCTTATGGAGACAAAGTTGTGGCTTTTATCCCAGCTAAATTAGCTTATGGCGAAAGAGGTGCTGGCGGTGTCATTCCTCCTAATACCAATCTAGTATTTGAATTAGAGATGTTTGAAAAGCAACCTGCTCCAAAACAATAAAACGATTCTCAGCAATGAGATTTTAAAAATAAACCCAACACATTTTAAAAATGTGTTGGGTTTTCTTTTTTGTAAAAACTACTGATAATTAAGCTTAAATCACTTACTTAATCCAAACAAAAAAAACATTTTATTCTCAAAAGCATTTTATTTTATAAATTAAATCTTATATTTTTACGTTTGGTAAAATTTGAATTGTCCCAATCTTAAAAAATAATATTCGCCTTTTTTACTACTATTATAAACTCTAAAAAATGAACCAAAAGCTTTTCCTCTTTATCGCATTATTTTCAATGATCACAAATACTGCTCTAGCACAAAACACCAACTACACCATCTTCCCAGCGCCACAAAAAATTAATTTTAGCGAAGGTAAATTAAGTACTGATACACCTTATCAATTACAAGGTGATTTTAAATTAAAACCGAATAGTTTGGTTCTATTGAACGAGATGTTTAACACCAAAAGTGCTAACAAAGCTTTACCAATAATCATCACTTCTTTAAAAAGTTCCGATAAAAATCTAAATGTATCTGGAGCCTATACTTTAAAAATCACTCCACAGTCGATAGAAATTTGTGTTTCTGACAATAGAGCTACTTTTTATGCATTACAAACTTTAACGCAACTAAAAAAAGACAAGACTTTACCATTAGTTGACATCACAGACTTTCCAGATGTTTTATCTCGTGGTTCAGTTGAAGGATTTTATGGAACTCCATGGAGTCATGAAGACCGCATTTCGCAATTTAAATTTTATGGAGCGCTAAAATTAAATACTTACATCTACGGACCAAAAGATGATCCGTATCATTCATCGCCGAACTGGAGAAAACCCTATCCAACTGAAAATGCTAAGCAAATTAAAGAACTTGTTCAAGAAGCTAAAAATAATGAAATCGACTTCACATGGGCGATTCATCCCGGTTTAGACATTCAATGGAACAAAACAGATAGTTTAGCGATTTTAAACAAATTCGAAGGAATGTATGATCTGGGCGTGCGTTCTTTTGCCGTATTTTTTGATGATATTTCAGGAGAAGGTACAAAGGCCGAAAAACAAGCACAATTACTGAATTACATCCAAAGTCAATTTATTGAAAAGAAAAAAGATGTTTTGCCTTTGATTATGTGTCCAACGGAATATAATAAATCTTGGTCTAACCCTAAACCAGATACCTATTTAGACATCTTAGGAGACAAACTTCACCCTTCAATTCATGTAATGTGGACAGGAGACCGAGTAATTGATGATGTTAGCAAAGACGACTTAAACTGGATCAACAAAAGAATTAAGCGAAAAGCTTACATCTGGTGGAACTTTCCAGTGAGTGATTATGTTCGCGATCATTTATTGATGGGAGCGGCTTATGGCTTAGACACTACAATTAAAACCGATTTGTCCGGATTTGTTTCGAATCCTATGGAACGCGCCGAAGCTTCTAAGTTGGCCTTATTTAGCGTTGCATTGTATTCTTGGAACCTTAAAAATTACGAACCAATGTCGGCATGGCACGAAGCGGCAAAATATGTAATGCCTGAGGCAGCTGTAGCGTTTCAGCTATTTAATGAGCACAATAGTGACTTAGGACCTAACGGACATGGTTACAGAAGAGTAGAATCAGTTGCAATAAAGCCTACGATAGAATCTTTTTTGGCATCGTACAAAGACGGAAATTATTCAGCGGAGTTAGCTTCGAAAATAAAAACAGAATTTGAAAGTATTGTTCCGGTTTCTGAAGAAATTCGCAGCAAATCCAAAAACAGAAACCTGATTAAGGAAATCGATCCTTGGTTGACCCAATTTAACTTATTAGGAAAAGTGGGAGTAGAAACGATTTTGTTTCTTGGCGCAAAACAAGCAGAAAACAAAGCTTTGGCTTGGAACAGTTATTTAAAAATGGAAGCGCTTTTAGACAGCATTCAAATAATTAATAAAACGTTTAACCAAAACCCATACCAACCCGGAGTAAAAACGGGCTCTTTAGTTTTAATGCCTTTTGTCAAAACTATTTTTGATCAAGCACAGAACTATTTTATTCCTACTAATGGTAATTTCGAAAAAAACAGCACTACAGCTCTAATCAACAATACGGAGAAATTAAAAAACCAACCGCTGCAATTGAATAATAGTAGTGTTGCGATATCCCCTATTTTAGAGGTTATCAATTTAAAACCGCAGGAATTTATAGGGATTCACATTGATAAAAGTCTAAAAGCCAAAGAATTTTACTTTAACTTAGAATCGAATACTTTATTGGAAAACGGAGTTTTTGAAACATCCACAGACGGCCTTACTTGGGAAGCTTTAAAAGTGGAGCAGAAAAAAGGAAAAGGAATCCTAAAAGCAGTAGCTCATGGCATAAAATACATCCGTTTTAAAAATAATGCTACCGATGTAAAGAGTTTCTTCTTAAAAGAATTTAAAATTGGGGTCGAAGCTGAAAACAAAAATACCGATCAAACGGTCTATATTCAAGATTATTCAATTACAACCTATTTAGCGCTTAAGGATAAGGAAAATGCAACTGTCCCTTTATCTATAAACAAGCAAACCAAAACGATTAGCGTACTTGTTCAAAATACGAATAAAGCTTTCGAAATTTACCAAATTAACAAACGGGATAAAAAATCATCAATCTATAAAGGTGCAGAAAACTTTATTGTAATTCCTGCAAAACAATTAAAAAAAGCGACTGCCTTAGAGATTAACTCAAACGGAAACACAGACTTTAAAATCTATGAAATACTAGAAAATTAAGCCGAATTAGTACAGTCTGATTTATATACAAAAAACCCGATAGTTTAAAAGCTATCGGGTTTTGTTCTTTATTTTGGAATAAAAATTATTTTTTGGCAGGGAATTTCCAGTCGAATTCGTCTTTTTGATTGAAAATAGCTCCAATCTCAAATTTCACAACCTCATCAAATTCTGTTTGAAAGATAATCCAATTCTCCTCGTTGAAGTAATTTTCAAAGGTATCAAACTCTTCCTGAGTGAATTTTGTTATCGATTTGCTCGCCAAATCTTTCTTGACATCAGCAATTTTTCTATTGATTACTTTATTCCCGAAAAGCTCTAAATTTGGGTTAGAAGCTACCATATACCCTAGTCTAAAGTCTTCTTCAAGGTAAAATGTCAAACGGATTTTAAGTGTATTGTAGGCAAAAATTACATTATCGTCTTCGTCCTTGTAATTTCTATCCGGCTTACCGTAAATTGCGGTAACATCCTTTTGTTTCATCCCGAAAATGAGTTTATCAATTCCGTTCTTTAAGTTTATTTTCATCTGATTCTATTTTACTGCAAAGTTCGCAAAGTTTTTCGCAATCTAGGCTATCTTTTATCTATTATAATTACTTCCTGACTCCAACTCCTAAGTTTTAGAATCTACCCTATTCAAGAAAATATATATTATATTTGATACAATTTATAAGTAGCAACAGCTATTCAATAAAAAAAGACCTGAATTTTTATTCAATCTTGCTTTAATTAAGTCAGTCCAAAAGAAATTAATCAAAAACACTTAAAATGAAATCATTCCAGTTTCTAGCTCTCTCCATTCTCTTACTTACCGTATCTGTTTCGCACGCACAAAACGACAAAAAAAAGACTGAATCAAAAGAATTCAAAGTAGAATTTGAACAATTTACTTTAGACAATGGCCTGAAAGTCATTTTACACATAGATCAATCTGATCCTGTTGTTGCTGTTGCTTTAACGTCTCATGTGGGATCAGCAAGAGAAAAAACGGGTCGTACTGGATTTGCCCATTTATTCGAACATTTACTTTTCTTAGAGTCAGAAAATTTAGGAAAAGGCGGATTGGATAAGATGAGTGCCCGCATTGGAGGCTCTGGTGCTAATGGTTCCACAAGCCGAGATAGAACTAATTATTATCAAACGGTACCGAAAGATGCCTTAGAAAAAATGATTTGGGCAGAAGCCGATAAATTGGGTTATTTCATTAACACCGTAACTGATCCTGTACTGGCCAAAGAAAAACAAGTCGTTAAAAACGAAAAAAGACAGAGTTACGATAACAAGCCTTATGGAAATAATTTCTCTGTAATCAATTCTAATTTATACCCTGCAAACCATCCTTACCACTGGGAAGTAATTGGATCTCTGGAAGATTTACAAAATGCTTCGCTTCAAGATGTAAAAGAATTCTACAACCGCTGGTATGTCCCTAACAATGTAACATTAACCATTGCCGGTGATATCGATGTAAAACAAACTAAAGCGTGGGTCGAAAAATATTTCGGCGAAATAAAACGTGGTGAAGCCATTCCAAAGATGGAAAAACAGCTGGTAACATTAACCGAAACTAAAAAGTTATACCACGAAGATAATTTTGCGCGTTTGCCGCAACTTACACTAACGTGGCCATCTGTTTACGAATACCATCCTGACAGCTATGCATTAGAAGTTTTGGCAACTTACCTTGCCAAAGGAAAAAAAGCACCTTTATATAAAACACTGGTAGAAGATAAGAAGTTGACTGATGAAGTGGAACTTTCTCAATACAATTCTGAACTGGCGGGACAATACATCCTAAATATTGTAGCTTTTGACAAAACGAACCTAAATTCGGTGATGGACGGCGTAAACGAAGCCTTCAAAAATTTCGAAAAAGAAGGAATTTCTACACAAGATTTGAATCGAATTAAAGCCGGACAAGAAACTGCTTTTTACAGTGGACTTTCGAGTGTTTTAGGAAAAGGGTTTCAATTAGCCCAATACCAAATCTTTGCTGGGTCACCTGATTATATTAACCAAGACGTAAAAAAAATCCTTGCGGTTACTACCGAAGACGTAATGCGCGTTTATAAAAAATATCTAAAAGACCAGCATTTCATTGCCACCAGTTTTGTACCAAAAGGACAAGCTAATTTAGTATTGAAAGGTTCAGTGGTTGCCAAAGTTGTTGAAGAAAAAATAGTGGAAGGCAAAGAAGATACATTTGACGCCAGCATTGCTGCGACATACACAAAAACACCTTCTAGCTTTGACCGCAGCACAGAACCTGCTTACGGAGAAAGCCCAAGTGTGGTATTACCATCCGTTTGGAAAAGCAAGCTATCATCAGGATTAAGTATTTTTGGAATCGAAAATAAAGAAGTGCCCTTGGTGCAATTTCAATTCCAATTAAAAGGTGGAATGTTGTTAGAAAATAGATCTAAAATTGGAGTTTCAAAAATGCTGTCTGAATTGATGACTAAAGGGACAAAAAACAAAACACCAGAGCAATTAGAAAACGCCATTGAAAGCCTAGGTGCTACTATCAAAGCTTCGGCAACTGATGAATCTATTATAATTAAAGGAAATACACTAGCAAAAAACTATGCCGAAACAATCAAATTAGTTCAAGAAATCTTATTACAGCCACGTTGGGATGTCAAAGAATTTGAATTAATCAAGCAAAGTACTTTAAGCCAAATTCAACAACAAAAAGCAGATCCAAACAATATCGCCAGAAATGAATTCCGAAAATTAGTTTATGGAAAAGAATCTATTTTATCGAATAATCGCATCGGAACCGAAAGTTCTGTCAACGACATTACACTAGATGATTTAAAAGCCTATTACAACCTGAATATCTCACCAGCTGTTACTGACTTTCAAATTGTAGGTGCTGTTTCAAAAGCAGAAGTAAACCGTTCATTAGCTGATTTAAATAAAAACTGGAAATCTAAAAAAGTAACATTCCCAACGATGAAAATTGTCGAAGCTCCACAAAGCTCTAAAATCTATTTTTATGATGTTCCTGGCGCAAAGCAATCAGTAATACGTATAGGATATCCAGCGCTCGCCGCTACAGATGCCGATTTTTATCCTGCTAGCATTATGAATTACCGTTTAGGAGGCGGTGGATTTACATCACAGCTTACTCAAGAATTACGTGAAGGAAAAGGATATACCTATGGAATTGCCTCTTCATTTGACGGTTCTACTACTAAAGGTCCATTTTCGATTTCTAGCGGCGTTCGCTCCAATGTAACTTACGAATCAGTAAATTTAATAAAAGATATTGTGGCTCAGTACGGCCCTACTTTTAATGCTAATGATCTTGAAGTAACTAAGAGTTATTTGATTAAAAGCAACGCTAGAGCATTTGAAACAATGGGATCGAAATTGAATATGCTTTATGATATCAGCAACTACAATTTCCCAGATGATTATGCCAAACAAAGAGAAAACATCGTGAAAAATATTTCAATTGATGATATAAAAAAGCTTTCTGAAAAGTATTTAAACGCTAACAAAATGATCTATTTAATTGTTGGTGATGCCGAAACCCAACTTAAAAAACTAGAGCAAATTGGTTTTGGAACTCCGATTCTTTTAAATAAATAGTTTAAAAAATAAAATTATGAAACTACCAATAAACGATAAAAAATTTCTGTTTCTTCTGCTAGCTATTAGCATTGTGATTGTCTTAGAAATTTTATCGCTTATTGGTATTCATATTCCTATGCCTTATGAACCTTTTGTTTTTCTGGCATTTATTATAGGCATCGGACACGGAGTTTTGCTAAATGGACTGAAAGCGATGTGTAAACTGCAATTTAGCAGTATCAATTTGCTGATGACTATTGCAGTTGTTGCCGCCTTCTATCTTGGTGAATATCCCGAAGCCGCAGTCGTAATCGTACTTTACGTTTTAGGCGAGCGACTGGAAGATATAGGCTTAGAAAACTCTAAATCAGCATTAGATGATTTGGTACGCAAAGCGCCGCAGACCGCTTTTGTAAAATCAGAAAACAAGGATGTCGTCCTGAACAAAATAGTTATAGGAACGATTATTCAAGTAAAATCGGGCGATATGATTCCGCTGGACGGAAAAATTATCTCAGGAGAAACTACTGTCGATGAAGCTGCAATTACAGGCGAACCTATCCCAAAAGATAAACATCCCGGCGACCTATTATTTGCGGGAACGCTCAATAAAGATAGTTTTATCGAAATGGAAACTACTAAACTTTCTGTGGACAGCACCTTTTCAAAAATCATCCGACTCACATTTGAAGCTGCAGCTTCCAAAAGTGATACCCAAAAATTCATTCAACGTTTTTCTAAATTATATACGCCAGCAGTTATTGTCATGGCAGTTTTAGTTTTTACCATTCCTGTTTTCATCCTGCATTTAGACTTTGATCTTTGGTTAAAGCAAGCCATAACATTATTAGTAATTGCCTGTCCTTGTGCGCTAGTGATCTCTACTCCCGTTGCTATTTATGCTGCCATTGGCAACGCTTCTGCAAAAGGAGCTCTGGTA
Source organism: Flavobacterium hiemivividum (assembly GCF_004349145.1). Lineage (GTDB taxonomy): Bacteria > Bacteroidota > Bacteroidia > Flavobacteriales > Flavobacteriaceae > Flavobacterium > Flavobacterium hiemivividum. Next base: position 22,004 of record NZ_SMFO01000011.1, on the reverse strand, counting down.
AAAGGAGGAAAATATATTGAATCCATGGCAAGTGTTAAAGCTATTGCATTAGACAAAACCAGAACAATAACGTATGGAAAACCTATTGTTTCGGATATTTTTCCCTTAAACGGAACAAGTCGTGAAGAACTACTGGCCTGCACTGCTGGAACCGAAATGTTTTCTGAACATCCTTTGGCGCAAGCCATTGTTAACGCCAGCAAAGCCGAAGGTTTTGAACCTCACAAAGCCGAAGGTTTTAAAAGTATCATGGGAAAAGGTGCTATTGCTCAATGTTTGGTTTGCCAGGATGAAACCGTTTTTGTAGGCAAACTAGAATTCATCAAAGAATATCATACGGTAACTGCGAAAGCCGAAAAAATAGTGGAACAACTAGCATCAGAAGGAAAGACAAGCGTGGTGGTTAGTTTTGGCCAAGGTGTAGCGGGGATTATTGGCTTGACTGACGAAATCAAACCGGATAGTAGTATTGCCATAAAAGAATTACAAGCACAAAAAATCGAACTTGTAATGCTTACTGGCGACAGTGAAAAAGCAGCACATTATGTCGCCAACCAAGTGGGAATTAATAAAGTATTTGGTGGTTTACTCCCTGAAAATAAGTCGGAAAAAATAAAAGAATTGCTACAAGAATATGGAACTGTTGCTATGGTGGGTGACGGTATAAACGATGCTCCAGCCCTGGCACTTAGTACGGTGGGTATTGCAATGGGAGCGGCAGGAAGCGATACCGCCATTGAAACGGCCAATATTGCCTTGATGAACGACAGACTTTCCCTCATTCCTTTTTTAATCCGTCTTAGTAAAAAAACATTGTCCCAAATAAAAATAAATACCATAGGAGCTATTGCCGTTAAAGTCGTATTTATCGCATTAGCTGTTATGGGTTATAGCAATCTAGTTTTAGCTATTGCCGCAGATGTTGGTGTGACTTTGGTAGTCATCTTACTAAGTTTAAACTTGATGAAATTTGACAATAAATAAAGCTGGATCATTATTTTAAAGGCATTCTATTTTAGGATTTAAAGCCGACAAATTTTATATAAAAATTACTAATTAATTTTCAGCACTCAAAATCCAATATGCTTTTAACTTCTTAACTGCTTTGTGTGGTATTTCAGGCTAAAATTAATAATATTCCACTACTAAATTAAATATAATTCACTAACTTTCATACTCATAAGCTGAGTATATCTGAGCTTGTCAAGCTTTTTAACAACCAATTTAAAATGTTAGTTCATGAAAATATCGTTTGAAAAAAAAATCTTACTTGGGTTTGTCATAAATGTGTTGGTCATCATGGCTTCGGGATGGGTTTTTATTTCGCGTCTTGACGAAGATAGAGATCCAGCGATGGACTCCTTATTAGAGTGGATAGAGGTTTCTTTATTTGTTCTATCGATTAGTTTATTAGTCGTTGTCTACTTTATAATTCATTCGCAATTAAAAGCTAGAAAAATATCGGATAAGCTTCTTTTTGATAATAAACAATTGCTTCAATCTATTATTGACAATACATCCAATCCTATTTTCATAAAAAAAATAAACGGAGAATATCTTTTGATCAATAAACAATTTGGTGATTTATTTGAAATATCGAATGATCAAATCATAGGAAAAACAGATCATGATTTTTTACCCGCAGCTGCTGCTGACGCCTACAGAAACTCAGATATTGAGGTGGTAAAAAAACTGCGCGAATTAAAAACTGAAGAAACAATACAGCAAAAAGATGGTCCGCATACCTACATCGCAGTAAAATTCCCGTTATATGATTCAACAGGAAGGATATATGCCATCGGGGGAATATCTACTGATATAACCGAAAGAAAAAAAATGGAAGAGTCCTTAGATGCATCCGGTAAATTCTTTAATATGTCGGCAGAAATGATGATTATTGCTACCTCCACAAAATTCATTAAAGTAAACCCGGCTACAATTAAAATTTTAGGATACTCTGAAGAGGAGCTCTTAAGCCAACCTTTTCTCAACTTTGTGTATCAAGAAGATAAAAACAACACTCAAGGTGAGGTTATTAAACTTGAAAGCGGTGCTGTTACCACACAATTTAAAAATAGATATATCTGTAAAGACGGATCAATCAAATGGATTAAGTGGTCTACTTTTCCAGATGTAAAGACAGGATTATTGTATGCCGTTGCCAGCGATGTTACTCAATTAGTAGAAAATGAAGAGTCATTAAAAGCAGCCGATAATTTTTTTAATATCTCTCTAGAAATTATGATTATTGCATCGAGAGAAAAATTTGAAAAAATAAATCCTGCGATGGTTAAAACCTTAGGATATGCTGAAGCGGATTTATTAAAACATCCTTTCCTCGATTTTGTACATCCTGATGATAAGGAGAATACACAAAAGGAGATTGAGACACTTAGAAAAGGCTCTCTGACACTCGAGTTTAAAAACAGATGGATTTGCAAAGACGGCACTATTAAATGGCTTGTATGGTCTGCCGTAGTGGAACCAACTACTGGTTTAATGTATGCAGTAGCACGAGATATTACCGAACTTATTAAATTAGAACAAGAGCAACAACTAGCCATTGATGACCTCTACGAAAACGAGGAAAAATTGCGATTGATTTTAGAGAATATCGGTGAAGGAGTTATCGTTGCAAATGCTGATAAAAAAGTAGTCATGGCTAATTATGTCGCCAATGAGATCTTTGGAATTGAAAAAGACGATCTTATATCGTCTAATATTTCAGATCATTTTGAACTTTACTTCCCAGATGAAAAAACAATTTTTCCTTCACAAAACTTACCCATGGAACGTGCATTAAACGGCGAAGTTACAAATGATATTGATATTGTGCTTTGGGACGCTGCCAAACGCGAAAAAAAACGAGTACTTATCAGCGGAAGACCATTAATAGATTTAGAAGATAATGTTGTTGCCGCCGTGGTTACTATAAAAGACATCAGTAAATACAAGCACTTAGAAGAAGAACTAAAAAAAACAGAAACAAAGTACCGACAATTAATCGGTTTTAGAAAAACGGAAGAAAAGAAAGAGGACGATACTAAAGAAGAAGACGGTAAAGAAAATGAATCTAAACTCGGAAATTAGTTTAATTTCTTTGTAGCGTCAACAAGACACTGCTTAACATTCCCAAACCATTCTTCTCTAAGAATACTTAAAATAATAGTATCACGTCGCACATCGCTATTATAAGTTGGCATATGATTGCGCAAAATCCCCTCTTCCTTACAACCGATGCTTTTCATCGCGGCTATACTTCTTTTATTATCGTTATCAGCTCTAAACTCGACACGTTCCACTTCAAGTGTTTCAAAAGCAAATTGTAATAATAAAAGTTTACAATGTTTGTTTAATCCTGTTCCTCTAAAAGCTGCGCCGTACCAAGTATAGCCTAACTGCAGTGTTTTATAAGCAATATTAATATCATAAAAACGAGTGCTGCCCGCATATTTCCCAGACTTTTTATCAATAACAATAAACGGAAACTCTGTTTTTCTTTCTTTGGCCGCTAATGCAATTTGAATGTAATTTTCTAAATTCTCTTTTCCGTTTGCAGGCACTAAAGAATACTTCCATGTATCAGGCTCATTAATTGAAAAATCTAATAAATTATCGAAATCAGTTTCCAGAAGCGGACGAAGTAAAACCGCTTCATTTTCAAGAATTAAGTCAGGGAAAGAATCAAAATTCATTTGCTAATTATCAGATATGAGTATGACTGCAGTTTTTACTTCTATTAATGTATTCTGAATTTGTATTTTACAAACTACTACTATTCCGGATTATACATTTCGTCATAGCGCATTGGTACTTGCGGGTCATACAATGGGCATTTAAATTCTTCCATTATATTCACTAGCTGATCCATTGTTTTCCCTTCGGTACCATAGCAATCAATCATAATACTTTGTGGAGTTGTTAGTACTTGAAAGGCTCCTGGACCACTATTGTTTTTCCAACTATTCTCATCTACCTTTTCCCACTTTGAAAATACAGAAGCTATTCTATTCAAAATTACTTGAACAGGAAGTTCTTCTAGGCCTTCAATAGTTGTTTCTTCATCGAGAGCTTCATAAACTTCTTGATGGTTTAAGTAAACCTCCTCTAAATATTTCCAAAAAATTAATTCGTACATATCATTGTGTTTTTAGCCCCGATTGCAGTGTAAATCCTTTATATTTTTTCTTTAAAAATATAAAGATTGCAACGAAAAGCGGGATTAGCTCCTAAAAAATAGTGGCTTAAATTAATATTCGAAAGTTCCGTATTCGCTGGTGATTGTCAATTTTTTAGTATTGGCTGCTTCTACCCTTCCTACGATTTGTGCATCGACGTTGAACGATTTTGAAATAGCGATAATATCTTGGGCAACTGCTTCAGGAACATATAATTCCATTCGGTGACCACAGTTAAAAACTTGGTACATTTCTTTCCAATCCGTTTTAGATTGTTCTTGTATCAACTTAAATAAAGGAGGGACTGGGAATAAATTATCTTTTATAATGTGAAGATTTTCTACAAAATGCAGAATTTTCGTCTGTGCTCCTCCACTGCAATGTACCATACCATGAATCGATTCAGCATCATATTGATCTAAAATTTTCTTGATAATAGGCGCATAAGTACGAGTAGGGGAAAGTACTAATTGTCCAGCGTCGATAGGAGAATTCTCTACCGCATCAGTCAATTTTACCTGTCCTGAATAGATTAAATCTTCGGGAACTGCCGCATCGTAACTTTCTGGATATTTGGTAGCCAAATATTTCCCAAATACATCATGACGTGCTGATGTTAAGCCGTTGCTTCCCATACCGCCATTATAGCTTTTTTCGTAAGTAGCCTGACCAAAAGAAGCCAAACCTACAATCACATCACCTGCTTTGATATTAGCATTATCAATGACTTTAGAACGTTTCATTCGAGCTGTAACGGTAGAATCTACGATTATTGTACGAACGATATCTCCCACATCGGCGGTTTCTCCACCCGTAGAATGAATCGTCACCCCAAAAGAATCCAATTCTTTAATAAGTTCTTCTGTTCCATTAATAATAGCCGAAATTACATCAGCAGTTATCAAGTTTTTATTTCTACCAATTGTTGAAGAAAGTAATATATTATCTGTTGCACCAACGCATAATAAATCATCAATATTCATGATTAAAGCATCTTGGGCAATTCCTTTCCATACTGAGATATCTCCTGTTTCTTTCCAGTACATATAAGCCAAAGAGGATTTAGTTCCTGCTCCATCAGCATGCATAATCAAACAATATTCTTCATCTTGGGTAAGATAATCAGGCACAATTTTACAAAATGCTTGAGGAAACAATCCTTTATCAATATTTTTTATGGCGTTATGCACATCTTCTTTGGATGCCGAAACACCGCGAAGTGCATATCGTTTGCTAGTATCTGAACTCATGTAGTAATTTTTGTTGTGTGTGGCAAAGATACTAATTACATTTAGGATTTCAGAATTAGGGTTTAGGATTTATTTTACTATTTTTTGACAATCATAATTTCTACTCTCCTATTCGCAACTCTTTCTTTCTCATTTCTCTCTGGCACTAAATAAATTGGTCTGCTACTCCCAAAACCAATGTGTGAAAGTCGTTCTTTTTCGATTCCGTTTTTGATTAAAATATCATATATTTTCTTGGCTCGTGCAGCAGAAATTATATCATTCGCTTCCTTAGGTTGACAGCAAATATGTCCATGAATCTCAATTGTCAGATTTTTGTTTTTTATTAATAGAGCAAGTAAATCAAATAAAGCAGGCCTCGATTCAGGCAGTAATATGTCACTGGAGTCGAAAAAGTTTATATTCTCTAATTTTAAAAGGTCTCCTGTTTTGGAGCCCTCTACTACTTTTTCAATAACAGTCTTTTTTAAATCTTCTTTTTTGGTTGTTAGCGGTTTTACAGTTTTAAAAAAGATTTCAACTTTTCGGTTTTCACTTTGTGTTTTGGAATGTAAAAAGTCTTCCCCATAACTAACTAATTCTAATTTTTCATTAATCAGAACTTGATTCGAATTCAAAAGAGAAAGCACATTATCAATCCTCCTTTTAGACAATTCCTTATTGTATGAGTTACTATCAACACTATCACAAAATCCATGAATTTTTACGACTTCTTTGTCTTTTCCATTCTTCAACCATTTTTCGAATTCCTTACTCGATTTTTCATTAATAACGTCTTTACTAAAATCAAAATATAATTCTAGCTTTTCTTGTGCTGATAAAGCCATTATATTAAAGAAAAACAACAGTATAAAGGACTTTATTTTCATATGGAAAATTTAATCGTTATTCATAAACTAACGTACAAGAAAACAAAATCGTATAATAAACCTGAAAAAGTTCGTAAAACCTGCTGGGTAAAAAAAACCTTTAATACTAGTTACAAACATTCTAACTTAAATACTTAATTATAATTGACCTTTCTTTCCATAAAAATGCCCCAGAAAAGCGCCTAACTTTTTGAGGCAATTTACTATGACAACTTTGTTTAGCTTGGGTGTTAACTTTAAGAAAGCGTTTAATGCAAATCCTGCAATTTCATAGGAGTTAAAGAAACGAAAAATGCCCATCCGATTCGGATAGGCATTTTTAATTATTAAGATTGGATGCTTACTATTTTGTAAACAACAACTCTCTGTATTTAGTTAAAGTCCATAATTCATTGTCAACTAGTAACTCCAGTTTATCGCAATGCTCGCGAATAATCTCAAAATATGGTTTTACTTTATCACAATAAGCCTCAGCCATTTCCTGACCATCAGTCAATACATTTGCTTTCTTTCTTTCGTTAGTCATCTTCACTACATTAGAATTGATTCCTTCTATATGCTTAGAAATGTCTTTGATCAAAATAATTTGTTCTTTAGCGATTTTTTCGAAATCAGCTCCAAAGATATTTTTCAAGCCACTTACATTTTCAATCAAGGTATTTTGGTAACGAATAGCAGTTGGAATTACGTGGTTTGTTGCTATATCACCTAAAACTCTACCTTCAATTTGAATTTTCTTAGTGTACTCTTCTAATTCTATTTCGTAACGAGCTTCTACCTCAACATGGTTCATAATACCAAGACCAGCGAACAAATCTAAGGCTTGTTGGGATGCTCTAGCTTTCAAAGCCAGTGGAGTGGTTTTAAAGTTACTCAAACCTCTTTTTTCAGCTTCAATTTCCCAAGCTTCACTATAACCATCTCCTTCAAAAAGGATTCTTTTAGAATGCTTGATGTATTCTCTCAACACATTGAAAATCGCATCGTCTTTCTTCATGTCTTTAGATTCAATCAGAGCATCAACCTCTTTCTTGAAATCTTGCAATTGTTTTCCAACAATAGCATTCAATGTCGTCATTGAATTGGAACAGTTAGAATTTGAACCTACCGCTCTAAACTCAAATTTATTTCCTGTAAAGGCAAATGGTGAAGTTCTGTTTCTATCTGTATTGTCTAAAAGAACGTCTGGAATTTTACCTACAACGTTTAATTTTAAATCTGTTTTTTCTTCTGGAGATAATTTACCAGCTGTTACACCTTCTAATTCATCTAAAACTTTTGTCAATTGCTCACCAATAAATACAGAGATAATTGCCGGTGGCGCTTCATTTGCTCCTAATCTATGGTCATTTCCTGCAGTTGCAATAGCTCCTCTTAATAAAGATTCATTATCGTGTACTGCTTTAATCGTATTGATAAAGAAAGTCAAAAACTGTAAATTGCTCATTGGCGTTTTACTTGGACTCAACAAGTTTACACCTGTATCTGTCGCTAGCGACCAGTTATTATGTTTCCCAGAACCATTTACTCCTTTGAAAGGTTTTTCATGGAACAACACTTTAAAATCATGACGTTCCGCCACTTTTTGCATTACATCCATCAACAAACAGTTGTGATCTACAGCAAGATTTGTTTCTTCGAAAATAGGTGCTAATTCAAATTGATTTGGCGCAACTTCATTATGACGGGTTTTTACTGGTATTCCAAGTAACATACATTCTTGCTCAAGATCTCTCATGTAAGTAAGTGCACGTGTAGGAATTGAACCAAAATAATGGTCATCTAATTGTTGTCCTTTGGCAGAAGTATGCCCTAACAATGTTCTTCCTGTCATCATAAGGTCAGGACGAGAAAGTGCCAACGCACTATCGATTAAGAAATATTCTTGCTCCCATCCTAAGGTTGCAGTAACTTTCTTTACATTTTTATCGAAATATTTACAAACGTCTGTAGCTGCATCATCAATAACTTGTAATGCACGCAACAAAGGTGTTTTATAATCTAATGCTTCTCCTGTGTAAGAGATAAAAACCGTTGGAATACATAAGGTACTTCCAAAAATAAATGCTGGAGACGTAGGATCCCAAGCTGTATATCCTCTTGCTTCAAAAGTATTTCTAATTCCTCCATTAGGAAAACTAGATGCATCTGGTTCTTGTTGTACTAATTGTGCTCCACCTAGCTTCTCTACAGGATCACTTCCATCATAAGAAGTTTCGAAGAAAGCATCATGCTTTTCAGCAGTTGTACCTGTAAGTGGTTGAAACCAGTGTGTATAATGAGTCACTCCTTTAGATAAGGCCCACTCTTTCATACCCATTGCAACATAATCAGCTAATTTTCTATCTATTTTTGTTCCATGCTGAACTGCACCTTGAACTCCTTTAAAAGCATCTGAAGTTAAATATTGCCTCATTGCTTTATCATTAAACACATTTGTGCCGAAAAGTTCCGATTTTCTACCGGCTTCTTCAAATTTAATTGGCTTTCTTGTTGATGCTTCTCTCAAAGCTTGGAAACGTATTGTTGACATAAAAATTATATTTATAAAATTAAACCCCTATCATTATAGTGCAAATATAATTTAAAAATGATTTTTATAATATACTACCTCCATTTTTTTAGGGTGCAATTCGAAAAATTATCATATTCTTAAAATATCTATTAATTAATGACAACCTATTAATTTTACACTCTCCTATTTTCATATTGCTATTTCAATTAAATAAGAATAATCTTTATATTTAAAAAAACTCAACTTTATATAAATAAATATCGCAGTTAACAATCAAAAAGTATCTTTGTAAATCTATAAAAAAACTCAATTTATGATTGTCTGGATCTGCTTTATCATTGCAATTTTACTATTTCTAGCCTTAGATTTAGGCGTATTTAATAAAACTCCTCATATTATTAGTACTAAGGAGGCTAGTAAATGGACGGGGATATGGGTAACCATCTCCTTTCTTTTCTCGGGAGTAGTTTACTGGTTGTACAGCAATAATTACGTTGCAAATCCAGATGAATTAAAACCTTTAGCGGCCTCAATAAAGTTTATTACCGGTTATTTAATCGAATTATCACTAAGTGTTGATAACATATTTGTCATCGCAATCATCTTTTCTGCCTTCAAAATCCCTAAAAAATACCAGCATCGGGTTTTATTCTGGGGAATTATTGGGGCAATCGTTTTCAGAGGTATAATGATTTACTTTGGCGTTTTGTTGATTAACAAATTCGCTTGGACCACTTACCTCTTTGGTGCTTTCTTATTTTATACCGCAGTAAAAATGCTTTTTAACGGCGACGAAAAAGAATTTGAGCCTAAAAAATCCCTAGTTTATCGTGTATTAAAAAAGGTCATTCCTGTAACTACTCATATAGATGGCGAACACTTTTTTGTAAAAAGAAAACACATCACGGCAGCCACGCCTTTATTTGTAGCGTTAATTGTGATTGAGGTAATGGATGTGATTTTTGCTTTAGATAGTGTTCCTGCTATCTTAGCGATTACCAGTGATCCTTTTTTAGTTTTTAGCTCTAATATTTTTGCGATTCTAGGCTTGCGATCGATGTACTTCTTTTTAGCAAATATGCTGGAGAAATTCAAATATTTAGAGTTTAGCCTTATTGCAATTCTAAGTTTTGTAGGTCTTAAAATGTTACTGCATGATTTTATCGAAATCCCAGAATGGGGTTCACTAGCATTTATTGCCGTTTCTTTGATTATGGGAATTGTAGTTTCCCTAAGAATGAGTAAAAAGGAGAATGTAGAAGAGAACAAATAAAATTTTCTTTGGCAATTTTTAATACAAGCATAAAAAAAAGGAAATCCGAGGATTTCCTTTTTTTTGTTATACTCACAATATTAAAAATTAATATTCTGTATTTGGCTTTCCTTTATATTTAAGGCGGCCATGACATCGGCATAGTTATTTTTGTTAATTGAAGTAGAAAAGCTACCTGGAACAATTACTATTCGAAAGGTTTGATTCTTTATGTATTGCGGTGTTGTACTAATGTTATAATTACCACCTGCATAAATCGTAAAATCTTTTTTACTAAAATCAAAATCGTAGTCTAATTCGCCTTCGGTTAGAAAAAGAGTTCTGGGTATAAGCTGCCAAATTGGAGTATTAACATCAACAGTACCAGTCATTCTATATATCAGTACATTGTCAGACTCAAATATTTGGGGAGTTAATGTTCTATAGATCGTATATCCGTCGGTCGCATTAAAACTAAAATCAACATTCTTAAGTTCGAATACTTCGGCTAGTAATCCATCTTGTCCATTAAGTCCGTCAAATCCTGGAGGACCTTCTGGTCCTGAACAACTTGAAATGAAAATCATTCCAATGACTGCTAATATTGCGCTAATCTTTTTCATAACTATATTTTTTAAATGGTTGTTTTTATTATAAATTATATGGTTCATTAATTGTACCAAAGTTAATTATTTAATCAATTACCTGATATCTAATCCGGCATTTATACTGAGAGTTACAACGAACCCTGCCTACCTTTTCTTTATGATGTAAAAAAGGAAACCTTTGAGTTCCCTTTTTTTACTTTTACTTTATTAAAGATCAATTTTCTGAATTTGACTATCTTTTATATTTAAGGTAGTAATCACATCCGAGTAACTTTTTTTGTTGATTGACTTAGCATAATTTCCCGGTACAATTACAATTCGGATTACCTGATTGAGTCTAAAATTCGTAGACACGTACTGTAAATCATTTCCAATCATGTAAATATTTACATCGCGATTAGTATAATCAAATCGATACCCAAAATCCAATGTTCCATCATTAAAATAATAGGTTTCCGGTAATAATTGCCATACATCCCCTTGAGAATTAGATCCAGATAATCGATACGTTAGCACCACATCTGAAGAATAAATTGGTGGATTAAGGGTTACAAACCTACTGAAATTATTATTCGAGTTAAATGAAGTGGTTACTTCGAAAACTTCGGTCGTAGGGACAGGCGCAATTTCAAAACTACCTGATGTGGTGCAACTTTGCAAAGTCAACAACCCTGCAATGGCTAAAAGTGTAATTATCTTTTTCATGTTTTTAATATTATGGGTTTCCTTTCTTCCCTATATTCACGAATTGTGCCAAAATTTATTTTGTGATTATTATGCAACTGTAAATTATAGATAAAAAACTCAAACCAAGCTGGCTAAAGCTAGTCTTTACAAAGGATTATCGACTTACAAAGTAGTTCTATTTTTTTTCAGAAATTGGTAATTCACTAAAATATTTGATTTTCCAGATGAAAAATTTGTAGTTAAAAGCCATGCGACTAAATCCTCTTTCATGAGACTGGAGGGCTGAAGTAAATTGGCTAAATAAACTTCATCATCTAAACCGCTTGAAGACATTCATCCTTTTTGGGAATCCAGACTTTAGACGAAAAAGAGACAAATATTGTATTGACTGTGATACTATAAATTAAATTTCAGGAGGAACCACCCATTTCAAAACTGAACAAGACCAAAAAAGCATCCGCTTTAGACGGATGCTTTTAATTAAAAACTCGTTAAATTACTTATTTGGAAGACATTACTTTTTTAGTACTACTTCCTCTATCAGTAGCCAATTTCACAATATAAACTTGTTCTTGACCTCTTTTTACATTAAGATTAAGTACAACTTCTTTGCCTAAATAACTATTGTTATCTAATTGAGAATGCACTTTACCACCACGAGCATCAAACACTTCAATTTTCACTTTAGAAACATAATCGAAACCATAAGTGATGGTTAACTTATCTTCAAAAGGCACTGGATTAGCTGTAAAACCAGCTAGTTCTGTTGTTTTATCAGCTGTAATTTTAGCACTTATACCAGATAAGTCTCCTGTACAACGTTCAACATTATAACCCATAAATATTTTACAACCATCAAAAGCATTGTTGATCGCATCTACAACACTTGCTATTTGTGAAAGTGAAACACCTGCAGGTAATTCTGCTCCTCCTAATGATTGATTAGCCAAAATAAATAATTTTTGAATTGTTGGATTAGGACCTAAGGCAGTAACAACAGCTCCATCAATGGAAGTGTAATGGTAATCATTAGTCACACCTATAAAATTCCCTAATGCATCGTAATTACAAATACGCGTTTTCGGAATATCTGAACCGCAACCACCTTCAGAATCAGCAGTCACCAACATACCTCCTTGCAATACAAAACCACCAAGAGCTCCATTTATTCCTATATTAAGACCTAAAGTTGTTGTTTGAGCCAATAAAGTATTGTTTAGAGTTCCTTTTTTAGTCAAATAACTACCAGGTAACACATCAACGCTTACGATATAACTACCAGTTAATGCGTAGCTGCCGCCACCGCCTCCAGGTAGAAGGTCTATTATGGCTTGTACACCAGCAACAGTATTTGGAAATTTTAAATTATTTGTTACGGAACCTATTGTCATAGTACCTCCATAAGAAGCTAAAGCTTTTGCTATTAGTTCTTTTGTAGTGTATTTACTAAAAATACCTCCATCAGGAGCGCATGACATTCCTCCAAGATTCCCATAGTACCCTTGAGTATAAGTACATAGGGCTTTGGCACAAATTTGAACAGTTACTAAAGCTATATCAGTGGCAGTACATCCATTAGCTGGATTAGTAACCGTCAGTGTATAGGTACCAGCTGCATTTACTGTAGGTGTAGCTGTATTTGCTCCAGAAACAATGTTTCCACCATTACTTGCAACCCAAGCAAATGTTGCTCCTGCTGTTGTAGATGAACCAGATAGAATTGCAGTAGTACTACTACATAAAATCTGAGTATCTACTCCTGCATTTGCATTAGGCGCAGTATTGTTTAAAGTCACTAAGGCCACATCAGTAGCAGTACATCCATTAGCTGGATTAGTAACGGTTAAGGTATACGTACCGGCTGCATTAACTGTTGGTGTAGCTGAATTAGCTCCAGAAACGATAAATCCGCCATTACTAGCAATCCATGAGAATGTTGCATCTGCTGTGGAGGACGAACCACTCAAAGCAATTGAAGTGATGGTACAAGTCAATACTTTATCGGCTCCTGCATTTGCATTAGGCGCAGTATTATTTAAGGTTACTAAGGCCACATCAGTAGCAGTACATCCATTAGCTGGATTAGTAACGGTTAAGGTATACGTACCAGCTGAATTAACTGTTGGTGTAGCTGAATTAGCTCCGGAAACGATAAATCCGCCATTACTAGCAATCCATGAGAATGTTGCATCTGCTGTGGAGGACGAACCACTCAAAGCAATTGAAGTGATGGTACAAGTCAATACTTTATCGGCTCCTGCATTTGCATTAGGCGCAGTATTGTTTAAGGTTACTAAGGCCACATCAGTAGCAGTACATCCATTAGCTGGATTAGTAACGGTTAAGGTATACGTACCAGCTGCATTTACGGTTGGTGTTGCTGAATTAGCTCCAGAAACGATAAATCCGCCATTGCTAGCAATCCAAGAGAATGTAGCTCCCGCTGTTGTAGACGAACCACTCAAGACAATTGAAGTAACAGTGCAAGTCAATACTTTATCCGCTCCTGCATTTGCATTTGGTGTATTAGCATCGAGAGTTACTACGGCCACATCAGTAGCAGTACATCCATTAGCTGGATTAGTAACGGTTAAGGTATACGTACCAGCTGAATTAACTGTTGGTGTAGCCGAATTAGCTCCAGAAACAATATTTCCGCCATTACTAGCTGCCCAAGAGAAAGTAGCTCCCGCTGTTGTCGAAGAACCGCTCAAGGCGATTGAAGAGATGGAACAAGTCAAGACTTTATCGGCTCCTGCATTAGCATTAGGCGCAGTATTGTTTAAAGTTACTAAGGCCACATCAGTAGCAGTACATCCATTAGCTGGATTAGTAACGGTTAAGGTATACGTACCAGCTGCATTAACTGTTGGTGTAGCTGAATTAGCTCCAGAAACGATAAATCCGCCATTACTAGCAATCCATGAAAATGTTGCATCTGCTGTGGAGGACGAACCACTCAAAGCAATTGAAGTGATGGAACAAGTCAAGACTTTATCGGCTCCTGCATTAGCATTAGGCGCAGTATTGTTTAAGGTTACTAAGGCCACATCAGTAGCAGTACATCCATTAGCTGGATTAGTAACGGTTAAGGTATACGTACCAGCTGCATTTACGGTTGGTGTTGCTGAATTAGCTCCAGAAACGATAAATCCGCCATTGCTAGCAATCCAAGAGAATGTAGCTCCCGCTGTTGTAGACGAACCACTCAAGACAATTGAAGTTACCGTACAAGTCAATACTTTATCCGCTCCTGCATTTGCATTTGGTGTATTAGCATCGAGAGTTACTACGGCCACATCAGTAGCAGTACATCCATTAGCTGGATTAGTAACGGTTAAGGTATACGTACCAGCTGCATTTACTGTTGGTGTAGCTGTTGTAGCTCCAGAAACAATGTTTCCGCCATTACTAGCTGCCCAAGAGAAAGTAGCTCCCGCCGTTGTGGAAGAACCACTCAAGGCGATTGAAGTTACCGTACAAGTCAAGACTTTATCGACTCCTGCATTTGCATTTGGTAGCGTATTGTTTAACGTCACTAAGGCTACATCAGTAGCGGTACATCCATTTACTGGATCAGTAACTGTTAAGGTATACGTACCCGCTGCATTAACTGTTGGTGTAGCTGAATTAGCTCCGGAAACAATGTTTCCGCCATTGCTGGCAACCCAAGAGAAAGTAGCGTCTGCTGTTGTAGACGAACCACTCAAGGCGATTGAAGTTATAGCGCAAGTCAACACTTTATCATCACCTGCATTTGCATTTGGTGGTGTCACATTCACAGTAACCATGACCTCATCAGTATTACTACAAACTGTACCTGTCTTAGTTTTAGTTACAGTATAAGTGGTATTTACTAGAGGATTAGCCATTGGATTACTTATAGAGGCATTACTCAAACCAGTAGCCGGCGACCACGAATAAGTAAATCCTGCTTCTGGAGTTTCTCCTATTTGTTTACCATTTGGATTTGTTGTACATGTTTTAGTAAAGTCTGCTCCTGCATTAGCGACTGGAATTAAATTCAAACTTAATTGAATTGGTGCTCCTGGAAAATCTTTTAGTTCAGATTGAGAAGAACTTCCTGAAGACCTTGTTCTAATAAATAGTGTACTAACATTAAAGCATGGGTCATTAGGACTAGTTTGTCTAAATACTTCAGACAGATTAATAGCTCCTTCTGCCCATTGATTAGGTGCATAAGTGCCTGGGATTGTACCGTAAGCATCAAAAGGAACTGTTGTTGTAACATTGTTGTTTGTACAAAAAATATTCCCCGGGAAAGAGCTGTTAGAGATAACAACATATTCATAACCTCCCCCAGCTTTTGCTTTCCAGGTTCGAATAACCACAGTTGCCTCACCACCACCTTGAGTAAATTCTATAGTAATCAATATGTCTCCCACTGTACGACCGCCTTGAGTACCCAAACTGGTAAATCCACCACTACCGCCAGAAACTTGAGATGTACCTGTGGTAGGATCAAAGGGACTAAAACTAGCGCCATTTATTGTTAATGGTTTTTGTAAAAACTCAAAATCAATATAGCTACTACCGTTTGTAACCTGACGATCACCTGCAAATAGACACCATAAATCATTGGGGTTTCCCGGTCTACTAGTGCCACTGACAAAAGTTATTCCGTCAACACTCTCTCCTCCTGTTACCCCTGCGCTTCCATAACTGAAATGGGCTCCAGCATTTTGAATCTCATTTTTATTTGGAGAAGATCCTGGTCCCCAAGTATATGTATTGGGGTCATCATTTATTTTATTAGAAGAGGTAAATATTGTTAAATCGTCTGTATATCTATCTTGTAAAAAAAAGGTGAACCCTGGGTAAAGAAGATTACCAGTAGTAAAGTCAAGGACGCCATTATTCGTTACATCTAAAGGATAAGCAGGATTACCAAACTGTCTGTCAAACAAATCCCCTACATTTAAATATAAGGAAGGGCTAGGATTACTTGGCTCATGTGCCCAAGCGTCTCCATCAACTCCAGAACCTGCAATGGGAAATTGTACAGGAACTACTCCTTTTATATTCTGTGCCTCCACTGTATACCCCGCCAGCAATATTAACGCCATAATAAAAGTAATAGCAAGTGACCGGCGCCAAAAACTGGCCCACATACTTGCTAGGAACTCGATAACATTTCTCTCATTAGATTTCAAATTATCTAATTTAGAAATAGTATTTTTCATCAAAAGGTAACTTATTATTTTACCAGAAAAACCATCGAAATTTTTCGAAATTTTATTCTTTTTCATAATAATAGTATTTTTATTCCATAAGTTATATCAAGTAGGAATTTTTAAAAATTTGGGAGAATGACTAATATTCATCTTCAAAAAAATTTGAAGTTCGGGATCGAATAAAATAATGTACAAAGGCTGAATAGTTGATTGATATTTCAATTCTTAAACTAGTTTTTAGTTGGTAGCTTCTATTATAAATTAAAAGTAGGTTGTAACAATGTTTTCAGACTTGGGAAGAAAACTTGTAGTAAAACGAAATCTTCAAAATTGATGAAGAGATTTAGATCTAACTTTAATATTAACAGTAAGTAGGTATCTATTTTAGCTACTTAAAATTATGAAGTAAAGTAGTTAGTAATAGTAAAATGTTATCTCAAAGTTAGATATAAAACAGAAAAAAAAGGAGGAATAAAGGCCTATACAAGACAACGAACGAGTAAAACCGACCAACAACACAATGGATAAAGAAACCCTTTACAAATAAAAAACTATAACATTAATTTACTTGTTAACTTCCTTATTTCCAGTTTATTAGTGAATAATTTACAACTGTTTTTTTAATAATTAAAAACTCTGAAGAACATATACTTTACCTTTTTTTATCAAATAATAGATGATGACACTATTTTATGATCAACTTTGCAGCATTAAAAATTTAAATTAACAATACCATAAAAAGCTATGATAATACTGTTAATGAAAAGTTTAATTATTATTCATACAATTCGTATTAACTGCCTTCAACTATATAAATTAAGTCGAAAAATTGAGTTAATTCCATTATTTTAAAATAAAAAACACACAAATAAAATTAACATTTGTTTTATTCTTTAACATGATTTTTTTTAAAAATAACCTTACTTTAAAGACTACTATTAGAATATATTTTAAAAAAAAGCAGTTAAAAACTATTCGTATTTTGATTCTAATTGGCGAAAGACTAATTAGTAAAATCAAAAAAAAACTTTTTATACTGCGATACTTTTATCTATTTTTAGACTATCGAATAACTCCAAATTTTTTGTATAAAAAAAGCATCCGTGAAAACGGATGCTTTTAAATTAAGATTAATGAATTACACTATTTTCCAGACATCACTTTTTTAGTAGTGTATCCTCTGTCTGTAGTCACTTTCACAATATAAACCTTTTCTTGCTCAATGTTAGAGCTAGGTCTTAAGGTAATTTCTTTGTTTAAGTAACTATTTGTGTCCAATTTAGTAAGTACCACTTTTCCTTGTGCATCAAACATCTCTATTTTTACATCAGAAATGTAATCAAAATCATATTTGATAGTAAGAACATCTTTAAATGGAACAGGATATGCTGTAAAATTAGCTTTTACAGTTGTTGCAGCTGGTTTAGCTAGAGGATCACTAGGGTTACGTAAAGTAACCGTACCGCTAGTAACACAGTTGTTAACATCTTTTACCATCCAATTGTAAACTCCAGCAGATAAATTGCCAAAGAAATTAGATGTTTGATACGTAGATCCACCATTGATGGAGTACATGAATGCACCCGTTCCGCCAGAGGCGTTCAATGTGATCGAACCGTCTCTTAAAGCTTCACAACATGAAGGGTTTACTGCCGCAACAGATACCGAAATTAATTTCGGATTTACTAAGTTGACAGTTCCTTGCATAATACAGCCATTGGCATCTTTTACCATCCATTTGTATTCCCCTGCCATAAGTGCAGTAAATACATTAGATGATTGGTAATTCAATCCATTATCTGCAGAGTACATCAATACCCCTTTTCCTCCTGTTGCTGTGATGGCAAATGAACCGTCGGCTCCTCCATTACATCTAGGATTTGTAGGTGTTGCCGATGCAACAATTAACGCAGGATTAATTAAATTAACCATACCTCTCGAAATACAACCATTGTTCTCTTTTACCGCCCATTTGTATTGACCTGCCACTAAAGCATTAAACACATTAGACGATTGGTAAGTAGCTCCATCATTTATAGAGTACATAAAAGGAGAACTTCCTCCTGCTGCATTAATTGTAATCGAACCATCATTACCTCCATGACATTTAGGACTAACGAGATTGGCAGTAACGATAACAGCTGGCGGAGTAGTCAGAATGAATGTACCTTTCAACAGACAGTTATTAGCGTCTTTCACTCTCCATTTGTATTCTCCTGCCGCAAGGCCATTAAATACGTTTGAAGCTTGATAAGTAACACCTTGATCTATAGAGTACATTAAAGTACCAGTACCTCCAGAAGCGATAATAGTAATCGAACCGTCAGTTCCTTCATGACATTTAGGATTTACAAGAGTTGATGACGCTACTAATAATGGAGGATTGGTTAAAGTAACCGAACCTTTCAAAATACAATTATTAGCATCTTTTACCACCCATTTATATGTACCTGCTAGTAATCCGCTGAATACATTAGATGTTTGATAACTAGATCCATCATTGATGGAATACATCAGTGTTCCTGTACCTCCAGTTGCAGAAATTGTAATTGAACCATCTGGCTCATAACAACATTTTGGATTTACTGGCGTAACATTTGCCGCAATCATTGGCGGAATAGTGATTGTCACCGTACCTGATTTCATACATCCGTTTGCGTCTTTTACTTTCCAAGAATAAGTTCCAGCGGTAAGTCCAGTGAATACTCCTGAAGCAACATAAGTAGCTCCATTATCACTTGAATACATCAGTATACCTGTTCCTCCTGATGCTGTGATGGTAAAGCCTGTATTAGCTACACCGAAGCAAGATGGATTATTGGCTACTGCTGAGGCAGCGATTGCTGTTGGTTGAGTGATAGTAACCGTGCCTTTCAACACGCAGTTGTTAGCATCTTTTACCGCCCATTTGTAGTCTCCTGCAGCTAAGCCGCTGAATACATTCGATGCTTGGTAAGTTTCACCATCATTAGCAGAATACATTAGTATTCCTGTGCCGCCTGAAGCCGTAATAGTGATTGAACCATCGGTTCCTCCATTACATTTAGGACTTACTAGAGCTGCAGATACAGCGATTGCTGTTGGTTGTGTGATAGTAACTGTGCCTTTAAGTATACAGTTATTGGCATCTTTTACCGCCCATTTGTACTCTCCTGCAGCTAAGCCGCTGAATACATTCGATGCTTGGTAAGTTTCACCATCATTAGCAGAATACATTAGTATTCCTGTGCCGCCTGAAGCCGTAATAGTGATTGAACCATCGGTTCCCCCATTACATTTAGGACTTACTAGAGCTGCAGATACTGCAATTGCTGTTGGTTGTGTGATAGTAACTGTGCCTTTCAACACGCAATTGTTAGCATCTTTTACCGCCCATTTGTAGTCTCCTGCAGCTAAGCCGCTGAATACATTCGATGCTTGGTAAGTTTCACCATCATTCGCAGAATACATTAGTATTCCTGTGCCGCCTGAAGCCGTAATAGTGATTGAACCATCGGTTCCTCCATTACATTTAGGACTAACTAGAGCCGCAGATACTGCGATTGCTGTTGGTTGTGTGATAGTAACTGTGCCTTTAAGTATACAGTTATTGGCATCTTTTACCGCCCATTTGTACTCTCCTGCAGCTAAGCCGCTGAATACATTGGATGCTTGGTAAGTTTCACCATCATTAGCGGAATACATTAGTATTCCTGTCCCGCCTGAAGCCGTAATAGTGATTGAACCATCGGTTCCTCCATTACATTTAGGACTTACTAGCGCAGCTGATACTGCGATTGCTGTTGGCTGAGTTATAGTAACTGTTCCTTTCAACACGCAATTGTTAGCATCTTTTACCGCCCATTTGTACTCTCCTGCAGCTAAGCCGCTGAATACATTGGATGCTTGGTAAGTTTCACCATCATTAGCAGAATACATTAGTATTCCTGTGCCGCCTGAAGCCGTAATAGTGATTGAACCATCGGTTCCTCCATTACATTTAGGACTTAATAGCGCAGCTGATACAGCGATTGCTGTTGGTTGTGTGATAGTAATTGTGCCTTTCAACACGCAATTGTTAGCATCTTTTACCGCCCATTTGTACTCTCCTGCAGCTAAGCCGCTGAATACATTCGATGCTTGGTAAGTTTCACCATCATTAGCAGAATACATTAGTATTCCTGTGCCGCCTGAAGCCGTAATAGTGATTGAACCATCGGTTCCTCCATTACATTTAGGACTTAATAGCGCAGCTGATACTGCGATTGCTGTTGGTTGTGTGATAGTAACTGTGCCTTTAAGTATACAGTTATTGGCATCTTTTACCGCCCATTTGTACTCTCCTGCAGCTAAGCCGCTGAATACATTCGATGCTTGGTAAGTTTCACCATCATTAGCAGAATACATTAGTATTCCTGTGCCGCCTGAAGCCGTAATAGTGATTGAACCATCGGTTCCTCCATTACATTTAGGACTTACTAGAGCYGCAGATACTGCGATTGCTGTTGGTTGAGTTATTGTAACTGTGCCTTTCAACACGCAATTATTGGCATCTTTTACCGCCCATCTGTACTCTCCTGCAGCTAAGCCGCTGAATACATTCGATGCTTGATAAGTTTCACCATCATTAGCAGAATACATTAGTATTCCTGTGCCGCCTGAAGCCGTAATAGTGATTGAACCATCGGTTCCTCCATTACATTTAGGACTTACTAGAGCCGCAGATACTGCGATTGCTGTTGGTTGTGTGATAGTAACTGTGCCTTTAAGTATACAGTTATTGGCATCTTTTACCGCCCATTTGTAGTCTCCTGCAGCTAAGCCGCTGAATACATTCGATGCTTGGTAAGTTTCACCATCATTCGCGGAATACATTAGTATTCCTGTCCCGCCTGAAGCCGTAATAGTGATTGAACCATCGGTTCCTCCATTACATTTAGGATTTACCAGAGCTGCAGATACTGCGATTGCTGTTGGTTGTGTGATAGTAACTGTGCCTTTCAACGCGCAATTATTAGCATCTTTTACCGCCCATTTGTAGTCTCCTGCAGCTAAGCCGCTGAATACATTGGATGCTTGGTAAGTTTCACCATCATTAGCGGAATACATTAGTATTCCTGTCCCGCCTGAAGCCGTAATAGTGATTGAACCATCAGTTCCTCCATTACATTTAGGACTTAATAGCGCAGCTGATACAGCGATTGCTGTTGGTTGTGTGATAGTAACTGTGCCTTTAAGTATACAGTTATTGGCATCTTTTACCGCCCATTTGTACTCTCCTGCAGCTAAGCCGCTGAATACATTCGATGCTTGGTAAGTTTCACCATCATTAGCAGAATACATTAGTATTCCTGTGCCGCCTGAAGCCGTAATAGTGATTGAACCATCGGTTCCTCCATTACATTTAGGACTTACTAGAGCCGCAGATACTGCGATTGCTGTTGGTTGAGTTATTGTAACTGTTCCTTTAA
>NZ_SMFO01000010.1 GCF_004349145.1 Flavobacterium hiemivividum | reverse complement strand
CTGCTATACCTTCTTTTGAATATCTTCCTTGCCAGCGTCTTATTGTTGAACCTGACGGAATATTGAATATTAAACAAGCTTTACTCAAAGATAATGACTTACTTTCAATCGTTTTTAGAACTTTTAACTTAAAGGCTTCACTATAATTTTTGTTTTTTTGTATTGGTAAAAGACCTTCAATTCCAAATTCATGATAACACCTAATCCAATCTTTAAGGCTGGTTTTTCCTATGCCATTTTCTTTAGATATAGAAGTTATTGATTGATTTTTTTTAAAACTTCATTTACACAGCGAAGTTTAAATTCATAACTGTACTTAACTTTTCTTTCCATAAAAATGCCCCCAAATAGTGTCTAACTTTTTGGGGGCAGTGTATTTTGAACAGCCTTTTTTAATGCTTATAACGTTAATTATTAATACAGTAAGTATAATTATACGGATTTTTTCAAAAATTTTTATCGATAATAGATGTTTTTAATAATTAACTAGCCCATTATTGATGATTTCTTTACAGAAAATAATATTTTATGAACATAATTTTAGAGTTGAGAATAATTCAACAAATTTATATTTATGGCTATAATAATTATTAAATATGAAGTTGTTTTATTTAAATACTGACTATTTTTCTATGCTATGCATACTTTTATTTTACATATATAGTATAAATAATTCTATTTTTTTTTGCATATCCTATTTTGTTAGCATTTTTTTAATGTTTTTCATTTTTTATTTCAAAAAAAACTTTATGTTTGTGTAATCGATTGCATGATATTTATAAAAGATTTTTTTATTTAAGGAAAACAGATACGAATTAACTTAAACCAATAATAATAACAACTAAAAAAGTAAACAATGAATTTAAAAAGATTATTTGAAAAAAGAGCTACCTATTGCAGTGCGATAGTTCTGTTTTTGAGCTTTTTTATGAGCAGTGAGGCTTACGCTCAAAGTCAAACAGTAAAGGGGAAAATAAATGATGCAGGAGGCTTGGGTTTGCCTGGTGTGAATGTGGTTGAAAAAGGAACAACTAATGGGGTGTCTACCGATTTTGATGGCGAATACCAAATTACTGTCTCTAGTCCGAACGCTATTTTAGTTTTTTCTTATATCGGATTTAAAAACAAAGAACAGTTAGTTGGAGCTAGGAAAAACATTATAATCGTTTTAGAAGAAGATGCAAATGCGCTAGACGAGGTTGTGGTTGTAGGATACGGAACAGTAAAAAAATCAGACTTAACAGGGGCGGTTTCTTCTATTTCAGGAAGTGCATTGGCAAAAGTGCCTGTTTCTACAGTTGCTGAAGCTTTGACTGGTCGAATTGCTGGGGTACAAGTTTCGTCTTCAGAGGGATCACCTGATTCTGATATTAAAATTAGAATTCGTGGCGGCGGCTCTTTATCGCAAGACGCTTCTCCTTTAATTATAGTAGATGGTTTTCCTGTTAATAGTATGAGTGATATTGCAGCATCAAATGTGGAGTCGATGACTGTATTGAAAGATGCTTCTTCAACTGCTATTTATGGCTCTAGAGGTGCAAATGGTGTTATTATCATTACTACAAAATCAGGTAAAGATGGTAAAATGTCGGTAAGTACTAATATGTTTTACGGTGTGAAAACCGTTGCTAACTATATTGATGTACTTTCAGCCGAAGATTTTGTAAAATGGCAGTACGAATATGCCTTGCTTGATAATGATAAGGCAAGTGTTTTGAGTAATCCAGAATCGTACACTAAATACTTTGGTAATTGGCAAGATTACGATTTGTATAAAGGTGTAAAAGGGGATGATTGGCAAAAACAAGTTTACGGGCATACAGGTGAAGTGCAAAGTCGTGACCTAGGAATTCGTGGTGGAACTGAAAAATTAAATTATAATTTTAGTTATGCTCATTATGATGAAAAAGCCGTAATGTTAGGTTCTGATTATAAAAGAAACAATTTGTCTTTGGCTTTAAAAAACAAAGCAAGTGATAAAATTGATTTAGGTTTTACCGTTCGTTATTCTGATACTAAAATTGAAGGTGGTGGAGCAAATGAGCAAAACGAAAAATCATCTACAGATTCTAGATTGAAAAACTTTGTAGGTTATTCTCCAGTTCCAATTTCGGGTTTAACATCAGATAATACGGATGAAAGTATTTCTAATAGTTTAACTAATCCATTTGTTGCCATTGCTGATAATGACCGTCAACAAGTTAAAAAGAACTATAACTTTTTAGGAAGTTTTGGATGGAAAATGTTTAAAAATTTTAAGTTTCAAAGTGATTTTGGTTTAGATAATTATAACACTCAAGATTACCGTTTTTATGGCAACTCTACTTATTATGTAAATAATGCGCCAATTGGTACTTTACAAGGTATGCCCGCAATGATTATGAGTGATAAAAAAGATGTTCGCTACAGAAATGCAAATACAGTGAATTATGATTTTAAAGGTATACTTGGAGGAAATCATCATTTAACAGCACTTATAGGAGAAGAAATGATTGCTACTACGTCAAATGATATTACTACGACAATGCATGGTTATCCACAATTTTTTGACTTCGATAGTGCAATGAAGTTAACTACTCAAGGAACTCCTCAGTCAGTAGACAATTATTACTCGCCGGATGATAAATTATTGTCATTCTTCGGACGTGCCAATTATGATTACAAAGACCGTTATTTATTTACAGCTACTTTCCGTGCCGATGGGTCAAGTAAGTTTGTTGGAGATAATGTATGGGGCTATTTCCCTGCAGCCGCTGCCGCTTGGAAAATTTCAGAAGAAAACTTTTTAAAAGACGCTTCTTGGTTAGACCTTCTTAAAATTAGAGCGAGTTATGGTGAAGCAGGTAATAATAATATTCCTGTAGGGCAGTCAGTACAAAGTTTTAATTCATCAAATACAACGTGGATTAATGGAGTAGATAGTTTTTGGGCACCTTCTAAAACAATGCCGAATCCTGATTTGAAGTGGGAAACTACAGTTACGCAAAATATTGGTTTTGATTACGGATTTTTCAGAAATCGCTTAAACGGAACCTTTGATGTTTATAAAAACAAAACACAAGATTTGTTATTGGCTTTTCCAGTAGCAGGTAGTGGTTATGATTTTCAGTATAGAAATATGGGAGAAACTCAGAACAGTGGTTTTGAGGCAAGTTTAAATATTGTAGCTATTGAAAAACAAGATTTTGGATTGAATTTCGCCTTTAATATTGGCGTAAATAAAAACAGAATCAACTCTTTGGGAGTTATGGAAGATTATAATGTTGGTACACAATGGACAAGTAATATTCCGGTTGATTATGCGGTTTATACTGGACTTCAAGTGGGTGAAATGTACGGATACCAAAATGATGGTAGATATGAAGTGTCTGATTTTAACTATGATTTGACAACTGGCTATTCATTAAAAGCTGAGGTAGTAAATGCTTCAGGATTAGTTTCAAGTGGAAATGTACAACCGGGAAGTATGAAATTAAAAGATATCAATGGTGACGGAAAAGTTGACGCTAGCGATATGACTGTTATTGGTAATGCCAATGCTAAAAACACAGGAGGTTTAGTGATTAATGCTAATGCATACGGGTTTGATTTGTCAGCAGCTTTTAACTGGAGTTATGGTAATGATATTTACAATGCAAACAAAATAGAATTTTCTACTTCAGTAGAGAATAATGGGCAATATAGAAATTTAAGTTCTGTAATGGCTGATGGGCAAAGATGGACGAACTTAGACCCAGTATCGGGACAATTAGTTACTGATCCAATTGCGTTAGAAGCTTTAAATTCAAATACAACAATGTGGTCACCGTACATGAGAAGTAATATTTTTACTGATTGGGCTGTTGAAGATGGCTCTTTCTTAAGATTAAATAATTTAACATTAGGTTATTCTACTCCAGAGGCATTTCTTTCTAAAGTGGGATTAACTAAATTGAGATTTTATTTTACTGCAACCAATGTGTTTGTTCTTACAAATTATTCAGGACCTGATCCTGAGGTTTCTACCAGAAGGAAAAATCCGTTAACTCCAGGTGTGGATTATTCTGCGTACCCACGCAGTAGACAACTAGTTTTTGGTTTAAACCTTAATTTCTAATTCAAAATTTATCAAAGATGAAAAATAAAATCATAATTGCCGGACTTCTAATAGTAGGTCTATTTACGTCATGTCAAGAGTTAGGTGACGACTTTTTAGAAGCACCTGCACAATCAACATTAGACGAATCAGTAATTTTTTCTACAGCAGGACTGGCTAAAGGAGCAGTTGACGGAATTAAAGTTCCTTTTGCAGAAACCAACTCCTACAGAGGTCGTTTTTTACCATACTCAGGTTTAAATACCGATGTTGAGTGGAACAATTCTTCACAAATAGATGACGAAAAAGCGGATTTAAATGTATATGATGCGAAGGCTTTTAATACGCAAATGAATACCTCAAATAATGCTTGGTCTCAAATGTTTTCGGGTATTGAGCGTGCTAATATTTGTATCAAAGGATTGCGTGAATACGGGAATATTGAAACTGATCCTGAAATGGCACAATTGCTTGGAGAGGCAATAACCTTGCGTGCTATTTATTACGCTGATTTATTAAAAACTTGGGGAGATGTTCCGTATCGTTTTGAGCCTATTTCAAATAATACGATATACATTCCAAAAACAAATCGAGATATTATCTACAAACAGTTAATAGCTGATTTAGGCGAAGCAGCAACATTAGTTGCTTGGCCAAACGAAACAGCCGCTACTACTGATGTGGAGCACGTAAATAAAGCTTT
This sequence comes from Flavobacterium hiemivividum, assembly GCF_004349145.1. GTDB lineage: Bacteria > Bacteroidota > Bacteroidia > Flavobacteriales > Flavobacteriaceae > Flavobacterium > Flavobacterium hiemivividum. The sequence continues at coordinate 129,525 of NZ_SMFO01000010.1, read as the reverse complement.
TGTGAAAGCATTTAGAGCACGTTTAGCTTTAATGGCAAGTGGCTTTCAACAGTATCCTGACGGAGTAAGAAGAAGTACAGATCCTGAATTATCTGTTGCTAATATGTATCGATTAGCTTTAGATGAGTGTCGTTCAGTAATTGCCAGCGGATCGGCTAGTTTAAACCCATCGTTTGAAGGTTTCTGGAAAAAATATAATGAAGAGAATATCGCAGCTGGAGGAGAATCACTTTGGGAACTTCCATTTGCAGACGGTAGAGGAAGAATGCTATTTACTTTTGCGGTTCGTCATACGACTAACGATCAATTTCACGCCAACGGATCTAACCGTGGAGGATTTGCAGGACCACTTCCTCATGTTTTTTATGATTATGATCAAGCAGATACACGTAGAGATGTAACCTGTGTTCCTTATAAATGGGGAGCAGCAGTTGATAATAAAGCAAAACAAGAATTAGGATCCTTGGATACTTGGTATTTTGGTAAATACCGTTATGAATGGATGAAGCGTTTTGTAACCTCTACTAATGATGATGGAGTAAATAAAATATACATGCGTTATGCGGAAGTATTGTTAATTGCGGCAGAAACAGCGAATGAATTGGAAGGTCCAGCAGCAGCAGCTCCTTATTTAAAAGCAGTTCGTCGTAGAGCTTTTGCTACAGCTGATCAAGCGAGTAAAGTCGATGCTTATGTTGATGGATTGAGTAATAAACAAGCTATGTTGAAAGGGATACAAGATGAGAATAAATATGAATTCACCGGAGAAATGGAGCGTAAGTTTGCTTTAATGCGTTGGAATTTATTAAAAACCAACTTAGATATTGCTAAAACAAAAATGGCAAATTTAAAAGCACGTACGGGCGAATATGCAACAGTACCAACTACCTTATATTATAAAGTTAAAGAAGATTTAACACTTGATATTTATGGTTTAAATCGTGGAGAAACGCAAAGTCCTGGAGCAGATTATTCTTCAGTAACTTGGAATAAATTAGAGGACACGAAAATCAATTCATTGTATAAAGCTGGCGTAAATCCTGATAACCGTCAGTTCTGGCCAATTTGGGAAGTATTTATTGAAGGGAGTAACGGACAGTTAACAAATGACTACGGTTATTAATTTTTAAAAAAGTATAAATAAATTATAAGTTTTATAATTATGAAAGCAAAATATATATTTAAAGGATTACTAGCCATGCTTTTACTAGCGGCCGTAATTGCAGGCTGTGAGAGTTACAATGATCCATTATTAGCAGATATTGCAAATAATAGAGGTTTTTCACCTGTTGATGTCACTGCTAAAATCAGAAATCAAACAACAGTAGAATTGGATTGGATGACACGTGACGAAGTTGATTATTACGTCGTTGAGTTTAGTGCAGATGATACAGAGTTCAAAACTATTTTTAAAACTGTCGAAGCTACTGCAGATCAATTACCGATTCAAGTGGCTTTAGAAGGAGAAACATTGTATTCCATAAGAGTAAAGGCAGTTACTGCTGGTTTAGCAGATTCTAAATGGACGCTCATCACAGCGAATACTTTAAACGAGCAACTGTTTTTAGCTGTAGTGGATGGGGATATTAGAGCAACTCAAGCCACACTAAGATGGGTTCCTGGAAGTGCTGTGACACAATTAACACTTACTCCTGGAGACATCAAACACACGATAACAGCAGAGGAAAAAGCGAATGGAGTAGCCACAATAACTGGTCTTATTGGAGAAACGACTTATACTGCAGATTTGTATAACGGTACTAAAAGAAGAGGTTCGCAAATATTTGAAACGGGCCTTGACATTGGAGATGGTGTTTTAATTTCTCCAACGGATGATTTAAGTCAAAAAATTGCTGAAGCAGCTCCTGGAGCAGTTTTAGTATTAGATGTGGGCGATTATACGGTAGGTGATAGTGAAATTATTTTAAATAAACCAATTACGATTAGAGGTTTAAGAAGCTTTAATAAGCCAAAATTACATGTCAAATTCACTATAAATGCAGGTACTACCGATGTGTCACTTATTGATTTAGATTTTGATGGAACAGGTTTAAAGGATGCTTACTTTATAAACCTGAATGAGCCTAGTGCAGCTTATGGCGACTTTTTAATCAGCGGATCATTAGTTCATGATTTCCCGAAAGCATTAATTTATGGTAATGCATCAGCATCTAAAGTAAATTCATTTACAGTAGATAATAGTATCATTACAGATGTTAATACCTCTGGATCGGCTGATTTTATTGACTTTAGAAACACTTTTGTTGCTAATATTGTTTTAAAAAACAGCACATTTGATACTTGCTCAGCTGGACGTGATTTTTTACGAGTTGATGCTGTTAAGCCAGCAAATGGATTTTCAGGTACTGGTCTAACTACTTTAATTTCAATTGATAGCTGTACGATATACAATTCATCAAATGTAACAACGGGATCGTTGCGAAAAATTTTATATGTACGTTTTGAAGAAAACAAAATAAGTGTAAAAAATACCTTGATAACCGAGACATCTGCCGTTTATACCAATTCGTCAAGTACGTCAAATCCAACGTTTACAAATAATAACTACTTTAATGCACCCGCGTTAAAAGATAGTTCTATTTTGAACAACAGACCTGATGATTCAGCAACAACAGTTAATCCAGGATTTAGTGATGCAGTAGGAGGTATTTTTAAGATCAGTAATCAGACTTTGAAAGATAGAAAAGTAGGAGATTCACTTTGGAATAATTAATAAAATAAATTTAAAAAAGGCTTGTGTAATGTATTTTATACAGGCCTTTTTTAAGCAGTAAATAATAAGAAAATGATTTTCAGAAATGCATTAAAATATTTGTTGTGCTTCGTCTTAATATCATGTCAAAATGAAGATACACCAGAAATAAATACCCTTGTTTACGTTCAGAAAATTGATCTTCAAGTGGGAGATTTTCCAGTCGGAAAAACTAGTCAAATTACGGCAATAATTAGTCCAGATAATGCAACTGATCAAACGCTGGTTTGGCATTCATCCGATGAAACTATTGCAACAGTATCGGCAAATGGTGTAGTCACAGCATTAAAAAATGGAGCAGTCAGTATCACTGCAACTGCAAAAGATAAAGGAACTATAACTGCATCAAAAGTGATCATTATTTCGAGTTTTGGTACTGCAACTGCTAATTATGTTGTATCTACAAGTATAGAGCTTGTTGCGGCAATTGCCAAAATCAAAGCAGGTGAAACTATTGAAATGAATCCAGGGACTTACTTGATGTCTTCTAAAATTACAATTGTATCTTCTGGAACGGAAGAAAAAAGGATTACTCTAAAAGCCAAAGAAGGAGCAGAGCGTCCTAAATTGGATTTTTCAAGTATGTCAGAAAGCTCTTCTAACCAAGGTGTTGTTTTAAAAGGAAGTTATTGGCACCTCAAAGGAATCGATATTTTTCATGCTGGAGATAACGGTTTGCAAATTACTGGAAGTAATAATACTGTTGAATTCATGACTTTTTCTGAATGTTCAGATACAGGATTACAAATCGACAATGGAGCCGCCAACAATACAATTTTAAATTGCGACTCTTACTTTAATGCGGATTCAAGTCTCGAAAATGCAGATGGATTCGCTTGTAAATTAACTGCAGGAACGGGTAATAAATTTATCGGATGTCGCGCGTGGCAAAACCTAGATGATGGCTGGGATGGTTATTTAAGAGGTGCAGACAATATTACAACAACCTACGAAAATTGCTGGGCAATTAAAAATGGATATTTAAAAACGGGAGCAAAAGGGGCTGGCGATGGTAACGGATTTAAGACAGGTGGAAGTGATGATAAATTATTAAAACACAACGCCATATATACCAATTGTGTTGCAGTAGGTAACGTTGCCGACGGATTTGATCACAACAGTAATCGTGGCGAAGTGATTATTTACAACTGTTCGGCTTATGATAACGGGAAAAATTATTCTTTTAGTTCAACCAACCCTTTGGCTAAGTTAATTATAAAAAACAGTAATGTTTTAGGAAGTTACGGGAGTACCAATGCAACGACAACTGATATTAGTTACAACAGTTGGGACAGCGGACTCACTGTTTCGACTGCTGATTTTAAAGCTATTGACTACAAAGAATTATTGGGAGCGAGAAAAGCAGACGGTAGTTTGCCAGAGGTAATCTTCTTTCATCTAACTACCAATAGTAGTATGATCAATAAAGGCATTGATGTGGGACTCCCATATACTGGAGCAGCACCTGATTTAGGGGCTTTTGAGAATTGATAGTAGATTGCTTTTTGATATATAAATTAAAATCTATTTTAAGAAAATTAAATTTACTATCGTTTACTTTAAAACTGAAAGAATTACTAATAGCATGCCAATGAATTACTTCAGAATAGTAATAATTATCCACTTTTTTTCTTTCCAATTCGTACTTGGACAAGAAAAAAATACTAATGAAAAATCGCAAGTTTGGATTGCTGATAATGGAGATGGAACCTACAAAAATCCAATTTTGTATGCCGATTATTCTGATCCAGATGCGATTCGTGTGGGAGATGATTACTACATGACAGCTTCGTCATTTAACTGTATCCCAGGCTTACCAATTTTGCATTCCAAAGACTTAGTAAACTGGAAGTTGATTGGTTACGCACTTCAGCAATTAAAGCCTAAAGAAGTTTTTGATAATGTGCAACACGGTAAAGGAGTCTGGGCACCATGCATACGCTATCATAAGAACCAATTTTATATTTATTATCCAGATCCAGATCACGGAATTTTTAGGATAACCGCTAAAAAAGCATCTGGCCCTTGGTCAGAACCTATTTTGGTCAAAGAAGGAAAAGGATTAATTGATCCGACACCTTTATGGGATGACGACGGAAAAGTATACTTGGCCTATGCGTTTGCCGGAAGTCGTGCCGGTATCAAAAGTATCTTAGTCATTTGCACCATGAATTCAGAAGGGACACTGGCTAATAATGATGAAGTACAAATTATTGACGGTCATGCCGATGAAAATACCATCGAAGGGCCGAAATTTTACAAACGCAATGGGTATTATTACCTATTTTCGCCTGCAGGTGGCGTTGCAACAGGTTGGCAAACGGTTTTACGATCTAGAAATGTTTTTGGACCTTATGAAAAAAGAAAAGTGATGCATCAAGGTAAATCCAATATTAATGGTCCGCATCAAGGAGCTTGGATTCAAACTCAAACTGGCGAAGATTGGTTCATTCATTTTCAAGACCAATTTGTATATGGCAGAGTCGTTCATTTGCAACCGATGATATGGAACAGCGATTGGCCAATAATTGGGTCTGATGAAGATAATGATGGTATTGGAGAACCAGTAATGGTTCATAAAAAACCGAATGTGGGTAAAAAACATTTTCCAATACAAACACCGCCTGAGAATGATGAGTTTAATCTTCCAAAATTAGGGTTACAATGGCAGTGGCATGCCAATCCACAACTAACTTGGGGTTTTCCAACAAGTATGGGGTATTATAGTTTAAATTGTATTCCAATTGCAAATGACGCAACAACACTTTATGATATCCCTAATTTACTTTTGCAAAAAATGCCTTCCAATGAATTTACGGCTACTGCTAAGATACAATTCAATCCTAGATTTGATAACGAAAGTGTGGGATTAGTGGTTATGGGGTTGGATTATAGTTACCTGTGTTTCAAACAAGAGGGTGGTAAATTGTACCTGTCTCAAAAAACGAACAAGAACGCAGATAAAAACGGACTTGAAACCGAAAGCAAACCAATTGCAATCAACAATCAAAATCTCTATCTTCAAGTCAAAGTCAAACCAGGCGGAATCTGCTCTTTTTATTACAGTGAAAACGGAAAAGACTTTCGATCTATTGGAGAAGATTTTAAAGCTAGAGAGGGCAAGTGGATTGGTGCTAAAATTGGTTTTGTTGCACTAAGAAAGGGCTTTACTAATGATGCAGGAAATGTTGCAATTGACTGGTTTAGAATTACAAAATAAAAAATAAAAAAAATGAAAGTACTTAAAATCGTAGTAACAACAGTTCTTCTTTTGTTGATAACTAACACTATCCAAGCACAAAAATGGGCAAACTTTGTGCGTGAACATGATGAAGCTTGGTTTGCTACTCCAGAAGCAAAAGAAATTGCCGAAAATGTGCTGCTCTATCAGCGCAATATTGGTGGTTGGCCGAAAAATATTCAAATGCAAAATGCGTTGACAGATGCGCAAAAAAAGGAATTAATAGCTCTTAAATCAGATACTCACAATATAACAACAGACAATGGAGCCACAACGCAAGAGATGTTGTATTTATCTAAAATGTATGCGCAATATCCAGAAGAAAAATACAAAAAGGCATTTTTATTAGGGTTGGATTATATTCTAGAAGCTCAGTACGATAACGGAGGTTGGCCACAATTTTATCCATTAAAGAAAGGATATTACACACACATTACGTACAATGATGATTCTATGGTTCACATCATGGAAGCTTTAGAGGCCATACTTGATAAAACTGATTATTACAGTATTAAACCAGACGAAAAGACAATCGAAAAAACTCGTGTCGCTTTTAACAAAGGTATAGTCTGCATTCTTAAAACTCAATACAGCCAAAACGGGGTTTTAACTGCTTGGTGTGCGCAACATGATAAAGAAACACTGCTACCCGCTAAAGCGCGAGCTTATGAATTACCTTCATTAAGCGGAAAAGAATCTGCAAAAATAGTCTTGTTATTGATGAGCATACAAAATCCTTCTCCCGAAGTAATTACGGCGATAAACAGTGCTGTTGCTTGGTTCGAAAAAACAAAAATCACCGGTATAAAAATTGAAGAAATGACGCTGCAAAACGGAAAAAAAGACAGAGTGCTTGTAACAGATCCTGATGCTAAACCACTGTGGGCACGTTTCATGGAATTAGATGATAACACGCCTTTTTTTTGTGATCGTGACGGTTTAAAAAAAGCAACAATATCCGAAATAAGTTACGAGCGCAGGAATGGATATGGCTGGTATACCGATCAACCCAAAGAGGTATTAAAAGAATACCCAAGATGGAAAAAAAAAATTGAAGCGATACAACTCATAAAAAAGCAAGTTGTTTTAAAAGAGGAGTTTAATATTGTAGTAGATCAAAGTGGAAACGGTGATTTTAAAACCATACAACAGGCTATAAATGCGTCCAAAGCTTATCCAAGTGAACGAATTACAATTTTCGTTAAAAACGGTATTTATAATGAAAAAGTAAAAGTACCAGAGTGGAATTCTCGCATTTCACTAATAGGAGAAAGTCGAGAAAAAACAATTATTACTTATGATGACCATTTTAATAAAATAGGATTAGGAAGAAACAGCACCTTTTATACTTACACGGTTCTAATTGAGGGTAATGATTTCTTTTGCAAAAACTTGACCATTCAAAACACTTCTGGTCAAGTTGGTCAAGCGGTGGCTTTGAATGTAAATGCCAATAGAGTCATGTTTACTAATTGCTCTTTTTTAGGATACCAAGACACACTCTATACGTCGGGCGAAGGAACTAAAAATTATTTTAAAGATTGTTATATTGAAGGTACAACTGATTTTATATTTGGAGATGCCACAGTTTTGTTCGAAAATTGTGTTATCAATAACAAAAGTGACTCGTATATTACCGCTGCATCAACACCAAAGGACAGTATCTACGGTTATGTTTTCAAAAACTGCAAGCTTATCGCCGATGCCAATGCAACCAAAGTATATCTAGGAAGACCTTGGAGACCTTATGCTAAAACCGTTTTTATGAATTGTGAAATGGGCAAACATATTCTTCCAGAAGGTTGGCACAATTGGTCAAAACCAGATGCTGAAACTAGTTCGTTTTATGCAGAATACAAATGTACTGGCGAAGGTTATCAACCTAAAAACAGGGTAGCTTGGTCACATCAATTAAAAAACTCGGAGGCTAAAAAATATACTATTGAAAATATATTAGATTCGGATACTACCGTTTCAAACAAGCAATGGTATTTGAGAAATAATTAAAAGATTTAAGAATGGAAAGATTTAAAAATTACCATACAACAGAATTTTTAAATCATTAAAATAAATAGGATGAATTACAGACTCTTACTACTATTCTTTTTTACTGTAAACTGTTTTGCACAAAATTATTTCAACAATATTGATTTCGGAAAAGTAGAAGATTGTACCTACATCACTGCCAATTATCACGGAGAAGGTGGAGGATTGCATCCCTCAAACATTTCTGATATTTCTTTTTCAAATATTAGTTGTCAGGAAGCCACTAATACTGGAATTGTTATTGAAGGATTTCCAGATAAAAAAGTATCAAATATTAAACTATATAACATTAACATAAAAACTGCTAAAAATGGAATCACAGTTACCAAGTCCGAAAAAATTGAAATAAATGAAGTAACAATAGGTCAGAAAGTAACAACGCCATCAGCGGCAAAATAAACAAATTAAATAAATACATATTATGAAATGGATTCCCTTATTTTTTATGCTAATCTCACTAAATTGTTTAGCTCAAAAACCGACGATTTATGGTATTGGCGACTCTACAATGGCGAATAAAGTTAAACCAGAAGAAAACCCAGAACGTGGTTGGGGTCAACTTTTTCCGATGTTCCTCACCGATGATATTAAATTTGATAATAGAGCTGTAAACGGTCGTAGTACTAAGAGCTTTATCGAAACAAAACTTTGGGTCGCTGTATATAATGTGTTAAAACCAGGCGATTATGTTTTCATTCAATTTGGTCACAACGATGGAAAAGTTACCGATTCCACTCGTTATACTAATCCACATACAGCATATCGATATAATTTAATTCGCTTCGTAAATGAGACTCGTAAGAAAGGAGCTATTCCTGTGTTATTTTCGTCTATTACCAGAAGAACTTTTAATAAAGAAGGTGTTTTAATTGATTCTCACAGAGATTATCCATTAGAGATGCGATTAGTAGCACAGGAATATAATGTTCCATTCATAGACATGCAATATTACACAGAAACACTAGAACAATCTTACGGACCTGAGAAATCAAAAAAGTTGCATTTGCATTTTGAAGCTGGCGTAATTCCTTATTATAAAAATGAAAAATACGAGGATAATACTCATCTTTCTGTAGAGGGAGCTACGGCTGTAGCAAAAATTGCGGCTGAAGAACTGAAGAAAACAAAACTAGATTTAGTAAAATACATAAAACTATAATTTAATTGATAGAAGTGCAAGAAAAAAACAGAACACTAGGAGAGTTTATAATCGAAAATCAAGAAGATTTTCAATATTCATCGGGTGAATTATCACGTATTTTTAATTCTATAAAACTAGCTTCAAAAGTAGTAAGCTACAAAGTAAACAAAGCAGGTTTAGTTGATATCGTAGGAGCTGTAGGTGCTAAAAATATTCAAGGAGAAGATCAACAAAAGCTAGATGTTTATGCTAATGAAATTTTTATTCAAACCTTAACCAATAGAGAAATTGTATGTGGCATTGCTTCTGAAGAAAATGATGATTTTATCACGATTAAAGGAAAAGACAATGGAAACAATAACAAATACGTAATTTTGATAGATCCGCTGGACGGTTCTTCCAATATAGATGTAAATGTATCTGTAGGAACAATATTTTCTGTTTATAGAAGAATAAGCCCAGTTGGAAACCCTGTTCAATTAGAAGATTTTTTGCAACCAGGTACTGCTCAAGTTGCTGCTGGATATGTAATTTACGGAACCTCTACAATGTTGGTTTATACAACTGGGCAAGGTGTAAATGGCTTCACTTTAAATCCTGCTATTGGAACTTTTTACTTATCGCATCCAAAAATGAAATGTCCAAAAGACGGTTTAATATATTCTGTAAACGAAGGCAACTATATTCATTTTCCACAAGGTGTAAAGGATTATATTAAGTATTGCCAACAAGAAGAAGAAGATCGACCATATTCCTCAAGGTATATTGGTAGTTTAGCGTCAGATATTCATAGAAACCTCATTAAAGGTGGCGTTTATCTGTATCCAACAAGTTGTAAAGCCGTGAAAGGAAAACTTCGTCTTTTATACGAATGTAATCCGATGGCCTTTATTATTGAACAAGCTGGAGGAAAAGCTTCTGATGGTGTAAACCGAGTTTTAGAAATAATTCCAACTTCTTTGCATGAAAGAACAGCATTTTTTAGTGGAAGCTATAATATGGTCGAAAAAATAGAAGATTGTATTCATAAAGCTTACTTGGCTGCAAGAGTTTAGATGAAAATTAGTAGTTAAAGATTTAAGGCAATTTGTGGTTATGCAAACTAAAACTGTACCTTAAGTTAAGGTATATTCTTTTTAATTCGCTTGTAAATATGGTTAAATATTATTCTTGTTCGTTTTTTGAAGGTAAAATTTGCCCTCGTTTGTTATGTGTTATTTCAATTTTTTTTGTCTGAAATTTCACTGATAAATGGGACTAAATTATTCTTACTGAAGTTGTAATTCACAAAAAAATGTGTAAATCACTATTTGGAAATGTAATTGTTTTAAAAGAAAACTAATAAGAATATTTTAATTTTGGTAACAGTAATTAAAATAAAATTTTTGCTACTCCACAGCTTTTCTTTATGATCCCTGATTAGTTGATTTTAGAGGATTTTTAACTAGAAAGCATAAAAAAAAACCAACATCTGTTGGGGTTTTGTGACCGTGACTGAACAATTCACAAACCATTTTATGCAAGATTTGAAGAAATTAGCTATGTGGAATTCTTTGTAGGAAGTACAAATCTATTTCTAGTTTTAAGTAAATTTACGGCAATATTTTTAGAAAATCCACATCATAATTTAGCTAGGGAAGAGGTGTTTTTTTACTTCGAGAAGTGGCACCGTATTTGTAATAAAAATTGAAGTAAATATTTCAGATTTGTAAACAAAATAAGAGTAAAAGTTAGGTCGCTTTTTTCTTTACTATATCTCCACATTTTATTAGGATGTCAACTGATCAATAGCAACTGGAAAGAGGTGGTCAACATGACCATTTTTTCCAAGTCGCCCCCCAAACAGCTTTTATACACTCAGTTTAACCTTTCTTTTAAAAATATATGAAACTATTCTAAATTTCCGAAATTACAAAAGGAATCATTTTAAATTAATAATCTTTAGGTAACTAAATCTTAAACTTAATGGTTCCTTTCTTTCTATATGATTGTTTTCATTTGTAAAAATCCACAAAAAAATGAAAACCACACTTTCAAATTTATGCGACAGTGAACTGCAACAATATGTAAAAGAAGGCAGTAATCAAGCCTTTGAAGTGATTTTTGATCGCTATTGGAAAAGGCTTTTTGCCTATGCTTTTAAGATATATAATGACGAAAAAATAGCTGAGGACATTGTTCAGGAAATTTTCATTAGTTTATGGGAGAAATCTAACGAGGCCAATATTCTAAATTTAGAAGCTTATTTAATAAAATCAGTGAAATATAAAATTGCAAATCACATAAGGGATTTGAAATTCAACCCTGTTCATATAGAAATCCTTCACAATATTCCCTATACTTTTAAGACCGAAAAAGACTTGGAATACAAGGAGTTTGAAAGAGATATTTTTAATGAGATAAGAAAACTTCCCCCCAAATGTCAAGAGGTTTTTATGCTCAGCCGTTTTGAGGATTATTCCAGTGCTGAAATCGCCGAACAATTAGATATCTCTGTCCGAACGGTGGAAAAGCACATTAGTAATGCTTTAAAACATTTAAAAGCAACCATTGGCACCTATCATCTAGCGGTTCTTATTACGGGAATGTTTCTTTAATGTAAATGGAGATCTGCGATATTACCAAAACGTTATGACTCAGTTTCAGGCTACGTAGATGCTTTGAAAAATGTGACTATCTGTCAAAAGACATCTAGTGCAAAAAGACGAGTTTATACAATTAGCAAAAAAATATGCCCAAAATAAATGTTCTTGGGGAGAGCAAAGGGTGGTGGAAGAATTCTTCAAAAAACTTCAGGACAGTAATCAAGACATTCCTTATGTTTTTACCGAGGAAAAAAGGAATGTTCTTTTAAAAAAAATAAACTTCAAAATTAGCAAGCCCAAAAAGAGGCTATTACCTCTCTATTCCACAGCCTTAAAAATAGCAGCAACAGTACTCATTTTGCTAGGGATTCCATTTTTAGGAAACAGTCTATTACAAAATGAAAATATATCGGTAGTTGCTGCCAAAGGAGAAAAGAAGACCATTCATTTACCAGATGGAAGCTTCGTTTTCCTGAACTCGAACAGCAGTATCAGCTATGCAAAAAACTTCAAAAACAATAGAGAACTCCAACTTACTGGCGAGGCGTATTTTGAGGTCGTAAAAAAACCCGAGAAACCATTTTTAGTCGAAACGGATAAAATCACGACTAGGGTTTTGGGAACTTCATTTAATATTGAAGCTTATAAAAACAGCAGAATCAAGGTAAGTGTGAATAGCGGTAAAGTTGAAGTGAATATAAAAGAAATTTCAGAAAAAATATTTCTAACGAAAAACCAACAACTCAGCTTTATTACAGGAACTCAAGCTGTGCTTTCAAAAGACAATAGCGAAGATTTTAACGCCTGGACGAGAAACACAATTGTGCTCAACAATACCAGTTTGGGCGATGCTGCAAAAATCCTTGAAAATTGGTATGATATCGAAATCAATTTTAATAGTAAGAAATTAAAGGAAATGACAATATCTGGAAAATTTAAAGACGAAAAATTAAGCAATGTTCTTAAAAGCATTGCTATTGTAAAGCAACTTGAAATAGATTTTTTAACCAAAAACCAAATCCTTATAAGAGAAACCCAAAAAAAGTGAATTGCCGATTATAGAACAAAAAGCCCAGTTCTGCTAGAACAGAAGTGGGCGGATTTAAAAATAGACTACAAATAAATAATTTATAGCCAATTACAATGAATATAAAAGTACAACAATATTTGAGCTTCAAGTCAAAAATGTTTATTTTTCGATTATGCTGCTTCTTTTTAGCTTCTGGAGCATTTGCTTCGCCAGTGAATCATTTGATTTCAAATGAAGCAACCCTTTCTTTTGATTTAAAGAATGTCTTAATCACAGAAGTGTTTGTGTCGATTGAAGATAAAACCGACGTTACCTTTGTTTTCGATGAAAAAATTTCATCTTCAAAACAACATCTAACTTTAATTGTAAAAAACCAAAACCTTACAGCTGTTTTAGGCAAAATAAGTGCATTAACTGGTTTTCAATTTAAAAAGTTAAACAACACCATTTCAGTAATTAAAATGGATGTACCGCAGCAAATTTCAAGAGGTGTCGTATTGGATCAAGAAGGATTGCCTTTGCCTGGTGCAGTAGTAAAGGAAAAAGGAACCAATAATGGTACTCTTACCGATTTTGATGGTAAGTTTAGTTTAAAGTTTTCTGGGACATCTACTACATTGATTGTCTCCTTTATGGGATTTGAAGATAAAGAGGTAGTAGCCAATAGTTCTGGATTTCAGGAAATCAAATTGACGGAAGACACTAATAAACTTGATGAAGTGGTTGTAACGGCTCTGGGAATTAAAAGGGAAGAAAAGAGACTGGGTTTTTCACAAGCTACTATTGGTTCAGATATTTTGAATCAAGCGGTTCCCAATAACTGGTCTTCTGGTTTAAAAGGAAAAGTTGCTGGACTTAATATTATATCTTCTGGATCGGGTCCGATTAATTCCCAACAAATAACACTAAGAGGGAACAATTCTCTTAATCCGAACGGAAACAATGCTTTAATTGTAATTGATGGGGTTCCCATAAATAATGAAATGACAACTTCTGGGTCTTCAAGTGCTTATACTGGGGACGATTCTCCAATAGATTATGGGAATGGTATTTCAGATATAAATGCAAATGACATAGAAAATGTTACTGTGTTAAAAGGACCTGGAGCAACTGCTCTTTATGGAAGTCGTGCTGCCAATGGAGCATTGATTATCACTACAAAATCGGGTAAGAAAACAAAAGGGTTGGGGGTTACTTACAATTCCAGCGTTAGCTTAGATGTTATTCAAAGATGGCCAGATTATCAATATGAATATGGACAAGGAACGGGAAAATCTTTTGACAGTAATGGCGATCCTTATTATTCTTACGGAAGTTCTGCAGACGGGGGAAATACGGGCAGTACAAGTAGTGCTTGGGGACCTAAATTTGAAGGGCAATATTTCTACCAATACGATCCTGAACTACAAGGTCAATCTAAAGAAAGACAATTATGGCAGCCTTATAAAAACAATAGAAAGGATTTTTGGCGCACAGGAATTACGACCAACAACAATATTACGCTACAAGGAGGTGATAAAAATGGTTCAATGAGAGCTTCTATCGGATATCAAAAAAACGAATGGATTATGCCTAATACTGGGTACGAAAGGATCACTGCTTCTATTAATGCTAATTATCAAATTTCTGAAAAAATTAAAATTGGTTCTGTTATTAATTACAACAATAGGAATAGTAATAATCTACCTGGAACGGGATATAATAATGGTTCAGCTGCCTATTTTATGATCTTTCAAAATCCAAATATCGATTTGGATTGGTACCGCCCAATATGGTTAGAAGGACAAAAGGACATTCAAAAAATAGCACCTTTTAGTTCTTATATTGATAATCCGTACCTCATAGCATATGAAGCAACAAACCCTTTATTAAGCGATCAAATTGTTGGAAATGTTTTTGCCGATATAGATCTTTCTACCAATCTGAAGTTAATGTTAAGGACTTCTTTAAATACGTATAGTCAGGATAGGGAACAAAAAAGACCGTATAGTATCAACCGATATGCTAAGGGATATTATCAATCTCAAGACATCAATAAAGTTGAGGTTAATTCGGATTTCTTACTTACTTATAATAAAGATTTAACCAAGAAATTAGGTTTGTCATTTTCAGCAGGAGGAAACACCATGACTTATAAGTACCGCCGCACAGACGCATCTGTTGAAGGGCTAGTTGTGCCTGGAGTTTATAAATTGGCAAATGGGGTAAGCAATCCTATTATTACAACTAATGACAGGAATAAAAAAGTGAATAGTTTATATGGTTTATTTTCCCTCTCTTTTGATAAAAAAATATTCTTGGATTTAACAGGAAGGAATGATTGGTCGAGCACACTTCCTGAGAAAAACAACTCCTTCTTTTATCCGTCGATAAATACAAGTTTTATTCTTTCTGAGATTCTTAATTTACCTTCTGCCGTAAATTATCTAAAATATAGGTTCTCCTTTGCTCAAGTTGGTAATGATACAGATCCGTATAAGACAAGTAAATACTACAGTCAAAATGCTTTTCCTAGTTCTGCCACAGTGCCCACCACATTATATAATGCAAATTTTAAACCAGAAATCACCACTAGTTATGAAACTGGTTTGGAATCAAAGTTGTTTCATAACAGACTAAATTTTGATGCTACAGTATACCGAACGCTTACCAAAAATCAAATTATTTCCGTACCACTTGATATTACGACGGGTTACAGTTCTGGAGTTTTAAATTCTGGAGTCGTTAAAAATCAGGGGGTAGAATTAACGATGACTGGAAAAATAATTAAAGCAAATAATTTTAGCTGGAGTTCTACTTTAACTTGGTCTAAAAACTGGAATAAAGTCTTAGAATTGGCCGATGGGATTAATGGGCAACAGGAAATTGGTTCGGGAGGTACAGCAACTCTTATTGCAAAAGTGGGAGGTACAACAACTGCTATTTATGGCTATGGTTTTGTTCGATCTCCAGAGGGTGAAATTGTTTATGATAGTAAAGGACTACCCGCATATCCTGATGAAATACAACTGATTGGCGATGCTAGTCCAGACTGGAAAGCGGGACTTTTAAATAGTTTTAAACTAGGAAATGTCACTTTGAATGTAATGATAGATGGACAATATGGGGGAATAATATATTCTCAAACGCACCATAAATTGACCGAACAAGGAAAGTTGAACTCGACTTTAAAAGGGCGTGAAGAAGGCGTAATAATTGGCGAAGGAGTGGTGTTAAATGCGAATGGAAGTTATTCTCCTAATACCACAGCAGCGATTACGCCTGACTGGTATGCCCGTTATTACAGAAGAGCAAATATAGAATCGAATTCGTTTGATGCGTCTTTTCTTAAATTACGCGAGATAAGTATAAAATACAGTTTGCCAAAGCGGTTTTTAGGAAACTCGGGAGTATTGGGTATGGATATTTCTGTATTCGGATCAAATTTGGCTGTAATTTCGGATTTTCCAATTTATGATCCCGAAACTGCTGCCTTAAATGGAGATACTATTTTACCTGGTATTGAAATGGGACAAATGCCTTCTCCTGCATCATACGGAATGAGCTTAAAAGTGAACTTTTAAAAAACATAAAGATGAAAAATATTAAAATTTTATCACTTAGTCTAACGCTACTTTTTATGAGTCTTGCTTGCACTAAGGATTTCGAACAAATCAACGAGGACCCAAACCGAATTGCTCAAACTAGTCCTGGCACCTTGCTTAATCCTATTATTTATGGATTAGCGACTCATAATGCCGACAGAAGCGCAAGTATTACTTTCGATTTAATGCAAGTTTCCCTTCCTTTCCCAAGTGTTTCAGGAGGGTTACATAGATATGATGTTAGTCAAAGTATTGGGAATTCTTCTTGGTACTGGTATTACCGTTGGTTAAACAATATAAAGGAAATGCGATTAGCATCTGTTGAAGCTGAGGATCCCAATTACGAAGCAATTGCCCTCACTTTGCAAGCATTGGCATACGCCAATTTAACTGATATATTTGGGCCTGTTCCTATGACAGAGGCGGTAAATGGTGAAGAAGGAAATTTTTATCCAAAATTTGATTCACAGGAATTCATTTATCAGACCATTCTTGCCGATTTAGAAAGAGCAAATAATCTCTATAATTCTAAGATTTCAATGGTTTATGCCGATGATATTCTTTTTAAAAACGATGTTAAAAAGTGGCAGAAATTCACGAACTCATTGCATCTAAGATTATTATTAAGAATCTCGAATCGAACGGAAACGAATGCTTTTCAAAAACTTGCCAGCATGATTCAGAATCCGACCCAATATCCTGTTTTTGTAAATACCCAAGAATCGGCAATACTTCAGGTAACGGGCGTTACACCAAATGTATCTCCTTGGGGAAGGCCGCAGGATTTCAGGTTGAGTGTAAAAATAGGGGAGTTCTTTATTGACAACCTGAACCTTCTAGAAGACCCGCGAAGACCTATTATTGCTACTACTGCCAGTGATTTTAAAAGTAAGCCCATTGGTTACAAAGGAATTCCTAGCGCTTATGAAGGAGCCGAATCTCAATTTAAATATGACGCTTCGACTTTCAATATAGCACAAGTGACAAATCCTATGAAAATAGTTATTTTACCCTATTCTGAAGTGGAATTTATTAAAGCAGAAGTCGCTCAAAAAGGATTTATTGCAAACCCAGAAGAGCATTACATCAAAGGAGTAAAAGCGGCAATGGAGCAACTGGATGCAGTAGTGCCAGCAAATTATTTTGACAACCCAATGGCATCTTATAATGGAACTTTAGAAAGAATAATGCTTCAGAAGTATTATGCTCTTTATTTTGTTGATTATCAGCAATGGTTTGAATACAGACGAACTGGATTTCCAGTCCTTCCCAAAACAGCGGCTATGGAAAACAACGGTGAAATGCCTTCAAGGTTTACATATAATACGGATGTTCAAATAAATAATACTGAAAATTATCTCAAAGCGCTGGAACTCTTGGGCGGCAGTGACGATATTAATACCAAAGTTTGGTGGGATAACTAATATTTTAAAAATAAGTAAATGAAGAAATCAATAGTATCAATTTGCGTTTTGCTATTTTCAATAGGAATTGTAGCGCAATCAAATGTTCAGGGTTATGTTTTTGAGGATGCAAATCAAAACGGCAAAAAGGATCGTAAGGAAAATGGAATTCCCAATGTAGCTGTTACCAATGGTGTCGAGGTCGTTCTTACAGATAAAAAAGGTAAATATGAATTACCTCTTACGGACGATCAAATTATTTCGGTAATAAAACCATCAAATTATAGAATTAATGTGAGTGAAAACAATTTACCCCAATTCTTTTACAATTATAAACCTAAGGGTTCTCCCGAATTAAAATTTAAGGGCATTGTACCTACTGGAAAACTTCCAAAATCAGTAGATTTTAGTTTAATAAAACAGGAAGAAAAGGAGGAGTTTACGGCACTTATTTTTGGAGATCCTCAGCCTTATACAGAAGAGGAAGTGGCCTTTTTCGCAAAAGGAATTGTTGCCGAGGTAGAAGGAATTAAAAATGTTCCTTTCGGATTAAGTTTGGGAGATTTGGTCGGAAATGACCTGAACTTGTTCAAGCCTTATATTCAAACGGTAAAAAAAATAGGGATTCCTTGGTATAATGTCCTTGGAAATCACGACTTGAATTTTGATGCAAAAAATGATAAAATGGCCGATGAAACTTTCGAGGCTCATTTTGGACCTGCAAATTATGCCTTTAATTATGCAAAAACTCATTTTATAATTCTAGACGATATTCTGTATCCTGATCCTCGAGACGGAAAAGGGTATTGGGGCGGATTCACGGAAGATCAACTAAAGTTTATTGAGAATGATCTTAACAAGGTGCCTAAAGATTACCTGATTGTTTTGGCTTTCCATATTCCGTTAACAGAGCCTGCCGAAGAAGATACGTTCAGGGATGAAGACCGTGCACGATTATTTGAAATTTTGAAAGATTTTCCAAATACCGTTTCGCTATCGGCACATACCCACATTCAGCGTCAGGATTTTTTCAACAAAAAAGAAGGATGGCAACGGGAAAAACAGCATCATGAGTATAATGTTGGCACAACTTCTGGAGATTGGTATTCTGGAAAACTCAATGAAGCGGGAATTCCAGTTTCGACCATGCGCGATGGTACCCCCAAAGGCTATGCTTTTATTCGTTTCAACGGAAACAAATACAGCCTTGATTACAAAGTAGCAGGGAAGTCGAAAGAGTACCAGATGGAAATTTTCGCACCTAAAGTAGTAGCTAAAGGTCGAGGAACCAAAGCGGGTGTTTATGTAAATTTCTTTATGGGAAGTAAGGATGATGCTGTAAAATATCGTGTAGACCAAGGCGAATGGAAAGTGATGGAGTATGTAGAAGAAATAGATCCAACCTATGCGACTGATGTTTATGAGTGGGATCTTTCTGAAGAATTAATTCCAGGAAGACGCTCTTCTAATCCTATAGCAAGCAAGCATCTTTGGAGAGGGAAAATTCCAACTAATCTAGAACCTGGTGACCACCGTATCGAAATAAAAGCCACGAATATGTTCGGAAAAACATTCGAAGGAAACAGTAGTTATAGGTTGGAAAATACAAAATAACGAATAGTAATCTTTATTTAAAGCATTTTTAATAGTCAACCTGAGCCTGTTTAATTTTATATCAAGTTCAGGTTGACAAATTAACCATAAAATCAAAAAAATGAAATTTTATAAATTATTTTTAGTCTGTATGATTATTGCAGGCACATCCTGCAAATCAATTACTGAAGACAAAAAAGCAGTCAATGAAAAGAGAGTAGATTCTTTTAAAATTGAAGTTCAAGGCCATCGTGGTCAGCGCGGACATTCCCCAGAAAATAGTATTTCTGCTTTTTTAAAGGCGATAGCAAAAGGAGTGGATGTTATCGAAATGGATGTAGTGATTTCGAAAGATGAAAAAGTAGTCGTTTCGCATGAGCCTTATATGTCTTCATTATATGTACTAACACCTTCGGGAAAATCTATTTCTAAAGCAGAAGAGAAAAATTTCAATTTTTATGAAATGACTTATGATAGGATCAGGATGTTTGATATTGGGTCTAAAGGAAACAGAAACTTTCCGGAACAAGAAAAAATAAAAAGTTATAAGCCCTTACTTTCTGAAGTGATTGATAGTGTTGAAACTTATGTAAAATCACAGAATATTCCACCAGTAAAATACAATATTGAAATAAAATCAATTGTATCGGAGTATGACAAATCGCAACCAAAGCCTTTAAAATTTATTAAAATGGTGATGGATGTTATTCAGGAAAAGGGAATTGTGAATAAAATAAATATTCAGTCCTTTGATGAAAACATTCTAAATGAAATGAACAGAATTTATCCAAAAGTGGAACTGGCGTATTTGGTTTCTGATGAAGGGATTTCTAAGAATATGGCTAAACTGAATTTTACACCGGAGATTTACAGCCCCAATTTTAAATTGGTCAAAAATAAAGCGTTTGTAGATTCCATAAAACAAAAGAAGATGAGGTTAATCCCATGGACGGTAAACGAAAAAGCTAACATTGATGAGATGATCAATCTTAAAGTTGATGGGATTATCACAGATTATCCAGAACGGGTCAGATGATTCTATTCTTCATCATGAAAAGATGCTGTGTCCTACTTTGTTTGTGAAATGTTTTATTGACGGTGATAATCGCCGTTATTTTTTTTAATATTTCTATTATGGTACTGTTTTTAATTCAGTTTTTTATGCCGGATTTCGCTACTTTTTTTTGATATAAAAATGTTAACAAAAAAAGGCTAGTGCTACTAAACCTGAGGCCTATATTTACATTGTTCACACTATCAGAGATATAATTGTGGTGTATTTTAAATTTCTCACTCCAGTTTCTCATTAAGCGAGGGATTAACCCCAATAATAAACTCTTAAACAATTGATTTTTAAGGGTTTGTTTGTGTAGTACTAACGGGACAATTCTCGAACCATTTCATAGGAAATTTGAAAATTTTAAGTGGAAAAGGATGTTAAAATTCTCTAATTCGAACTACTTATCGGCCACTAATTATTAAAAAACCTTCAAAGTTATTGATTTTGGAACTTTTTTGTGGTTAGAATAAATGATTTCGAATTTACAGCTTACAGTCAAGTATGTCCACATCCTATAATTTTTGATTTGAACTCCTTAAGTCCTAAAGAATTATTTGGATTATTTCTTTTCAGAGATATGTAATTATCATAAGTGGTAATAATAACATTATTACTTATTCTTAACTTAATATGTGAATTTTGCGTGTAACTGCATTTTGGACATCTAAATGAATATTGGAGATAGAATTAAGAATGTATTATATAAATTGTAATCTTTTAAAGCCAACATTCGAATCATAATTATTCTGTCAGTTAATTAAAAAAACATCACGGGATTTGAACCAAATTCACCCGTAAACTTAGACTTGGCAAAAATAAATTTTTACTACTCCACAGGTTTTCGTTATTATCTGGTTTTAGTCCAGTCAAGGTAACTTCAATAAATATCCAAACCAACGGAAATATATAAATATTATCTTGTTAATTAGTAAATGACGGGTATAAAAAAAGCTCAATTCGTATTGAATTGAGCTTTTTATTTTGTGATCCTTACTGAACAATTTACAAACCATTATATGCAAGATTTGAAGAAATTAGCTATGTGGAACCTTTATAGGAATTATAAATCTGTTTCTAGTTTTAAGTAAAGTTATGCAAATGTTTTTAGAAAAAATTACATAAAAATTTAGATAGGGAAGAGGTGTTTATTTAATTAGGAGAGAGACTCTATATTTATAAATCATAAAATATATTTCAGATTTGCAACCTAAATAAGAGCAAAATTTAAGACATTTTTTTCTTGACTTAATCTCCGCATTTTATAAGGACGTACACTTAGCAAGTTATTGATTTTTAACTGCATAAAATAAAGTAAGATCTACTTTAATTACTTCACTAAAAAATATTGGAATTTAGGAAAACCTCTTTCTCCTGCTTCATTATTTCCTCCTGTAAATTTCAACTTATAAATATTTCCTGACGCATCTTTAATTACATAAAAACGGTCTGTTCTTAATACAAATTGAGAAGTAGGGTTTCCATCAGCTCCAGGTACTGAAGTACCTCTCCAGTTTGAACCAATGTTTCTTTGGTCTTCTGTAAATTTTGAAGCCACTACATTTCCAGCTGTAAATTTATCAAATGCAAATTCTGAAGTCGATACTTGGTATGATTTTGCACTTCCTTTTAAGTTGGTAACGACGAAATCTGCATAGTGATAAGGAGCAACAGTTCCCATGTTTACAATATTTGTGAATGTCGTAAAGTTAATGTCCCACTGATTTTTTTGAGGCTCTACTTTTACTGTATTATTAGTTATGAAGCTAAAAAATGTAAAATTGTAAGCCGCATCTTTTGTAATTGTCACTTCTTGGTGTGTAGTTGAAGCTAAATCAGCATATTGAATTTTATAATCGTTTCCGCTTTTCAAAATTCGCACTTTTTTCCAACCTCTATGCGTTCCAGAACCACTTCCTTCACTTCCTACAGCTGGTGCAGTACGACTTGGATTGCTTCCTAGGTTCAATAAATATACTTTATTGTTGTCGTTATTATCCGAAATCGCTTTGATAGCTGTTCCTGTAATAAGCCCTTCTGGTGCATCAATTTGGTCTACTGAACCAGACCCCGTCATAATAAACATCGACGTATCTTCTATTTGAACCTCATCAATATTAGTAGTCTCCAATTCTTTTACAGACATTTTCACAGAACTGTTTAAAGCGACTCTAAATTCGCTACCCGCGTAAAATCCTAAATCCCAAGAAACACGTGGAACTGTTGTCATCATGCCGCTGCTCAAATCTACAAAAACCTGATTTTCTTGATTTGCACCTCCGGTTTCCGGTGCTAAAGCTTGACCAGAAGAAGCTGTTTCGTTAAAGTTTAATTGCGTAGTTGTATTTCCTGTAATGCTTGTATCGATTGAAACTGCTGTAATTTTAAACACTACATTTTTAACTTCGCCTTCTACGGCTTCCGCCAATTTAGTAAAGGTAAAACTAACTGAAGATGCATTTGCATCAAAAGGAATTACAAGTGTATTTGCCTCTGCAGCAGGATTGGTAGTAAAATCAGTTCCGTAAGTTACTGCTGTAGTGGTGTAAGATAAAGTAACCGTTCCCGCCTTACTTGTTGGTTCAGAAAACAAGATTTGAACAGGTGTAGTTGCGTCTGTCAAATTAGCAGAAGCTACTGAAAAAGCTACTGAACTTGTTGCTGATTTAGAATTATCATCGTCGCTACACGAAGTAAATGCAAGCGTAATTGCCGAAAGAAATAAAATTAGATTTTTTTTCATGATTGTAAATATTAATTAAAATTAAGGTTATAAGTGAGTTTAAGAAAATACGAGCGGCCGTAGCCTAATAAAATTCCTGAATTCGCAGCGTGTATTCCGGTGCTTCCAGATTGCGAAGCTTGCAATTCGGTTACATCAAAAATATTGCGGCTTCCGAGGGTTACTTCAAACTGCTCTTTGAAAAAAGATTGTCTTATCGAAGCATCCATCCATCCATACGAAGCTACTTCTGACAAAATAAATGTGGCATTTCCTGCAGCATCGCTTGAAGAGATATACTGTCGGTCTTTTCCGTTGAATTTGTAGTAAACCGAAAATAAAGTATTCCATTTAGGTAATTTGTAAGATGCAGAAGTGTTCAGTTGAAATGCGTATAAAAAATTATCATCTGACGTAACATTTAAAGCGGCTAAATCTATTTCTTGCGAAATACCAACCAAAGCCATTCCTAAACTAGCATTCCAATTTTTGTATGCCGCTTGATGTGAAGTCGAAATATTCCACATTTTATAAGTATCAATATTTAAGTACTTATAATTTTGAGTAGGCGTCACTTGCTCTAAAACTAAATTAATTCGGTCGTCCACATTCATAAAAGCAACTGATAAATTATGAGAAAGTTGCAATCCAGAAGTCAAATAACTTACTTTTTTTACGCTCGCTTCATAGGACCAACTAGTTTCAGGAGTCAAATAAGGATTTCCTTGTAAATTGTGATTGGAGTCCACAAAATACGTGTACAATTCATCAAAGTTTGGCGTACGATACGAACGACCTACTGATGCTCTTACTTGAATGCCTTGATTAAAATTATATCTGAATCCTACCGAAGCTGCGAATTGATTGTCGAATTGGGATTGAAAAGAATATCTAAATCCAGGACGAATTGAAAAGCGTTCGGTTACATTTAGTTCAGATACAGCAAACAAATCGTAGTTTTCAAAACGTTTACGAATGTCATTTGCCTGTTGCTGGTCGTTTTTAAATGTTCCTGCAGTCGCGTCATAGAAGCCGTTTTCATTCACTAACTCATAACCCAATTGAAGATTGAACATTTTAGTATTCAAAAAATTATTTAAAGTTCCTGTAGAATAAAGAACTTCTTTGGATTGAAAAGTTTCCAGTTTATTCAGCGTTTCTTGATGCGTTTCTAAACCATAATTAAACTTTTCGATATCGCGTTCTTGCTTTTGATGCGAAAGAGAAATATTGTACTTAATGGTCGAAAAAATCGTTCCATATGAGTTCAAATGATGGTAAAACCGACTAGAAATGTAGCGTCTGTCTTGCGAAAAATTAGTATTAGGAAAGGGATAATTATCTTTTGGCGCTACAATTTGGTTGTAGAAATCGACATTTTCACCAAAATAATCAAACTTGTAAAACACTTTATAATTCGGTTTGCTGTAGCCAATAAAAGCATTGGTAGTCAGCTGCTCTTTGGGTAACCAAGAATAACCGCGCAAACCGTCGTTTTGAGCATAGTCTCTTCCTTGTCTGTCATCAAAAAATCCAGCAAAATCGTTGCGATTAATTCCTACTGTTGCAAAAAATTCCTTTGAAATACTATTTGAAATCTTCAACGATTGAATGTGTCGTCCTTTATTGAATAACGCAAATTCATCAGAAACGGTTTCTTCTTGAAGTGTTGTTGCAATTTCCCAATTATAGTGGGAACGCTTTTTAGTAATAATGTTTAATATTCCCGAAACCGCATTCGCTCCGTGCGTCACTCCCATCGAACCTTCTATAATCTCAATTTGCTCGATATCATCTAAATTTACTTGCGTCAAATCAATATTATTTCCCAAACCGGTATCGCTGACCAACGGAATATTATCCACTAATATTTTAAAATATTGCGCATCTAAACCAAACATCGAAACCGTAGAACGACCATCACTTCCACTGGTTTTTATAGAAATATTCAAATATTGATTGAGTACGTCACCTAAATTATTAGCTGCTAATTTTTTAATGTCTTCTTTGGTAATTACACGCACGTTGTAAACCGACTTTTTTAGTGATTGTGCTTCAAACTGTCCAGTTACGATAACTTCTGTAAGCGGATTAACTATCGAATCTTTTTGCTGCTCTTGTGCAAATATGCTGATTGAAACCAGTGTTAACCATAATGTTATAAGCCTATTATTCATTATTTAGATTTATTCTTTATAATTTTTTATGCAAATATATGGGTTATTTTTATTTAATCTAAATAAAATTAGTATTTTTGCGGAATAAATTTTTAAACCTTTAAACATGAACAAATTATTCACAACAGCTATTTTATTTAGCTTTTGTATTGCCGGAAATTCACAAATTAACAAGAAAGAAGATGTAAAAGCCATCAAATCAATGTGTGGCTGTTATGAAGTAGAATTCAATTTTGCCGAAACATTTCAGTACAGTAAAGACGAAAGTTATGTGCCTTCTGAAACTAAATATGACCGCGGATTAGAATGGATTGAACTTGTTGAAGACCAGCCAAACAAATTAGTATTACAACATATTTTAATTGTCAATGACACGATGTTAGTAAAACACTGGAGACAAGACTGGGAATTTGAAAACACCTCTTTCTACCAATTTTACAAAGACAAATCATGGAAGTACCAAACTCTTGCAAAAGATGACGTCAAAGGACAATGGACACAACGTGTTTTCCAAGTAGACGACAGCCCGCGTTATGAGGGAAGTGCAAGTTGGGTACACGTTGACGGCCGACATTACTGGGAAGACAATACTGACGCACCACTTCCAAGACGAGAACAAACGATTCGTAAAGATTATAATGTTCTAAATCGTACAAATGTACATGAAATCACCAAAGACGGATGGATTCACGACCAAGACAACGTAAAATTATTGCGTAGTGAAAATAGTACTGACGTAGCGATCGCAAAAGAAAAAGGAACTGATTATTACAAAAAGGTAGCCGATTCAAAATGTCTTGCTGGTCAAAAATATTGGAAAGAAAATGCAGCAATGTGGAAAAACGTACGTGATAAATGGCAAACCGTTTTTAATCGTAAACTGGATCTGAATTTAGAAAACAGGGTGAATAAAAAACCATTATATTCGTATTTATTCGATTTAAAAGCAGATACACCAAAAGCAGAAACGGATAAAATTATTGATACTTTTGTCAAAAGATAATAGGTATAAAAATATAAAAAGCCTCAAATTCTGCTGAATTTGAGGCTTTTTAGCTTTATAGTTGTAAATTCCAATATCATTGACCATCTAATCCAATTTATGATGATCATTGAGTTTTAATGCATTTAATAAGTATAGTTTAATCGTAATAATTTGATTTTAAAAACTATGATTGTATATTCAAAGGATTATTGAACATTAGTTTACACGGGTCAAAGCCCAAACATACCGCAACTTTATTACTTCAGGCGGTTGCGATAAGGTTATCTAGTCCACGAAAATAAATTGTGGGTAATTAATCAATTATTACCGAACTTTTAATTTGTTTCTACATTGTCGTCTTTTAGGCTTGCTTATAACTGTTTATCATTTAAACTCATGTTTACTTCAATTTTTTAAAAATCTCTATCATCGTTTCATGGTCTATATTGTCCATATCCACCAATTTTAAATCTTTTACCATTTTCAGCGTTTCTGTTTTGTAAAACAGAAAGTGAGGCGTTTTTAAATGCGCTTGATAAGCGGCATTATTAGCATAAATTTCAATAATCCTTACTTGAGTAGGATTCTTTATTTGATACATCGGAAAAATGGCTATTACACCTGGTTCAACATGAACAGATGCGGAAGCTTCTTCTTTTAATATCTTCTTGTATTCATCTAAATATTCAGGTAGAATATCAATTTCAGACATCCGAACAATCATATCTCTTTCGATGACTGGAACGGTTGGAACAGCAATCATGTTTCTCAAAATATTTGCCTGCGTTCTATCGATATTTTTCTCGATTAAATCGGCAACTTCTTTCAATTGTTCGTCGGTAATTCCAGTATTTTTGCCCATACCGACGTGAGATTTCAATTGAGATTCTACACCTTGCATCGCTGACAATGCAGCAATCGTCACAAGTTCCCGTTGCTGGAAATTCAACACATCATTATCGAAAATGTCTGCAAACAAATGTTCTTTCAAAAAAGCATCAGCACGTGGTGCAAATTCTCCAAATCCTGGTGCAGGTTTTGTTTGAGGCACTTTGGTTAACTCTTCCAAGGTTTTTCTGCCACGCTCATATCTGTCCAAATTACTTTTAATCGGACCTGCTTCTTTACCTTTAAGGTCTTTAATTCCCTTGGATTTTCTATCTTCTACAACCGTCATGAAAGCGTTTATGGCGTTCAAACTTCTTGGGAAACCGCAGTAGGCGTACAACTGCACCAACGTTTCGTTGATCTCGTTAATACTTAAGCCAGCATCTAATCCTTTATTTAACTGGATTTTCAAGTCCTCCAAGTTTCCAACAGCGGTTAAAGCTGAGATTTTCACAATGCTTTCTTGCTGGGCATTCAAAACTAAATTTTCTTTATTTTGTGCATTCATCGTATTGATACTTAAAAGTAAAACGAAGAGCAATACCCATTTTGGGAAATTTATTTTTTCCATTATTGTTCATTTACATCTTTGTATTCTTCATCCGTAACAGGAGCCATCCAAATTACATTTACGTCTCCCTGATAATTTGTAATGGCGATATGCACCATGTTGGAATTTGCCGAAGCACCATGCCAATGTTCTACATCTTCGGGAATGTTGATGACATCTCCTTTTTTGATGAGCTGTGCAGGTTTTCCTTTTTCTTGATACCAACCTTCGCCTTCGGTTATTAATAAAACCTGACCTCTGGGATGCGTATGCCAATGGGTTCTAGCATTGGGTTCAAAAGTTACGTTTGCCATTGCAAAATCGTTGTTTTTATCTTTTGCCAAAAGGGGCGTCAAGAAAGCATTACCGCTGAACCATTCGCTAGATACACTTTCCCCTTTGGGGAAAATCGAAGTGTTATGATCTGTTGTCATTTCCTTTTGTTTTAAATTGTTACAAGATGAGGCGATTACTATTGCGCCAATTAGTATTAAAAACTTTATTGATTTTACTATTTTCATTATCGATGAAATTTTAAAATTACTGTTGATTTATGATTGTTCTAACGAACTACTTACTTAATTTCTTTAAAATAAAGGGTTCGCCTGGAGCTAAAACGTAGATACGTTCCGGATTTTTCACCAAATCTTTCAAATCTTCAGGGTTGCCATTAAACTCAACAAAATCAGGAGAATCTACGGATCCCCAATGACATAACAATAGTGGTGTATCGGGGTAAGCATTGGCTATTTTGACAGCTCCTTCCAGAGTAAAATGCCATTGACTATCAGAAAAATCGAAAAATATAGCATCAGGAGTGGGCAGATTCAAATGATCAGGCATCAATCTGGAATCCCCGGTAGCCCAGATTGCAAATTCCAGTTGTATTGACCACCCAATTCCAATTTAAAGTGAACATTGAATTCTAATATATCCAATAGGATATTGTTCTGTGTAATAGATTTATTTTTAATTGATTAAGCGGTTTGTCGTAGTTGTGTTAATCAATAGTTTGCATTGATCAATAGAAACTGGAAAGAGGTGGTCAATATGACCATTTTTTCCAGTAGAAGTATTACTGCGTCAAATCACAATTAAGAATACAATGAAATTTAAAAATGTTCCAATCAATATGCTTTATTGAAGTATAAATTATTTCATCCCATAAAACAGAAATAGCATTAATTTGTAAATTTCCCGGAATCTCGATTGTTTTGTGCATTAAATCTTGTATTAAGTAGTACTGAATCAACTTTATTATATAAGAATGTAATGCCCGTTAGCTTACTTGTTTGTTTCTAAAAAGAAGTAGAATCTTTAAGATTCACAAGGTAGGTGTACTAGTGAAATTGTTTTTTTACTCAATTTTGTACCGTAGAGATAGTATATTGGGTATTTTTGTTTTTTGGGTAGTTCCGTTTATCATTGGCTACAATTGATAGTCATACTTTTAAGGGGGTAGGAGCTAATGTAAAAATGGTGATTTAGGGACGCTTTTTAGTGTGTAAATTAGTGTGTATAAAAGTGTGCGTAAAAGTGTGTACTAAGAACTATATGGTATTTTGATAGATTTTTGCTATATTAGCTCTAATTAGTTGATTTTAGGCGGATTTTGACTGTAAAACATAAAAAAACCCCAACATCTGTTGGGGTTTTGTGACCTTGACTGGATTCAAACCAGTAACCTCTTGAGCCGTAATCAAGTGCGCTATTCAGTTGCGCCACAAGGCCAGTTGCAAGTGGTTTTAATAACCTGATTGCGGGTGCAAAGATAGGGATAAATGTGTATTGTGCAAGTGTAAATCAAAATAAAAATAAAAAAATATTAGGGCTTTGAATTAGATATTTGATATCCAGTGATTTCCAAAATAAATAATTTTAATTAATTGTAAAATAAATTTTGCTTTGAAGCCGGAGCTCCTTTAGAATGCCTCAATAAAATGCAAATACTGCGGAAAAGTCAATCAAAGTATACAAATTGAATAGATCAAGTACTTAATCGAATAGGGAGTTATTGCTTTTTTTGATTCTATGGAATTCTTTAGATAAAGTAATTTGAATTATCCCAAAGCTCTTTTAGTTACGTAATAGCGGAAACCAATGATTGCCATTTGCCATTTTTTGGCTTTAGCCAAATCGAGGCGTTGTTTAGTGAAACTAGGTAAGATAAGTTTATTGATTTGAGCTAAAATTTTATACATATGTTTTTTTCAAAGATATAAAAAAAGTCGATCATGATAATGACCGACTTTTTTGCTATTTTAGTTCGAATTTAATTTTGATTGGTAGTCTTCCATCTTCTTTTCGTATATTTTCATCTCCTTTTCAAAAGCTTCCATTTTAGCATTGAAAGGTTCCATCTTTTTATCAAACTCGGACATTTTTTTATCAAAAGCTGTCATTTCAGGTTCCATAGCTTTCATTTTCTTTTCGAACTCTTCCATTTTTTTATTAAAGTCTGCCCACGCTTTTTTGTCACCATTTATGGGATCTCCTTTTGGTGCTTTAGGAGCCTTTGGAAAATTAGGTACTTTTGGCGTTTTGAAGTTAAAAGTAGGTGGAGTAGGAGGTATTGGAGGCTCTGGTATAGTTTGTCTGTTGTCTACGTAGTTTTTGGTTACAATATGAATTGAATTTTTACCACCTACACCATTTTTTTGCACATTAACTGTGCTTATCGTATTTGGACTTAAACTTTCAGCTTCTAGCGGACTTATTTTTTTTCCATTAACATAGTATTCGGGATTTTGAGGAGCTGAGTTTTTTTCTGTTGTCGTGTAGACCGTTCTTACGGTATAAGTGCCTCTGTTCCCCTTCAATCCATTCAGATTGGTAGGATCCGTTTTTTCTAAATCCAAATCTTCTGCAGGTTTGTTACTTTCAAAAATACTTGAAGAGCTAGTTTCTTTATCCTTTGTAATAATTTGAATTGTAGATTTAGTACCGTTTTTAGATACATTGATCGTTGCAATAGTAGCAGGATTAGTGCGATCCATTTCTTCTTTACTTACTTTTTTGCCGTCGATAAAAATTTCAGTATTGGCGTCAATCCCTTTATTATTGTCAGTATTTACTATGATTGTTTTAATTTTATTAGTCCTGTCGTTTTCCTGTTGCTCTACATCATTTGTGCTAGGTGGTTCATTTGAACTGAGTTTAATGATTTTCTCTGTCATCTTTTCTTGTGCTACAACTTCGATTTGAAACAATAACACAAAGGCAATTAATCCTGGTATCACAGCAGCATACTTCCAGGAATTCCTTTTGTTTGATTGATTTTTGTTTAACATAACGATTCGTTTTTTGATTAATGATTGATAAAAATGATTGGTGATGGCAACACAATTCTCTTGTGTTGTTATTTTTAAAAGCGTGATTTGGTAGGCCTTTTTATCGGATGTTTTTTTAGAAGCTTCGCTGTCTGCAATAAATTCTAGATTTTGTAGGATTGCTTTTTTGTAGAGCCAAATGATGGGATTGAACCAAAACAATATGCAAAATAGGCGCGAAATCAATACGTCTATGGTATGATGTTGTTCACTGTGGACTTTTTCATGTTCTATTATACTTTGAAGTTCCTCTGGGCTGTATAAAGATGAATTGTACACAATGGTATTAAAGAAAGAAAAAGGCGCGAGGTTTTCTTTGATGTCAATAAATTTAAAAGCGGATTGTTTATGGACTACTTTGCCTTTAAGAACACCGCTTAAACTATAAAATTCAAAACAAAATTTTGCTAATAGACCTAGGATTCCGATACAATAAGCTGCGATTAAAGCCACGTACAAGTATTCTTTTATATAATCTTTATCTGTAGCCCTCGTAATAGGAATATTGGACCAGTCTATCGTGCTCGGCGTTGGATCTACCCAAATTATTTTAGTGAAAAACAATAGCGGTAAAAATGCCGAGCTAACTAAGCCAACCAAAAGGAACCAACGATTGCTGGTGAAAAAAGTTTCTTTTCGCAACATAAAATGATAGGCTGAAAAGAAAAGCAAAAGTAATCCACTGGATTTGATTAGATAAATAGAGAGTGTTTCCATAATTTAGTTTTCTTAAAGAAAGCGCTTTGACAAATTATTTTTCTGTATTTGGTTCTTCAATCATAGCTAAAATTTCTCGCAATTCTTTGGCTGAAATTTTTTCTTCTTTGGCAAAAAAGGATACCATATTTTTATAGGAACTATTGAAATAATTATCAATAGCAGTATTCATAAAACGTTTTCTATACTCTTCAATACGCACTATTGGGTAGTATTGATGGGTATTTCCAAAGGCGTTATGGGAAACATATCCTTTCTCTTCCAGGTTTCGCACAATGGTCGAAAGCGTATTGTAATGCGGTTGGTCTTCAGTAATTTCAGCCATGACTTCTTTTACAAAAGCTTTTTCTAACTTCCATAAAATGTGCATGATTTCTTCTTCTTTGTTTGTTAACTTGTGCATGATTTTTTTATTTGAATCAAACTTACAACTATATTTGTAGTTTGCAAACTATTTTTATAGTTATTTAACTATTATTGTAGTTTTAAAGGTATTTTTTATAAAAAGATCGAATTTTTAGGCTTTAAAAAGGTACTTGAACAACTGACAGTTCTTATGGAAATTTGTCTGCGTGAGGGATAGAAGCTAGCTACCAAAGTAGCGCGTATAGCCCGACAGCATTGCGGAAAGGGGCTAATGAACAGCATTGTTATTTAGCCCCTTTTCTCAATGGGGTCACGCCCAAAGTAAAATTATAAGATTAATTTTTTTCCTGTCGAACTAGTTTTTGCAACCAGATACAACCGGATAGTGAAAGGATTCCTAAGGTTCCCATTACAAACCAATTCGTCTGATAGCCGAAGTGTGCAATGATTTCAAGTCCCGTTTTTGAACTCGCAATATGTGCCAAACTAAAACTCATCGTGAATAATGCCATATAGCGTCCTTCGTGACCTTTTGGAGCTCTGCTTAAAGCAAAAGAATTAGAGAACGGGAAGATGAACATTTCTCCAAAAGTGATAAAAAGGATGCTTACTATCAAAATTCCAGCCCAGATATTGATCATTAAAACATAGAAACTAATGGACATAAGAAAGGTTCCCCACAGGATTATCTTGAGTTTATCAATGTTTTTTCGTTGGCTAATGCTGACAATTGGCATTTCTAGAAAGAAAATCAGCAAACCGTTTAGAGATAATAAAAGTCCGCTTTGAAATTCACTAAGTCCAAATTGCTCATTGTGATACAAGGGTAAAGTGGTGAAAAGTTGGAAAAAAAGCATGGCCGTAATGAAGCACACAAATAGAAAAACCCAGAAAACTTTGTCTTTAAAAACCGAGGGTGGTATTTCGGTTTCACTATTAGCAACCTTTAAATCAGCTGGGACTTTGCGTTCTTTTACAAGTAGGCTAAAAATTAAAATGGATACGATGCAGGAAGTTCCGTCTATCCAAAATAGTCCACTATATCCTAAATTCATGATGATCAAACCTCCTAAAGCGGGTCCCGCAGTGAATCCTAAGTTTACTGCTAAGCGTACTAAAGTCAGTGCTCTAGTACGATTTTCGGGTTTTGCATAGGTGCTCAAAGAGACAAACATGGCTGGGCGAAACATATCAGCAACGGTCATAATGAAGAACATGGCAAAACACAATCCCCAAAATGTACGTACATATTGTACTGCAAACAATAATAATCCGCTGGTTAACAAGCTGAAAACCATTATTTTATAAAACCCTATTTTATCTGATAATTTACCTCCAAGCCAAGAGCCCAACATGGATCCGAAGCCAAAAGCAACCATGATCCAGCCCACTTGTGCGTAGGTGAAATTCAAATCCTCTTTTAGGTATTTTGATAAAAACGGCAAAACCATCGTACCGGCACGATTGATAAAAGTGATTAGGGTCAAAATCCAAATCTCTCTTGAAAATCCTTTGTAATTATTTATGTAGCGGCTAAAAGCAGTTTTGAGCATGAGGTGAATTTCTGTACTGCAAATTTACAATGTTTTTTCAAAGAGCTACTTCCAGTCTCGACCAAAAAGTCGAGATTCCATTATTTTCTTTTTTTTCGAAAAAAATGAAAAGGATTCTGACCTCGAAATTTCGGGGCTATCTGCCCGTGGGCTGAAAGCTCTGGGCTAGGATTATGTGTGAATAGTTCGATTTTGTTTCTGAAATGACTATTTTAAAATGGACTTTTAGTTTTTTATGAAATGATTTTACACGAAAATATAATTGTATTATGGCCTGTTCATTAGTTGCGCTAAAATAAAAATGGACCACGGATTAGACGAATTTTAACTGATTAGCTCTGATTACCCTTGCTGTAAATCCGGGTATATCCCTTTAATCCGCATGATCCGCGTTCCTTTTGAACTTTTTTTTGATTATCATATTTGCTACCTTAATATCAATTGCAGTATTAGTAGACAAAATATAAACTTTGTGGCTTTACAACTTTTAAGCTATTTTTGCATAAAAATCTACAAATGAGAATTATTCTGCTTTTTGTTTTTTTAATACAATTGAATTTTGGCTTTGCCCAAAAAAAATTTGACCCTGCTGCCGTAGCCAAATTTCAGCAGCAAATTAACTCTGAATACGCTGATCCTGCGACATCTCCTTTAATGGAAGAAGATTTAGCTTCATTCAAAACCTTAGACTTTTATCCAGCAAATGAAAAATATTTTGTAACGGCTAAATTCGTTCGGACCAAAAAAGAAAAGCCTTTTGAGATGAAAACCACTGGCGCAAGGACGCCAATGTATGTGAAATATGGCGAAGCTCATTTTACTTTGGAAGGAAAAAACCTCAAACTGAATATCTATAGAAACATTGCGCTTTCTGAGAAGCCAGAATATAAGGATTATTTGTTTTTACCTTTTTCAGATTTGACTTGTGGTAATGAAAGTTACATCGGCGGGAAATACATTGATTTCAAAATCCCAAAAGGAAAAACCATTGTCATTGATTTTAATACTTCTTACAATCCTTATTGTGCCTACAATCACAAATATTCTTGTCCGATAGTACCGCTGGAAAATGATTTGAATGTCGAGATAAAAGCGGGAGTTAAAAAATTCCATGATTAATGAAATTCTTTAATTTACATACTCATAAATTCACAGATCAAGCTAATGTTGTAGAATTAGTTAACCAGTATCCGCAGGAATTTGATGCTGCACTTGCGCATTATTCCATTGGGATTCATCCTTGGTATATTGTTGAAGATAGAGTGGAAGCTGATTTGGCCATAATCGAAAGTAAATTACAAGAACCAAATTGTCTCGCTATTGGCGAATGTGGATTAGACAAAAGAATTCAAATCCCATTCGAATTGCAACAAATAGTTTTTGAAAAGCAATTAATTTTGGCCGAAAAATACAATAAACCAGTGGTAATACACTGTGTGGCTGCTTTTCAGGAAGTAATTGAAACTAAGAAGAAAATGAATATTTCGGTTCCAATGATTATTCACGGTTTTTCAAAGAATAAGCAAATAGCCAAACAACTATTAGATAACGGATTTTATCTTTCCTTTGGGAAATATTTACTGCTTTCCCGCAGTCTCGGGACAGAATTAGAATCGGTTTTTAAAAGTATTCCAAATAATCGTTTTTTCTTAGAAACAGATACTGTAGACGAAACGATAAGTGAAGTATATGAATTAGCCGCAAATTATAAGAATAGCACAGTTGCTGAATTGCAAGCAGAAATAAATAAAAACGTCGCAGACGTTTTTAAAATTGAATAATGAGGAGGTTTTAGAACTTTAAACAAAAAAAGATGGCAGAATGGACAGAGCGAGCAGAGCTTTTATTTAAAAAAGAAGGTTTAGAAAAATTACAAAAAGCCAATGTATTGGTTGTGGGGTTAGGAGGCGTAGGATCTTTTGCAGCTGAGTTTTTGGCTAGAGCAGGAGTGGGAACAATGACAATCGTAGACGGAGATGTAGTCGATATTACAAATATTAACAGACAATTACCAGCTTTACATTCTACTGTGGGCCAACCCAAAATTACTGTTGTTGGAGACCGTTTAATGGATATTAATCCTGAATTGAAACTGACGAGAATCGAGGAATTTCTTTCGCCAGAGCGTGCGTTTGAGGTTGTGACTGAAGAATTTGATTATGTTTTAGATTGTATTGACAGTGTGACACCTAAACTAAATTTGATCATTGCAGCCAAAAGAAAAAGAGTGAAAATCATTTCGAGTATGGGTGCCGGTGGAAAAATGGAAGCTGCAAAAGTAAAGGTAGCCGATATCAGTACGACCGTGAATTGCTTTTTGGCAAAAACAATTCGAAGACGATTAAAAGAAGTGAAAATAGATAAATTAAAGGTGGTTTACAGCTCTGAAATTCAAGATGACGCCAGTTTAAAAATGACAGATGGTTCTAATTATAAAAGATCTTTTTACGGAACAAACAGTTATATGCCTGGACTTTTCGGTTTGTATGCTGCAGAGACTGTGATTCGCTATTTGCTTAAAAGAGAGTGACTAGAGAGCAGTTTTCTGTTTTTAGTAATTTAGTGTTCAGTTTCTAAAAATCAAAACTCTATATTCTAATCTCTAAATTCTATTTTCTTTATTCTAATTTCTAACAAAAAAAAATGATACAAACAGTAATTTTCGACATGGATGGTGTAATAGTCGATACAGAACCCGTACACCGTTATGCTTATTTTCAACATTTTGACGAATTGAATATTAAAGTAAGTGACGAACTTTTTACTTCTTTTACGGGAAGTTCAACACGAAATGTTTTTCAGAATTTGAAATTGATGTTTAATATTGATCAGGAAGTAGAAGATTTAATTCAGAGAAAGAGAACTATTTTTAATGACGCTTTTGATAATAAAGCAGATTTAGAATTATTAGACGGAGTAGAAAAGTTAATCAAAGAGTTTCACGAAAAAGGAATGCAGTTAATTTTAGCTTCTTCCGCTTCAAAGGTTACGATCGAACGTGTTTTTGGGCGTTTTAAGTTGCACGACTATTTCACACATATCGTGAGTGGCGAGGATTTTCCAAGATCGAAACCTGATCCGGCAATATTTGTGCATGCTGCATCGTTATCAATTGCTCCTAAATCAAATTGTATCATAATTGAAGACAGCACAAACGGTGTTAAAGCCGCCAAAGCTGCAGGGATTTATTGTGTAGGTTATAATAGCATTCATTCGAAATCACAGGACTTAACTGAAGCAGACGTGATCATCAACCATTTTGACGAATTGAATTTTGAAA
Source organism: Flavobacterium hiemivividum (assembly GCF_004349145.1). Taxonomy (GTDB): domain Bacteria; phylum Bacteroidota; class Bacteroidia; order Flavobacteriales; family Flavobacteriaceae; genus Flavobacterium; species Flavobacterium hiemivividum. The sequence goes on along the minus strand of NZ_SMFO01000010.1, from coordinate 92,505 downwards.
AAGTAGCTCAATTCTAAATTTGAGTTTATTAAATAATTAACATTTAGGAGCATTGTAATTTGTAAATTTGAAAAAAATAAAAAAAAACAAGATGAAGAACTTTCTTATTTTAGTAGCAATTATTATTGCAAATTTTACCATTGAAGCTCAGGTAAGAACACCAGAGTCAAGCCCGAAGACGACCATAAATCAGGTTGTAGGTCTTACAGATGTGGAAATTGTGTATTCTCGACCTTCGGCAAGAGGAAGAGCGGTTTTTGGTAATTTAGTTCCTTTTGGGAAACTTTGGAGAACCGGAGCGAACCAAAATACGATAATTTCTTTTAGTGATGATGTGGTTATTGGTGGTAAAACCTTGGCAAAAGGAAAGTACGCTTTATATACCGTTCCAAATATTCAAAGCTGGGAAGTAATTTTCTACAAAACAACTGATAATTGGGGAACACCAGCGGATTTTAAAGAAGAAAATGTTGCCTTAAGAACAACAGTAAAAGAAGAAGCTTTGTCTAAACCGGTAGAAACACTTACCATTGGAATTAGCCGTATCGATACTGATTTTGCGTATTTAGAAATCTATTGGGAGAACTCCTATGCTGCTTTAAAATTTGAAGTACCTACTAAAAAAATGGCAATTGAAAGTATCAATAAAACAATGGCGGGTCCATCTAACGGAGATTACTTTGCTTCAGCTCAATATTATTACTTAGCTAATCTAGATGTAAATAAAGCAAAATCATATATCGATAAGGCACTTGAAGCTACTGAGAACAAACCTTTCTATTATTTGAGGTTGAAGTCTTTGATTGAAGCGAAACAAGGAGATAAAAAAGCGGCTATTGAAACAGCTAAATTATCACTTGCTGCTTCTGAATCTGCTGGAAATCAAGATTATGTAAAAATGAATAAGGACAGTATTTCTGAGTGGAGTAAATAAAAAGTTTCTCCTTTATTATAAAAAATCCCGTCTCGACAATTAAAGTGAGACGGGATTTTTCTTTGGTGTAAAATCAGTCTTATAGCTATGGCTTTAGACCTTGTAGATATTTTAGACACATCACTAGATAAAAAAAAAACTATTAATTCTATTAATACAAAAACGCTCCCAATCGTTATCAGGAGCGTTTTTGTATTAGTAATTCTAATATTATATTAAGCTTTTTCTTTTCTAAATACAGTCGACTGCAATAACGAAGAAAGTACAATGGTAAGCATCGCACCTATGAAGTTTAGCCATAAATAACCTAGTTTTTCTTCGCCACTTGGATAAATGTAAATCGCATAATAGTAGATGATGAAAATCGTAATTTGACTGATTAATGCACTATAAAAGATAGCCCTAGCTTTTACGAATTTGATATAAAACCCTACTAAGAAAATCCCAAGTACAGTCCCGTAGAAAATGGAGCCAATAATATTTACCAACTGGATTAAATTTTCGAATAAGGTACCAATACAGGCAAATAAGATGGCGATAATTCCCCAAAATAAGGTGAAGAACTTAGTTGCATTAAGATAATGTCGATCTGATTTTTTTACTTTTAAATTACGTTTGTAAATATCAATCGCTGTAGTCGAGGCCAATGCATTAAGTCCAGAAGCGGTCGAGGACATGGCAGCCGACATGATTACAGCCAATAGAAGTCCGATGAGTCCTTTAGGTAGGTAATTTAAGATAAAGTGGAAAAACACATAGTCTTTATCATTTGTTTCACTGCTACTATCAGCTTTTAAGATAATTTCCTTAGCATGATCTCGTAGCTCTTTTTCTTTTGTAGATAATGCGACTAATTCCTTTCGTAGAATTGGATTGTCATAATCTTGATTCAGTTGATCTATATAGAGTAAGTTTATCACTTTTTTATCTTCTGAAAGTGCCTCTAGTTTCTTCTCTAAAGCATGATATTCATCTTTATATTGTGATTTATCAACGTTAACTCTATTATTTGGATTGAAATTTAAAGGTACTGGGTTAAATTGGAAAAAAACAAAAACCATAACTCCAGTTAATAGAATAAAGAACTGCATAGGCACTTTTAAAAGGCCATTCATAATTAATCCCATTTGACTCTCACGAACAGATTTTCCAGATAAATAACGTCCCACCTGCGATTGATCTGTCCCGAAATAGGCTAAAGCCAAGAAAAAACCACCTGTGATTCCGCTCCAAAAAGTATATTTATCTTCTGGATCTGTAGAAAAACTGACGATATTCATTTTATCATTTGCACCAGCGATATGCAAAGCATTACTAAAAGTCATTTCATTTGGTAAGAAATGTAAAATCAGAAAAAAGGTAATAAACATCCCCGACATGATCACGAACATTTGTTGCTTTTGGGTAACATTCACTGCTTTCGTACCACCAGAAAAGGTATAGACAATCACGAGCACACCGATAACAATGTTCATGTACGTAAGATTCCATCCCAGAATAGCTGATAGTATAATTGCTGGCGCATAAATGGTCAGTCCAGTTCCTAACCCACGTTGAAATAGAAAAAGTATCGCCGCAAGCGAACGCGTTTTTAAATCAAATCTTTTCTCGAGGTATTCATAAGCGGTGTAAACCTTGTATTTGTGATATATTGGAATAAAAGTTAAACAAATAACAATCATAGCAATAGGCAATCCAAAATAAAACTGCAAAAATCCCATTCCATCGTGATAAGCCTGGCCCGGAGTAGATAGAAAGGTGATGGCGCTGGCCTGGGTTGCCATTACAGAAAGCCCAACAGTGTACCAAGGGGTTTCGTTACCACCTAGAATAAAGTCCTCAACGTTTTTACTTCCTTTTGTTTTCCAAGCACCGTAAATTACAATAAAAAGCAAGGTTCCTATAAGAACAATCCAATCGAATAACTGCATAGTTTAAGAGTATAATTTCATTATTAGATAAAAAGCTAGGATATAAATAGCATTAGCTACCAGTACCATTGTGTAATCCCTTTTCCAAAGTTTTGTTTTTTTGGGTTCCATGTTTGATTCTTTAAGGTTTTAAGGTTTGTGAAGGAACTGTTAGTTGTGATTTCAATGAAATCATATTCGACAATAGACGGTAAGCTCCCGGAACTCCCTCGGGCAATTCCCTAAAGAAACTTAAACCGGTATAAATGTAATATCCTTTTCCGTAAGGGGCAACTAGTAAGGCTCCGTTTTTAGGCGTTTCTCCTGTATCATTTGATGATAAAATTGGAGTGAAGGCTTTGTCATATTCGCTTGGATAATATAAGCCTTGCTCTTGAGTCCAACCTTGAAAATCAGCAGCGGTGATTTTATTTGGGTAATTTAAAACCGTATGATTTGGAGTTAGGAAGCGCACTTCAGCATTTTCTTCGGTTACCCTATCACGAGAAATTTTCAATGGATAGGGCGAAATATTAGCAGGAACTGACTCGTCCGCTGTATTGTACTGGACAATCATGGTTTTTCCAGATTTAACAAAATCAAAAAGTATATTTTGCTTATGTTCTAATGAAGGAAGGACATTGTAAGCACGAATTCCAGTCATAATTACATCAAAAGATTCTAATTTTTCAGGAGTGATTTCTTCTGGCGTTATCAAAGTTACTTTATACCCCATCTGAGTAAGACCTTCAGGGACTTGGTCACCCGCACCCATAATATATCCAATTTTTTGATTGTTTATCTTAAGGTCTAACTTGATGAATTTGGCTTCAGCAGTTTTTAATATTTGCTGTTTTGTGATATGATCGTACTCTATTATTTGTTGTTCTTTTTCATATCTTTTATTATCGATAATGACGATACTTTTAGCAACAACTTCAGAAGGCTTTGCTGGTGGCGTTACGTTAAAGTAAAAAACTTGCTCCATTCCTGCTTTTTCAAATTGAAATGGAATAGATTGAGGTGAAACAGACCAATTTGTAGGTAATTCTAATTGTAAATTCCCTTTAATGTTATCTTTTCCTGCTTTCACTTTTATAGCGATTGGTTTTTTCTTACCATCATTGAAAAAGGAAACCTGATCTAAGATACTTGAAGTAACCTGGGGAACAATGTCAAGATAATTATACATTTCTCCCTTTACTTTATCATTGTATTTATAAACAATAGCACGCTCAAATGACAGTATTATGTCATCTATTCGAATATTAAAAATAACTTTTGCTTCTCGAATAATATCTGGAAGCCCAATGTTTTTTTGATCAGCAACAGTGTACATACCAACAGTTCCTTTGTCTTTAAGCCAATAAGGTTGTGTGTATTCTATTGTTATTGGTAATTGCAAGTCGAGCTTTATATTCTTTAGAATATTGTTGTCTAAGGGCGTATTTAATATTGTGTTTTTTTGTTCAGGTAAGCTAGTTACACTTTCTAATTGCATAGCAGTGGCACTTCTATTTATAGCCTCAAGTTTTAACCGCAAACTGTTACCAGGAATCGCTTCCTGCGTTGCGGAAACAGCTTCAAGATACAAACCAGAGGAAGCAGCAATTATATTTTTTATTTCTTCTAATTTTAAGGTTTTCCATTGATTTTCGTCCATGGACTGAATCATTTTGTAGGCTTTTATGAGATCAGAGATACTTGCTGATGGGTTCGAAAAATCGTATTGCAAAGCAATTTTGCTCAGCAACTCGCCAACAGCTCTTCCGGCTGGAATTCGATTCCAACTGGTATCAATTCCTTCAAAAATATCAGTGGTGTTTTTTAGCTTTTCACCATTTATTAGTTCTAAATATTCTGATTCTTCACCGCGGACTCCCGTAGCCCCAAATCCTTGTGATTGATGGCTACTTCTGCTTAAGGCTGCAATTTCTTGGTTTGATTTCCCTGTGTTAGCATAATAGACACCAGTTGCAAGAGTTGTTAATCTTGATTTATCGGCAGCATCAAATTTTGCTTGGCTTCCATAAAACCACCACGAAGTATTAAAAAATTGGCGTTTTGGTTTCCATGTTTGAACTTGTTTTAACTGTTCTGGAAAAATAGAGGCGTCATTTGTTAAATCAAAACTTTCTACACTAAGTAAAGCGGAGGCGGTATGATGTCCGTGAGTTGTGCCTGCGGTACGATGATCAAAGCGGTTGATAATTACATCTGGTTGAAATTTTCTAATCGCCCAAATTACATCAGCTAAAACTTGTTTTTTATCCCATATTTGAAGTGTTTCATCTGGAGTTTTTGAAAAACCAAAATCATTAGCACGTGAAAAGAATTGTTCGCCGCCATCAATTTTACGAGCTTCAATAAGCTCTTGGGTTCTTATTACGCCCAGTAACTCTCTTAATTGCGGACCTATTAAATTCTGACCTCCATCACCACGTGTTAATGACAAATACCCCGTTCTTGCTTTTTTTTCATTGGACAAATAAGAAATTAGGCGTGTATTTTCGTCATCAGGATGTGCAGCTATGTAGAGTACAGATCCTAAGAAATTTAATTTCTGGATCTGGTTGAAAATTTCAACAGAATTAGGTTTTTGTGGCTTTTGCGCTGATACTATTTGGAAAGAAAAAACTAGAATTAGTAGGAATAGAAATTTGTTGTTTGGCATTTTTATAAAATTTAATTCGCAAATAGCTCAAATGTAGTAATAATATATTTTTAAATAATATCGATTTAATAAATCTTTAGCATAAGTGGAAATCAAAAAAAAAACGGAAACATCTTATAATGTTCCCGTTTTTTGAATTAGTACGATTGCTAGTTAGTCTCTATCACGACCATTTCTTTCATTTTTTCTATGTTTATCTTTAGAATACCTTTTATCGTTTGAATTTCTATGATTGTCAGAATATCTTCGATTAGTTGAGTATCTTTCTTTACTATAGTTTTTCCTATCATTTGAGTACCTGTGACCATCATCTCTATGATTGTTGTAGCGATGACCTATAGTACTTTGGTGTTGACCTCTATACCCTTTGTGGTATTTTGTTCTGTGTGACTTATAATGGGTGTAGGGACTACGACCATGGTAATCATTTAATACCACTTTATAACCACTATATAAATCGTAGTTTCTATATTGTCTCGGTAGATATCGAGATCTTACCCATTGATTTCTTCCAAAATATATAAATTGTGAAGCTCTAATATCGTAGTAGGCTTGGATGTCTGGCAAATAATAGTAATCTACTTGAGAATAACCTCTAGGACCCCAGTTTGGTGCAGTTCCTATATTTAGATTTACAGATACCTGTGCTTCCATTGAAGTTGATACTAGTAAAATTATTCCAGCGGCTAATAGTTTAAGTGTTTTCATCTTGTATTTTTTTGTAATTGTATAAATATTGTAGAGGCTAGCACAATACTATTTGGCTAAAACCAAGAACTGTGCCAAGATGGTTTTATTAACATGTATTAGATGTTGATGAGTATCAAAAAAAAAGAGAAACACAGCGGGTGTTTCTCTTTTTTTATATACTGAAACAGGATTAATGCTTTCCGTTTCCATGACCTTTATTGCCATTGTCTTTATTTCCTTTTCCGTGACCATTATCTTTATGACCTTTGTTGCTGTAATTTTTAGAGCTACTGTTTTTATTGCCAATTGTTTTTTGATATTTCCCTTTATATCCTTTGTGATATTTTACTTTGTGGCTTTTGTAATGAGTGTAGGGAGTTCTACCGTGGTAATCGTTTAATACTACTTTATAACCGCTATATAAATCGTAGTTTCTATATTGCGTTGGTAAATATCGAGATCGAACCCATTTACCGTTTCCAAAATAAATAAATTGAGACGATCTAATGTCGTAATAGGATTGAACATCAGGTAAGAAATAATATTCTGTTTCGGCATATCCTGAAGGTCCCCAAGCAGGAGGGCTACCTATATTAACATTGACCGAAACTTGTGCGCTTGCTGAGCCTGCTATAAGTAGAACGACTCCTAGAGCAAATAATTTTAAATTTTTCATTTTCATTTTATTTAATTGATATTCGATTTGTGGTATTTTTATAGAATAGCTTTAGCCAACAATTGTGCCAAAAGAGCGCTATTCACATTTATTATAGATATCAAAAAAAAAGAAACGTAGGATACGCTTCTTTCTTTATTTTAACCTGATACTAATTTGTTACAATAATAAAATCAATAAAAGAATAATGATAATAATTGCACCAACAGAAAAGTAAACACCGTTTCCAGATGCTTTTAATTCTTTTTTAATTTCACGAACTTCTTTACGCAGTTCTTTTTTCTCTGAAGATTCCAGTGAAGATTTATCCATTGCTTTGATTTCTTCTAAACGATTAAGCATCGTTTGTACTTCAGCAGGAACTTCTTTCGGAGTTGGATTTTTTTCAGCACCAATCATTGTAGTTGGAACAGCACATAATGATAATACCATTATCATTAAATAGAAACTTAGTTTTTTCATTTTTATTTGGTTTTAATTTAACACGATTATAAGTATAAAGATAACGAGATTTTAGCAATCACAGTTGTATAATTAGGCGATATTTTTATAAAATTCACACTTTTAATAAAAGATAAGTCTTTGTTAGCCAGTGTATAAACAGGTTATTCGCTGTTTAATGGGTCGAACTTATTTATATATCACTGGTCGGGGCTTAGCTAATTCATAAGTTTGTAGACCAATATCGGAGGTTTCAAATGCATTTGTACTAAAAATATTATTTCCCTGAGAAGGAATTGTAGGATAATAAGAAAGGGAGAGTTGGAAGGACTTAAAGACTAAATAATCATTATTTATAATTACTCCAATTCCAATTTTAGAGTAAAACTTACTTGAATTTACTCCATTGACTTTATTTTCGAGTAAGGCTATTGAGTAGTTAAAATAGGGATTTAGTCTAAAACCCCAAATATCTTTGGGTGCATAGCCTTGAGTTTGAACAGTCAGCAACATTTTACGAGTTCCATAAACTGCACTGTTGAATCCTTGAATTCCATAATTTTCATTAATGGTCAATCGATCACCATTTGAATTTTGACGATGAGTTCCAATGACTACTTGGGGCTTTATAAACTGTCTTAATTTCCAATTTCCCAGCTGCATTAAGTTCGTAAAATAATTTGCTTGAAAGGAAATCGCGGCTTGCTCCGTTTTTGAGTTATTAAAGAAAGTACCAACCTCAAAATTAGTGCTTAAAAAACCCCATTTATGATAATTTCCAAAAGACAGCTGCGCTCCTAAATAAGGCCTCCACTGAGAATTTTTATTTTGATACCCGAAAGTTAGGCCATAAATAGTTCCCACGGGAACATCTTCAATCTCTCCGTTTCTAAAAATGTATTTATCTTGTATAAATTGTCGCGTATTTATACCAATTCCCGATAAAATAAATTGTTCTCTAGAATAGAAATTGATAGGGTCATATTCAAGACTTGGAGTTTCTAGATAATTGATATCTAAAAACCGTCCAGAAAAGATTAGATTCGTGGTTCGGTCATTATCAGTATTTCCTTTAAAAATATGAAAGGCTTTTCCAGCCCAAAAATCATATGAACTAAATTTAAAATTTTGTTCTTGATAAGTGAGATCAAGACCTTGCAAGGTGTCTTTTCGGAATTGCTGATCTAGCGATATACCGCCTGCCCATTTTGCCAAAGGAGAATAGAAAGGACGTTCTATCGCAATACCTTTTGCATAATAGTTGTCTAAATCATTTTGATATTTAAATACAGTTTTAACGAAACTATTTCGAATATTAGGAACAGTGTAAGCTAAATTGTTAGCATTTTCTCCATCGCTGGTTCGATGTGTGATTCGATAATCTAATTGATGACCAAGACCAAAAAAATTCCTTTCATTCAAGCCCAATGACGTTCTTGTGCCAGAAATTGAAAATTTTGGAATAGTACTCCAAGAGTCTAGTACACGAATAAAAACATCTACAGAATCCGATTTTGCTGCAGGAGGTGTGACTCCAATTGCTACTCTACTAACAAACTTTTGGGATCTAATAATACGTTCTGATTCTGATATTAATAAATCATTATAGGGAGTGTTTTTTTTGAAAAGTAATAAATTTGTTATGGCTAGGTTTTTAGATTTTAAGTGCAATCTATTTCCAGTTCTTTCCGCCCAATTTTTTGGATTTGCAAGAGTGTCAGTGACTGAATACCCAAACGGATCTAATGTTATTATAGTAATGTTTCGAATAATTTTACCTTCGATAGCTGCAGTCTTTTGTCTTTTTACTTCTTGTATTTTTCTTTTCGGACTTGTAGATTTGAAAATAGCTTTGTGTAAAAACTTAGTAATTTTATTTTTTTTAGAATATTCTTGAATGTTTTTATATACGTCAATACTGTCTTTCTCCGTTTTTTTTATTTGCGAAAAAGAAAGCTGATAGCAGAAAAGCATCAACAGCAAGAGTCCTATTTTTTGTTGTAAAGACATTTAAAAATATTTGAAATCAAGAATAATAAAAACAGTTTTTCAAGTCTACTGCAGTAATACTTTGAAGTTTTATGCCAATTTGAATTTGTCAAAAAAACTGTGATTAAGCTTTAGTTTGAATTAGACTCCCTAACAGCTGTAGCAACAATATCATCAGTTCTTACTGTTTCAGTCGTTGTAATTTCGACCTGGCCTGCGGTAGAATAATTTTTGGGTGTTAATGGTTGTTTTTTTTTCCAAATAAAACCTTTGGGTAGATGATCGCCCATTAAATACCCCCAAGGTTCTAAAGTATCAATCCTATCAAAAATTATTTTAAGGATGGCTAGCAACGGTATGGCTAAGAACATCCCAGATACCCCAGCGATTCCTCCGCCTATTATTATTCCGATAATAGAAACAAAAGCGTTAATCTGAACTTTTGTATTTATTATTAGGGGGACAAGGATATTATTATCAATTATCTGAACTACTACATTTACTCCTATAACCCCCAGAATCATCGATAGTTCAGGGGTTCCAGTTAAGGACGATAGAATTGTCAAAACTCCAGCAATTAAAATCCCGATATACGGAATTAGATTAAGAATTCCCGTTAAGATTCCTAATAATATATAGTATGGGGCATCTATTAAATAGAGTCCAATACTTGTTAGAACAGAAACGATAATCATCTCTATAATTAAGCCAGAAATATAACTATTTATAGATCCTTTTATTTGAGTTAATATTTCTCGCAATTTTGGGTGATGCTCTTTTTTAAATAACTTGGCTAAGAACACAATGAAGTGGGTTCTATATAAAAGTATTAGAAAGGTGTAAATGGGAATTAAAGTTAAGTCTAATAGTGCGTTAGTAACGGACATTAAGGTAGTTCCAATAGTTTCTTTTCCCTTTTTTACAGAATCCTGGGTTACGTCTTCTAAGTATTTTCTCTGTTCCCAGATGCTTACATTAAATTGGGTCCTTATATATCTTTGGATATCTGTAATAAATAAGTCAACATTCTTTTTAATATCTGAAAATTCGTTTGCGATATCACCTATTTGATAAGATATAAATGCCAGTATTGCAACGATTAAGGAAACAAAAAACAATACGGTTATGGAGACTGAAAGTACATGTGGGAAGCGTAATTTATTAGTTAAAAAATGAACCATAGGTAACAATAAAACAGCAAAAAGAAAAGCTAGTAGTACTGGAGCTAAAACATCTTTGCCCATATATATGATATACGTGATGGCAATCATACTTACTAATGTGAAAGTAAGTCTAATATAAAAGGGAAGTTTTATTACGGTGTTCATACTATTTAATAATTATAGATACTACTGTTGCTTTGGTAATTGGCTACAGACAAATTTGGTGTTTTATTAATAGTGATGCGTTATATGTTTTTTATTTTTTGTTATATAATTGCTACCTGAAAACTATAAATTTAGAATAAATATAAAGGAAAATTCAACTTTTTATGAATTAAAACTAATCGACATACTCTTTATCGTCAAAATGATGTTTCATGATTGAGATGCCTTTCTGGAAAAGTAAGTTGTTAGGGTAGATAATTCTTTCTCCTTCTTTGGTTTTTAGAGATACATGGAAAGCGGCAATATCTTCAATTTCGGCTATTATTGGAAAATCTTTATCATGAATTTGGATTACATCTCCAATTTTAAATGGAAACGAAAAGAATAAAATAATACCCGAAGTAATATTACTTAAAATAGACCATTGCGCAAACATGGCAACACCTACAACCGTTGTGACTGAGGAAATAGCGATAATAATATCCTTTGGTTGAACTCCCCAAATCAATATTAAAGCGATTACGGCTAGAATATTGATTAGAAGATGTAGGTATTTAACAACTAAATTTGTTCGATGTTCGACAATATGAGTTGCATTTGCAAATCGGCGTACTAAGCTTGAAGTGATTAATCGCAACGCAAAAACTAGTAAAAGTAGGATCCCGGTTGCAATTAGCTCTTTTGTATATTCATTGATAAAGGACATGTTTTTCTGTTTTAAGGTAAATTACTCAAATATTCATACACCTTGTCAACGGGCATTCCCATTACATTAGCATAAGAACCTTCAATTTTTGAAACACCAATAAAGCCAATCCATTCCTGAATGCCATAAGCTCCCGCTTTATCAAAAGGCTTGTAGTTGTCAATATAGTAACTAATAGCCTCATCACTGAGTTCGTTGAAGGAAACTTTTGTTACTTCATGTAGCAAATGGGTTGTAGAATTAGTTTTAAAACAAACAGAAGTGATTACTTCGTGTGTAGCACTTGATAGTGATTTTAAAATAGCAAACGCGTCCTGTTTATCCGTTGGTTTACCTAATGCTTTATTATTATGCCAAACAATGGTATCACTAGTTATAAGAATTTCATTTTCCTGCAAGCCACCTTCAAAAGCACCGGCTTTCAATTCGGCTAAAAAATTTGTTATTTCTTCTCTTTTTAAATTTGGCGGATATATTTCTTCAACTTCTTTTAATCGAATTTCGAAATCTAATTCTAAATCTTTAAAAAATTGTTGTCTTCTAGGTGATCCAGATGCTAGTATCAGCTTGTATTGTTTTAATTTATCTCTAAGCATTGTATTTTATATTTAAGGTAACAATTAGTATGGATACAATTCCGAAAAACAAAATCCATTTCAGTAGGGTACTCAAGATGCGAAATTCTTCTTTTGATTTTGCTGTCCAAATTTTTATGATAAAAAGTAGGAGCGGAGCCAAAACAAAAAGATAGGTGTAAAGGGTAGCAATAAATAAATTATTGGCTATAAAATAGTTGTTAGTGTAAACAAAGAGCGCAATTATTGACAGAATTCCTAATGCGAAAACTAATTTTGTAGTTTTTTCGACGCCTAAAACTATAGCAAGAGTTTTCATGCCTTGGTTCGTGTCTCCGCTCATGTCCTCTAAATCTTTAACTATCTCGCGAATAAAATTAATAATAAAAGCAAAAACGGCATAATCTAAAAGCACAGAAAACAGATTAGCCATTAAAGCTTGGTTTCTAGCGTCAACTACAGGATACAAATCGAAAATACCGATGATTACCACGCTTATGGAAAGCAAAAGCGCGACAATTACATTGCCCAATATCAGTATTTGCTTTAAACTGGTTGCATAGATATAAAGGCTAGCAGCGATCAAAATAAAAATAGCAGCAAAAGAAGGCTTTACAATTACATTAGATAAATAAAAACCTATTGTGACTCCGCTTATATTTAGAGCTGCATAAATGTTATAAGCGCTGGCTTCAGAAATATGTTTACCAATAATTACATTCTCAGGTTTATTTTCTAAATCTGTATCCTGATCAAAAATATTATTAATAACATAACCAGCTGCCGCGATTAAAACGGTGCTTAGTACTAATAATCCGTATTGCCAATCGCTTAACGCCAAAGGAATATTTTGCAATTCTAAAAATCCGTATCTAAAGATGAACTGCATAAAAGCAAGCATCAATAGGTTTTTATATCGAATGAGTTTTAGGTATTTCATTTATTCAGTTTTCGGTATTCAGTTTTCAGTTAAATATTTCCTTCGTGAATGTGATTTGGCTTCTTTTCCCGCATCCTTTAGCTTTTTCCATATGGAATAATTCAAGAATGTATCTTTACTGTTTTTACTTGTTACTATATTATAGTACTGATTGCTGTAAACTGGACACTGGTAACTGTCAAGTCAAAAAAATTAATCCAATTTTCCATCAAAATGAGACATCCATTTTCCTTGTACCTTCATTACTTGTTCGATCACGTCACGAGCCGCTCCTTTTCCACCATTTACATGGGAAATATAGGTCGAAATCCCTTTTATTTCTGGGCTAGCGTCCTGTGGACAAGTTGGCAAACCTACCAATTTCATCACATGATAATCAGGAATATCATCGCCCATATATAAAACTTGCTCTGGATTGATATTATACAACTCGGTGTATTCCTTAAAAGTTTCTACCTTGTCTGGTGTTCCCAAATGAATATCAGTGATTCCAAGGTTTCTCAATCGTACACGAACACCTTCATTACTTCCACCCGAAATAACGCATACATTGTAGCCGCTTTCTACAGCCGCTTTCATAGCATAACCGTCACGGATATTCATTGTTCTAAGAATTTCTCCATCTGTGGTTACAAATACGGAACTGTCTGTAAGAACGCCATCCACATCAAAAATAAAAGTGGTGATGTCGTTCATTATTTCTTTATAACTTTTTGCCATTATCTTGTATAGATTGTGTTATGATTTTATAAATAGTTGATTGATTCTTGTCTGTTAAAAACAATTGATGTGTTTCAATTGTAGATATATCATTTCGCTTTGCTGGTCCAGTCTGCGCTTCTTCTGGCGAAATTGTCATTATTTTTTGTGCCGTTTCCATAATGAGAGGTTTCAAAATATCGAAAGGAACTTGGTTTTCCTGACAAATTTCGTTGCCTATTTGGTACAAATGATTGGTAAAGTTATTTACGAAAACTGCTGCTACGTGCAATGCTTTTCGTTGATCAGAGTTGATCGCAAATACTTTATCTGAAATCACTTTGGCTACTTTCTCTAATAGTCGAAAATCAGTGGAGTTTTCGCTTTCAAGGCAAATAGGAATCGACTTAAAATCGACTGCTTTATTTTTAGTAAAGGTTTGTAGTGGGTAGAAAACACCTCTTCGATTGTTATCATATAAAACATCCAGTCCTACACTACCTGAAGTGTGAACCACCAATCGGTTTTTAAAAGTCAATTGTGCGGCAACAGCGGCAATAGCGTCATCTGAGACGGCGATAATATACAAATCGGCCTCCAATAAATCAGCTATGTCCGTCGTGATGAGATCAGGATCTAGCACGTTTACCAGCGTACTCTTTTTTCTTGAAAATACTTGGACTAATTCAATATCATCTCCAGAATTTTTGGAGTTTTGAAAAGCGGCAATTAGATGTTGTGCTACATTTCCGGAGCCTATAATAATAACTTTAACCATTTGGCAAAATTAGCAAAAAAAATGAAGTGGCGCGGGAAATAAAGGGATAGAAGATTCTTTGATAAAAGAGCTTGTAATGGATTGGTAGCTAGTCTTTAGTACGAGATCGCTGTAAAATAGCATATAAATGACTATTTAACTTTTAGAAGTGATTCGAGAATTTTTACTGTGAAGATTTCTTTTAGATACAGATATTCTATCTATTCGAACTCATTTTAATTGTTTGTAATTTCGAGTCAGTACAGCTTACTACAATAAAGTAGTCAAGCGTCGAAATCATGTGAATTTTGGAAAAAAACTAACATAACTTGAAACTAAAATAGTTTTTTTTGCCGACACTGGCAGGGCTCCAAAAAAAATGTCAATGTAACTGGATTTGAAGCTTTAATTTTGGATTTAATTAACAATTGATGCAGGAAGGAAGTCAACAATTTTAAGTACTTTTGTCGCACTTTTATAAAACGTAATTCCTTACAAATGGATAAAAAAATATACTCCTTTTTATTTTCTACACGATTAATGGCGGTGCTTTTCCTTTCTTTTTCAATAGCCATGGGGGTAGGAACTTTCATCGAAAGTAAGTACAATACAGATACAGCCCGAATTTTAGTTTATAATGCCTGGTGGTTTGAAGTGATAATGGCATTTTTCTTGATTAATTTTATTGGGAATATTAAGCGTTACCAATTATTGAAAAAAGAAAAATGGGCTACTTTAATACTTCATTTGTCTTTTGTGTTTATCCTTTTAGGTGCTTTCGTAACGCGTTATATCAGCTATGAAGGAATGATGCCTATTCGTGAAGGTGCTGCTGAAAATCAATTTTATTCAGATAAAACATTCCTTACCGTTTTTGTGGACGGAGAATATCAAGGGGAAATGAAACGTAGGGTTTTTGAAAAACCTTTGTTGCTTTCGCCAGTTACCAATAATAATTTTTCTATCTCAGAGAAGTTTGCTGACACTCCTTTTAAAGTGGAGTATGAAAACTTTATAATGGGAGCTAAAGAATATGTTAAGGCCGATCCTAAAGGGGTTTTGCATTTAAAAATTGTTGAAGCGGGTGAAGGGGAACGTCATGAACACTTTCTAGTAGAAGGCGAAGTTCAAAACATTCACAATGTTTTATTTGCTTTGAATGTGCCAACTGAGGGTGCGATTAATATTAACACCACTGGAGATTCATACACAATTAAAACACCATTTGAAGGAAATTTTATGCGTATGGCTGACAAGTTAGAAGGAGCCGTAACTAAAGATAACGTACAACCTTTGATGATGAGATCGCTTTACAGCATTGGAGAAATGCGATTTGTTTTTCCTGATCCGGCTGTAAAAGGTGTGATTGCTTATGAATCTGAAAATGATTTTAAAGCTAAGAACCATGAAGATGCCTTAGTATTAAAATTAACTGCCGATGGTGAGGAAAAAGAAATAACGATTTTAGGTTCTAAAGGTCGAATAGGTGAGCCTAAAACGATTAAAATAGGAAAAA
Source organism: Flavobacterium hiemivividum (assembly GCF_004349145.1). Taxonomy (GTDB): domain Bacteria; phylum Bacteroidota; class Bacteroidia; order Flavobacteriales; family Flavobacteriaceae; genus Flavobacterium; species Flavobacterium hiemivividum. The sequence goes on along the minus strand of NZ_SMFO01000010.1, from coordinate 76,670 downwards.
TGGATTATACTTTTTTCTACGGAAGTAAAGCTTACGTTTTACCATTTAAGATTAAACTAAATGATTTTATCGCTGAGAGATACCCGGGTACTGAGAAAAGCTACTCTTCTTTTGAGAGTAAAGTAACAGTTGAAGACGAGAAACCATTTGATGCCAGAATTTATATGAATAATATTTTAGATCATAAAGGATATAGATTCTTTCAATCTTCATTTGATCCAGACGAAAAGGGTACCGTACTATCTGTAAATCATGATTACTGGGGATCACTTATTACTTACATTGGGTACTTCCTATTATATTTTGCCATGATGGCGATTATGTTTACTAAGCATTCTCGTTTTGCTGATTTGAAACGAAAATTAGATGTAGTGAAAAATAAAAAATCAAAATTGATTACAATTTTGGTTTTGATGATCAGTATGAGTGGTTTTGCTCAGACACACAATCATGAGCATGATGCAAACGGAGATCATGCCGATCATGCCGAAAACGGTATGCATACTAGAATTGCTCCAACAGAAACACAGATAGATTCCTTACTAAGTAAGTTTAAAGTTTCTAAAGAACATGCTGCAAAATTTGGGAGACTTATTATTCAAGATGCTGGTGGTAGAATGAAACCTATTAACACTTTTTCTTCTGAATTATTGAGAAAAGTAAGTCATTCTAATGATTATAAGGGAATGAATTCTGATCAGGTATTTTTATCCATGTCGCAATACGCACAATTTTGGATTGAAATTCCATTAATACATCTAAGAAGTGGAAATGATAGTATTCGAAAAATAATAGGTGTTGATGTGAAAGCAAAGACGGCTCCATTTATTTCATTTTTCGATGAAAAAGGGAATTATAAATTATCTCCATTTTTAGATAACGCTTACAAAGCAGCAAATCCGAATCAATTTGAGAAAGACTTTATTGAAACGGATAAGAAAGTAAACCTAATGGAATCTGCATTAAGTGGAAGAATTTTAAAGATTTTCCCAATTCCTAATGATGCAAATCACAAATGGATTTCGGCTTTAGAAGTTGGTAATTCAGGATTAAAAGGAATGGATTCTACTTATACTAAAAGCGTCTTGCCATTGTATTTTGGCTCTTTAAATAATGCTTCCATCTCGACTGATTATAAAAACGCCGATGATTTACTAGAAAGTATTCACGGTTTCCAGAGAAAATTTGGAAGTAACGTATTACCTACCGAAGAGAAAGTAACTACAGAGATATTATATAATAAATATGATGTTTTTCAAAATCTGATTTTATGGTATATTCTTTCGGCTATAGTGATGCTATTTTTAACAATTTTAGCGATATTTAAAGAACGCAAAGTATTAGTTTATGCTATAAATACAATGCATGTAATTATAGGATTGTTGTTTGGTTTGCATACTTTGGGCTTAATAGCTAGATGGTATATTTCAGGTCATGCTCCATGGAGTAACGCTTATGAATCCATTATATATATTGCTTGGGCAACAATGTTTTTTGGTTTGGCTTTCGATATAAAATCAAAACTTACTGTTGCTTCATCCGCTTTTGTAACGGCTATGATTCTATGGGCTGCTTACCAAAACTGGATTGATCCCGAAATTGCTAATTTACAGCCGGTACTTAATTCTTATTGGTTGATGATACATGTTGCAGTTATTGTGGCGAGTTATGGTCCATTTGCACTGGGAATGATATTAGGTTTTGTTTCTTTATTATTGATCTTTTTTACCAATGAAAAAAACAAGGCTAAAATGGATTTGAATATTCAGGAAATCACCTATATCAATGAAATGGCTCTAACGATAGGACTTATTATGCTTACCATTGGAAACTTCCTTGGAGGACAATGGGCTAACGAAAGTTGGGGACGTTACTGGGGATGGGATCCAAAAGAAACTTGGGCACTAATCAGTATCATGGTTTATGCGTTTGTAATTCACTCTCGTTTTGTACCTGCATTGCGCGGAAAATGGGTGTTTAACCTTATGAGTATGTTTGCTTTTATTTCTATTTTGTTTACTTATTATGGAGTGAATTTTCACTTGGTAGGATTACACTCTTACGCTAGTGGTGAAGCACATTCATTAGATTGGATTTGGTATTCATTAGGATCGATAACCTTAATAGGCGCAATTTCATATCCGAAATATAGAAAGTATTACAAGAAATAAAATTTTTCATTATAACACAAAGGTCCAACTGTTAAGTTGGACCTTTTTTGTTTTCTATTCGAAAGTAATGTGACAGTTTTGTAAGTCTAATATCGTTTTATTTTAAAATGCACTTTTGAAATCTTGAATGATTCCAGTTAGTATTGTAGGTCAACGCTTTTTATAACAATCCAGTATTTCCAGTCATTCACATTTATGATTTATATGCAGGATAATCTGTATATCCTTTTTCATCAGCGGTATAAAACAAATCAGCATTTAAATTTTGTGAAAGCGGCCAGTCATTCTTAAACCGTTCTACAAGATCTGGATTATTTATAAAAGGTCTTCCAAATGCTACTGCGTCAGCTAGTCCACTAACAATAGCTGCTTCAGCGCTTTCTTTGTCGAAACCACCACAAAGAATAATTTTATTTCTAAAGTTTTTCCGAATTGTCTTTTTTATTTCTAATGGCACGGCAGGTGCTCCCATGGCTGAATGATCTACAAGATGAATATAAGCAATCCCAATTTTATTTAGCTCTTTTGATAAGTAATCATAGGTTTCGTCTATTTCTGGATAATGTGGCATATCGCTAGCAACACCATAAGGAGAGAAGCGAATTCCAGTTTTTTCTTTTCCAATAGCCGTAGCTACGGCAGTTACTACTTCAATTACAAATCGGCATCGATTTTCAATAGTCCCACCATAATCATCGTTCCTAACATTACTTACAGGTGATAAAAATTCTTCTAGTAAATAACCGTTGGCTCCATGCAATTCTATGCCGTCAAATCCCGCAAACAAAGCATTTTGTGCAGCACTAACATATTCTGTTTTTGCATGAATGATATCTTGTAGATTCATTTCCTTTGGCACAACAAAATCTTGCAGCTCTTTTTGATCGGTCCACATTTGACCGGCAGCTTTGATGGCAGAAGGCCCAAAAATTTCTGTTCCTTCGGGCATATTCAAAGGATGGCTTATTCTCCCGGAATGCATGAGTTGAACAATGATCCTTCCGCCATTCTCATGTACGGCAGTAGTTATTTTTTTCCAATGGCTGACTTGTTGCTCCGAAAATATACCTGGAATTCTAGCATAACCAAGACCGTTTGGCGATGGCGATGTCCCTTCAGTAATAATTAAGCCTGCATTAGATCGCTGTTTATAGTAGTCGACCATCATGTCGGTTGGAATGTGTTTTATAGCTCTGCACCTCGTCATAGGTGCCATTACAATCCTATTTTGTAATTCGATAGAGCCTATATTTTCAGGAGTAAATAATTGATATTTTTTCATCTTTTAAACTGTTAAATGGTTATTATAAAGATAATTATATTTATTGATTTACGAATTTAAAAATAGATGTGAAGCTAATTGTAATTTTATTATAATTGCATATGAAACCCATTTTGAACAAAAAAAAGAGGATAGTCACTTTTCAGTTTCTATCCTCTTTCTTACTTCTAAAAATAAGCTTTTACTTACTTCACTTATTATTTTGTAGCAACAATATCAATTATAACAGTTCTGTTATAAGAACGTTCCTCTGGAGTTTTGTTTTCAAAAGGAGCTTTGTTTTCATCTTCTCCAAATCCATTTATTTCAAATTTCACATCTTTTCTGTTCGCTTTAGAAAGTGCACCTTCGATAATATTTTTGACATCGTTTGCACGAGCTAATGATAAATCTCTATTGTGATCCTCTCCACCGATAACATCCGTATGACCGTGAACAATAACTGTCGCTCCGACTGGGATTTTTGTCGCAATCACATCAGTTAAATATTTTTCATAGATGGCAATAGCTTTTGCTTTATTAAATTCATAGATAATGCTATATCTAAGTCCTTCTTGAGTTTTAGCTGGTGTCCAAAGTACTACGTGTACTGGAGCTTCTTGTTCTACAACAACACCGCTTTTAGTTTGACCTATCATTTTTACTTTGAAATCTCCTTCAGCACGACTACCTAAAATCGCTTTTCCAGGAATACTAACTTCCTCTTCAGTATAAGGTCCAAAAGATTGTGTTTTACCTTGTTCATCCGTCATTTGTAATGACCATGTAGATAAAGCTTCACCAGCTCCTTTATTATTGAATGTTACATAACTAGAAGTAGGCGCTTCTTGAAGTGGAACAATTTTTACTGGTTTCAACTGTGCGTCAGCACCACTTTGAAATTCCATTAATAGGTCTGGAGAAGTACTTTCGATTGATACTCTGCGATCCCCTTCACGAAGAAGTTCTAGTTCTAATGTTGCACCAGGTTGTTCCCCAGGAATATTTGGTTTTGTTTGCCCTTTAGTGCTTATTCTTGACGGATTGATTGCAAATACATCAACTAGGTATGTTTTGATTGATTCTGACATTGCTAAACCATCTGCTGGTCCTTGCTCTGATGAACCTACCAAAGTAATTGTTGCATTTGGATTTTTCTGCATACGATCACCAAGAATGTTTAAAATATTATAATAAACAGTCATTTGTCTTTTCGAACGATCTGATAAATTTTTTGGAGCATAAACTTCCAATTGGTCTTCTTTGAAATCTTTTACCTGATCTTTATTCAATAAAACATAACGGTTTGAAATTTCATTCGAACCAGTGTTAAAATACACATAGTTTCTAAGAGGAAATATCTCAGTAAGTCTACTTTCTCCAGGTGCATTAGTAGGAGAATCTACAGAAAACGAAACTTCTTTATCAGCTTTGATATCAGTAGCTTCTTGGATGTTTTTTCCTTGTCCAAATTTAAGTGCCATACCAGCTCTTACAGTGGTATTATTCCATGTTTCTGTTGAACGTGGATTTTGACCAAAATAAGGTTGGAAAGAGACAAAAGGAGACAATACAAATTGTGTTTTGTTTGCAGCTGTTGATAAAGGAATATCGTAACCAGCTCCAATTTGCATTGAGATAATTGTTTTTTCGATATTATCAAAATCACCTTTTACTGCCGCATTAGCTTCTTGTTCAGGGAACGCAGGATTAACTCCTAATTGGTACGTAAAAGATTTATCCAAGTTGAAAGCCAAACGTGGACCACCGTATACATAAAAATTAGATTTAAAAGGAGCAAAACGCAAACTTGGCTCTACTGTAATATAACTTAAGTTAGTTGATAAATCAGCAGGACAGTCACAAGCTGTAAGTACTTGGTCAAAATCACCTTTACGGCTATCATAACCCGCTTGTAACATAACACCCCATCTTGAATCAGCAGGACGATATTCTAAAAGTGGTGCGATAAAAAGTCCAGCTCCAAATCCATCATGAAATGTTTTTGGTGATCTAAAACTTTCGTTCATTTGTTGTGTTGAACCACGGTAAAAATTAAAGTTCGCTCCAGCTGCGGCACCAAAGTACCAAGACGGTTTTGCATATTTCACTTCGATAGTTTCTTGCGCTTGAACAGCTGTTTGAAGACTTAACCATGCCAAAGCAACGATTCCGATGCTTTTCATTGTAAGTGGAGAAGGACACCATGGAGTACATGATTTTTCAGTATAAATTGATTCTAATTTCATTTATTTTTATTATTAGGTTTTATTAAATATATCCCGCCCTAAAACGGGATATATAAAACTTAGGGTTTTTATTTAATTAGCAGGAACGTTGATTATGGTATTTACCATAGTAACTGAAGAAACTAATGATATTGCTCTTCCGTTTAGTACCGTTTCTTGACCAGGTAATGTGGTACTATTTGCCGGTGCTGATAAAGTCACACCATTCTCGGCAATAATGTTTCCTACCATTACACCACCACCTCCGTAGTTGATTACTGCTGTGCTACCTACATACCAATATACATTGTTTGCTTTAGCGCCATTAATTAGTTTAACACTTCTAGCTGCTGCTGGAGAACCTACTGTTAATGAAGAGGCTGATTGGAAGTACCAAACTGCATTTGGATTACCTTGAGCATCTAATGTAAGATCGCCATTGGTAATTTTATAAGTACCACTTGCTGATTTGTAAGTACCTGGTGCTAAAGTTAACGCTCCTAGCTCGCCTGAACCTTGATCGCTACCACCTGGTTTATTAGCTGGAGAAATACTGTTGAACAAGTCTCTTGCTGCATTCAATCCTTCTAGTGCTTTTTGCGCTTTTAAAGCATTTCCTGGTGCGGGAGCTGCAGCAAAAATACCACCATTAACTAAACCATTATTAAGAGGAGTAATATTATACACTTCAAACGGAGAAGCCATAGTATCGGTGAATCCAGTTATTAAAGAAGAAGCTGCAGTAGTACCTATTGCTCCGTTAACTCTAGTATTAAGTCCTTGATTTGTTATTCCTGCATTTCCTCCAAAAATTCCGAAGAATAAATTTGACGTACTTGGAACAACTGGTGTTACAGGTGTAACTAAAGTTGTGAAGTTCCATACAAATTCATTTGCTAAAGGTACTCCAGCAATATTTTTTGCACCAGTTGTTATTGTAGCAGTATATATTTTACCTTCTAATAACATATTAGTAGGTTTAAAAGAAGCAGTAGTTCCTGAGTATGTAACAGCTCCCGGAATAATGATTGTACCTTGTTTCAAAGTAAAAGTATTACCGTTAATTGTTGCAGCATCCATTGGCATACTAAAAGTAGCTGTAATGGTTTTGTCAAGACTAATTCCTGTCGAATTGTTAATAGGATCGTGAGAAGTTACCGTTGGAGCAACTATCGCCCCAGTTGTAAACTTGAATACATAATCACTAGGCAAAGGTGTGTTGTCTAGATTTGTTGCAGCTGCTGTAACAGTAGCAGTGTAAATTGTATTTGGTGCTAATGGTACTGCAGGAGTGAAAATAGCTGTTGTTCCGCTATATGATATAATTCCTGAAATAGTATTAGTTCCTTGGTTCAATGTGAATGTAGTTCCATTTATAGTGGATGCTTTCATCGCCATATTGAAGTTTACAATTACTAATTTATTTAAAAACACGTTAGTAGCGTTGTTTTCTGGATCAGTAGATGCTACCATTGGAGTAACTGTTAAGCCAGTACTAAAAGTCCAATTTGTTTCTGTTTGTAAAGCGTTACCCATAAGGTCTTTTACTGTTCTCTTTATAGTAGCAGTATAAGTGGTATTAGGAGTAAGTAAAGCCGACGGTTGAAATGTTGCTGTTTTAGCGGTATATGTAATTAAACCAGCTACTTGTGAAGTACCGTTTAAAGTAAAAGAAGACTGATTGATAGTCTCGGGATTCATCTCTTCATTAAAGGTTACTGTTATTACACGATCCAAAGGAACATTAGTAGATCCATTTGTGGGTGTGGTATTTGTCACGATTGGGCAAACGCCATCGACTTCTACAAAATCATCTGTGGCACAACCTGATAGTAACGCAATAAACAGTATTGCAAAGGTTGATAGTAATTTTTTAGTTTTCATTTTATTGAAATTTAGGGATTAATTATTTTATGAAGCAAAGGTTGATTATAAAGCATGTAGAAGTATTATACTATTAAAAGCGATACTTGTATAATTCACTTATATGAAATCTTAAGAATTTACTTAAGATACTTTACAGTAAGTTGTTACGGAATAAAGTTTGTTAAGGGGATGTTATTTGGCCTATTTTAGGGAAGAGGAATAAATAAAAAATTGTCAGGAAACTATCAATAAAAAGAGGGAAAGTAGGGGGTATTTTAAGAAATAGGAAACTTGAAATATAATATCTACTCTAGGAATTGTCAGTTTCTTATTTTTAGAAAAATAGTTTCATTATACTAAGTGTTCATTTTTAATGAATTCTAGAGTAGGAGGTTGATACTAAATGTTTCATTGGTGCATAAATTTTGCATTCGACTAAAAATTTTTGACGAGAGAAGGAAATAAGCTGCTTAGTAAAAGGATAAAGGATGTGAAGAGATAATCTTAAGAAACTTAAATTTTGTTTAATATCGGCCTTTGTTTTTTTCGAAAGATCAAAAAATAAAATACAAAGAGTATCTAGAAAATGGCCAATGGGTTGGCTGATTTTTTAGAGAATTTAGAAAGGGCTAAAAAACAGCGTGATTGTTAAAATTACAGCAGAGTAATTTATTGTAGAATAATTTAATTTACGACACCTAGATATCGGTGCGCTTTGCAACAAAGTTTGTAACTGCAAATTGAAGTACTGTACCCAGTATTGTTTTTAATGGATTTTTGGTAGAGCCCACTAGTAGTTTTTTTGATATAAAGCCAGAGGCTAATCCTACTACGGTGTTTAGTATATTGTGTTTTAAATCTGGGGAGCTTATTACGTTGTCTAAAGCACTTTTTACTATGTTTAGAGGTTTTACACTTTCATATACAACATTATATTGTTGACGTAATGCTTGTAGTTCTACGGCTTTTTTATGCTCTAGTAACGAGATCATTTGAGCCAAAGTTTCTGTTGAGTTAATTTTAATCATGCTTTTGGTTTTTTAGCATTTTGGTAATAATAAAATTACTGATCGGCATTTTTATCCATTTATCTTTATAAGAATATAGTACAATTGATAATATTAAATACAAAGCGGCCATAATGAAAAAACCGTAATACATGCTTCCTAGGACTTCGCCAAGCCAAATGGAAAGACCAAAGTTGAGAAGTAGAATAAACATAGCAAAAACAATAGCAATTGCTAATCTTGAAAGCAGAGAAGATAGGACATCTGCAGAAGTGTCAATAACTTTTAGTTTTGCCAATTCTACCGTTGTACGTGTGTAATCCTCTACTTTTTCGAAAAGAATTTCTATTGTTGTTGCTTTGCTACTCATAATTTTATTTTAAGCTATTTAAAGTCTAAAAATTGTTTTTGTTATAAATTTAGATTTTTAATATCTAAATTTTCAACGTCTCTTTTAGCCGTGTCAAATTTTGACTTCCCTTCATTGTAAAGACCTTGTCCTTCTTGTTTAAGAGTGTCTTTAAGGGTATCGTATTTTTTTGAAAGTGTTTCTACTGTAGAGTCAAACTTTCCTTTCAAATCACCAGCATAATCTCCGCCTGCATCTTTAATTCTTTTTCTGGTTTTCTCTCCCTTGTCTGGAGCAAATAATATTCCCATTAATGCACCTGCCGCGATTCCACCTAAAACTCCTAATATTACTTTATCTGTTTTCATAATTTATTTTTTTAAGAAATTTATTAATATTTTTTGATTAACTCGATTTATAATCGTCTACCTTGGATTAATCTTAATAAAACTGCAATTACTGCAATTACTAGAAGAATGTGAATGATTCCACCGGCTGCAAAACCGAAGAATCCGATTGCCCAAAAGATGATTAGAATTACTGCTACTGTGTAAAGAAGATTGCCCATGATTTCTAGTTTTTTATGTTAATTGATAATTTAATTTGTATAACTTATTTTAATTTTAGTTAAGTCTAAGACCAACATATACATTTAAGACACTGTTTTTAGCATCAGAATCTCCGAAGCTTCCTTCTTTGAATACTTTTGTTAAACCATAATTGTATCGTACTCCAAAGTTAACTGTTTCTAAATCAATACCCAAACCTCCTGAAAGACCAGCGTCAAACCTATTGAAGTCATCAGTGTCTAATTGAGTTTCTGAGGTAAACAGGTTTGAATCGTTTTTTGTTTTACCGCTTACCATATAAGCTGCATATGGTCCAACATGTAAGTTAAATGCCTCTGTAACATTAAAAACTAGTAGTACAGGAACTTCTATGTAGTTTGTATTGAATGTTGCTGTTCCATTTGCAAAAGCATTATCGTAAGTAAGTTCAGCACCTTTAGTAGTATACGAGATTTCAGGTTGTATGGAAACAGAATTCGCAATAGGGAATTTAGCGTATAAACCTGCATTAAATCCTGTTAGTACATTATTGTCGTCTACATTATCAGTGTACATATTAGAAAAGTTTAGTCCACCTTTGAATCCAAATGCTGGAGTATTCGATTTTATGTCTTGCGCGTTGGAAGCGTTAAATGCGAAGCATGTTAGTAAAAGAGTAGCTAACGTAAGTTGTTTTGTTTTTTTCATTTTAATTGTTTTTAATTTATATTTATTCTTTTGTCTTACAAATGTCGGCAACATAATTAAGGGAGTTCTTATATAACTTTTAATAAATGTTGTATTATTTACGGTTAGATGATTGCTGTTTAATAATTTGAGTAGTAATTCTTATTTACACTATTACTTTATTAAAGGGCAGTAATGATCTGGTATAATTCCTGTCTTGTTTTACCAAGTTTTATTTGGAGCTTTGCCATCATTTCTTCTTCCTTGCCTTCAAGAAATAATACGTCAGTATTTGTTAATGCGGCAAACTTTAATTTTAGATGTTGCTTTTGCTCTCCCCATGTCTTTTTTAGATCTTTCATTTTCATTTTATTCTAATTAATACTTTCTATTAAGTACCATACAAAGGTGAGCCGTTTTGAGCTTTAATGTGTTACATAACTTTTAGAAGAAGTTATATGATTTACTTGTTTTTTATAAAGTAAGCTGTAAAGAAGATTTTAGAATAAAAAAAAAGACCTCAATTTTTTTAAATTGAGGTCTTTGATATAGTATGGTTTTAAAACAAATGTGTAGGATTGATAATTCGTTAAGTTAATTTACTTTTTCTCGTCTTCCTTATCTTTCAATTCCTTTTCCTTTGCTTTTTCGGCCTCTTTAATTTTCTTTTCTTCTGCTTTTTTCTTTTTATTAAAATAACCTTTCAATAAAAAATTAGATTTTGCCGCTTCCATGTTCTCACTTAACCCTTTAGATCCAGTTTGGAGATTGGTCATTGTTTTGGTAAGACTGTTTGCAAATTTTTCATCCGTCATTAATTTAGATAATGCACCTTCGCCATTATTCATTTTATAGGTAAATTCAGCAAGTTCATTTGTGATCACAGCAGCATTATCCATACTCACTTTTACGCTTCTCATAATTTCGTCCATTTCAATTGCTTGAATTGATGTGATAGTCGCATTATCTTTTACTATACTTTTCGAATTATTCCCTGGAGATATAACAAGGACTTTGTCACCCATCAACCCATCTGATCCAATACTGGCAACTGCATCGCTTTTAATAAATTTTTGCACTTCCTTTTTAATAATTAATCGCACAACTACTGAAGTATCAGTTACTAATTGAATTTCGCTTACTGTACCCACATTTATTCCAGAAAAAAGTACATTGTTTCCAATTTCCAACCCACTAACATTTTTGAAATGGGAGTTGATACTAAATGTAGAACCAAACATATTTTTTTGTTTTCCAATAAAGTAAATGGTTGCTGTAAAGGCCAATAGTCCTATTAAAACAAACATTCCTACTTTCCAAGTGCCCGTTGATTTACTGTTCATAACTAACTTCTTAAATTAAATAATTATATAAAAAAGGAACGAACCCATTCGTCTTCACTCTTTTCTAATTCTAGGTAACTGCCTTCTGCGTGAATTACACCATCTTTTAGAATCATAATCCGATCGGCTGTAAGTCTAGCACAAGCCATATCGTGTGTGATAATAATCGATGTGGTATTATTGTTTTTCTTTATATCTAAAATTAATTCACTGATTTCCTTTGATGTAATGGTGTCTAAACCAGTCGTAGGCTCATCATATAAAATAATCTCAGGTTTTAAGATTAAGGTTCGTGCAAGCGCAATTCTTTTTCGCATTCCGCCTGATAATTCTGAGGGCATTTTATCTATGGCTTCTGCTAGACCTACACTTTCTAAAACTGCGTTGATTTCGTTTTCAACCTCAGTTGCTGTTAAATGTGATGCATGTCGTTGTAAGGTGAAGGCCAAGTTTTGTTTGACTGTCATTGAATCATACAAAGCAGAATTTTGAAATAGGAAACCAATTCTAATTCGAACTTCATTCAGTTTGCTAGTAGGTAGGTTCAATACATTTTCACCAAATACTTTTATTTCGCCTTCATCTGGCAAAACCAAACCCACGATGCATTTTATAGTGATTGATTTTCCTGATCCTGATCTACCTAATATTACTAAATCTTCTCCTTTATTTACAGAAAGATTAACTCCTTTTAAAACATGATTGTTCTCACCAAAGGATTTTACAAGTCCTGTAATTTCTATAACAGGTCCTTTTTCTTCAATTTTAGCTTGCGGAAGTATTGTTATTGTTTCTTGTTCCATTTTAATAAAATAAATCAGTTATTTGAACGGCTAACATATCTATAATAAAAATACTCAATGAGGCCGTTACTACAGCCGAATTTGCAGCTTGACCTACGCTGGCTGTTCCATTTTCAGCGTTGTATCCTTTATAACAGCCTATCAATCCTATAAAGAAACCAAAAAAGAAGGTTTTAATTGTCGCTGGAACAATATCGATAAAGGCCAGAGAGTCGAAAACCTTTGCTAGGTATCTATAAAAACTAATGTCGCCATGCATATTGATACCTATAAAACCTCCCATCATTCCGATTCCATCAGCAAGTATTACCAACAGTGGAATCATAAGGGTTGTCGCTAATATTCTGGTCACCACCAGGTATTTAAAGGGATTAATAGCTGCCACTTCCATAGCGTCTATTTGTTCTGTTACCTTCATAGCGCCTAACTCAGCACCTATACCAGAGGAAATTTTTCCAGCACAAATTAAAGCTGTTATAACTGGTGCTATTTCTCTAATTAAGGAAAGAGCAACCATACCTGGCAACCAAGATTCAGCTCCAAATTTAGATAGAGTAGGGCGTGATTGAAGCGTTAGTACTAATCCCATTATAAAACCAGTTATAGCTACTAAGGGAATAGATTTATACCCTATAACATAGCATTGTTTTATGAATTCTTTAAATTCATATGGGGGCGTAAACACCTGTTTGAAAAACTTTGAAGCAAATAATGTTACATTACCCACATCGTTAAAAATATTTTTTAGGTACACAGTCAAAGCTTCATGTTTTATGTGGATTAATAATTAAGATCTATTGTAATATTAGGAAATAAATAACTGACTTATGCTAACTTTATTTTTTTTTCTATTTTTAGAAAGCACTTCTATAGGACTGCATTTTGTCCCGCTCAACATTTAGTCGTAAATATTGTTCATTTAGCATGTTTTGCTGCTGTATAGAAAGACATTCTAAATTATTGTATATCGCTTCATAATACGATTGAATAACAATAGTTTCATTTCTTACACAGGAATAAATCACATCGTGTAAATCTTTTTCTATTAGTTTATTAAGGAAATAATACCAAATCGAATGAAAATAGCCTTGATTGCTTCTGTCTTTAGCAGGAGTTCCTCCCAATTTTATAATTTCTTGTTTCAGTTCAGATTTGCATCGCTGACTTGTAATCTGAAAATTTTCAAATACTTTTTTTAAATAAGCTTGCTTTGCCTCTTTTGAAGCATTTTTATAACGTTTGATTCTAGCATTATTAATTATAATAAACGAATTCAATAAGTTAATTGATTTTTCTGTATCCATTTCAATATTTTTTTAAAATTAAATAATATCTAACTTATTACAATGTAAATGTCTCTACTATCTTGGAGATTACTGTTGTATAATCTTTGAATAATTTTATATTTTTCACGGTTTTTTATAAGAATGAAGCTGGGATAAATATGCTATTTCATTATTAATTTTTCACAATCCATTTTTTATTCACGCACGTTTAAAAGCAAATACAGCTCGTTACTTGTTTTATTAATTTTTGGCAAAATATTTACTGATAAACTCATGCTGCTGGTGTAGATTCATTTTGTCAGTTTCTTTTATTTCAACTTTTATTTTAACAAATCGATGATCTTCGCTTAAAACATCAAATAACTCCACTTTGGCATCTGTGGGACCAAAAAGAACAATTTGTTTGTAGTTTTTAATCGCTTCACCTATTTTGTTATAATAGGCATATAAAATATGTTTGTCCGTATTAATAGATGGATTGGCTCCTTTATCAAAATTCAGTTCTTTCTTATTTTCTGGAAATTCAGATTCAATTGTTCTAATTTCAAAAGGATTGTTCGTGAACTCCATTAAGTAGGCGATAGAATGATCCATCCATATTCCTAATTTTTTTGCTCTCTTCATGTTATGTATGTATTTTAAGGAAATTATAAAGCAAGTATTTGTATTGCTCTTTTTGTAATACCTTAAAATTGAACTATTTAATCTACATCTGTGTTATAGAACTTTAGCGAAATTTTATGTAATTTAAGCATTTGAAATACTAAGATTAAGAATTACCATGATAATAAATTTGAGCGCGATTTAGTTAATTACTCTTAAATAGTTACTAATTTGATTTTGGTTTTAAATAATTTGAGGTTCAGATTGTTGAGATGATTTAAATTTTTCTACTAGCAACCGATTCCTTTTTTGCGATTTCGGTAGGAGGAATAGTACCCGAGTAAAATTTAGCGTAAACCGCTGTAAATTCAGCTCCAAAAAACAGAATCATTGAAGAGTATGAAACCCATAATAAAATAATAACCACAGAACCTGCAACGCCATAAATGGAGGCGGGATCGGCAGTGCTGAAATAAAAGGCTAAGATCGTTTTACCAATAGTGAATAATATTCCAGTTACAATAGCTCCTAGCCAAACATGCTTCCATTTTATTTTTGCATCAGGCAAAATTTTAAACATTAAAGCAAATAGTACTGATATTACTGCAAAAGAAAATACAAAGTTGATAATGTTGAAAAATACGATTGTAGATTCGTCAGTATGATCTTTCACCCAATCTGCCATACTGGATAAGGCCGTACTAACAACTAGCGACACCAATAATAAAAATGCAATAGCAAGTATTAATCCAAATGAAAATAGTCTCGCTTTTAGGATAGTAAAAAATCCATTTTGTGGAGCAATTTCCACTCGCCAGATTAAGTTTAATGATTTTTGGAGTTCTACAAACACTGCAGTGGATCCTACAAGTAAGATGATCACTCCAATGATTGAACCCCAAACGGTCGATTTAGATTGGGTTGATTTGATGAGAATCTGACTGATTTGCTTCGAAGTTTCGGAACCCATTGTAGTAGAAATTTGTTCTAAAATATTTTGATTTACAGTTTCATTGCCAAAGAAATACCCAGCAATTGAAATAATTAAAACCAATAATCCAGGAATACTGAAAATGGCATAGTACGCAATAACAGCACTTTGTCTAAAGGGATCTTTATCGTTCCATGAAGAGAAAGTTTTTGATAATAATGTGGCTGTATCTTTAGTCTTAAATTGCATATTTATCTTTTATCTAAATTATTCAGAGCGCTATTTCTAATTTTAAAGTTTTTTCTATGAAATTGCTATCGTATTTTAAAATATTTATCTCTTTGGTTCCTACTAATATACGTTCGATTCAAAAACTCTTTTCCAAAAAAATAAAGGCTGTATTTCACTACAGCCTTTCACTAAACCAAACCAAAATAACAATTATTGAAAAACGTTTTCTTTCTAAGTGATAGAATCGAAAACGAACAACAATCATTAAAAATTAATGTCTTCCTATCGTATTCTTAATAATTTGAATTTTTAGAAACATTATAATCTGTTTGTAGTAAGAATTATTTCACTATCAGGATATTGAACTTGAGGATCTCTTTCGGCGGTTATAAAAATTTTCGTTGGCTTTACTGGGCTCACCGTTTCAAAAGTTGCTTTTAGTTTTGATGATAAAAAATTGGAATCACTTTTTATTTGCCCAATATTTTTAACCATTGATTCTTCCGTTTCCATCCAAACAACATAAGCCTTTTTTGATGAATCAAGTCGGCTTACTTCTGCTAGATTATCTATTTTAATAGCAATTAGATAGTTCTTATTCTCATCCTTAGTTATTTTTACATCTCCACGAGCTGCAGGAACAATTGTCGAAGTTTGAAAAGTCACCTTTTTCGAACAAGAAGTAAACGACGCTGTTAAAACCAATACGAATAGGCCTAAAAACAGATTTCGTGTAATTCTATTTACAGTAATGTTTTTCATTTTTTTTGTTTTTATCTAGTAATTTGAATAGATCAAAATTATAAAAATAATTATTTCTTATCTTTTACCACAAGAACAACTCCACCTATTAGTAAAACGACACCAACAATGGGCGACCATTTCACGGGATGACTTTCTTGCTTGTTTATCTCTATCGGACCAATGTCAACAACCTTTTCTTTAGTCACGTAATTAAATCCTGTGTAAAAAACCATAATGGCTCCAATAACTACTAATAAGATTCCTATGTTTTTTGCGTTCATAATTTTTTAATGTTAAAAGTTGATAGTTACTATTTATAATCTATTCGATATGTGCTTTTTAATAATTTAAAAATCGGGTCTAAAAAAATAGAACCAACTGTATAATTGTATTTGTTGCAAATTTCGAATAGCAATCAAATCCCATTTGACTTAATTGTAATTAATGGGATTTTAAATTATTTTTTTGATTATTGCTGAAAGCGTAATTCAAATTTTTATCTGATTTAAGATTCATCCTTTGTAGTTCTAACTAAACTAATTCCAGAAGTAAAGAACACTAATCCCAGTATTCCATAAATAATTAGGCCTTTAATATCTTGATTACTACCTGAAGTACCAGAGAATAATACTGCAGTATATATTAGTGCGCCAATTCCAAGGGCTGTAAGTAATGCCCCAAAGATTCTTTTAAGATTCATAATTTTATTTTTTAAGATTTATAATTTTTACAGCTTACGTATTTTGATAGAATGTATTGAATTAAGAACTAAATAGCCCCAAAGAATTAAGTACCCATAGGATCGTAACAATTACAACTATTGAATTGAATACATTCTTTATTGTTGAATCCATGGGAACATAGGTGTTTATCAACCAAAGAATTGCTCCAGTAATAATTACAACAATCAGTATGCTGACTAATGATATCATAGTAATTTGTAAATGTATTGTATTCAAAGATAAAGATCTTATATACAGTATGTTTTACACAATTTGAAAGAAAAGTTTCATCATTCACACATTTCGATAAATACACTTCGTTTTAACAAAATAAAATACTAGTTGTCAGTAGACTTAAGGTTTATTTTGATTTTTCCTATTATTTTTAAATTTGGAAATAGCTGTATTTACAAAAGCGCCAAGCCTTTCAATTTGAAAGGCTTGGCGCTTTTATGTTGTTTTATGGGTCTTAAAATGAGAGTTTAAGACGATATACTTTTAGTACATCTCGCTTTAGCTTTTATAAACTCTTACACCGTAAATTCGGAAATTTTAAAATAATTATATTTTAAATAATTTGCGAATTTGCAGTCAATAAAGCTAGTACAAACTTGCCAACTTTAAATCTACCAAAGTAAATCGATGAACTTTCAGTCTATAGTGGTTTAGTTTAAAGTTGTACTATAATTCGTTTATGACATTCTGGACATATACCAATTTAATTCTTTTTCTATTTTTTCGAAATTGAAAAATGCAGTGATGGCTTTTTGAAGTCGTAAGAATGATGTTTCACTTTTTACCACATAATCAAATGCTTTATGGTGCATACAACTCACAGCTACCTCAATTTTATCTTGAGAAGACAACATAATAACCGGAATATCAGCATTGAATTGCTTAATTTGATCTAGAGTTTGAATACCATTCATTGCATTCTTATCTATTCCATCAAGTTGGTAATCAAGAATAATTACATCTGGCTTTTTGTCTAAATTTGCGATGCAAAGTTCCCCAGTTGCAAATGTTTCTACGATATAATCTGTATGATGAATAAATTCGATTTCTAAGGACTTTAGAAAAACGGCATCATCATCTACTAAAAAAACTTTTATTTTTGCTTCGTTTTCCATCAGTTTTTGTTTTTTATATAATTAAATTCTATTTCTAGTTCTTCACACGCTTGATTGCAAATAGTTGATAGTTGCAAGACTAAATTATCAATTTCTTCTTTTTGATTGTCTAAATCACCAGAGTAGCTCTGGATTTTTTTTGCCATTTCCTCATATTCTGGACTGATACCCATTATTGAAAAGGAGGGAACCATCTTATGTGCCGAAGCACGAAGTAATGCCCAATCTTTGTTTACAAGGCTTTCTTTCATTGCAGTAACTAGTGGCGGCGTTTGCTGTAAATAAGCAGCAATCATTTCCATCATTAGTTTAGGATTTGATTTAGTTCGAGATTCTAAATAACTCAAATCAACATACTTTTGAGTTTTAGGCATTGTAATTTGTTTAATTTCTTTTTCTTTTTTCGACGTATATTTTCTCACGATGCTTACTATTTTACTGTATAGTAATCGTTCATCGACTGGTTTTGCAATGTAATCGTTCATTCCCACCGCCTTACATTTAGCTAAATCTACCGTAGTAACATCAGCGGTTAATGCAATAATTGGGATGTCAGAATTCATTGTTTTTCTAATGTATTCAGTAGCTTCAAATCCATTCATCTCGGGCATTTGAAGATCCATCAAAATTACGTCATAGGAATTGTTTTGTAGTTTATCGATCGCAATTTTTCCGTTTTCGGCTATATCACGTTCGAACCCAAAATCATCCAATAGGGTTTTCATCAGTAGCTGATTCAACGCAATATCTTCTACAACTAAAACTTTAATAATTTTTGGCTGTTTGTCTACCTCAAGTATTTCTGTTTCCAGTTCTGCCTCGGCATTTGTTTTTTCGAATTTCAATCTAAAACTAAAAGTAGTTCCTTCGTCCACAATACTTTCGACCTTAATACTACCACCTTGAGGTTCTACTAATTGTTTCACGATGGCCAGCCCTAGTCCGGTTCCGCCATAAATTCTGGAAGTACCACTTGAAGCTTGTTGAAAATTTTCGAAAATAGTTGTTAATTTTTCCTTTGGAATACCTATTCCAGTGTCACTAACAGCAAACTCTATTGTGACATTTTCAGTATCCTGATCAACTAAACGCACATTAACTGTTATTTTTCCTTTGGATGTAAATTTTACGGCATTACTAACCAAATTTAAAATGATTTGATGCAAACGTATCGGATCCCCGATTAGTACCGTAGGTATATTAGAATCATACTCTTTTATAAGCTGTAAATTTTTCTCTTGAATTTTTGTTTCGAATAAGTGAAGCATCGAAGCAATGGAAGCCTTCATTTTAAAAGGTGTTTTTTCAAAAGACATCTTGCCCGCATCTACTTTGGCTAGATCTAAAATGTCGTTTATAAGAACAATTAGCGCATCGCCACTCATTTTTATGGCATCGAGATATTCTTTTTGTTTCGTAGTCAAATCTGTTTTCAGAACTACCTTTGTAAAGCCTATGATGGCATTCATAGGTGTGCGAATTTCATGACTCATATTAGACAAAAATTGCTGTTTTGCTTTTACAGCATTTTCGGCAATTAAAGTAGCATTTTCAGCAATTCGTTTTTCCTCTTCAGCAATTCCAGTCGCAAGTTCTGCAAATACTTTTGCTTCTATTAGCTCGGTTTCAATCCTTTTTTGCTCGCTGGTATCTCTGGCAACAATCACGATTCCAAGTACTTTTCCTTGCGGATCTTTATAAACTGACCCATTAAATAAAACATCGGTAAGTTTTCCATCTACATGACGAATTGTTAATGGAGAATCAGCGACAGAGCCTGCAGCAAATACTTCTTTATATACCTCACGTGCCATTTTTGGTTCTGTAAAATATTCGAAAAAGTCAGAGCCTATTAATTTTTCGCGTTCTACGCCAGTAATTTTAACCGTGGCCTCATTCATGTCTGTAATCTTACCCTTTATATTTATTGTGATCAAGGGGTCTAAACTGGCCTCGATAAGACTTAGAGAGTAATTAGAAAGTAATTTTTGTGAAGAAGTAAATAGTTCTAATTCGTCATTTCTAATTTTTAAATTTTTAACAATAATAAAGACAAGTGTAAAAATTACAAATATTAGAATCAAAAGTAAAAAGAATAGTATTTCCGAGTATTGAGCACTATTTTCATTTTCTGATTTTTTAAGTTTAAGAGCAGTATATTCGTCAACATTAATTTTAAAAATGATGCTTTTAATACTATCAGTGATCACTTTACCGTCTTCAAGAATTGCGATTTTTTCATTTTCTGCTAAAAGGTCTACTTTTTTGTCATCGATAATTTTTTGCAATAAAAACAACTTCTTGGCAGTCATCATTTTTAAAGAATCTACCTGTATATTTTGCTCAGTGTTACTTTGAGTAAGTACTGACAAATCAGACAGGTTATTACTCATTGCCTTTACTGCCTTGTTGTAAGACTCAATATAAAGATCGTTTTCAGAGATTATATACCCTCTAACGCCGGTTTCAATATCTAGAATGTCTAAAAGAATATTATCGTTTTTACGCAAAACTTCGTGCGCGTGAACTGCAGAGTCACTAGTTGACTTTAATTTTAGGTTATTGTAGTAAAAAACACCCAATACAGCGACTAGGATAATCGCAACTAGGATATAATAAATTTGAAATCTTTTTTCTGAAATTAATCTCATAATGTATGTAGAACTTATTTACTATTAATTTTATTCCCAATTTCTTCAAGAGGCATTCTTCTTTTATCTTTCAAATTTTTGAAGTGGGAAGGAGAGAGTCCTGTTACTTTCTTAAACTGACTTGATAAATGAGCTACACTACTATATCCCATCTTCCATGCTATTTCAGTAATATTATGTTCACCATATATAATCAATTCCTTTACGCGCTCCGTTTTATGAGAAATTATAAAATGCTCGATGGTAGTTCCTTGCACTTCAGAAAATAAGTTAGACAAATAAGTGTAGTCATGACTTAGCTTCTCGCTTAAATAAATAGAAAAATTTACTTTGATCACTTCATTCGAATGGTGAACCATTTCGATAATAACATTTTTAATTTTTTCTATGAGCATCGACTTTTTATCATCCATCAACTCAAAACCTGCGCTTAACAGCCCTGCTTTAAGAAGTTCTCTTTGTGCCATAGTAATGTTTTCCATGACATCTACTTCTCCTAAATCGACAACAATAAAATGCAATCCAAGTTTTTTTAATTCCTCCTTAACTGCTAGTTTGCAGCGATTGCTGACCATGTATTTGATATATAGCTTCAAATTATTTTGTTTTTTAACTGAATGTGTAAAATTTGCACTTTTTTCTCAATTATGAATTACATAACTTTTAAATAAGTTGTATAATTCACAGATTTTATTCTTCTTTTTTAAAGAGACACAATGTAGAAAGAGATAAGAGTATCTGTTTTAAATATAGATTTTGGACTTAAGCTTTATTATTCAATATTGTTGTTTACTCTTTATAGACAAATGGGTTGCTACTAATTTTTAAATGCGAAAATATACTTTAAAAACCGTTAACAGTATTAAAAAAATACTACTAACGGTTTTTAGTCTTGTAATTGTATTATAAAGAAAAACTTAAGCTTTCACGATTATTTTTCCAGAATGATCACTTTAAAACAAACCCACTAAAGCGGTAGGTAACTGATCAGATTCTGGCTGATTGCTTATAGTTTTAACTATTTTTCTACTTGAATAAGTTACAATGCTCTAATTAGCTAACTCTTATTAGTTTTTTGTTTACAAACTCATCAATTCCAAGTTGAGATAATTCACGTCCATAGCCAGAATTTTTAGTTCCTCCAAATGGTAAGTCTGGTTGAGTAGAAGTAGGCTGATTTATGAAAACCATTCCGCTATCAATTTGATCTGCTAATTGTATTGCTCGTTTTATATCTTTTGTATAGATAGACCCTCCTAAGCCAAAAGGAGAATCGTTTGCAAGATCGATAGCTTCTTGTTCATTTTTGACCTTGTAAAAAGAGGCTACAGGTCCAAATAACTCTTCATAAAAAGTAGGGACTCCACGTTTTAGATTTGTTAAAATTGTAGGTTGCATAAATGCACCGGTATCAAACGCTCTTTTACCACCGACTAGAATTTTAGCACCTGCTTTTTCAAATCTTTTCACCTGATCTAATATGTTTATTAAAGCTTCTTCACTACTAAGTGGACCTACCTGCGTGTCTCGATCCATAGGATCTCCTACTTTAAGAGCAGCCACTTTTGCGACAAATTTTTCTAAAAATTCATCTGCTATAGCTTCCACAGCAATAAATCTTTTTGAAGCAACACAGCTTTGTCCGTTATTGTTCATTCTTCCTACAATTGCCATTTCGACTGCTGTGTCGATATCTGCATCTTCAAGTATTATAAAAGCATCACTACCTCCTAATTCAAGTACTGATTTTTTTAAATTTTTACCTGCAGCTGCAGCGATACTGGAACCGGCGCCCTCGCTACCTGTTAAGGACACTCCTTTAATTCTATCATCACTTATTAGTGCGCTACTTCGTTTTCCAGAAAGCATTAAATTAATATACAAACCTTCTGGAGCTTTTGCTTCTTTAAATAATTCTTCCATTGCGATAGCACATTGTGGAACTATCGAAGCGTGTTTTAATAAAATAGTATTTCCCACCATAATATTAGGAGCAGCAAATCGAACCACTTGATAAAAAGGAAAGTTCCAAGGCATGACACCAAATAGAACACCTATTGGGCTATTTCGAATAAAAGCTTCACCAGATTCAGGGTTTAGTTTTTTGTCCGCAAGAAAGTCGGCTGCGTTATCAGCATAATAATCCAGAATACTAGCACTTAAATCGATTTCTGATTCTGCTTGTGCAATCACTTTCCCCATTTCAAGGGTAATTAACTTAGCTAATTCACTTTTCTTTTTCCGCATTAGCTCAGCTACTTTATGCAAAATTTTCGCTCGATCACCGTAAGAAATTTTCTTCCATTCTTGAAAAACGGAATTCGATTTTTCAATAGCAGTTTCAAGTTGTTTGTCAGTCATTTCATCGAATGATTTTAAGACTTTGTTTGTGGCAGGATTTGTTGTTTGAATAGACATAGAATTATTTTTATTTAAATTAAAAATAGATTTAATCTTATTTACTTACTGAAAAAATATAATTAGTAACAAACACTGTGATTTGATTTTTATCTAAAAGACAGTTTCGATGATTACAATTCAGATAAAGTGTAGATTAAATTAAGATTCATAAATTTAAGAACAACTCTTGTCAACTCTTCGAAAATAAAAGTTAAAATAAAATTTTTCTACTATTAATTAGCTCAATATTTTTAAGAAATCATTATATATCGCTCAAATATTCAATGGATTATGTTTATTGTGAAAGATGAAGTTTTAAATATGGATAGTAATTGTGCGTGAAATTATCTCGTTATGAAATAGGAATTGAAGATGGTTTTTATAGTAAAGTGAATTGGAAATAAAAAATCCAAATAGAGAATGAATGAAGTCCTTTTTCTATTTGGATTACTATTGAAAACTGAGTTAGCTTGCGCAATTATTTGTCAGTATCTGTATCGGTATTTGTAAATAATTTTCTTTCGAAAGTATCTGACCAGTCCATCGATTTTATTGCTGACACTTGATTTTGATCGTTCATATAAACTCGAAGTTCTTTATTGGCCACAGGTTTTGTATAAAGAGCTTTGTAGCGAAAAATAGTTGTACGGGTTTCATTGTCTTTGTAAATCTCTGTTAACTTAAGATCCTTAAAGGGACCATAGAATCGTCTGAATTTAGCACAGGTTTTCGAAAGCTTTTCTAAAGTAATGTTGTTGATAACTGATCTCGTAGCTTCACTTTCATTAAAAGGCTTGAACTTAGAAGTGTTGCATGTCATTAAAATTCGTTTTCCTAAATCATACGCTTTCGCCTTTTGACCGGCGTCAACTCCTGTTATAGCAAGTTTCATGAATTTCGCTTCTTCTGGTTTGGTCTCAATAGGTTGGTCTACTTTTTTTGACTTACATCCAATAAGTACAATTAAGCTGAGTAGGAGAATAATTCTTTTCATTTTTAAGATGTTATTTTTAGTAATAAGTTAGGATCTGGGCAATTGTCTAAGTAAAAATCCAAATCACTTTTAGTGCAAACGCCAGGATAATCACCCAGATTTGTACCTATATTTTTTATAATTTGAAAATGCAAATGCGGAGAATAATCACCATTCACGGTTGAATTTCCCAATAGACCTATTTGCTGCCCTTTATTAATTACATTACCAATTGCAATGTTTTCTAGACTGTCTAACGACAAATGTCCGTATAAAGTATAGAAGAGATGATTTTCTACTTGGTGCTCAAGGATAATAGTGGGACCGTAATCACCAAAACCAGCATTGAAATTAAAGCTGTGAACGGTTCCGTCGAGAGCTGCCAAAATGGGTGTTCCGGCCTTAATCCATAGATCTAAACCTATATGCATGTTTCGCTCTTCTGTTTCTAAATCTTTAAACATACTACTACGTTTATAAAGGTTTCGTTCCTCATTGTAGCCTCCATAAGCAACTTTCGAATTATTTAAAGTCAAATAATTTTCAATGTAATTTTCGAATGTGGCCGCGTTAGCTAAAGATTCCTTAGTTAGATTTTGATTTGAAACCGATAAATCTAAAGGTATATATTGTTTTAAAGTAATAGAATCGGCAATTACTTTCGCATCTTGGATGTTTATTAAAATGGTTTCTAAACTTGTCATTTATTCCTTTTTTGTATTTTAATTTCAATTTAATAAAAAAAAGCCAACCGAACTAGTTCAGATTGGCTTTATGGTTATAAGAATTAAAAAATAGAATTATTTTTTAACTTCAACTTTTGCATCACCGCCAGAAACATTAATTTTCGTTTGGTTTTCGCCGTTTTTAGTGTTTACATCGATACCATCAGAACCAACACTTACCGATGTTCCATCAGGATTTTTTTCTTCAACTTCTGGTGCTGGAGCCTCATTTGTAACTTCAATTGTTTGGTTTGTGGTAGTGTCTGGAGTTTCTTCTTTTTCCTTACAAGAAACGATTGCCATAACTGATAAAACGCCTACTAACATTGATATTTTTTTCATTTTTATTGTATTTAAGTTTATAACTAATTAACTGACAATATACTGTTTTTTTTATTACAATACTTTTTTTAGTATAAACTTGGATATTTAGTTGGGTTTACCTCATTCATCATAGCGTACACTTTTTCGAAAATATCTTCAGCAGATGGTTTAGAGAAATAGTCACCATCAGTTCCGTATGACGGTCTGTGCGCTTTTGCTGTTAAGGTTTGCGGCTTACTGTCTAAATAGTTGTAACCGTCTTGTTGCTCAATAATTTGTTGTAAAATATAAGCTGAGGCTCCTCCTGGAACATCTTCATCAATTACCAAAAGTCGATTTGTTTTAGCTATACTTTTTACAAGGTCATGATTAATATCAAATGGAAGTAAAGATTGTACATCTATAATTTCGCAGTCAATACCTATTTCAAGAAGTTCTGTAGCGGCTTGTTCCACTAGTCTTAAGGTAGATCCATAAGAAACCAAAGTAATGTCAGCACCTTCTTTCATGGTTTCAACAACTCCAATAGGTGTCTTGAATTCTCCATAATTAAGTGGTTTTTTCTCTTTTAATCGATATCCGTTTAAACATTCGATAACTAAAGCCGGTTCATCACATTCTAAAAGCGAATTGTAAAAACCTGCCGCTTTTGTCATATCTCTTGGAACTAATACATGAATTCCTCTAATGGCGTTGATAATCATTCCCATAGGAGAACCGGAGTGCCAAATACCTTCTAAACGATGACCTCTGGTACGTATGATTAATGGTGCTTTTTGTTTTCCTACTGTTCTGTACTGCAAGGTTGCCAAATCATCACTCATGATTTGAATGGCATAAAGTAAATAATCTAAATATTGAATTTCGGCAATAGGACGTAAACCTCTTAATGCCATCCCGATACCTTGTCCTATTATAGAGGCTTCACGTATTCCTACATCGGCTACACGCAATTCTCCATATTTCTCTTGCATTCCTTCTAGACCTTGGTTTACATCACCAATGGCTCCAGCGTCTTCTCCAAAAATCAAAGTTTCAGGATATTTTGTGAATATTGCGTCAAAGTTATCACGTAGAATCATTCGGCCGTCTGTATCCTCTTTTGCATTTTCAGTATATTCTGGAAGAATCTCCTTTACTGAAAATACATTTAGATCAGAATCAGAATGCAAATGGCTGCTAAATTTTTCTTGCGTTTTTTTAGTGTAAGCAGTAATCCAGTTTGAAAGTTCGTTTTTTACATCTTCGTTGATTACAAGACGTAAAGATTTACGCGCTGCAATTAGAAGTTCCTTTCTAATAGGATCTTTTACACTGCTTAAACTCGTTGCATATTTTAATATCGCCTCTTTATGAGTACTAGAATCTGCAATTTCTTTCAATAAGGAAACTAATTCTTTTTGTTCTTCGACAATAGGTCCGATAAAAGCATTCCAAGCGGCTTTTTTTCCTTCTAGAACTTGTTTTTTAGCGTTTGCGTCTATTTCAGCTAATTCTTCCGGAGAAGCAATATTAATTGCAATCATCCATAATTTCATTTGTCTGATACAGTCAAAATCTCTTTCCCAAGCTAGTCTGTCAGCATCTTTATATCTTTCATGTGATCCAGAAGTCGAATGTCCTTGAGGCTGAGTAAGTTCATCTACATGTATTAGTACGGGAACATGTTGTTCGCGTGATAAAGTAGATGCTTTCTCATATGTAGCGATAAGTTCGGTATAATCCCATCCTTTTACTCTCAGTATTTCATATCCTTTTCCTGTAGCATCTCTTTGATATCCTTTTAAAATTTCCGAAATACTTTCTTTAGTAGTCTGATGTTTTGCATGAACTGAAATACCATATTCATCATCCCAAACACTGATTATTAAAGGTACTTGTAAAACTCCTGCTGCATTTATTGTTTCGAAAAACAATCCTTCAGAAGTACTTGCGTTTCCAATGGTTCCCCAGGCAATTTCGTTTCCTTCTACAGAGAAATTTGCTTTATTGGGAATTCCTTTTACTTGTCTGTATATTTTTGATGCTTGCGCTAATCCTAATAATCTAGGCATTTGTCCTGCGGTAGGAGAAATGTCAGCGCTAGAATTTTTTTGTTTTGTTAAGTCTTTCCAAGAACCATCCTCATTTAAACTATGAGTAGCAAAATGGCCTCCCATTTGTCTACCGGCAGACATAGGTTCTTGTTCTAAATTGGTATTGCCATAAAGCCCCGCAAAAAACTGTTCAACCGTCATTTGACCGATAGCCATCATAAATGTTTGGTCACGATAATATCCAGAGCGAAAGTCACCGTTTTTGAAAAATTTAGCCATCGCTAATTGAGGCACTTCCTTTCCATCGCCAAAAATTCCGAATTTTGCCTTTCCAGTCAAAACCTCCCTACGACCTAATAAACTACATTCTCTACTTATCATAGCGATTCTGTAATCGTTTAAGACTTCGGTTTTAAAATCGTCGAATGTCAGTGTTGTATTGGTTTTTTCTTTTATCATAATTAAAAGGTATCACTTAAGGAGACAAATTTACTCAAAAACAATCTATTATCATAATTCATTGAAAGAAATATAATTTAAGGATTGTCAATTAAATCACTTTAAATTTATTATAAAATTAGATATTCGTAATTAAATAAGTGAATTATAGAGAATAGTTTAATGCAATTATATTTTTTCTTTCGATTAAAACCATTTTCGATTAAATAAATTGATTAATATTTTTGGCGATAAAGTAATAACAAATCGAATTTTTTCATTGTAATTGCCTTGGCTAATTTCCCAGCCATTAGAAGAATAGAGTGGAAGGTACATTTCGAAGTAGTCAGGAACTAAATTTAATCGGATTCCACTATCATATACAAATTTCTCGTTTTGGGACTTATTTTTCAAGAATCCGACATCTCCGTAGGCTTCGATCCAATTCCAAATTGTATAACTTCCATTCACTGTTGTTATCCATTGATTAGCATAAGGAATGGAGAGTTTTGATTTAAAACCGCCTTCGGCAACAATATACTGTTGACTAAAAAAACCGCTGCTTTCAGATCGGCCATAATAGCCGTAATCAAATAAGTAATCTGTTGGCCGGTCTAATGCAAAACTAAAATAATCAGAATTAGTTTTGTTGTATAGAAAACTTCCAGCATAAAAACGCAAGCTTATTTGGCGGTTATTTTCGAAAAGCTTTCTATACTCGACTTCTGCGGCCATTTTTCCGAATTTACTTGCTAGTTGAAGATCAGATGAAAAGCTGAAATGCTTTGTGATTTCTGTCGTTGTGTTGAAGTATTTGGCATTAAATACTGAAAAGTTTTCTGTGGACTTGTCCGTAATTATTTTGCTTTTTTCTCTGTTCACAAATACTTGGCGCAATAAGATTAATTGTTTTTTGTTGTCTCGAAAGTCTTTTTCCCTGAATCGTAACTGCACCGTTGGATTAATTTTTAAATAAGCAGCATCTGGTGCGTAGTGAAAATAGGAACCAGAAAAAGAATAACGCACGTTATAAAGGGCACTGTTTCGATAATTTTGATTTACGACAACAGAACCAGATCCAGACAAAGTTTTGGCATTTGTGGAATAGGCTGGATTGACATCAAAAATAAAAGGTTTGTCTAAAATTGTTTTGTTATGTAAACGCAATCCTGGGATAAGGCCATCATATAAATTGTAGCCTAAGGTAGGTACGTATAAAACCTGATTGTAGTAAGGATCTTCTAAATCCTTCATAAAAACAAATTTAATGGGACGGTTGTTTGGGAAGAAAGGCTTTAGTGATTTCCAGTTGTTCCTTAAATTGTATTCAGGAACTTCATTTTTATAATTCAAAACAATCTTATCAGCATTTTGTCTTTCGAAAGAAAACACACTGTCTGCTACTTGAGGATCCAACCATTTTTTAAATACAATTTCACCTTTACTAATTCCATAAACAGGTACGGGAACAATTACTCCGGTTCTGTTTTTAAGACTGAAAGAAATACTGTCTTTGGTTTTTATGACGTCACCAAATTTAAAATCAATAATTTCCCGAGAATCAATAATTGTATTAAAAAACCAATTGATATTCTTGTCTGTATTGCTTTTTAAAATGGATTCAAAATCGTTTCTATATACTTGTTTCTCCTTGTTTTCTGTATAGAATTGACGAATACTATTCGTAACTACATCGTGTCCTAGAAACTTGTCCAAATACCTAAAGCTTAGTCCCGCACGGTATTTACTGGCGATTTGTTCATTGAATTTTATCAGTGAGTTTTTCGGGTCTCCTAGCGGTTGATCGAGGTTTTTTCTAGCCATCAACATATAGAAATAGCTGTATTGCTGGTTAAAATCTAGATTGGTGAGATTATAGCTTTTCAGCAGTAGAAAGGTAGAAGCGCTCCCTAGCATCTTGGTGTTTGGGTAATTCTCGTCAATATACTTCATCATAGCATATACCTGAATTCCATCATAAATCCAGCTGTCTTTCCTGCTGTCTAGTCGTAAACTGTTTTTCAAATAGGCATTTAAGTAGGTTTTTAAAAACTTAATCTCATAAGTAAATTCATCTGTAAAAGGACTGATAAACGAGGGCAGCTGATTTAATCCATAAAAAGGATTTCGTTCATAATCAGCCTGAGAAACAACAATTTTATCAAAGGGGTATTTCCCTATTAAACCATCGACATAATTAACAATGCAATCAATTGCATACGCTTGTTTCTTGACACCTACTTTATCCTCCTTTACGTTTGTTATTACTTCAAGATCATGAGATCTATAGCTATAAAAACTGGATTTGGGTTCGATAAAAAGACTGAAATTAGTTCTGTTTTTTCCTGATAATTTATAAATGGAATGATTTTCCTTTTCAATTGTTTCCGCGGTATTTAAATCAGTTGTCACTTCAAAGCCTTTTGGAACTTTTAAATTGATATCGATATCTGAGACGGCGTTTGCGATATCATCTAAGTTGGCATTACTGTATTTTGTAAAAGAATGGTTTTCATAGCGGGCAGGAGTGAGGTACCATGTTTTTAGATTCATACCGCCCGTTGCATTGTAACCAAATTTAGTAAAGGCATCACTTGGAATTTTTGCGGTATAGGTGAGTTGCAGTTTTATTTTTTGATTGGGGGCTAGTTTTTCTCTTAGTTTTACGCTAATAATATCAGGATTTTCATCAGTTCTTATCCAAGAAAGGAATAATTTATCGGCATCAATGATTGTTAAATTTTTAGTGCTACCGCGTTCGTCTTCTTTAGCTAAATGAAAACCGCGATAAAACTCGTCCGAAAATCGTCTCGCTAAAGGCGTATTCACATTAGCATAAGCATTGTTCCAATCGTTTAAAGTAACTGAAGTCAGAGTGTCATTAGACTCATTAAAAAAGGTTAGTTCCTGCTGTATATTCAAGGTTTTTTCCACAGTATTTACCTCAACAAACATTTGGGAATGGTGCTGGGCATACTGCTTTATTGATGTCAATAAAACTAAAATACAAAAGGTAATTTTATAAAATACTCTCAATTGTAAATTCAACTCGTTAGTAGTCTACAATATACACTTAATCCATTTACTTGGGTAAAAAAGAAATAATTTTTTTAGGACAAAAAAAAAAGCTGCTCCTCAGAACAGCTTTCGTTTTTAAAAATTTGGTTTCAAATTGTATTTTTTATAGAAATTATCTAAAACATGAACGACTTCGTCCTCGGTGTCAACAATTTTTATTAGGTTTAAATCTTCTGGGCTCACTGTCTTTTCTCTTTCGATTAACACTTTTTTGACCCAATCAATTAATCCAGACCAGAATTGAGTTCCGACTAATATAATCGGGAATTTTGCAATTTTCTTCGTCTGAATCAAAGTCATCGCTTCAAACAGCTCATCTAATGTTCCGAATCCGCCTGGCATGACCACAAATCCTTGGGAATATTTGACAAACATAACTTTTCTAACAAAGAAGTAATCAAAATTCAGGTTTTTGTCGGCGTCAATGTAAGGGTTGAAATGTTGTTCGAATGGCAATACAATATTCAATCCCACCGAAGTTCCTCCGCCTAGGTGTGCGCCTTTGTTACCCGCTTCCATAATACCAGGACCTCCACCAGTAATAACACCGTAACCGGCTTTACTGATTTTGAAAGCTATTTTTTCGGCAAGTAAATAATAAGGATCCTCGGGCTTTGTTCGCGCTGATCCAAAAATGGATACACAGGGACCTATACGTCCCATCGCCTCATAACCATTTACAAATTCGGCCATAATTTTAAAAATCGCCCAGCTGTCATTAGTCCTGATCTCATTCCAGTTCTTTTGCTTTAAGCGGTCTTGGATTATTTTATCCTCGTCATTGTCAAAATCTTCTAATCTCATAATGGTAATTTATTTTTAACTATTATTTTCTGGAGCTTTCTCCAGCTCCCGATGCTTCGGGACGCTTCTATCTTTTTAATTTTTTTAAAGATAAAAATTAAAAAGGATACCGCTTCTATCTGGTCTAGCAATCCGTGATACTAATGTAACTCTTTTTTCAAATATGTAAGTGAATAGTGGTTTTATTTTAATTAATTTCTCGAAGTTGTCGCCTGTACTGGATTTAGAAGCTAAAATGTTCAAAACGTAAATTCGCAAATTTATAAATAGTAATAATTTTTGAATTTGCGGTCAATATCCGTAATCGAGCGGTGTAGACTTGCAGTCTATAAGGGTTTGTTTATTGCTGTTTTTTTGATGTAATTCTGGACCGCGTGAGGGATTGAAGCAGTCCGCCACAGCGGAGCGTAAAGCCCGACAGCATATTTAAAAAGGGCTCCTTACCGCAAAGTAAGGAGCCCTTTTTAAAGATGGTGGCACGCCCAAATAATGAATCTGCCTTATTTTTTAAGCTGTCTATTTTTTGATAATATCTTCTAGAGTAGCTCTGTCTTCCCGGTTGCTTATTTTTAATATAATCTCTTGTCCTTTAGTTGTTTTACCTTCGATTACATAAAGTTTTGCTTTTCTAAACTCAGTGTTGCTATTATCAAAATCAACATCTCCAAATTCAAGTGTGTTTTTGATATCAGCGGTATCGATCCATTTTTCGGCTAGTATCTGAGTTGCTTTATCAGAATAGTGAAAAGGCTTTGTTCTCAAATCATTTAAAACTCTGGCATTTGGAAAATAATTACAGCGGGTATCTTTTCCGCTAAATATCATGGATACAAAAAAAAGACCTATAACTAATCCCACTAAATAGTAGGCAAAACGATGGAAGAATTTCATGAATTATTTTTTGTGCAAAGGTAGCGGAAGTTTACTTAAAACACAATTAAATTGATGTCGTTGTTAGGTAAATCAAACCAATCTCCCATGACTTTATTTGTCAAAATACCGTGGTAAAAATAAACGCCGTGTTTTAATCCGCTGTCGCATCGAATGGCGCTTTCAATGCCTCCATCGGCAGCAATTTGCATTAAAAAGGGCGAGATTATATTACTTATAGACAATGAAGCAGATTTTGGATAACGCGAAGGAATATTAGGAACACAATAATGAACGACATTACTTCTTATAAACGTTGGTTTTTCATGAGTGGTAACCTCTGAGGTTTCAAAGCAACCTCCAGTATCAATGCTGACATCGACGATTACCGCGCCGCTTTTCATGTGTTCGACCATAGTTTCTGTTACGATAACTGGACAGCGTTCTACGCCACTCATCGCGCCAATGGCGACATCACAACGTCTTAATGCTTTTAGTAAGGCTTTAGATTGTATGGTGGAGGTAAAAATACGTTGGTTCAGATTGTTTTGTAATCTTCGTAATTTAGTGATTGAATTATCAAAAACTTTTACACTTGCTCCTAATCCAAGGGCGGTTTTAGCGGCAAATTCTCCCACCGTTCCAGCGCCTAAAATAACGACATCTGTAGGTGGAACTCCGGTGATGTTCCCAAACAGTAATCCTTTTCCGAATTCGTTAGTAATCATCAGTTCTGCGGCAATTAAAATTGAAGCAGTGCCTGCAATTTCACTAGAAGATCTTACTGCCGGATAGCTATCGTCTTCATCTTTTATGTATTCGAAAGCTAAGGCGGTGATCTTTTTTTTGCTCAAAGCTTCAAAATAATTTTTCTTCATCGTTTTTAACTGAATCGATGAGATAAGAATAGTTTGATTGTTCATTAAGGCAATCTCAGCGAGGGTAGGAGGACCAACTTTTAAAACCATTGGACAACCAAAAACCTTGGCGGTATCTTGTGTCACCTCGGCACCAGCAGCACTATATTCCTTATCAGAATAACTAGAACTTTCACCCGCTCCTGATTCTATCATTACGCGATGTCCGTTGAAAGTTAATGAGTTAACAGCATCTGGAGTCAGGCAGATACGGCGTTCTTGATAGCTGGTTTCTTTTGGGATACCAATAAAAAGATCGCTTTTTCTTCGGCTTAGCTCGAGTTTTTCTTCCTGCGGTAACAACTGTTGTTTAGTGAAAGGAGTTATTGCTATTGACATTGATAAAGTGATTATTAGAGGTAAAATTACGTAAAAAGATTAAAAAACAGGCTTTAAACGGGTTTAAATATTCGAACAAGAATGATTTTGAAACCTTAAATTATTTTTTCCATTTTTATATCGGCTCTTTCATAAACACCAGCTTCTAAAGGAATTTCCTTAAAACCGAATTTTTCATACAAAGTGATGGCGGGAACTAGCTTTCTATTCGAATAGATAATTATCTTTTTAAGTTGCTTTTCTTCGGCAGTTTTAACGCAGTGTTCCATGAGTTTTTTTCCTATTCCTAGACCTTGAACGCCATCAGTAACGGCCATTTTGCTCAGCTCAAATTCAGATTCGTTCATTTTTAGCAAGGAAACAGTACCTACAATTTTATCATTGTATTTAGCATAAAAGATCATTCCACCTTTATCAATGATTTCTTCTTGCGGATTAGAAAGCACGAGCTCGTCTTTGGGCTCGACCTTAAAATATTTGTTAAGCCATTCTAGGTTTAAAGTTTTTATAGGTTCCTTCAAATCTGAAGAAAAAGGGATGATTGCAACTGTATTCTCGGCGTTCATATTTTTTGTATTTCTTTAGCTTAATTTTAATAGTCGTTTGCCGCCGGCTAGTTCTTGGATTGTAATAACAGAGTGGGAATCTGGGATTAGGTTTGGGATATTTTCGGCCCATTCGATAAAACACCAGTTTCCAGAATATAAGTATTCATCAACACCCATATCTAGTGCTTCCACTTCGTTTTTTAATCTGTAAAAATCAAAATGGTAAACAACCTGATTGTTAGTAGTATGATACTCGTTAACTAAAGAAAAGGTTGGACTACTCGTCGCTTCTGTAACCCCAAGTTCTTTGGCTAGTTGTTTGATAAAAGTGGTTTTTCCAGCACCCATTTCTCCGTGAAAAAGGATCACTTTATTAGGTTTTTTAGCAACAACGGCTTGTGCAGCGTTTTCGATTTCATCTAATGAAAAAGTAATTTCCATTTTAAAAATTTGTTTAAAGTTTAAGGTTTCAAGTTTTTTTGAATTGACTATTTCGGATTAAAAATTAAACACGGTATAATCATTTCTTCTAATGAAATTCCACCGTGTTGATAGGTATTTCTATAATAACTCACATAATGATTGAAGTTATTTACATAGGCCAGAAACAAATCGTTTTTTGCAAAAATATAAGAACTACTCATATTAATGGTAGGTAAACCTATTTTTTTTGGATCTTTTACCGCATAAACATCTTTGTATTCATAGGTCAGGCTGCGTCCAGTTTTGTAACGCAAATTAAGGCTGGTGTTTTTATCGCCCACGACTTTGGACGGGTTTTTTACATTTATAGTTCCGTGGTCTGTGGTTATAATCAGTTTGAAACCTAGTTTTTGTGCTTGCTGGATGATTTCTAGCAGTGGAGAATTCTTGAACCAGCTCAATGTCAAAGAGCGGTACGCCTTATCATCTGAAGCGAGCTCTTTTACCACGTCCATTTCGGTTTTGGCGTGGGATAACATATCTACAAAATTATAAACTACGGTAACCAGGTCGTTGTCTCTAAGTCCTTTGAAATTTTCTACCAGCTTTTTACCGGCAGCCAAGTTGGTTATTTTGAAATAATCCTCTTTGATGTTTAATCCAAGACGTTTTAATTGTGCTGATAAAAACTCAGCTTCATATAGGTTTTTACCGCCTTCTTCCGGATCATTTTTCCAGTATTGTGGAAACTTAGTTTCCATCTCCAGTGGTGTCAAACCAGAGAAAATAGCGTTTCGAGCATATTGCGTTGCGGTGGGAAGAATAGAGAAGTAAGGCACTTCTTTTTCCAGTTTATAATAGTTAGCGACTTCGCTTTCAAATGTTTTCCACTGGTCGTAGCGCAAATTGTCAATCACCACAAACAAAATGGGTTTCTCTTTCTTTACAATTTCAGGAACGACTAATTCTCTGAATAAAGTATGCGATTGAATGGGTTTGTCAGCCTTTGGTAAAAACCAATCTTCATAATTGCGCTCGATGAATTTTCCAAACTGCGAGTTAGCTTCCGCTTTTTGAGATTCTAAAATCTCAATCATCCCATGATCGTTGATATTCTCGAGATTAAGCTCCCAAAAAATCAATTTTTTATACAATTCCACCCAGTCTTCATAAGAATTCACCATCGCCATTTCCATAGAAATTTTACGAAATTCTTTCTGATAGTCTAAAGTGGTTTTTTGCGAAATTAGTCGCGAGTGATCGAGATTCTTCTTTAAACTCA
The DNA here is from genome assembly GCF_004349145.1 of Flavobacterium hiemivividum. GTDB lineage: Bacteria > Bacteroidota > Bacteroidia > Flavobacteriales > Flavobacteriaceae > Flavobacterium > Flavobacterium hiemivividum. Next base: position 40,952 of record NZ_SMFO01000010.1, on the reverse strand, counting down.
ATAAAATCTGATTTGGGTTCACTGGTTTAATCAGGTAATCGGCAATTTTAGAACCTATTGCTTCCTCCATGATGTACTCTTCCTCACTTTTAGTAATCATAATCATGGGAACAGCCGACTTTTTCTCCTTCATTTCAGACAGTGTTTCTAGACCGCTCATTCCGGGCATGTTTTCATCTAGAAAAACGATATCAAAATTTTCATTATCGAAAATATCAATGGCATCACGGCCGTTATTACAGGTCGTAACACTGTAATTTTTCTTTTCTAGGAATAATATGTGTGGTTTTAAATAATCGATTTCATCGTCTACCCAAAGTATTTTTATCTTATCCATATATGTATAATTCGTATTTGTCTTGTTATTTTGCTGTCATCACTAAGAAATAGGAAGCTCACAATTGATTGCTTTAGCACGCTATAACCGCAGTTTTATTCTGCCAATTTACAGATTTTTGAAGCTTTAACTTGCTAATATTATGATAATTTTTCTTGATAAATTATACGGCCAAAGGAGGGGAGTTTATTGGGCGATAAATTTAGAAATTAAAACTGTTTATAATGAAAAAAGATGACGTCTTTCAGCTGATTTTATACTAAATTCTAACAACGTTTTCTTTGTGATTGCACTGTTCTACTTCTTTAATCACAACGGCAGTGGCTCTTGATATATTATCCGGTTGTTACAATCTTTTTAGATTAAATAACACAATGAAGGATTGTCTCGCGAAACTCTGGGACACGCCAGATCTATATAAGTCTTAAAAAAAAATAGTAAGAAAAAACATAATTACTAAGTTGACGGAGTGAAAAAGAAGTATATATTTGATGTTATAGAAAATTTGTAAACAATTTTATAAAAAAAACTAATAAATGAAAAACAGTACACCAAGTCAAGCTGCAAATGATATAGCGATTATTGATGAATCGCAAATTAAACAATTTCAATCGTTATATTATTTAATAAAAGGAAAAAGAGACACTGATATTAAGCTGTTTACAGAATTTAAGCAATTTTCATTTGAAGATGTCTTAGAATTAAATGATAAAGTTTACAAAATATTAGAAGTGCATAAATTGATTACAGATATCGTAAATGTAAATGTAGGTTTAGAAAATAAAGAAATAAAAACATTTGGCAATTGGAACGAATTTAAAAATACAGATTGGAATATTTCTGCAAGAACAAAATACATTAGTATAGAATGGGACTTTAATTTATTATTTCAAAATCAATTTCATAATGTTCCTCAAACTCATACAATGCGAGTTAGAATTGGAAATAGTTTAAAACCAAGTGAAATGATTCAAGTAGTTTTCCAAGGTGGTGATGAATATGAATTAGAAGAAGCTCAAGCGCAAATGTCTTGTAAAATTGATTTTATAAATGCTCAAATTTGTAATCAATTAAAAATAACAGTAAGTGAGTGGTATGAAGCTTTGCCAAAAAACAGCGAAGAGCATAAATTAATTAAATTTATATTAAAACATGAAGTCAAATTTCAGAATTTAATAGTTTTCTCTTTCCTTACTTCAGCCATCATATTACTTAATTATTTATTTAGCATAAGTATTAATAATGAAATTGAAATATTACCAAAGGATATAAATCAGAAGATGTTCTTTTTTATCACTCTTTCTATAGGGGTTTTTTATATGTTTTATAAATTCGGTCAACTATTATCAAATAGAATGATGCATAAGCAAATAAATAAATTGAAAAGAAATCCTATGTTTGAATTTACCAAAGGTGATAAAAATAGGTTTACAGAAATTAGAAAAGAAAACAAACAGCTGATTAATGGATTATTTGTAACATTATTAATTGGTTTATCAATTAATGGATTGACTGCTTTAATCGGATTTATACTTGAACTTATTTTAAAAAATTAAGAACGTTCACCCTTCGTTTGGTAAATTATGGGTTTAATAAAATTAGTATTTCACATCAAGTTTTCTTAAAGCCGAAAATTTAGAATTTGCCAATCACAAACTATCTAAAAATAGCAAACCATTGGCAGAAATGCTAGAAAAAAGACAGATTTGAAATTCAGAGTAGTAATTGTATTATTGTTTTTATTTACAAGTTGCCATCCATTATTTTGTAGGTGGCAAAACGGATATTCCGCATTAATCGAGGAACCAACTAAGGAAAGTTTAATCGGGAAATATGAGCTAAGCAGGAAATCTAAATCATTTTTAAATGATAGCTACGACGTTTGGCCAGTAAGAATTGAACTTACTGAAAATATGAAATACAAATTATTATTTGAAGAAAATCCGAGTAGTTTGGGAGACACAATCTTTTCAAATGATAGAGACTTAAATGAAACTAAAAAGAATGTTATAGGTAAATGGTCAACTTATTTTAACAAAAAAGACAAGTATTGCTTGATTGAACTTGAAGGACTGACTGTAGAGCCTTTATTTGAAAAAAACAATAATTTTGCAATATCGATAACTATTGGTGACGGAGATAACTGTGAAGGAATTATGTATGAGAAAATTAAAAAATAAAGAATATGAATAGAGTTAGAATTATTGGGTTAGTTCTGGTGATAATTGGAATTATATTGCACCTTTCTTTCGAGAATGACGGAATTGATTTTTTAACTGGAGCTTTTGTTGGCGGTGGAGTAACTTTGTTATTTACTGGACAATTTAAATTGAAAAAGACCAACTAAATAGAAAAAACTATGAAAGTAATCTCTAACCAAAAAAAAATACTATCCCTTCTTCCTGCAGCTTTCGGAGGCCAGGTTTGCGGGGGTATATTAAAAACAATAGAAAGAAAAAACACCTAACTATTTCACTATGAAAATCTCTAAGACCGTATATTTAATATTAGCGCTTATCTTTTTATTCTCTTTTATTCAATCCTTATTTGATGCTAGAATCACTCCTAAAATCTTCTTTTGGGAAGTGAATATTTGGGTTTATCGACTGTTTAGGTTGGCGGTAGCTGTGCTATTTATGAAATCCTACTTAGATATGAAAAAAGAGGAGAAGAAAACGGCGGATTAATTTTATCTGATTTTAGTGAAGAAGTTATCTTAAACAATCTAGATACTTAACACTTGGTAAAATTCCATATTCCGATCGCTATCGGAATATGGAATAAAATTTTATGGATTAGTTTTTAACTAAAAAATCTGTGAATGCTGTGTTTAAAAACTCTTACTGCAATTCCTTTTTCAAAAACTTCGCCGTATAGCTTTTTTTATTGTCTGCTATTTCTTCGGGAGTTCCTTTAGCAACGACTTTTCCGCCGCCTTTTCCGCCTTCAGGACCAATATCTATAATATAATCCGCTAGTTTTATTACATCCATATTATGTTCGATAATCAGGATGGTATTTCCCTTGTCAACTAATTTGTTGATAACAGTCATCAATACTCTAATGTCTTCAAAATGTAGTCCAGTAGTGGGTTCGTCCAGTATGTAAAAGGTATTTCCCGTATCTTTTTTGGATAATTCTCCTGCTAATTTGATACGTTGTGCTTCCCCGCCCGAAAGTGTGGTGCTTTGCTGGCCAAGAGTGATATATCCTAAACCTACATCTTGGATGGTTTTTACTTTGCGGTAAATCTTCGGAATCATTTCGAAAAACGGAACTGCTTCATCCACGGTCATATTCAACACGTCAGAAATGGATTTTCCTTTGAAACGAATTTCCAGAGTTTCTCTGTTAAAACGTTTTCCTTGGCAGGTTTCACATTCTACATAAACGTCTGGTAAAAAGTTCATTTCGATGGTACGCACACCAGAACCCTGACAAGTTTCGCATCGTCCGCCTTTTACATTAAAGCTAAAACGTCCCGCTTTGTAGCCACGAATCATACTCTCTGAAGTCATGGTGAACAATTTCCTGATCTCGGTAAATACCTCAGTATAAGTAGCAGGATTAGAACGCGGTGTTCTTCCTATTGGGCTTTGGTCAATATCGATAACTTTATCAATATGTTCTAAACCTTCGATTTTTTTATAGGGCTGCGGTTTTTTTACGCCATTAAAATAATAGGCGTTCAAAATAGGGTAGAGCGTTTCATTGATCAAGGTCGATTTGCCGCTTCCCGATACTCCAGTAACGCAAATCATTTTCCCCAACGGCAGCTCGATAGTAACATTTTTCAAGTTGTTTCCTGTGGCACCCGATAATTTTAAAAATTTTCCGTTACCTTCTCGTCGCTTTTTCGGAATTTCAAACTTCATTTTTCCGTTCAGATATTGAGCTGTGATAGTATCAGAAGCCAAAGTTTCGGCTGGTGTACCAATGCTGATAATCTCGCCTCCATATTTTCCGGCTTTCGGACCAATATCGATAACATAATCGGCTTGTTCAATCATGTCTTTATCATGCTCGACCACAATAACTGAGTTCCCTATATCGCGTAACTGTTCGAGTGAATGAATCAGCTTTTCATTGTCTCTTTGGTGTAAACCGATACTTGGTTCATCCAAAATATACAAGACACCTACTAATTGAGAACCTATCTGAGTTGCTAGTCGAATACGTTGTGCTTCACCACCAGAAAGTGATTTTGAACTTCGGCTTAAAGCCAAATAATCTAAACCTACGTTCATTAAAAAGTTTAGTCTGTCCTTAATCTCTTTGATTACCTCAGTGGCGATACGCTGCTGTTTATCAGATAGTCGGCTGTCTAAATCATGAAACCATGCGGTCAGGTCAGAAATGTCCATCGCACACAATTCGGTGATATTTTGCTCGTCGATTTTAAAGAATTGTGCTTCTTTTTTCAAACGAGAACCATCACAAACAGGACATGGAATTTCGTCCATGAATTCCTTAGCCCATCTTTTGATAGTTGTAGAACCGCTTTCGTCGTGCTGGTTTTTTATAAAATGGGATATACCTTCAAAGTCAATTTTGTAATCTCGGGCAACACCTAAATCTTTAGAGTTTACGGTAAACTTTTCTTTCCCTCCATTCAAAATCATTTCCATTGCTTCCTCCGGAATTTTTTCGATAGCATCAGTGATTTTGAAACCATATTTCTCGCCAATGATTTCTAATTGCTTAAAAATCCAGGACGATTTGTATTCGCCCAAAGGCGCAAAACCACCCGCTTTTATAGACAATTTAGGATTTGGAATAATCTTCTTGGTGTTGATTTCGTTTACTGTTCCCAGTCCTTTACAATGATCGCAAGCTCCTTTTGGAGAGTTGAAAGAAAATAAATTCGGTTCTGGATTTTGATAGGATATTCCGGTTGTGGGACACATCAAATTTCTACTAAAATAGCGAACTTCCTGCGAATCTTGATCTAGGACCATTAATACATTCTCACCATGATGCATGGCAGTATTGATGCTTTCGCTTAATCGTTTTTCATTATCAGGAGTATTTTCGATTACCATACGATCCACAACAATCTCAATATCATGGGTTTTGTAACGATCTAACTTCATTCCTGGGGTAATGTCGAGAACATCTCCATTTACACGCACTTTTAAGAAACCTTGCTTAGCTATTTGCTGAAATAATTCTCCGTAATGTCCTTTTCTAGCTCGAATAACGGGAGCTAGGATATTGATTCGTTTTCCCGTAAAATCTTCAATAATCAGGTCTTTGATTTGTTCATCAGAGTAGCTGACCATTTTCTCTCCAGTATTGTAACTGTAAGCATCGGCTGCTCGTGCGTACAGTAAACGCAAGAAATCATATATTTCAGTAATAGTTCCCACAGTTGACCGCGGACTTTTACTGGTCGTTTTTTGTTCGATGGCAATAACAGGCGATAGTCCATCAATTTTATCGACATCTGGACGTTCTAGGCCTCCAAGGAATTGTCTGGCATAAGCAGAGAAAGTTTCTACATAGCGACGCTGTCCTTCGGCGTAAATAGTATCAAATGCGAGGGATGATTTTCCAGACCCTGAAAGACCAGTAATTACTACTAGTTTTTCGCGGGGAATTGAAACATCTATATTTTTTAGATTGTGAACGCGAGCGCCTTGAACCTCAATGGTATTGTCTTTATCTAACATAAGTTTTGCAAATTCCGAATAGTCGGAAGCAAAGTTACCATTTTGATTTATTCTTTCGATAGAACAATGTAGAAGTTTATGTTAAAAGTAGGCTGTTTTTCTACTCTATTGTCATTGATTTCAATTTGGTACGATAGGCTTCTAGCGCTACGGATTTAGATATAAAACCAAAGTATTTATCATCTTTCACCACAGGTAAAAAGGCCATTTTAGAGCGTTCAAATTTGTTCATCACCGTTTCCATTGTATTGAATGGATAGATGATTTCAGTAGGAACGGTCATGATATTTTTGACCAAAGTATATTTTACTCGGTAGGTATTAAAAATTATTTCCCGAATATTATTGAAATGAACAACGCCTAATAAGTGTTTATCTGTATCGACAACCGCAAAAATGACCTGATTCGAATGCGAAATTAAATCTACTAATTTCTCTAAATTTTCATCAGGTGTAACCGTTAAATAATCCGTTTGGATAATCGAGCTAGTATCTAAGGTAACCAGGATGTTAGTGTCTTTATTACTAGTGAAAGCATGTCCTTTTCTAGCCAGTTCTTTGACATCCATAGAGTGTCTTTCAAATCGTTTTGAAATGGCAAAACTTATCGATGCCACAATCATCAAGGGAAGCATTAAACTGTAGCCGCCGGTAATCTCCGCAATCAGGAAAATGGCGGTTAGTGGAGCGTGGAATAATCCGCTCAAAATACCGGCCATACCTACTATAGTGAAATTACTAACGGGTAGGTGGGTTAATCCAGTAAGATTTATTGCTTTCGAAAATACAAATCCTAGATAGGATCCTATAAATAAAGACGGCGCAAAGTTGCCTCCGTTTCCACCAGCACCTAATGTAATTCCAGTCGCAAAAACTTTTACCATCATCGTTAAACCAACAAATACCAATAAAACCCAGCTGTTGTCTTTAAAACTACTAAAGAGTGTGTTTTCTAACATAACACCGGGATTGTCCTCTGATAAGATTTTAATACTTTCATATCCCTCACCAAAGAGTGTAGGAAAGATAAAAATTAAAACGGCTAGAATAGAGGCTCCGACCATTGCTTTTCTGTACGGCCCCAGTTTCATTTTGGCAAAATAATGCTCTGTTCTTTGAAAATATCGGGTGTAATAGACAGACATAAAACCTGTTAACACTCCGAGTAGGATATAAAAAGGAATTTTATAATAATCGAAAACTTGTTGTTGTCTAAAATTTAATAAAATAGATTCATCCAAAATAATTTCTGAAACCAAAGCACCCGTGGCGGCAGCGATCATAATTGGTGTAAAAGCAGCGATGCTTACATCTACTAGTAAGAATTCGACAGCAAATAGAACACCGGCAATGGGAGCGTTAAATGCCGCAGCTATTCCGGCTGCAACACCACAACCTATAAGTAGCGTTCTGTCTTTGTAACTCAGTTTGTAACGTTGTGCATAATTTGAGCCAAAAGCGGCACCAGCAATAACAATTGGACTCTCTAAACCTGCCGATCCTCCAAGTCCAACAGTAAGCGAACTTGTTACAATCTGGGCATACATCTGTTTTTTTGGAACTATACTGGCTTTCTTGGCAACGGAATATAATATTTGGGAAGTCCCTTTTTCGATAGAACCGCCTAACAATCGTTTTACCACAAATACAGTTAAAAGTAAACCCGCAATAGGTAAGACACTGTTTATGAAACTTAGTTTTAAAATTCCATTTATATATGTCGCAAATACGTAAACCTGGTGGGCAAATGTTTTAAGTACAATCACCGCAAATGCTGAAGAAATACCTACTAATACACTTGATAGGAAAATGAATTGCTTTTCGGTTAGCATCGATTGCGACCAGCCAATAATATTTTCTAATTTAGTGAGGTACTTTTTGAACATTAATTTTTTTTTTTTGAAAATGCTAAATTACTATTATTTTAATGATCCCATAAATTTTAAGTGCTTCTTTTCTGCCTAAAAGCTTTAGATTTGGCGTAGCTTGAAATTCTTTTACTTTACTAAGTTTTGTTTTTATGTATTCCCGTAATACCCATCTAATTGCCTTCCTAATAAAGAATTTGGATGATGATTATTACTGTATCACCGTTGCGGTTTTCTTGTAATAAAGTTTCTAAATCACTCATGAATCCCATTTTTCTAAAATCCAACTGCAGTATCATCTCCTCTATAGTCGGCACCACCTTCCAGTTTATTGTTTGGAAGTACCAAAATAGCATCCACTTTTCCAATAACGGGAGTTGTTTTTTCATTAATTAGATAGCCTTTCGATTTTAATGTATCGAAGGTTTGTGTGCTAAAAGTATTAGGCTCGAATGTGATCAAATCCGGTAGCCATTGATGGTGAAATCGGGGCACATTGACCGCTTCTTGCATACTTAAATTGTATTCATAAACATTTAAGATCGTTTGCAAAACGGATGTGATAATGGTCGAACCTCCAGGAGAGCCGACAGTCATAAATAGTTTACCGTTTTTTTCTACAATAGTTGGTGTCATGGAACTCAACATTCTTTTTTGCGGGGCAATACTGTTTGCCTCATTTCCTACGAGTCCAAACATATTAGGTACTCCCGGTTTTGCGCTGAAATCATCCATTTCATTGTTTAAGAAAAAGCCTAACTCATCACAGTAATATTTAGACCCAAAACCTGCGTTTAAAGTGGTTGTAGCAGCAATAGCATTCCCATATTGATCTACAATAGAGTAGTGGGTGGTTTCCATGCTTTCATTATAATTCACGTTTCCTTCCTTGATATCTGATGATAAAGTGGCTTTGTCAAAACTAAAATCAGACATTCTTTGCTTTAGATAATTGTCGTCCATTAATGCCTTTAAAGGTATTTTGACAAAATCAGGGTCTCCCAGAAAGTAGCTTCGGTCAGCATAGGCTCTTCGTTCTGCTTCCACAATTACTTGTATCGATTGTGAGGAATTATGTCCCATTGCAGCCAAATCATAAGGAGCGATCATATTAAATATTTGCGCCAGACAAATTCCGCCACTGCTAGGAGGTGCCATCGAAATGATGTTTAAATCTTTGTATTTAAAACTAAGCGGCGTTCTCCATTTCGCTTCATATTGAGCTAAATCTTCCATTGTGATAATCGCTCCTTTTTCTTGAAGATAATTCACTAGTGTTTTTGCAGTTTCGCCCTTGTAAAATTCGTCGCGGCCATTTTTGGCAATCCTTCTTAATGTTGCGGCTAGTGCTGGATATTTTATAGTGTCTTTTTCTATATACACTTTCGATAAAACCGAATTCGGACCATTAACTGCATTAATCTCCTTACGGAAGCTGTTCAAGCGCTCTTCTTGTTTCTGGGTAACCACAACGCCTCGTTCTGCCAGTTCAATGACTGGTTTAAGAATTACAGCTATTGGTAAAGAACCTAATTTTTTATGAACTTCAAAAACTCCAGCTATTGTTCCAGGGATTCCTATAGCTAATGGAGATTTAGTACTTTTTCCTGGAATAACGTTTCCATTTGCATCTAAGAACATATCTTTTGTGGCTGCTAATGGCGCTTTCTCACGATAGTCTAAAGTTCCTTTTTCGCCATTTGCTTTTCTATAGACCATAAATCCGCCACCGCCAATGTTTCCAGCGTAGGGGTAGGCTACGGCCAATGCCAATTCGGTTGCGATCATGGCATCAAATGCATTTCCGCCTTTTTTCATGATTTCGACACCTATTGCAGAAGCCTCTTCACGTGCCGAAACAACCATTGCCTTATTTGCTATTAGTCCTGTAGGCTTGACAATACTATTTTTTGATTTACAGCTAAAAATAATAACGGCACACGACAGTAAAACGATTTTTTTCATCTTTCTTTCAATTTATAAAGGAATAATTTATTCTAGAAACCTACCGCTTTATTGTCATTTCTATTAGCAGCACCACCTTCCAGTTTACCATTTGGAATGACTAAGATAGCATCAAACTGCCTGATTATCTATTTGTTAGCTTCGTTTATTTTGTACTCTTTTTCTTTTAGTTCTTTTATAGTTTTTTTTGAAAAAGAATTAGGTTCAAAAGTGATTTCATCAGGAAGCCATTGATGATGAAAACGAGGCGTATTTACAGCTTCCTGCATGCTCATATCTTTTTCAACATTGTAGGTTGTTTTGGTTTATTAGTTGTTGCAATTTTATTTAAACATTTAAGTCATATCAGAAATAGGTTTGATCTTAGTGTTTTTCGAAAGAAATAAAACTCATTTCTCTATTAATTTTTGTTGCGCATGTACTCTCAATTCCTCAAAGAACACTGTGAATTCCTGCTCAAATTCAGTATAGAACTCTGTGAGTTCCTCTGTCGCAAAGCGCATTTTGGATTGATTCTTTGTTCGCTTATCCATTTGTGTCAATATATGTTCGATACCTTCAACAGTTTGGTAAATAAGTAACCAATTTTCTTCTAACATATAAGGCATCATACCAATTGTTTTTTCGGTCAAAATGGGAATGTTGTCTGATAAAGATTTATAAAAGGCTGTAACATAGTTTTCTAAACTTTCATTCGAGTAATTAACCCAGTTTTTTGCCAGGAAATGATCATAGAAAATATCAATAATCACACCCGCATAATGATGGTATCTGGCATGTAGTTTTTTAGTGCTTTGTCTAAAAATGGGATGGGCGTCAGTAAAGGTATCAATTGCGCGATGAAGCACAATTCCCTTCTGAACATCAGGAGGGTAATTTAAATAATGTTTACCGCGAATCCCATCGGCCATAAAATTGCCAATTTTTATTAAATCATTGTCGTCAGAAAGATAGATGTGTGCTAAGAAGTTCATTCGCCTAAATTATGAATTCTAAACGACTTATTTAAAATCTCAATTATTATATTTGTGAGAAATTAAAAGGAACTAACTAAATAATAAAAACTAGACGAATGACTCTAATAAAATCAATATCAGGAATACGTGGTACAATAGGAGGGAAAGTAGGAGACAACTTGACACCAGTAGATGCTGTCAAATTTGCATCGGCTTATGGAACATGGTTAAAAAACTATGAAGATTCTTCAATTGTTAGAACTGGAAAATTAAAAGTTGTAGTGGGGCGTGATGCTCGTATATCTGGACCTATGATTCATAATCTAGTGGTGAATACTCTAATTGGTTTAGGTATTGACGTTATTGATTTAGGTTTGTCAACAACACCAACAGTTGAGGTTGCTGTTCCTTTGGAGAAAGCAGATGGTGGAATTATCCTTACGGCTTCACACAATCCGAAGCAATGGAACGCTTTAAAGTTATTAAATGAAAAAGGGGAATTTCTTAATAGTATCGAAGGAGAGAAGATCCTTGTTATCGCTGAAGAAGAAGCATTCGATTTCTCAGATGTGGATAGTTTAGGCGAAATCACAGAAAATGATGCCTACATGGACATTCATATTGACGAGGTTTTAAACTTAGCTTTAGTGGATGTAGATGCCGTAAAAGCGGCCAAATTCAAAGTAGTTGTGGACGGTGTAAACTCTTCGGGAGGGATTATTATTCCGAAATTATTAGAATTAATGGGTGTCGAAGTAGTGAAATTATACTGTGACCCAACAGGTCATTTCCCACACAATCCAGAGCCATTAAAAGAGCATTTAACCGATATTTCAGAATTAGTGGTTAAGGAAAAAGCTGATTTAGGAGTTGTTGTTGATCCAGATGTTGACCGTTTAGCCTTTGTTTGTGAGGACGGAGAAATGTTTGGTGAAGAATATACATTAGTGGCTTGTGCAGACTATGTTTTGAGTAAAACGCCTGGGAATGCTGTTTCTAACATGTCTTCTTCTCGTGCATTAAGAGATATTGCTAACAAACACAACGGAAGTTATGAAGCTAGCGCTGTAGGTGAAGTGAATGTGGTACATTTAATGAAAAAGAATAATGCAATTATAGGAGGTGAAGGAAATGGAGGAATCATTTATCCAGAGTCACATTATGGTCGTGACAGCTTGGTAGGAGTTGCTTTATTTCTGACACATTTGGCCAATAAAAAAATGTCGGTTTCGGCTTTACGTGCTTCCTATCCTCAATACTATATGAGTAAAAACAAAATTGAGTTGACGCCACAAATTGACGTTGATGCGATTTTGATTGCTATGACTGATAAATATAAAAACGAAGATATCACCACGATTGACGGAGTGAAAATTGATTTTGAAAATGACTGGGTTCATTTAAGAAAATCTAATACAGAACCTATTATTCGAATTTATACTGAAGCACCTACGCAAGAGCAAGCTGATACGTTGGCATTGCGTATAATTGATGAAATAAAAGAAATCGCTGGAATTTAATTTAGCTGTATTTAATAGACAAAAACCCCTTTCAAGAAAATCTTTGAAAGGGGTTTTGTTTTGCTATTCATGTATTAAAGTGCACAATATATGATGCAAGTAAAATTTGCTTTGCAAATGATTATCAGGTATTTAATCCCATTTATTGGATGAAGACGCCGCTATTTTTCCACCGCCAGTAAAGAATAATGTCAATGCAGCAAAAGTAAATAAGCCCAACAATTCTATTTTCCAACCGCCATTATCGTTTAATGAAAACAGGTCTGCTGAATGAACTAAAAAGAGAGCTGTTAATGTACCGATAATAAAAACAACAGCCGCTAATCGGGTTCGGTATCCAATAATTAATAGTATTGGCGCAACAATTTCAGTGATGTACACTCCATAAGCAATAAATGAAGGAATTCCTTTTCCAGCTAACATACCTTCTATAAAAGAAACGTCTCCTAATTTAGCGATTCCGTGAAGTAACATCATTGCCCCAATTGCAATACGAAGGATTAACAATCCCAAATCATTATTTTTATTCATAATTTTTGTTTTAATTTTTTGGATGATTATGTAATTATAGGAAAGCGTAGATCCTATTTTACTATTCAAATATATTCTATTTATTAAAGCAGATGTAATTTTTTACTTATAAATTTAGTTAGAATGATTTTTAAGGCAGCAGAACTATTCTCAAAGTTTATTTATTAGATTTTTGCATTTTGAAACTATATACTTTAGGTCTATCTCGCTTTAAATTCTAAAAACTTTAGCCCACAAATTCATAAATTTAAAAACACTTATATCTTGAATAATTTTCGAATTTGTGGTCGATATCTGTTTCCCAACCTCGCCGATTTTCAGTCAGTCAAACCAAATCTATGAAACTTCACTCGATAGTGGTTTAGTTAATAGTCACGATTTAAAATCCTCTATAAAATAAATAAAATAACATTCAATTATTATATAAATAACTAATTATCAGTGATTAGTATTTTATAAAATGATTTTCACAAAAATAATTATAATAATTTAAAACTATTTGTTCTTAATCTCCGTAAATGCTTTTATATAACTTAATAAATAGAATTATGAAAACTAAAAAATTTTTATCAGTAGCCTTTTTGGCATTAGTATTTGGAGCAACTTCTTTCGCTCAAAAATCAGTAATGGTAGGTGGAGCAGCAATGTATCCTTCGAAAAACATTATTGAGAATGCAATAAACTCAAAAGACCATACTACATTAGTAGCGGCAGTTAAAGCAGCTGGCTTAGTAGAAACATTGCAAGGGAAAGGGCCTTTTACAGTTTTTGCACCTACAAATGCAGCTTTTGCTAAATTACCAATGGGAACTGTTGAAACCTTATTGAAACCAGAAAATTTAAAAATGCTACAAACAATACTTACTTATCATGTTGTAGCTGGAAAGATGAATGCTTCGGATATTGCTAAAGCAATTAAAGCTGGAAACGGAATAGCAAAATTGAAAACAGTAAGTGGTGGTACATTAACTGCCTGGATGAAAGGGAAAAAATTATACATTACTGATGAAAACGGATCAATGTCGCAAGTTACAATTGCCGATGTGAACCAATCAAACGGTGTAATTCATGTTGTAGATACTGTAGTATTACCTAAATCATAGTATTAAATAAGAGGTTGGTTTTTTGTTTATTAAAAAGTCTTGTGTTTCACAGGACTTTTTTTATATTAAAAAAGCCCAATTCTAAACTTTAGAATTGGGCTTAATTTATGGATAATAGGAATTATTTATCTAAGAGTGGCTCCTAGTTCTGTTTCAAAATTCTTTTGAAGTTTACCCATAATTTTATCAATTTGAGCATCGGTCAAAGTTTTTGCATTATCCTGTATGATAAAACTTAATGCATATGATTTCTTACCTTCGGGTAAATTACTTCCTTCATAAACATCAAATAAATTGATTTCTTTCAAAAGGCTTTTTTCGCTTTGTTTTGCAATCGCATAGATACTGTCATAAGACACATTTTGATCAATCAACAAAGCCAAATCTCTTCTTACTTCTGGGTATTTTGGAATTTCAGTGAATTTAATTTTATTGGAGATCATTTTAATAATGACAGTCCAATTAAAATCAGCATAAAATACTTCTTGTTTGATTCCAAAGTGTTTAAGGATTGATTTTTTTACAATTCCAAATTCAACCAAGGCATTATGACCAGTAGCAATTGCAATTCCTTCTGAAAAAATATCTGATGTTACAGGAGTACTTTGTGTTTTTTGAATTCCAAACCTAGCCAAAACAGCATCTACGTAACCTTTGAACAAAAAGAAATCGGAAGGTTTTTGTGCATTAGTCCAGCTTTCCTTAGACTTGTTTCCTGTAAGAAATAATGTCATGTGTTTGTGCTCTTCAAAACCCGTTAAATATTTATGATAGCTTTTCCCAAATTCGAATAATTTCAAGTCACTATTTCGACGATTGATATTATAAGATATTGCTTCAAGCCCTGAGAATAATAAAGATTGTCTCAAGGTTGCTAAATCATTACTTAATGGGTTTAGCATTGTCACATTGTGTTCTTCTTTTAATGTTTCAGAAAGTTCAATATAAGAAGCCGTTGTCAATGAATTTGCCATTATTTCATTAAATCCTTGCGAATTCAATTGTGCGGCAATTATATTTTGTAATTTATAATCTTCATTTCTAGGAGAATTTGATACTGTTGCATTTAGTTTTTTAGAAAAAATGATGTTGTTGTAGCCGTAAACTCTTAGGATTTCTTCGATTACGTCAATTTCTCGTTGTACATCAACACGATAAGCTGGTATTGTTAAGCCTAGTCCTGTTTCTGAAAAACTATTTACTTTAATGTCTAAAGAAACTAAGATTTGTTTGATCGTATCTTTTGGAATTTCTTGCCCAATAATTTTGGCAACATTACCGAAATTTAAGAATACGGCAAAATCTTCCATTTTCTTTTGGTAAACATCAATTATATCAGATGTAATATCACCACCAGCCACTTCTTGAATTAAAAGAGCAGCGCGTTTTAAAGCATATGCTGTAATGGTAGGATCAATTCCTCTTTCAAAACGGAAAGAAGCATCAGTATTTAGCTGGTGTCTTTTTGCTGTTTTTCGTATGCTTACGGGATTAAAATAAGCACTTTCTAAGAAAATAGAAGTAGTGTGATCTGAAACAGCTGAGTTTTTACCGCCAAAAACACCGGCAATACACAAAGGTCCTTTTTCATCGCAAATCATTAGGTCTTCTTCATGAAGTGTTCGCTCCACATCGTCTAATGTTGTGAACTTAGTTCCTGAAGCTAATGTTTTTACGATTATTTTCCCGTTAATTTTTGTAGCGTCAAAAGCATGTAATGGCTGCCCTAATTCATGCATTACATAATTAGTAACGTCTACGACATTGTTTTTAGGTGTAATTCCTATTGCTTTCAATCTATGCTGTAACCAGCTAGGAGATGGTTTTACAGCAATTCCTGATATTGTAACACCGCAATAACGCGGTGCTAGCGTGGTTTCTTCTACATTTATATCAATTCTAAGCGTTCTCATGTCAACTCTAAAATTGCTGACAGAAGGCGTGATAAGTTCTACGTTTACTCCGCTTTGTATTAAACCCGCTCTTAAATCACGCGCTGTTCCTAGATGACTCATCGCATCGGCACGATTAGGTGTAAGTCCGATTTCGAAAACTTCATCATTTTCTATTTTAAATACAGAAGCTGCTTTTGTTCCAGCCGCAATTTCATTGTCTAATATCATGATACCGTCATGGTTGTGTCCAAGACCTAACTCATCTTCGGCACAAATCATTCCGTGACTTTCCTGTCCACGAATTTTTCCTTTCTTTATGGTAAAAGCTACTCCTGTGGAGTCATATAAAACGGTTCCTATAGTTGCTACAGGGACTTTTTGTCCTGCATCTACATTAGTCGCGCCACATACAATTTGTACAGGTACGCCATTTCCTAAATCAACAGTCGTTATTTTTAGTCTGTCGGCATCAGGATGTGGGATACAAGTAAGTACGTGTCCTACAACTATACCTTCTAAGCCGCCTTTTATAGATTGGTATTTTTCAACAATTTCTACTTCCAGACCTAGATCTGTTAATAATGCAGCTGTTTCTTCTGATTTCCAGTCTATTTTTATGAATTGTTTTAACCAATTATAGGATATTTTCATCTGTCAATTTTAATAACATTACTTCGTTAGTTCGAACTTTGGTGTCGGGTGCAAATATAAGGATTGCAGTTTGTAGTAAGAAACTATTTTTTTTGTTTTTTACCGAAGAATTGACATATTTTGAAAGAAATGATTCTGATGATTTGACACTATAAAACAAATATTTTGTTAATTATGCAGAATAATAACTATAAAAAAATAGATATGAAAATTTAATGCTATTGATTGGTAGAATAGTGCTATAGTGATGGAAAGTATTAAATTATTTTTGATAAAATTAAAAATAGCAAGATATGAGTAACATAGTTTCAAGACCTGAGTTTAAGGCAAAGTACGATAATTATATAGGTGGAAAATTTGTAGCACCTGTCAAAGGAACATACTTTGATGTTGTATCCCCAATTGACGGAAAAGTTTTTACACAAGCGGCACATTCGACTAAGGAAGATTTAGAGTTAGCGGTAAATAGTGCCCATGAAGCTTTTCAAACTTGGGGAAAAACTTCGGCTACTGAAAGAAGCAATTTATTAAATAAAATTGCTCAGAAAATAGAAGATAACTTAGAGTATATCGCTACAGTAGAGACAGTTGATAATGGAAAAGCGATAAGAGAAACATTGGCAGCAGATATTCCTTTGGCAATTGACCATTTTAGATATTTCGCAGGAGTTATACGTGCTGAAGAGAGCTCGATTGCTGAGCTCGATTCTCAAACGGTTTCCATAGCGCTAAGCGAACCATTAGGAGTAATAGCGCAAATTATTCCTTGGAATTTCCCAATTTTAATGGCGGTTTGGAAACTAGCACCAGCTTTGGCGGCAGGAAATACTGTGGTATTGAAACCAGCGGAAAGTACCCCAATATCAATTTTAGTTTTGATGGAACTGATAGGAGATATACTTCCACCAGGAGTTATTAATATTGTTAACGGTTTTGGAGCAGAGTTGGGAAGAGCTTTAGTTACAAACAAAAAAGTGTCAAAAGCTGCATTTACAGGTTCAACTCCTACGGGACGTTTAGTGATGCAATATGCCACAGAAAACATTATACCTGTAACATTAGAATTAGGAGGGAAGTCACCAAATATTTTCATGAAATCTGTTGCTGATGCCGACGATGATTTCTTCGATAAAGCTATTGAAGGCGCGGTAATGTTTGCTTTGAATCAAGGAGAAATTTGTACTTGTCCCTCAAGATTATTAGTACATGAAGATATATATGATAAATTTATAGCTAGAGTTATTGAAAGAACTGAGGCTATAAAAATGGGTAACCCATTAGACAAAACTACGATGATGGGAGCTCAAACATCAATTGTTCAACAAGAGAAGATTCTTAACTATATTAAGTTAGGAAAAGAAGAAGGTGCTGAAGTATTGACTGGTGGCATGGATAATAACTTAGAAGGAGATCTTACCACAGGGTATTATATCAAGCCTACTCTTTTTAGAGGGAATAATAAAATGCGGATTTTTCAGGAAGAGATCTTCGGGCCTGTTTTGGCGGTTACCACTTTTAAAACAACTGAGGAAGCCATCGCAATCGCAAATGACACCATGTATGGTTTAGGTGCCGGACTCTGGACACGTGATGCACATGAGATTTATCAGGTCCCTAGAGCGATTCAAGCGGGTCGTGTTTGGATTAACCAATATCATTCTTATCCCGCAGGAGCTCCGTTTGGAGGGTATAAGCAATCGGGAATTGGTCGTGAAAATCATAAAATGATGCTTGCTCACTATCAACAAACTAAAAACATGTTAATTTCATACGATAAGAAGAAGTTAGGTTTCTTTTAGAATTTGAAACTAGAAATAGAGAAGGTAAGTTGAAAGACTTGCCTTTTTTATTTTAAGGGAAAAAAAATAAATACAGAAGTAATATTCACGTTATACAAAAAAAAAGATGATAAGAAGAATTGATGCAACTGAAAAGGCAGTAGAATTAATAAAAATATTGCAAGAAAAACACGGCGACTTGATGTTTTATCAGGCCGGAGGTTGTTGCGAAGGAACGCAGCCGCAATGTTTTGAAAAAGGCGGTTTCTATCAAAGACTGGGTGATGTTTGCATTGGCTCTATCGAAAATACTGAATTTTGGGTAGACAAGGATTTATTCGAATATTGGAAACATACGCACTTTACTTTGGATGTAATAGATGCTTTCGGAGTAGGCGGATTTTCATTAGAAACGCCATTGAAAAAGACATTCCGAATCGAATATAGGATTTTTACTCCAGAGGAAGAAAAAGATTTAGAACCCTTGAAATATATTGAATAAGTTAATTGACGCACAGCAACTGGTATTGTTTTGGCGTGATGCCTTCGTGTTTTTTAAATAAACGAATAAAGTAATTGCTATCTTCAAATCCAGATAAATGACATACTTCATTAATTTGAATCGCTGGATTTTTTAATAATTGCTTCGCACATTTTATTTTTTCTCTAATCACAAATTCTATTGGAGTCATACCTAATTCTTTTTTGAAAAAACGATAAAAAGAGGTTGTACTCATACAAGCTTTTTCGCTCAAGTTTTTGAGACTTATATTCTCCTTAATATTTACTCGGATGTATTCTAATACTTGTGTAATAGGGCTATTAGGATCTGAATAGAGACCGTCTTCAATAGATTTAGCCGTTTGTGTCTGCACAATTCTAATGAGCAATTCTTGTAAGGTCAAATCAGCTAAAACGTCTTTTGTTATGGAAGTACTCATGCATTCTTTTATCAATTTATTGATGGTTGTGGCTAATTCTACATTGTTATAGAAGTAGTAATTCTGGTAGTTTAAATGCCAAAATTGATTTTGACCTTCTTTGGGATAGCGTTCATTTAAAAACTGTAAAGTGTCATTTATTTTGGTTTGGTCTATCGCTAATGCCAAACATTGCGTAGGATTATTTTTAGTTGCTTCAGGGAAATCAATTTTCATTTCCACATTAGAAGGTATCACTACAGTTTCACCCGGCAAGTACTCAAAAGCTGGGTCTTCAAAAAGGTGCATTACTTTCTTTCCTCGCAACATGCTGGTTACTACCAAATCATTGAATTTCAAAGGAACTAATTGTGATTCTTTGTACGTTTCAAACAGATTTAATTCACAATGATTCAAATTGTAAACAGTTCTATTTTCGACTAAGGTTTTTAACGATTTTTCACTCGATAAATCTGGAGGATTGATGTAGTTGCGATTCATAGAAATAGTTTATAAAGAAAGAGTTATAAACTTAATGAAAATATACTAATTAGTTAAATCTTACTTTGTTAAAAAGGATATAATTTTAATCAACAGGATAAAATTACACAATATATTATTTCAATAATTGTGCTAGTGGAAACATATGCTAACTCCAAATCAATGCCTTTACAGAATCAACTTAAAATGAGAATAAATAAAATAAAAAACACTTGTAAAAACGTTTTTACAAGTGTTTAATTAAATATTTTTATCTAATAATCTGTATCATTTATGTAGGACTAGACACTCTTGTTCATCCTACAAACTAAACAAAATTAATTCGAAAACAAATCGATATATTGTTGAGTCTAAAATGTTGGATTTATAAGGTAATAGTTCCAGCCAACTCTCTTAAAGTAATTTCTGATAGTTTTGCTTGAAATTGTGCGTTGCTATATCGTACTGTAGCATTCACATAATTCAACTGTGCAGTTCTAAACTCTAATGTTGTTATAGTACCAATTCGGAATTTATCTAAGGTAATGTTGAGATTTTGTTTGGCAATAGCCTCATTTTTTTCTTCTAATTCAATTAATTCTAAATTTGTCACATACGTTTGATACGCTGTCGCTAGCTGTGCATTTAACTCTAGATTTTGTTGCTCAATTAAAATACTAGAATTGTCAATTTGCAAGTTTGCAATTTTTTCATTGCGTTTTTGAGCGAAACCATCAAAGAGATTCAAAGCAGCAGTAAAGCCGTAATTAAAACCTCTAGCTGCCGATTGTGTTGTAAATCCAAGACTTGACTCACTATCAGAAAAGTTATATCCTGTGTTTAGCCTTACGGTAGGGTATCGACCTGATTTTATTTTTTTGAGTTCTAATTCTGCTACTTTTTTACTTATAATTAAAGCTGCCACTTGTGGATTTTGTTGTTCGGCCAAAGATTTCAATTCAGTAAAATCTAATTGCTGTTCCATGATAAAGTTATCTGCTACCTTAAAATCAAGAGTAATATCTCTGGCTAGAATTTGATTCAGTAAAATTTTAGCATTGATGTATCTTTCTTTTTGTCTCAATAGGCTTACTTTATCAGTATTAATGTCTACTTGCGCATTTAATACTTCTAGTTTTGATGCTTTCCCGATGGTAAATCTATTATGTGCCAAGCTTACTCTTTGATTCGAAATAACAAGGGTACTATCGAGCGCAATCAATTGCTGTTGCTGCTGTACCAAATCAAAGTAAGCCACTTGTACATCGCTAATTTTTGTAATGATCGTAAGCTTCAATTGGTTTTCACCAAGTTTTTGTAACTCTTGTAGTTGATCTCTCATCGCAAACATTCTCAAGCCGTCAAAAATAGTCCAACCTAAGCTCACTCCATAAGTTAGGCTGTTGTTTTTAGCATTATCTAGACTGTTTACTGTACCATCTGCACGTGTTTGTGAAAGATTTTGAATACTGTTATTATTGGTAATGGAAGCTGTTGCACTAGGTAACATTCCCGCATTTCCAGGCGTGACATTACTTTCGTCAATCTTTAATTCGTTTTTGGCAATCTTAATCTCGTAATTGTTTTCTAAAGCTATTTGTACTGCATCTTTAAGTGTTAATAGTTCTTGTGCATTTCCGTTTAGAATACACAAAAAGAAGACTAACATACTTTGAAATAGTGTTTTAGTTGTCATAGTATTATTTACTTTCATTTTCATATTCTTCGATGTGATCAAATTCAGGATAGTGTTTTTTAGCTTTAGACCACATAAAATATAGTGCTGGTATAACAAATAATGTTAAAACTAAAGAGAAAATAGTTCCTCCAACAATAACGACTCCCATACCAATTCTACTTATAGAAGCAGCTCCAAGCGAAAGTGCAATAGGCAATGCCCCAAGTGAGATTGCTAAACTGGTCATCAATATAGGCCTTAAACGTGCCTCTGAAGCTTCAAGAACGGCTTCTAGTTTCGGTTTGCCCTGTTCTCGCAGCTGGTTGGCAAATTCTACAATCAAAATACCGTTTTTGGTAACTAACCCAATTAGCATCACGGTACCAATTTGGCTAAAGATATTCCAAGTTTGATCAAACAACCATAATGAAAATAATGCACCGGCAACAGCCATAGGAACGGTTAAAATAATGATAAATGGATCGATAAAACTTTCAAACTGTGCTGCTAGAATTAAAAATATTAATAATAAGGCTAGTCCAAATGCAAAAGTAGTATTAGAACTACTTTCTACAAAATCTCTTGATTCTCCGCCCAAATCAGTTGTGAATGTATCGTCAAGGACTTTGGCTCTAATTTTTTCCATAGCGTCAATTCCGTCATTGATACTTTTTCCAGGAGCAAGACCTGCAGAAACGGTAGCAGACATGAATCGGTTGTTGTGGTACAACTGCGGTGGCTTGCTTTGTTCCTCAATACTTACAATATTGTCCATCTGAATTAGTTCTCCTTTGTTGTTCTTAACATACATAGAAGTCAAGTCCAATGGTTTTGAACGATCTGCTTGATCAAATTGTCCAATTACTTGGTATTGTTTTCCTGACTTCATAAAATAACCAAAACGTTGTCCGCTTAATGACAGTTGCAAGGTTTGTGCAATGTCAATAACAGATATTCCTAAGCTTTCTGCTTTTTCACGATCAATAGTTACGTTAAGCTCTGGCTTGTTGAACTTTAAGTTTACATCTGACATTGAAAAAGTAGGGTCTTTATCTACCTCTTCCATAAATAACGGAATTTTCTCCTCTAATTTACTAAAACTTTGAGTTTGAATTATGTATTGTATAGGTAAACCACCACGTCTGTTTACAGCAATAGTTGGTTGCTGGGTCACAGATGTTTTAGCATCTGGATATTGTTTGGTCCATTTAGTAAGTTTCTCCGCAATTTCTGCTTGAGATAACTCGCGTTCACTGGATTCTTTTAAAGACAACCTCACAAAACCACTATTTACAGACGATGATCCAAAACCTGGAGAGGTAATCACTAAGCTTACTTTTTTTTCTGGAATAGAATCATCAACTAATCGCGAAATTTCCTGCATGAAACGATCAGTGTATTCATAACTAGATCCCTCTGGAGCTGTCATTCTTAGCGTCAAAGAGCTTCGGTCATCGTATGGTGCCGTCTCTTTTTGGATCAAATTATAAAAGACAAAAATCAATCCAAAACAAGCGAATAGGATAGGGAAGCTCCACCATTTTTTATCCATAAAACGAGCTAATGCATCGGCATAAGTGCTGTTTAGCTTTTGGAAATAAGGTTCAGTTAAATTATAGAATTTTGATTTTTTTTGCTCGCCGCCTTTCATCAAATAGGCATTTAACATAGGTGTTAATGTCAAGGACACAAAAGCCGATATCAAAACGGCAGCACCTATGACGACGCCAAATTCTCTAAATAAACGTCCCACAAATCCTTCGAGGAAAATAACTGGTAGGAATACTGCTGCTAGTGTAACAGAGATCGAAATTACGGCAAAAAATATCTCATTAGAGCCTTTGATCGCTGCTTCCATTGGCGACATGCCTTCTTCTACTTTTTTATAAATGTTTTCGGTTACAACGATTCCGTCATCGACTACTAAACCGGTAGCAAGAACAATTGCTAGAAGCGTTAAAACGTTGATGGAGAAACCAAACAACCACATGATAAAAAAGGTTGCTATTAAAGAAACTGGAATGTCAATTAATGGCCTGAAAGCAATCGCCCAGTCTCTAAAGAATAAATAGATAATTAAAATTACCAAGAATATAGATATTCCAAGTGTTTCAGCTACCTCAAGTACTGATTTTTTTACGAAAATAGTATTGTCGAGCGCTATATTTAACTTGATATCACTGGGAAGGTCTTTTTTTAAGTCTTCGTATTGCTCATAAAAAGCTTTTGAAATGTCTAAATAATTTGCACCCGGACGAGGAACAATTGCCAGACCAACAAGTGGAAGTCCGGACTGACTTAATTTAGTTTCAATATTTTCTGGACCAAGAACGGCAGAACCAATATCGCTTAAGCGGACAATCTTTTCTCCTTCAGATCGAATGATGATGTTATTAAATTCTTCGGCAGTAGATAAGTTCCCTACTGTTTTTACGGTTAATTCTGTGTTAGCTCCAGTCAGTTTTCCAGAGGGTAACTCTACATTTTGTTTTCCCAATGCAGTTCGTACTTCGGCTACAGTCAGTCCATAGGAAGCTAGTTTCACAGGATTAATCCACAAACGCATGGCGTATTTTTTTTGTCCCCAAATTTGAACACCACTCACACCAGGAATGGTTTCTAGTCTTTGCGAAATCACATTCTCAGCATAATCACTCAGTTCTAGCGGGCTGCGTGTATCACTTTGCACGGTCATGGAAATAATCGCATCACTATCGGCATCAGCCTTAGAAACTACTGGCGGAGCATCAATATCCTGCGGTAGACTTCGGATGGCTTGCGACACCTTATCACGAACATCATTTGCGGCTTCTTCAAGGTTTTTATCCAAGTTAAATTCTACAGTTATCGAACTGCTTCCCTGAGAACTAGAGGAAGTTATGTTCCTTATTCCGTCGATGGAATTAATCGCTTTTTCTAAAGGTTCCGTGATTTGGGACTCAATAATATCAGAGTTGGCACCCGTATAATTAGTTCTAATCGAAACCTGCGCAGGATCTATCGAGGGAAATTCACGAACGCCAAGATAGGAATATCCTATAATACCAAATAGTACAATTGCTAAATTCATAACAATAGTCAATACTGGCCTTTTTATACTTAATGTAGATAAACTCATTTTTTGTGGGATTAATAAAATATTGTTATGGGGTTAGGAGTATGCTAATAATTTCTCCTTTCTAAATAACTTTAAATTACTTGATGATTACTTTAACGGGAGTTTCATTTTTCAAAGACATAACACCTGTTGTGATTAATGTATCTCCTGCTTTTAGTCCAGATAAAATCAAGAGTGAAGCATCTGTTCTTGTAGTCGTTTCGACCATGACTTCTTTGGCTTTGCCAAAATCAGAAATAAATACTTTTTTTCCGTTTTGAACCGGAATTATAGCTTGTGTTGGTACTACAATGGCGTCTTTGATAACAGCTAGTGGTAATTCAACATCTGCAAAAGTACCTGGTAATAATTTTCCATCTTTATTCTCGGCAATGGCACGAACTTTTAAGGTTCTAGTCGAAATCTCTACTGAAGGTTCAATTGCATAGACAGTAGCAGTATATTTTTCAGTAGATCCCGCTACTTTGAAACTCAAAGTAGTTTTGTTTTTTAGTTCATTTACATATTTTTCAGGAATCGAAAAAGTGATTTTTAACTTCCCAATATTAACTAAATTAGCCACTAACACAGCAGGGGTGATGTAGGTTCCCACAGAAATAGAACGCAACCCAATTCTTCCTGAAAACGGAGCCCTTACAGCCGTTTTGGCAATTTGCGCCTTTATTAACTGGCTTTGTGCTTTCATCGAAGCATATTCTGCTCTAGCAACATCATATTCTTCTTGACTGATAGCTTCTTTTGCCAGTAAAAGTTTGGCTCGTCTTTCATTTTCTGATGCTAAACTTTCCTTAGTATTTGCCTGACTCAATTGGGCTCTTAATTCTCTGTCGTTTACTTTAAAAAGTAATTGTCCATTACTAACATTACTTCCTTCTTGAAAGTTGATGCTTTCTACAATACCGGAAACTTCAGAACGAATTTCTACCTGCTCATTTGCTTCAATAGAACCAG
Source organism: Flavobacterium hiemivividum (assembly GCF_004349145.1). Classification (GTDB taxonomy): domain Bacteria; phylum Bacteroidota; class Bacteroidia; order Flavobacteriales; family Flavobacteriaceae; genus Flavobacterium; species Flavobacterium hiemivividum. Next base: position 15,530 of record NZ_SMFO01000010.1, on the reverse strand, counting down.
AAAGGGATAAATTATTTTCAAAAGTTTGAGGCTGAACTACAATTCCAGCTAAACGCATCGCCGCTGGTTTTCCTGATTTGCTGTTGTTTGCTTTTGAATCTCCTTTATTTTCGATTATTCGGTAGCTTATAAAGGCACCAAAACCAACAATGAGTAAGCCGTAAACGATGTATTTTATTTTCATGTTTATTTTTATGAAGTAGGATTAGTTTTCAATATTTTTTGTTAAATGACAAATTTAGGTTTTACAATTGGAATAAATAATAGGTTTGTTTTTATTTAACAGTTGTACATACAACTATTTCGAAAATAGCACATAAAAACTCCTAAGCGTTCATTTACTAACGATTAGGGAATTCTATCAAATAATAAAACTGAAAATTCTAGCAAATAAGTTTTCCAGAGACTGAAAGTCTCTGACATAAGACCGTAAAAAAGGGCAAAGGTTTAATTGGATTTGAAAAAAAGTCAAATTTTATAAAAAAGGAATCAACTGATGTAGTTCCAAATGTTTTTCTTTTTAGTCAACTCGATATAAACACTTCTTAAAGTAGCGTGTTCTGGTTTTTGTAAAGGGGCATCCACGGTTAGGATTTTTATCGCTTTCTCTCTGGCTAAGGCCAAAATATCTCTGTCGCGAACAATATCGGCAATTTGAAGGTTAAGTACACCACTTTGCTGAGTTCCCATGAGGTTTCCTGGGCCGCGAAGTTTCAAATCAACTTCGGCAATTTCAAATCCATCATTAGTACTCACCATGGTTTCCATCCTAGTTTTGCTGTCAGAACTTAATTTGTGACTCGTCATCAGGATGCAGTAACTCTGATCAGCACCACGACCCACACGACCGCGCAGTTGGTGGAGTTGCGAGAGTCCAAAGCGCTCAGCACTTTCGATAATCATTACTGAGGCATTAGGAACATTTACCCCAACTTCAATTACGGTTGTAGCAACCATTATATTGGTTTTCCCATCCGAAAAACGTTTCATTTCAGCGTCTTTATCGGCTGGTTTCATCTTTCCGTGCAAAATAGAAATGGAATAATCTGGCAAAGGGAAGTCACGAGAAATACTTTCATAACCATCCATTAAATCTTTGAAATCCATTTTTTCTGATTCTTGTATCAGCGGATAAACAATATATATTTGGCGTCCTAAACCGATTTCATCTCGAATAAATTTCCAAACTTTCAGACGGTTGCTGTCAAAACGATGTACAGTTTGAATGGGTTTCCGGCCCGGAGGCAGTTCGTCAATAACCGAAATATCGAGGTCACCGTACAAACTCATTGCCAGCGTTCGCGGAATAGGAGTTGCGGTCATTACTAAAATGTGTGGTGGAATTTCGTTTTTCTTCCACAATTTAGAACGTTGTTCGACCCCAAAACGGTGCTGTTCGTCAATTACAGCTAAACCTAAATTTTGAAATTTCACTTTGTCTTCCAATAAAGCATGTGTTCCGATTAGGATTTGTAAGCTTCCATTTTCTAACTCTTCATAAATAATTTTTCGGGCTGAAGTTTTAGTTGAACCAGTCAGTATTTTTATATTTATATTCAATTTGTTAGCTAATTCTGAAAGCCCGATAAAATGCTGGTTGGCCAAGATTTCTGTGGGAGCCATCAAGCAAGCTTGAAAGCCATTATCAAGTGCTAGTAACATGCTCATAAAAGCCACAATCGTTTTCCCAGATCCTACATCACCTTGTAATAATCGGTTCATCTGGGCGTTAGTTCCCATATCTGTTCTGATTTCTTTAATCACTCTTTTTTGAGCTCCGGTGAGCTGAAAAGGCAGGTGATTTTGGTAGAAATCATTAAAAAGTTCGCCCACCTTAGTAAACGGATGTCCCTTTATTTTGTGTTTTTGAACTAGATTTTTAGTGATTAATTGCAATTGGATAAAGAATAATTCTTCAAATTTTAATCGGAATTGGGCTTTTGCCAAAGCTTCTGCGCTTTTGGGAAAATGGATGTTGAATAAGGCTGCTTTTTTAGGAATTAATTGTAAATCCTGCAATAGATAATCCGGAAGTGTTTCTGTAAATAAGGTTTGGGTTTCTAGAAACAGCTGCTGCATTAATTTATTGATTACCCGATTTGAAATTCCGCGATTGTTCAGCGTTTCTGTCGAAGGATAGACAGCTTGCATTGCAGAACGCAAACTTTTTTCGTGCTCGCTCATCGCTTCGATTTCAGGATGCGCCATATTGTATGCGCCGTTAAAAGAAGTACATTTTCCAAAAATTACGCTAATTTCGTTTAGTTTCAACGATTCCCGAACCCATTTTTGTCCCTGAAACCATACCAATTCCATTTGGCCTGTATCATCCACAAAAGTGGCAACGAGACGTTTCTTGCCCTTACCAAATTCGACAGTTTTGATATTGATGATTTTCCCAATGATTTGTACCTCGGCAACATTGTTTTGCAGCTCGTTGATTTTGTAGTAACGCGTTCGGTCAATGTAGCGGTTCGGGTACAAATTGATTAGATCTTTGTACTTATGAATCCCTAGTTCCTTTCGTAACAATTCGCCACGGTTAGGGCCAACGCCTTTTAGGTATTCGATAGGAGTAAGTAGGAGATTGCTCATTTGGGTTTTTTAGAAAACAGAATCAAGAGAATAGAATATAGACCTCAGAACTCTTTACATTTTCTTCGAATTTCTTTATTCTTTTAAAAAGACGAAGATAGTTTTTAATTGGGAATTTAGAAAATGAGTCGTTTTATAAATTTGCAGAATGCCTAAATTATGCTTTAAAAAAAGCCTGTAAAAAGATTTTCACATCTTCTAACAGGCTTTATTTATGAGTCAATGTTTATAACAACTAAATACTTTTTCTCTTTAAATTATAAATAGTTTCACTTACTGTAAACCAACAGAAGTAAAAAATACCCACTGAAAAAATAATATCTCCAATCATTCTCATCCATTTTAATGTTTGGATTGTAGGTGAATATAACAATTCAGACTCTCTTGCAAACGAATATCCTTTTGTGATAGAAGTATATGCTTGAATAATTCCTATTGGCAATAAACTCAACACTACCATTGCGATAAGACCAATATTTAATGCCCAGAACGCTTTTTTCAATTTACTTTCTTCCCAAACTCTATCAGAATAAAAACGCAAACAAATTAAGATGAATCCCATTCCTAACATTCCATAAACTCCAAATAGTGCAGTATGAGCATGAACTGCAGTTGTGTTTAATCCTTGAATATAGTACAAAGCAATAGGCGGATTAATTATAAACCCGAATACTCCAGCTCCTAAGAAATTCCAAAAAGCGACTGCGATAAAGAAGAAAATAGGCCATTTGTATTTTTGCATCCAAGGAGTGCTTTTTAAATGACTCCAGTTTTCTCTAATTTCAAAACCCATTAAAGTAAGAGGCACCACTTCTAACGCACTGAACGTAGCACCAAGAGCAATTGCTTTTACCGGTGTTCCAGAAAAATACAAATGATGTAAAGTTCCCAAAATTCCACCAGCCAAAAAGATAGTAGCCGATGCTACCGAAACTCTACCAGCCGTCTTAGCAGAAATAATCTTTAATTGAGAGAAAATATAAGCGATAACAACCGTGGCAAAAACTTCAAAGAAACCTTCAACCCAAAGGTGAACCAGCCACCATCTCCAGTAATTAATTACAGGTAAACTACTGTTTTCTCCATACATTAAACCAGAGAAAAAGAACATTCCGATTGCCATAACCGAAATCAGTAATATGATTAACAATGATTTAGAATTATCATTTTTACGAATAGCAAACAAAATGTGTTGACTAACCATAAATACCCATAAAACAAGACCTACACCCAATAATATCTGCCAGAAACGGCCTAAATCCATGTATTCATATCCTTGGTGTCCAAAGAAAAAATTAGTCGTTAAATCTAAAAATTGGTGTACTCCCAACCACTCACCAAACATAGAACCCAAAACGATAACTAATAAGGCTATAAAAAGGAAATTAATTCCTAAAATATGGTTTTTGATTTCTTTACCCGAAATCATTGGCGCTAAGAATAATCCGGTAGCCAACCAAGTTGCAGCAATCCAGAAAACCGCCAATTGGGTATGCCAAGTTCGCGTAATAGAATAAGGTAAATATTGTGATAATTCGAAACCAAAGAAAGATTGTCCTTCAACGGTATAATGCACCGTTAATATCCCTAAAACAACTTGTAATGCGATTAAGAAACAAATGATTAAGAAATATTTTAATACGGCTTTTTGCGAAGGCAATAATTTCATATTCTCTAAAGGATCCGATTCAGGCTTGGTTAATAAATCTCCTTTTTCATGATTAAGAAGATAGTAATAAGTCAATATTCCAATAAATAATAACAACAAAACGATAGATAAACCGGACCAAATAATAGAACTATCCGTAATATTATTGTCAATTAAAGGTTCGTGTGGCCAGTTTGAGGTATACGTATAATCTTCATTCGGTCTGTTTGTACTTGCCGCCCAAGAAGTCCAGAATAAAAAGGCATTCAATTGTGATAATTTCTTAGTATCTGTTAGAGCGCCTCTTTGAATAGCGTACTCTTCTTTACCTTCTGAAAAAATTTTTGTATAATGCGTTATGTTTTCATTAATCGCGTTTAAACGTTCTGGTGAAATACTAATTGTTTTAGTTGTTTCGTCAAATGTATTGGTTCTAATATCTTGAATCAAACGTGCTTTTAGAGCCGCTTTCTTTTCAACATCCAATTCAGAATAAGGCATGTTGTATTCTTTTGCCCAAGTGTCTAGCATGAAGACGGCTTCTTTGTGGATCCAATCTGCAGTCCAATCGGGTGCTACATAACTCCCATGTCCCCAAATGGAACCAACTTCCATTCCGCCAATGGATTCCCATACGTTTTGACCAATTTGTATGTCTTCTTTTGTGTAAACTATTTCTCCGGTTCCTTTTATGATTACTTTTTCTGGAATTGGAGGTTGCGTTTGATACACTTCTACACCAACACCAATAAGGACTATAAATGAGATTACCACCACACTTATAAATGCTAACCAAGTTTTTTTCATTTTGTTTTTTATATTATTTTATAGAATTTATGCGTTCAATAGTATCATTCTTGTGGATTGTAAGACGGATTATGGAATCAGAAATACCTTTTAAATCATGAGGAACTGAGGCGTCTAACGAGATTATATCTCCTCGATTAAGAGTTTGGTTTTCTCCGTTGACTCCAAATTGTATGACGCCATCAAAAACTTCAATAACTATCGGAAATGGTGCTTGGTGCTCCTTCATCACTTGATCTTTTTTTAGTAAAATCCGTACTTCGCTAGAGTTAGAAGTTTTTAATAATACGCTTACTGCAACCTTAGTTTCATTAAATTCTAGGTTTTCAAATAGAGATGCTTTTTGCATGAGTTTGGGTGTTTAATTTGTGTGAAACAAAAGTTTCGCTTTTTTGTTAAAATATTATTCTGATAATTTTAAAGTCCAAGTAATGTTATTTGTACTTGATCTAAATAAAATATAGCACAAAAGTAGTAAAAAAAAATAATAACGGACAATAATGTCCTTTATTATTTTTTTATTTAGGCTGATCATAATGATTTGTAATTTGCCCCACGAAAAATGTAAATTAAACGATAATTTACTATATCGTCTAATAAGGCGATTATATATATTATCGCTTTATTTAACGATAATATAATATATCGTTATATTAAGCGATATTTTTAGTATCTTGCTTAAAATTTCAAGATATGAAGGCAGTAATCACTGGTGATATAATAAACTCTAGAAAAGTAGCTTCGGCATTATGGATGGGGGATTTAAAAGGCATTTTAAGCACCTACGGAAATGAACCCAAGCATTGGGAAATATATAGAGGTGACAGTTTTCAGTTGCTTGTCGATCCTATTGATACAGTCGAAATCGCCTTATTAATCAAGGCCACCATCAAACAACACAAAAAACTAGATGTGCGTATTGCAATAGGAATAGGCACCGTCGATTATACTGCTGACAAGGTAACAGAATCTAACGGAATTGCTTTTGTAAACTCAGGGGAATGCTTTGAAAGATTAAAAAAGCAGACTTTGGGAATACAATCGCCTTGGTCTGGATTTAATGAGAATTTTACGATTATCTTTCAATTAATTGTTTTGTTTGCTGATAATTGGACCACGACCTCTGCCGAAATCATAAAAAAAGCGTTAGAAAATCCAGGTGTTAATCAAAAGGAATTGGCTCTTGCTTTAAATAGAAAAAGCCAAAGTTCGATAAGTGCATCCCTTAAGAGGGCAGGGTATGAGGAGTTAAAAAATGTGATTGAATATTATAAACAAGAAATTAAAAACCAATGGTAGAATTATCTTTCATGCTTGTTTTAGCTCACTTAGTAGGTGACTTTTTGTTGCAGCCCACATCTTGGGTTAAGGATAAAAAGAAAAATAAAATAAAATCAAAATACCTATATCTTCATCTGTTAGTGCATTTTGTACTCTTATTGTTGATCACAAAATTTAATAAAGAATACCTCTTTGCATTGTTTGTTATTGTTGGAAGTCATTTTACTATTGATTGTGCCAAATTATATTTCGAGAAAAAGAAAACGCTAAAAACATGGTTTTTTATCGACCAAATATTACACTTGTCAGTGATTGCAGCCGTGGTGCGTAATTATTATCCGTACGAAATTGACTTTGAAATACTGTATTCAACCCAAAGCCTTGCGTTATTTACAGCCTTAATCACGGTAACTTATGTGAGCGCAATAGTTTTAAAATTATTACTGTCCAAATGGAGTGATCAAATCACTAAAAATAATAGGGATGACACAAATAATGCTGGAAAATTTATTGGGATTCTGGAACGCTTGTTTATTTTCTTTTTTGTGGTAATTAATTTTTGGGAAGGAATCGGTTTTTTATTGGCAGCCAAATCTATTTTCAGATTTGGAGACCTTAAAGAGTCTAAGGATGTCAAACTTACTGAATATATCTTGATAGGGACTTTATTGAGTTTTGGGCTGGGTATTTTGTGTGCGATGGCCTTTAAATATTTGATCTAACAAGGGTAGAAAGATAAATTTATTTATACTATTATTTCTATTTAGCCTACTTCAGTCTTTTTTATTTACCTGCAACTTAAAAAAGAACAATAAAGTAAGTTAAATACTATTTTATTTTAAATACTATGTATTTTGTCGATTATTTTTGTTGTTTTAACGGAATTGTTTTTATATTCGAAAAGAATTAGATAATTGTTAAAACCATATTTAAAGAATTTTGCCCCACAATCTACTTTAAACTTAAACTACTAAATTATGAGCGCAAATTTACATTATGTACCTAATTTAGTAGTTTTCTATTAATCTTAAATTCTTCAAGGACACATTAACTAAAATTATTAAGTTTGTTTGGTTTGAAACAACCAGGGTATTAAATGATACCTTGGTTTTTTTTTATAAGTCCGTAATTATAAATTCACTACGTCTGTTTAGTTGATGTTCTTTTTCAGTACATTCTACGCCATCAATACATTTGTTTATGAGTTTGTATTCCCCATATCCTTTAGCGGTTAATCGGTCTTTAGCTACACCATTTTTTATAAGCCAATTGATAGTCGATTTTGCTCTTCTGTCTGATAAAGCCTCATTATATTTTGAAGATCCTCGACTGTCAGTATGCGAACGGATATCTAGTTTCATCGCTGGGTACTCTATCAATACATCTAATATTTTTTCTAAATCAATAGCTGCTTCATAGCGGATATCGGATTTATCGAAATCAAAATAAATATTTGTAATCCCGAAACATTTCCCTAAATCATCGCCTACAACCACTTTGCATCGGGCTTTTTCTAACTCAATATTTAGTTCTGTTTTTCCGTTTTCATCTAAGGTAGTTGCTTTCACTTCCTTGGTGGTATAATCCATTTTTTCAGCTCGCACATATAGTTTCATGTCGCATTCCACTATTAAAGAATAGTTTCCGTCTTTGTCTGATTGTGTTGTTCCTAGTTCATTAAACATGTTGTCAAAAACAGTTATTTTAGTATCTGATAATACTTCATGAGTTTCAATGTCTGTTATTTTTCCAAAGAGTTCTTGCTCGCAAGTTAGCCTCCTTGTTTCGAGGAAACGGTAGATATCATCTAACCCTTGACCTCCGTCTTTGTTCGAACTAAAAAAACCACGTCTTGATTTAGAATCAATCATGTAGGCAAAATCATCTAGCGGAGAGTTAATATCAGCACCTACGTTTTGTACTTTATTAAAGTTGCCTTCGGAATTTATTTTAGAGACAAATACATCAAGACCTCCTAGACCAGGATGTCCATTAGAAGAAAAATAAAGTTCATTATCAGCACTGGTATAAGGAAATGTTTCTCTCCCCGCCGTATTTATCAAATTTCCTAAATTAACGGGATTGCCTAAACTACCATCTTCATTTATCGCTACTTTAAATATATCAGATAAACCAACTGTACCAGGCATATCTGAAGCAAAATATAACGTTTTTTCATCTGGACTTAGGGCTGGGTGAGCGTTACTATAATTGTCACTATTGATAGAAAGTTCAGTAATATTTATCCATTTATTATCTTCAAAAGTGGCTTTATATATTTTTATAAGTGTGATATTATTACCATCAAAACCTTTTTTATCTTTATTAAAATTATTACGGGTAAAATACATCGTTTTTCCATCTTTGGTAAAGGCGGCAGTAGATTCATGAAACCTAGTATTTACTAATTTATCAAATTTAGCCGTTTTACCTACTACCATCTCATCTCCTAACTCAGCAGTATATAAATCAGTGAAATATTGATTATTCCAAGAGTGTTTTCTTTGTTGTATACTGCCGGTATCTTTTGCTGAAGCATATACTAATTTATTTAAATAAATAGCCGTTCCATAATCAGAATAAGGGGTGCTAAGAGAAGTTGGTTCAATGTCATATCTGCCAGAGTTTGCTTTTATCTCCGACAAATAATCTCTATTTTCCATAAACAGTTTTCCTCTATCATCATTTTGTGCAAAAGCATTAAATTTGACCATAATTTCATCTGCTTTTTTATTTTCGCCAATGGATCTTAATGTTTGAGCATATCTATAGTAATATTCTGGTTCGATTTCTGCCTCCATAGTAAATAACTCGGTATACCATTTAGCGGCATCTTCAAGTTCTGCATTAAAGTAATATGCGTTTCCCAATTTTTTAAACATATCGGCAGACTTATAGCCTTTGTTAGCAAGCTTTTCGTATGTTTTTATAGCATCTACATAAGCATAGTTATCGTATTTTTTTTCTGCTTTCGCTACTCTAGCTTCTTGTGAATACATGCTGATTGATAAAACGCTTATTATAGCTATGTAAAAAAGTATTTTATTTTTCATAATAATTGTTTTTATAATGAATCAATTAATTTTCGTTTTTTATATTCCTTTATTTCGATTTTTCTATAAATATTTTCATCATTTCATCAGCCTTTTTTGGATTATTAACTGATTTTAGAGATTGTGCATAGCGATAATAGTATACCGTTTCAAAATCAGAAGTCATTGAAAATAATTGATCATACCATTTGGCTGCTTCTATAAAATTGGAATTAAAAAAAGAAGCATTAGCTAGTTTTTTTAACATATCTATGGATTTATATCCTTTATCAGAGACTCTTTCATAAGTTTTTAAAACATCAACACTTACGTAACTGTCCTGATTTTTATCTGCAATATATTCTGATGCAAGCTGTGAGTAGATGTTGTGCGAAATAAAACAGAAAAGGAATATTAACAGAAGTAGACTCTTTTTCATAATTTATAATTTATTAATTGACGAATTTTATCTTTGTTTTTCCTTAAAAAGCTCCATCATTCGTTCTGCTTTTTCATTTTCATGAATAACAGATAATGATTTAGAATATCTATAGTAATACTCAGGTTCTAAAATAGTTTTCAGTTCAAATAACTCGCCTAGCCATTTTGCCGCCTTTTCATACTCACCATCATAAAAAAAAGCATTCCCGATTTTCTTTAGCATCTCTTCGGATCGATATCCTTTTTCAGCAATTCTTTCATATGTTTTTAAATAATATACATAAGCAACACCACTGGGCTTATTTACAGTAATTGAGGTATTAATAGTAGTTTTAACCGGATTGTTGATTTGTAATTCTTCTAATTTATTTTTAGCTAATCCTGTTGAATTTTTTGCTGCACTTGAATTTAATGCTTCCTGATAATTTTGTTCTTTATTTATTATAGGTTCAGGTATATTTGCAACTACGCTTTTTGATAGTAATACGGGTGCAGAATTTTTAATTGATACTTCGTTTTTTTTTAAATTTGGGGGTTTTGGAAGTACCGCAGCTTTATTAATTTTTAAATCTTGTGATGCTATTTTTGTTTTTTTTACAACAATCGGTTTTGAAATTGCATTAATGGAGTCTAATTTTAATTTTTTCAAATGTTCAGGAGTTACATAAACATTTACATATGTAGGAGTAACGACCCTAGTATTATTTGGCCCTAAATCATATTTGTTTACCATGCTTAGTTTAGAAACTTTATACGTTGTTGTATAACCTCCAAATTTCATATTTACTTTCTCTTCGACATAATATGATTTCACTATTCGAGTCTTTATAGGTATTTCAGATGTAGTATCTTTTTGATTTTTAAACTTAATTGCACTATCTATAGTATTCAAGGTCGTGCTTTGACTATACATATTAATGTAAATCAAACTAACTAAAGTTATTACTATTTGAATTAGCGGTTTCATAGAAGTTTTTAGAAAAATCTTTGAGTAGTTATTTTATCATTATTTTTGAATAATTCATATCGTAAAAATATTTCGTGTGATCCCGAATTGTAGTTATCTAAGCGTGTAGTTTCTAAATCATAACCGTAGCCAATATATATGGCATCAGAAATTTGAAATCCAACCATAGCACTAACAGCGGCACTCCATCGATAGGATAGACCGATCGTTAATTTTTCATTGAACATCAAAGCTCCTGAGAGATCTACCTGTAGTGGAGCTCCTTCTACTAATTTAGTTAGTAAAGCAGGTTTAAATTTTAGAGTACTATTTAAGTCGAGAATATATCCCGCGATTAAATAATAATTAATTTTTTCTTTAAAAATAGCAACTTCATTATCATCATACCTGTTGGTTTCGATAAAATTAGGAACGGACAATCCCACATAAGCCTTCTGTGAATGCAGATAAACACCAACACCAATATTAGGAGAAAATTTATTGTTGTAGTCATGTAGGGCAGGGTCGTCATCCACAGGGTTTAATTTGGCTACGTCTAAATCAAATAAGTTTGCTGTGGCTTTTATACCAAATGATAAAGAAACTTGATCAGAGGTTGGTATTGTGTATGAAAAATCTCCTGAGATCATATTCTCTTGAACAGGTCCTATTTTGTCATTTATTATGGTTAACCCCAGTCCAACGCGGCTATTTTTTAAAGGTGTGTTTACTGATAACGCATTGGTAACTGGTGCACCATTTAACCCAACCCATTGAGCCCGATGAAGCGCAAAAATACTTAAAGCACCTCTGGATCCTGCATAAGCAGGGTTGATATTAATCGTGTTGTACATATATTGTGTGAACTGAGCATCTTGCTGGGCTAGACTCACAATTGTAGTAAACAGTAAAACGATTGTGTATATAATTGTTTTCATAGTAGATATTTATTAGATAAATTATCTTTCGAACGAGTTATTTTTTAGTTCGGCAGGTCAGATTAAAAAATATATGTTTTTTCTCCATTTAAGAGTAATAACGTTTAAATCATTAATACTAATGTCATTAATACTTTATCTCGTTAGGTATAAATAACCATCTTTTTGATTAACTCGGGTATTTCCTAGGTCATCAACTGAAGTATATTTTAGGATATAGAAATAAACTCCAGATGGTAGTCCTGATGATTGGCTTACTGTTGTTCTACCACTTGAATACCCATTGAAGTTATTGCTTGTGTTACTATAGTTTTTGGTTTCAAAAACAAGTACTCCCCAACGGTTGTATATTTCAACTGTATTATCAGGATAGCAATCTGTATCATCAATATTGTCAATAACAAAAGATTCATTAATTCCATCTCCATTAGGAGAGAAGGCGTTATGGACTAAGATACTTCTACAGCCAAATACTTCTGATTTATCAACTACTTCAGTGTCGGTAGCATTTACCGGCACATCTTTCGGTGTCAATCCAGTTGCTGTTGCAATATTTGTAACAGAACCCACAACTAGGTCGTTTTTAGTTACCGTATAACTTACATTAAAGATTTGGAATGCCCCAGGAATTAAACTCTCAATAGTCACATTCAATCCAGTTAAAGGGTCTTTTATTTCAATTTTATGTAAAATTAAGTTACCACTGTTAGTTACTTGAATTGTGTAATTTATTACATCTCCTACAAAAGTATAGTTACTGTCAGGAGTGGCAATTTTATCTACTGTAAGACTTGGCGTTTGTGTTAAAGGAGTTATTGTACAATCTGTACAACTTGGATCAACTGGACAGCTAGAGCAGGGGGTTGGGTCTGTAGAGGTAGCGCTTACAGGATCTCCGGATGGTGGGGTTCCAGTACTTGTTGCCAAGTTATAAACGTAACCTTTATCAATATCTGCTTGGGTTACGGTGTAGCTAGCCGTAAATGCAGTTCCATTGCTCATACCAGCAGTTAATGTAATAGGACCACCAATAACCGTTACTCGATTATCAGTTACAATTATATTCGAAAGGGTCAAATTTCCAGTGTTAGTTACTACAAAACTGTAATTAATATGATCTCCTACATTTGTAATTCCATCGTTATTTGTATCAACATAAATTCCATCTTTAGTAACAGTAATTTTAGCATCGGTACAAATAGTAATCACATCTGGGATATTGTTATTTGATTGTGCCGTTACACTTGACGCATCAGGAGTAGCCGCATTAACAGAAGCTTGGTTAGTTATTTTACCATTGTCAATATCGGATTGATTTACCACATAATTTGCAGTGTAAACCCAGGTTTCCGTAACTTCTAGAATGCTATTGTTATTGATATCTCCACTTACCAATGCGATAGCAGATAAGCCAATATGATTATCAACTACATTCACATTATTCAAACTAACATTACCAGAATTTTTCACAGTAAATGTATAAGTTACCACATCTCCAACAACAAGTGTTGCACATCCGTTTTCTCCTATAGTAATGTCATTTGTTTTCGCAATGCTAATAGTTGCATCGGTACAAATAGTAATCACATCTGGGATATTGTTATTTGATTGTGCCGTTACACTTGACGCATCAGGAGTAGCCGCATTAACAGAAGCCTGGTTAGTTATTTTACCATTGTCAATATCGGATTGATTTACCGCATAAGTTGCAGTGTAAACCCAGGTTTCCGTAACTTCTAGAATACTATTGTTATTGATATCTCCACTTATCAATGCGATAGCAGATAAGCCAATATGATTATCAACTACATTCACATTATTCAAACTCACATTACCGGTATTTTTCACAGTAAAGGTATAGGTCACCACATCTCCAACAACAAGTGTTGCACATCCGTTTTCTCCTATAGTAATGTCATTTGTTTTCGCAATACTAATGTTGGCATCGGTACAAATAGTAATCACATCTGGGATATTGTTATTTGATTGTGCCGTTACACTTGACGCATCAGGAGTAGCCGCATTAACAGAAGCTTGGTTAGTTATTTTACCATTGTCAATATCGGATTGATTGACAGCGTATGTTGCAGTGTAAACCCAGGTTTCCGTAACTTCTAGAATGCTATTGTTATTGGTATCTCCACTTATCAATGCGATAGCAGATAAGCCAATATGATTATCAACTACATTCACATTATTCAAACTCACATTACCGGTATTTTTCACAGTAAAGGTATAGGTCACCACATCTCCAACAACAAGTGTTGCACATCCGTTTTCTCCTATAGTAATGTCATTTATTTTCGCAATGCTAATGTTGGCATCGGTACAAATAGTAATCACATCTGGGATATTGTTATTTGATTGTGCCGTTACACTTGAGGCGTCAGGAGTAGCCGCATTAACAGAAGCTTGGTTAGTTATTTTACCATTGTCGATATCGGATTGATTTACCGCATAAGTTGCAGTATAAAACCAGGTTTCCGTAACTTCTAGGATGCTATTGTTATTGATATCTCCACTTATCAATGCGATAGCAGATAAGCCAATATGATTATCAACTACATTCACATTATTCAAACTCACATTACCGGTATTTTTCACAGTAAAGGTATAGGTCACTAGATCTCCAACAACAAGTGTTGCACATCCGTTTTCTCCTATAGGAATGTCATTTGTTTTCGCAATGCTAATGTTGGCATCGGTACAAATAGTAATCACATCTGGGATATTGTTATTTGATTGTGCCGTTACACTTGACGCAGCAGGAGTAGCCGCATTAACAGAAGCCTGGTTAGTTATTTTACCATTGTCAATATCGGATTGATTTACAGCGTATGTTGCAGTGTAAACCCAGGTTTCCGTAACTTCTAGAATGCTATTTTTATTGGTATCTCCACTTATTAGTGCGATAGCAGATAAGCCAATATGATTATCAACTACATTCACATTATTCAAACTCACATTACCGGTATTTTTCACAGTAAAAGTATAAGTTACCACATCTCCAACAACAAGTGTTGCACATCCGTTTTCTCCTTTAGTAATGTCATTTATTTTCGCAATACTAATGTTGGCATCGGTACAAATAGTAATCACATCTGGGATATTGTTATTTGATTGTGCCGCTACACTTGATGCATCAGGAGTAGCCGCATTAACAGAAGCCTGGTTAGTTATTTTACCATTGTCAATATCGGATTGATTTACCGCATAAGTTGCAGTGTAAACCCAGGTTTCCGTAACTTCTAGAATGCTATTGTTATTGGTATCTCCGCTTATCAGTGCGATAGCAGATAAGCCAATATGATTATCAACTACATTCACATTATTCAAACTCACATTACCAGAATTTTTCACAGTAAAGGTATAGGTCACTAGATCTCCAACAACAAGTGTTGCACATCCGTTTTCCCCTACAGTAATGTCATTTGTTTTCGCAATGCTAATACTTGCATCGGTACAAATAGTAATCACATCCGGGATATTGTTATTTGATTGTGCCGTTACACTTGACGCATCAGGAGTAGCCGCATTAACAGAAGCTTGGTTGGTGATTCTACCATTGTCAATATCGGTCTGATTCACAGCGTATGTTGCAGTGTAAACCCAAGTTTCGGTAACTTCTAGAATGCTATTGTTATTGGTATCTCCACTTATCAATGCGATAGCAGATAAGCCAATATGATTATCAACTACATTCACATTATTCAAACTCACATTACCAGAATTTTTCACAGTAAAGGTATAGGTCACTAGATCTCCAACAACAAGTGTTGCACATCCGTTTTCCCCTACAGTAATGTCATTTGTTTTCGCAATGCTAATACTTGCATCGGTAC
>NZ_SMFO01000001.1 GCF_004349145.1 Flavobacterium hiemivividum | reverse complement strand
CTTTACTCAAAGATAATGACTTACTTTCAATCGTTTTTAGAACTTTTAACTTAAAGGCTTCACTATAATTTTTGTTTTTTTGTATTGGTAAAAGACCTTCAATTCCAAATTCATGATAACACCTAATCCAATCTTTAAGGCTGGTTTTTCCTATGCCATTTTCTTTAGATATAGAAGTTATTGATTGATTTTTTTTTAAAACTTCATTTACACAGCGAAGTTTAAATTCATAACTGTACTTAACTTTTCTTTCCATAAAAATGCCCCCAAATAGTGTCTAACTTTTTGGGGGCAGTGTAAATTGAGCGGTTTATAAATATCCTAAACAAAATAAATTATTCTTCTATTTTTTGAAATGCATTTTTAACCATTTCTTTTTCTTTTGGAAACCAGCCTTGAGTTATTAAAACCAATCCAAAAACCATTAAAACAATACTAATTCCTTTCTTAATTTTAAGGATATTTTCTGGAGTCATTTTAGATTTTAACTGTTTAGCTAATAGTATTTTAAAACAATCTACTAACAAATAACTGATAATTACTGCACTAAAAAAAGTAAACATTCTAGAGTTTTGCATGTCTAATTTTGGTCCAACTGAAATGATTATTGCTAACCAAAAACCCAATACTCCAATGTTAATAATATTCAAGAAAAATCCCTTAATAAAAAGACTGAAATAATCTTTTCTAATGATTTCGCTATCGATTTTCTTAGTATCAACCTTCTGTTCTTTTCGTAAACTAATAAAAGAAATAATTCCATAAGCCAACATTATTATACCTCCAAATATAAAAAGAGCGGGTTTGTCTTTTAGTGATTGAATTAACCTGTAACTCCCTAGATAAGCAATACCTATAAAAACAATATCTCCTAAAATAACTCCTAAATCAAACACTATTGCAGCCCTGAATCCTTTAATAATACTCGTTTCAAGTAAGATAAAGAAAACAGGACCAATCATAAAACTTAAGAAAATTCCCCAAGGAATTCCGGATAAAATATCGTTTATCATTAAAATTTATAACTATAGATTATTTTTTTTCTATAATAGTACCACCAAACAATGTTTCTTTATTGATTTGCTTTGGACTTCCATAAATGTAAATCGAGCCTCCTGCTTTAACTTTTGCATCAACAAGGGTTGTAGCGTGTATTTCGGCATTTCCTCCCGCAGCAACGCTTATAGTCGTTTGTGAAGTATGTAAATCTTTAGAATTCAAAACCCCGCCAGACATAAGTACGACATCTTGATTTAAAGCTTTCCCTGATAATTCAATTATTCCTCCTGTAACCGCTTTTACATTTACTTTATCAACATCTAGATTTAAATGAATCTCTGCTCCTTCTCTTGCATTTAAATCCATAATCGTAGCTTCAAAAGTTTCCTCACTAGAAATATAAGAACCTTCACTAGCTGCAATTCCATCAATATTTTTATAATATAATTTGATAGAAATATCATTTCCTGACAATAATTTTGGAAATGGCATTCTTAATTTTAATTCTCCATTTTTATTAACGGCCTCCACTTCTTGTTCTCTACCTCCAGAAATAACTACTTTGTTTTCTGAAGACGCAATTAATACAACATTTAGTTTGTCATAAACTTTAACGGTATTAAAATCACCTAAGTTTTTAGTGACTTGTGCAAATGTTGTTTGAGCAACAAGTACAAATAATACCAACACTACTTTTTTCATAATTTATTTTTTATTTAACTGCTTCTTCAATTCTTCTAATAAAATTAAAATCCAGTTGTTTTTTTACTAAATCAGCATTTTTAACCTTAACGTAAATCTCGTCCCCTAATTGCAATAATTTTTGAGAAGTCGCACCTACTAATGCATATTGTTTATCATCAAAAGTATAATAATCGTCTTTTATATCACGAATACGTACCATACCTTCACATTTGTTTTCAATAATTTCGACGAAAATTCCCCATTCTGTAACACCAGAAATTACACCCAAGAATTCTTGATCTTTATGATCTTGCATGTATTTCACTTGCATGTATTTAATAGAATCTCTTTCGGCACTGGTTGCTAATCCTTCCATTGACGAAGAATGCAAACATTTAGTTTCATAAGTTTCTTCATCTACTGATTTTCCGCCGTCTAAATAATGCTGTAGCAAACGGTGTACCATAACGTCAGGATAACGACGAATAGGTGATGTAAAATGTGAATAATAATCGAATGCTAGTCCGTAGTGACCTATGTTATCAGTAGAATATTTGGCTTTACTCATTGTTCTAATGGTTAAAGTATCTACTAAATTTTGTTCTTTTTTACCTACAACTTCACTCAATAAACTATTCAACGATTTCGAAATATCGTCTTTACTTCTCAAATCAATTTTATAACCAAATTTTGCAATAACGGTTTGTAAGGCTACTAATTTGTCAGCATTAGGCTCATCGTGAATTCTATAAATAAAGGTTTTCTTTTGTTTTCCAATAAATTCAGCTACTTTTTTATTGGCCAAAAGCATAAATTCTTCAATCAAATGATTGGCATCTTTCGAAACTTTAAAGTAAACGCCTTCTGGTTCGCCTTCTTGATTTAAATTGAATTTTACTTCAACTTTATCGAAAGAAATCGCTCCATCATTCATTCTTTTTCTTCTAAAAATCTTAGCTAATTCATCCATTTTTAAAGTAGCAGCTACAATCTCATCAGAAACTACATAAGAACTTCCTGTAATGGAAATTTCCTCAGGAATTGTATTGTCTTTGGTTTCTATGATATATTGTGCTTCTTCGTAAGCAAAACGTTGATCCGAATACATTACTGTTCTTCCAAACCATTCATTTACAACCTCACATTTATCAGTGATCTCAAAAACTGCCGAAAAAGTATATTTTTCTTCATTGGGACGCAAAGAACAAGCAAAATTAGACAGCACTTCTGGTAACATGGGTACTACCCTATCAACTAAATAAACAGAAGTTGCTCTTTGATAAGCTTCATCATCTAAAATAGTTCCTTCCTCGAGATAATAGGAAACATCGGCAATATGAATACCTATTTCATAGTTTCCATTTTCTAATTTTTTGAATGATAAAGCATCATCAAAATCTTTAGCATCTTTTGGATCAATAGTAAAAGTCAAGGTATCACGCATATCGCGACGTTTTGCAATTTCACTTTCTTGAATCGAAGTATCAATTTTTTGAGCAAAGGTTTCCACTTCAATCGGAAACTCAGATGGCAAACCGTATTCAGCAAGAATAGCGTGAATCTCGGTATCGTGTTCTCCTGGTTTTCCTAAAACTTTTATTACTTTACCAAAAGGACTATCAGCTCTAGAAGGCCAGTCTTCGATATGAACCAAAACTACATCTCCTTGCTCTGCCTCTCCTATTTTATCCTTTGGAATAAAAATATCAGTATACATTTTTGGATTGGCTGTAGAGACAAAAGAAAAGTTCTTCTGAATATCAATTACTCCTACAAAGTCAGTTTTATTTCTTTCGATAACTTCAATAACCTCACCTTCAGGTCTTTTCCCTTTTCTGCGGTTATAAACATATACCTTTACTAAATCTTTGTCTAAGGCATGGTTTAAGTTGTTGGTAGGAATGAAAACATCTTCCTCTAATTCAGCACATACAAAATAGGCAGTTTTTCTACCTGTCATATCAATCTTACCTTCGTAGTACTCTTTACTTTCAGCTTTGATTAAATATTTTCCAGGCTCTGATTCAATTATTTTACTTTGGCTAGCAAGTATCTTTAAATCCTTTATAATTTGGTTCCTACTTTGGGTATCGTCGAGCTCTAGCTTGGCTCCTATTTGTTTATAATTGAATGCTTTATTAGCACTTTGCGATAATATTTTTATAATTTTTTCAGAGAAATCTTTCTCTTTTTTTATCGGCTTTCTTAATCTTTTACTCATAAATCTTTTCTTAAAAGTCGAAAATTACGAAATAGTTAGGCAGTTATGAAGAAAAAGAGACAGATTTAAAGAAAATATAACTTTACAGAATAGTTGTATCTTTATTAAAACAATAAAAAATGGAAGCATTTATCACCATAGCCATTTTCGATTACATCCATGAAATAGAAATTCTAAAACATCGATTAGATCAGGAGGGTTTACAGTATTATTTTCAGAATGAATTGATGTCATCGATTGTTCCCATGTATTCAACTGCTCTTGGCGGAATCAAACTTAAAATTCATCCAAATGACATTTCTAGCGTAACAGCAATTTTACAGGAAATGAAGTACGATAACAATTTAAAAATTGTTTAATTTTTCTTTAAAGTTGTCAACACATATATAATACAACAAAAAGAAAAATTAAATTTAAATTATTTATTAATGGGTATTATAGCTTGTTAATAGTGGCTATAAATATTTGAAAAAAAGTATTGGAACCAAGTTTTAGTAGTTTATTCGGAGTTATCAACAATGTTATATTTACTTAAATATCTAGTTCTAAAGAGATTTTAGATTTTAATTAACAATGGTTGATAAACTAAAATCATTTGAATTTGTAAATAAGTATTTCTTTAAAATTTGTTGATAAACTAGTTTTAAGTATTGATAAGTATTCTAAAAATTCATGAAAGTAAATTAGGATTTCTAATGTGGGTTTTTGATTACTTATTTTTTCCATACTACAAAAATATAGTTCTAATATTCTATCTCAAGTTATCAACAATCAATGTTAATTTAAAGTTAACTGAATATCAAGTGATTGAGTTCTACTATTAACAATGCTATTTTTTAACAAAATAATTTAAAATTATTTATTGATTATCAATGTTTTATGAAATAATGATAATTGTTGATAACTGCCAAACTTACTCAAAATCTGAGCATTACAGTTGGATTAAACATGAGTCTTAGCTTCGTTTTAATTTTTTAAAAATAAAGAATTCCAGACTTTAGATATACAAAATTGTTTTTGGTAAATTTGCAGCACACAACTTAATATATAAATAATGAAAATAGCAATTGGAAATGACCATGCAGGTCCAGAATATAAAAAAGCCATTGTTGACATGCTTAAAGCAAAAGGGTACGAAGTAACTAATTACGGTACTGATTCTAGTGATAGTGTAGATTATCCTGATTTTGCACATCCGGTTGCAACTGATGTAGCAGAAGGAAAAGTTGATTTTGGAATTATTATTTGCGGAAGCGGAAATGGAATTGCAATGAGTGCTAACAAACATTCGAAAGTACGTGCTGCTTTATGCTGGATGAAAGAGATTGCGGCTTTAGCTCGTCAACACAATGATGCTAATATTATAAGTATTCCTGCTCGTTATACTTCTATTCCACAAGCACTAGAAATGGTGGAAACTTTTTTAAACACAGAATTTGAAGGTGGAAGACACCAAAATAGAGTGAATAAAATTGCTTATTGCTAATTTTTGAAATATAGATGTATCACATCTAAGAATCTTATAAAAATCGCGTAAATATTTCAATGATATTTAGGCGATTTTTTATTTTTTTAGTGACCGAATTAACGTTTTATTACTATAAAATCATAACGATACAAAAAGTAAAAAACTACTATTTGTAATAAAATAATTCCCCAAAACTTCATTAGATAACTTCTTTTTGCCGTTTTATGTCTAAAAAATAGCATTGCAAGTCCTGAACCTATTGTTCCTCCAATCAAAACTAAAGCTAAAAGTGTTTTTTCTGACACTCTTCTTTTTTTGGCTTTTGCTAAATATTTATCATAGCCTATTAGTATAAAAGCAATTACATTAACAATCAAAAAACAGTAGAATAAAACAATCATTTAACTTAATTTAAGTTTCAAAGATATTATTTTAGCTGTTCGAAAAAAACTAAAATGACTAACATACAATTCATATCCAAGTTCGTTGCCACGGCAGCAATCAACATTCAAAAAACAGTTCAATTATTACAAGAAGATTGTACGATTCCGTTTATTTCTAGGTATCGAAAAGACACTACGGGAAACCTTGACGAAGTACAAATCGAAAATATCGCAAAGCTGCAAAAAGAGTACGAAGTTGTAGTAAAACGCAAAGAAGCCATTTTAAAATCAATTATGGAGCAAGGCGCGATGAACGAAACTTTGTTTGCTAAAATTGATAAAAGTTTCGACCTTCAAGAGTTAGAAGATTTCTACTTGCCGTATAAAAAGAAGAAGAAAACCAAAGCTGATGTGGCTCGTGAAAACGGATTAGAACCTTTGGCCAAAATCATCATGGCACAAAACAATGATGATGTCGATTTTATATCGACAAAATATATAAATGATACTGTCATAAATAAAGATGCAGCGCTTCAAGGAGCGCGAGATATTGTAGCCGAATGGATTAACGAAAATAGCTATGTTCGAAAGCAATTGAGACGATTGTACGAACGTAAAGCTACGATCACAACCAAAGTTGTAAAAACAAAAAAAGACGAGGAAGCGGCTCAAAAATTCAATCAATATTTTGATTGGTCAGAACCGCTAACTAAAGCGCCTTCACATCGATTAATGGCCATTTTACGCGCCGAAAATGAAGGTTTTATTAAGTTTAAAGTCGAAGTGGACCTAGATGAAGCCTATGATATTATTGATGCATTAGTTTTAAAAGGGCAAAATAAATCGACTCCACATGTACAGCTTGCTATTGAAGACAGTTATAAGCGCTTGTTGAATCCTGCCATTTCTAATGAAGCTTTGCAGGAAGCAAAGGCAAAGGCTGATGCTAATTCGATTCAGGTTTTTGCTAATAATTTGGGACAATTATTATTGGCGCCACCTTTGGGCGAAAAACGTATTTTGGCAATTGATCCAGGATTTCGCTCTGGTTGTAAAATCGTTTGTTTGGACGAAAAAGGGGATTTATTGTACAATGAAACGATTTATCCGCATGCGCCTCAAAACGAAAGTGCTATGGCAATGAAAAAAATTCGTTCGATGGTGAATTCTTATCAAATTGATGCCATTTCGATAGGAAACGGAACTGCTTCCCGCGAAACTGAATTTTTTATCAAGAAAATAGCTTTTGATAAGCCGGTCCAAGTTTTTATCGTTTCGGAGGCAGGTGCTTCTGTATATTCCGCTTCTAAAATTGCCCGTGAGGAATTCCCTAATTTCGATGTTACTGTTCGTGGTTCGGTTTCTATCGGGCGACGTTTAAGTGATCCTCTAGCTGAATTGGTAAAAATTGATCCAAAAGCTATTGGCGTAGGCCAATACCAGCACGATGTAGATCAAACAAAATTAAAAGAAGAATTGGATAATACGGTAATTCGTTGCGTGAATTCCGTTGGAATAAATATCAACACGGCTAGTAAACATTTGCTAAGTTATGTGAGTGGAATAGGAGAGAAGCTTGCCGAAAACATTGTAAACTATCGTTCAGAAAACGGCCCTTTCGAAAATAGAAAGCAACTGAAAAAAGTACCTCGTTTAGGCGAAAAAGCGTACCAACAAGGTGCAGCTTTTATTAGAATTTCGAATGCTAAAAATCCGTTGGATAATTCGGCTGTTCATCCAGAAGCCTACGGAATTGTTGAGAAAATGGCCAAAGATTTAAAATTGACCGTTAATGATTTAATTGCTAATAAAGAAAAAACAGCTTTAATAAAACCAGAGAATTACATCACTCCAGAAATAGGTTTACTAACCTTAAAAGACATCATTAAAGAGCTTGAAAAACCAGGGTTAGACCCAAGGAAGTCGGCAAAGGTTTTTGAATTTGACCCCAATGTAAAATCGATTAAGGACGTAAAATCAGGAATGATTGTCCCAGGAATTGTCAACAACATTACTAATTTTGGTTGTTTTGTAGATATTGGAGTAAAAGAAAGTGGTTTAGTTCATATCTCGCAGCTCAAAGCAGGCTTTGTAAGCGACGTAAATGAAGTTGTGAGGCTACACCAACATGTAGAAGTTAAAGTGACAGAAGTCGATGAGGATAGAAAAAGGATTCAGTTGACGATGATTATTTAAAAGAATTATATTAAAGAAAACCAGTTTCAAATAATGTGAAACTGGTTTTTTAGTAATTTGATTTGTTTATATTTTTTATAGCTGAATAACGCCACCTAAGTTGAAGCTATAACCTGCATTAAGAATACGCTCATCAGTAGCTTTATTAATATTTGTTAGACCGTTGAAGAACTGAGCGTCAATTAGAAGACCAAATTTTTCGGTAATTTCAATTTTGTATCCAATTCCATAACTAAAACCTAGCTGGAAGGATTCAAGAGCGTTTTTTGGTAATTTTATGGTAGTTCCGTTTGCATTAAACTTTGCGCTGGTTAAAAAGGAAGGACTTAATCCAAAATTTAAATTCCATTTGCGCGTACTTCCAAAGTGCCAGTTGGCATTAATTGGAATACTTAAATAATTTAATTGATCCTCATATAAAAAGCTTTGACCATCACGGTATTTACCTCCCATTTTGTCAGCAACTAATCCTGATCTTAAGCTCCATCTGTTGTTAAAATAGTAATCAACTGTGACACCTAATTCTACTCCTGAATTAGAATTAGTAAAGTTTTCTTCGTTTTGTTCAGCAAAACTAGAAATCCCAATTTTGGGTGTAATTTCGATAGTTCCTTTGTCTCTAGATTGAGCATTGACAAATCCAAAAGTAGCCAACGCCACTAATGACAATAAAATCTTTTTCATATTTATATTTGAGTTAATATTTATAAAGTAAATGTAATAAGTATCTTCCAAATAAAATATAAAATAAGAAAAATCATTAGTATAAAATCATCAGCTTATTTTAATTGAATATTTGATGTATTCAGTTGACGATGATTATTTAAAGTCATAAAAAAAGTCCCGATTATGTCGGGACTTTTTTTATTTTTTTTCGTTTTCAGTTTCGTCTTTCTTATCAGCTGAAGGCTCTTCTTTAGCGGCATTTTTGAATTCTTTAATTCCGCTTCCTAATCCTTTCATTAATTCTGGAATTTTCTTACCTCCAAAAAGTAATAAAACAACTGCTAATATAACAAGGATCTCTGTAACACCAAATCTTCCCATGATTGAATAGTTTATGCCGAAGCAAATTTGTAATAAATCTTGGGACAAAGGTAAATAGAATAACTTAATAAGAATTCAATTTAGTTCAATTATTTAAATGAGTTATAGTTAAAAGTGTATTAAAAGAAAATCATTTCCAGGATTTAAGTCGAAGTAACTAACCAAGGCCCTTTGGTCGACATTAATTATTATATTTGTAAGATAAAGAAAAAGTATGTCAGGAAAAAGATTGAAAAGGAAAAAACTTCACAGTAAATTATTCACTAAAAACCGATTGGTTATTTTGAATGAGGATTCCTTTGAAGAAATATTTTCTTTAAAATTAAATTTAATGAATGTTTTTGTTGTTGCGACTATTGGAGCTATATTTTTAATCTCTGTCACTACTTTTATTATTGCTTTTACCCCATTAAGAGAATTTATTCCGGGATATTCCTCTTCGAAATTAAAAAGAGATGCTACTGAATTAGCCTTAAAATCAGATTCATTAACCATTGCATTGAAGAAAAACGAGGCCTATATTCAATCTATTCAAAAGGTTCTTAATGGCGAATTAGAATATGCAAAATTCAACAAAGATTCGATACTTGCCACGAGTGAGGAAGTGGTTCCACAAGTAAAGTTATCGGCATCAGAAGAAGAATTGGAATTAAGAGAACAAGTCGCTAAAGAAGAGAAAAATTCCCAACAAACCGCTACCAAAGGGAAGACTACAAACTCTAAAAAATAAAAGCATTGTGCCGTTAGGGCAAAACCCAAAAATTATGTCAGTAAAATCAGCCGCAGCAAAACTGTTTGCAAAAAAAATATATAAGAAAACCCAAGCTTGGGCAAGTAATCCCGTTGAGAGTCAACAAGCTGTTTTTAAATCGTTAATCAAAGAGGCGAAGAAGACACAATTTGGAATGGATCATCATTTTGACCAAATAAAAACTTTTGAGGATTTTGCAAAACAAGTTCCAGTTAGGGATTACGAGGACTTAAAACCCTATATTGAAAAAGTGGTCAAAGGAGAAGAGAATATTCTTTGGAAAGGAAAACCACTTTATTTTGCCAAAACATCAGGAACAACTTCTGGAGCAAAATACATTCCGCTTACTAAGGAATCGATGCCATATCATATTGAAGCAGCTCGAAATGCCATTCTACTGTACATTCATGAAACTGGCAAGGCGGATTTTGTGGACGGAAAAATGATTTTTCTGCAAGGAAGCCCAATTTTAGAAGAAAAACACGGAATACAATTTGGCCGACTTTCAGGAATTGTAGCGCATTTTGTTCCAAAGTATTTGCAGAAAAATAGAATGCCCACTTTGGCTACTAATTGTATCGAAGATTGGGAAACTAAAATTGATGCCATTGTCGAAGAGACATTCGATAAAAACATGACTGTAATTTCAGGAATTCCATCTTGGGTTCAAATGTATTTTGAGCGTTTGCAGCAAAAAGGAGGCAAGACCGTAGGTGAAATTTTCAAAAACTTTAATTTATTTATTTATGGAGGTGTAAACTACGAACCCTACAGAGCCAAGTTTGAAAATCTAATAGGTCGAAAAGTGGATAGTATTGAGTTATTTCCAGCTTCGGAGGGATTTTTTGCCTATCAGGATTCGCAGAAGGAGAAAGGAATGTTGCTGCTTTTAAATGCAGGAATATTTTATGAATTTATCAAAAGCGATGAATTTTATTCTGATGCCGAAGGCTTGGGACCAAGGCGATATACCATCGGAGAAGTAGAATTAGGCGTTAATTATGTTTTGATAATTTCTACAAATGCTGGACTTTGGGGATATAATATTGGGGATACCGTGCAGTTTACTTCCTTAAAACCGTATCGAATTATCGTTTCTGGAAGAATTAAGCATTACATTTCTGCTTTTGGAGAACACGTGATTGGTAAGGAAGTAGAATTTGCCTTAAAAGAAGCGATGGAAGGAACAAAGGCAAGGGTAAATGAGTTTACTGTTGCTCCGCAAATAAGTCCGTTAGAAGGCTTGCCTTATCACGAATGGTTCATTGAATTTGAAAATGAACCAGAAGACGAAGCTGCTTTTAAGGAAGCGCTAGATCATGCAATGAGAAAGCAAAATATATATTATGACGACTTGATTGTAGGCAATATTCTGCAGAAAGCGGTAATCACAAAAGTGGCAAAAAATGGTTTTCAAGATTATATGAAATCGATAGGGAAATTAGGAGGTCAGAATAAAATCCCCCGACTTTCAGATAACAGAACAATAGTTGATGTATTAAACATAAAATAAAAGAATTATATTCGTTGGTTACAAAAAATAAAAAAATGAAAGAAACTAAAAATATATCTCGATCGCGTGCACAAGAATCATCGGCAGCCATTGAGAAAATGTACATTACAATGCGCCATTTGTTTAACAGAGGTTTTTACAAACCAATGGGAATTTCTGGAGATACCTTGCGTGAAGCATTATTAACACTTCGCCCAGAAATATATGGGAATATCGCTGAAGAAAAAGTAGAATTAAATGGACTTTTGTACGTTATTGAACGACTTCCTCTAGGAATTGAAGAATGTAGATTTATTAACCTTACTTCTGATGAAGGCTATTCTAGGTCTCATTTTCAGGCTATAGTTCCTCCAAAAAGGAAAAGAAATTGTTACCGGATCGACGAAGAACAAATGAATGTGGAGATTACAAGAGGTCGTTCAGATATATACGATATTTTGACGCATTTGACCTTTATTTTTATTGAATCACATAAAATACGAAATCGAGTTTTGCTTGATGATTCTGGTGAAGTATCTCGTGATTGGATGAAACTGCAACAGGCAGTTTCTCAAAATAAAAAATTGCCTCTTATCGAAAAAGAGAAAGCAATTTCGCACGCAGCCAATGTCCTAGGAAGAACATTTGAAGAAGTTTTAGATATCTATGATGCATTTGGATCAGATGCTGCACCGGATCGTTTTTTACATGTGATTTTCTGGTTGGGAAAATTAGCTATTGAAGAAATTACCGATAATAATAAGAGAACCATCACTTTCAGTCCTATTTTGCGTGAGCGTTTAGGACATCATATTCATGGTGAAAAATGGGCTACAAGCATCAAGGAAGTCTTGAAAGAGAATGGACTCTTAGACCGACCAATTCACGTTATTAGTGCCAATATGCACAGTGTAATGAATTCTATTTTTGCCACGACTGTATTAAAAACCAAGTTTAAGGATAAATCAGATTTCTTCATTTATGAAGAATTGAGTAGATCTGGAGCCCATGAGGTGCGTAGCAAAGTTGAAGAAGTAGCTTTAAAACAAGGAATGATTTCGATACCAGACACTTCTGGAACTAATATAGATGTCCAAATTTTTGACACAGCCAAAATTAATTGGGCAAACTCATCCTTTCCAACAGCTAATTTAGGAGATAAAAAACCGGTGCTGATCGTAATGGATTACGCATTTGGTGAGCAAGCCTATGAAACAATTGACGAGTTATTAAAACCGTTCAAAAAAGATATTTTACTGAATGTAGAATCGGTTTCTATAATGGGAAAAGCGGGAATTCTAGAAGGTGGCAAAGGAGATATCATGATTCCAAATGCCCATATCAATGAGGGAACTGCGGATAATTATTTTTTCCATAATGAATTAACTGCTGATATGTTTGTGGGGAATGGAATCGAAGTTTTTGCTGGACCAATGGTTACAGTTCTTGGAACATCATTGCAAAACAAGGATTTATTAAAGTTTTTCCATGAATCCACTTGGGGTGTAATAGGTTTAGAGATGGAAGGTTCTTACTACCAAAAAGCCATTCAATCAGCCTCTAAAATCAGAAAAAGTGTTCCCCAAGATGTCAAAGTGAGATATGCTTATTATGCATCAGATAATCCTTTGGAAACTGGAAGTACTTTAGCTTCAGGCGGACTGGGAACAACGGGTGTAAAGCCTACTTATTTGATTACCATAAAAATATTGGAGCAGATTTTCAACGTAAAATAGCAATTTAGGATGAGTACAAACGTACCCCAAAATCACGAAAATCAAGAAATTGATTTGGTTCAAATTTCAAAAAAAATAGGAAGTCTTTTTCAAGAATTGAATGCATTTATATTTAGATGCATTCATTTTTTTATAAAAAATGGGGTACTTATTGTAATCTTATTAGTTATCGGATTTGGGTTAGGATATTATTTGGATAAAAATCAAAAAAAATACGATCATCAAATTATAGTAGCGCCAAATTTTCAGTCAACAGACTATTTGTATTCCAAAATTGATTTATTGGCTTCTAAAATTTCAGAAAAAGACGTTCAGTTCTTGAAATCTATCGGTATTAAAGACCCATCACAACTAACCAAAATTTCAATTGAACCCATTGTTGATGTTTATAAATTAATAAGCAGTAATGAGCAAAACTTTGAACTTTTGGAGTTATTGGCTCAAAACGGTGATTTAAAAACAATCGTTAAAGAAACTACGACCGGAAAAAATTACAATTATCATACTATTATTCTTTCTACAAATGGAGTAACAAGCCAAAATAACGTTGTGGATCCAATATTGAATTATTTGAACAGTAATAGCTATTTCAAAAAAATACAAAAGATTTCAGTTGGTAATATTGAACAAAAAATCAAGGAAAAGGAAACTACAATTGTACAAATCGATGGAATTGTAAATTCATTTTCTAATAGAGCTGGAAACGCGCAAAACAGCGATAAACTCATTTATTACAATGAAAATACGCAGCTAAATAACATTATTAAGACAAAAGATTCATTGGTAAATGTTTTGGGAGTCTTAAAGATTGATTTGTTTAATTCTAGAAAAGTCATCAATGACAACGCTATAATTTTGAATATTAAAAACAATAAATTAATCAATGGGAAAATGAAATTAGTTCTTCCCTTATTATTAATTTCATTATTTGTTTTCATTCGGTTGTTTGTTTTATTTTATAAGAAACAGTCCATTAGACAACAAGAAATGGCTAATAATTAGCTTCGAATAAAAAATATTTTGCAACTTCGAAGAAGCTGAAAATTGTAAGAATACAAATGATTTTTTCATACATCAAAGCTTTGATGAGAATAACAAACAGCCCCAAATAATGCGATATTTTCTTCAAAAAATCAATAAAGACGCCTTCGTTCTACAGAGCTTTATTACCTTATTCTTAAGGGTTTTTGGAGTTGTTGTTTTATTTGGATTTACATTATTTCTCACTAACAATTACGAGCCAAAAATAATAGGACAATATGATTTTGTACGCTCTTTTCTCTTCGTAATTGGTAGTATTTGCTTATTGGGGTGTGATCAGTCTATTTTGTATTTTAAAGGCAGATTAAATGGCTCAAATTTAGAAGGTGGATTAAAAAACACTTACAAAAAGATGGTGCTACTGCTTTTTGCAATGGCTATAATTTTATTTTTAATTGTCTTGGCCATCAATAAAGAGTGGATTAACTCTTATTTCTCAGACCCTGAGTTGTATTCGATTCTTTTAAAATCTACTGGAATTCTTTTTTTCTATTCATTGACAGTTTTGAACACAGAAGTTTTTAGAGCATTGGAACATTTGTATGTTGCAGAGTTATTTAGAAATACTATTAAGTATTTTCCTGTTATGTTTGGTGCAATTTTGCTCTTGTTTTATGGGAAAGAATCTTACTTAGCAGAAGTTTTTCTTTTGGGATTTATTGTTTTGGCAGTAGTAACCACCGCAATTATCTTTTATTATTTTAGTAAAATGGATGGTAATTTTAAACAAGAATCATTTTCGTTAAAAGAAATTACGCTAAAGTCTTACCCTATCGCAATAAGCGGAATGGCCATGTTTCTATTACTGAGTTTTGATATTATATTCTTAAAAAAGTATCGGGATGATGCAACTGTTGCTTATTATTCTGTTGCCATAAAAATAATGACCATGCTTACTATGGTTATATTAACAGTAAACATTACTATTTCGGCTAAAATTTCCGAGTATTTCGCAGCTAATAATACATTAGAATTAAATAGAATTATTAGAAAAAGTGCCCGTTTAATTTTCATATTAACCTTACCGTCGGCCTTATTTATGTTTTTTTTTTCAGAATATCTACTGCATTTTTTTGGAGAAAATTATCTTATTGCAAAAGAGACCTTACTAATATTGATAGTAGGGCAGGGATTATGTTCTATATTTGGTTCAGCATCAGTTTATTTAAATATGACCGGAAGACAGACTGTTTTCCAGCAAATACTAATAGTTGCAGTAATCATTAATTTTGTCTTAAATCGAATGTTAGTACCAAGATATGGTATGAATGGTGCCGCAATTGCTTTTGTGTGTAGTTCCTTCTTTTGGAATTTTATTTCAGCGATAGTTATTT
Organism: Flavobacterium hiemivividum; assembly: GCF_004349145.1. Taxonomy (GTDB): domain Bacteria; phylum Bacteroidota; class Bacteroidia; order Flavobacteriales; family Flavobacteriaceae; genus Flavobacterium; species Flavobacterium hiemivividum. The sequence goes on along the minus strand of NZ_SMFO01000001.1, from coordinate 903,811 downwards.
ATAGAAAAGATAAAGTAAAAGTTTTTTTAAATTGATTTATAGAAGAGATACAAAACAAGGTAGTTGATCATGAAAATTTTAATTCAGAAAAATAAAGCGAGGTTTCTTTTCTTGTTTATTGCCAATTTATTTGTTGCAGTAACGGCTTTTTATATTTTACCAAAGCGCTTTTTTTATGACGCTGCCATTATTGCATTCGACAGAGGAAATGAGATTGGTTTTTTTGGAAGTTATCCGTTAACTATCTTGTTTTATAAAGTTACAGGTTTGCGCTATTTACCTTTTCCCTTAATTGCATTAATTCAATATCCCGTTCTTGCTTATGTTTTATATAAAGTGGGAATTCCAGCTAATTTTGATAAAATTAATGTAAAAAATCTTTTGGTTTATTTAGGGTTTTTTATGATGGCTATTTTTATGTCGATGCCTTCCAAGGAGTTTATTACTTATTTATATTTAGCACTCATCGTATTTATTTTTAAAAATGAGAGTATCTCTTTCAAAAAATCAGTGTTTTTGTCTCTATTTTTATTGGCAATTTTAGGTGCTTTTTATCGCCCGTACTTTTTATTAATGCCAATTATTGCATTCGGAATGTATCTCGTAAGTTTTATTAGTTTTAAAAGTAAAACACTAACTACGATTTTTTACGGACTTTTTATCGCTGTTTTTTTGTCCCTAAGTTACGGATTAGTGAAAGGAAAATACCTTTCCGAAAGTAGTAGGGAAGTCGTTAACAGTGCCAGGTTGCAGTCTCAAGATGCCAATTCTATGATTGTCTCGCCGATTAAACCAGACACTTGGTATGGTGAAACTGTGGGTATTGTTTATGGTTTTTTCACGGTTAATTTCCCTGTAAATGGCTTAAAATATCTTTTATCACCTCAAATTATTGCGTTCGTGATTTGGCAGCTTTTATTGTTTTATATTCTCTTTGTGCGCTTTTCTCGTTGTCTAAAGAATAGAAAAGAACAGGAATACGAATTGTGGATATTGCTTATTTTGTTTTCATATTTTATTGTTCAAGGGGTTTTTGAGCCTGATTTAGGAACTGCCATTCGTCATAAAATAGGAGTGTTTCCTTTAATTTATTATGCCTTATACTATGAACATTTCAGAAAAAAACTTTAATAAAATTTTCAATATTTTTCTGATTCTAATAGCAAGTACCATGATTTTTAGAAAACCATGTACTTGGATTATTATTGGATTTGTCTTGTTTAATTTATGCTTTATAAAAAAAATTAAACTCAGTCGATTAGCAGTACTATTGGGTTTGGTGATTGCTTCACCCTTACTTTTAGAGATTTTATTTTTTTGGAATAATGATTCTTTAAGAGAAGGCTTGAAATCTCTGGAAAAAAGTATTTCCCTGCTATTCTTACCGTTGTTTATTCTGGGTAATTATCAGCGCGTGCAGTTTAATAAATTACTGCAATATTATAGCTATGCAACAACTGTGATTGTATTGTTTTTCTTCATTCGGTTCATTGTCGTTTATCCAGGGTTGATGAATAAGTATTTAAACGGAATAGATCTATGGGAAATGGGATACAGTTTCTCTAATTCAGTCGGAATTCATGCACCGGCACTCAATATGCATCTTGCTTTTGTGGCGATTATTAATATGTATTTTGTTGTTTATTCTTTTCGAAAAAAGGAAAATTTAGGGTATCAATTCCTTAGAATATTGCTTTTTGCACTTTCTTTTTTCTACGTTCTTTTTGTAAATACCCGCATGGCTCTTTTTAATGTTATAGTAGGTACAATTATCATTTTTTTCTACGAAGTCATACGAAATTATGATTTTAAGAAAGTTGTTTTAAGTCTAAGTTTTGGGGTAGTTATATTAGGAGGAATCCTTTTTCTTTTCGTCAAAAATAATCCTTACATGCAGGAGAAATATAGCACGGTAACATTTGCTTATATGGATAAAGTGGGGAAACTAGATGAGATTGAAAATCCGGAAGCAAAAGTTTTTAATTCATTTGTTACGCGTGTGTCTATTTGGAAATCTGCCTGGGAACTGTCCTTGGATCATCTGCCTTTTGGGGTTGGTGCTTCAGATGGGAAACCAGAATTATTTAAATATTATAAACAAACCAACCAGCATTTTCTAGCGAAATATGAATTTCCAACACACAATCAGTTTCTTGATTTTCTATTAAAATTTGGGGTTCTGGGCCCGTTGATAGTTTTTTTATACATTTTTACAATTGGCTATTTAGGTTATGATTTAAAAAATGGAATTGTTATATCCTTCTTTTTTCTCTTTTTTACTTCAAATCTTACTGATGATTTTCTGTTGCGCTTTGATGGAATAGCCTTCAGCGGATTTTGGTTTTCAGTCTTTGGCAGTTTTTGGCTGCAAGTGAAAGCTACTACTTGTAAAGAGTGATTAATTGTGTAAAATTTTTTGTGCTGTCAAATAAATATTGGCACCTTTCTAAGCCTTTTTTTCCAAAACGGTGTCGCACTTCTTCGTCTTTTAGAATTTCGATATAATTGTCTAATTCAGCAAGGTCGTTAAAAAGAAAACCAGTTTCATTATGTACCACTATATCTTTATTCCCAATAATATTTGTTGCCAAAACAGGTTTCTGCATCACCATTGCCTCGAGAATAGCAAGGGGCAATCCTTCCCATAGCGAAGTTTGAATGTAGATATCAATAGTATTAAGCGCTGTAAGTGCATCTTCTCTATCAAGGAACCAGCCAGTAATTCTAATATTTGGGGCGGTTAAAAGAGGTTTTAATTCTCCATCTCCAATCCAGACAAAATTGAGATTAGAATGTCTTAATGCGATTTCATTAAACAATGTCGGATTTCTAGCGGAAGTAATTCTCCCCAGGATGCCAATCGTTAGTATGGCATTGTTGTTTTTAGAAATGTATTTTTGCACCTTTTTAATATCAATTCCGTTTCTAAGCAGATGCGATTTTCCTATGTTTTTTGCGATTTCATATTCTGTGTCGCCACATGCAATAGTTGTTCCACCAAATATTCCTTGGAAACTACTTTCAATAGCACGGTAAAACTTTTTATTAAGATTGGGAGTGTCTGTACGAAGAAAAGCATAACCATGCGGCGTATAGAATAATTTTGTTTTTTTGAATAATAGAAAGCACGCAATTCGCCCTAAAACGCCTGCTTTTGAAGAATGAAGGTGAATGACATCTGGCTGAATTCTGCGCAATTCTTTAATTAATTGCAATAGTGATTTAAGATCTTGAAAAGGGGAAAATTCACGAACCATGTTTAGCTCTACAAGCGATACTCCTTTAGAAAATTCTGTATTTATTTTTCTTGAGTCAACTTCTACGCGGTTTGCGCTATAAATAATCGTGGTTTCGATGCCTTGCTTTATTTCAGCATCACCAAAAAAAAAGGATAACTCCTTGAAATAAGTATTAACTCCTCCTGCAAGTGCTTCAACTATATGGACAACTTTCAAATTTGGTGGTTTTGTTTTTGTAAAAATATATAAAATTAGCCTAGGATTAGTGTTATTCAGTAATGTTATATGGGTGATAATATAAAATTAGTAGCGGTTTATCTTATTGGATCGAGAGACTGCAAAACCTATTTTATTAAATGTTTTTTAATACCTTGCAACTGTAAAATTTATTTATGAAAAGGATACTTATCACTGGTGCAGCTGGATTTTTGGGATCACATTTATGTGACCGTTTTATTAAAGAAGGTTATTTTGTTATTGGCATGGATAATCTCATCACTGGAGATTTAAAAAATATAGAACACCTGTTCAAACTGGAAAATTTCGAATTTTATCATCATGATATTACTAAATTCGTCCATGTTCCAGGTCAGTTGGATTATATCTTGCATTTTGCTTCACCGGCAAGTCCTATCGATTATTTAAAAATTCCAATTCAAACACTAAAAGTGGGTTCTCTTGGAACGCATAATCTGTTAGGTTTGGCAAGAGTAAAAAAAGCTCGAATTCTTATCGCCTCCACATCGGAGGTTTATGGAGATCCATTAGTTCATCCACAAACGGAGGAATACTATGGAAATGTAAATACCATAGGCCCGAGAGGAGTTTATGACGAAGCAAAACGTTTCCAAGAATCCATAACTATGGCCTACCATACTTTTCACGGTGTAGAGACCAGAATTGTGCGTATTTTTAATACTTATGGACCAAGAATGCGACTCAATGACGGCCGAGTTATTCCTGCATTTATTGGTCAGGCTTTGCGTGGAGAAGACCTAACTATTTTTGGCGACGGAATGCAAACACGTTCGTTTTGCTATGTAGATGATCAGGTAGAAGGCATTTTTAGATTGTTGCATTCAGACTATGTTTATCCGGTAAATATTGGAAATCCTGACGAAATCACTATCAAAGATTTTGCTGAGGAAATTATAAAACTGACTGGAACGAATCAGAAAGTGGTTTATTTCCCTTTGCCTGTTAATGATCCTTTGCAACGCCAACCAGATATTACAAAAGCTAGAGAATTATTGGGCTGGGAAGCTACAATAAACCGTGCCGAAGGAATGAAAATTACCTACGATTATTTCAAGTCATTGTCGAAAGAAGAACTTTCTAAAGAGGAACACAAAGACTTTTCGAGTTATATTAAATAAGCAGTTGAATCGAATAATATGCAGTAAAGAGAATATAATTGCAAATCATGACTGGATATAATATAGGAAGATATTCAAAATACATCAGACCCATTAGTATTATAATGGATTTGATGATTGTTTCAATATTATGTTTTTATTTGTTTGAATATCCAGTTCTCAACATTGGCTTTTTTAGTATCTATCTCATGTTTGGTTGGTGTGCTGTGGCTGTTTTTATTAATTTTTATGATGTATATCGATTTACAGCACCCATTGTAATCGCTACTAAAATCATAAAACAATGCATTCTATTTCTTTTAATTGTCATTGCTTTTTTTCCGTTTTCAAAACAATATGTTTTTAATGAGAAAACGGTGGCTGTTTTTATGTTGGTCAGTATTGCACTTGTTTCAATTTCGAAATTTACACTGTTTTATTTTCTAAGAAAATACCGAATAGCAACAGGAAGTAATTTCCGCAATGTCGTTATTATTGGATATAGCTCGGAAGCTATTCGATTAAAAAAACTTTTTGAATCAAGAAACGATTTTGGATATAATTTCTTCGGTTTTTTTTCGAATAAGAAAGAGAACATCGAAATTAAGGGAAAGTTAGAACAGCTAAAATCCTTTGTTATAGAAAACGAAATCGATGAAATTTACTGTTCCTTAGAGGAAGTTTCGAATGCGCAACTAAAGGAAATAATCATATTTTCGGATGAAAATAATAAAACAGTAAAATTTATTCCAGACTCGAAAGAGATCTTTTCAAAGAATTTACAAATTGATTTCTACGATTCTTTTCCGGTGCTTTCGCTGAAGAAAACAGTTCTAAACGATCCTACAATAAAAATATTTAAACGTGTATTTGATATTGTTTTTTCGCTAATTGTTATCATTGGACTGTTATCTTGGTTGATGCCAGTTCTGGCTATTTTGATAAAATTAGAATCAAAAGGGCCAGTGTTTTTTAGACAGGGAAGACCAGGAATCGATGAAAAAGAATTTCATTGCTATAAGTTTCGATCCATGCAAATAAATGGAATTTCAGAAACCGAAGCTTCTAAAAATGATCCTAGAGTTACCAAACTAGGAAAGCTAATGCGGAAAACCAGCGTAGACGAATTACCTCAGTTTTTTAATGTTCTCTTGGGTGATATGTCTGTTGTGGGTCCACGTCCACATTTGTGGTCGCAAAATCTGTCTTATGGAAGTAAAATTAAAAAATACCCAATTCGCCATTGTGTGAAGCCGGGTATTACCGGTTTAGCACAAGTAAGCGGATTTAGAGGGGAAATTGAAAAAGACAGAGACATGATCAACAGAATAAAATTTGATGTTTTTTACATCGAAAATTGGTCCTTGATTTTGGATTTAAAAATTATATACCAAACGTTGGTGAACATTTATAGAGGCGAAGAAAAAGCATATTAAATATGGAAACTTCTTTAGTATCGATTATAATTCCCTGCTTTAATTCGGAGAAATTCATCTCGGAAACCATTCAGTCAGTTCAAAATCAAACTTACAATAACTGGGAAATTATCGCAGTAGATGATTGTTCATCAGACGCTACGGTAGCTATTATTTTAGAAATGATTGAAAAAGATAGTAGAATTCAGCTTTTTCAACTCGAAAAAAATTCAGGTACTGGCGTTGCTAGAAATAAGGGACTTTCTATTGCTAAGGGTAGATATATTTCATTTTTGGACGCAGATGATTTATGGAAACCGGAGAAACTTCAAAAACAAATTAATTTTCTAACAGAAAAAAATGTCCCGTTCACTTTTTCGTTCTATGACTGTATTGACGAAGCGGGAAAGCCATTGAACAAAAGAGTAGAAGCACCATTGAATCTATCGTACAGGCAATTGTTTTTTTGTAATTATATTGGGAATCTTACTGGAATCTATGACGTTAATTATTTTGGTAAAATACCGATTTCCTCTATTCGAAAACGCCAAGATTGGATGCTATGGTTAACAGTTCTTAAAAAGATAAAAACGGCTCAACCCGTTCCAGAAAGTTTAGCTTTTTATAGGATCAGGGAAAACTCGCTTTCTATTTCTAAATTTGATTTGATTAAGTATAATTTTGCGGTTTATAGAAGGTTTCACGGCTTTAATTTTCCTATCGCAGTAGCATGTATGAAACTGTTTTTATTTGTGCAGCTATTCATTAAACCTTTATACATCAGGAATATTAAACCATCGATGTAAACTGCTTTAATTTGCCGCGTTTGTTTCTTTTTAAAACCTCTTTTTGGCTATAACTGAATTTTAGATTTGGTTCTAAATACAAAGCGATTGCTTGTTCAATTTTCTGGATTTGTGCCGCTGATAATATAGTTTCACTTACATATTCAATTTCGAAAGTGTCCATTTTAATTTGCTTGATTGTAAATTCTTTTACGTTTCCGTCGTCTTCTATAATGCTTTTTGTGATGTAATAAAAGGTCAATCCAGGTGACTTTTTGCCGCTTGGCAAAATTGCAACATCATTAGTTCTACCAATTAGTTTTTTTAAAATAGGTTTTTGCAGCGTACTTTTTTCGTCTAAAATCCCAATATCACCAATGTCATACCGAATAAACGGATGCGCTTTATTGAACAAGGAAGTGACTACAATTCGGCCTTCTTGGCCGTAGGGCAGCACCACATCATTATCATCGAGAATTTCCACAAATAATGTTTCGGCATTGACTTGCCATTCGTCTTGCGTATTCTGGAATGCTATTAAATCCAGTTCTGAGGCGCCGTATTCATTGATGATTGGAATACCCAGCTGCGTTTCTAAAAGTATTTTATCTCCTTCGAAAAGCATTTCGGAAGTGACCACACAAGCTTTTAATGACGGACAAAGGTCTTTTAAAACGATATTTTTTTGCTTTAAAAACTTGGCAAATAAAACAATTGAACTTGTATAACCGTTGATATAATCGAATTTTTTATGCTTAAATTTTTCTAACATCTTTTCTAAAACGTCATCAGATAAATTGAAGATGGGAAATCGCAAGCGATTGCCTAGTAAATCTTTAAGCTTTTCTTTTTGGTAACCCATAAAATCCAATGGAACTCCATAAAAACGCGCTTGATAAGAACTATTTAAGTTAATGTCATACCAGCCAAAACGATAAGCGGACGAAGCCCAAAATAATGCATGAGTGAATTTATCTCTGGCAAAAATAAAAGGGTTTCCGCTTGATCCGGATGTTTTACCCACATATACATTTTTAAGTGTATACCCCTTCGAAAGTCTTTGAGACAAGGGCTGTTGTAGATTTTGTTTGTTTAAAACAGGCAAATCATTCCAGTTTGTATATGATTTGGTACCAACTAATTCTTGATAAAAAGGGTTATTTTTTAAATGAAATTCAACAATTTCTTTTTTTTTATTTTCGATGAAATGCTCTTTTTCGCTCGATGTTAAAGCTACAATTTTTTGCAGTTCCGCTTTGGCCTCCTTAATTGGATAGCCATTAAATTGAAGCGATAAGTCAAAAATAGGAAGCATTTGTAGTTTTTGTTTCTTCAAAAATAATGTATAAGCGCAACTAATTGGTAACAACCAACAAGTTTTTAGAAATTAATTATTATTTACGTTCAAAAGCAATTATTTTTGCAGTATCCACCAAAAGGCGGATGAGCAACTAAACAATACAACAGATGACAATTTTACTTTTAGGTTCAGGCGGAAGAGAGCATGCATTTGCATGGAAAATGATTCAAAGTCCACTTTGCGACAAACTTTTTGTTGCACCGGGGAATGCAGGAACCGCTGCTATAGCAACAAATGTGAATGTAAGCATAACTGATTTTGAAGCTATAAAAACTTTTGTTCTTGCTGAAAAAGTCGAAATGATTGTTGTAGGTCCTGAAGATCCATTGGTAAAAGGTATCTATGACTTTTTTCTAAATGATGAAAAACTGAATCATATTCCAGTTATTGGACCATCAAAAATAGGTGCGCAACTTGAAGGGAGTAAAGAATTTGCGAAAGAATTTTTAGTAAAACATAATATACCAACTGCTGCTTACGATAGTTTTACAGCAGAAACGGTAGAAGAAGGTTGTGAATTCCTAGCGACTTTAAAACCGCCGTATGTTTTAAAAGCGGATGGTTTAGCAGCAGGAAAAGGAGTATTGATTATTCAGGATTTGGCAGAAGCCAAAGAAGAATTAAGAAATATGCTGGTTTACCAAAAATTTGGTGCAGCCAGTTCAAAAGTTGTTATTGAAGAATTCCTTGATGGTATAGAATTGAGTTGTTTTGTTCTTACTGACGGGAAAAGTTATAAAATCCTACCAACTGCCAAAGATTACAAACGCATAGGCGAAGGCGACACAGGATTGAATACAGGGGGAATGGGAGCTGTTTCTCCAGTTCCTTATGTTGACGCTGTTTTAATGGAAAAAATCGAAACACGCATCGTAAAACCTACAATTGATGGATTCCAAAAAGACGGGATTCCGTACAAAGGTTTTGTGTTCATTGGCTTAATTAATGTAAATAACGAACCTATTGTTATTGAGTATAACGTGAGAATGGGAGATCCAGAAACAGAAGTGGTTATTCCGAGGTTAAAGACGGATTTAGTAGAATTATTTTTGGCTGTAGCCAATGAAAAATTAGACGAAATCACACTAGAAATCGATGAGAGAAGCGCGACAACTGTTATGCTTGTTTCTGGAGGATATCCTGAAGATTATGAAAAAGGAAAAACGATCTCGGGACTGGAAAATATTACAGACTCTATTGTTTTTCACGCTGGTACTAAGCTAGATAACGATACCGTTGTTACAAATGGAGGTAGAGTATTAGCCATTACATCTTATGGGAATGACTTCCAAGAGGCCATAAAAAAATCTTATCAAAATATAGAAAAGTTACATTTTGATAAGATGAATTTTAGAAAAGATATAGGGAACGATCTATTGTAGATCAGTTCCTTAGTTTAACCCTAAATATAATTTAGGGTTAAATGTTTTTTATTTAAAAAAAGAGTGTGCTGTAGTATCTTGGTTCTCTTCACCGTTTTCTTCATGTTTTTTCAATTGCAAGATCCAGTAAACCATTGCAGCAGCACAAATAATCATGAAAATCCAATTGATAGCGTTAGCAGCAAACCATGATCCAAGTTCCAATGAACGTAAAAAGTCTAGTGGAGCAAATAAAATATTTACAAATAGGTAGTCAATTCCTTCAAAAAATGCTTTCATATCGTTTAATTAATGTTGTTGTTCTTTTATAATCTCCCAGCAGTAAAAAACTCTTTTGTTAAGAATCTTTTTCAACTTGAGGGTTTCCTTTTTAAACAAGTATTATATTTACAGTTTAACAGTCACAAAAGTATAAAATATCCTTATGATTACAAGTCTTTTTAAAAAATCTACGCCATTAAATTTTTCTTTGGTTGTAATTTTATTATTGGTTTTTTATTTAATATACCAATTTCAGGATTTGGCCTGGACAGATTCTGTTTTTTTAATTAGTCAAAAAATTGGAATTTTGTTTGTATTGATGGCTTCTGTTTTTATGGCAAATTTCATCTCAGTTAAGAACGGACTGAGTAAAGACAGCAGCTACACGATCTTTTTCTACTTTTTGTTTATAGTCTTTTTTCCTTCGGTTTTAGATAACGTTAATTTAATGTTTGCTAATCTTTTTATCCTTTTAGCGCTTCGTAGGTTACTTTCTTTACAGTCTCCAAAAGCTTCGAAAGAAAAAATATTTGATGCTTCACTATGGATTTTTGTGGCTTCTTTATTCCATTTTTGGTGTATTCTATACTTAGTTTTGGTTTTTATTTCGATAATTTTCCACGTTGCTAGAGATTATAGAAATTGGATACTGCCCTTTATTGCCTTTTTTGCAGTCGGAATTATTTTTGCACTTAGTTCGATAATTTTTGACATTAGCGCATTTGAGTATATAAATAGAAGTGTAAAAACCAGTTTTGAAATTAATTATTTTACTAATAATTATCAAAATGGCGCCCTATCCATTTATGCGACCGTAGCTTTATTTTTTGTTATTTCTATGTTCTCTACGCTATCCAGCAGACCAATGATCACGCATGCTTCTTTCAAAAAAATCATTGCTTCCTTTTTCATTGGAATACTAATTTTCTTAGTATCTGCCAACAAAAGCAACGATTTACTGCTATTTACTATAGCACCTTTGGCTGTAATGGCAACCAGTCATATCGAAATACCGCAGTTGAAACTGAAACAAGAAATGGTTTTGGTTGTTCTTATAGCCTGTAGCTTATTTACTTTTTTCTCGCAGTTATAATTTAGATCCATACGATAAGTCACCTGCATCGCCAAGTCCTGGTACAATATAACTGTTCTCGTCTAGGCTTTCGTCTAATGTGGCTATCCATAGATGACAATTGTCTGGCAAGTGCTGTTCCAGATAAGCGATTCCTTCTGGGGCAGCAATTACAACGGCAATATGAATTTCTTTAGCAGTTCCTGTTTCGATCAAATTTTTAAAGACTGCTACAATCGATTGTCCTGTGGCAAGCATAGGATCTACTAATAGTAAATTTTTGCCGTTAAAATCAGCGATAGCTTGGTATTCGACAAGAATATCAAAATAGTCATCGTTATTTGGATGATGTCTGCGAGCCGATATAAAACCGTTTTCTGCAGCATCAAAATAATTTAAAAATCCAGTATGCAAAGGTAAACCAGCGCGTAAAATAGAACAGATAACCACTTGATTGGCAATTTCGGTGGTTTTTTTAGTGCCTAAAGGTGTCTGAATTTCAATATCGTTGTACTCTAATGTTTTACTCAATTCATACGCCATTATTTCTCCAATGCGTTCAATGTTTCTTCTAAAACGCATACTGTCGGTATGAACATTTACATTTCTTATTTGACCCAAAAAATGATTAAGAACGCTATTGTTTTCTGATAAATTGTGAATTTGCATGATTTATAGTATTTACTTTTTGAGCTGCAAAATTAGGTTTAATCCTGATATTTGGAGTTATAGTTTAGAATTATGATTTGATATTTTTTTATAATAGTATAAAAAGTATCTTTGTAATTATAAAATATAAAAAATATGTTTTCAAAATTAGCCTACTCCGTTTTCGAACAAAGTATCAAAGATTATCATGAATTTGATAATGTAGATCAGCCTATAAATAACCCTTTTCCTAAAGATCAATTTGAACATTTATTATATCTAAAAAACTGGATTGACACTGTTCAATGGCATTTTGAAGATATTATTCGTGATCCAAATATTGATCCTGTTGCGGCATTGACCTTAAAAAGAAGAATTGATGCTTCTAATCAGGAACGAACTGATATGGTAGAATATATCGATGGTTATTTTTTACAGAAATACAGTGATGTAAAAGTAAAAGAAAATGCAAAAATCAACTCAGAAAGTCCAGCTTGGGCATTTGATAGATTATCGATTCTAGCATTAAAAATTTATCACATGAATGAAGAAGCGACTCGTGCAGAAGCCTCTCAAGACCATAGAGATAAATGCCAGACTAAATTAAACATCCTTTTAGAACAAAGGACAGATTTGTCTACTGCTATTGATGATTTGTTAATAGATATTTCTAGCGGAGATAAGTTCATGAAAGTGTACAAGCAAATGAAAATGTACAATGATGATGAGTTAAATCCTGTTTTGTACCAAGGGAAAAAATAATTGGCAAGTAGTAATTTGCCAAATACTATTAAGCATATAGCCGTCATGAGACTTTCCGCAATGGGAGATGTCGCCATGACGGTTCCTGTTTTACGTGCTTTTGTAAATCAATATCCTGAGGTAAAGATTACCGTCATTTCACGTCCTTTCTTCAAGCCTTTTTTTGAAGGAATATCCAATGTTTCTTTTTTTGCTTTCGACGAAAAAAAACGTCATAAAGGCTTTTTAGGCTTGATACGATTGTTTAAAGAGGTAAGTAAACTTGATATTGATGCATTTGCTGATTTGCATAATGTTTTACGCTCCAAAATCGTCAGAACATTATTTGCCTTGAGCGGAAAAAAAACAGCGTTTACAGACAAGGGGCGTGAAGCTAAAAAAGCTTTGACGCGTGCCGAAAATAAGGTTTTTCAGCCCCTGGCAACGGTTTTTGAAAGACATGAAAAAGTGTTTGAAGAACTCGGTTTTCCAATAGATTTATCGTCCCGAGATATGAGGACTATTTTTCCTAAAAAAGCAGTGTTAAATGCTGATGTTTTGGAATTAATTGGAGCGAATAATCAAAAATTAATTGGAATTGCGCCCTTTGCACAGTATGATTCCAAAGTCTATCCTTTGGACTTGATGCAAAAAGTCATTCATCAATTAGCGGAAAATCCAACTTATAAGATTCTACTCTTTGGTGGAGGAAAGAAAGAAATTGAGTTATTAAATTCGCTTTCAAACTCAAATGATAATGTGATCAACATGGCCGGAAAAGTAAAATTTCAGCAGGAATTACAGTTGATTAGCAATCTGGATGTTATGGTTTCGATGGATTCCGGTAATGCCCATATTGCGGCGATGCTGGGAGTGAAAGTAATTTCGCTTTGGGGTGCTACGCATCCGTATGCTGGATTTGCACCTTTTAATCAACCGCTAACTAATTCTTTAGTTTCTGATAGGGAAATATACCCAAAGTTACCCACTTCGATTTACGGAAACAAAGTAGTTCCCGGTTATGAAGATGCTATGCGAACGATTTTACCAGAAAGTGTAGTGCGCAGTGTTCGGTCGCAGCTGGAAGTTTAAAGTAAATTTCAGTCGCAGTTTTTAGTATCGAACTTGGTATTGAAACTGCGACTGAACACTTTATTTACTATACATCATCATAATCCACATAGATCGTTTCTGATGTTGGGTGTGCTTGACAACTAAGAATTAATCCTTCAGCAATTTCTTTATCTGTAAGAATCGAATTCTTTTTCATCTCGGCTGTACCAGATGTTACTCTACAAAGACAGCTACTACAAATTCCGCCTTGGCAGGAGTAAGGAGCATCTAGACCTTGTTTTAAAGCAGCTTCAAGGATGGTTTGTTTTTGAGACATTTCAAAAGTAGTTTCTTCGTCGTCTACCATAACGGTGATTTTCGAATGACCCTCTAGTGATTCTGTTATTATGTTTTCATGAGAAGAGGCCGTAAAAAGTTCAAATTTTATAGCTGACTCTTTTACATTTTTCTCTTTTAAAACTCCCGAAACTAATTCGATCATATCCTCTGGACCACATAAATAGAATTTATCAAATTCTAGTTCCTTGTGTTTGTTGTTCAAAACAAAATTCACAGTTGATTTTTCGATTCGGCCAAATAAAGCATTTTCTACTTTGGCTTGACTATAAACAAAATGCATAAACAATCTACCAACATATTGCAATTGTAAATTGTGCAATTCTTCGTTAAAGATTGTTTCTTCGGTAGTTTTGTTACCATAAACTAGTACAAAAGAGCTTTTTGGTTCGCTTTTCAACACACTTTTAATAATCGAAATTACAGGTGTTATTCCACTTCCAGATACAAAAGCCACGTAATTTTTTTGTCTGTCTGCTTGCGGTTCAAATATGAACTTTCCTTCTGGCTTTCCTACTTCAAGTGCATCTCCCGCTTTTAGCTTGGTATTTGCAAATTGAGAAAAAGCACCATTTTTCACCGCTTTTACTGCAATACGCAGTTCGCCACTTTCTGGAGACGAGCATATCGAGTAGGCACGACGAATCTCTTGACCGTCTAGCGTTAATCGGATATTAAGATATTGTCCGGCAATAAAAGCGTAGTTGGGTTTTAATTGCTCTGGGACATTGAAGAGTATCGAAACCGCATCTTTGGTTTCGCGTCGTACTTCTTTTATAATTAGTTTTAAAAATGAAGGCATGGGCTATTTATTTTTTGCAAATATACTAAACAGAATAGGTTTCTTAAATCAAAGTCTTTGAAAATTTGCATACCTAAATTAGTTATGTATAAGATTCTTATGTATATTTGTTTTTGATTAAAGGAGTTAGTTTATGAAAAATTCACAGTTGTATAAAGGAAGTTTAAATACCATCATCATGAAATTGCTGGAAGAAAATGGTAAGATGTATGGCTATGAAATTACCCAAAAAGTAAAAGCTATTACCCAAGGAGAGCTTAATATTACTGAAGGTGCGCTCTATCCTGCTTTACATAAACTAGAGGCCGAAGGCATACTAGATGTAGAAATTGAAAAAGTGGATAACCGCATGCGAAAATACTACAAACTCACAGAAGCGGGGACTAAGGAAACTGTAAACCGACTCGCGGAACTCGAAGATTTCATAAGAAACATGCAATCTTTAGTGAATCCTAGACCTAATTTAGAATTTTAATTTTATATCTAATGAAACTAACCAACCAACAAATACAATACATATCGGATTATATCGCTTCGCAAGACATCAAGTGGTATGAATTGCAAGTAGAATTAACTGATCATATGATTTCTAGTATGGAAGAGTTTTGGACGAACGATCCTGAGCTAACATTTCATCAAGTTAAACAATATGCTGAGGATAAATTTGGACGAAATGGCTTTAAAGCTATTGAAAAAGAGCGAACTAAAATATTAAGAAAAGAACACAGAAACTGTCACGTTAAATTAATTAAAGAATATTTCAAATTACCCAAAATACTTTTAAGTGTGTTAGCAGTATTTATGGTTTATAAAAGCTCTTTCTATTTTGATGATAGTGTAGTATTTATTAGAGTTCTGTTTGGAATACTACTTGGTTTTTCAGTCTTTTCAATTATAAATTGGTACCGTTTTCGAAAGATAAACGGGAAACGTTTCTTATCGCTAGAAACGGCTTACATAATGAATAACAGTACCCTGAGTATTTCTTTTTATTCTATTTTTTTAATAAAATCTTGGAAAGATTCTGTTGGAGATAGTTATGAATTTATTATATTTTTTTGTAGCCTTTGGGTGTTAGGAATTTTAGTCCAAATTACGGGCAGACATTTAACAAATAAAGTGGTTACTGATATCAAAAGACAATACCAACTCAGTTAGAATTATCCAACCAATACTTTGTCATGCTGAGGAACGAAGCGTCGCCACAAACTATGAAATCATCTTTAAAGCAATAAACATGATGAAATTTCAGGAGTCAATCCAATACATTGTCATGCTGAGGAACGAAGCATCGCCGCAAACAATGAAATCATCTTTAAAGCAAAAAACATGATAGAATTTCAGGAGTCAAACCAATACTTTGTCATGGTGAGGAACGAAGCATCGCCACAAACTATGAAATCATCTTTAAAGCCAAAAATATGATGGAATTTCAAGAAGGGTATCATACTTATTACGTATACATTCTAACCAATAAAGCCAAAACAGTGTTGTATACTGGAGTTACTAATAATTTAAAAATTCGGCTACAGCAACACAAAGAATCCTTGAATCCTAACTCGTTTACAGCCAAATATAATGTTCATTATTTATTGTATTTTGAAAAGTTTACTTGGATACAAATAGCAATTTCTAAAGAAAAAGAAATTAAAGGATGGAAAAAAGACAAGAAAATCACACTAATAAAAACAATTAATCCTGATTTGAATTTTCTGAATTACTTGTTTGAAGAATAGAGTAGAGATGCTTCGTTCCTCAGCATGACAAACGAATTAAGGAGATGACAGTAAAAGCAAATATTTCAAAATCTGAAAACACAACACCAACTTTCATAAAGACAAAACATGAAACTAACCGCCCAACAAATAGCCTTAATAGATGAAACTTTAGTTTTAAACGGTCTTAAATACGACGATATAAAACTGGAAATAATGGACCATATCGCTTCAGAAATTGAATTCGAAATGGAGGAAAACAGTCTTTCATTTGAAGAAAACTCACGATTGGTATTTAAAAAATGGGAACCACAATTAAAACCTGCGAATTCATTTTTTACAGGAATCAATAACAGTTATCCCAAAATAGTTTTAGATAAAAAAATTACTCTATTAAAAAAGCAATTATTTACCGGGTTTTTGATAAGTGCAACTGTCTTATTTATATTTTTAGTTTTTAAAGAATATTATAATGCACAGTTTCTCACGTATCAATTTCAAAAAGGAGGTCGATTGCTATATATTATAGGATATTTTTTGCTGATTGTCTATACATTTAAAATATGGAAATCAAAATTAAATACTTCATTTAATCACCTTTTTAAAACAAGAGTAATAACATACCTATTTTATATATACCCAATTATTTTTTTTACTACTCCTACAACTATTAATAATCAAGTACTACTTGTTATTGTTGAGTCTTTAATGCTATTCCATCTGTTGTTGAGCCTACAACTAGTAAAGAAACATTTTCAATTTGAAAAAAAACTATCCATTTCGAAGTCATGAAACTTACCGCACAACAAATAGACCAACTCTTTACTTTCACACGCCAGCATTATGTGGAGTGGTATGACTTACAATCAGAACTAGTCGATCATTTGGCGAATGCCATCGAAAGCCAATGGCTGGAAAACCCCAAACTCACTTTTGACGAAGCCTTGAATGCAGAGTTTAAGAAGTTTGGTGTATTTGGATTTATGGACGTGGTAGAAAAAAGACAAGCAGTTTTAGACAAAAAATACAACGGACTGGTCTGGCATCATTTCAAAGATTTTTTTGGTATCCCAAAAATTGTACTTACTCTAGCCATGACATTTGTACTATTTACTGTCATCAAATTGAGCGATTTCAAGGAATGGATTTTTATGGGTCTTTTTGTTGCCTTAGTTGTATTTTCATTTTATGCAATGATTAGTAATAAAAAGCAGCGAAAAAAAATATCAAAAGCTAATCAGAAAAAATGGCTTTTTGAGGAGATAATTAATCACTATGGTAATTTATCAGTAATTGCTACTGTGCCGTTCAATATTATGCTTCAGTTGTTAAATAACGTTCCAGATTTATTTACAAATAATTACTGGACCGTAGGTATGAGCTTCTTTCTAGTATTACTATCCATTGCTGTTTTTATCATTTTTAAAATCATACCGCGCAGGACTTCAGAATACTTAGAGACTACCTATCCCGAATATAAATTAGTAAATCTGTAACATTTTCTTTCTTTTGATTACTTACTATAAAACCAAATCCATGTTTAAACATTTTATAAATTTAGAATTGAAAGCCTTTTTCCGTTCAGCGAGTGTTGGAAAAAGCATTGGCTTAAAGATTTTGATGGGCTTTTTAGTAGTTTACTTTTTACTAGTTTTCTTAGTATTGGGAATTGCTTTGTATCCCTTGTTAGAAAAAAATTTCCCGGATCAAAGTCCTTTGGAAATAGTAAATAGTTTTGTGATTTTTTGGCTGGCTATTGAGCTTGTTTTCCGTTTTTTTATGCAGAGTTTACCGGTAATGAATATCAAACCATTATTAGTATTGCCCATAAAGAAAGAGTCAGTCATTCACTTTGTACTTTTAAAAAGTTTAATTTCTATCTATAATATTTTCCCCTTACTGGTTGTCGTCCCTTTCGGGATTTTTAATATTGTGAAAGGGAATTATGGCACGCTAAACATGATTGGGTGGATGTTTGCAATGTATGTTTTGGCCTTAATAGTTAATTATGCTAATTTTTTAATCAAAAAGAAATTTGCCGAAAACATAAAAGCCTTTCTTCCCTTTGTAGTTTTAGGAATGGTGTTTTTTGGTCTGGATTATTATGGTGTTTTTAAAATCACCACGCTTTCAGGCCTTGTTCTTGATACTTTAGTGTTACAACCGGTATTGATTTTGGCTCCAATTATAATTTTAGTGGGCTTCTATCTTCTAAATTTTAAATATCTAAAAAGCAATTTCTATCTGGACAGTTCCTTACAATCGAAAGTAGAAGAAGCAAAAACAACTGACTTGAGTTGGACCAAACGTTTTGGTGAAATTGCGCCTTTCTTGCAATTAGATCTAAAAATGATTTGGAGAAACAAAAGACCTAAAACGACTGTTTGGATTTCTTTAATTTTCTTAGCTTATGGTTTAATTATTTATCCGAATCCTGCTTACGATGGTTTTTCTCCATTTTTTGTATTGGTTGGAATCTTAATGACTGGAGTTTTTATGTTGAATTACGGACAATTTGTTCCCTCTTGGGATAGTAATTATTACGGAATGATGATGTCACAAAACATTCCCATGAAGCAATATTTAGCTTCCAAGGCTGGATTAATGTCGGTTTCTATAGTTATTTTGGCAATTTTAAGTACGCCTTATCTTTATTTTGGTTGGAAAATTTTAGCGATAAATTTAGCCTGTGCGTTATATAATTTAGGTGTTAACATCCCCATTTTATTATTCGCGGGTTCCTACAATAAAAAAAGAATTGATTTAGAGAAAAGTCCGTTTATGAATTACCAAGGAACAGGTGCTACGCAGTGGATTGTAGGATTACCTTTGATGCTGATACCTACTTTAATTTTTTACGGCTTTTATAAATTGGTAAATGCTGAGGCCGCTATAATCGCAATAGCAATAATTGGAATTGTGGGTTTGGTAATGCGGAATTATCTTTTGAACAAAATAGCCGCTGGTTATACCAAAAGAAAATACGCGACTCTAAACGGTTTCAAACAACAGGAAAATTAATAATAATAACTTCAGCGTTATTAAACAAATAAAAAATAATGATACAAGTAAATCAACTTTCAAAAGAATATAAGGGAACTACAGTTTTAAATATCGAAAACCTTGAAATCCCAAAAGGACAAAGCTTGGGTCTGGTGGGGAATAACGGTGCCGGAAAAACGACTTTCTTTAGTTTGCTATTGGATTTAATCCAACCTTCAACGGGAAATATCAGTAATAATGGAATTCTTGTAAACGCTAGCGAGGACTGGAAGTCTTTTACAGGTTCTTTTATTGACGAAAGTTTCTTGATAGGATATTTGACACCAGAGGAATATTTCTATTTTATTGGCGATTTACGCGGTCAAAACAAGGCTGATATAGACGCTTTGTTAGAAAAATATGAAGAATTTTTTAACGGAGAAATTCTAAAAAACAAAAAGTACTTACGTGATTTATCGAAAGGAAACCAAAAGAAAGTTGGTATAATTGCAACGTTAATAGGGAATCCAGAAGTAGTTATTCTAGACGAGCCTTTTGCAAATTTAGATCCTACTACTGTGAATCGATTAAAAAAAGTAATTAAAGAACTTGCTGAAAATCCTGAGATCACAATTTTAGTCTCAAGCCATGATTTACAGCATACTGTAGAGGTTTGTGATCGAATTGTAGCTTTAAATAAAGGGGTAATCGTAAAAGATATTCAAACCTCTACAGAAACCCTGCAGGAGTTAGAAATGTTTTTCGCGGTTTAAAGTTCTATATATCAAAAAGAAATGTATTTTTACCAGTCATTATACTAAAAAGCCTTTTTAAAAGTTTAATGTTAAAAGCGGTAGCATTTGAAAACCAATATATTTAAATATACTATTCCATTAGGCTTCCTGTGTTTTGTGGTGGCTTGCTCTACTAGGAATAATAGTTTTTTGTCTCGAAATTCTCACGCACTAAGTACAAAGTATAATATTTTATACAATGGCGGAATTGGATTAGATAAAGGAATTCAAGGTATTGAAGGGAATAACAAAGATAATTTCTGGAAAAGATTGCCTATCGAAAGAATGCAAATCAATGATGATTTTACTTCAGCAGAAAAAACTAAAAATTCTGATTTTGAATTGGCCGAAACAAAGGCAACTAAAGCGATTCAGAAGCATTCCATGAATATTGATGGAAAAGAAAGAAACTATCAAATCGATGAGGCCTATTTGCTTTTAGGTAAGGCCAGATACTACGATCAAAGATTTATTCCTGCATTAGACGCATTCAATTATATTTTATATAAATACCCCAATAGCAGCAGGATTTATGAGGCTAAAATTTGGAGTGGAAAAACTAATATGCGATTGGGTAACGATGCACTAGTTGTAAATAACATGACGACTCTTTTAAAAGAGCAAAAATTAAAATCACAGGTTGTTGCGGATGTTAATGCCTTATTATCAGAAGCCTATTTAAACTTGGAAGAGAAAGATTCTGCGCTATATAATTTAAAATTAGCCGAGAAATTCAGCAAAAAAAACAAGGAAAAAGCAAGATATCGATTTATTTTGGGTCAGCTGTATGAGGAGTTAGGCAAGAAAGACAGCGCGATTTACAGCTATGAATCTGTTATCAAGATGAATAGAAAATCAGAAAGAAAGTATGTTATTCAGGCGCAGGCCAGAAAAGCGCAGTTGTTTGATTATCAAAACGGAGATACTACTGCCTTTGTAAAAACCTATAAAAAACTAATCGCCGACAGAGAAAACAGACCTTTTCTAGATGTGTTAAATTATGAAATGGGTGTTTTTTATGACAAACAGGATAATCAGAAAAAGGCGTTGAATTTTTATAATTTCTCACTGGATAAAGCAGGTGACGACAAGTATTTAGTTGCTTCAAATTATAGAAATATCGCCAATATGTATTTTAGGAAAGCGGAATATCCAGTTGCTGCAAAATATTATGATAGTACTTTAACAAATCTTAATCTTAAAACAAGAGAGTTTGTTCAAATTCAAAAAGTGCGAAAAGATCTAGACGAAGTAATTCTTTATGAGGATATTGCTTCTCGAAACGACAGTATTTTACGCATCGTTTCTATGTCAGAAGCGGGGAGAATTTCCTATTTCGAAAATTATATCGATACTTTAAAAAAGAAGGACGAAGCCAAAAGAATTTTAGAAGAAAAACTAAAGGAAAAGCAAGATAACAGAGAAAGAAATAATAAGACTGTATCGAATGAACCTGCTGTTTCTGCGCAAAATTCTGAGCCTAGATCACCATTTGCTCCGCCTGCTATAAGCGCATCAAATGCCCCAGCAAGTGTTTTCTATTTTTATAATCCCACGACCGTTTCTTACGGGAAATTAGAATTCAAAAAAATATGGGGAAACCGGTCTTCAGAAGGGAACTGGAGATTGTCATCTACCGCTAAGTCTACTGAAGTTTCGAAAGATGATTTGAATACCAACCCAGAAATCCAAGAAGAGCAATTAATAGAGGAAGAAGTACTTATTGTTGAAGAATACACTAGTGGTTTTTATCTAAAGCAACTACCTAGTAAACAAACTTCAATCGACAGTATTGCAAAAGAACGCAATACAGCCTATTATCAGCTTGGTGTAATCTACAAAGAAAAGTTCAAAGAGTATGAATTAGCCTCTAACAGGCTAGAGCAACTACTACAAAATAGTCCAGAAGAAAAATTGATTCTTCCGACAATGTATAATTTGTATAAGATCTACCAAATCACAAATAGCAGTAAAGCGGCGGCAATGAAAGACAGGATTAATTCCCAATATCCAAATTCACGCTATGCACAGATAATAAACAAGACAAATCTGGAGGGTCCAGCATTGAGCGACAGCCCGGAAGAAGCTTATGATAAACTGTATAAACGATATGAAAATGAAGAGTTTTTGGTCGTTTTAGAACAAAGTGATGAGATGATCAATCAATTTTCAGGTGATGAAATTGTTTCTAAATTTGAATTTTTGAAAGCAAATACCTTAGGAAAACTTAAAGGATTAAAAGCTTATAAAAACGCTTTACAGTTTGTGGTGGATAATTATCCAAATAGTGAAGAAGGTAAGAAAGCACAGGAAATCTTGAAAGATCAGATTCCATTTTTAGAAAAATTAGAGTTAACGACTGCAGAAAGTAAAAACTGGAAAATTCTTTATAGAGTGCCCGCATCAGATGTTAATTCGACAAAATTAGTAGAAGAAAAGATTAAGAAATTAACCAGCATCGCTAGTTATAAGGATTTAAGTTATTCTGTAGATGAGTATAGTGGTACCGAAAATTTGATTGTGATTCACGGTATAAATTCGGAAGAATATGCTAGAAATATTAGTACAACTCTAAGAGAAAAGAATGATTTTAAAGTAGTAGTGCCTGCGATTATTCTTAGCAATGAAAATTATAAAATAATCCAAATTAAAAAAAATCTTGATGTTTATTCAGGATTAAAAAAAGAATAAAAAATGTTTAGTAGAAAAACAAAGCCTTATACAGAGCTATTAGGAAAGACCAATAGAATCGTAGAAGGAACAATCATAAAAGGAGATATAGTATCTAAAGCAGATTTTAGACTTGACGGTGAACTAATTGGGAACTTTCAATCAACAGGGAAATTAGTGATAGGTCCCGCCGGAAGCGTGATAGGTGATATTAATTGTAAAAATGCAGATATCGAAGGGAAATTTGAAGGAATTATTCATGTTACCGAAATCTTAAATGTAAAGTCTAAAGCTAGTATCAGCGGCGAAGTTACTGTTGGGAAATTATCAGTGGAACCTGGTGCTGCTTTTAGTGCGTCCTGTATGATGAAAATTAACGAAACAAAATTATTGTTAACTGATGGAACAGAAACCCCACAAAAAAACCAGTAGTAAGTGGATAGCCTTGATGAATATTCCTTTTCAAATGGGAATTATCATTTTTTTCTTTACCTATTTAGGAACTTGGCTCGATGAAAAGTACACTGGAACCTCTATTTTTACTATTATATTATCACTTTTAGCTGTTTTTATAGCGTTATACAATGTTATTAGGCAGGTTAAAAATTTAAACAAAGAAGACTAATGCACCAATTTTACAAATTCCTAAAATTAATAATTCCTTTTTCCATTGTATTGTTTTTCATACAATATTACATAGTAGAATCTTTTTTTAAAAATTCGATCTTTTTTTATTCCACCTTGAGCATTTATGTTTTTCATCTTGTAATTACCTTGTGTAGTTATGGTTTTCTAATTTTCGTCAATAAAACTTTTCCTGATAAAACAGGCTTTGCTTTTATGGGATTTAGCCTGATTAAGATGATGGCAGCTATTGTTTTCTTAATCCCTTTGTTACAATCAGACCTTAAAAGTCAGGTTCCAGATGTAAGTGCTTTTTTTATTCCTTATTTTTTATTCCTGTTTTTCGAAACTTTATTCGCGATTCGCCTTATAAATAACCAATAATAGCTGTTTTTTTTAAATCATATTTCTATAATTGGAAATTAACGATTAAAAACAAAATGATATATTTTCAATTGTGAATAAATTATGTACATTTGCAAAAAAGTTTAAAACGTAAAATTAGACACACAATTTAATAATGGTATTTTCAAATAAACCTGTTCGATTCTTATTAGTTGCTTTACTAGCCAGTATTCCTTACTTTGGATTTGCAAATCCTGTCATTGATAGTATTCCTGTTGTTAATGAAGCTGTTGCGGAGCACGCTGTTCCAGTGGCGCATGAAGAAAAGGAATTTAATGCTACGGATTTAATTAATTCTCACATTGGAGATTCGCATGAATTTCATATCGCAGACTGGGGTGGACATCCTATTACTTTTTATTTGCCAGTAATTTTATGGACAGATAACGGTTTAGAGATCTTCTCATCAGAAAAATTTCACCACGATAATTCTGGAGAGCATGTTGTTTCTGTAAACGGTCAAAATTTAGTTCGTTTTAATGAGGTAATCTTTTACGCTGATAAATTTGAAAATTTAACAGAAGATCAAAGAAAGAACGGTGCTTTTGAATTTGATACTCGTCCTTTGAATTTCTCTATCACAAAACATGTTTTCTCTATGTTTATTTCGGTAATTATTTTATTCCTATTGTTTTTAGCGGTTGCACGTTCTTACAATAATAATAAAATGGCACCTAAAGGGATTGCTGGTTTTATGGAACCTTTAGTAATTTTTGTTAGAGATGATATTGCGAGACCAAATATTGGTGAGAAAAAATACGCTAAGTATATGCCATATTTATTGACTATATTTTTCTTTATTTGGATCAATAACCTTATTGGTTTAATTCCATTCTTTCCATTTAGTTCAAACTTAACTGGAAATATATACTTTACTTTTGTATTGGCTTTCATTACATTTATTGTTACTTCTTTCAGCGGAAACAAAGATTATTGGGGGCATATTTTTACTCCGCCAGTACCAAAAGCATTATACCCAATTATGATTCCTGTTGAGATCATTGGAATATTGACAAAACCTTTTGCATTGATGATTCGTTTATTTGCTAACATCACTGCGGGGCATATTATTATCTTAAGTTTAGTTTCCTTAATCTTTATATTTGAAACGGCATGGGTTTCTCCTATCTCTGGAGCATTCGTTTTATTTATGAGTGTATTAGAAATGTTAGTTGCGGCGTTACAAGCATACGTGTTTACGTTGTTGTCAGCATTATTCATTGGTCAAGCTGTAGCAGAGCACGATCATCATTAACATGTGTTTTATTAATTATTAACTATATAAATTTATTATTATGGTATTAGCTGGAATCGGAGCTGGATTAGCTGTAATCGGAGCAGGTCTTGGAATTGGAAAAATTGGTGGATCTGCAATGGATGCAATAGCTCGTCAGCCAGAAGCTGCTGGAAAAATCCAAACTGCTATGATTATCGCTGCTGCACTTATTGAAGGTGTTGCACTTTTCGCAGTAGTTGTTGCTTTAATTGCAAAGTAATTAAAAATTAAAATTTCCTGTAGCGGTTGGCTACAGGGAGTTTTTATTTCTAAAACAAAAAAATTATTTTAAATATATACATATGAATTTTACAGCACCGGAGAGTTTAATTTTTTGGACATCGATCATTTTCTTTGTTTTCTTTCTACTTATGAGAAAATTTGCTTGGAAACCAATTTTGGGAGCAGTAAAAGGTCGTGAAGAATCGATTAACAATGCTTTAGCATCTGCAGAATCTGCGCGTAGAGAAATCCAGAATTTAACTGCTGACAACGAACGCATTTTACAAGAAGCTAGAATGGAACGTGATTCTTTATTAAAAGAAGCGCGTGATATGAGAGAAAAAATGATTGCTGATTCTAAAGCTGATGCACAAGCAGAAGGCGCTAGAATGATTGCTCAAGCAAAAACAGCTATTGAATCTGAGAAAAATGCAGCTATGGCTGAATTGAAATCTCATGTTTCTACGTTGTCATTGAGTATCGCAGAGAAATTATTGAAAGAGGAATTATCTAATAAAGAAGCTCAAACTAAATTAGTTGAGAAAATGTTAGGTGCCGTAAAATTAAACTAAAATTATGTCAGGAACTAGAGCAGCAATTCGTTATGCAAAAGCATTCTTAGACTTAGCTATTTCTGCAGGAAATGAGCAAGAGGTTTATAAAGACATGGCTTTAATCTCTTCAACAATCAAGGGAAATGAGGAACTGAATAATTTTATTCAAAATCCTACAATCTCTGTGAGTGTTAAAGAAAGTGCTTTGACAGAAGTTTTTGCAAACACAACAGGATTGATCAAAAGTCTTTTCCGTTTGTTATTCGAAAACAAAAGATTTGAAATTTTAGAGGAAATTGTTTCTCAATATATTGCTCTTTCAGATGAAAGTAATTGTTTACAGTTAGTGAAAGTAACTACTGCAACTCCTATGGATTCTGCATTAGAAGCAAAAGTTTCTGCTAAAATAAAAGAATTTTCAGATAAAAAGATTACAATAGTAAACATAATAGACCCTTCGATTATTGGAGGATTTATTTTAAGAATTGGCGACAAGCAGTATAATGCTTCTTTAGCTAACAGTTTGCAAGTATTAAAAAAAGAATTAAGTAACTAGTTTTATTGCACATTTAAGTGTCTAAATTATAAATTAAGATGGCGGAAATCAAACCTGCTGAAATTTCAGCAATATTAAGAAAGCAAGTAGAAGGTTTTGAATCTGGCGCTACGCTAGAAGAAGTAGGAACAGTACTTCAAGTTGGAGATGGTATTGCTCGTATTTACGGGCTTTCGAATGTTCAATACGGTGAGTTAGTAGAATTTGACAATGGTTTAGAAGCTATTGTATTGAATCTTGAAGAAGACAATGTTGGTGTGGTACTTTTAGGGCCATCAACAGGAATCAAAGAAGGTTCTACTGCAAAAAGAACACAACGTATCGCTTCTCTTAAAGTGGGAGAGCAAATGGTAGGACGTGTAGTAAACACACTTGGTTTTCCTATTGATGGAAAAGGACCAATCGGTGGTGACTTATACGAAATGCCTTTGGAAAGAAAAGCTCCTGGAGTTATCTTCCGTCAACCAGTTACTGAACCATTACAAACGGGAATAAAAGCAGTAGATGCTATGATACCTGTTGGACGTGGACAACGTGAATTGGTTATTGGTGACCGTCAAACAGGTAAATCAACTGTTTGTATTGACACTATTTTAAATCAAAAAGAATTTTACGATGCAGGAAAACCTGTATTTTGTATATACGTTGCAATTGGGCAAAAAGCTTCAACTGTAGCAGGAATCGCTAAAATGTTAGAAGAAAAAGGTGCAATGGCTTATACAGTTATTGTTGCTGCAAATGCTTCTGATCCAGCTCCAATGCAAGTATATGCTCCTATGGCAGGTGCTGCAATTGGGGAGTATTTTAGAGATTCAGGTCGTCCAGCTTTAATTGTTTATGATGATTTATCTAAACAAGCTGTTGCTTACCGTGAGGTTTCTCTTTTATTAAGAAGACCACCGGGACGTGAGGCATATCCTGGAGACGTTTTCTACCTTCACAGTAGATTATTAGAACGTGCTTGTAAAGTTATCGCTGATGACGGAATTGCTAAAAACATGAATGATTTACCAGATTCTATCAAAGGAATTGTTAAAGGTGGTGGTTCATTAACAGCTTTACCAATTATTGAAACACAAGCTGGTGACGTTTCTGCATATATCCCAACAAACGTAATTTCGATTACAGATGGTCAAATTTTCCTTGATGGAGATTTGTTTAACTCTGGAGTACGTCCTGCAATTAACGTAGGTATCTCGGTATCTCGTGTTGGAGGAAATGCACAAATTAAATCAATGAAAAAAGTAGCAGGTACTTTGAAACTAGATCAAGCACAATTCCGTGAATTGGAAGCGTTTGCTAAGTTTGGTTCTGACTTAGATGCAGTTACTTTGAATGTAATTGAAAAAGGAAGAAGAAATGTTGAAATCTTGAAACAAGGTTTGAACGATCCTTATACAGTTGAAGATCAAGTTGCGATTATCTATGCTGGTTCAAAAAATCTTTTGAAAAATGTTCCTGTGAACAAAGTGAAAGAATTCGAGAAAGATTTCTTGGAATTCTTGAACAACAAACACAGAGCTACTCTAGATGCTTTGAAAGCAGGTAAGCTTACAGATGAAATTACAGATGTAATTCAGAATGTAGCAAAAGAAATCTCAGCAAAATATAACTAATAAAGTATTAAGTAAGAAGTATTAAGTATCAAGACTATCGCGATACTTAATACTTGATACTTAAATCTTAATACAACAAAAATGGCAAATTTAAAGGAAATCCGTAATAGAATTACTTCCGTTTCATCGACGATGCAAATTACATCGGCAATGAAAATGGTTTCTGCAGCAAAGCTAAAGAAAGCACAAGATGCAATCACAGCCATGCGTCCTTATGCCGAAAAATTGACGGAATTATTACAAAATCTATCTGCAACACTGGAAGGCGATACAGGTGGGGAGTTTACTACACAACGTGAAATCAAAAAAGTATTAGTTGTTGCTATTACTTCTAATAGAGGTTTATGTGGTGCATTTAATTCAAATGTAATTAAGGCAGCTAAAGTTCGTTCAGAGTATTACTCAGGAAAACAAGTTGATATTTTTGCAATAGGTAAAAAAGGAAATGATGTTTTAGTTAAAACAAATAATGTAGTTGAGAATCAAAGTTCAGTTTTTGATAATTTAACTTTTGATAATGTAGCTGCAATCGCAGATACCTTGACAGAGAAATTTCTTTCTGGTGAATATGATAAAATTGAGTTGATTTATAACCAATTTAAAAATGCTGCAACACAAATTGTTCAAGTAGAACAGTTTTTACCGTTAGCACCATTAAAAAGCGATTTAAACCTTACTCCTGGTGATTATATCTTTGAGCCTTCGAAAGAAGAAATTGTATTAACTTTGATTCCAAAATCATTGAAGACACAATTGTACAAAGGAATAAGAGATTCATTTGCTTCAGAACATGGTGCTCGTATGACTGCTATGCATAAAGCAACTGACAATGCAACAGAGTTGAGAAATCAATTGAAATTGACTTACAATAAAGCCCGTCAAGCTGCAATTACTAATGAGATCTTAGAGATCGTTGGTGGAGCAGAAGCGTTGAATGGATAAAAAATTTTTTTTTAAATATCTAAGAGCCAACATTTGTTGGCTCTTTTTTTTGCTTAATTTTATATCTTAAATAAGAATTCAAAAAATGCAACTAGAAATTAGAAGACTCATCACAATAGATGAAATGCTTGGTCAATTTAAGATTATTAAATATTTATATCCCAACTTCACAATAGAAAAATACCATTCTTATCTCACCGAAATGATTCCGCATAATTATACTCAAGTTGGCGTTTTTGAAGGAGAGATTTGTGTAGGACTTTCTGGATTATGGTCTGGTACTAAACTCTGGTCAGGAAAGTATTTAGAAATCGACAATTTTATTGTGCACCCAGACCATCGTTTAAAAGGCATTGGTAAAATGATGACTGATTATATTGATGTTAAAGCTAAGGAAACTGGTTGTACCATGATTGTTTTGGATGCATTTACTAGTAACTTCACTGCGCATAAGTTTTATTATAACCAAGGATATGTTCCTAAAGGGTTTCATTTTTTAAAGATAGTAGACGAAAGCGGATTGTCATAAAATAGATTAATATGAGTTATATTTATAGAGTGTTGGTTTTAATTTTGAGTGCATTTAGTCTTTCTTTTTGTGCTCTAAAACAGAATAACGAAATGGATTTTCCACAAGAAATTGCTGCGGCTTATTTCCAAAAGATAGATAATAATCAAGCAGATGCTAAAGTTGCATTCGATTTTTTTATTGTGTTAGATAAACCAATAGAGCAAGGAACTTTTTTAGATAAAATTTATTTCAAAAATCAAACTGCTATTGTCGAAAAGGAAAATGATCGCACTTTTGTTGCACATTTTCGAAAAGATACAACCAACCAAGATTTAATTTTAGACAGCGATTCTACAAAGGAGTATGGCAATAAAGCGCCTGTTGTTGTGAAGCCAAAATTTGAATTGGAACCCGCCGAAGCAGTATTAGAATATAGAAATAAGGAGAAAACTTTTTTCTACAAAATCAATGGAGTTAAAGAAAGGCCAATGATTCCTAATCCATCAGGGATTAAACCAAAGAATTAGTTATTTTTGTTTTCTAAATATTAATAAGACGCACCATTTTGGGATTATATAAAAGACTTTTTAAACAAACAGCCATATACGGACTCGCAACAGTTTTACCGAGAATGTTTAGTTTTTTGTTGGTTCCGCTTTATACTGATTTGCTTCCAAAGGCAGAGTACGGAAAAGTGTCAGTTATATTCGCGTATATGATATTTATCAACGTGTTTCTGGCTTATGGAATGGAAACGGCTTTCTTTAGGTTTTTTAACAAGGAATCTGATAAAAAGGCGGTGCTTGAAACTTCTATGGTTTCGATTTTTTGGACCACAATATCTTTTTTGTTTATTGCGTTGCTGTTTAGAGATTCGTTAGCAGCATGGTCTGGAATTGATTCCCAGTACATATCTTATACAATTTGGATACTGGCTTTGGATGCTTTGGTTATTATCCCCTTTTCAAAATTAAGAGCTTATCAGAAACCGATGGTCTATGCAGCGATAAAAATTGGGAATGTCTTGGTTAACTTAATTCTCAGCCTTCTATTTTTGTTATACATCCCCATGCTAATAGAGGCAAATCCGTATGGATTTTTAAGTTCTATTTATGTCGACAATTTCCAAATTGGCTATATATTCTTGGCTAATATAATCGCAAGCTTATTGACTTTTGTAGCGCTATTTCCAGATTACGTATATTTAAATTGGAAGATAGATACCAATTTGTGGAAGCGTATGATGCGTTATGGAATGCCCATTATGGTTGCAGGAATTGCCTTTGCCATCAACGAGCAATTTGACAAAATTCTATTATCAAAATTATTGCCTGCAAATATTGCAGAAGACGAGGTAGGAGTATATTCGGCTTGTTACAAACTGGGGTTGTTTATGGTTTTGTATAGAACAGCTTATACCCTAGGAATCGAACCTTTCTTTTTTAGTCACGCCGCAGATAAAAACGCACCGCAGACTTATGCCATGGTGACTAAATATTTTGTCATCTTTGGCTCTTTTATATTACTTGCGGTTATCGTTTTTGCTGATCTTTTTAAACTACTAATGATTCGAGACAGCTCTTATTGGGTTGCAATGAAAGTTGTGCCTTTGATTATTCTGGCTAATTTCTTTTTGGGGATTTATACAAACCTTTCGGTTTGGTACAAATTAATAGACAAGACCTACATTGGCGCTTATATTTCCATCGTGGGTGCAATAATCACTTTAGTGCTTAACTTTTTGTTGATTCCCACAATGAGTTATTACGGTTCGGCCATAGCTACAATTGCTGCTTACGGAAGTATGATGTTTATTTCCTATTATTTAGGGAATAAATACTATCCCATTCCATACGATTTAAAGAAAATAGGCGGATATCTCTCGCTATCGATATTTTTCTCAGCCGTATCCTTTTATGGATTCAGAGAAAATTACTATGTTGGAATCAGTTTATTAATCGCATTTCTTTATTTCATCTATCACAATGAAAAAGAAATGTTGATGAAAATTTTAAAGAAATAAAATCAATTTGTAGGATCGGCTGGTCAGCTGTCCTAAAATTAAAAATATAAAATATGAGAATACACATTATCAATAAATCGCAACATGCTTTGCCTAACTATGAGACCCTAGCTTCGGCGGGAATGGATTTAAGGGCAAATCTTACGGAGTCAATAACTTTGCCGCCATTAGGGAGAACAATCGTTAAAACCGGTCTTTTTATCGAATTACCAATAGGATTTGAAGCACAGGTGCGTCCAAGAAGCGGACTAGCATTCAAGAACGGAATAACAGTATTAAACAGCCCCGGAACAATAGATGCTGATTACCGTGGTGAAATTGGTGTGATTTTAGTAAATTTATCGAATGAAGCTTTTATGATCCAAAACGGTGAACGGATTGCCCAACTGATTATCGCTAAACACGAACGCGCGGACTGGTTTGAAGTTCAGGAATTATCTGAAACTTCAAGAGGTGAAGGTGGTTTTGGGAGTACTGGAGTGAAGTAGTATTCAGTCTCAGTTATCAGTGGTCAGTCTCAGTATTTCGATATTGAGATTAAAATAAATAAAAATTAACAATAAGGGGATGAGATTGCTTCGTTCCTCGCAATGACAAAAACATGAAAATAATAGTACCAATGGCTGGACGTGGATCCCGCCTTCGCCCTCATACCTTAACAATTCCTAAACCGTTAATTCCCATTGCAGGAAAACCAATTGTTCACCGTCTAGTAGAAGATATTGCAGCTGTGCTAAATCAAGAAATTGAAGAAGTAGCTTTTATCATTCATGAAAGTTTTGGCAAAAAAGTAGAAGAAGAATTAATCGAAATAGCAGAAAAATTAGGTGCTAAGGGAACAATTTATTACCAAAACGAAGCTCTAGGAACCGGTCATGCTATCATGTGCGCTAAAGATTCTTTAAGCGGACCAGCAGTTATCGCATATGCAGATACTTTAATTCGTGCTGATTTCGATTTAGATAAAGATGCTGATAGTGTTATTTGGGTAAAACAAGTAGATCATCCGGAAGCTTTTGGTGTAATCAATTTAAATGAAGCTAACGAAATAGTAGAATTAGTTGAGAAACCAAAAGAATTTGTCTCAGATCTTGCAGTAATAGGTATTTATTATTTTAAAGATATCGCAATATTAAAACAAGAGTTACAGTTAGTGTTAGACAACAACATTATCCATGGTGGTGAATACCAAATTAATGATGGAATCAAACAAATGATGGCAAAAGGAATGAAGTTTGTTCCTGGTAAAGTCGACGAGTGGATGGATTGCGGTAATAAAAATGTAACCGTGGAGACGAATTCTAGAATGTTAGGTTTTTTAGAGAAAGAAGATAAAAATTTAGTGGCGGTAAATGTAAGGTTAGACAACTCGACAATTATTCCACCATGCTATATTGGGGAAGATGTATATTTAATTAACTCAACGGTTGGGCCTAATGTTTCTTTAGGAAAAGGTTCTCATGTTACCGGGAGTGTTATTAAAAATAGTTTGATACAAACACATGCACACATTAGCAATGCTAATTTAGACAATGCTATGATAGGGAATCACGCCAGTTTTAATGGTGAATTTACTAGCATTAGCATTGGCGATTATTCGGTGTTAGAATAAGGTATTTTCCCCGTTGTCAAGTTTTTCAACGGGAACATGCAAGCAACTATTTCGCAACAGCTTAAACAGAGCTGTTGCGATTTAAAAAAAAGGAGTCAATGAAAAAATCGGCTTTATGTATTTTATTTCTTGTTTTGCTAAGCAATTCAGCATTGCTATTGGCACAAACAGAGCCGCAAGACATAAAGTTAAATACAGATAAGTTTCGGGATTATTTTTATGAATCCTTAAAGCAAAAGGGAATCGAAAACTACGATAAAGCGATTATAGCTTTGGAGCAATGTTTGAAAATCGAACCTCAGAATGCTACTATTCATTTCGAATTAGGAAAAAATTACTTGGCTTTAAAAGAGTATCAAAAGGCTTACAGTGCCTTTGAACGCGCCACACAAATTGACCCTACAAACAAATGGTTTTGGGTAGGAATGTATGATGTCGATTATGCGACCAAGGACTACGTCAACGCCATAAAAACGATCAACAAACTCATCCCATTCGATGCTAAATTCAAGGAAGACTTGACCTCGCTTTACATGAGTACGAGTCAATTTGACAAAGCATTAGATCTCATTAATGAACTCAATGAAACTTCTGGAAAGTCGGATAGAAGGGAAGCCTACAAAATTCAGATTTTGTCCCAAGGGAAATATCAGAACGCAGAAATTACCAATTTAATTGAGCAAATTAAAAAATACCCGAATGAGGAATCCAACTATATTTCACTGATTTATCTGTATTCTAAAAACAATGAAACCGATAAAGTGTTGGAAACGGCACGAAAATTGGAAATAGCCATTCCCGCATCCGAGTGGGCTCAAGTCAGCTTGTTCAAATACCATTTAGAGAAAAATGAAGCAGAAAAGGCTATTAACGCCATGAATATTGCTTTGGCTAGTGCCAAAATAGATTCTAAAATTAAACACCGAATTCTGAATGAGTTCTTGATTTATGTAAATGCAAATCCGCAGTTTGCGCCTGATTTAGAAAAGGCTGTTGGTTATTTTGACACTGATCCAGATGTGAATGTAGCCAAGGAAATAGGCAAGTTTTATCAAAATAAAAAACAATGGGACAAAGCCATTGGGTATTATGAAAAAGCAAATGCTAGAAACGCGGATGTAGATATAGAAACGAATTTACTTTTGCTTCAAGCATATACAGAATCAAAAGACTTCACAAAGGCAGCAAAAAAAGCCATCGATATGGTAGATTTATTTCCTGCTCAGTCACAGTTTTATTATTATGCTGGATTAGCATACAACCAACTTTCTCAGTTTAAAAAAGCAAAGGAAATGTTAGAAATGGGAATGGATTATTTGGTTGAGGATAAGGCATTAGAAATAAACTTCAACATACAACTTGGCGAAGCATACAATGGTTTGGGAGATCAAAAGAAAAAAGATTTCTATTTTTCCAAAGCCAATCAATTATTAAAATAATAAAATTAAAATGAATAAATTCTTAGCATTATTAGCGGTTGTTCTACTATTCTCGTGCAAATCAAAATCGGTTGTGACAGAAGCTACGACACCAGCGACTTATTTAAAAGCAAATAAAATAATAGCAAAGCACTATGACAATAAAAGCGATTTTTCGACATTATATATAAAGGCTAATGCCAGATATTCTGATGATAAACAGACCCAAAATGTTACTGCTGAAATCAAAATTAAGAAAGACGAACAAATTTTAGTGAGTGTTCGTTTTCTCGGAATAACAATGGCTAAAGCGAGTATTACACCAACATCAGTTAGTTATTACGAAAAAATAAAAGGTACTTATTTTGAAGGTGATTTTAGCGCTTTGAGTCAATGGCTCGGTACTGATTTGGATTTTAATAAGATTCAAAACATGTTGATAGGGGAAGCTTTGGATGATTTGACAAAAGGAAAATACAAGGAATCATTAGTGGAACAGCTGTATCGATTGGATGATTTGGCAAACGATAATACAAAAAAAACATTCTATATTAGCGCAGCCGATTTTACTGTTCAAAGACAAGAAATCACACAAACAGCCGAAGGTAGAATGATTCAGGTGGCTTATGCAAATATCAAGGATTTTAAGGTGTCAAAATTGCCAACTAATGTTGAAATTAAGACGTTTCAACCCAATGGGAAATCAGAAATTAATTTAGAGTACAATAATATAACCTTCAATGAGGAACTTTCTTTCCCTTATAGTGTTCCAAATGGTTACAATAGAATTATAATTAAGTAAATTTGCACAAATATATTTTTAAGATGCCAAAATTTCTCCTTAGCCTACTGTTTATATGCATGACTTCTGTGATGTGGAGTCAGTCTTCTCAACAAGAAAAGTTAGAACAACGAAAAGCCGAAATCCAAAAGGAGATTAGAGAGAATGAGAAAATGTTGAAAAACGTTCAATCAAAGGAAAAATCAGCGATGAACGTGTATGTGATCCAAAAAAACAAGATCAGACTAAAGGAAACGTTGATTAATACTACTGAAAAGCAAACCAAGCTTTTGGCCAATGATATGTATATTAATCAAATGAAAATCAACAAGCTTAATAAAGAGCTTGAGGTTCTTAAAGGAGATTATGCCCAAATGATTGTAAAATCATACAAAAGCCGTTCAGAACAAAGTAGAGCGATGTTTATACTTTCGGCTGAGAACTTTTTACAAGCTTATAAAAGAGCACAATATTTAAAACAATATACCAGTTTTAGAAAAAACCAAGGCGAGGAGATTAAGTCAAAATCTACTGAACTGGTTACTTATAATGATAAATTAAAAGTTCAAAAAGTAGCCAAACAAAAACTTTTAGTAGAAAACAAAAAGGAAAGAGAAGGTCTTGTGAAGGAGAAAGTAGAGCAGGAAAAACTGGTAAATTCGATTAAGAAAGATAAAAACAGAATTGTATCTGACATTCGAAAAAAACAAAGAGAGTCTAAAACAATCGATAAACAAATTGACCGTTTGATTCGGGAGGCAATTGCCGAAGCAAATAGAAAAGCCGCATTAGAGAAAGCAAAAGCGAGAGCATTAGCCGAAAAGTCGAATGCTAGTCCTAAAGAGGTCGCTGCTGCGGTGGCTAAAAAGCCTGTTTCTTCTTCTAGAATAGAGCTGACACCAGAAGACAAATTAATTGCCGATAGCTTTAAAGCAAACAGAGGAAGCCTTCCGTGGCCTGTCGAAAAAGGATTTATTTCATTAGGTTATGGATCTCAAGCGCATCCTATTTATCATACTTTGGTAATTAATAATAGTGGAGTAGAGATAACCACAAATGAAGGCGCTAATGCAAGAGCCGTTTTTGGCGGAGAAGTATCCAGTATTATGGTGTTGTCTCCGGTAAATAAAGCGGTAATGATACAACATGGAGATTATTTTACCATCTATCAAAACTTAAGCACTGTGTCAGTTAGTAAAGGAGATAAAGTAAGTATCAAACAAAATCTAGGTAGAGTGCGAACTAATGGAGATACTGGTAAAACAGTTATCAAGTTCCTGCTGTTACAAAACACAACTTATACAAATCCTCAAGGATGGTTGTCGAATAAATAATAGCGGCTGTATATTAGTAGAGTCAAAAAAAAGCACTATCAAATTCTTAGGAATTCGAGAGTGCTTTTTTTTGACTCTAACTTATAAATAATACAAGGTAATTTCTTTGTCATGCTGAAAGCTACACTCAAAGCTCTATAGCAATAGAATTAGGAGGATTCAAGAGCGATACCGATAGCAATCAATACAGTCTAATTGCATTGCGCTATTATCATATTAAATTGGGGCTTTATAACTCTATTAAAAATTTGTTTGGTGTAGAATTACGCTTCAATTAAAAAGGCGGTATCGAATTCCTAGGAGTTCGATACTGCCTTTTTTTATGGCTCTAACTTATAAATAATATACGCTAGTTTCATTGTCACGCAAGAAGCTACTCAATGCTTGAGAGCAATAGAGCTGGGACGATTTATAAGTAACACCAGCAGCATAAATGCTATTCTTATACTATGATTGCTATTTATTCAACTTATTAAACTCTTTAAATAACTCTAACAAATTAGTAATAGACTTCACTAAATCATTTACTTCTAGCAATAAAGCAAAATACAATTTACTATTTTTCGGACTTGTTTCAGTGGTTCTGATTGTTTTGATTTGTTTAGTAATCAATTCAGAAACCGTATCTAATAGTACTTGCTTGTCATTTAAAATGTGGTCAATTGTATTAAAATCTTCATTTTTAAAACTCTCTTCCAGCGAATGTAGCAATTGTTGCAATTGCTTATCAATTATTTTCAATCCTTTAATTTGATTGAATTTTAATTTTTTATGATTGTTATTAACGTGCGAATAACTATTTGAGGTTATAAAGTCTATAGATTGAACCATATCTTGTAAATAACCCAAGATTAAAATATAGAATTTACTGGCTTCAACTGAATTGTCATCGAGATTTTTAATCAAGTAAAAGACATTGTTTTTTAGTTCATCGATTTCCTTTTCTAACTTCTTCTGGTCTTTTTTATTCTCTTTTAACTTCGCTAAATCTTCTAAACCTAAGTTATCAACTAAATTAGAATATAATGCGCTAGTTTTACGGAAAACCTTAGATATTTGCGCTGAACTTTCAGTAATCATATCTTTCACTGTTCCAATATCTTCTCTACGTAAGCTTTTAACTTCTTCTTCGTTTTTTACCTTCTCTTTATGTTTTCTAGAGCTTTTATATAGCATAATTCCTAACATAATTATCAAGCCAAAAAACGCAAAAACTTCGCCTACTTTTAAAATATAAGCCATGATAACAGCTAAGAAGAATGCAATTATTGCCGTAAAAAACCAACCGCCAATAACTTTAAAAACACCAGCTATTCTATAAACAGCACTTTCTCTGTCCCATGCTCTGTCAGCAAATGACGTTCCCATGGCAACCATAAACGTAACATAAGTAGTAGATAGTGGTAATTTTAAAGATGTTCCAATTGAAATTAAAATACTAGCAACCATTAAGTTTACAGAAGCTCGTACCATATCAAAAGCAGGTTCGTCCGCTGATTTTTTCTTGGATTTCTCTACGTTTATAAATCGGCTATCGATTTTAATTTGCAATTTTTTTGGTAAAAAAACATTAATCACTTGGCCAAGAGAAACTCCAAACCTAACAATAAATCTCGAAGCAGTGTTAGGTGTAAATTTCTCGTCCCCTTCACCTTGTCTTGATAAATTCACGCCTGTTTCAATAACACTTTTTGCCTTTTTTGATGTCCATAATGTTATTACCATTACAACTCCAGCAAACAATAAAAAATAAAATGGAGCTACAATGTCATCATTTGCTAAAGCGCCCATCATAAATTCATCGCCAGAAATACCGCTGCCTTGGAAAATTTGGTACGAATTATATGCCGCAATCGGTACTCCAATGAAGTTAACTAAATCATTCCCCGCAAAAGCTAGTGCTAATGCAAAGGTTCCAATAAGAATGATGACTCTTAGAATATTAACTTTAAAATAGCTAATTAGTAATTGAGATAATAGTGTAAAAAACACAAAATTAACTCCGAGAATTACGAATTGATTTTTGTCAATCCACTCAAATTGTGCTGCTGAAATAAAGGAGACACCTTTCAATCCTTTGATTAAAATAAAGAAAGTAATCGCTGAAATAGCAACTCCTCCAAATATAGCCCCAAAATATTTCAGCTTTTTTTCGTAATGAAAAGTAAAAATAAGTCTAGAAATATACTGGATAAAACTACCTAAAGCAAAAGATAAAATCACAGAAAGCAAGATGCTGTAAACGATAGCTGAGGCTTTCTTTGTATTGATATACATCCCTAAATGGCCTAGTGTCTCATCTGAAGTGTATATTTTATAAAGTGCTAAACAGACTGCTGCTCCCAATAATTCGAAAATAATAGAAACTGTAGTAGAAGTTGGTAAACCTAATGAGTTAAAAACATCCAATAACAAAATATCAGAAATCATAACCGCTAAGAAGATAATCATGACGTCATTAAAACTAAACATGCTCGGTACAAAAATACCACTTCTTGCAATTTCCATCATTCCACTGGAAAATAAGGCTCCAATTAATACCCCAAGACTCGCTACAATCATTGTGGTTTTGAATGAAACGGCTTTAGAACCTATGGCGGAATTTAAAAAATTCACGGCATCATTACTAACTCCAACCATTAAATCGATGACGGCTAGAACTCCTAAAACCAATAACATTATTACGTAAATCTGATCCATTTTAAATTAAGGTTATATTTTCTACAAAAGTCTATTAACATTTTTATTTGTATGTTAACTTAATGTTATCAAAAGCCATAAAATGCACTTTTTTTTAAAATAGAAGCACATAATTTAATTTAAGAGTTCTTTTTGGATGTAATTGAAATTTCAGAAAATAGATTTGTGTTATAAAATGAAGGCAGTAAACCATTCTTCCGAATCGCGTACTGCCTTGTATAATCTTTTTTTATAGTCTTAATTTTCTTTTTATTCAAAAGTAGATTCTGTCGATTTCATCATCCTTTCTGTAGTCCAGGTTCCGGAAACAATCATTCGTCTTATAGTATAAAGTGGATCAATAGAATCTCTCTTAGTAGATAAAATATAAGCCATTTTATAGCCACTCTTTTTCAATTCAGGAATTGCTGCAGTATTCCACAAACCAAAAGGATAAGCAAAGTCAGTTAAAGGTTTCCCGATTATTTCTTCTAGTTTTGCTTTTGGTTTAACCAATTGGGTATTCCAGTCTTCACCAGAATATTTAGTGACCATGTGGTGGTCCCAAGTATGTGCCGCAACAACATGTCCCTCATCAGCAAGGCTTTTTATCTCCTCTTTGCTCATATATCCAGGACGATTAATAGAAACGGTCATTACAAAAAACACGCCTTTAAAACCGTATTTTTTCATTTCGGCTGCGCCAATGCTGTATTGTTCGGCACGGGTATCGTCAAAAGTAATCATGATGGGTTTAGCAGGTAGTGGAGCGTTGTGAACTAAATACTCATACAGCTGCTCTGGCAAAATACTATTATAACCTGCCTCCGACAATGCTTTCATTTGCGCTACAAAATCAACTGGTTTTACGGTGTAAACTTTTGTCATTGCACCAGCACTTGCATTAAAATCCTTAATTTGATGATAGCAAAGTATAGGCACCTCTTTTTTTGCAAGAATGGCGGCCGCATCGTTAGTCACTTTTTGTGGCTCTGTTTTATTTTCGACTTTATTTACTAAGGTTACTTTCTCAGGGTTTTCATCCTTAGAAGTTTCCTCCGCCTTAGATTGGCAACCTTGTAAAATAATAAGTCCTAAAAATAGGCCGGCGAAATATTTTTTCATTGTACTAGATATTATTGAAATTGGATATAGCTGGGTCTTGGAGTTAATTTCAGTAATTCTTCTGGTTCATATATTTTCCAATCGTTCCAATTGTCATTTTTGTAAAATAATTTAAAACCGGTAAATTGAACTGGTTCTCTCTTTATGTAGGTCAAGTAAGTCGATTTTTTTAAAACTTTGCTACCAAAACCGTCCATATGCATCACTACTTGTACCTCAGGAAGAGTTTTAATATTTTTATAATTGGTTACCATTCCTTGAGTAAAACGGTGTATCACAAAAACTTTAGGAGGCAAGTTGTTTTCGCGAACTACTTTAGCCATAATATCGATAGCATCATTCAGGTCAGCTGCGTCAAAAGTTCCAATTTTTTTTCCTGGAATTTCTCCGTTTTTCATCGAAAACTCAGGGTCGATACCTAAATGAACGTTAGGCAATTTTAAATACTCAACTAATTCGCTCACTTCTTTTTTTACAGTACTATGTCCTACTTGAATATCTAAAAACACTAAAGCATCAATAGGTTTTGCCCATTTAATTACCGTATCGATCTGTTTAAACGGCATACGCATGCGGTGCATGTTATCTTTTCCTGGTGCACCTTGAGCCGTTACTGCAATATAATGGAAAGCAGGGATTGCCTTCACGGTAGGATCTGCAGCATTCCATTTAGCCACTTCGCCTTTTAATTTTTCGATCATTACCGCTCTAGGATATTCTCCTAAAACGCCCATTCTTGTAGAATATAAGTTTCCATAAAAAGCGATGATTCTATTGTACGGCAATATCGCGCCAGGTAAAGGATAAGGCGTTTTTACCGGCCATCTTCCCGTAGTGTCGTTGCTTAAAGCGATCATTCTTTTATTGTAGTCCACAGTATCGATGGTCGAAACTGCTTTTTTCTTAACTGTGTCAACAGACGCCGTTTTTACTTTTTCAATTTCTACTTTTTCATCCGCGGCTTTGCCTTGGTTGCAACTACTAAGAAGAGTTAAAACGGAAAGTGAAAGGACTACTACAATGTGCTTTTTCATAAAAAATATTTCTAAGAGATTCAAAACAAAGGTAAACCTAAATATAGGCTATTTATTATAATTTAGTCACAAGGTTTTCTAATATATTCACAATCGAATGCGCTGGCTATTCCTGTTTGATTCCATAATAGAAAAAACTAACTTTATCAAAGTTTTATTTACATCTAAAGAGAATCCGTTGTTCAAAATCAGCCCTAATTTCCCAGCCCTATTGTTATCGTTATTTTGCTGTGTTTCTAGCTACAGCCAAGTGCGAAAAGACACCACAGCCCTTTCTGAAATAGTGATTGCTTCGCCTATTGCTACCACTCTTCAAAAAACGGCTGCCGCCCTTGCTGTGATTCGGACCAAAGATCTGGAGCGAACTGACGGCGTGATTCTTACTTCTGTTTTAAATGCAGTTCCAGGAATTTATATGCAGCAAGGTGCCTTGAATACGAACCGAATCACAATTCGTGGCATTGGATCCCGAACTCAATATGGAACAAACAAAGTAAAAGCCTATTTTGAAGGCATTCCATTGACAACGGCCGAAGGCGAAACCAGCATTGAAGACATCGATTTAGAAACCATTAGCCGAATCGAAATTATCAAAGGACCTAATTCCACGAGTTTTGGATCTGGTTTAGGTGGAGTTATCCAATTATTTTCGAAAGATATTCTTAGTAATCAATCATTTGCGAAATCGAAAACTACCGTGGGTAGTTATGGATTATTGCAGCAATCTTTTTCTGGTGGATATGGTACTGAAAAATCTACACTTTTTTCTAATTATTCCCATTTGCAAAGCGACGGCTTTAGAGCTAACAGTGCCTACGATAGAAAAGCGTTTACTTTGCACGGAAAACAATCAATAAGCGACAATGGGAGTCTTTCTTTTATAGGGAACTATACCCGATTAAAAGCGTTTATCGCTAGTTCGATAAACGAAACTGATTTTAAAAACATGCCCGAAAAAGCGGCGGCTAACTGGGCTGCGGCCCAAGGTTATGAATCCTATGACAAAGTACTTTTAGGATTGGGTTACCAACATCAATTGTCGGAGAAATGGAGTTTTAAAACCAATGTATTTTCTAATTTTAAAGATGCTTATGAACCGCGACCTTTTGATATTTTGGACGATAAAATTACTTCTATTGGTTTGCGCTCCACCTTAAACTTTCGATCTAAATTATTCTCCATTCCCTTTGAAGCAAGCATAGGAACCGAAATGGCGACAGAGCGATATGCTTTTTCTCTTTTCGAAAATAAATACCAGTCGCAACCCAATCAAGGAAGTATCCAGGGCGTCGAGTTCAGTAGTATGAAGCAAAATAGAAATTATCGAAATTATTTCCTGCAAATGGATTTCGAGCTGACTCAAAAGCTTCATCTTGAAACGGGAGTAGCGTTGAACACAACTCAATATTCGATCGAAAATACTTTTGAAACAAACACTGCTATCGAAAAAAAATCATATACTTTTGGGAATGTATGGTCGCCGCGATTAGGGATTTCGTATGCCGTTGCAGCTTCCAAGAACATTTATGCCTCCGTAAGCAAAGGTTTTTCTGTTCCTTCGGTTGCTGAAACACTGACACCAGATGGCGAAATCAACACGAATCTAAAACCAGAAATGGGCTATAATTACGAATTGGGGTTTAAAGGAAACTGGTTGCAAAAACGATTGTACACTGATGTTGCTTTTTTCAGTACTCAAATCACTAATTTATTAGTCGCTCGCCGCACCGCCGAAGATCAGTTTGTAGGAATCAATGCAGGAGAAAGTTCGCATCGAGGAGTAGAACTGGGGCTAAATTATCAGCTGGTAAATACAGATCGCTTCCAACTTACACCTTATTTTTCGGGTACTTTTAATGATTTTAAATTCAAAGATTTTGTTGATGGTGATAAAGATTATTCCGGTAACGCACTTACGGGAGTTCCAAATAAGCAATGGAATGTAGGTGTCGATGCCAAAACGGCTTCGGGTTTTACAGCGAATGCGTCTTATTTACATGTAGGTGCTATTCCTATGAATGATTCAAGTACCAAGTATAGCCAGGCGTACGGTCTTGTAAATGTAAAATTCGGCTACAGCCTTACAATTTTAAAATTCTTAAAAACCGAGTTTACCACTGGAATCAACAACTTAGCAAATACTAAGTATGCCGCA
This sequence comes from Flavobacterium hiemivividum, assembly GCF_004349145.1. Lineage (GTDB taxonomy): Bacteria > Bacteroidota > Bacteroidia > Flavobacteriales > Flavobacteriaceae > Flavobacterium > Flavobacterium hiemivividum. The sequence goes on along the minus strand of NZ_SMFO01000001.1, from coordinate 860,313 downwards.
AGTATTCTGCCAAATGCTGTTGGTTTTGGTAAAGCGTTACCGCGCTATTATTATCCCGGGAATCCAAGAAATTATTACGCAGGTTTTTCAGTTTCTTATATTTTCAGTGGCCTCAAATAAAGTTTAAAACTAAGTGCTTTCAGTGCAGCTCGCTTTAGCTACTAAAAACTATCAGACCGCAAATTCGCAAATTTAAAAATAATTATAATTTGCAAATTTGCGGTCAATATTTATAACACAATTATTTAGACTTTCAGTTCATTTTGGTTTATTTCATTCGATAAAAATTAAAACACATAGTTGTGTTAAAAGTTACAATCACTTTTTAATCGCTTCGACTTCGCCAATAGTAACCATTTTAGATTGCTTGTTGCTCCAGGAATTCATGATGTAATTCATCACATCAGCTACTTCTTGATTAGAAAGTCCCATTGCCGGCATATTGCCATTATATTTCTTTTTATTGACAAGAATTTCGCCTTTTTGACCAAATTTTACCGCATGAATACTCTCGGCTCTTTTGCTGGTAAGCCAGTCAGAGCCATCAAGAGGAGGAAAATTAGTCGCATCGCCTTTTCCGTTGCCTGCATGACATTGAATACAAAAATCAGCATAGACTTCTTTTCCATTTTCGATGCTTTTTTGCAATGGTGTTTTTTCTTGAACTACCGTTTTCAATGGCAGGTAATCATTTTGAGATTGTGTATTTAAAAGCGGACTTGGATTGAAAACACAAAATCCTCCCGAAACGAAAAGGGCAATCCCTAAAGTTATCTTTGTAATCATTTTATTTGTTGGGTATTATTTTTACAATTCCTTTTCCTTCCACTCCCATATAGATGTAACCGTCTGGGCCTTGAGCCACATTACGCAAACGCCCAATATCTGTTGCAATTTTTTGTCGGCCAATGACTGTATTGCCTTTTAGTTTTACCAATTCCAGATATTGGAATTTTAAAGAACCTACCAGCAAATGTCCTTTCCATGCAGGATAAAGGTCGCCCGTTACAAATGTCATTCCGCTTGGAGCGATAGAGGGAACCCAATAATAAATGGGATCTTCGATACCTGGTTTTTGATTTTCTTTACTGATGGTCGTGCCGTCATAACCGATGCCGTAGGTAACAACGGGCCAGCCATAATTAGCTCCTTTTTTTACAATATTGATTTCGTCGCCACCTTTTGGTCCGTGTTCGTGCAACCATATTTCGCCGGTAGCAGGATTTTTAACCATTCCTTGTGGATTTCTATTTCCGTAGGTATAAATAGCTTCTTTGGCACCAGCTTTTCCCACAAAGGGATTGTCTTTTGGGATACTGCCGTCGTCATTCAGGCGGTATATTTTTCCGTTGTCTTTCGTGATATCTTGTGGATTGACAAATTCTTCGCCACGTTCTCCTGCTGAGAAATACACATAGCCGTCGTTGTCAAAAGCAATACGGGAACCAAAATGCTGTCCCTTTGTCGTATTAGGCATGGCTTTGTACAAAGATTCAATTTGCACTAGGCTTTCATTCTCTAGCTTAGCTCGAATCAATTTCGTGTTTCCGCCTTCGCCGCCGCCTTCAGTGGAAGAAAAAGTGATGTAAATCCAGCCGTTTGTTGCATACTTGGGATGTACAGCAATATCGAGTAAACCTCCCTGACCACGATTATAGACTTCGGGAACGTTTTTAACTTCCGTTTTTTGGTTGTTTTTGATGTGGTATAGGATGCCGCTTTTTTCAGTAACTAGCATAGAACCGTCTGGTAGCCAAGTCATACCCCATGGATTTGCAATTTCGCCACCAACGTTTTCAAACGTATAGGTTTTTACCTCGTCCTGTAAGGTAACATCAGTAGGATTTTTTTGTGCCTGACAGCTGAGTATGAAAAGCGGGAAAATAAGCAGAATGATTTTGTTCATGTTTTCTAATTTTAAAAGCGATTTTAAAGGTAATAAAAAGAATTACAGCGGATTAGTTAATTATGGAAATTTTAGTTTTTGGCAGTGAAGGTTTCTGATTAAAGCGATTGATTTATACAATGCTGCCTATATTTTCCTGTCATTGCGAGGAACGAAGCAATCACAACTTGTTATGCGATTTCAAGTAGTGTTTTTCAAGAATGATATATATATTATAGTGATGTTTTAATAATTAAATAATTTTTAAGTGATTTGGAAAATATAACTTTATTAAGTTCTTTAAGTTCTGCTTTTACATTCCAATCTTTAATCATTTCTTCATCTTCTTCACAGACATGTTCACCATTTAGCTTTCTGTTTAGAATATCACTTAATAAAATGTCACTACAAGAATAATATTTCGGATAGTATTTTTCTATAAATGTCCAGTAAGAGTAGTCATTATTTTCCCAAATTACCATGAATATTTTTTATTTTAAATGTTGTACGTCTCAATGTTAAAATACTTTTCTGAAAAGAAAAATCGGATGAGTTTTATTATTGATATATCTCACAGACAATTGATAAGTTTAATAGTTCGAATTAATTTATCTAAATATATATTTATATCATAAATTAATTGGTCAGTAATGATGTCGTCTTTTTATTGCCTCAATAGCATTGTATTTAGCAACAAATTCGGAGTCGTTAATCATCTCTCCTAATTGCGACGCAATTATAAATTTTTTAATAGCATCAATTTCATCTTTTCCTTTTTCGTTTCCAAGGTGTGTCCCGTTTTTATAAATTGCAAATATTTTAATGGTGTGATTCATAATTTATTAAAAATAGTATCTAAATGAAATTCCAAAAATTCGATACTGGGTAAATACTTAATCGGTGATATAATTTTAAGATTTTCGACAGGAACGAAGTGACTTTGATAATAATCTGTATGTTTTTTCTTTTTTAGAGAATCTGAGAGTATTATTTGGTAATTTGTATTTATTCCAATTATTCCTTTATCGAATGCTTTGTCATATAAAGCGGATAGACAAATGCCGTTCTCTGGATTTAAACGATGTTCTTCATTTTGAGACCATGGCATAATATGACTTGCTAACAAAAGTTCAGGAATGTCAATTCCTGTAATGGCACATTTTGTTGAATAATTTGCTAAAACCATTTGTCTAAAAACTGATTGGTTCACTCTTGTTTTTACTTCACGAATAACAGTTTCTCCTTTTAAATCTTTTAGGTCAAAAAGTAAGTCTTGGTATTTATTTTCTATGGTTGAGTTTTCTTTCTCTGCTAAAATTTGCTCACTAAGGAAAATTAGTTCTTCTTGGTTGTCAAAGAATTCATCCCAAATTGGTCTTACTTGGTTCATTCCACCTTTTAAACCACCAACCCCTCTTTTTTGATGGAAAGGGTCAACGCTGGCAAAATTACCTAATCTCATACCAATAGAACTAGGTGTTCGTCCTATTAGATTTGCTAGCTCAATTACTTGTGGATTGCCTTTATGGGTTTTTCCAAACTCAATTTTTAAGTAGAGATTGAATGCTAGTATTAGTTCTTCGCGTGTCCAAAGATTTATTTTAGGCATTGTTATTATTGTATTTTAATATATGTGTCCAATTTTTAAAATGTCGAATAAGTAAAATGTCATTTAAATTGAAAACTTTCTTTTTATTTAGTAAATGAAACGAAAAAGTTGTCATAAAACATTGTCTAAAGTATAGATTATTTTTCAATTAAATTTATGAATTTGAATTCTGTTTTGAGAAGTGGATTTAATTCTTAAAATTTACTCCTTATAAACGCAAATCCTCCATCCCTAACAGAAGCAAAACTCCTTTTGCAAGGGCCTTGCGCGTTTTTCTTTGGGTAAAAGCGACCGTCCTAAGGTTTCGGGGGAAGCTCCTTTTTTGGCCATATAAAAAAAACAAGAACATTAATAATAATGGAATGTAGGGCATGCCCCGATAGCTGTCGGAAAGCTTACTAAGTATTAAAAATAGGAGAGAAAGTAGTGAAAACAACAAAGGCTATCGTTCCCGATAGCCTTTCCTTAGCTTTACATATCCACAAAACCTTCAAGAATAATGAATTGTGCAAAGCAATTTTGTATTTTATCTAAGACAAAGGTAAGTGGCTGCTTTGGGTTTTCTTTGCGGTTTCCCGTAACGGCGTGATTTTTTTTTGAAAACGGTGTGGGAGTTTTTATTTTCGATAAAAAAAGAGGATGTCACTTATGATTAATCCGCTATTGGTTCAAATAAAATTGACAATAGTAGTTTTAAAATTTAACCAGCCATTTATAGTTGATCATAGCCCAGCCTTCAAAATTTTCATTTTTATTTACCACTGGATATTCATGTTTCCAACCGTCAATAAGTAAGCTTCCGTCCTTTTCGATTACATAAGTTTGAATTGCTTTCTCCTCACTATTGCTTTTTATAAATTGAATATTTTCCTTTGTTAGACCGCGTTTTGGAAAAACAAAGACGCTTCCATCATTAAAATAGGCACGTAAACCTATACTAGAATAGTACAAGAATCTTAGTTTTCGGTTTCCCTGTTTTTCTTCTGTATTTGTGGATGGGCTTTCGGCTTCTTGATCATCTGTTTGTTGATCTACGGTAAATTGGGCTGTATCGACTTCCGCATTTGGAAATTCTTTTGCTCTTAATTCGAGTTCTTTTTCTTTCAGTAACAGTTCCTTAGCCTCAAGTGTTAATTCCTGTTGCTTTGCAGTATCATTCTTGCAGCTAAATATAGCTAACGAAAGCACCATTATGAGTATAAATCTGGTCATCTTACTTTTGTATTTAATCTAATAGTTCTTAAAAGTATTGCTATTTGTTTATATCGTTGTGGAAAAGGAGGATAAATTAGCTAACAATTGCTGTTTTTTGCACAAGCAAACTTAATTTAATATCTAGCAAGATATTTATTTAATCACGAATAGCAACAGGAAAACCGGCTTTGCCCTTGTTTTATTTTATTGATTGTTGGTTCTTTTTATAGATTGGATATTTGTTTGGATTGAAAATATATAGGTTTTTTTCTATTGCTCGATTAAGGTCTGTTTTGTTGTATATATAATTTCCTTTTTTAAATAAATCCTTAAATAGACTTTAAATAAATTTGTTTAACTTTACGGCCAAAACATTAAACAATTAAATAATTCTGGGTTTGATAGATCATTCGTTGAATTCAATAAAATATAAATAAAATGAAAAGTAAAAGACCGGATAACGTTGTGTATTCAGATGAAGAGGGATTTAATGCAAGTATATTGCCATATGCTACAAATGTGGGTGCACCAGCGATTAGAATGGATGATGTAGTGTCTTGGAAAAGTAGAGGGATTAGCAATGTTAACAAAGAGTTTGAAAGTAAGTTTAACGAACTCAAAAAGCAATATCAAAACTTAATGGAAGAATATGAGTGGAACGAATTAGTTTATAATTCTAAATTTTCATTTGAGCCTGTCGTGGGCGAAATTTATCATTTGTATCGCGATGCTGCAGGGGTAAACTTTCTTTCGTTGATAGGGCCGCAAGAATGGAATAAGGAGCACATTGGTACTTTTAAACTAAATAGTGATAAGAAATGGATAGTGCTGTAAGAAAAAAAAAATTTAACTTTTCTTGGTGCATGTTTCCAATTGATTTTGACTTAAACAATTGGCATTACAATTCGGAGATTTTAAAATGGGTACCGCAATGGGTACCTTTTTTTCCTAAAATAAGTTGGCAAGTTGTCAAATGACAAAACCCACTATTCTCAGTATAACATTGTGAAGTATTGGTTTAATTTCAGTTTTAAGCAAAAAAAAACCTGACATTGCTGTCAGGCTTTTAAAAAGCTCCCTCTCTTGGGCTCGAACCAAGGAGTGTGACTAGCAGTAAAACCAAGACTTTACGTTGTTTTACTTTTTTATGTTACCGAATTGTATGCCGATGATATTAATTTTTAATTTTTCTGTCCGTTGAATGTTACTTGGACAAATTTATTTTTGCAGTTTCAAAAATACAAATTATTTTAGAATTCCTTCTTTTGATACGGATATAAAATTAGGTTTAGGACTACTATTCTTGTCATTAAATATTGGGTATCTTCCATGTTTTTTAATGTAGTCAATCCAAAATATATATTCAGCCTTAGCTACTTCACCCATGGCAATTAAGTCATCTGTGTTGGACTTATTATTACCACATTCGAAAGGACAAATAGAAACATATAATTTATCTTTTACTTCTTCATAGTTCCAATATTTACCAATAAATCGATGTGCTCCACCATGATGAAGCCTTATTCTTTTAATAGTACTATCAAACTGACTCAAACGGCTTCTTAAACCACCATTTGAATTTGTCATTCCAATGTATTCAATTTCATTAATCATTTCAAATTGCCGACCTTCAATATTTTCATCTGTAACTGCTATTGAATAAATCCCAGGATATTTAATGTTTTCAATCTTACTTCTATTCTCCCATTTTACCCAATTTGTATTCCTGTAATTTTCCATTAATTCTACTTATTTCATTGCATTGTTTCTCATTCCATTGCTGATTAGTTCTTTTACTACACCAAACATCATTGCTGAAAAGTCTTCTTTAAACTCTTTATTGTCTGAGTAGAGTTTGTATAAGTCAAAGTTAGTAGTGATGTGTTTTAATAATTCTTCTCCAACCACTTTATCACTTGTAATCTTAGCATTTTGATCGTCTGAGTATTTTAATGAGTTTATGAGTTCATTATTTTTAGCGACACTATTTGCAATATTTTCAGCCATCTGTCGGACCTTGTCAGCGTCTTCAAATTGTGTTCCGTATCGATCATTAAAGGTTTGAAGGATGTTGGACAGTCTGTCTACTTCAGTATCGTTTGTACTGCCTCTCATTTCGGTTGGAATGGGTTTTAAATCTTCACCTTGCTCTAGAACCATATTAGTGGTTGATTCTAATTGTAAGCGGTAACTATCCATATCAATATTGTCTAAAATTCCTTTTGCCAAATCAATAGGAGCTTCTCCTCCTAACTTGTTTTGTAAGTGGTTCAGAAAAATATACAGCCTTTCTAAATAAGCATTTTCAAAATCTACAATTTGAGATAGAAAAATATACAGTCGGACATACGTTTTAACCTTTGCTCTAAAATCAGCCTGTTCTTCTTCCTTTAATTGATTTTTGAATAATTCGGATGAACTATTGAGCATCTTATGCAATTCGTCTATAGGAACATTAGCTAGTATTTTATTTGAGAATTCCTCAACTTGTTCTCTGCTATAAATCTGATAATTATCTAATGCATCTTGTAAATCAAACAACTTGTTTGGATCTGTAGCTTCACCTAGAATAGTGCTTTCAAAATAAGGAGTAAAAGCTTTTTCAATTTCCTCAGCAGAATTTGCAAAATCTAATACAAAAGTTTCTTTCTTTAAGGGATGACTTCGATTTAATCTTGATAAAGTTTGGACAGCATTGACACCGCCTAGTTTTTTATCTACATACATCGTGTGTAATAAAGGTTGGTCAAATCCTGTTTGAAATTTATTAGCCACAATAAGGAAACGATACTCCATTTTCTCAAATTCAGTTGGAATAGCATTGCTTGAAAAACCGTTTAAATTAGCTTCTGTTTGTCCGTCAATTTCTCCTGAAAACGCAACAATGGCTTTATAGGGGCTGTTTACTTTTTTTAAGTAATTATCAAAGGCGGTTTTATATTTAACTGCATTAGCTCTGGAACTGGTTACTAACATAGCTTTTGCCAAGCCTCCCATTCTTTTTTTACGAATAATGTTTTCTATAAAATGTTCTACCATAAGAATGGTTTTCTTTTTTATAGCATGCTCATTACTTTCTACATACGCTTTTAATTTCTTTTGAGCTCGATTCTTATCGTATTCTGGATCGTCTTCAATTTTCTTCAGTAAAGCATAATAACTTTGGTATGTTGAATAATTTTGAAGTACATCCATTATAAACCCTTCTTCTATGGCTTGTTTCATAGAATACAAGTGAAAGGCTTTGTGTTTTGTCTTTTCCCCGTCTTGATAAGGTACTCCAAACAATTCTAATGTTTTGTTTTTAGGCGTTGCTGTAAAGGCAAAATAACTGGCATTAGGCAACATTTTCCTTGACTTTACTAATGCACGTATTAAATCCTCACCCGTTACTTCATCATTTTCGTCTTCATCATAATCCTCTAGATTCGTTTTTAACTCTTCTTCATCTGTAATTTTAGACAAAGTTTCATTCAGTTTTCTTGCCATCTGACCACTTAAACTACTGTGTGCTTCATCTATAATTATGGCAAAATTATTTCCTGGCAAATCACCTATGTCTTCAACGATGTGCGGAAATTTTTGAATGGTTGTGATGATGATCTTTTTTCCTTCTTCAAGTGCTTGTTTGAGTTGTTTACTGCCTTCGGTGATGGCTTCAACCACTCCGTTAACTTGTTGAAACTGCTTGATATTGTTTCTAATCTGAGCATCCAAAACTCTACGGTCTGTCACTACAATAATAGTGTCAAAGATGTTTTTACTTCCGGATTTATCGTGCAACCCAGCCAGTTGATGCGCTAACCATGAAATAGAATTTGATTTTCCTGACCCGGCAGAGTGTTGAACTAAATATTTCTGACCGGAACCTTTTTCCTGTGCATCTTGAAGCATCTCCCTAACAGCGATCATTTGATGGTAGCGAGGGAAAATGAGTTTCTTTTCTTTCTTGGTTTTTATTTTTCCTTTGTCGTCTAAATACTCTTTCTCTTCTGTAATCAATTGACAGTAGTTCTGAATAATATCAGTCAAACTGGATTTAGTGAGTATTTCTTTCCATAAATAATCCGTTTTTATGCCTTCATTCAGTGGGTTTCCAGCACCATTATTGTTTCCTTTATTGAAAGGTAGGAAGTAAGTCCTTTCTGCTTTCAATTGAGTACACATCCAAGCTTCCTCTGTATCTACTGCAAAATTCACAATTAATCTCCCTAAACGAAAAAGCTCTTCATTTGGATCTCTGTCAACTTTGTATTGTTTGATAGCGTGTGCTACATTTTGCTTGGTCAATTCGTTTTTGAGTTCAAATGAGATAACTGGCATGCCATTGACAAACACCATCATATCAAGCGATTTTTTATTTTTTGGCGAAAAATAAACCTGACGCATTACTGAAAAAATATTGGCTTTATACAATGCATCGGCATTTGTATTATAACTGGAAACGGGTTTGTCATAAAACAAGTTCAGTTTTGTGTCTGTAAAACCATCTGTTATTCCTTTACGCAATACTTCAATAATTCCTTTAGCCTGAATTTGATCGTTTAGACGTTTGATGATTTTTTGTTCATACAAATCTTTGTGGTATTGTTTGAGTTTTGCTACCGCTTTGGGTTGTGTTGTCTCCAAAAATTGAAAGAACAATTCCGTATCCAAGCAATTACTATTGTCGTAGACTTTATTTTCACGAAGGATGTAGTTATTCTCCTCAACCAAATACTGGGTGATGTGTGCTTCTAATCCTTCTTCGGTAGTGTTTGTACTCATTATACTTTTTATCTTATTACAAAATGTCTAAAAAATGTCTAAAAAACAGCTGAAAAATGTCTAATTATTAGGTCTTAGACATTTTCCAATTCTTACCCTCGGGATAGATTAACCCTTGTTTTCTAAGGCTTTGCAGATTATTTTTTATTTTATTGTATTTCTGTTGTTCGTCTAAAACGTCTGGAAGTTTAGCTAAAAGGATATCTTCAAAATCGGATTTTTTACCTTCTCCAAACTTTCTGATATAATCAAGAATAATCTTCTGGCAATACTCATCATCAATTCCTCTTTGCTTGATATAATCCCCTTTTTCCCCTGTAGCCTTTGCCAGATTAAGGGAAATGTGAAAGTTAGGTTTTCTTCCCTCAATTAGTTTTTTAGCCTTTAATCGTTTAATTTCTTCGTCCTTCAACGATTTGTTTTTTGAAACTTTATCAAGAGCCATAATGTCTTCTAAACTCAAATCTGGAACAGTTGCTAATTTACGGGCGTAATTAATATCCATTACTTTACCGGTGATAGTTACATTAACTTTGTCATTAACTAATTCGTAATCGGGTAAAGGGAAAAATTTTCTTCTTTGAATTAAATACATTTTTTTAATACCGCTGCCTATAGTATCTATCATATTCAGATTTACCATGGCTTCCGTTAAAAATTTATTTCGGTAGCGGAACTCAGGAGCATCAGCTACCACAACTTCTTCTACACTTTTTGGAATAAACTTTCCGGCATTACTAAAAGTTAAACGACCGTCTTCATTTTCCACTACAATAATTTTTCCGCCAATAGTGTAATCTTGATGCGCAATACAGTTGTTCAACGCTTCTCTAATGATATACGGATCGTATTGGTCTACTTCTTCAGGAAATAATGTTCCATCAGTAATGTATCGGTATTTCAAATTTCTTATTTTTTGGTACACCAGTTCTGTACTCAATAAAAGCGGACAAGTAAAATGAGCATAATCTTTTTCTAAATTATCTCGGTCTTTAAGAATCCAAGTAATTTTTGAAGTAGCAGGATTGATAAAGTGTTCTGATTCTGGTTTACCAAGCAAAAGAATAGCCGTTCTGGTAATTTGACCTTTGATACATACCTTGGCTTTATTTAAGAAAGTCATATCATCCCATTCTGCAATTTGATCTGCTAAATGAGGGTTTTTAGTTTTGTAAGAAGCTCTGGCTTTTAGTATTGCTTCGGGCGATAAATCTTCTAATCCTGCCTCTTCAACAAGAACTGCGCTCCAGTCTTCTGTCGTGGCTTGTTCCCTGATACGCTCGTATTCTTCAGTATTCAATGCGTTTATTTCTTCGCCGTCTCTACCGTAATAATGTCCTTTCCAAGCTATTGGAAACCCTTTTGGAGCGGCAGGAATTTCAAATAATATTACTCTCCCATGAGGTGTAATAACGTCGTAAATTTCTATAAAAGTGATGCGCCCTGTGGTATGGTTGGCAATCTCAGCTTTAAGACTGTGTAAGTCTGCGGGACTATTCCTGAATTGACTACCTACAATGCTTTTATCTTTGTCCTTCACGCCAAAGACTAACCAAGCAGATGACTGGTTTTTGAGATTGGCTTCATTGCAAAGTGCCGAAAAATACTTGCCCAGTTTATCAAAATCATACTGGTTTTTAGCTTCCTTAAACTCTACGATTTCACTCTCGTAGTCGTGAGAAAGGAGCTCTTGCAATTTGGCTTGTATTTGGGAGTTATTTTTCATTATTGGCAGTAATTATTCGTTTTCATAGCTTTCTGTATCCTCTGCAACCATATCTAATTCCTCTTCTATTTCCTCATACAATTCTTCTTGTTGGGAAACAGTAGGAATTACAAACGCTCTCACATCTATTTTTCCCGTTACTGCTTCTGCGATTAGAGCGGTACGGTATTCTTGTGTTAAGGCAATTTCTTTTTCTATGGTTTGGATTAGTTGGTTCAGTTGCGACGTTTCTTTTTCTATGTAAGCAACAATCTCAGTTTGTTCATTTTCAGTTGGCAATGCAATTTTAAAGTGCATTATTTGACTAGCATTTATAGCAGGATAACTTACACCATAAGAGTTTGAACATATGGTTTCAATAAAATAATTCGACCTTACAGCAAAATTTAAAAAATCACTAATAATTAACTTTCGTGGTCTTAAGACAGCAAATCCTGTTGAAACAATTAAATTATCAGTATCGTTCTTTATTTGTGTAATTGCTTTTAGGTAAGTTCGAACAGTCGAAATAATTACATCCCCATTCTTAACTATTCTTTTTGCTCTCGATGGAGCATCTTTAAATTTGTAATTTACTATTTCAGCTACTACACCATCACTATTAACATTGCCAATATCTATATATCTAATTTCATAATCGGGACTTGTCTTTTCAGATAATGTCTCATCGTTAAGAGAGACTAAATTTCTTAAAGGCTTCACCCCCCAATGTTCTGGAATGTTACCTAACCATTCAATACTGCTATCTTTCATTGTAGCAATAGGATCTAAACCTTTGGTAACGGCATGGTTTATTATTCCTGCTTTTTGCTCATTAAGGAGTTTTATGAGTTGCTTTTTCTTGCGTATAAAGCGGTCTATCTTGGCAGTTTTGTAGTCAAGAAATTTAGCTATGGCAGTTTGTTCTTCTAAAGAAGGAATTACGGTTTTAATATTAAAAAATTTATCTGTGTATAAGCGCAATCGGCTGTCTATTATGCCTGTTGATTGTTTTTTAAATTCTTGTTGTGCATTTTTAGTTCTAAATAAATAGCCAAAATATTTTTCGCCGCCTATTAAAGATTTGTATACGCAATAGGCTGGACTAGTGATACCATCAAATTTTGATATTCCTAAACTTCCATTCCAAGCCAGCATAATATTAATTACTAAATCTCCTTTTTCTACTATTTTGTAACCAACTAACGTTTTTGCATTTGTCATAAAGTCACCATTCATAACTTTATCTGACTTTCTGGTCACACCTGTGTAATGAGAAACTGAAAGTAGATCTTCTAGCCCTATTTCACTTCTTTTATCTTGTTCCTTAAATACATATTTAATTCGTTTAATACTCCAATGTTCCGGGACATCACCTAACCATGAAATTCCAGAAGACTTGTATTTGGTGTATGGTTTTATGTTTTCCATTACGCAATAATTTCTTTTAATAAACCATCGGTTTCTTGTTCTAAAATAAGAATATCAGCCGCAATATCTTTTAGAGTACGTAAACCTTCGTATTGATAAAAATATTTATTAAAAGCTATTTCATAGCCTACTTTCATCTTTGTTTTGTCGTACCAAGCATCAGGAGCAAAAGGCAGTACTTCTCGTTTAAAGTAGTTGTCAATAGGCTCCTTCATTGGCACGTTTTCAATATCTTTTAAACTACTATCTGCTTTAGGTTTTCCTTTGCTGTCTTTAATGATGTTACCTTTGTCGTCTTTTTCTGGTTGTTGTACCGTGATTTGGTAAAACCCAAAATCTTCGTTGTCAAATATCTTACTGTATTCGTTTTCTTCAAAGTCAAAATACAAATCTTGAATGGTTTCAATATGTTCTGCTACCAACTCATTTCGTTTGCTACCTAATGGCTTCCTCATTTTACGGTAAAAGGCATCCGAAGAAGCATTGATTAATTGCACTTTTCCTTTGCGTTTTTTCTCTTTTACATTGGTTACAAACCATACATAAGTAGCAATACCGGTGTTATAGAAAATGTCATTTGGTAATTGCACAATGCATTCTAATAAATCATTTTCTATAATGTATTGGCGTATGCCACTTTCACCACTTCCTGCATCACCAGTAAATAAGGCAGAACCATTGTGAATAGAAGCAATACGGCTACCACCATCTTTTGGGTCTTTCATTTTAGAAAGCATGTGGAGCATAAACATCAACTGTCCGTCGTTACTTCTTGAGGTTAAACAAGTAGTTTCTAGTTCTCCTTTAAAGTTTTTAATGGGCAAATTAAAACGTTTGTCAACAATACTTATTTTCTTTTCTGTACCTACGTTTAGGTTTTCTTGGTCTTGCTTCCAAGTAGTTCCGTAAGGTGGATTTGTCAACATGAAGTTAAACTTTAAATCCGGGTCAAAACCATATTCGCTCAAAGTAGAGCCATACTTAATTTTATCGGGATCTTCTCCTTTCAACAGCATATCCGATTTACAAGTGGCGTACATTTCGCCTGTATTCTCTTGTCCGTATAAGTGAAAAGTGGCTTTTGATTTGATTTCACCTTCAGGATTAGTAGCAAATAATTTAGATTGTGTGAGCATCGCTCCTGAACCTACACAAGGATCATAAACTAAATACGTTCCCTGTTGTATTTTGTCTTTTACCGGTAAGTACACTAAATGTGTCATTAACTCAATGATTTCTCTAGGCGTAAAGTGTCGCCCAGCTGCTGCATTGGTTTTTTCATTGAATCTTCTAATCAAATCCTCAAACATATATCCCATTGCCATAGGAGAAATTTTGTCTGGACTTAATTCTAATTTTGGATTACAGAATTTCTCTAAAAGAGAGAAAGTAATGCCTGTGTTTTCAAAAGTTTCTAATTGGTTGCGAAACTTAAATTTACTAATTATGTCTTGTACGTTTTCTGAAAATCCGTTGAGATAATCCAGAAAGTTAGTGTTGATGTTCTTTGGATCAGCCAGTAACTTTTTCATAGTGTACTGAGAGGTGTTGTAAAAAGCTAAACCTGTACCGTGTTGCTCACTAGTCAATAAACCAGAAAGATTATCAATTTTACCTTTGAAATCCTCATAGGTTTTAAAAACTTTTTCTTTAGAAGGCTCTAAAGCCAAATCCAACCGTCTTAAAACAGTCATTGGAAGAATTACGTCTTGGTATTGGTTTTCGAGGTATTTGTTGATTAAAACATCATCGGCAACTGACCAGATAAAGTTGATTATGGGTTGAAGGCTTTGTGTATTTAAGCTCATGAATTTTCAGGTATATTTTTAACGAAGGCTAAGGTATAGAATTTTTTACGAATGCTATTGAGTGAAAGCGTAAAGGATAGCATTTTTACTGATTTCTAAACCATAAGTTGGTTTATCTTAGTGAGAATGCAAATTCCAGTGATATTGAAAATTTGGTTGTAAGGATAAATTATTGAGAGGGTAGGGAAAAGAATAGAGATTTTGCTACCAAGCAGTTTAGTACGCCTATATTCATTAAACTGATTTGGTTTAAAATGAAAAAAGACAGCTGTTACACTGTCTCTCTCTTATTAATCTTGATATTTCCAAAGAAATCCTGACGAACTCCTTCTTTCTCCTCTGCAACAACGTGAGATACAGGTTTTGGATATTCCAGTTTCTCTTGATGCTTCTGCAACGGAATTATAACGAGCTAAAATTTCACCATTTAAAGAGTACTGGAAAACTTTCTTTTTCCTACTATCTATAGCCGGTATAAAGGTCTTGTTTAGGGAATAGGACCAATAACTTCCTTTCCAAAGAGTAGCGGTTGTACATGCGTTAGAAACCCTTCGTTTATCATAATTCAAGGTTGTTTCTATCTCCTTTAAGCTACTGAAGGAATTTATTAAAATTCCATCTTCATTGAACTGATAGACTATTTTTTTGAATCCTCCCCCAGAATCAGAATTGTATCCTTGTTCTTTACTATTGTATTGCAAGATGTATTGCCTTTCCTTTTCGGCAAGTTCATTTGTTGAGTTCGCAGAATCAATTTGCTCCCATTTAAATGCATCAGCTCCATATGTAGCTATAGATTCCTGAAAACAACTGCCAACTTTTTTTCGAGATTTTTGTAGGTGGTCTGCTTTTCTCTCTTCAATACTTTTAGTGGTCGCACCTATGTATACCTCGTCCGTAATTGTGTTTACCACTTTGTAGATTATATTATGCTGCATTTTGAACTGAATTAGAGATTAAAATAAAAGTATACTTCCCGCCTGAAGATTCTGTTGAAAAAGTCGCTCCTTTTTTTGCGGCATATATTTTTAACCATTTGGCAATTTGATGAGGAGTTGTTTCTTTCATCTCAGGATAAAAATGTTTGAAACCACTTTCAAATTCTCTCTTATCTATTGAAGTGTCATTTTGAACATGTGCGTCGGCATAAGCTACAAATTTGTCATTTAATCCATCTAAGAATTTGTTTTGAGATAAATTAATGTGGGGCACTTTATACAACCCATGTTGAAGGTATGACTGACAACAACCCATCATAAAATGATAAAATTTATTCCATTCATTTTCGTCCCATTGCGAACCAAAAAATCGATTTCCAAATTCTCTTTCTGGGGTAAAGTCTTGATTATAATGATTGTTTATTTCAAACTCAAATCTGCGTCTTTCATCAGAAGAACCGCCGGGCCCAGAAACATAGTAATTTGAAGTAATTAATAATTTTGGAGAATTGTTGAAGTCGATGTAAAATGCTTTTTCCCTTTTTTTTTCTACTTCTAGTCCAGAAGTAATCATTGGAAAGAATCCTTCAAAACTGTAGTGCTTTTTCAAATCATCAAAAACCAGAACGTCTGTTGTTAACTCAATTCGTTGATTCTTAAACCAACTACCTTCTTTTATTTCCTTTGCATCAAAAATCTCTACTTCTCTACATTGTTTCAATGCCATCGACAAAAGTGTTTTACCCGTACCTCCATGCGCTTGGTTGTTTTGCCCCATTCCTACATCGTAGAGAATAATTGCCATAGGTTCTCCTACTTCCTTGTTTCTATGTAATAAGTATCCTAAAATAGTTCTTAAGGCTAATAACCTTTCTGAGTTTTGTCCTGTGATATTTTCACAGAATATCTCAAACTGACCTTTTCCTGAAGGATTCGTGAATGATTTCTGTATGATTCTCTTTTCCCAAATTGGATTTTGGAGGGTTGAATAATCATAGGAGGTAATTGCATTTTTATCTACTTCGCAATAGCAATTATTAAAATAAAATCTTGAACTCATTCTCGTGTCTCGATCATTTATGTTTTCAATCGAGGTAAGCATATCTAATTTTCTAGTTGTAATATAACCTCCAACCCCCTTAACAAAAACTTCTAAAACTTCTGGTTTATTGTTTTTTATCAGGTAGTCCTTAACGTCATTTGCCATTTGTCCTTCTGTAACTTGACTTAACCTATTGTTCGTTATTTTAGCGAATACATAATTGTTTTCTCCAATTTCAACCTTAACATAACCATTAGATTCGAGGAAGTTTAATAACCCTACATGTAAAATTTTTGGAGCTCCGTTTTCTGTCCAAAATACGTTTTCATCTTGTCCTTGTTCTCCTTGTTCTTCTTGTTCTTTTTGTTTTTTTTGTTTTTTTTGTTCTTCTTTTTTCATTTAATTAATTTTTTAAACCTACTGTTATTTCGGTAGGCTGATGCAAAGATTGGAAGAATAAAGGCTGTAAAGTACCACCGTAGTATAAGAGTAGTATAGTTTTAATTAGATACCTATAAGTTCTATGTAATATATGAAAAACAATATTTTTAAATACTTTTAAAGGCGTAGTATATGGGTAGTATAAAATTTGCTAAAAAGGGTTTTTAAGCTTTGAAAACAATGTTTTTTAGATTTATTTCCGAAAGGACTTTACGATTAAAGAGTCTAGTTTAGTAATTGTCGCCGGAGTAATTTTGTAAGTTCTTAAGTTTTTGAAATCAACTTTTTCAATAGACCTTTTTTTAACTTTGATGAAGCAATTTACGGCAACTCGCCATTTTTCATCTCCGTTATCTTCAAAACCATAATCAGGAGTATTGATTATTTTTATAAAATATTTGAGTTCACTTGTGGTACCTGTCCAACGAATTAATTTTTTAATGGTTTCGTTTTTAAAAACAAGTTCGAAATCATTGAGTTTTGTTTCTTTTTCAATTAAATCATTCTCCATTAAAACTTTGTAGAGAAGCTGTATTTTAGTAAAACTATTATTATCTCTACCGGTAATGTATTTGAAAGAATTGTTCTTAGTGGTCTTGTTTAGGTGTGTTGAATATTCAATAGATAATTCTTCAATTGCCAATTTTAATTCTGTATGGTAATCCTTGAATTCAGAACCCTTACTGAAGTTGTTAGATATTAGTTTAAGTACTGATATCAGCGATTCACAGTAATAATTTTTTTCTATCTTAGATAGGATTTCAAACTCATTGTGGATTGTTTTTATTTTCGCTTTGAACTTTTGCAATTTAAAACTTTCAAAAGTTACTAAAACTTCATTATCAACCACTTCTTCATTTATTACAACAGGAGCATTGTAAGTGAACTGATCAAATTTATCGTTAGGAGTGCAAATCTCAAATTCGTTTATTTTACTAAATAAGTCACGAAATCCTTTTTCTAACCAATCAGTTTTTTTAAATTCCTTAAGATCGTCGATTAATTTATCAAGTTGCATAGTGCTTGTAGCATTAAAGTTTTAGTCCTACAATATTAATTGTTTTTTAATGAGATAAAAAATGGAGAGACAGAATCTCTCCGTTTTCAATTTGTACAAAAAGCTTTTTCAGTGGTTTTATTGATAAAGGAGAAACCGTCTCAAAAGTTGGTTATCGAAATTCAGCATAACTCCTTGTTTTATAATAACTACTCTGTAAATTCCTCAATAAGGATTTCAAAAGAGTGGTAATGGTAAGCGTTCCCGTTTATTATAAAAATTGTTTTTAATTCTGTTGTTACTTTAACCTCACTAACCCAAACTAATTGCCCTTTCCTTAGAAGTCCAACGTTGGATAAGACCTTGACTCTGAAAGGGCAAAAAAGTAATTTGAGCACATTGTAATACGTTATTACATAAAGTTCTTTAGGCGAGCTGTATTGTAGCACATCTGCTAATTCATGGTCTTCCATAATTTCTTCTTTCTCTACCTCCCGTAAAGTGTTCTTTACCTAACAAAAGAGCTATGATTAATAATGCAGGAACCAATTGGGAATGTTGTTTTGGATGGATTTACCTAGGTTGTTGATTAGTTCGTATGCGTTGACATTACGTTCTAGGTTATTATCGATGTAAGAGGATTTGTTCGCTTCCGTAAATAAGTTGTACAGATTCCAGAAACTTATCGAACCATCGTGACTTCTTGAGAAGTTTGGACACTGGTAATAGTCTTTCACAATATTGTTTATCTGACTGTCATTCAATGAAATTGGGAAGATTGATTTCTGTGTGTGCTTGTCTAAGTGCGTAAACATTCTGAATTTTCCAATTAGATGCGCAAATTGCGTTTCAGACAACTTGTGTTCAATCATTCGCTCCATCATTTTAAGGTGATTGTCTCTCTTGTAATTAGAGAAAAGCTCAATCATTTTGTCTTCTAACTCATGTATAGAAGATATCCTTATTTCATTGGAAAAGCCATCTGTACTAATACATAAGTTAGTACACACCTTATTCTTGAAGCCAATAAAAACTTTGAATTTTTCCATTGATTTCTTACTATAAAGGTTCTCCTGATTATACGCTCGTACTCCGCCAATGCTCAATGTAAGCTCATTTCCGTTAACAATTTGCTTTGTCGAGGGTAAATCTATAATGAAGGCACATCGTTCGTAATAAATGGTTTTTTCGTGTTCTTCAAGATCCTTTGCGGGTTTTCCTATTGCTGATGGAATTCTTCCTTTTACTACGTGGCTTACTCTAATATCAGGTGTTTTCTGAAGTACCCCAGGCAGTAATTTTTGAATTATTTGTTGGCATTTATCTACAAACTGGAAATGGCTAATTGTTGACTCGTTATCCTTTGAGAATACAGGGATTATACAATCTTTTTCCAAATGTTCTAAACTGACTATTTCAGTATTGGCTTCAATAAAACTACTTGATGGTTTGTTTATTATCTCGTTCTCATCTACTAGATGCTCGTTGATGCTACTATTAAGTACTAATTCCATGGTTCTCTTCAATTAATGGTTTTACAATTTCTTTTTCGTCGACTAGGTGACTAGCGATGTTTTCTATCTGGTTTTTCCTGTTCATAATGGCATTGTGAATCTGCTTTTGAAGCGAAGGATATTTTGAATACACATGCTTCAATCCCTCAAGATTCTCACAAGCATTGATTTCAGACATAGCAATTTCAACCGAAATTCCTAAATTGCACCATTCAATAAGCTTCTTTCCTGTGGATGAATTAATGACGAATTCAGGTTTCCCAGAAAATAAACCAGTTCTATCCTTAGAAGCGGTCACAAGATGATTGTCATTTATAAGCTCAAAATTGACTGTCAGCTCATATTCGAAGCCGTCTCTTGTAATTTCCTTAGTTCCTAGCTTCATTACTTTAGTCTTACCGTTGCCGTCTTTATCAAGACTGTAATCCGTTTTGCGTCGTACAGTAGTAATCACATGACAGTTTGAATTAAGAATTTTATCGATAAAGGCTTGATGACGCGGAGTTATTTTAGCCCAATCTTGGAATCTTCCTCCAAGTTGTTCATGTAGTTCCAAGCATCCACCTTTGCCAGACCATTCGTGTGTAATGCTGTCAATTATAACTACTTCGATTTCTTCTTTTTCACAAACCTCAATGGCTTGAATATAACGCTCTGGAGCGTATGGCTCATTCAACGACAATACGTTAAAATCTCCTAAGTGGGAGTAGAGGCTGGCACTGTTATTTTCAGTGTCAATTATAGCTATTTTAGTCCAATCGTTAGTGATTCCGTAAGCTAATAGTAATGCTGAATAAGATTTACCAAAGCCACTTGCGCCACTTAAACCCAGTCTTAATTTCACTTGGTTCCTTTGTGCTTTTTGTAGTTTCATACTGATGTTATTTGATGTTGTTATTGGTCGTTATTCGACATAATAAATTATTGTTATAAAAAAAAAGGAACCCCTTTTGGAGTTCCTTAATTACTTATAGAGAGGTGTTTTAGTACACCATTTCATTTTTTAGCACGTTGCTCTCAACGATGCTTTCTTCTTCTGAAAGGTATTCGTATCGGTGGGACATTTTGATGATTTCACCTGTTTCCCGAATGGTAAATTCATAAGGGTCTACTGTTACCTTTTTTATAGTTCCGGGCATTTGAGTTCCTAGTAGTGCCTTACAGGTTGGCTCATTAAAAGTACATGGTACTTTAGTTGTTCGCACTGTAAAGTAAGTCTTTCCGGTTTCTTTACTTTTTACAGATTCGATTCCTCCTTGTACTTCAAGAGCATAGAAGCTTTCCCCATTCTCTCTTTGATATTTTTTGTAATCTACAATTGTAACCATAGTTTTTATAATTTTAAGATTAAACATTGACGGGCATATCCCAAATTATAAAATGAGTAGGGGGTGACGTGTGGTTTAGTAAGCGTGTGACTTTAAAAAAATTAAATTTTTAAAAATTGCTATTATAAATACTATCTTTTCTTAAGTTTTCCTTTTCAAGTTTCCGGCGTTCAATATTCTGTCTCGCTGTCTCTTTTTTTTCTGAAAGTTTTAAAGCTCTGTGTCTTCTTCTCCAATCTGATAGTTCTTGATAAATAATGTATGTTTGAATCAATTCCCCAGAATGGTTACTAATTGAACTATCAAGAGTATTAAACTCATCCAATGTAATTTTTATACCGTCTTTAATCCAAGATGCTCCATTAGATTTACTAAGACTTAAAGAATTAAATTTTTCATTATCGATATCCTCGTAGCTACAAATGGGGCTTCCATATTTTTCTTGTAGAATCTTGTTATAGAATTCATAATAAGTTTTCGGATTGTAAAAACTGGAATTTCTATTGAATTTCCATGAATAAGTAAGGTGCATTATTTTTAATTTGTTGTCTACTATTGAATTAGTAATCTTAAAATTACAGCCTTTTTCTAAATTTAGATAAAGGGTATCTTTGTAGATTTTCATGATGCCTTCTTTAATGTTTTTTTTTGTAACACTATCAAATTCAGCTTCTGTCATATTTAAATGATAATTCATAAAAAGTATTTGATTTTTCTTTGGGGTAGATTTACTCTTTAAAAATGCTTCGTCAGTCTTATCACAATAATCAACAAAGGAGAGTATGGTTTTTTCTTTATTTTCATTTTGTTTACAGCATGTTAGAGTTATTGTCAGAAAAAGCAAGATTATATTTTTCATTTTGATGTGATTTAAAATTTTAAAAGGGCATTGATTGTTGTTTTCTTAACTTCTATTGAAGCGTGTAATAGGTTCTTAATATAATTTTGCAATAAATTCGTCTACATCTTTATTACATTCAAGAAAGTACATTGTATGGCTTTTAAATTCTGTAATAACGAATACTGATTGGTTTGACTTAAAATTAGTTGAATCAAAATAAATAATTTCGAGCCCTTCTTTTTTTGTCATGAATGTTATGTATGGTATTTCAGCTAACACGGTGTATTTTGTAGTTGCCATTCCTCCTATTACCAAGTCAGATTTGATGTAAACTTCCTCATCAGTTGAATTTCCACCAACAAAAAAAGTTATTGATTCGTCTTCAAAATTGATATACGCTTTTCTATTAAAATCTAAGCCTCCATTGATTTCAACTCTTTTCCAGCTTTCTTTGTCTCCCATAAAATAAGAGCTTTTATTATAAACGGCAACTTCACCTTCAATTATTTGCGCATTTAGACTATTGATTAAAAAGAAAGCAATTAGTAAATGATAATATTTTTTCATAGTTATTAATGTTGAATTTTATTATTGAGATAACGAAGCATTTGATCGGAAGATATTTTTATTGTTGTTTGCTTATATCCGATAGTGGTAAATAAAACCACAATCAAAAAAGTAGGCCTATTATAATTTACTGACATTATTGTAGCAGGCTATTTAAATCCGCAGATCACATAATCCGCAATTACTTATTAAACGTCTTAAATATTCCATAGCCAACCGCACCAACCACAATTAAAACAATCCAAGCGCCAATAGTCTCTCCAATACCTCCCATAAAGCTCTCGCCATGCATCATTCCAGACAAGCCCCATAGTGGTAATAAGAATAGTAATATGATTGCTATAACACCAATCTTTGCGCATCTGCTATTGTCTTTTTTTTCTTCTGCCATAATTTTTTTAAGTGTTTATAATGTAGTTCTTATGTTTTAGTTTTATCAAAGTGACTTTAATTTATCTTAAAAGGGCATTACGTCTAAATAGATTAGATTGTTGTTTTCTTTAACTTCGATTGAAAGGAGGGGATATTTATGGGCATTGTCATAAAAGTTATAATTGTGCACTTCTGTATCTGTGTCCAAAGTTGGCTGTTCTATTTTCAATAGAAGTTCTCCTTCTGAACTTCCATGAGCATGATTAAGCATTCCTTTAAAAAATTGATAGAAATCCTTTTTATTAGGCGCTTCTGTCTCTACCTCCGCTGACATTAGAATAGGTAAAAATGATTCTGGAGCGTTATTGATGCATGATAAAATCAATTGAGCCTTAATTTTTTCCATTGATATCGTCTTATTTTCTGGTTTTTGATTAAAACCTTAATTCATTTCTGAAGATGTAATTGTTTTCCGGTACTAAGTATAAATATAGCTGTCACAATACCCACTTTTAGTGATTTGTTAGCAAAGTAATTGGTTTTCAAATCATTCCATTACGGGTTTCCTCATTCTTTAAAATAAACCGCAATTCTTTCAGATTAGTGTATTACATCACTAATGGATTTTATATCAATCCACAAATCTAATTTAATTTTCGACTTATAAGTCGATAGGTGAAGAGGTTTTTGATTTAACCGTTTATTTTCTTTGCTCAATGCAGAAGCATCTAGAACAGATAGAACTTGAATTAGTCAAAAGGATATACAAAGAGTTCCTTGTAAAATTCAATGGCAATAAATCTGAGTTTGCCAGAGCTGCACTATGTTCAGAAACTACCGTAAGAAGAGTATTTAGAAATGAACAAAGAATGACTGTTGATTTACTATTGAGATTCTGTTTTGCTTTGGGTATAGATGTAAATGAAATTTTTGAAGGAATAAATATTTTAAATGAAAAATGAGCCTAAAACGCATTAAATACGTTAGACTCATTTTGTACTATTTCAATTTATCTTTTAGATTAGCCATTGCCTCACTAACTTTCTTCTGCACTACCTTCCCGTAACTTTCCTGTGTAATAACCATGTTAGAATGACCCAGTAGTTCTGATACAATTTCCATTGGAACATCATTGTACAGTAAAACTGTAGAAGCAAATGTTTTTCTTGCAATGTGGTGCGTCAATCTTTTTTCAATTCCAGTTATAGCTGAAATTTCCTTGAGATACGAATTGAATTTTTGATTGCTTATTGATGGGAATATGCGGTTACTATCAGTTGAGTATTTCTCAATAATTTCTTGAGCCTTTGGTAGAATTGGAATTGAGATTTGACGCTGTGTTTTCTCTCTCTTCATCTGAATCCAGTTAATGTTATCAAACCCTATTTGGATGTTCTGCTTCTCAAGATTTGCCATTTCATTATAGGCTAGTCCTGTGTAGCAACAAAAAATAAATAAGTCTTGAATGGTGCTTAATCTCTTTTGTTGTAATACTGCTTCTTCAAGGGTTTTGAGTTCTTTTGTAGTAAGGAAGATAACGGTTTTACGGACTGTTTTGGACTTGTGAAGTATAAACGGATCTCTATCTAAATAACCTTCTGAAATGGCTTGTTTTATTGGGGTTCTAAGCCTTTGAATGGTTTTGTTGATAGTAATTTGTTCTTGTTTCTTCTCTGTCTTTAAATAGTAATCAAAATCATCTAAAAACTGTAGACTCAATTCTTCTAAAGGAAAATCTGTTTTTTTAAATTTCCATTTCAGGAATGCTTCCAGATGATTTCCAACGTAAACGAATTTGTTATAGGTGTTGTCTTTGATTTCTAATCCTACGAGTTTTTTGATTTTGGCTAGATACTGTTTGTAGTAGGAAAGGACAAATTCACTTTTCTTTATTTCTTTGCCTAAGTATTTATCGTGAATGTCCTCAACAGAAAAAGGATTTTCCTGTAATCTTAAAATCATGTAGATGCTATTGACCTTTGATTTTATTGTGTCAAGTTGAGAGTTGTATAGAATTGCAGATTTATGGGATTTTAGAACTACTTGGTTTTTGGTGTCCCAATAGTCAGCTTCAATATGAATGCCTGTGCTAAGCTGTTTTCTGTTCCCATTTAGTGTAATTCTGCAATACAATGGAGATTGATTCTTCTTGTTTGTTCTGCTCTTTGCTTGAACAAATAGAATTTTAAAATTTTCTGTTGTCATAACTTTTGGTTTAAGTCAGACATGCAATTAGTTACAATAAAAAAAGTGTTACCTATTGAAAAAAAAGTGTTACCTAATATGTTACCTTTTTTTTCAAAATAAGTTGGCAAGTTGGCAGAAGTCAAAAATTCTCCTTTCTCTACTAAACCACCGTGAAGTCCCGCTTTCACTACCGCCTTAAAACAAAAAAGACCTTACATTGCTGTAAAGTCTTTTTAAAAAGCTCCCTCTCTTGGGCTCGAACCAAGGACCCTCTGATTAACAGTCAGATGCTCTAACCAACTGAGCTAAGAAGGAAACTGTATGTTTTTATATCTAAGAACTTTTTAATCTTTATTTGTTGCTTTATTGTGATGTGCGTTTCAGTTGTAAAGCGGTGCAAAGATAGGCTATCATTTGGTTTGTGCAAATAAAAATCAAACTTTTTTTATTTTTTTTTATCTCCCTACAATTGATTTGTAAATATCGTTTCCGTTAGCAAATAATAGTAGCGTTATAAGTAAAACAAAACCAACCATTTGTGCGTTTTCAAGGAATTTATCGCTTGGTTTTTTACCGCTGATAATTTCATATAATAAAAACATTACATGACCTCCATCGAGTGCCGGAATAGGTAATAAGTTCATTACTCCAAGCATAATTGATAATAAAGCCGTGATAGTCCAGAAAGTTTCCCAGCTCCATGTACTTGGAAAAATATCAAATATGGCTTTAAAACCACCTACTTGTTTGTAAGCACCCGTGCTTGGACTGAAAATCATCTTTAGTTGTTTTCCGTATCCTACTAATTGATCTTTTCCTTTTGTAATTCCTACTGGAATCGATTCAAAGAAACCGTACTCTTGTTTACTTACTTTGTAGAAACCTAGTTTTTCTAAGTTTGCCATGGCTAATCCGCCACGTTGAACTCCTAATTTTCCGTCGGCATTTACAGCAACTTGAACTTGTTCTTCTTTTTGATCACGCAATACCGTTGCTGCAATCGTTTTACCTTTGTTATTTTCTAAAATAGTTTGAGCTTGATCAAAGTACTTTGCAGCTTCTCCGTTAAGTGTTAGTACAACGTCCTTCGCTTTTAATTCTGTATTGCTAGATTCGTCACTAACAGCTCCAATCACAAACGGCATTCTGATTCCTACAATACTGCTTTTTTCAAATTTAGACAATTGGTCGACAAAATCATTAGGCATTTTTATGGTTTGCTGAGCTCCGTTTCTTTCGATAAGAACCTCTTTACCCAAAACGATTTTCATATTGATGTCATTGTCAAATTTTTCGATTTTTGTACCATCAACCGAAATGATTTTATCACCCGTTTGGAATCCTGCATTCAACATCGCTTGATTTTCGATCAATATCCCGTCTTTCATATCTGCATTAGCAATATAAGTATCGCCATAAACAAAGGCCATCCCGATGTAAATGATAAAAGCCAAAATGAAGTTGACTGTAACTCCACCTAACATTATAATTAAACGTTGGTAAGCTGGTTTAGATCGAAATTCCCAAGGTTGTGGTGGCAAAGCCATTTGTTCCTTGTCCATGCTCTCGTCAATCATACCTGAGATTTTAACGTATCCGCCCAGTGGCAACCAACCGATACCGTATTCTGTATCGCCAAATTTCTTTTTGATAAGGGAATATTTAACGTCAAAAAACAAATAGAATTTTTCAACTCTGGTTTTAAACAATTTAGCAGGAATGAAATGTCCTAGTTCGTGTAATATTATTAATAATGACAAACTCATTAAAAATTGCGAAAGCTTGATAAATAAATCCATTTTTTATATTAGGTTCTTAATTGAATTCCACAAAAGTAGGGTTTTCTATTTTATTTTGAAAGCCCTACAATTTGGCTAGAGAACAATTGGGTAGTCAACAATTATGCCATTAGGTTTTTTACTTCGAAGGATGTCATGTAACTTTACAGTATCGTATTTAAAGCGATAAAAATTCCAACTCAAATTTTATAAAATCATCCTTATGTCAGTATTATTATATTCTCCTTTACAAATTAAAAACCTTACCCTTAAAAACAGAATTGTTATTTCTCCAATGTGCCAATATTCTTCCGTTGATGGCTTTGCCAGTGATTGGCATTTGGTGCACTTGGGCAGCCGTGCCTCGGGTGGAGCAGGTTTAATCATTCAGGAAGCGACCGCAGTTTCTCCAGAAGCAAGAATTTCTCCAGACGATATGGGAATCTGGAAAGACGAACACATCGAGAAATTAGCATCGATAAACGAGTTTATTATCAGTCAAAATTCGGTTCCAGGAATCCAATTGGCGCATGCAGGTAGAAAAGCAAGTTGCTCCTCGCCATGGAACGGACATAAAAAACTAGATGCAACACAAGGCGGCTGGGAAACTGTGGCGCCAAGCGCAATTCGGTTTCAAGATGCAGACACTTTGCCACTTGCTTTAGATAAGGCGGGTATTGACAAAGTAATTGCAGATTTTAAAGCAGCGACCAAAAGAGCGGTAAAAGCAGGATTTCAAGTTATGGAGATTCATGCAGCTCATGGGTATTTATTGCATTCATTTCTTTCGCCTTTATCGAATAAAAGAACGGATGATTACGGCGGAAGTTTTGACAACCGCATAAGATTGACTCTCGAAGTTGTGGAAGCCGTAAAGTCTGAATGGCCAAAAGATTTGCCGTTATTCGTAAGGATTTCTGCAAGCGACTGGGCCGAAGGCGGATGGGATATCGAAGAATCAGTATTACTTTCGAAAACTTTAAAAGATAAAGGTGTCGACTTAATCGACGTTTCTTCGGGAGCATTAGTGCCTTATCAAAAAATTCCAGTAGAACAAGGATACCAAGTTCCCTTTGCCGAAAAGATTAAAAAAGCAAGCGGAATCATGACTGGAGCGGTAGGTTTAATTACGGATGCAACCCAAGCCGAAGAAATTTTGTTAATGGGAAAAGCCGATTTAATTCTATTTGGACGAGAATCATTGAGAAACCCAAACCTGGGATTGACTTTCGCTGCCGATTTAGATGTTGAGGTGCAATGGCCAAAACAGTACGAAAGAGCTAAGAAGTAATTAAAGAGCTAAGATTATGCACTGAGTTTTTTTAATCGCAACAAAATTTAAAGCTTGCTAAAGGAGCTGTAGCACTGCATGATTAAAAAAAGGTTAACCACATAGAGACATACATTTTATAAACGTTACGAGGCGTTTCACTTTTTTTAAGGATAGCATAGCTATGTTACTCGAAAAAGAAAAATTTAAAAAGACGAAGTAATACAATCTTGACTTATAAAAGCTGCAAGTTTTTAAAAGGAACTTATATGGGCTTATATGTTTTTGAAAAAAAAAGAAGGTAGAGATTTCTCTGTTAAAGCGAAGCTTTCTCAACCCAATCTAATTAACCTATGTTTCTATGTGGTAAAAAAAGGAAGTAGTTAGAACACCATTCTTAAAATTGTCCACATAGTTAAAAGAACTTAGATGACTTATATGTTTAAAAAGAAAGTTCAAATATATGTACTCTATGTCAAAGCGAAGCTTTCTCAGCCCAATAAAAATAACCTATGTTTCTATGTGGTAAAAAACCATACCTCAATAAAATAATAAATATGCAAAAAATAAAAACTGCCCTACTTTCCTACGGCATGTCTGGAAAAGTATTCCATGCACCATTTCTAGATTTTCACCCCGGATTTGAATTACTAGGATCTTGGGAACGAAGTAAAAAATTAATTCAACAGGATTATCCTAGTGTAAAGAGTTATGCTACGTTAAAAGAAGTATTGGAATCTGATGCTGATCTAATTATCGTCAACACACCAGTGGGAACCCATTTTGAATATGCCAAAGAAGTATTATTGGCAGGAAAACATGCCGTAGTCGAAAAAGCTTTTACCACCACGGCGGCCGAAGCGCAAGAATTGGTGGATCTAGCCACTGAAAAGGGAGTTAAACTATCCGTTTTCCAAAACAGAAGATGGGACAGTGATCTCAAAACAGTGCGCCAAGTTCTTTTAGACGGCGTTTTGGGTGATATTGTCGAAGCTGAATTTCACTTTGACCGCTATAATCCGCTGTTGAGCCCCAAGCAACACAAAGAAACTGCCAATGCTGGCGCCGGAATTTTGAAAGATCTTGGACCGCATTTAATTGATCAGGCTTTGTATCTATTTGGATTTCCTCAAGCGGTTTTCGCTGATATTAGAACCACCCGCGAACACTCTTTGGTAGATGATTGGTTTGATATTTTATTATATTATCCCAATTTTAGAGTGCGGTTAAAAGCTAGTTTTTTTGTTCGCGAAGCCAATCCCGCCTACACTATTCATGGTAAGAAAGGATCTTTTTTAAAGCCTCGTGGCGATGTTCAAGAAGACGAATTGAAATTAGGCGCCAAACCAAACGTGGAAAACTGGGGGACAGAGTCAATTGAAAAAGAAGGTTTGCTACATACCGAGATAGATGGTAAAGTCGCGCTTGAAAAAATCCCAACGCTGCAAGGGAATTACTACGACTTTTTTGATGGAGTGTATAATTCCATTTCAAATAATAAAGAAGAGCCGGTTACAGGGCAAGACGGACTGAGAGTTATGCAAATTATCGAAGCGGCGATTCAAAGTAGTGCTCAGAGAAAAGCGATTGCTATTTAAGAAAGCAAAGCTTCTCGATACTTTTTTGGCTAATTACATATTGTTCAATTAAATATCAATCTAAAAGCCAAAAACACTCAAAGAGACGTTCGGGGGAAAGCAATATGATTTTAGCCACGAATTTCACTATTTAATTTGTGAAATTCGTGGCTAAATTTCAGACTTCCGGCAAAATAGTTAATGGTTGTAGCAAACAAAGCTGTGAATGTTACAAACAATAACGTTGTAAATTCATTGCATTGCTTTTTTGTCAAATTCATCGTCTAGCTTTTTTGTAATTTTGCATCTTTCAATTAGTAAAAAATATCGTTTTGATAGAATTAAATTTTATAGACCGCTTTAAAACCGAAGGCAAACTCAAGAAATCATATAAAAAAGCAAAGCTTTCTTATTTAAGAAGAATTCGTTGGGCTGTTGCGGCGTTTTATTTTGGGATGGGATTGTGTTTTGCAACTTGGGCAAGTAGAATTCCAGATATTAAAATGGCATTAGATTTAAGCGCAGCCGATCTAGGAACGATTTTATTTGCACTTCCTTTAGGGCAGTTGGCGATGATGCCTTTTTCAGGGAAATTAGTTACTCGCTTTGGTAGTCATCGCGTCGGGGTGTTTTCACTAATAATGTATGCGATTAGCCTTTCAAATATGGGCTTAGCCACATCATCTTGGCAATTAGCACTCGGCTTATTTCTATTTGGAATATTCGGAAATATGAATAGTATTTCCATCAATACACAAGGCGTTTACACCGAAAAATTATATCAAAAAACGATCATGGCTTCTTTTCATGGCGTTTGGAGTTTTGCGGGATTTACGGGTGCTTTAATCGGTTTAGGGATGCTTTCATTAGAGCTATCGCCGTTTTATCATTTTTTAATCGTGGGACTTTTTGTTATAACATTGGTTGCATTTAATTATCGATATCTGATAAAAGCCAAAAAAACTCCAGTAACCGTCGAAAGGAAAAAGTTATTTACAAAGCCAGACAGTGCGCTAATTTGGCTAGGTATAATTGGTTTTGGTTGCATGGCGAGCGAAGGAATTATGTTTGACTGGAGCGGAATCTATTTTAAAGATGTTGTCAACGCACCAGGTCCTTTAATTATTTTAGGATACACCTCCTTTATGATTATGATGGCAACAGGACGTTTTCTGGGAGACGGTCTAATTGTTCGTTTTGGAAGAAAAAAAGTAATACAAACCAGCGGTTTATTAATCTCCGCAGGACTTTTTACAGCCGTAGCTTTTCCGTATTTAATTCCATCAACAATTGGTTTTATGCTTGTTGGGCTCGGGGTTTCCTCGATTGTTCCCACCTTATATAGTCTGGCTGGAAAAAATACGACGGTTCCGCCCGGAGAAGCGCTAACGATTGTCACCAGTGTGAGTTTTCTAGGGTTTTTAATGGGGCCACCCGTTATTGGCTACATTGCAGAATTGATGGGCTTGCGATTTTCCTTTGCCTTTATTGGTATTTTCGGAATATTAATTGCACTTATGGTTAGCCGAATCAAAGCTATTCAGTAATTTTTTAGGAGCAATACTTTTTGTTTTTTTAATGACGTATCACCTGCTCTTCGCTATATCCACGCTATAAAAGCGTGGGATACCGCTGCGATCAGGGCTATTTTATAGCGTTTTGTGGTTTTAATTACGGCAACAAAATTCACACAAAAAGCAGGTCAGTTTTGGACATGGAATCCGTCTACAATGATTTTTTTTATTTGGTGAAAATAAAAATCTCTAATGTATTTAGCGCTTAACTTTCTGATATATAAATTATTACATTAGAAATTATCATTTATGTTAAATATTTAAGTATATTTATACTGTTAAACTACAGGTTTTAAATGTTTTACAGCTTTTTTAATACCACTCTTAAAAACTGCTTTCAACTTTATTTTTCTTGGTTTTAGACTAAATTTCCAAAAACATCTTTTTTTATCGCCGAAGCGGTATCCAATTATGGATATTTTTATGTGCTCGGAAGTAAAACCAATCCTATTTATATAAAATTATAAGTTCCCAAATCAGTTTTGGGAATCCATTGCTGCACTATAAAACAAATGGGATTATGAAAAAAGCTTTACTGACTGTTTTTCTTGTTTTTCAATTAGGATTTACTTTCGCGCAAAATAAAACGGGAATTCTGGGAATTGTGTTGGATGCCAAAACACAGCTGCCTTTAGCTTTTGTGACGGTTTCAATTCAGAATACAAATGCCATGCAGCTCACTGCAGCTGATGGAAAATTCAGTTTTGAGGAGAATTCCGGTGGAGACCAACTGCTGCTTTTTCGCAGTCAAGGTTATAAAGACGCCTTAATTCCGGTAACAATCGAAGCAGGAGAACTTCTCGATCTAGGTACTATAATGCTAGAAGAAGATGAAATTTCAGACCAGCAACTAAGCTTAATTCGACTTTTTGAAAATGATTTAACAGATGATAATAGCGGTTCCGAGAGCACCTCGGGATTGCTGCAGTCTTCAAAAGATGCCTTTCAACAAGCCGCAGCTTTTAATTGGGGACAGGCACGTTTCCGAATTCGGGGATTAGACAGTGAGAATGCGACTACCATGATTAATGGAGTTTCTATGAACAAAGTGTATGATGGGAGACCACAATGGAGCAATTGGGGCGGACTAAATGATGCCACCCGAAATCAGGAATTTACCATAGGCACTGCTCCATCTGATTATGCTTTTGGCGGGATTTTAGGAACTCAAGAAATTAACACCCGTGCTTCCATTTATAGGACAGGAACCAGAATCACCATTTCTGGGACAAACACAAATTATAGAGGACGCGTCATGGGAACCTTTGCTTCAGGAATGAGTAGCAGCGGCTGGGCCTTCGTAGTGTCAGCTGGAAAAAGATACGCGCAAGAAGGGCATTTTGAAGGAACAACCTACGATGCGAATTCACTGTTTCTGAGTGTCGAGAAGAGGTTAACCGACAGTCATTCCCTAAATTTCACCGGTTTTTATACGCCAAACAGTCGTGGTAAGAATTCACCAAATACCGCTGAGGTTACTGAACTAACCAGCAAAAACTACAATTCTTATTGGGGATACCAAAACGGCAAGCAAAGAAACGCCAGAGAAAAAAACATCGAAGAACCCATCTTGATGCTCAATCATTATTTTAAAATAAACGATCACAGCAATCTGAACTCTAGTGTGATGTATCAGTTTGGGAAAATAGGGAACAGTAACCTCGATTATCAAAATGCGAACAGTCCCGACCCTACTTATTTTAGAAAATTACCTAGTTATTACAGTTCGATGTACGGCAGTGACGAAGGAGAATATTCGGGTGCTTTTACACCTGATTTTGAAAATGCGGAGAAAAGCCGAATCCAGTTTTTGGCAAATCCGCAAATTGATTGGGATGCCATGTATAAAGCCAATCAAATTCCAATTTTAGATTTGAATGGAAATGTTACGGGCTATGAAGCGGCCAAAAGTCACTATGTTTTATACGAAGACCGCACAGATGATAAAACCATGGTAGCTTCTTCTAATTTCAATACACAGCTAAATGAAAATCTGATTTTGAACGTGGGCGGATCTTTTAAGGATTTGAAATCACACAATTACCAGAAGCTTTTGGACCTGCTAGGTGGTGCCTATTTTGAAGATATTGATGGTTTCTATGGCGGCGATCAAGCACAATCGGATTTAAATAATCCAAACAGACAGGTAGTTGTAGGAGATGCTTACGGTTATAATTACAAGTACACAGCGACTATTTTTGAGGCTTTTAGCCAGTTTAAATTTGCCTATGACCGCGTCGATTTTTATTTGGCGCAGGCGTTCTCCGCTACGAATTATCAAAGAGAGGGCTTGTACAAAAACGGAATTTATGAATCGATTTCCTTTGGCAAAAGCCAGAAAGTGGGCTTTGAGAATTTTGGCTTTAAAGGCGGTGTTCTTTATAAAATATCAGGCAAGCAATCAGTGAATTTCAACGGAGCGCATTTGACAAAAGCACCTACAATTAGAAATACATTTCCCAATTCTCGCTTGAACAATTCTATTACAGACGGATTACAAAGCGAAACTATAAATAGCCTTGATGCGACTTATGTTTTTCGTTTACCAAAGTTAAAAGCGCGGTTGACCGCTTATTATTCGACCATAAAAAATGCTACTAAAACTTCCTTTTTCTATGCAGAGGGTATTTTTGATAATGGTGCGGGATACACGAATACCAATGCTTTTGTAAGTCAAACGCTAACGCATTTCGATCGGAAAAACATTGGTGGGGAATTTAGTTTTGAATACCAATTGACCAGTACCATTAAAACAAGTGTTTCTGCTGGTTATGGTGAGTTTACTTATGATAGTAATCCGAATGTGAGTATCAATAATGATGCATTAGCGTCAGTAGAAAACACTAAGCCCACATTCGATTTTGGAAAGGCACTTTTAAAAAACTACAAACAAGCCGGCAATCCACAACAGGCATACGGATTTGGTATTGATTACCGTGACCCTAAATATTGGTGGATAGGAATTAATATTAACTATCTGGCTGATAATTATATTGACGTTTCACCAATAGCAAGAACAAATGGTTTTTATATCAATCCCGCTAGTGGGTTTCCTTTTCCAGAAGCTACAGAAGAGCGAGCAAGGGAGTTGTTGAAGCAGGAAAGATTTGATCCGGTGGTGCTGCTCAACCTTATTGGAGGAAAATCATGGCGAATCAACGGGAAAAATTTAGGACTTTTTGTGAGTGCCAATAATCTACTCGATACTACCTATAAAACGGGCGGTTATGAACAAGCAAGAAACGCCAACTTTAGACAACTCGATCAGGATGTTTCTAGTGGAACTCCCTCTTTTGGTAATAAATATTTCTACGGCTACGGCAGAACGTATTTCGTCAATCTCAATTTTAATTTTTAACGATAAAAACACGTATTATGAAATCTACTTTCTATAGTTTCCTTTTTATGTTTGTAAGTATTGCTATTTTTTCGAGCTGTGCAAATGATGTAGTAGAGATACCAAAACTGCAATGTACGCAGCCTGATTTTACGACTAGTAAAACGGTAGCGGAAGTTCATGCTAATGCCGGTGCCATCGTTTCACAATATACATTTGACGATATTATTGAAGCCTACGTGGTTTCCAGTGATGAAAACGGCAATTTTTTTAAAACTATTTCTTTTCAAACTCTAGCAACCGAAACTATTCCAGCAATAGGATTTAGTGTTCCTGTAGATGTTAGTAATACCTATGTTGATTTTAGAGTGGGAAACAAAGTGTATGTAAAACTAAAAAACCAACATACCGATATTAATTATGGAAGTCTGCGCATCGGAGGTATTTATGTCAATTCCTATAACGAAGGTGCTGTGGGTCGGCTCTCGCAAAACGATTATAAAAACGTGCTAAACGCTTCCTGTACAACTTTAGCTGAAAGTTTTTTGGTTCGGTCGCTTTCGATTCCAGAATTAGTTTCTGATTCTAATTTAAATACCTTGGTCGAATTGTCTGATGTTCAGTTTACGGAGTCAGCTCTTGGTAGACATTATTTTGAAGAAACAAATAATGTGGGTGGCGCGACGAATTGGAGTTTAATAGATAAGTTTGGGAATCAGGTACTTTTTAGAACCAGTAGTTATGCTGACTTTGCCCAAAGCATGGTTCCCGGCGGAAGCGGAAAAGTGCGTGGGGTTTTGACTAAATTTGGTACAGACTATCAGTTACTCGCTCGTTCTGAAAAAGATGTAGCGATGACAGACGCAAGAAAATCTCCTTTCTTCGCGCAAGATTTCCAAACCGTAGTCGATAAAACGAATTTAAGTCTGCCCGGTTGGGCAAATATCGTTCAGAGTGGTACGATTTTCTGGAAAGGAACCGTCTATTCTGGCAATGGTTATGCCGAGTTTAATACTACAGGAGCTAAAGTTCTGTCAAATATCGCTTGGTTGATTTCGCCTAAAATTGATATGGATGCACATACTAATGAAATACTGACTTTTAGAACAGCCCAACATCATCTAGATGTAGATTCTCCGTTGAATTCATTGGAAGTTTTTGTCTCCAATAATTTTGATGGCTTAAACGTGACTAAGGCAACTTGGATTCCACTAAAAGTAATCTTGCCAAAACAGGCTACACCTTGGTATCAATTTGTGGGTTCTGGGGGCGTGGACTTGTCTTCTTATACTGGAAAAATTAATATCGCTTTCAGATATACGGGCTCTGGAAGGAATCTGGCTTTAGACGGAGCTTTTCAGGTGGATGATGTGCAGGTTTATGGAGATAAATAATTTTTATAAATCGTAATTGTTGAATTTCATTATATTTGCGGCTAAATAAATTAAATTATGAAATCTATTTTTTTAGCAGTTGTTTCTTTATTGTTCGTTTCATGTTTTCCAGATATGAATACAGATGTAGAAACTCAACCCGTTGATTATACAGTTCAAAATGAAAAAGATATTACGGCATATATTGCCAAAAATAATCTGACCGCTATAAAAAGCGATTCTGGTTTGTATTATGTGGTTGATGTAGCCGGTGAAGGTGCGAAACCAACAGCAAAATCAAATGTAACGGTAGCTTACAAAGGATATTATACAAATGGTAATGTATTTGATCAAAGTGATGCAAACGGAATTACTTTTGGTTTGCAACAAGTAATTAGAGGATGGACAGAAGGAATTCCTTATTTTAAAGAAGGTGGTAGCGGTATTCTTTTAGTACCTTCTCACTTAGGATATGGAAGTTTTAATTACAAAGGAATTCCAGGAGGTTCAGTACTTGTTTTTGATGTTAAATTGATCAAAGTAAACTAGTTTAAGGTTATATTTTAAAATAGAAAAGGCTGTCTAAATTCTTAGACAGCCTTTCTGTTTTTATAAAGTAAGTATTATTTGCGTTCAATAATACTAATGGCATAACCTCCGCCTGGAACACTCAATTGAGATAGTTTAGACTTACTAGTTACTGTAACTGTGCGAATAGTATAGGCTTGCGGATTCGTTTTATAATGCGCATCTTTTGCATCAGCATAGATTGTAGCAGTATATTTCTTTCCTTTTTCCAAGAAATCAAATTTGATATTCGAAGTACGAGACGTTTCACCATTTACATTCCCTACAAACCAGTTGTTGGTTCCTTTTGCTTTACGAGCCACGGTGATATATTGTCCAGGCTCCGCTTCTAGATATTTGCTGTCGCTCCAATCGATCGCTACATCTTTGATGAATTGGAAAGCATCTAGAAAGCGATTGTAATTCTCCGGTAAATCAGCCGCCATTTGTAACGGACTGTACATAGTAACATACAAAGCCAACTGGTTTGCAATCGTACTATTTACATGTGATCCATTGTCAGGATTTAATTTACTTAGATCCATTTCGAAAATTCCAGGCGTATAATCCATTGGCCCACCAATTAATCTTGTAAAAGGCAATAAGGTAACGTGGTTGGGTTTAGAACCACCAAAAGATTGGTATTCCGTTCCTCTAGCTGATTCATTCCCAATTAAGTTGGGATAAGTTCTTGAAATTCCAGTAGGACGCACAGCCTCGTGCGCATTAACCATAATTTTATAGTCGGCAGCCTTTTCTATTGCATACTGATAATGGTTTACAACCCATTGATTGTAATGATTTTCACCTTGTGGTAAAATATTCCCTACATATCCACTTTTTACTGACGTGTAGCCATTGTCATTCATGAATTGGTAGGCTTTGTCCATGTGGCGTTCGTAGTTGCGTATTGACCCAGAAGTCTCATGGTGCATCATCATTTTAACCCCTTTAGATTTAGCATATTCCTGAATACCTTTTACATCAAAATCAGGATAGGGAGTTACAAAGTCAAAAACATAATCTTTAGAATGACCAAACCAGTCTTCCCAACCTTGATTCCAACCCTCTACTAAGACAGCGTCAAAACCATGTAGAGCAGCAAAATCAATATATTTTTTGACATTAGCAGTTGTCGCTCCATGTGTGCCATTTGGTTTTGCTTTCGAATAATCAGTTATTCCAAGTTGTACAGATGGATATTCATTAGTGTACGACCAAGAACTTTTACCAGTAATCATTTCCCACCAAACACCAATATATTTAACCGGTTTTATCCAAGAAGTGTCTTCAATTTTTGAAGGTTCGTTTAAGTTCAATGTCATTTTTGAAGCCAAAATATCTCTAGCATCGTCGCTTACCATAATAGTACGCCAAGGAGAACTATTTGGCGCTTGCATGTAACCTTTGTCTCCAATTGCATCTGGAGTTAACCAAGATTCGAAGATCATATTTTTGTCATCTAGATTCAAGTGCATGCAGGAATAATCGATTAATGCCGCTTCATGAAGATTGATGTACAATCCGTCAGTAGATTTCATCATCAAAGAAGTTTGAACTCCCGTTGTAGAAAACGAAGTTTGAGATACATTAGCTGTTCTAGCTTTCTCATTTAAGCCTCTAATTTCAGATAATTTTGAAGTCGTAAAATCATATTCTTGAGTATCGTAATCTCCAGGAATCCAAAATGCGGTATGATCACCTGTCATCGCAAATTGCGTTCTTTCTTCTTTGATTACAAAATAAGTCAGGTTCTTTTGAGTTGGAAATTCATAACGGAAACCAAGACCTTCGTCAAATAAACGAAAACGAATTACGATCTGTCTGTCTGTTCCTTTTTGGTTTAAAGTAACAGCAAGTTCATTATAATGGTTGCGTATTTCGGCTACTTCACCCCAAACAGGTTTCCAATTTTCGTCGAAAGTGGCGGTTTTTGTATCTACTATCGTGAAATCATTTAATAGTGATTTTTGGTCATTTTTAAGTACTAAACCAAGCTTACTGGTTTTAATCACTTCTTTGTTTTTGTATTTTAAAGCATAGGTAGGAGTTCCGTCATTTTGCAACGAAAAGTCCATTGTAAAAGCTTTATTTGGCGACTTTAATTGTTGTGCTTGGGCACCGCTAAATAAAGTAAGACAGAAAAAGCACGTTAAAATTAAATGTTTCATTTTTCGAATAAATTAATTATTAATGTTTTTTGTAGTTCATAGGGAACTTCGATATCGTAAATATATATCCTTTGTCGCTTGAAAGTTTTTGTAATTTTTAAAAAGTAGATTCTGTACGTATTTTAAAAGTGTAATATACTGATTATGAATTAATTATAGTTATTTTAGAATAAAAAAAAGTAGGGTGTTTTTATTCGAAAAACAGATCTATTAATCAGTTTTAGATGCTAAATGTACGTTTGCAATTAAGGTCTCGTTACTTAATTCCAGTTCCTATTCGCATCACATTTGCCTCAAATTCCTCGCGGGGTCCTGCGGATTTATTTTTAATTTGGGATCTATAATTATAAATAGTGGAAACAGAATAGCGAAGAAAAACTGCTATTTTAGCACTGTCCTTAATCCCCAAACGAATTAGTGCTACGATTCTTAATTCGGTGTTGAGGAGTTCTCCTTCTTTCAGCTGAGTTAATTCGGTATCAATCAGCAAAGATTCAAATTCAGTGATGAAGTTAGGAAAGAGCAGTAAAAAAGTAGTGTCAAAATTGGTGTAAAACTCTTTTAATTCGGCTTCTATAAACTGTTTTGATTTAATGGCACTGATGAGGTTATTCATTTTGCCAGCGGTTGCCATCACATTCAATTTTCGGCGATAGCCTTCTAATTTTCCAATATAATCAGAACATTGATCCATGTATTTACCAATGTAGATTTCTTTTACGAGGTTGGTTTCTGTAAGTGAACTATTCGTCTCCTTAAGTTGTAAATTGATGGTTTGTAAAACAACATTAAGCTCAGTCAATTGTGAATTTGCGTAGTTTAAATCCTTTTGGGCAATCTTTAATTTTTTCATTTGCTTAAAAAGCAAAATCAGTACAATTAATAAGATTATAGTCAATAAACTTAAGCTTATAAGAAATAACCAAAGTTGTTTTTGGTTCTTGTGATTCTGATGTTCATAAGCTTCACTGATGATAGGCATCATTTTAGAAATTTCGTAGGTCCTTAACCGTGCATTGCAAAAGAGCGCGTCTTCTAAGGAGCGTTGCAAGTATTTGTAAGCTCTGTCGATATCACCTTCTTCATATAGTAAAAAAGCTAGGTTTCGCAGCGAAATATTTTCTTTTTTGGCCAACTTCAAATCAGAAATTGCAGAAATGGCTAACCATTTTTTTTCTTCTTCGCGGTCTTTTTTCTCATGATAGATGTTAGAAATGATGTAAGCAAAAACGGCTCGATCCGGATCAGAAAGAGAAATAGTAGGGAAAATGCTAAGAAGTTGACGCAACGATTGATCCTCTTGCTTATTTTTAATTAATTGCTCCGCCTGAATGATAATATGCTGTCTAGCATTTTTAGGCATATACGAAAGCGTGGAGTCACGGTACTTTTGAGTTAAGGCAGCATATTTTTCTTTTTCATAGGCAGAGGTTGCATAATCATACATGTAACTATAAAGCATTCGATTAACAGCGTAATACGAACCTCTTAAATCTGGAGAGCTATTGCCTTGGTTTTTTGCTAGAATGTCAGTTGCTTCTTTGTACATGCCTAAAGTTCCCATTATCGAAGCAAGCTTAAGCGCGGCTTGATCGCTCCTTTTGGAATCCTTTAGTCTCACAGCGATTTGCATACTTTTTCGAGCAAAAACTAAAGCAGAATCAGATTTATAAACTCGGTATTCTTCGTATAGCTGGTCATACAATTCCTGTTTTTGAAGATCACTCGATGTGGGTTTTAAAAGCTGTTTTAGGGAATCAATTGTATGCTCTTTTTGGTTCGAATAGAATTGGTGATTCTCAATCGTTTGATCTATTTCCTTCAGTAAAGCCGCTGAATTTTCTTGAGCCAAAAGCAGCGCTGGAAAAAACAGAATGAAGAAGAATGGTAAAAATCGAATCATTAAAAGAGAATTATAGTCGCGTAAAATTAAATAAAAATACATAGGAATTACTACTTCCTATTACTAAATAAAGAATGCTGTTTTTTGGTTATAACCAATAACAACCAATAGTTTTCAAAACTTTTAGTAGCTAAAAAAAAATCGATTACTGGTTTTAAGCTGTAAAAAACTATCATTTTTCACGGCTTTTGGTTTTTATAAAGACATAAATTCCATAAGTAGCGTGCAAATCATTAAATTTGTAGCTTATACAAAGATATGTTAGAAAAAGAAGTAATAAATTTCGAAAAAACAGCCATTGTTGGGATTGTAACTCAAAATCAAAGTGAAGAGAAACTTAATGAATATCTTGACGAATTAGAGTTTCTAACTTTTACAGCAGGTGGTGAAGTGGTGAAGCGTTTTACACAAAAAATGGAACGACCTAATCCAAAAACTTTTGTAGGAACAGGTAAAATAGAAGAAATTCACTCATATGTAAAAGAGAATGAGATTTCAACATTGATTTTTGATGATGAATTGACTCCTTCACAGCAAAAGAATATTTCCAAAATTATAGTAGAATGTAAAATTCTGGACAGGACACACCTTATCCTGGATATATTTGCACAAAGAGCCGAGACTTCCTATGCCAGAACGCAAGTAGAATTAGCACAATGCCAATACTTATTGCCTAGACTTTCTGGAATGTGGACTCACTTAGAACGTCAAAAAGGGGGAATTGGAATGCGTGGACCTGGAGAGACAGAAATCGAAACAGACAGACGTATTGTGCGTGATAGAATTGCCTTATTGAAAGATAAAATCAAAGCAATTGACAAGCAAATGGGCACGCAACGTGGTAATCGCGGCGCTATGGTTCGTGTAGCTTTGGTGGGTTATACTAACGTGGGAAAATCAACTTTGATGAATGCTGTCGGTAAAAGTGATGTTTTTGTCGAAAACAAGCTTTTTGCTACTTTGGACACTACAGTTCGAAAAGTAGTTATTAAAAACCTGCCTTTCTTGCTTTCAGATACAGTAGGTTTCATTCGAAAATTACCTACACAATTAGTAGATTCTTTTAAGAGTACGCTGGATGAGGTTCGTGAAGCTGATCTGTTATTACATGTTGTTGATATTTCGCATCCGGAATTTGAAGACCATATTGCGTCAGTGAATCAAACATTAATGGATATAAAAGCAAATGACAAACCAGTTATTATGGTCTTTAATAAAATTGATGCCTACAAGCATTTGACCATTGATGAGGACGATTTAATGACGGAGAAAACTCCAAGACACAATACGCTTGAAGAGTGGAAGTCCACATGGATGAGCCGAGTAGGTGAGGATAATGCCTTGTTCATTTCGGCTACAAACAAAGAAAATTTTGAAGAGTTTAGAGAACGCGTTTACGAAGCGGTAAGACACATACACATTACTCGTTTTCCTTATAATAAGTTTTTATATCCTGATTATAAAGATGCCGTGGAGAAAGAAGATAAAGAAGAAAACGAATAAGTTTTGTTTTTAGTTTAAAATAAGAAATCCCTTTTGAATAATTTTCAAAAGGGATTTTTCGTATACTGAAATTTTATTTAGAAACCGTAATTCACTCCTATTCCAAATATTTCTCTTACCTGAACAGCTTTTACTGAATTGTCATCATAAATAGCTTGTACAGCTACATTTGCCGATAGATACTTGTTTATTTTCATCACCAGATTCATTTGGTAGTCGATATCGACATTTTGCGGATTATCTAGATAGTTAGAATATAAATTCAGTCGATTCTCAATGGATACATTTGCCATCACATTAAATTTATAGTATCCAGAAATGCTGGCGCCAAATTCAAATCGAGAATTATCGCCTTGTAAAACACCAAATGACGGACCAAGATCAGTAAAGTGATTGTGCACCAAAATCAATTTTGCAGTAGCAGGAGAAAAATTCACACTCAGATTATTGCTTTTTTTCCATAACATTCCAGGTCCAAATTGGGTATAGGCTGGAGAGAAAAAATGAGAAATCTTCTGGTTGTCTTTATCATAACCAGAATCCATCTGCGTTTTGAAATTGAAAAATATAGAGTAGTACCAGTCACCGCGAGCTTTTTTTCCCCAAAGAGAATTCAATTCCAAACGATCATCGGTTTTTGCTGACATCTCAGCTCCTTTTATTTTAGTTAAACCATAAGCCAAGATAAATTTATTATCCCAAACGACATCACCTTTTTTATAGTTGAAGTCATAGTTTATGCCAAAATTTCCAGCTATGTTCGAAGTTCCGCCGCCTAGCCACTGCTTATTATACGCTGATTGGTTGAAAAGCAAAGAGATATTTCCGTTTTTTGTCCAAACTTTAGTAGTGTCTATTGGAGTTTCCTGAGCATTTCCAAAAAACACAGCTAAAATAAATACGATAGAAAGTATTGATTTTTTCATGATCCAATATTTTAATTGATACTATTTTTTTGCTTTGTATAAGGGAACTGCTGAACAAGCTTCGCCATACATAATGCTACGTGCGAAGGGTTGTAAATTTTGAGCAGCTAGTACATAAGCACGCATTGGTACTGGTTTTTGAGAACAGCCTTTTATAATAATTGATTTATTGGCATAAGCCGAATAGTCAATTTTAGCTAGTAACTCTTCATACAAAGCGGCATTTAAATCGTCAATGTTTCCATTTACCACTTTCTTAGCGAAAGGAGCCAGTTGGATTGTAACTAAGATAGAAGCCCATGCCGGAACAATGGCGTCTGTGCTGCAGTTGATGGCCACAAACTGATCTTGGTACTGCGTCCAATCGTAATTTTTAAGATGTTCCCTAAAGTCTTTTTCCTTCAATAAAAATCCTTCCAAGAGCCATTGTGAAATGTCAAGCTGAGAGCGAATGCCTTTTGGATAGTAATCTTCTAAATCGAATACTTCTAGTGCACTATTTGCTACTTTATTAATTATTTCTTCCATTATGTTAGTGTTCAGTTATCAGTGTTCAGTTTTTTAGTGTTCAGCTAATAACCGAATACTAAAAAACTGACTACTGCATACTATCATTAAAGCATTCCTAATTCTAATTTAGCTTCTTCGCTCATTAAGTCTTTACTCCAAGGTGGATCGAAAGTAATTTCCACTTCAGCGTCCTTTACATGCTCGATGGATTTTACTTTTTCTTCTACTTCTCTAGGTAAACTTTCTGCAACGGGGCAGTTAGGAGAGGTAAGTGTCATCAAGATTTTAACTTCATAATCAGTATTCACCATTACATCGTAGATTAATCCTAATTCATAAATATCTACAGGGATTTCAGGGTCGTAAATTGTTTTTAATTTTTTTACGATTGCTTCTCCTAATTCGTTTGTGTCTATTTCTTGTGTCATAATTTTTAGTTTTATTTTAATCTTTGAACCATATAAGTGATATAAGTTCATTTAAGTTAAATATTAATTAATCTTCGTCTAGGCATCTATAATAATCAC
The DNA here is from genome assembly GCF_004349145.1 of Flavobacterium hiemivividum. GTDB lineage: Bacteria > Bacteroidota > Bacteroidia > Flavobacteriales > Flavobacteriaceae > Flavobacterium > Flavobacterium hiemivividum. The sequence continues at coordinate 816,671 of NZ_SMFO01000001.1, read as the reverse complement.
CGACGTATGTTTTTTGACCTTCGTGAAAAATGTTTGTCACGTTAAAGTTTATCATTAATCCCATTGGAGCTTCTAAAAGATTCATATAAGTCATCAATTTGGCGACATGAATTGGAGCTATTTTATCTAAGGCTTTAAGTTCAAGAACCAAACAGTCTTCAATAAATAAATCACATCTTAAATCAGATTCTAATTCTAAACCCTTGTACTCAATAGGGATGGTTAATTCTGATTGGAATTTAATATTCCGTAACGATAACTCTTTAATCATGCATTTATGATAAATGCTTTCTAAAAGACCAGGCCCCAAGTGTTTGTGTACTTCAATCGCTGCACCATTTACTCTGTAAACTATATCTTTCAACTCTTTTTTCGTAATCATACTAGTAGTTCATTGATAGGTTTTATTTTAAATAAAATTCTACTTAAATGTACTTCAATTACTTATATGGTAAAAAAAAAATATTTTTAGTTTTGCGAGTTGAATGCCAAAGCATACATTTTAATATTCTTGATCATTGATACTAGCCCGTTTGCGCGAGTGGGGGATAAATGTTCTTTTAGCCCTATTTCGTCGATAAAATCCATATTAGATTCTAGGATATCTGATGCTGTTTGATTTGAAAAAGTCCGGATCAATATGGCGATAATTCCTTTGGTCAAAATTGCGTCGCTGTCGGCAGTGAAGACTACTTTATCATCGTTTTGCTGTCCCTGCAACCACACTTTCGATTGGCAGCCTTTTATCAAATTGTTTTCGGTCTTGAATTCTTCTTTAATTAATGGAAGTTTTTTTCCTAATTCGATGATGTATTCATATCGCTCCATCCAGTCATCAAACATGGAGAATTCGTCTACTATTTCGTCTTGTATTTCTTTAATTTTCATCGTTTTGTTTTGCAAATGAATTTATTTTATTTACGAATTTTTTAATCTCTTTTGGTGGAAAACCATGATCAAAACTAGTCGTTTCATAAGTTATGTCTTTATAAATGATTTTAAAATTAGCAATTGCCGCACCATCATAAAAGCGTTTTTCGGTTGGTGCTTTCAGTTTTGACAAGCTATCCAATTCCACTTTTTTGAAACAATTTACTAATTGTTCCCAATCTTGCTCTTCTATTTTTGTAGTCAAGACTTTGTCATTTCCGCTCCTATCTTTTGAAATTGTGACCATTTGATTTTGAACCGTTATTTTTTGGTAAAAACCTCTTGAATTTACGGTGTACTCAATAACTGCCGATTCTAAGTCCTGCTTGTTTTGACTTGCACAGCTTTTTCCAAGAAAAATAGTCAATAATATTAAAGATAGTATTCTCATCGTTTATAAACTTAAGATAACATTAGAGTGGCTCTTTTTACAGCTTCAACCATTACGTCAATTTCTTCTTTGGTATTGTAAAAAGAAAATGATGCTCGTATTGTTCCTGGAATTTCGAAATAATTCATAATCGGTTGCGCGCAATGATGCCCAGTTCTAACCGCTATTCCTAATTTGTCAATTATGGTGCCAATGTCGTACGGATGAATGCCTTTGATATTAAACGAAATTACGGAAGTTTTTTCTTGTGATGTACCAAAAATTTTCAAACCTTCAATTTCCAATAATCGCTTGGTTCCGTACTTCAATAATTCCAACTCTTGTTTTTGAATATTTTCAAAACCAACCCCATTCATATAATCTATTGCAGTTCCTAAAACGATTCCGCCGGCAATATTTGGCGTTCCCGCTTCAAATTTATGAGGTAGTTCCGCATAAGTTGTTTTTTCGAAAGTCACCTCTTTGATCATTTCGCCACCACCTTGATAAGGAGGAAGTTTATTCAACCAATCCTCTTTTCCGTATAAAATTCCCACTCCAGTTGGTCCGCACATTTTATGTCCTGAAAAAACATAAAAGTCACAATCTAAATCTTGAACGTCTGGCTTTAAATGGGGAACTGCTTGGGCTCCATCAATTAAAATAGCAGCTCCCACAGCATGCGCTTGATCAATCATGTACTTGATTGGGTTGATAGTCCCTAACGCATTCGAAATATGATTTGTGGTAACGATTTTAGTCTTTTTCGAAAGTAATTTATCGAATTCTGCCATGATTAATTCCCCTTTTTCATTCATGGGAATGACTTTAAGAACGGCTCCGGTTTTCTCACACAGCATTTGCCAAGGCACAATGTTACTATGGTGTTCTAATGCCGAAACCAACACTTCGTCACCTGGTTTTAAAATAGCAGCAAATCCGTTCGCAACTAAATTGATTCCGAAAGTAGTTCCTGAAGTAAATAGTACTTCATGAGAATGTTTGGCGTTAATATGATTTTGAATTTTCCCACGAGAAATTTCATACGCATCAGTCGCTAACTGGCTCAAAGTATGTACTCCGCGATGTATATTGGCATTGATTTTCTGATAGTATTTTGAAATCGCATCAATCACAACTTGCGGTTTCTGTGATGTGGCTCCGTTGTCGAAATAAATTAAAGGTTTTCCGTTCACTTTTTGTGAAAGTATAGGAAAATCGGCTCTTATTTTTTGAATATCTAGCATAATTATTTAGAAAAGTTCTAAATACAAAAGTACTAAAATCCAAATTGTTTCTGCTGCTAATTTGCTGTTTTTTATGTTTGTTTCTTATGCTAGCATCAAAATATAATATCGGTCTAGTGATTAGATATTTTGTTAAATTGCAGTAAATATTTGTCAAATGAAAAAATTCTTCAAACTCATAGGTTTTGCCGCTTTAATAGGAATCATTTATTACGGATCTATTACTTATACTAAGTTAGACTTGATTTCCGGTTTTTCGGCCAAAAGTATGGCCTCGGGACATTTCATCGATCATCGTTCGATGGAGGCGATTGAAAAAGGCGATAACGATATTAAGATGATTGATTTGGCTACAAATAAAATTGACGAAAACGGTCAATTTGCGACGGCTTCGGTTTATGGATTGAAAGAACGAAAAGCGATTTATCGAGAAGGACTCGGTGTTACTTTGATAGACTCTGATTTTGATACATCCGTAGCATATGAGGTTCCTACTAGAACCAAATTCATTTCTGATTTGCCTTTCCCTTATGGTAAGCTAGATCAGAAAGATACTGTTTTGAGTTCAGTTGACTATTCGAAATTAAATGCGGCTGTGGCCAATGCTTTTGATAAAGCAGGAAAAAAAGACAAAAGAACACGTTCTGTAATAGTCATACACAAGGACCAAATTATTGCCGAGAAATATGATACTGGTTTTAACAAAGACAGCAAAATTCTGGGCTGGTCCATGACTAAAAGTATTACAGCGACAATGTTTGGAGTTCTTGAAAAACAAGGAAAGTATGATATTTATAAGTCGGCGCCAATAGTAGAGTGGCGGAATGATAAGCGCAAAAGGATTACCACTAATGATCTGCTTCATATGAATTCTGGACTCGAGTGGGAAGAGAATTACAGTACAATTTGTGATGCTACAAAAATGCTTTTTCAATCAAATAATATGGGAAGAGTGCAACTGGAAAAGCCGTCAATATTTGTATCTAATACGCATTGGAACTATTCTTCTGGAACGACTAACTTATTGTCGTACATTTTGAGAAATCAGTTTAAAACGCATCAAGAGTATCTTGATTTTTGGTATTCTGCATTGATTGATAAAATAGGGATGCATTCGATGATCCTCGAAACGGATATGGCTGGTAATTATGTAGGATCGTCCTACGGCTGGGCAACGACGCGCGATTGGTCCAAATTTGGGTTGTTGTACTTGCACAAAGGGAATTGGAATGGGCAGCAAATTTTGGATGAAAGTTGGGTGAAGTATGTGGCAACTCCTACTGCTACTTCAAACGGTGGTTACGGCGCTCATTTTTGGTTAAATGCTGGCGGAAAATTCCCAGACGTTCCACGCGATATGTATTATTGTAGTGGGTTTCAAGGACAGATGGTAGCTATTATTCCATCGTTAGATTTGGTCATTGTACGCATGGGTTTAAAAGAAAGTCCTGATTTCGATTTCAACGCATTTTTAAAAGGAATTATCGAAAGTGTAAAGTGATAGTTTTAGAATTACCATCAAAGGAAATAATAGTATTTGATATTTGATTGAAAATATATCAAAGCGAGAGTTAAGCAGTGATTTGTAAAATCTTAGTATCGAAATTATTGTGATATTTCCATGCCTATAATCTAAGATTTAGTTTGTCATTTCGTCAGAGGAGGAATCTCAATAAACTACTCAAGTAATTAGAATTGCTATCTCGTTCCAAAAATGAGAAAGAATGAAAAGTTTGTAGTTATTATTTATTGTCGTTTTTTCAAAAAGTCAAATAGGTATTATTAAGATGCGATATTTATAGAAACCTATCTATATGAAACCTGAATTATTGTAAAGACAAAGATATAAGCCGAAACTAAAACGAACAAATTAGCTTATTTTACAATAATGAAACTAGTTATAAAAAGAATGAGCCCGATACAATATCGGGCTCATTTTATATAAAGCATTTATTAAATTTTCCAAACCTTTATGGAAGTTCAATATTCCATTTTAGGCTTTTATATAATTTAAAAATAAATTATTTGATTGTGTAAGTTACTTTTCTAACTAATTTTCTAGCCATTTCAGAATCTTTTTGAACTGAATTGTCCTCACCAGCTGCTACAATATTTAATCTGTTAGCGTCAATGTTAGCTTTCATTAAGATCTTTTTCACATTGTTAGCTCTTGCATTAGACAATTTGTCATTGTATGCAGAGTTTCCTAATTCGTCAGCATGACCTGTAATTTCAACAGATGCAGAAGGATTAGCTCTTAAGTAAGTTACGATAAAATCGATACCTTCTGTAGAAACGTTAGATGGAGTTGATTTGTCAAAATCAAAATAAGTAGCTACATAACCACCATTGATTAAACCTTTAACTACTTCATTGTCGTTGAAAGAACCAGATTTGTCATTTTTGTTAACGTAGTTAGCCATTAAATAGCTTTCTAATTCGTCAGGAACGTTATTGTTGTTTAAGTCAATCGCTCTTCCTTTAGTATCAACCATTACACCAGAAACTGTATTTTTTTCTAAGTCTAAGTAATCAGCAACACCATCTTGATCAGTATCGATCAACATAGTTTCAAGATTATCAACTCTACCAGTTAAAGCGATTACATCTTTGTCTACTAAAGTTACCCAGTCAGCATGTTTTTCATTTTTACCTAAGTAAACTGTTAAACCTACAGTTCCGTTAAAAAGTACTCCTGCAAATCCAGGTGTTCCAACAGTGCTTGCACCATCAAAAGTACGATTTTGTTTAGCATTAAGGATTGTTGTGAAATCTCCAGTTAATGCAATTCTGTTAGATAATTTAATTTGACCTGTTACACCAGCCATAAAGTTACCCATTTTATCTGTTCCTGTGCTATTTTCAGCTTCACCAAAACCTAAACCAAAACCAGCATGACCTAATAATCCAAGTGTGTTAGTCCAAGTTTCAAAATTCATGATTCTTCCTAAGTTAGCAACTGCTTGTAAATCTGCTCTGTAATATTTAGAGTCAAATCCGATTGAGTTTTCTCCTTCTTTAAAACTGTTGTATCCGAAGTCAGCTTTTAAACCAAACTTGTTGTTAAACATGTATCTAACTCCTAGATCAGCTACATAAGCACTTGTTACTGCAGTTCTGTATCCAGCAGTCATAGGTCTCATAGGTTTGTTTAAACCTCCAGCTAATTCAACAGACCATTTGTTAAATTCAGGATTAATTGTTTGTACTGGCTCTGTTTGAGCTGAAAGTGTAGAGAATGCCGCAGCAAAAACCAACGTAAGTATACCTTTTTTCATTTTTTCTTTAAATTTAGAATTTAGGCAAAAGTAACACATTTTGTTTAATAAGAAATTTCGAACAGTAAATTATGTAAAAAATATAGATAATTACATAAAAAAAAGGGAATAACCCTTGTTTAGTGGGGCGAGATTGTGTTTTTCATAAAATTTTATCTGATTTTGACAGAATTTTGTATTCTATTTTAATAGATATGTAGTTAAATCACAGTTTTTTAGTAAGAAAAAAGGTTTTATTTTAGCTTTTTTAGAACCTCAATTATTTTTTCATGAGCCATAAAATTTTCATGCACTATTTTGTGGTCAATTTTTTCGTGTTCCCAAGTAGTATGAAACGGAATATGAGCAGCATAACCTCCAATAGCCAGAACTGGTAAAACATCCGATTTTAATGAGTTGCCAATCATGAAAAATTCAGAAGGTTCAATTTCTAAACGTTTTATCAAATCACAGTAATCAATTTCCTGTTTGTCTGACATCACCTCGATGTGGTGAAAATATTTCCCTAGTCCAGAATTGTGCAGTTTTCTTCGTTGGTCTAATAAGTCGCCTTTGGTGGCAACAACTAACTTATATTTTCCATGCAATGCTTGTAGTGTTTCTTCGACACCTTCTAATAATACGATAGGTTTTTCTGTTAACTCTTTTCCGTACTGTATAATACGTTCAATTACTTCGATTGAGATAGTGTTGTTTGAGATTTTCATCGCCGCTTCAATCATCGAAAGAATATAGCCTTTGATGCCATAACCATACAATTTTAAATTGTCAATTTCGATTTTAAAAAGCTCTTTTGAAATTCCTTGATGTGATAGGTAATCACTCATTAAACTGCAAAATTTTTCTTCTGTTTCAGCAAAATAGGTTTCGTTTATGAATAAGGTGTCATCTGCGTCGAAAGCTATTACTTTTAAATTTTTCATATTATTTTCTAGGGCTAAAGTGGAATTTATTTAATGTTTTTTATCGAAAGCGTCTTGGTGTAAAAGGTGATTCGGATTCCGACAAGTAAAATAAGACCACCAATAATCATATGCAATGTGATCTTTTCGTCTAGAAACAACCACGCCAAAATTGATGTTAATACCGCTTGACCTAGTAAACTTAGTGAAACTCGAGTGGGACGCATGTGTTGTGTAGCATAGCTTATCGAAATCCAAGCAAGTAGTTGGCATACCACGGCCTGTATCAATAGTACATACCAACCCATATCTGAAAAGCCCGAAAAAGGTTCGTTCATCCAAAGACAAACTGCGGCTAAATATACTGTCGATGACAGTAAACTGATTGTCATAAAGGAAAGTACATCCATTTGAGAAAGTACTTTTTTACTGACTAACAAATATATCGAATACAAAACTCCTGATAATACGGCCAAAAGGAAAGCAGTGTCAAAATCCAATTCCAAGAAAAATTTAAAACCTACTAACATCGCCATCCCAAATAATGCGACAGCGGTTCCTATCCAAAAGTTGGTAGCCGGCTTGGTTTTCAGGAATACATATGAAATAATACCCACCCAAAGCGGAGATAAATTAGTTAATAGAGATGCCTGTGTGGCACTCGATGTCTGTATAGCAATGTTCCAAACAGCAACGTCAGAGGCAAATAGTACTCCACATAGAATAGCAAGGAGTAAAACATTTGTTTTTGGTAGTGTAAATTTTTTTGTAATAAGTACAAAGGGTAATAGCAATGCTACTGCGAATGCCATTCTGTAAAATGCAGAAATCAGCCCAGGAGTAAGTGAGAGTTTAACCAATATTGGAAAAATAGAAATACAAAGTATTCCAAAAGCTAATGCTAATCTAGGTTTTGCATTGGTCATTTTTGTTTTTATTAAAAACACGAATTTCACTAATTACCACAAATTCATTCGTGTAAATTAGTGAAATTCATGTTGAATTTTATTTCTTAATTTATTGTCTCGCCATTGGCAGCATCAGTATCTGGATTTACAAAAACCAGTTTTTCTTCTGCATTTGTGGTCATTAAGATCATGCCTTGACTTTCTACTCCGCGAAGGTTCCTTGGTGCTAAGTTCACCAAAACAGTCACTTTCTTACCAATGATATCTTCGGGTTTGAAGCTCTCTGCAATTCCCGAAACAATAGTACGAACGTCAATTCCAGTATCTACTTTCAAAATCAAAAGCTTGTTTGCTTTTGGCATTTTAGTGGCTTCTAGGATGGTTCCAACACGCAAATCCATTTTGGAAAAATCATCAAACTGAATCGCTTCTTTTTGAGGCTCTACGACTTTATTTTCGGCTTTGTTGGCTGTTTTTGTAGCTTCTAGTTTGTCTATTTGTTTCTGAATTTCCTCGTCTTCAATTTTGGCGAAAAGCAATTCAGCTTCCCCAATTTGGTGTCCCGGTACAATCAAATCTGAAGTTTCTGAAATGGTAGTCCAAGACAACGGAGATTCTAGTTTTAATATTCTTGATAATTTAGTCGCTGTAAAAGGCAAGAATGGTTCACATAGCGAACTCAAAGCAGCTGCGATTTGCAAAGCCACATACATTTGTGTTTGTACGCGCTCTGGATTGTCTTTAATTACTTTCCAAGGTTCTTCGTCAGCTAAATATTTATTTCCAAGACGAGCAACATTCATTAATTCACCAAGTGCTTCTCTAAATCTATATCTTTCTACAGAGCTCGAAATTACAGCTGGATAGGCTTTTAATTCGGTTAAAGTCGCTTTATCAACCTCAGATAATTCGTTTGGTTGTGGAACAACTCCGTTGTAATACTTATTGGTTAAAACCACAACACGATTAATGAAATTACCGTAAATAGCAACCAATTCATTGTTATTTCTCGCTTGAAAATCTTTCCAAGTAAAGTCGTTATCCTTAGTTTCGGGTGCATTCGATGTCAAAGCATAACGCAAAACATCTTGCTGACCTGGAAATTCTTCTAAATATTCGTGCAGCCAAACCGCCCAGTTTTTAGAGGTAGATAATTTATTTCCTTCTAAGTTTAAGAACTCGTTTGCAGGCACATTGTCTGGTAAAATGTAGCTTCCTTCGGCTTTTAACATCGCAGGGAAAATGATACAGTGAAAAACGATATTGTCTTTCCCTATAAAGTGAACCAACTTCGTGTCTTGATCTTTCCAGTATGGTTCCCACTCTTTTCCTTCGCGTGCAGCCCATTCTTTCGAAGCTGAAATGTATCCAATAGGCGCATCAAACCACACATATAATTTTTTTCCTTCGGCGCCAGGAACAGGAACATCGATTCCCCAATCTAAGTCACGCGTAACCGCACGAGGTTCTAGTCCGCCGTCAATCCAAGATTTTACTTGTCCGTAAACATTGGGTTTCCAGTCGTTTTTATGTCCAACAAGAATCCACTCTTTTAAGAAATCTTCATAACGATCCAAAGGTAAAAACCAATGTTTTGTCGATTTCATAATAGGAGTTTCTCCTGTAATAGTCGATTTTGGATTAATCAAATCAGTAGCGTTCAAGGTAGATCCACATTTTTCGCACTGATCTCCGTATGCTTCTTCGTTACCGCATTTTGGACAAGTACCAATTACAAAACGGTCTGCAAGGAATTGATCCGCTTTCGCATCATACAATTGTTCGGTTACTTGTTCTATGAAGTCGCCTTTTTCATATAATTTTGTAAAAAACTCCGAAGCCGTGTCGTGATGAATTTTTGCCGAAGTTCGAGAGTAATTATCAAACGAAATTCCGAAGTCAATAAACGATTTTCGAATAATTCCATCGTATTTGTCAATCACTTCTTGAGGCGTGATACCTTCTTTTTTTGCTTTCATCGAGATAGCAACACCGTGTTCATCGCTTCCGCAAACAAACAAAACGTCTCTTCCTTGCAATCTCAGGTAACGGGAATAAATATCAGAAGGCACGTAAACTCCCGCCAAATGACCAATGTGAATTGGTCCGTTTGTGTAAGGCAATGCCGCTGTAATCGTATATCTTTTTGGATTCTGTGTCATAAAATTGATTTTAGATTCTGAAATTAATGCAGAATTCGGTGCAAAAATAAGCAATAGAATTTTTATTTGAAGCAATTTCCCGCTATCCGTTGCAATCTTTTCTTTTTTGAAGAAAAAAAGAAAAGGATTTTCTCCCGAAACATCAGGATTATCGGGGCTAGGAATTTGGGATTTCCACCATATATTTTCACAAACTTGTCATTCTAACGAAGGAAGAATCTCGGCAAGGATATCATGCATTGTGAATTGATTATGTGATTCCTCGTCCTTCTGAAAGATCAATATAGCGGGAGTACTCTGAGTTAGAATATGCTGGTTGGAGAATTAAAAATCCCAAGCTGTTGGCGTCCAGTCCGTCTATTGAAACAATACTACTGTATTGAAACAGATTAATTTTCATAACTTTGATTTCAAAAACACAAGGCCGAATTCAGATTAAATACAAGCAGAGTGAGCAAATCGTATATAAAGTGTTTAGAGTGTGGTACAGTTAATTTAAACAATGAGAATTGTAGTAATTGCGGTGCGATTTTAGACGTGGTTCTCAAGCGAAGACTAGAAAGTGAGAAAAAGAGGCTGCAGAAAATCGAGGAACAAGAAAAAATAAATAAAAAGCCAAACAAAATCGAAGCGTTTTTAAAAAACGGTGCGGAACACCCAAATATCTTAATGCGAATTCTGTTTCAAGTAGTTTACTCCATTTGGATTTTCTTTGCACTTATTGTTGGAGGTCTTATTGCATTGTTTACAGCGGCTGTAGCGGGTTAAGATAAAATAGATAGGATGCTATTAAATTAAAATCGTCTGCATTAATATTTTAATAACATTCATGAAAGCTTTTAGTAGGTATGGAGCATTTTTAGTCCTTTTTGCGGTTGTTTCAGCTTTATTACTCAGTATTTTGTATGTCTAAAACGGTTGTTTATATTATAATGTTTCTAACTGCTCTGACAATTTATGTCATGCAGCGATTGAGGGTACCGTTACCAGATTTGGTCAATAATTATGTCAATGATTTGCTGTATCTTCCGTTAGTGCTTGGTGCGATTGAATTTATAATCAGAAGATTAAAAAATGATAATTCGTTTAAATTGCCCATAACAGTGGTCGTTTTTTTAGCCAGCTTCTATTCTTTTTATTTCGAATATTATCTTCCTACAATTGACCCAAGATACACCGCAGACTGGATTGATGTAGTCCTATATTTTTTGGGAGGATTTGCTTTCTTCTTCATTGAAAAGATTGACATTAGAGTAGTTTCAGAATAGGACTTTTAAATTTTTGAGTGACTTTAAGTCCTTTCTTTATATTTGTAAACGTATTTAAATAAAATTTGAAACATGGCAAAAGGACCCGAAAAAAACACTAAAAACAAGGCTTTACATACTAAATTGCTAAATCGGAAAAATGCGAAACTTCAACAAGAAAAGAAGGAAAAGGCACTGCGATTGAAGGCTTTAGTTGCTAAAATGAATCAGAAAAAGAATAGTGAGGATTCTGAAAACAATCTGTGAAATCCGTGGCAAAAAAAATATTTTTATTTTAAATGAAGCAAAAAATAATTTGCGCTAATTTGTGGTTAGAAAAAGCTTTTATACTTAAAAGCACCTCAAAATAATCCTCGTAATTTGCAGTTAAAAGTACACGCAACTCAATTATTTCTCCGAAATTTGCAGTCAACTTTTTAAAATAAAATCTCATGGAATTTGGTAAAATAATTATTTCAGAAACGGCAGCAGCCAGCGAAAACCCGCAAGATGTTATCAACTCAAATATTTCTGTAATCAACTTAATGCGTGAGGAAAAAATTGACGATGATTTGATTCATGAAGATGCGTTGATGAGTTATTATTTAGATTATTACACTTCCCAATATACAGAAGGTAATTTTGCGCAATTTGTGTATAATTCCCGATGGAATACTGAACTTAACGAATTAATAGCAGAAGGATTGCAGTTATTGGGTGCCGAAAAACATTTGGAGTTATTCCAACAACAATGCAAGAAGGTTAAATTGATGAGCAGTGTCAAACGCGATAAATTCTTTAAAGGAAAATTGGAGGGCGTAAATCCAATTAGAGATTTGATGAACAACGATACTTTTTATGAAATTGAAGAAAATTTAGTACAACTTAATGCTGAATTTTTAAAATCTCATCCTGATTTAGAAGTGCTCTCGGTTGATGAAATGTTTGCGACCTTAGAAGAGTTTGTGGGACATGAAATAAAAAGGGCTTAAGAAGCATTTTTCGTACAATTTGTCATTCCGACGAAGGAGGAATCTCATCAAATTGTTCAAGTGAAGGGGGTTCCTCCTTAGTAAGTATGACAAGACAATTCTATTTATTTACTGTTCTACTCTTTTACCCAAAACTTTGTCTCATAAGTCTCAAACATTTCCTTAAATTTGCTTTCTTTATAGAGATAAAAACCCAAGAATTATAAAATTCAAGCTATGTTACAAATTGCATTTATTAGAGAGAATCAAGAGAAAGTAATCCAGGCTTTGGCAAAAAGGAATATGGATGCCAAAAGTGTTGTGGAAGAGGTGATAAAACTAGACGAACAACGTCGTGCTACACAAGTTGAGTTGGAAGGAATTCTATCGGAATCTAATAAATTATCCAAAGACATTGGCGAACTGATGAAAAACGGTGAGAAATCAAAAGCCGCTATTCTAAAAGAAAAAACAATCTTAAATAAGGAGAAAAGTAAGAAACTGGCTGAAACCGCAGATGCAATTACTGCTGAACTAACAGAGAAACTTTATACTTTACCTAATCTTCCAGCAGATATTGTTCCGGTTGGGAAAACGCCTGAGGAGAACCTAAATATTTTTGAAGCGGGCGAAGTTCCTGTTTTGCATGAAGGCGCACAGCCGCATTGGGAATTGGTGAAAAAATACGACATCATTGATTTCGAACTAGGAAATAAAATTACAGGAGCTGGTTTTCCTGTGTACAAAGGAAAAGGGGCGCGATTGCAACGTGCTTTGATTAATTATTTTTTAGATAAAAATGTTGCAGCTGGATACAATGAAGTGCAGGTGCCTCATTTTGTAAACGAAGCTTCGGCTTATGGAACAGGACAATTGCCAGACAAAGAAGGCCAAATGTACCATGATGCGACGGATAATTTATATTTAATTCCTACAGCTGAGGTGCCGGTAACAAACTTGTTTAGAGACGTTATTCTAAACGAAAGCGAATTGCCAGTTCTAACGACAGCTTACACGCCATGTTTTCGTCGTGAAGCAGGTTCTTACGGAGCGCACGTTCGTGGATTGAATCGTTTGCATCAGTTTGACAAAGTAGAAATTGTACGCGTGGAGCATCCTGATAAATCATACGAAGCTTTGGAGGGAATGGTAGAACACATTAAAGTGATTCTTGACGAATTGAAATTACCGTATAGAATTTTACGCCTTTGTGGTGGAGATATGGGATTCACATCGGCTTTGACTTATGATTTTGAAGTATTTTCTACCGCTCAAGACCGATGGCTAGAAATCAGTTCGGTTTCTAATTTTGAAACTTTCCAAGCAAATCGCTTGAAATTGCGTTTCAAAGACAAAGACGGAAAAAACCAATTAGCACACACCCTAAACGGAAGTTCATTGGCTTTGCCAAGAGTTTTGGCAGGAATTTTAGAAAATTACCAAACTACCGAAGGAATTGTAATACCTGAAGTATTGCGCCCTTACTGTGGGTTTGATATAATAGACTAATTAGTGTTCAGTCCTCAGTGGTCGGTGTTCAGTTTGTTTCTGAATAATACATCGGTTCGCAAACTGAACACTGAATACTGAACACTTTTAACATGAAGCACTTTTTTCTATATATCACTTTGTTATTCTCGCTGTTTTCGTTTGCTCAAAACGAGCAGTTAGCACAGTATTATTATGACAAAGGTGATTTTGAAAAAGCGAAATTGGGATATGAGGAGTTGTTACTTAGCGTTCCTCAAAACATGCAGTATTTTATAAGAACGATTGATTGTTACCAGCAACTACAACAATTTGAAAGTGCAGAAAAAGCAATTCAAAACCGACTTGATAAATACAATCAGGGGAGTCTTTTAGTAGAATTAGGGTATAACTTTCAGTTGCAAAAGAATGAAGCTAAAGCTAAAAGTTATTACGATCTAGCAATAGACCGAATCAAGAAAAATCCAAATGAAGTGTATGGCATTGCTGGCACATTTGAGAAAAAAGTATTATTAGAATATGCTTTGCAGGCCTATCAAATTGCTTCAGAATTAGAACCAAAATATAATTTTAATTACCAGAGAGGATTGCTTTACGGGCAATTAGGGAACATCGAAATGATGATTTCCACTTTTTTGGATGAATCGTATGCAAATCCGCAAAATTCGATTTTAATTCAAAATCAATTGTCTCGTTTCATGTCAGATGATAGTGATGCTGCTTTTAATGACCAAATTAGAAAAGCATTGATTGTTCGTGTCCAAAAAAATCAAGACCTATTTTGGAATCATTTTTTAAGCTGGTTTTACGTACAACAAAAGGAATTTTCGAAAGCCTTTATTCAAGAAAAAGCAATCTACAAACGTAATCCTGAATCATTGGGAAATATTGTGAACTTAGTACATCTGGCTGTTGAAGAAGACGATCAGGAAATTGCCGTTGAAATTTTAGGGTTTGTTCTGGAAAACACTAACGATCTCGAATTACTTGTCCAGGCAAATACTTATCTAATCAAAATGAAAATTGAAAAAGCGAAGGAAAAAGACTTTGCAAATATCAATGCCGAAATAGAAGGTTTGCTAGCAGAATATGAAATCAGCCCTTTTACCTTATCTTTGCAAATAATTCAGGCACATTTTGTGGCTTTTAATTTAAAAAATCCGGAAAAAGGAAGGGCAATTATCAAACAAGCGCTTGACTTAGAATTGGATGATTATAAAGTCGCACAGGCCAAAATGGAATTAGCGGATATTTTACTTTTCGAAGAAAAATTCAATCAGGCATTGATCTACTATTCTCAGATTGAGATGGATTTAAAAAATGATGTGGTGGCGCACGAAGCCAGTTTAAAAGCAGCCAAAACGAGTTATTTTAAAACTGATTTTGTGTGGGCATTGAAACAGTTTAAGGAACTAAAATCGGCTAATACACAATTGATTGCAAATGATGCATTAGAATATTTCTTATTGATAAATGACAATACAGTGGCTGATTCGACACAAACAGCCCTAAAAGAATTTGCAAAAGGAGATTATCTTTTATATCAAAATAGAAATCAGGAAGCGATAGATCAATTTCAATCGATCTTGAAAAATCATAAGGGAGAGGAAATAGAAGCGGTCACTCTATTGCGTTTAGGGCAAATTTATGAGAAAACCGCGGACTATAATTTGGCTTTAAGCCAATATCAAGAAATTATTGACCATCACGGTGACGGAATTTACATCGATGAGGCTTTATTTTTTTCGGCAGAGATTTATAATAAAAAACTGAAAGAAGTAGAAAAGGCGAAATCATTCTACGAAAAGATAATTTTTAATCACGAGGACAGTATCTACTTTGTAGAAGCCAGAAAAAGTTTTAGGCAATTGCGAGGCGATACTAATTTATAAAATATCGTAACGTTTGAAGGGAAATTAGGGCATAATAATAGAATAATATAATATAGAATAACGAGTTTGAGTTAGAATGTAAAATCCTAAATCTAAATTCTTAAATCCTAAATATAAAATGATAATATACAACGTTACCACAAACATACACGAAAGCGTTCACGATCAATGGATGATCTGGATGCAGCACAAACATATTCCTGAAATTCTGGCTACGGGCAAATTTACTGCTGCTCGATTAGTCCGCGTTTTAATTGAAGAAGAAATGGGTGGTGTAACTTATTCTGCTCAGTATACCACTGATAGTAAAGAAACATTGGAGAAATATTATCAAGAAGATGCTCCAGGATTTCGTGAAGAAGGAACCAAGTTGTTTGGCGATAAAATGCTTGCGTTTAGAACCGAGTTAGAAGTGATTTCTGAACACTAGATTTAGTGATCAGTATTTTTGCGAGTTTCGACAGCAATCGGAATCAAGTAATATCATGTCATTTTTCAATTGAATATTAAAAGTGATAAATTTTAAAACAAATAATAAATATTTTGGCTCTTAGTGCCTTCGTGGTAAATAAAGATACTGAAATAAATTCAGCATAAAAATGGAAAAAGTAAAAGCCAAAAAACACCTCGGTCAACATTTCTTGAAAGATGAGAGTATAGCAAAGGATATTGCTGATACGCTAAACTTGGAAGGCTATGATGATATATTAGAGATAGGACCTGGAATGGGTGTTTTAACTAAATATTTATTAGACAAGCCGGTTACGACGTATGTGATCGAAATCGACACGGAATCAGTGACGTATTTGGATGAGAATTATCCAAAATTAAAGGATAAAATTATATCAAAAGATTTTTTGAAATACAATATCAACGAAATTTTCGAAGGCAAACAGTTCGCGATCATTGGGAATTTTCCTTATAATATTTCTACGCAAATTGTTTTTCGAGCATTAGAATACCGCAATCAAATTCCTGAATTTGCAGGAATGTTCCAAAAAGAAGTGGCACAGCGCATTTGTGAAAAAAAGGGAACTAAAGCATACGGAATTCTCTCCGTTTTAGTGCAAGCGTTTTATGATGCTGAGTATTTGTTTACCGTAGATGAAAATGTGTTTATTCCGCCACCAAAAGTAAAATCAGGTGTTTTGCGTTTGCGCAGAAAAGAAAATTATAGCTTGCCTTGCGGCGAAAAATTATTTTTCACGGTGGTTAAAACGGCTTTTCAACAACGTCGTAAAACCATGCGAAATAGTTTAAAAACCATGAATCTTTCTGATAGTTTAAGAGAAGATCCCGTTTTTGATCTTCGCCCAGAACAGCTAGACGTAGCGCAATTTATTGAACTTACCCAAAAAATAGAAGCGGATGGAATTTAAAATCAGCAAAAACTTAATACTCGAATTAGAGCAACACATTGTCAATAAAAACGATAAGGAACTGGAAGCCTTATTGAATGACATGCACCATGCCGATATTGCTGAGATTTTGGATGAGCTTGATTTTGACGAAGCGACTTATATATTTAAAGTATTAGACAGTGATAAAACCGCCGAAATTCTTCTTGAACTAGAGGATGATTTGCGTGAAAATATACTAAGCCGGCTTTCGCCAAAAGAGATCGCCGAGGAATTAGATGAGCTGGACACGAACGATGCGGCCGATATTATCGCCGAGCTTTCTCAGGATCTAAAAGCCGAAGTAATTTCGGAGCTGAATGACGTCGAGCATGCAAAGGACATTGTTGACTTATTGCGTTACGACGAGAATTCTGCAGGTGGATTGATGGGGAAGGAGTTAGTGAAGGTAAATGAAAACTGGAATGTGCTAACCTGCGTTAAAGAAATGCGTATCCAAGCTGAAAATGTTTCTAGGGTTCATTCTATCTATGTGGTTGATGATGAAAACAGACTAAAGGGTAGGCTTTCATTAAAAGATTTATTGACGACTTCGACAAAAACACAAATAAGTGATATTTATATCCGTAAATACAATTTTGTCAATGTAGATACTGAAGATGTTGAAGTGGCTCGAATTATGCAGCGATATGATCTAGAGGCTATTCCTGTTGTTGATGAAATGGGCCGTTTAGTAGGTCGTATCACTATTGACGATATTATTGACGTCATCAGGGACGAAGCGGATCAAGATTACCAGTTAGCGGCGGGTATCTCTAAAGATGTAGAAGCAGATGATAGTATTTTAGAGCATACAAAAGCGCGTTTACCTTGGTTGGTTTTAGCGTTGCTTGGAGGTTTTATTTCTGTGAAAGTTCTTGGGTTATTTGAGGGCGCTATGCTTGAACATGGCGAACTATTCTTCTTTACACCGCTTATTGCCGCAATGGCTGGAAATGTTGGGGTGCAGTCATCGGCTATTATTGTGCAAGGTTTAGCAAATAATACCTTAACGGGGTCCTTGTTCAGTAGGTTAATGAAAGAGGTGTCTCTTAGTTTGCTTAACGGATTCATTCTTGCTATTATATTATTCATAGGAAGTCATTTTCTTTTGGATGTCGAAATTGTCATTGGTGTAATTGTCACCACGGCCTTAGTTTCGGTAATTATAATTGCATCGCTCATAGGAACATTTGTACCATTGTTGCTGGATAAATTTGGGATTGACCCTGCATTGGCGACGGGTCCGTTTATTACGACTAGTAATGATATTTGCGGAATTCTTATCTATTTCTCCATCGCAAGAATTATTTTAGGCTTTTAAATACGGAATGAAAATTCGTTTCTAAAAAGCAAATTATTGACTAAAAAAACTAAAAAACCAAAAAACTAAAAATTGAAATGAGAGTACATATAATAGGAGGGGGAAACCTTGGAACTTCGGTTGCAATAGGAATATCTAAATTTTCGAAAAATAATCAGGTTACTATCACTCGAAGAAATACAGCTAGTATTGCCTATCTTGAAAAATCGGGAATAACGGTTTCATCTGATAATACACATAATATTGAAGAGGCTGATGTAATTATCCTAACCATAAAACCCTATCAAGTAGATGTGGTTTTGGCTGATATCCTACTTAAAATCACAAACAAAACGATCGCATCGGCAGTAAGTGGATTGTCTATCGAAGCGCTGCAAGCTAAGATAGGGGATCAAAATCATGCTATAAGAATCATGCCTAATATTGCAGCGCAATTTGGAGAGTCTGCAACCTGTATTTCATTTACCGAAAATAACAAAGCGAAGGCTGAGGATGTAATTTCATTATTTGAAGATTTAGGTACAGCACCAGTTATTGACGAAAAACTAATGGATGCAGCTACAGTTTTGGCAGCGAGCGGAACTGCATTTGCATTGCGTTACATTCGAGCATCAATGCAAGCAGGAATCGAAATAGGATTTGATTGGAAAACGGCTTTGGCGATTTCGGCACAAACTGTAAAAGGCGCTGCGGAAATGCTCATGGAAGAGCAAGTACATCCAGAACAATTAATCGATAGGGTGACTACGCCAAAAGGTTGTACGATTGCTGGACTTAACGAAATGGAGATGCACGGGTTTAGCTCCTCATTGATAAGAGGAATAAAAACTTCCTTAAAGCAAATACAAGGCTGATTTTATGTTCGAAAAATTCAGCTATTAAATAACTAATTATTAGTAGGTTATAATTTACAAAGCTACTTAACAGCCTGTAATTCATCGGATTAAAACGTAGTTAATCGAGAACAATGTGTAGTATTTTTTTTGATATATAATTAAACGTAAATTTGTAATAGCCCTACTAATCTACTCTTTCTTTTCTTATTAATGGTATAATTGAGTATCAACAATAAATATACATTATGATGAAAAAACTACTTTACATGCTTTACGAGCGAATTTCTGATTTTTTATTTGGAGGACAAACTACTCCATTTTAAAAGATTAAAACGGTGTTTAAAAAGACAAAATTTAAATAGTTTTCAATTTGAATGCTATTAGATTGAAAACCATTTCTGAATTTAGATATTTTGGAAATGGTTTTTTTTTATTTATTCAGTTGGTAGAAATAGAAATCTATTTTTTTTCTTAAAACAATAAATTGTGTTTTTTTCGCTAATTTTGATTTCTAACTTAGAAATCATTTTTATGGATATTAAAATTCTTCATATTGACAGCAATAATGCCATTTTAATGAGCCAATTGCAAGATATGGGTTTTGAAAATCACGAAGATTTTACTTCCTCAAAAGAAGAGATTGAGGCCAAAATACATGCTTACCAAGGGATTGTAATTCGAAGCCGATTTAAAATTGACAAAGCCTTCCTCGACAAAGCCACTAACTTGCAGTTTATAGCCCGTGTAGGTGCTGGTCTGGAAAGTATCGATTGCGACTATGCAGTATCAAAAAACATTACGCTCATTGCTGCTCCCGAGGGGAATCGCAATGCAGTTGCTGAGCATACTTTAGGAATGATTTTATCGCTTTTTAATAATCTGAATAAGGCTGATCGAGAAATTAGATCGGGACATTGGAACCGAGAAAGCAATAGAGGTCATGAACTGGACGGTAAAACCGTAGGTATTATTGGCTATGGCAATATGGGGAAATCCTTTGCTAAAAAACTACGTGGCTTTGATGTAGAAGTGCTGTGTTATGATATTCAGGAAAATGTGGCTGATGCCAATGCGAAACAGGTTACGCTCGAAGAATTACAGCAAAAATCAGATGTGTTGAGTTTACATCTTCCCTGGACACCGGAAACTGATAAAATGGTTGATGCTGCGTTTATTAACGCTTATGAAAAGCCTTTCTGGATTTTTAATACCTCTCGAGGTAAGAATATAGTAACCGCAGACTTAGCGAATGCTTTAAAATCAGGGAAGGTTTTAGGCGCGGGACTTGATGTGTTGGAATATGAAAAATTATCCTTTGAAACGCTATTTCAAGATAAGAATACGCCAGAAGCATTTCAATACTTATTAAATGCAGACAACGTTATATTATCACCGCATGTGGCTGGATGGACTTTTGAGAGTCACGAGCGACTGGCTCAAGTAATTGTAGATAAAATTAAAGCGAAGTATTTTACTGAGGATAAAGCTATAGTCAATGAAAAGCGTGTGACAGGAATCGGAGGGTTCTTTTTTAAATGCAAAAATTCTAAAGAGTTGGTTGCTTGGTACGCTAAGCATTTAGGTTTAAAAACGGATGATTATGGTTCTACTTTTTGGTGGAAAGATGGTAAGGCGAATGATTGTTCTACGCAGTGGTCTCCATTTGCTGAGGAAACGACCTACTTTGCTCCAAGCGAAAAACAATTCATGCAAAACTTTAGAGTGGATAATTTAGAGAATTTGCTGCTACAATTAAAAGAGGAAGGCGTGACCATTGTAGGGGAAATGGGGAGCTATGATTATGGTAAATTTGGCTGGATATTAGACCCTGAAGGAAATAAAATTGAACTTTGGGAGCCAATAGATTACATTTTTAAATAAAATTCAATACATTTATTATTCGAATATTGATCAAATAATCAACCACTATGCAAAATTCAAAAAAGGAAGCTTGGAATACGTCACAGCCAGTTCATGAGGACAACAAAAAATTAGCCGCTGGTATATTGGCTATACTTCTAGGTCCATTTGGGATTCATAAATTCCTTTTAGGGTATACCACAGAAGGAATAATCTGGCTTGTAATTAGTCTTGTTACTTGTGGTTCAGTTACTGCAATCCTTGGACTTATTGAAGGAATTATATATTTAACAAAATCAGACCAAGAGTTTTATCAAACTTATCAGGTGAATAAGAAAGCATGGTTTTAGTCATAAAAAAAGTCTCGGAATTCCGAGACTTTTTTTATGACTATTATTGTTTTAAGATGATTAGGCTATACTAATCTTCTTTTTCAGATAATTTTCTTTCTAGTTCTGCCTGAAATTCTTCCATCACTGGTTTCATTGTACTTTCAGGAATATCTGCGATTCTAATGTACATCAGTCCATCAACCGCGTTGTTGAATAAGGGATCGACATTAAAAGCAACTACTTTTGCGTTTTGCTTGATGTATTTTTTAATTAATACAGGTAATCTTAAAACTCCTGGTTCGAGTTCGTCAATAATTTTGTCAAATTTATTTAAATCAGCTTCCGTTTCATTAAAAATAAAATCTTTGTCTGCATCTTTCAGTTTTACTTTATAAGCTTTCTTAGGATAGATGTACTGAGCGATATAAGGATCGTAATAATTCGATTTCATGAATTCAATCATCAGAGATTTTGAAAAATCAGAGAATTGATTACTGATACTTACGCCACCAAGAAGGAATTTGTGTTCTGGAAAACGCAAGGTCGTATGAATGATTCCTTTCCAAAGCAAGAAGAGCGGCATTGGTTTTTGTTGGTATTCTCTGATGATGAAGGCTCGTCCCATTTCGATAGATTTATTCATCATATCATGAAGTTCTGGCTCAAAGCGAAAAAGCTCATTCAGATAAAAACCTTCAATACCATATTTCGGGAAAATCTCTGATCCTAATCCCATTCTATAAGCTCCAGCAATTTTTTTTGCTTCGTCATCCCACAAAAATAGGTGGTGGTAATATTGATCAAATTTGTCTAAGTCGATGGATTCATTGGTTCCTTCCCCCACTTCTCTAAAAGTGATTTCTCGTAACCGTCCAATTTCATGAAGTACTGTTGGGATTTTAGTTGCTTTCGCAAAAAACACCTCATAATTCTTACTTTGTAACAATCTGCAATCGGTATCTCGTAAAGCATCTACTTCGGCAATTATTTTTTCGCCATTTCCTGGAGTCGCTATTTCCTTAGGACTTCTAGGTAGTTTTAAATTTGGCGTAGTTAATAATTTACTTTCCTTCTCGTACGGATTAGCCAACATATAGGTCTTCTTTCTCAAGAATTCTGAATACAATTCGATTGTTTTGTATTCGTTTTGTTCTGCTACAGAAATTGCTTTTCCAATTCTTACTTTGACCACACGATGTTTCTGACTGAAAACCTCTGACGGTAGTTTAGCCGTACGCAAGGTTCCACTAATTTTAGAAAGGAAATAAAATAACCAGCTGTTTTTAGCATGGAAATAAATAGGTACAACGGGAACTTGTGCTTTTCGAATCACTTTAATAGCTCCTTCTTCCCATGGTTTGTCGACCATGTGCTTTCCGTCCTTGTAACTAGAAACTTCTCCTGCTGGAAACATTCCAAGTGGTTTTCCATCGCTTAAGTGACGTAAAGTTTCTTTGATTCCTATTACACTTGACTTTGCATCCTTATGATTTTCAAAAGGATTTACGGGCATGATGTATTTTTTGAGTGGCTCAATTCGATGCAACAAGAAATTGGCTATTATTTTGAAATTTGGCTCTCTTTCGAGCATTAATTTCAACAGCAAAACACCATCTATTCCTCCTAAAGGATGATTAGAAATGGTTATATAAGCACCTTCTTTTGGTAGTCGTTTAAAATCTTCTTCAGGGATCTCAAATTTTATTTGTAGGTCGTCTAATATCGCATTTAAGAAATCAACGTCTTGTAAATGTTTATTGCTATCGTAGAATTGATTGAGCTTCGAAATCTTTAATACTTTCATCAATAGCCAACCGGAAAAAGTTCCCAGCACTCCGTATTTTTCAGTATTTATTGCCTTTGCAACTTCTTTTGCGGTTACTAAACCCATGTAAGTATTGTTTTTGAGCGAGGTACAAAGATAGTTAAAAAGTCCATTATTAGCCTACTGCAGTATTGGATTTTGTGGTTTTTTATATGGTTTCATTTTTATTTTTTAGTACTTTTGAAATTCAAAATTTTAAAAAAATGAAGATTATTTCTTATAATGTAAACGGGATTCGTTCTGCAATTTCCAAAGGATTCATTGAGTGGCTTCAACAAGCAAATCCTGATGTAGTTTGTCTTCAGGAAATTAAGGCGACTCCTGAGCAACTTCCCTTATTGGATTTTGAATTAGCAGGTTATCCTTATCACTATTGGTTCCCAGCTACAAAAAAAGGCTATAGTGGCGTGGCCATTTTATCGAAAATAAAACCGAATAATGTCGTTTTTGGAACTGGTATTGAGCATATGGATTTCGAAGGAAGGAATGTCCGCGTCGACTTTGATGATTTATCAGTAATGAGTTTGTATCTGCCTTCGGGGACAAATAATGAGCGATTAAGTCATAAATTCATGTATATGGATGATTTTCAAAATTACATTACTGACTTGAAGAAAGAGATCCCTAATCTAGTTATTTGTGGTGATTATAACATTTGCCACGAGGCAATTGACATTCATGATCCTGTTCGAAATAAAAAAGTATCTGGATTTTTACCCGAAGAAAGAGCTTGGTTGGATCTATTTCTAAATAATGGGTTTATAGATAGTTTTCGTTTTTTAAATAAAGAACCAGACAATTATACATGGTGGACTGTACGTGTTCCCACAGCGCGACTTAATAACAAAGGATGGCGAATTGACTATTGTTTAGTGAGCGAACCACTCAAAGACAGAATAAAAAGAGCGCTTATTTTACCAGAAGCAAAACATTCTGACCATTGTCCCGTTTTAGTGGAGGTAGAGTAGATTAATAATAAAACAGATTATAATTTTTAAAGAATAAAAAATGATAAAGAAAATTTCACTAGGACTGTTAATTGTAGCGCTTTCAACTTCTTGTGTTTCCAAGAAAATTTACAATGAATTAGAAAATAAGTTCACGGATTTAAAGAAAGAAAATAGAACCTTATCTGACGAGAATTCAGATCTTTTGCAAGCAAAAAACCAACTGCAATTGGAGCAAGATGCCTTAAATACTGAGCTAAGTAAAGTAAAGTCGGAGCGCGACAAATTACTTGCTGATTACGGTGCTTTAAGTAATAAAATGGATGTAATGCAAGAATCGTACGATGCATTAGAAAAAAATAGTAACGAAGCATTGAAGACTAACATGAGTAAAAATCGTGATTTGCTTAGTCAATTAGATGCTAAAGGTAAGGCACTTGCAATTGAACAAGAGCGATTAAGTAAAAGTGCTCAAAGACTTCAAGAATTAGAGTCATTGATTGCTGCCAAGGAAGCAGCTATGAAAAAACTTAAAGAAACGCTTTCAAATGCTTTGAATAGTTTTGAAGGAAAAGGATTAACAGTGGAGCAAAAAAACGGAAAGGTTTACGTTTCCATGGAAAATAAATTACTGTTTAATTCTGGTAGTTGGGCTGTAGGTTCAGAAGGGAAAAAAGCGGTGGTAGAACTAGGGAAAGTATTGGGTGACAACCCTGATATTTCAGTGTTAATTGAAGGTCATACTGATGACGATCGTTTTAGCGCATCTGGGCCTATCGCTGATAACTGGGATTTATCTACTAAAAGAGCGACTGCTATTGTTGCAATTTTAAGCGAAAATAAAAATATCAATAAGCAAAACTTAACTGCTGCAGGAAGAGGAGAATTTTCGCCATTGGCTAGTAATTCCACAGCAGATGGAAAAGCAAAAAACAGAAGAATCGAGATTATCTTAACGCCAAGACTAGATGAAATCGCTGAAATGTTGAATGAAATAAACTAAGCTGTAAAGCTTTTGATTAAGAGAGGTTCAGTGGTAAAACGCTGAACCTTTCCTTGTTTAAAAGCGCAAAGACTTTCTAAAAAATCTGTTAACGCTATATCGTGAACTATCAATAAAAGGTACATTTGTATCATTATGCTTTTTGTTTTTTTTAATTTTAATCCAATAAATGAAATATACTGCCCTACCTAATACTGAAATAAAAGTTAGCAAAATATGCTTAGGTACCATGACTTTTGGTCAACAAAATACGGAAGCCGAAGGGCACCAACAAATGGATTACGCGCTGGAAAAAGGAGTTAACTTTTTTGATACTGCCGAGATGTATTCTGTTCCAGCACGTGAAGAAACCTATGGAAGCACCGAAAGGATCCTTGGAACATGGTTCAAAAAAACGGGAAGAAGAGAAGAGGTTGTTTTAGCTTCAAAAATTGCGGGTCCAAATCCTAATTTTACTTACATGCGCGAAAAGAATGATTTCTCGCCAGCAAGTGTAAAATATGCATTAGACAATAGTTTGCAACGTCTTCAAACTGATTATATTGATTTGTATCAATTGCATTGGCCAGAACGAAAAACTAATTATTTTGGACAAAGAGGTTTCAAAGTGCAAGAAGACGGCTGGGAAGACAATGTCCATGCGGTTCTAGATACTTTGGGCGATTTTATAAAGGAAGGAAAGATCAAACACATCGGACTTTCTAATGAAACTCCATGGGGGATTATGCGTTTTCTGGAAGAAAGCAAATATCACAATTTACCAAGAATAAAAACAATTCAAAATCCTTATAATTTGCTGAATAGGCTTTATGAAGGTGGTTCGGCAGAAATAGGGCTTAGAGAAAATGTGGGTTTATTAGCTTATTCTCCAATGGCTTTTGGTGTGTTATCTGGAAAATTTCTAACGGGAGAAAGTCACCCGAACGCAAGGCTTAATTTATTTCCTCAATATTCAAGATACAATAGCGACCAGTGTACGGAAGCAACAAAACTTTACCAGGAAATTGCTCGTAAAAATGGGTTGAGCTTAACGGAATTGTCATTGGCTTTTATAGAGCAGAAATCGTTTGTAACCAGCACCATTATTGGAGCGACGACAATGGAGCAGTTAAAAGAAAATATTGATACGATTCAAGTTACATTGTCAGAAGAAATACTGAATGCAATTGATGAGGTACAAGCTATTATTCCTGATCCAGCGCCATAATTATTTATATTCACATCATTCTAACAAAAACCCGATATGTTAAAATAGCTATCGGGTTTTTGTATGTAATGGATTTTTAGAATTCAAATTCTTTACTAGTCGAAAGGGAATCAACTGGAATTGAATCTTGCTCTTTTATTCGAAGATAAGACTTAGCAGCACCAGAAATAAGAAGTGGTTGCGATTTGTAAATCGTATCATCAGTAGTTAGTAATCCTCTTTTAATCATGATATTTGTTAAAAAAGATTCTTGTTTCGCAGCAAAATCTCTCAGTTTTCCCTGGTCATTAAACTGATACATGAATTTTCGCGGACTAGGAATAATTCGAGCTAGAAACAAGCATTCGTTGAACGTTAATTCAGAAGGGCTTTTCTGGAAGTAGAAACGACTTGCTTCTCCTATTCCATAAACATTTGGTCCCCATTCAATAATATTAAAATAAACTTCGAGCATGCGTTCCTTACTGACTATTCGATTATTTTCTAAAATGTAAACCAACAAAATTTCTTCCAGTTTTCTAGACAATGTTTTCTCTCTGGTTAGAAATGCGTTTTTTACTAATTGCATGCTTATCGTGCTAGCACCACGGGCGAATTTTTTGGTTTTTATGTTTTTGATAATCGATTGTTTAAAGGCTTCGTTTATAAATCCGTGATGGGAGAAAAAGGAAGGGTCTTCAGTAGTTAAGACACTTTTCCGTAAATAAGGTGAAATTTGCTCTGTTGGCGTGTAATTTGGATTGGATGTTCCAACTAAAATTGGACGTTGCAATACATTATTTATAATTGCTCGGTATACAAACTCTCCATTCAATTTGGTGAGATTTGCTTGTCCGTATTTTGTGATTTTTAAGTTTTCTTTTTTCAAATGACTGTCAAAAACGAGTTGGTCTGGTTGGTTTTGATTGAATTTAAAATCAAGTGTGTAATCGAAAGTGCCTTCGGCCTGCATTCCTTGAAAATTAGTAAATAAGCCATCAGGAAGGGAAGAAATAAACTCCTGCGCTTTCATTTTAGGGATTGTCACTTTGAGTTTGTAAATGGTATCCGTTTCTGTGCTATAAGAGAGGTAAGGTCTAAATTTCACCTGATTGAATTGGGCTGTAGAACTGCTGTCTATTGATATGAAATCAGCGCCTAGCAGGAAGTGATAGTCAAATCGCGCATTTTTTATTACAACATCTTTATTGGCTATTTTTGGGTGGTTTACACTAAAGTTGGTAAACGAAGTGAAGCCGTCAATGTGTAATTTACCACTACTTTTTTCTATATTTTCAACGTTCAGCCTGATGGAATCAAAGCTGGATTTTAAACCGTATCGTTCGTCAAAATAGGGTACTTTTATTGGTCCGGTGTCTTTATTAAAAATTCTAATATCAGCTTTTTTATTTCTTGGATCTGCAAAACCGCTAATTTCCCATCGTTGAGCAAAAGTATTGGTTTGTACGTCAATCGAAGTTTCAAGCTCTTTATTTGAGAGCGTGAGCTTTTTTATGTCAATAGTTGCTTTTTTTCCGTTGTCATCTAATTTAAATTTGAGGTTTTCGACACTCATATCAGTGGGAACTAAGTTTAGCACTTTCGAAATAATTCTATAAGCAAAAGTGGCATAATCTCTTTTGTTATCGCTGCTGGATTCACTATTATCTTTCTTGAGGAATGCGGCGAAATTTTTCACGTTCCCTTTTTTTACAAGTTGAACCCTTCCGTTTTGAATTTCCAAAGTGCCCAGTTGCACATCGCCTAACAGTAAATTCCAAAAGTTAATACTGGTTTTCATTTTTTGAATTCTAAAAAGTGTATCTGCATCTTTAGGGGTCAAGGAGATTTCAGTTAGGCTGATTCCAGAAAATCCTTCAAAACCGGCATTTTTTACAGTTAAATTACTATTGTATTGCTGCTCAATTTTAGTCGAAGTTTTTTCAATTGCTTGCTGTAGTAAATAATCTCTAAAAACATAAAAACCGATAGCGATAAGTAGTAGGAATACTGCAAGCGATTTCAGTACAATAATTATCTTCTGTTTTGTGGTATTCATGAATTGTAGGTTATTTTAGGAGTCGATTGAAACACAAATTTAAATGATAAAATGCTAAACCTCTTTTTTAAGCTGAGTTTATTAGTCGGGCAGTAGTTGATTTTTCGTTTTGGGCATAAAAAAACTACAATAGTTTTTTATTGTAGTTTTATAAAATTACGAATTTTATTGCTGCGACAAATTGCTTGAATAAAGTAATTTATTTTTGATGGTAGAATTTTTTTACCTGTGCAATAATTTGATTCGAAGACATGCTATCTGCTGTTTCGACAGATTTAAGTTTGCTGGCAATAGTTGATTTTTCTTCGTTAATTCTTTTCTCAAGTTTTGTTTTTGTGTCTGCTGGGCCAAAGATGTACAATTCATCTGATTCACTAATAGTGGCTATTACATCTTTTAAATAGTTGTTAATTTGATGTTTCTTTCTTTCGTCAAAAGTTTTTTGAGAATCAATGTGTTGGCCACCAAAAAAACTTCCTTTGTCGCCTTCTTTATCATGATATACACTATTCTCTAAATCAGATTGAATTTCACTTACTGCTTCTTTTCCATCTTCAAGAGTTACAATGACTGCTTTTTTTGAGTCAATCCAAATACCAGTTTGCTTTTTCATGTTTTTTATTTTTTAAAATTATATAGATTAATTTTTAGTAATAGTCGTTAATCCGTTTCTTCAAGGATGCTTTTTAATTGGCTTAGTAAAACCTGTTCCGATTTATTTTGCCAGAAAAAGAGTTAGCAATTGCTGAGGCTGTTTTTAGAATTGAAGCATTTACTACTGGGTTAAACAAGCTTTTATGTTCTAACTTGAAGTTTTTGAATTCAGGTCTGATTTGTTCGTATTCGCAATCATTTTCTACTAGCCAATCAAAAACGATTTCAATTTGATAGGCAGATTCTGAGCCAAAGATATCAGAGCTATCCTCTACAGGAAGCCATTCTTTTTGAACAAGTTCTTTTAATTTTTCTATCTCTTCTTTTTGTACAGTTTTGTCTACCATAGCAATGCTATAGAATGTTTTACCTAATAAGCGGTAAAAACGTACCACTGTATCGTCAGAAAGTTTCAAGATGATTTTTATATAAAGATTAGTAGAATGCTCGAAGCATAAATTTACAACAATACATTGTAATTCACTACTGTGTTAACATCTAAATAACTTTAAATCAGTATTTAAGCTGCGTTTTTGGCAAGCTTCTTAAGTGGTAGTTGGTTTTTTACTTTTATCCAAATAGCATACTGGCAACATCTTCTATTTTTGCGACAAGTTGAATTTTTATTCCGGTATTTTTTAATGTAATTTTATTGTATTTAGATACAAAAATAGTGGAGAAACCCAGTTTTTCGGCCTCTTGAATTCTTTGATCTACACGGTTCACAGGACGAATTTCTCCTGATAATCCTACTTCGCCAGCAAAACAAAAATCTTTATTAACCGCGATATCTTCATTAGAGGATAAAATGGCTGCCACAACCGCTAAGTCGATTGCTGGATCATCAACACTTATTCCTCCCGTTATATTAAGAAAGACGTCTTTGGATCCAAGCCTAAAGCCAGCTCTTTTTTCTAAAACGGCCAATATCATGTTGAGTCTCTTGGCATTATATCCCGTGGTGCTGCGTTGCGGTGTTCCGTAGACAGCAGTGCTAACTAGGGACTGGATTTCGATCATTAAAGGGCGCATTCCTTCCAGGGTGGAAGCAATGGCAGTACCGGAAAGTTCTTCGTCTTTATGCGAAATTAATATCTCTGATGGGTTTGATACTTCGCGAAGTCCGCTTCCTAGCATTTCATAAATACCAATTTCGGCTGTAGAACCGAAACGGTTTTTTAAAGAGCGTAAAATACGGTAAACATGGTTGCGATCGCCTTCAAATTGCAAAACAGTATCGACCATGTGTTCTAATATTTTTGGTCCAGCAATATTTCCGTCTTTGGTAATATGACCAATTAGAATGACCGGAATGTTTGTTTCTTTGGCAAATTTTATCAGTTCTGCTGTGGTTTCCCTGATTTGCGAAATGCTTCCCGCTGTAGATTCTATATAATCGGTATGAAGTGTTTGAATCGAATCTATAATTACAATTTCGGGCTCAATAGCTTCAATTTGTTTGAAGATATTCTGCGTTTTCGTTTCGGTAAGGATGTAGCAGTTGTCACTTGAAGTAGTGATTCTTTCGGCTCTCATTTTTATTTGTTTTTGACTTTCTTCGCCAGAAACATATAAGGTTTTGTAAGGTAGTTTTAGTGAAATTTGAAGCAATAGCGTACTTTTTCCTATTCCTGGTTCACCACCAAGTAAGATTAAAGATCCAGGTACGATTCCGCCACCAAGCACACGATTTAACTCAGAGTCCGTCGTGTCCATACGGATTTCCTGAGTTGAATCAATTTCATTGATTTTTAAAGGTCGCGGTGCTTTACTGGTTGTCGTTGCTTCGCTTTTCCAGGCTACTTTTTCTTGTTTTTGTATAATTTCCTCGGCTATGGTATTCCATTCTTTACAGGAGTTACACTGTCCTTGCCATTTGGCATATTGGGCGCCACAATTCTGACAGAAAAAAGAAGTTTTTACTTTAGTAGCCATAGCGAGTTTAATTGGTTTGTTTATATTGAAATAAAAAAAGACAATAGATAAAGTAACTATTGCCTTTTAGATTGTAATGATAAAATTACATTTATTTTTGAACTTATCTACTTTAAGTTAAAGAGTTGTCATTTTCATTTGGAAAAATAATCCAAGGCTTGAAGGTTTTTGCTTCTTCGAATTCTAATGTGGCGTAGGAAATGATGATAATAATATCATCTTTTTGAACTTTTCTTGCGGCAGGTCCGTTTAGGGTTATTTCACCAGAATTACGTTGGCCTTTTATGGCGTAGGTTTCAAATCTTTCACCATTATTGATATTTACAATGGATACTTTCTCGCCTTCAATAATATTTGAGGCTTCTAACAGGTTTTCATCAATGGTAATACTCCCGATATAATTTAAATCGGCTCCGGTTACTTTTACCCGATGAATTTTTGATTTTAATACTTGAATTTGCATGCTACAAAAGTAAATTAATTTAATGAAATGGTATCAATCAATCGAATGTTATTGACGATAACGGCGATAAAAGCACGGTATTTTTGAGTGCTTATTTTATTTATGCAAGGTGTAAGTGTGGTTTCGTCGGCAATTTGAAAGTATTCTAATTCAAATAGAGCATTTGTTTCGAATGATTTTTCAACCCATTCCTTTACTTCCGCTGCACTATTTGTTTTAAATTTTTCTTTTGCAAGATTTAATATTTCGAAAATTAAAGCTGCGTCTGCGCGGTTTTGCGCTGTCAATCGTTCGTTTCGGGAGCTCATGGCGAGACCGCTCGGCTCTCTGTAGATGGGACAACCAATCACGTTGACACTAAGATTGTTTTTCGAAACCATCTTCTTTACAATTTGGAACTGTTGGAAATCTTTTTCTCCAAAATAAGCATTGGTAGGAGTAACAATTTCGAAAAGACGCTTAACGATTGTTCCAACACCATTAAAATGACCTGGTCTAAACTTTCCTTCCATTTGATTCTCTAAACCGTCAAAATCGAATTCTTGAGATAGTACTTTTCCCTCATAAATATCTTCAACAGAGGGAGCGTATAAAATAATATCAGTACTTAATCCCGCTATTTTTTCTATGTCTGCTTCAAGTGTTCGTGGATATTTTGATAAGTCCTCAGGATTGTTAAACTGAGTTGGATTTACAAAAACACTAACTACTGTATTTTGATTCTCTGCTAATGACTGTTGCATTAAGGAAAGATGTCCTTGATGCAATGCACCCATGGTGGGAACAAAACCAATAGTAGAATTTGGGGTTTTGATAGATTTTAAATAGTCTATCAAAGCTGCTTTTCCATAGAAAATGGGCATAGGTATTTTGTTTAAATTTAGTGCAAACATAATATATTAGTTAATAACTGCATAAATTTTTGTAATTTTGCGTGGTTTTTATTACCAATAAATTAAGCAAATTACAATATGAAAGATAAGAGGATATTATATGTATCATCTGAAGTGGTGCCTTACCTAGCTGAGAATGAGGTCTCTTTGATGTCTTACGACGTGCCAAAGATGATTAACGATCAAGGTGGGCAAATCAGAATTTTTATGCCAAGATATGGGAATATTAATGAGAGAAGACACCAATTGCATGAAGTAATTAGGCTTTCAGGGATGAATTTAGTTGTGAATGACCTGGATATGCCTCTAATAATTAAGGTGGCAAGTATTCCTAAAGAAAGAATTCAAGTCTATTTTATTGACAATGATGAATATTTTAAGAGGAAAGCTACATTTACTGACGAAGAGGGAGTGATGTATGCTGACAATGACGAGCGCGCGATTTTCTTTGCGAAAGGAGTTGTTGAGACCGTTAAAAAACTAAACTGGGTTCCTGATATTATACATGTTCATGGCTGGATGGCGGCAATGTTGCCTATCTATATGAAACATTATTATAAAAATGAGGCCTTATTTTCTGATACAAAGATTGTTACTTCTGTCTATAGTCAGTCCTTTGAGGGGACTTTAGATGTAGAAATGATTAATAAAATAAAACTTGACGGAGTTCCTTTGGATGCGATTGCTGATTTAGAAACGCCAGATTATGAAAGTATCATTAAAGCGACAATTAAACATTCTGATGCTGTTATTATCGCATCGGATAGTCTGTCTCCAAGTTTAACAAAATATATAGAATCTTCAGGAAAACCTTTTTTACCTTTCGTCCCTAAAGATGAATTCGCAGAAGCGTATACTAATTTTTACAAAGACGTAGTCCTATCAATTTAAACATTTATTTTCGAATATGTACAATAATTTTTTTAAGAAAATTCTATTAGTTTCGTGTGTTGTTTTTCTTTATTCCTGTGATAAAGATTATAATTCAATTGGAGGTGACTTAATAGGTGAAAATCATTTTGATTTTGCAAAATACACTTCAAATGTTGTCGCTTACAATCAAAAAATAGAGCCTATACAGTCAAATAATCTCAATGTTAACGCATTAGGGATTTTTGATAATTCTGCTTTTGGTACAACTACAGCAAGTTTTGCAACACAAATAGTGTTAGAAAGTGTTAATCCTACGATAGGTAAGAACCCTGTAATTGAAAGTGTTGTTTTAAGCATTCCTTATTTCAGCACCTTAAAATCTACGGATACAAATGGAGACAGAACGTTTCAGTTAGACTCAATACAAGGTCCTTTAGACGGTAGAATTAAATTGAGCGTTTACGAGTCTGGTTATTTCATGAGAGATTTAGACCCTGCTGGAAGTTTTAAAGAGACACAGAAATATTATACCAATCAAAATGCTGATTTTGACAACGTGAAAGTAGGAAGTCGTTTGAATAATTCTACTAGTATTGCTCAGAATGATGCTTTTTTCTTTAGCGCTGCCGAATATAAGACGACAACCACTACAGATGGAAAGGATGTAGTAACCCGTGTAGATCCAGAAATGCGTTTAGATTTAAACGCTGCTTATTTTAAAACTAAAATTATTGACGCTGCTGCTTCAGGAAAGTTAGTAACTAATGATGTGTTTAAAGAATACTTTAGAGGACTTTATTTTAAAGTGGAAAAATCTGGAAGTAGCCCTTCAAATATGGCTTTGTTAGATTTTAAGGAGGGAAAAATTACCGTTAAATACAAAGAAGACACTTCAGATACAGATGCAACAAGAGTTGAAAAGTCAATCGTACTTAAATTTACTGGCAACACGGTGAGTTTATTAGAGCAAAGTAATACTAATGCTGCTTACGCTAGTGCAACGACGACTGCAAACATTAATACAACACTAGGCGATGAGAAATTATACCTTAAAGGTGGTGAGGGATCAATGGCTATTTTGGAAATTTTCAAGGGAGATGAATTAAAAACGATTAGAGAAAATGGATGGTTAATTAATGAAGCGAATCTTGTATTTCATCTTGACGCTACGGCTTTAGGAACTGTACCGAAGCCTAATAGAATTTATCTCTATGATTTAAATAATAATCGTCCAATTGTAGATTACAGTGATGGAACTACAGGGACGAATGAAAAAAACGGAAAACTTGTTTTTGGAGGTATTCTAAATACGGATAAGACAGATGATAATACTTACAAAGTAAGAATTACAAATCATGTTAGAAACTTAATTAAAAATGCTGACTCTACAAATGTGAAATTAGGTGTTGTTATTACAGAAGATATAAATATTTTTAATTCCTATAAATTAAGAACGGCTAATAGTACAATCTCGCAAGCGCCTAAGGCGTCAGTTATGAGTCCATTGGGAACAATTTTGTACGGAAGTAAAGCAACCGTTGCTGATGATAAAAGATTAAAATTAGAAATTTACTATACCAAACCTAATTAAATAAACTAGAAATTATATGTGTGGAATTGTTGGATATATTGGTTACAGAGAGGCTTATCCTATTGTAATAAAAGGATTAAAAAGGCTTGAATATAGGGGGTATGATAGCGCTGGAGTTATGATATATGACGGCGAAGCTGTTAAATTGTGTAAGACAAAAGGAAAGGTTGTGGATCTTGAGGAAAGAGCTTCAAAAGAGATTACAACTAATGGAACAATAGGAATTGGTCATACACGTTGGGCAACACATGGTGTGCCTAATGATGTAAATTCACATCCACATTTATCTAATTCTGGAGATTTAGTAATCATTCACAATGGGATTATTGAGAATTATGCTCCGTTAAAGGTAGAATTGATAAAAAGAGGTTACGTTTTTCATTCAGATACAGATACTGAAGTACTTGTTAATCTTATCGAAGAAGTACAAAAGAACGAAAATATAAAATTAGGAAAAGCAGTTCAAATAGCACTTAATCAAGTGGTAGGTGCATATGCGATTGCTGTTTTTGATAAAAAAAATCCTGATGAAATTGTAGCGGCTCGTTTAGGTAGTCCGCTTGCAATTGGAATTGGAGAAGGGGAATATTTTATTGCTTCTGATGCTTCTCCGTTTATAGAATATACTTCTAATGCGGTATATTTAGAGGACGGTGAGATGGCTAACATTAGATTGCATAAAAAAATGAAAGTAAGAAAAATCCAAGATGACTCTTTGGTTGATCCTTATATTCAGGAGCTTCAAATGAATTTGGAGCAAATTGAAAAAGGGGGTTACGATCATTTTATGTTAAAAGAGATATACGAGCAGCCTAATGTAATAAAAGATACTTACAGAGGTCGTTTACATCCTAATGAAGGAATTATTCAGATGGCCGGTGTGGAGGATAATTTAGAAAAATTCTTAAATGCAGACCGAATTATTATCGTGGCTTGCGGTACATCATGGCACGCTGGATTAGTGGCTGAATATATTTTTGAAGAGTTCGCGAGAATATCTGTAGAAGTAGAATATGCTTCAGAATTTAGATATAGAAACCCTATCATTAATAGTAAAGATGTGGTAATTGCAATTTCTCAATCTGGAGAAACAGCTGATACAATGGCAGCTATTAAATTAGCAAAAGAAAACGGAGCTTTTGTTTTTGGAGTTTGTAATGTTGTAGGCTCTTCCATTTCAAGAGAGACTCATGCTGGTGCTTATACACATGCTGGTCCAGAAATTGGAGTTGCGTCTACTAAAGCGTTTACAACGCAAATTACAGTTTTGACGATGATTGCTTTGCGTTTAGCAAAAGCTAAAGGGACATTGTCTCATTCTGATTTTAACAGGTATTTGCAAGAATTAGAATTGATTCCTGAGAAAGTAAAAGAGGCGTTGAAAACTAATGATCGTGCAAAAGAAATTGCGGCTGAATTTAAAGATGCACCTAATTGTTTGTATTTAGGACGTGGTTATAATTTTCCAGTAGCATTAGAGGGAGCATTAAAACTAAAAGAAATATCGTACATTCATGCTGAGGGTTATCCTGCTGCAGAAATGAAACACGGACCAATTGCTTTGATTGATGATCAAATGCCAGTTATCGTAATTGCTCCAATACAAGGACATTATGATAAAATTGTAAGTAATATACAGGAAATTAAATCTAGAAGCGGAAGAATTATTGCTGTTGTAACAAAAGGCGATACTCAAGTAAGAGAATTAGCAGACTATGTGATAGAGATTCCTGAAACTTCAGATGCTTTGTCGCCATTAATCACGACAATACCATTGCAACTTTTATCATACCATATAGCAGTGATGAGAGAATGTAATGTTGATCAACCAAGGAATTTGGCGAAATCAGTAACAGTGGAATAAGAAATTAAATATATTAAGTTAAAAAAATGCAAGATGTAAATCTTGCATTTTTTTTTGCTCAAAATTTTTTGAACACAATACTTTTATGATAAATGCATTATTTTAACTTAAATTATATGTATGCATAGTATTTTTATGATTTTCGACCAAAATATTAAATATAATTTATAATATTATAATATTGAATATGTTAAAATAGAATTAAAAAGATAACAATAATGAAATATTTTTAACGTTTTTTTAATAATATTAAAATTAATTGTACTTTGGTGATCTAAATCAATAAAATCTAGCCAAATGAAAATGTATTTTCTTTTTTTGTCATTGTTTTTTTGTAGCATAAGTTTTGCTCAGACTTCAATTTCAGGTGCCGTTACTGATAGTGACAACCAACCAGTTTTTGGAGCTAACATTAAAGTCATTGGAGGTGCCGCTGGCACAGTTACTGATAATGATGGAAAATTTAATTTAACAGCTTCGAGTAAACTGCCTTATGTTATTGAGATTTCAAGTGTAGGGTTTGTTTCGGTTAAAGTAACGATCACTTCAAATAATCAAAAGGTAAATGTTGTTCTAAAAGATGAGTCGAACTTACTAAATGAGATTGTAGTATCAGCTTCAAGAACTCCTGAAAGAGTTTTAGAATCTCCAGTTACGATTGAGAGAATGGGTACTGCTGAAATAAAGAAATCAGCTTCGCCTACCTTTTATGACGGTCTAGAGAATTTAAAAGAAGTACAAATGAATACTAGTAGTATGTCATTTAAATCTATAAATACTCGTGGTTTTGCAACTGTAGCTAATACTCGTTTCATGCAGTTAGTTGACGGAATGGATAATTCCTCTCCTTTACTAAACTTTGTACTTGGAAACTTAATAGGTGTTTCTGAAATTGATGTTCAAAGTGTGGAGTTGTTACCTGGTGCTTCATCTGCATTATATGGTGCGAACGCTTTTAACGGGATTTTGTTTATGACAAGTAAAAGTCCATTTACAAGTCCTGGAATTACCGCTTATGCAAAATTTGGGCAAACAACTCAAAAGGCTGCAGGTACTAATGATTATGTTGATTATGGTATTCGTATGGCACATGCTTTTAGCCCTAAACTTGCGGCTAAAGCTAACTTCACTTACATGAAAGCAACTGATTGGTATGCTACTAATTATGATGATAGAACAATTGAAGGTAGAGATAGAAGTCATCATAATTATGATGGAGTAAATGTTTATGGTGATGAGGTTAGTACTAACTTAAAAGGCGTTGGTCAATCATTAGCGGTATTAGGTTTAATTCCGGCGTCGGCAGTGAATTTATTACCTAGCTATAATATAAGTAGAACTGGTTATAATGAAGTTGACTTGACGGATAATAAGGCAACCAATACAAAAATTGATTTCTCAGTTCATTATAGACCTTTTGGAAATGAAAATGTGGAGGTTATTTTCCAAAGTAAATTTGGTTTTGGAAATGCAGTTTATCAAGGAGCTAACAGGTATTATCTAAATAATTTTTTTATGCAACAGCATAAAATTGAGGTAAAAGGTAAAAACTTTTTCTTAAGAGGTTACACTACCACAGAAGATGGAGGGCAATCTTATGACATGTTGTTTACAGGTATCAACATTAATAGAGAGTGGAAAGACGATAAAACTTGGTTTGGTCAATATGCGGGAGCTTACGTTCAAACGGCATTAGCTGGCGCGACTCCTGAAAATTCCCATTTAATAGCGAGGCAAACAGCTGATCAAGGGAGATTTCTTCCAGGTACGCCAGAATTTAAAACAGCATTCAATAAAGTAACGAATGAAGCAAGTGTTTTGACGGGCTCTAAACTAGTGGATAACTCTAAAATTTACCACTCAGATGCTAATTACAACTTTAAACATCTTATTGATTTTGCCGAAATCCAAGTGGGTGGATCGTACAGACAATATCAATTAAACTCTAGTGGTCGAATTTATACTGACGCTGATGGACCAATATTATATAACGACTATGGTGCTTACACTCAGCTAACAAAAAAATTTATTGATGATCGTTTGAAATTTACAGGATCTGTACGTTATGATAAATCACAAAATTTTGATGGTAATATCTCGCCAAGAGTATCTTTCGTGTATTCAGGTGGTGAAAGTAGGAGACATAACTTTAGAACTTCGTTTCAAACCGGTTTTAGAAATCCATCTACTCAAGATCAATACATAGGATTTAATGTAGGAAGTGCTATTTTATTAGGGTCAGCGCCAGATAACTTGACCCGATATACTGAAACATTACCAATCGCTACAACTGTAGGTCAGGGATTTGCAAATGGTACTTCGGTTACTATTAATGGTACAAACGCTTATAATAATTCTTACCTCGCTTCTTCGGTTATCGCTTTTGCTGCAGCTGGAAATCCTGCATTATTAAAGAAAACAAATGCTAATCTTGTAAAGCCGGAAGAAGTGAAAGCTTTTGAACTTGGATACAGATCATTTATAAATAAAACATCGATCGATATCAATGGTTACTACAATATCTACAATAACTTTATTGGTAATTTAAACGTTGTTACACCTTTATATGGAGATGCTTTAGATGGAGGTGGATTAACAAATCCAGAGGGTCAAAAAGCTTTACACGCTATACAAAACGGTAACACAAGAACTTTTCAATTGTACACTAATACAGAATTGGAGATTAAATCTTTAGGTTTAGGTATTGGCTTGTCTCGAAAAGTATACAAGGATTTTGAAGTAGGAGCAAATTATAACTATGCTGAATTTAAATTCGACCAAGCGAAAGATCCTAGTTTTGAAGCTGGATTTAATACACCAAAACATAGAGTTAAAGCATCATTTGGAAACGAAAAATTATTTGAAAACTTTGGTTTTAATATTAGTGGAAGATGGAACAGTGAATATTTATGGCAATCAACAATGGTAGACGGTATGATTGATGCTGCTACGGTAATCGATGCTCAAATCAATTACAATATTCCTAAATTAAAATCAACTCTTAAAATAGGAGCTTCAAATCTTGGTGGAAAAGAGTATGCACAAGTTTTAGGTGCTGGACTAATTGGGCAACAATATTTTGCTTCTTGGACGCTTAACCCGTAATTCTTACAAAAATTAAAAAACACATAACCATGATAAAAAATTTCAAATGGCTACTACTGGTTTCCTTAAGCTTTGTAGCATGTAATAATGATGATGCCGTAGTTGTAGATGCAAATTCATCTGACGGATTGCCTTTGACGGCTGGGACTGCAGATTTTTCAAAATTTGTTTCATTAGGAAACTCTTTAACAGCAGGTTATTCTGACAATGCCTTGTTTATTGAAGGTCAAAAAGTATCGTACACTAATATAATGGCGCAACAATTTGCTGAAGTTGGTGGTGGAACTTTTAAAATTCCCTTTATGGCAGACAATGTTGGAGGATTTAAAATTAACGGTACTGTAATGGGTTTTCCTAGGTTAGCTTCGACAGGTGGTGTAGCTCCAGTGGCAGTTGTGGGAACTCCTTCAACAGAGATATTAACCTCTATAGTTTCAGGAGGTCCTTACAATAACTGTGGTGTGCCAGGGGCTAAAAGTTTTCATTTGTTATCGCCAAGCTACGGTAGTGCAGCAGGTCTT
Organism: Flavobacterium hiemivividum; assembly: GCF_004349145.1. Taxonomy (GTDB): domain Bacteria; phylum Bacteroidota; class Bacteroidia; order Flavobacteriales; family Flavobacteriaceae; genus Flavobacterium; species Flavobacterium hiemivividum. The sequence goes on along the minus strand of NZ_SMFO01000001.1, from coordinate 776,608 downwards.
TCTCTTGGAACTGCTAATCCATATTATGTTCGCTTTGCTCCAAATGCTACGACTTCTGTGGTGGCATATGCGATGTCTCAAACACCAACATTCTTCTCTCTTTGGATAGGAAACAATGATGTTTTGGGGTATGCAACAACAGGTGGAGATGGGACAAATCCAATCACGCCTTCGGCAGGTCCTGCAGGAGCTGGTTTTGATGCTACATACGATGCTTTAGTAAATACTCTAACTTCTGGAGGAGCGAAAGGAGTTGTGGCAAATATTCCTTATGTAAATACAGTACCTTTTTTTACGTTCATCGCGACAAATCCAGTTCCATTAAACGCAACGCAGGTAGCGCAATTGAATCCGCTATTTGGAGCAATGAACAGTATTTTAGCCATGGCCTCACAGCCTGCTCGTTTTCAAACACTAACAGCAAGTTCTACAAATCCACTTTTAATTGCTGATGAAATGTTAGCTTATGATGCTACGGCCTTATTTACTACCGCTTTTCAAGGAGCTCCGTTTAATTATCCGTTAGCAACAGCTAGTTTTTTAGGGACTCTTTATGGGAAAGCGCGCCATGCTAGTAATGCGCCAGCAACAAGAGATTATATATTATTAACCGCAGGCGGTTCAATAGGGGCAGCTCAACCAGGATATCCAGCTAATAATAGTACTATTGGGATAACATTTCCTATGGAGGACAAAGCAACTTTAACAGCCAGTGAAGTAGCTTTGGTAAAAACAGCGACGGATGCTTACAATGCAAAAATTAAAGCCGTTGCAACAGCAAAAGGATTGGCTTTTGTTGATGCTAATGCTTTAATGACCTTAGTTGCTGGCGGTGGATTTTCGGCAAATGGATTTAGTGTAACAGGCGCTTTTATTACAGGTGGTGGATTCTCAACAGATGGGGTACATCCTTCTCCAAGAGGTTATGCAATGATTGCAAACAAATTTGTTGAAGCAATTAATATGACTTACGGTTCAAATCTAAAAGGAGTTAATTTAGGTGATTATCGTATCTTGTTTCCAAAATCACTTTAATTTAAAGTTGTTTGTTTAAGATATGAGAAGCCATTCGTCGAAAGTCGAATGGTTTTTGTTTTTTTGCCGCTTTATTGGGGTATTTTTACATTTTTAAACACCTTTTTATTTTTTACTGTTTTTTATATAAAAAATTATTGATTTTTTATTTTAAAAAATTATCTTTGCAAACTGAAAAAAGCATGTAATCGATACATTTCGGTTGATACTAATTCATAAACCTAAATAGCTATTTAATAAACACATAAGTAATGTCAAAAGTAATAGGAAAAGTTGCCCAAATCATTGGACCAGTAGTTGACGTAGTTTTCAACGGCGCAGATGTTGAACTTCCAAAAATTTATGATTCATTAGAAATCACAAAAAAAGATGGTACTTTATTAGTACTTGAAGTGCAATCTCACATTGGTGAAAACACAGTTCGTACCATTTCGATGGACTCAACAGATGGTTTGAGTAGAGGTTATGAAGTAGTTGGAACAGGAAATCCTATCCAAATGCCGATTGGTGCCGATGTTTACGGTCGTTTATTCAACGTAATCGGAGATGCAATTGATGGACTAGGAGACTTGCCAAAAACAGGAGAAAACGGAATGTCAATTCACCGTCAAGCTCCAAAATTTGAGGATCTATCAACTTCATCTGAAGTTTTATTCACAGGTATTAAAGTAATTGATTTAATTGAGCCTTACTCAAAAGGGGGTAAAATTGGATTGTTCGGTGGTGCAGGTGTTGGTAAAACAGTATTGATCCAAGAATTAATTAACAATATCGCAAAAGGTCACGGTGGACTTTCTGTATTCGCAGGAGTAGGAGAAAGAACACGTGAAGGAAATGACTTACTTCGTGAGATGTTAGAGTCAGGAATTATAAAATACGGTGATGAATTCATGCACTCTATGGAAAATGGAGGATGGGATTTATCTAAAGTAGATATGCCAGGAATGAGAGAGTCTAAAGCTACTTTCGTTTTCGGACAAATGAATGAGCCACCGGGAGCTCGTGCTCGTGTAGCACTTTCTGGATTATCTATCGCTGAATATTTCCGTGATGGAGCAGGAACAGATCAAGGAAAAGACGTTTTGTTTTTCGTTGATAACATCTTCCGTTTTACACAAGCAGGATCTGAGGTTTCGGCACTTTTAGGTCGTATGCCATCTGCAGTAGGATACCAACCAACATTAGCTACTGAAATGGGGGCGATGCAAGAACGTATCACATCTACAAACAAAGGTTCTATTACATCTGTACAAGCGGTTTACGTACCTGCAGATGATTTAACTGACCCGGCACCAGCAACAACGTTTGCTCACCTTGATGCAACAACAGTATTGTCTCGTAAGATTGCTGAGCTAGGTATTTATCCAGCGGTTGACCCGTTAGATTCTACTTCTCGTATCTTGACACCACAAATTCTTGGTGATGAGCATTATGACTGTGCACAAAGAGTAAAAGAAATTCTTCAAAAATACAAGCAATTGCAAGATATTATAGCGATTCTTGGTATGGAAGAATTATCAGAAGAAGATAAATTAGCTGTTTCTAGAGCACGTCGTGTACAACGTTTCTTATCTCAACCTTTCCACGTTGCTGAGCAATTTACAGGATTAAAAGGAGTGTTAGTAGATATCAAAGATACTATCAAAGGATTTAATATGATTATTGACGGTGAATTAGATCACTTGCCAGAATCAGCTTTCAACCTTAAAGGTACTATTGAAGAAGCTATCGCAGCTGGAGAAAAAATGTTGGCAGAAGCTTAATAAGTTATGAGTTATGAGTTATGAGTTTTTTAGTAAACTTATAACTCATAATTTATAGTTCATAACTCAAAAAATTATGATTTTAGAAATAGTATCACCGGAAGCATCATTATTTAAAGGGGAAATAACGGCAGTATCTGTACCAGGTGTTGATGGAAGTTTCCAAATTTTAAATAATCACGCACCCATAGTTTCGTTACTTAATAAAGGAACGATTACTATTACGGCTCCAAATTTAGTATTTAGTAAAGAAGTTGCTGCTTTGTTTACAAAAGTAAATGACCAGAATTACACGCTAACTATTGCATCTGGAACCTTAGAAATGAAAGACAATAAAGTAATTGTTTTAGTTGACTAAAATAATACTTTCGATTTTAAAATAAAAGAAAGCCTAACGGAAACGTTAGGCTTTTTTTGTGTCCAGAATCTTGCGATAGACCCCATAAACCGAACTACTAATTGTATACTAAATTTTCACGAACACAATTCTAATCACCGAAGTAAATTCCCCTCCTTTGGAGGGTTGCCCGTAGGGTGGGGTGGTTTTTCTATGCTAAATGTCAATACTTCTTCAACTGCTTTTGCGGGGTGGTTTTTCTATTTTGAATGTTAATACTTCTTCAACTTATAAGGCGGGCGCATTTTTCAATTTCAACCCAAACCCCCCAATTCATATTCTTCCCACTACAGTATCATACCCTAATTTCAACTTTTTAATTACAATTTCAATCTCTTCTTCATCTAAACGACCAAAACCAAAACGAATCGCACAAGTGTTTTTATTCTGATAAAGAATAGTTTTAGGAAGTAATAAATCAATTTTAAGGACTTCCTCAGCTAATTGAACTAAAGATATTTTGGGTTCAAATTCTAGCCAAATCGCCAATCCACCACTTGGTTTTTTCCACTGTATCGTTTCTTTAAAATAGTGTGTTAGCATCACGCACAAAAAATCTCTTCTTTTCTTATAATTAATGATGTTTTTCTTGATTAATCGATGAATTTCACCTTCGTAAATTAGTTCCGATAACATTTGTTCTTGGATGACATCACCTTGCTTATCTAGCATCTGCAAGTAGTTTTTAGCTTCAATAATTAAATTAGTTGGAGCGACTACAAAACCGGTTTGAAAACTAGGAAAAAAAGATTGCCCTAGTTTCCCCAAATAAATAACATTTCCATTCGCATCAGAACTCGCCATGGGTAACATGGCTGAACCTTCAAATTGAAAGTCATAATCATAATCATCTTCAATTATGGCAAATTCATATTCTTTGGCCAATTCTAATAACTCTAATCTTCGTTTTGCACTCAGCGTATTGGTAGTTGGATAATGGCGATGTGTACAAACATAAACGCAGCGAATTGACTTTTTTACATAATTTTTTCTGATGTAATCTATGTCTAAACCATTTTTATCAATTGGAATAGTTCGAATACTTGCTCCAACTTGTTGAAAAATCATGTTTGCTGCATAATTACTCCAGTTTCCTACCAATACAAGATCTTTAGGTTGTAATAGGAGCTGCGAAACGATGTATAAACTCATTTCGGTACTTCTGGTGCTGATTAAGTTATTTGGTTTAATATGAAAGCCACGCGTTGCATTTAAGTAATTACACAGTTGATTTTCATAAACGGAATAGGAACTATTTGAAGTTTGATTCCATTTTGACAGTACCGTTTTTCGTTTCATTGAGGCACTATACCATTTAGAAAATTGATGTGTGGGATGCAATCTCAAATCGGGTTGACCATCGTTTATACTATATTTTGTTTCTTTAGTTTCAATAGTGGAAGCCAAGTGGAAGGAGGGTTTAAAATCAAATCCTGTTGTTTCTATGTATCTATTTGCCTGGTTTTCAGGATAGGTTATGGCTTTGATTGGGACTGTTTTTTGTTCTGGGACAATTACAAACGTTCCCTTGTTTGGTATGATTTCTACCCAACCTTGCGAGGCCAGTTCGTCGTAAACAGCGACGACAGTGTTCCTGTGAATGTGTAATAACTGACTCAGCGATCTACTTCCCGGTAAAGCCGTTCCTTTTGTTAAATAACCGCGCTGAATGGCATCAATAATTTGATGTGAAATTTGAATAAATACTGCTGTTAATGTATTTTTTTCGAACTGAATTAATTGTTTTAAAAGTGTTTCAACCGGACTATTCATAATTTAAATACTGGACTAGATTACTCGTCCGGAAAGTTACGAATTTTGCAACGGTTTAAAAATAAACAAAAAATATAATTTATGAAAAATACAATGGCAGTAGCTTCTTTAGTACTTTGTGCTTTAGTTGGAAAAGCACAAGAGGCAAAACAGAAAATGGACTCACTGAATGAAGTTGTAGTGACTTCCTCAAGAATTGATTTGCCTTTTGATGAAAATTCAAGAACTATTCAAATTGTTACCGCTAGTGACATAAAAAAATTAGGTGTGACAAATGTGGCGGATGCTTTACAGCAAGTTGCAGGTGTTGATGTAAGAAGACAGGGTGTAAACGGAATGCAAGCCGATTTATACATTAGAGGTGGCAGTTTTGATCAAACATTATTGCTGATTGATGGAATAAAAGTAGATGATGCTCAAACGGGACATCACACTTTAAACTTGGCTTTGCCAATTGAAGTGATTGAAAGAATCGAAATTATAAAAGGGCCGGCTGCACGTGTTTTCGGACAAAATGCTTTTTCGGGAGCGGTAAATATTGTTACTAAAAGCGCTCCTCGAAATGCTTTGGTAACCAAATTGCAAACGGGTTCTTATGGACAATTTTTAGGAGAAGCCACTGCTTCTATTAATTTAGATAATAGCAGTCATATTGTTCATTTTAGCAAGAACTTTTCAAACGGGTACAGAGAAAATACTGATTTTGACAATCAAAACTTATTTGTAAAAAGTCAGTTCAATAAAAGCAAACTTCCTATTAATTTTATCGCAAGTCATTCTGAAAAGAAATTTGGAGCCAATGGATTCTACGGAATTCCATCAGCTACAAAACAATATGAAGAAACCCAAGCGACTTTAATTGGATTTTCGACTGTTATTAAAAACGGAAATTTCACTTGGAAACCAAGAGTATATTGGAAGCGAAATCAAGACGAATATTTATATGTTAGGAACAATCCCGCTGCGTATAGGAATTTGCATTTAACGAATAAAATGGCGGTGGAGCTAAACGGTTCTTATACGTCAAATGCTGGAATTACTGGTTTTGGTGTTGAATTTTCAAAATATTTTATCACAAGTAATCGATTGGGAGACAATCAAAGGGAAATTGCAACTTTGTTTCTAGAGCATCGTTTTCAGTTTTTGGATGATAAATTAGATGTAACTCCTGGTGTTGCTGCTTCTTATTTTTCAGACTTTGATAATAAATTATTTCCTGGAGTCGATGTAGGTTATGCGGTTTCTGATGATGTGAGAGTTTACGGAAATATCGGTTACACCTACAGAGTTCCTACTTACACTGATTTATATTACATAGGTCCGCAGGCGATAGGAAATCCGAATTTACAAGCAGAAGATGCCTTAGCGCAAGAGATAGGAATTCGATGGAGTACCAATCGTTTTGGTCTTTCGGTAGCTGGTTTTAATAGAGATTCAAATAATTTAATTGATTATGTAAGAGTAAATGCTAGTGATGTTGTTTTCTCTCCACAAAACATTCAGGATGTGAATACCAAAGGTGTTGAAACACAATTGGATTATAAGTTTACATTGAATAATCTAAATCAAAAAATCAGCTTTGGGCATACTTTTATTGACGATGAAATCAAAAAAACAACAGCTGTTGAATCGAGATATTCCATCAATTCCTTGAAGCATCAAATGGTTAGTTCGTACCAAATGCAATGGTTTGAAAACTTCACTAATTCAATTGCGTATCGTTATATGGAACGAACTTCTGGAACGAGTTACAATGTGGTAGATCTTAGTGCGGCTTATAACTGGAACGACGTGGAGTTGTCAGTTTATGCTAATAATATCTTTAATACAGACTATTCAGAAAGTAGTTTGATTCCAATGCCAAAAGGGAATTTACTTTTTGGATTAAAATACACGTTTAAGTAGTAAATGGCTTTTCTTTTATCATAAGATCGCTTAAAATTTATTTTATGCAGACATTGCCTTGTTAGTTCAGGGCAATGTTTTTTTATAATACTAATGGGGATTTTCTTTTCAAAACCTAAATTTCACAACACACAACAGAAAACCACTCACTACTCACTACTCTCCATTTCCTTCATTTTCTCATAAACGAGATTACTCTCAAATCCCTTTCTTAGCAGAAAATCGCAAAACTTCTTTTTCTTTTTTAATGCGTCACTTTCCCGTATCGCTTCCCATTGCCTTTCGGCAAAGGAATGAAATGTATCTAGATATTCCTCCGGTGGTATTTCTTTGAGTGCCAAATTAATATTATAGGTCGTAATCTTGCGAAATTTTAATTCGTTTACAATTCTAATTTTTCCCCAATGCTTGATGCGGTGTTTTCCTCTGGTAAAACTACAAGCAAACCGACTCTCGTTAAGAAAATTAGATGAGATTAGATGGATAATAATTTCATCAATTTCGCTAGAATCCAGTTTCATGGTACGCAATTTACTAACTACTTCCTCATGGCAACGCTCTTGATAAGCACAGTAATGCTCAATTTTATTGATAGCTTCTTTTATGGAATAGACTTCTTTCATTTTAGTATTTCGAAAAAGTGAATTTAAGAATTAAAATTGGTAAGTTATTTTAATTAGTTAGATGTTAAAAAAAACTTTAAACATAAGTAAATGAGTTAGTTGGCGATAAAACGAACATGTGAACGAGTTTGTTTTGTTAGGGTTGTTATTTTGTTAAACTTAGTATTAAAATCGAAATGTATGCTGCAACACAGTATTGTTTTATTTATAAAAAAACTAAGGTATGAAGATAATATTTACCATTTTTCTTGTTTTATGTCAAACATTTGTTTTTGCAGTACCAAAAACTTATAGCGGAGCAAATGGGCTTTGGAATACTGCAGCGAATTGGAGCCCAAGTGGAGTTCCAACAGGTTCTGATGATGTTGTAATACCAAGTGGGAAAATCGTTGCTATATCTGTTAATATAGAGGTAAAAAGTATCTCTGTTTCAGGCGCATTGAAAATTAACGATGGATTACTTTTCACTGTTGGGAGCAATTTAACTTCAGGTAGTTTTACGGTTAATTCCGGAGGAAGTTTCACAATGGGTTCAGGTAATGATGTTGCGACTCTAGTAATTTTTGGAGATTATAGTAATAGTGGGATAACCGACTTTTGGAAAAGTACAGTGGTAATTAGTGGTAATTTGTTTAGTTCTTCAACCTCGGAACTACAAAAACAGGGTAATGTCGTTGTAGGAGGTAATATAATTGGACAATTTGATACGACTGGCGGTAATGGAGCTGGGCAGATTTATGCAGTAAACCCTAATGCAACAGTAATTATAGCACCAACTTCTATAGACAATAATGTCATTCCTGGAACTCAGGTTGTAGTTCCAACTGAATCGCAAATTTTGGTGGATTTAGTTAATAATGCAATTTATGGAGGAAGTTGTTCGTTTACTATTAGTGATACATCTAATATTAACGTTTGCACTTCAAGAAATGTGGTATTTACTTCTTCGGCTACTGGAACTTCACCTACTTTCATTTGGCAGGTTAATATGGGTTCTGGTTGGATAGACTTGAGTGAAGGAAACCTTTACTCGGGAGTTACAACTTCTACTCTTACAATTACTGGGGTTACTGCTGGAATGAATAATTATAAGTACAGGACTAAAGTAACGGTTGCTTCTTGTAGTAAAAATGGAAACTATGGGGTTTTAACTGTAAGTTCGTCCCCGATAATTTCTACACAACCTATTAATCAATTAGATTGTGAAGGTGCTTTTGTGAGTTTTAATGTTGTCGCTATTGGAAGTGAATTGAGTTATACTTGGCAGTATAAAAAAACTACTGACGGTAGTTTTCTTGCTATGCCCACTACTAATGTTACTTATCCTTCTGCAGGTAAAATTACTATCGCAAATGTAGGAAGTAGTCAGTATCCAAATGGGACACAATTTCAGGTAGTTGTGTCAAATGGTACTTGTAGTGTTACTTCAAATACGGTTGTTCTTTCAGTAAATGAAATAGTGGCGATAAATTCACCTGCCCTTACTCCTTCTCAATCTGTAGTGGATGTAAAACTTTGTTATGGATCTAATTATTCCTATACAGCAGTAATTTCAAATCCATCAAACGGTCCTGTTACATACCAATGGAAAAGTCAAATTCCATCTGGTTCTTGGAATAATGTTGTAGATGGACCTCATTTTTCAGGAGCAACAACTGCTGTTTTAAAAATAATTAATGGTACACCAGCTGAGTCAGGTAAATACCGAGTCGATGTTGTTTATGATAGGACTGGTGGTAATTGTAGTGTCAGTAGTTTTGCAAAAGTTAGGTCATTAACTTTCTATCCTTTGTTAACGAATCCAGTTGCAACGATTTCTCAACCAGATTGTATCACAAATACAGGTATTATTACTGTAATGGTGCAAAGTGCAACTGATGTTTATAGCTTTGATAATGGCGCAAATTATCAAGCAAGTAATATTAAATCAGGACTTACAGCAGGTACATATAATGTAATTATAAAAAATATAGGAGGGTGTATTTCTCCAGTTTCCACCAATGTATTAATTCCATCAATTATTTCAACATGGAATGGGGGATCGTGGTCGCCAAGTGCTCCTACCATAAATGACAAAATAGTCTTTAATGGGAATTATACAGCTAGTCAAAATTTGCTAGCATGTTCTTGTGAAGTACAGTCAGGTAACGTTGTTTTTTCAAGTGGAAAAATATTGACTTTGACAAATGAATTAAAAGTGACTAGTGGTGCTTTGATTTTTGAAGACAAAGCGAGTCTCGTTCAGATTAATAATGTAACTAATTCAGGAAATATAACTTATAAACGGTCAACGAGTCCAATAAGCAATTTCGATTATACCTATTGGTCTTCTGCTGTTTCACCACAAACACTTTATAATGTTTCTCCCAACACTCTTGGAGATAAATTTTACTCTTTTGATGGGGTTGGAAATAAGTGGGTTCAAGAAAGTACTTCGGCAATAATGGATAAAGGGATTGGCTATATTATAAGAGGACCGCAAAGTTATGCAGCTCCTATTCTTCCTTCTCCATATCTAGCTTCTTTTATTGGGGTGCCTAACAATGGTACTATTTCTATACCAATCACAACTTCCGGGAATGCGCTCTATTTGCTTGGAAATCCCTATCCTTCCGCACTAGATGCAGATGCTTTCATATTAAATAATCCCGTACTCGAGGGAACGCTTTATTTTTGGACGCACAATACAGCTATTGGTGCAAATGTATCTAATCCGGGTTCGGGGGTATACGCTTATTCTGGGGATGATTATGCGTCTTATAACTTAACTGGTGGCGCAGCAACTAGTACTGGAGTAAAAGCGGGCAGTGCTAGTATACCGGGAGCTATTAATACAGCTATTCCCTCAGGAAAAATTGGTTCAGGCCAAGGTTTCTTTGCGGGAACTAAAACCTCAGGAAGTGTTAATTTTACAAATAGTATACGAGTTGGTGTAGGAACAATCTCGGGAGACAATTCTCAGTTCTTCAAGTTTAGCGCTAGTAAAACGGCCGAAGTAGTTGAAAAAAACAGGGTGTGGCTTAACTTGTTTAATAATGAAGGAGCATTTAAACAGACGCTGGTGGGTTATGTTACTGGAGCAACAAATGAAATCGATAGTCGATATGACGGAGAGAGTTTTGACGGAAATAAGTTTGTCGATTTTTATAGTATCAGTAACGAAAGGAAACTTGTTATCCAGGGTCGAGCTCTGCCCTTTGACAAAGAAGACAAAGTGTCTTTAGGATATAAAACGACTATTGAAGGAGCTTTTACCATAGCGATTGATCAAGTAGATGGTTTATTTCAGGACCAAGAGGTGTTTCTTGAAGATAAAGAAATAAATATTCTCCATAATTTAAAAAAGGGGCCTTATACTTTTAATACCGCTAAAGGTATTTTTAATAATAGATTTGTTTTAAGTTATACCAGTAAAACCTTATCGAATAAAGAGCATGTTTTTTTAGATAAAGAAGTTGTAGTTTCGAATAAAAATAAAGAAATAAAAATAATATCGTCAGTTGACTCTATTGATTCTGTATGTGTTTACGATATTACGGGCAAACAAATCTATAAGAAATCCAAGGTTGATAGCAATCAATTGCTGATTCATGGTTTACTTCCTGGAAATCGAATTCTTATTGTAGAAGTTGTACTTCAAAATGGAAAGCGCAGTTCACAAAAGATTGCTTATTAAACTAAATATCTTGTTTTTAGGATCTAAAAATTTTCACACTGCAAAGTCGTAAATTTTAAGATAATTATAATTTGAATAATTTGGACTAAATATCAGTAATTCAACCTTTCAGACTTTAAGTTTGCTAAACCAAATCGATAGACTTTCGGTCCATAGCGGTTTAGTTTATTCATAATAGCACCGTTTAAAAACGATAACTATAGACAATAGGGTTGAGAAGTACTGCTAAGAAAATTAGATAGACCATAATTTTATCGTTTTCATTCATCCGATCCCTCCTTTCGGTAGCAATTTGGTATCTAGGTCTTCATTCTAACACTTCTGATAATTATCGTAAACCTCCATTTATTCGTTTCTACTGTTATCGAAAAACACCTTACATTTTTAAAACCCTAAAGAAGAGTTTCTCGTACTTAAGAGTCTGAAGGCAAGCAATTGACAGCTGTCGAATCTTAATGTGTAAGTAAGAATATTATTTCATTAAATTTTCAGTTTTGTAAGTTTATTATTAAGAATAAATGCGACAAAAACTGTAGTTAAACGGTGAAAAATGCCGATAACCGACAATATTTTATTAAGTCTTTTTTTTGATGTTTTTTCGCGTGTGATCTAATTGTTTTTTAACAGATAAATAATACGATTTTTAATAAAAACCTATATGAAAATAAAATTACCCAAATCTACAATTTTTACGGTTTTAATGTTGTTGTTGAGTTGTGTTATGTTTGCACAGTCTGCTGGGGATTATCGCTCAGCTGGAAATGGAAACTGGACTGACCGCAATAGTTGGGAACGTTTTAATGTTCCGGGAGGATGGTTAACTCCAACAGCGGCTCAGGGATATCCAGGGCAAAATGTAGGTACAGGTGCTGTTTTGATTCAGGCAGGAAATACAATAACTATTGGCACTAGCGCTTTAACAACTCAATCAATGGGCACGCTGACAATTAGTGGATCGCTGGTTTTGAAAGGAATTGGCACAGGGAGTAACGGAACAGATTTTCTTTTAAATACTAATAAAGTCATTGTTACTTCTGGTTTAAATCCAGCAGCCAATATTAATTTCCAAGATAAAGTTGATTTAAAGTTGCCTTCTAATTCGAGTTTAGAAGTCAGTATAGGTGGACTTGAAGGAGATTGTAGTAATAATCAAGATATTTATATAGGATCAAATGTATATTCCTATTGTAAAGGTGGTGAAAGTGTCCTTCCAACCTTCTCGGATCTTATGATAAACGGTGGCTCATTGACTGCTACTCCTTCTTCAAACTCTCCAGTTTGCCAAAACAACACAATAAATTTGAATGGAAATTACTCAGGGTTTAGTGGCAAAAAAACTTCAGGGGGTTCAGATGGTGTAAATTATTCATGGTCAATCGTTTTAGCGCCAGCAGGAACAATTACAGATAGTACTTCTAAAGACGCAAGTATTACAAATGTAAGTGCTGGTACTTATCAAATTCAGCTTACTTGTTCTACCTATTATGGAACCAATTTATATGCAAATTCTAAAACAATTTCTGTGGTGGTTAATGATTTACCATCAACTCCAGCAGCAGAAATTGTAACGCAACCTACATGTTCTGTGCCAACAGGAAGCTTTATGATAACTAATTATAATGTGTCATACACATATACTTTTTCTCCATCTACAGGAGTAATTGTTAATGCTGATAAAGTAACAGCACCTCCGGGGACTTATACTTTTACAGCTTTTAATGGAAACTGTATGTCTACAGCTTCAGCAAACGTGGTTATTAATAATCCACCAGACACAAAAAGATGGAATGGAACTGCTTGGCAAAAATGGAATGGTACAATATGGGTTTCGACTGGTAATCCAACGATTGATAATCCAACAATTGAAAACCCTATAATTTTTACTGGAAATTATGATTCAATTGTAGATATAGATGGTTGTTCATGTTTGGTTAACGCTGGAGTACATGTTAAAATAGCTTCAGGAAAAACCCTAAAACTTCAGAACGAATTAGTAGTAAATGGTACACTTACCTTTGAAGACACAGCTAATCTTGTACAAATAAATAGTAGTGCTGCAAATAGTGGTAATATTACATATAAGCGAACAGCAACAGGGATAAAGGTTAATGATTATATTTACTGGTCCACTCCGGTAGGAGGTCAAATATTGGGAGATTTCTCTCCATCGACTAAATATCTTTGGAATACAGATGTATCAAATTGGAGAGTGCCTGTGGCAGGAGATATGGTACTTGGAAGAGGGTATATAATAAGAAGGTCAATAGCTGGCGATTTTACGGGCTCTTTTACAGGAACTCCTAACAATGGGGCTGTTTCTATAGCTATAGGTAGTTCAGGTACCTTTAATCTAATAGGGAATCCTTATCCATCGGCCATAGACGCTGATAAATTTTTGAACCATAATAGCGCGGTGTTAGGTGGTACTATTTATTTCTGGACTCATATTACGGCAATAACCGAAAGAGAAAATCTTGAGCAAGGGACAGCGGGCTCGGGAAATTTAGCCTACACTTCAAATGATTATGCATCTTACAATGTTAGCGGCGGTGTTGCTACAAAAGCTAAGAGTGATAAGACAACAGACGCTGATAACAAATATAAACCTACGGGTAAAATTGCCGCTGGTCAAGCCTTTTTTGCAACTAGTAGAGCAACGGGTGAAAGTGCAAAATTTAAAAATGAAATGCGTCATGATGCTGCTATTAAACCATATAATAACACACAGTTTTTTAAAATTAAGGCAAATTCGAAAACGAATAGTACTATCGAGAAAAATAGAGTGTGGTTGAATTTAACTAATGCTGGTGGTGCTTTTAAACAAACCTTGATAGGTTATATTACTGGAGCCACTAATGAGTATGATAATGTTTATGATGGAGTTAGCTTCAATGCAAATGCTTTTATTGATTTTTATAGTATTAACAAGGATAAAAATCTTGTAATCCAGGGAAGAGCCTTGCCATTTGAGGATAATGATAAAGTGCCCTTAGGTTATAAAACAACGATTGTAGGAGAATTTAAAATCGCTATCGATGAAGTGGATGGTTTTCTTACTGGCAAAAAAATTATTTTAGAAGATAGGTTATTGAATAAAATCCAAGATCTAAGTGAAGCAGCTTATACTTTTACAACTCAAAAAGGGACTTTTAATGATCGTTTTGTTCTAAGTTATGCTAATAAAACTTTAGCAACAGAAGATTTTGAAGCGGTAGAAAATAAGGTTGTAATTACCAATAAAAATAGAGAAGTAAAAATCAGTACGCCGGAAAACGAAATCGACGCGGTATCTATTTATGATGTATCAGGTAGACAAATCTATTCTAAATCAAAGGTGGATAAAAATGAGTTAATGATTACTACTCTTATAGCCCGTGATCAGGTATTAATAGTAAAAGTGGTAATGAAGGATAAAAGCATAGTAACTAAGAAAACTATTTACTAGAGCTACATTTCAATTTATTATAAAGTCCCATTATGATTTTGCATAATGGGGCTTTCTTTTTTTTATGAAGTGAGATAAACTAATGCCATTCTAGGTTCCCTCTTACAGGTTGATTACTGTAAATCTATAGTCAAGTTTTTCTATTAGTTTGTCAGCGACAATTGTTTTTCGAATCGATGGTTGCTCATGATTAAAAATAGGCGGAGCTATGTTAAGCTCTAGTGCTTTTTGTGTATAATATATTTCGCGCGAAGGATGTGCAGGTGCTGCCGCATTATATATTTCGCCCCAGGATTCTTTCTTAATGATTCTAAGAATAATCCCAATACAATCTCTCTGATGGATTAGATTAATAGGCGCGTCTGGGTTATCAATATTATCGCGGCCTGACAAAAAGTGTATTGGATGTCGGTCTTCTCCAATCAAACCTCCAAAGCGGAGGATAGTGGTTTTAAAATGAGTGTTGCTTTGTAAAAGCGTTTCCACGACGGCTAATTGTTTTCCCCCTTCTGAATCAGGGTTTAAAGGAGTTTCCTCAGTTACTAGTTCGTTATCATCGCCATAAACTGAGGTCGAACTAATGAATAAGACGTTTTCTACAGTTGATTTTTCGATAAAAGGGATTAATGCCTCGATTTTACTAACAAAATTTTCCTTGTTGGTTCCTCTTAATTTGGGCGGAATATCAATGATTAATATCGAACTGTCTCTTAAAAAGTTTTCAATCGCACCATGAACAGCATCGGTTTCAAGTGCAATTATAAAAGGATTAATTCCTGCTTTTTCTAATTTCGAAATCTTATCTGCAGAAGTAGTCGAGCCTTTTATGTAAAATCCTTTTTCTAATAAAGCTTTCGCCAAAGGGAATCCTAACCAACCGCAACCTAAAATACTTATGTTATTCATTTTGATATTCTATTTTTTTATAACGTTATACCGCGTCCAAAGATTTGATTCTACTAATCACAACACCATTATCTGATTGTTGTCGTATCAGTCACGATCCTTACACGTTCTTTTTTGAGAACTTTAGTAGTAGGAACTGTAACGGGCATTTTGCTTACTTGTGGCGCTAGTTTTATCGATTGTTTGAGCACAACCGCATCTGTCAATACAAAAGGAGTTGGCATCATCCAAGGCTCTCTTTTTACAATTGAAAATAGTGGATTGTGCAGTAAGTCAAAGGAACTTTCTAATAATTCCATATCAAAAACCGAGCTGATATTGAGATTAAATTCTATTTCTAAAGGCGCATTGTCTACTACGTAATAACTTAATAGTTTCTTCCCTTTTCGATTAAACGGCGTTCCTTTTTGATTGATATGAGTGGAGCCATTTGCTTTCAAAGAATAGAATTCCATTTTTTCATTGGCAAAAATATCATAACGATTTACCGCTCGGTTGGGCGATATTCGAATTTTTAAATAGCGTTTATTTCCAGCAACGCTGTCTTTTAAGAATACGACTGCGGGTTTTTGGAGTGCTTTTATTGGAGCTGGAGCAGCATAACTAAAACCAGAGTTGTATTTACTAAACAACGGACTTTGATTTAAAGCTGTCGCAGGCGTCGGGTTTTTAGCCAAATAGGTTTTGGTCCAAGAGTCAAGATTTACATCATAAGTCGCCCAGTTTGCCGTGTCAGTGTCTGCATCATAGATATACACTAAGCTGTTCGATTTTGCCTTTCCCGCTTCATAACTGGATTCGAAATGTGCTTTAGCAAAAAAAACCATAGAGAGCACTAGAAAAAGAAACGACCACCATCCTTTTTTGGAGAAATTCCCTAAAGTTGGCAGCAATAATCCAAAAGTTAGAACAGTAAGAATAGCACTTCCGAATAATACTTTTAAGCCTAGACCTATAGGGAACATTTGTATAAAGGGAACTAATAGCAATAAAGCAGGAATACTGAAAATGAGATTTATCGCATTATTAGACTTTTGAGTGACGACATAATATCCAAGTAAGAATAGTGCACAATAAACAGGAATAATCAAAAATCCGGCGCCTTTTAAGTAAAAAGCCAAAAGGCTATTTAGAACTAACCAAATAAATAATGGTGCTACAAAGTGATTTATAGTTGCTTTTTTGGACGAAAAAAACTGATAAAATAATAAAGTAATAGCCAATGCCAGTAATATAAAAGCGGCTATGTAAGCATGTCCATTATAGGTAAAGCCATTAAGTAAATCATTGTACTGCGGATAGAGTTTTAGTAATCCTTTCCAACCAAAAAAAGTAATAAGTCCGCTTAGAATCAATGAACCTAAAAAAGGTATAAATCCTCTGGCAATGCTTTGAATGGTCAATATTTTTTTAGCAATTCCGAGGAAAACTAATATTAAAAACAGAATAAATGCTACAATAACCATTGGTAAAATCCAACTAAAAGGATAGCTTACAAAAGTAAAAGGAATAGTGAAATAGACATAATCTTCTTCGGACACAGTGGTATTCAAATCAGCATTCGAAAAATAACTAAGCAAAGGCATTAAGTAAGTTCCTTGATGTGCTAATGTGTTTTTGTTTAAATGTTTGACGTCGTCCTGGGCAGTATGGTAATTATAATGGTCGTCTATAAAAGCGAAATTGTATCCTTGAATGTTCTTTTGTTCTCTAAAAACCGTTAGGTCAGTATCATTAGGCAGCATTTTATAGATACTGTACATTAATGAATTAGATACTGGAAAAGTCGCGTTTGCTGCGGCAAACTCTTTTACCAGACCAGCGTTTCCGCCATTTGTTTCCATCAGCATGTAACTAGGGCCGGAAGTACCACGAGCTTCAAAATTAAGAACGAGTCCCACTTCTTTTGCCCAATTATGTTGCGTTACAAAAAGTGCGGCTCCATTTAATCCTAATTCTTCTGAGTCCGAAAACAGAATGATAATGTCATTTTTATGTGTTTTCTTAGTGTGTAAAAAGGCGCGTAGACTTTCTAATATTGTTGCTACTCCAGAGCCAGCATCGCTTGCTCCCGGAGAGAAAGAATGTGGTGCACTGTCATAATGAGAAAGTAAAAGTAGTGCTTTCGGATTAGTAGAACTGCCTTCTATTCGAGCCAAAATATTTTTAGACTTTACCAGATTTCCCCATTCTGTCAAAGTATATCCTTTTTGGATAGTCGTTTTTAGGCCTAAATTTTGTAATTCTTTTTGCAGATAATTAGCAACTTGCGCATGATTTTGAGAACCAACATAGTGCGGTTGTTTCGAAATTGCTTTTACTTTTTCTAATGCTCTTGCAGTCGAAAATTCAGAAAGCGGAACAGCTTTGTTTGAAGTCCACTGTGGCATCATCGTAAAGAAAAGTAGTGCAAGAATGCCTAAAATAAAAATAACGGCAAAAAGAGAGGAGAGGCTTTTTTTCATAATCTGGAAGTTGGGGCAGGCGTTAAATGTCTTTTTTGACTAACATATAAAAATCATTATCTAATAACATATAGCCTTGATCATAGAGGAAATAGTAGGTGTTTCCAGTTTTTGTATTCAAGATGTTAGTGAAAAATTCAAAATCAAAACCTTTGCTAAGCAGTTTTGCTCGCGTTGTTTTAGATTTACCTTCGGTATTTAGACCAGAAAGAATGCGATAATTTTTGCGCAACTTGTTGTTGATGTTGCGCATATAATTATTACTGTCTTTGTTAATCTTGTTATTATAGGCATTGCGGCAACCATCGCTGCAGAACTTTTTGTCCTCTCGGCCTATAATCTTCTCGCTACATTCTAAACAGATTTTCATGATTTTAATTTTTTCAAACTATATAAATCGTGTCTTCTGTCTTTCATGGTATTTACGCTTCCGTGTTCGTGCAGCTCTTTCAATAAATTAATATCTACATCTACAATTAAAGTCATCTCAGTATTAGGAGTTGCTTCGGCTTTAATTCCGTTACTTGGAAATGCAAAATCCGAAGGCGTATAAACAGCCGCTTGTGCATATTGAATATCCATATTATTTACTTTTGGTAAATTTCCCACACATCCTGCAATTGCAACATAGCATTCGTTTTCAATTGCTCTAGCTTGCGCACAATGCTTGACACGAGTATAGCCGTTTTGAGTGTCTGTTAGGAAAGGAACGAATAAAATGTTCATGCCTTGGTCTGCCATTAGACGGGAAAGTTCTGGGAACTCTACATCATAACAAATCATAATTCCTATTTTTCCGCAATCAGTATCGAATGTTTGAATGGTGTCACCGCCCGTAATTCCCCAATGGAAAACTTCGTTTGGTGTAATATGAATTTTGCGGTACATTTCATTTGTACCGTCCCGTTTGCAAAGAAAACCTACGTTATACACGTGTTCATTTTCGATAAAAGGCATGCTTCCTGTGATGATATTGATGTTGTACGAAATAGCAAATTCCTGAAACTTTAATTTTACAGCTTCGGTATGTTTTGCTAATTCTCGAATCGCTTCTGCTTCTGACAAATGATTGAAATCAGCCATTAATGGCGCTGTGAAAAACTCTGGAAATAAAGCAAAATCACTTCCGTAGCCAGAAACGGTATCAATAAAAAATTCTGCTTGGTCAAAAAGGGATTCTAAATCAGATAGGGAACGCATTTGCCATTGGATTAATCCAAGTCTGACAATGCTTTTTGTAGTGTTTATTAATTTTGGGCTGTCATCATAGTATATATTGTTCCATTCTAATAAAACAGCATATTCTAAAGATTCCGTATCTCCTTCTAGATAATTTTTAATTACACGAAGTTCATGGAAGTCATTACTTAATTGAAATGACAAAACAGGATCGTAGATTTCTTTTTTCTTTACTTTTTCAATGTAAACTTTAGGAGTTATCTCATCTTTAAATTTTCCGTAGTTTGGGATTCTTCCCGCAAAAATGATGGACTTCAAGTTCAATTGCTCACATAATTCTTTTCTAACGTCATATAAACGACGACCTAGGCGAAGTCCACGGTATTGCGGATTGATAAAAACATCAATTCCATATAATACTTCTCCTTCAGGATTGTGAGTAGAAAACGTAAAGTTTCCAGTTATCGCTTTGTAAGATCTTGTTTTAAACGCGAAGTCTTCTGTAACTAAAAGTGATAGTGCTGAACCAACTACAATTCCATCTACTACGATTACTAATTGTCCTTCGGGAAATTTTTGTAATAAAAGTTCGATTTGATTTTCTTTCCAAAATGATTCTGCCATCTCAGGATAAGATTGAATCATCGATTTTTTTAATTCTTTATAATCTTCAATTTGTAAGTTGCGTAACTCAATAGATTTAATAGTCGCTGGCATAAATAAGTTTTAATTTTCGCTAAGATAGGGAAAATAATATCCGTTTACAAACGGTTACAAATATTTACAACCGAAAGTAATTGAACGTTAACCGAATAAATTTCAGTAAGCGTCTAATCTTTGCAATGTCGGAATCAAACAACAAGCATTTCGATTCTATAAACCACGAAAAATCTGAAACGAGTTCAGATAAAAACTTTTAAATTTTACACGCCATGAATGCATTAAGAAATAAAGTACAGTTGATTGGACATTTAGGAAATGATCCAGAAATCAAAAACTTCGATGGAGGGAAAAAATTAGCCAACTTTACATTAGCTACAAATGAGAGTTACAAAAATGAAAAAGGAGAAAAAGTAGAGGAAACCCAATGGCACCGATTAATTGCCTGGGGGAAAACTGCCGAAATCATTGAGAAATTTGTTGCTAAAGGTAAAGAAATCGCAATTGAGGGAAAGTTAACACATAGAAGCTATGATGATAAAAACGGCGAGAAACGCTATGTTACTGAAGTGGTCGTATCAGAAGTACTCTTGCTAGGAAAGTAGGCTAATATGGCTTAAAAAGAAGTCCCGGTGCATCGTTATTTAAAACGTGTTGACCGGGACTTTTATTTTTATGGAGATTTCACTATTTGTAGTCATCGTTACTCCTTAGGCAAATCAAATCTAGGGCATCGTTTGCATCTTTTGTCTTCATTTTTCAGATATTTTTCACAACATTCAGACTTAAGACCTTTTGCAAATTCGCCATTTTTAAGGAGCTTATTTTTATCCTTTTTGGATTCTTTATTTTTTTTCTTTTTACTCAATTTGTAAAAAATTAAAACTTGAATATAGCGCTCCTATTTTTCGAATTTTCTAAAAGGTAATTACTTTTTAGTTCCATTTATATTTGGTTGTTGAATATCCCTGTCGAATAAGTACAAACCACCTTTGTCATCGCCTATCAAGTTGATTTTATCTAGTATTGTTTTAGCTACGGCTTCTTCTTCGATTTGTTCTGCTACGTACCATTGTAAAAAGTTATGGGAAGCATAATCTTTTTCGGTAAGGGAAATATGAACTAATTCGTTAATTGAATTGGAAACGAATACCTCATGTTTGTATAGCTCTTCAAACATCTCTTGAAATGTTTCGTAATTTGTTTTTGGAGATGTAAGTTCCGTAACTTGAGCGTGACCTCCACGTTCATTTATAAATTTCATTAGCTTAAGCATGTGTACGCGTTCTTCATCAGACTGCGCATACATGAATTTTGAAATTCCTTCTAAACCATTAGTCTCAGACCAAGAAGCCATTGAAAGATAGATTTGGGAAGACTCTGCTTCAATGCGAACCTGCTTATTCAAAGCTGTTTCAATTTTTTTCGATAACATAATAAAGTGTTTCTTGTAAAGTTACAAAAAAGCAATTAGTATTGGCTCATGATTGTTTGAAAAAACCCTAGTAATGGCATCAAATTAACACTTTTTATTGGGCCGTGATGGGATGAGTGTAGAAATGGAGATCGCGCTTTTGTTGTTTTCAATAAGCATTCATTTGCTGAAAGAAAGGTAAAAGTTGGATTCTATAAGTAAACGAATTGTAAAATGTAAAAGTGTATTAATTCTAAAGTAAAAAAGAACCTTAAAAAGAAATGAGCCCGATACAATATCGAGCTCATGATTCTAAAAGAAATTAAAATTAGCTAGTATAGACTTTGATTCGAAGTCTGGCTACAAATCAAATCCAATTTTTACGCCTAATTTGTCGGCTATAATTTTGGTAATTCTTTGTTTTAATTCAGGTATTTTGATGCTTTCGATAACAGCATTCGAGAACGCATACATCAATAAAGCCTTAGCTTCTTTTTCTGGAATTCCACGTTGACGCATGTAGAACATAGCCGTTTCATCTAATTGTCCGATGGTACAACCGTGTGAACATTTTACATCATCTGCAAAAATTTCTAGTTGAGGTTTAGCGTTGATAGTCGCTTTATCACTCAATAAGATGTTGTTGTTTTTTTGAAATGCGTTTGTTTTCTGCGCCTCTTTTTCTACGAAAATTTTCCCGTTGAAAACACCGATTGAACGGTCAGAGAAAATTCCTTTGTAGTCTTGGTGGCTTTCACAATTTGGAGTCGAATGTTGCACTAATGTATAATGGTCAACATGTTGTTTTTCGCCAATAATAGTGATTCCGTTTAAGTAACTTACTATTCTTTCTCCAAAGTGGTAAAAATTCAAGTTGTTTCTTGTTAGGTTTCCACCAAAAGAAAAAGTGTTTACTGCAACGCTACTTTCTTGTTTTTGCGACACAAAAGTATTGTCAATTAAGTTAGCAGTTAGCTTGTCATTTTGAATTTTATAGTAATCTACAATGGCACGTTTTTGAGCAAAAATTTCAGTCACTGAATTGGTCAATACTGGATTTTCATTCAAACTTTGGTGGCGTTCCATAATTTGCACATGTGAATTTTCACCCACAATCACTAAGTTTCTCGGTTGTACCATCAAAGCAGATTCATTTCCTGTTGAGAAATACATGATCTCAATAGGTTTATCAGCTACCTTACTTTTCGGAATGTTGATGTAAGCTCCTTCACTAGCAAAAGCTGTGTTCAATGAAGTTAAACTATCCTCTTTGTTAGCAATTTGATTATAGTAATTGTCAATAATCATTTTGTATTTTGGTTTATTCAATGCCGATGACATTAAACAAACATCGATTCCTTCGTGTGTCGTTGATGATAAATGCGAACTGAAAACACCGTCAATAAACACTACTTTATATGTGTCTATTTCATGTAAAAAGTATTTTTTTACGTCGTTAAATTCAACTGAGGTTTCCTGCTTTGGAAAAACAGTAAAGTCATTTTTCAAGAGCGCATTTAGCGAAGTATATTTCCAGGCTTCCTCTTTTTTTGTTGGAAATCCTTTATCTTCAAAGTTTTTCATGGCTGCCGCACGCACATCATAAAGTTCTGTGTGAACATCGATGCGCTCTTCAAAAGCCATAAAAGACGAAATTAATTTTTCTTTCAAATCCATTTTATTTAGTTATGAGTTGTGAGTTATGAGTTATAAGTTTTGAAAACCGCTAACTGAAAACTGTTAACTAATTTATGCTTCTTGTTCTTGTTTGATCCAGTCGTAACCTTTTTCTTCTAGTTCATGCGCTAATTCTTTTCCACCAGATTTTACGATTTTTCCATTGTATAAAACGTGTACAAAATCAGGAACGATATAGTCTAATAATCTTTGGTAATGTGTAATAACAAGGATGGCGTTTTTGTCACTTTTCAACTTATTAACTCCATTAGCAACAATTCGAAGTGCATCGATATCTAAACCAGAATCTGTTTCGTCAAGAATTGCCAATTTTGGCTCTAGCATGGCCATTTGGAAAATTTCATTACGTTTTTTCTCTCCGCCAGAAAATCCTTCATTAAGAGAACGAGATAAAAATTTTCTATCAATTTCTAATAATTCTGATTTTTCACGAATCACTTTTAGCATTTCGTTTGCTGGCATTTCCTCTTGACCGTTTGCTTTTCGCGATTCGTTAATCGCTGTCCTAATGAAATTAGTAACTGATACTCCAGGAATTTCAACAGGATATTGAAACGAAAGGAAAACGCCTTTGTGTGCTCTTTCTTCAGGAGCTAATTCTGCTAAGTCTTCTCCTTCAAGGCTTACAGATCCTTCAGTCACCTCATAAGTTTCGTTTCCAGCAATTACTGCCGAAAGCGTACTTTTTCCAGATCCATTTGGGCCCATTATAGCATGAACTTCACCTGCTTTAATTTCTAGATTGATTCCTTTTAATATTTCTTTATCCCCAATTGAGGCGTGTAAATTTTTAATTGATAACATAAACGTTTTGTTTTATATAAAGTCTTAAAAAGATTATCCTACAGATCCTTCTAATGATATTTCTAATAATTTTTGTGCTTCAACAGCAAATTCCATTGGTAACTTATTCAATACATCTTTACTGAAACCATTAACGATTAAAGCAATTGCTTTCTCAGTAGGGATTCCACGTTGGTTGCAATAGAACACTTGATCTTCACCAATTTTAGATGTAGTTGCTTCGTGCTCAATTTTTGCAGACGGATTTTTACTTTCGATATAAGGGAAAGTATGTGCGCCACAGCTGTTACCCATTAATAAAGAGTCACATTGAGAAAAGTTTCTTGCGTTATCAGCATTTGGCGAAATACGAACTAACCCACGGTAGCTATTTTGTGATTTACCCGCGGAAATTCCTTTAGAAATAATAGTAGATGAGGTATTTTTTCCTAAATGGATCATTTTAGTCCCTGTATCAGCCTGTTGGAAATTATTGGTAACGGCAATCGAGTAAAACTCCCCAATTGAATTGTCACCTTTTAATATTACAGATGGATATTTCCAAGTTACGGCAGAACCAGTTTCTACTTGTGTCCAAGAGATTTTTGCGTTTTTCTCACAAATTCCTCTTTTAGTCACAAAGTTGAAAACTCCACCTTTACCTTCTTTATTTCCAGGATACCAGTTTTGAACAGTAGAATATTTAATTTCGGCATCGTCTAGTGCAATTAATTCTACTACTGCAGCATGTAATTGATTTTCGTCACGACTTGGTGCGGTACAACCTTCAAGGTAACTTACATAGCTGCCTTCATCTGCAATTAGTAATGTTCTTTCAAATTGACCTGTTCCGGCTTGATTTATTCTAAAGTAAGTCGAAAGTTCCATTGGACAACGAACTCCTTTTGGAATATAACAGAAAGAACCGTCAGAGAAAACAGCTGAATTCAATGCGGCATAAAAATTATCTTTTTGAGGGACAACAGTTCCTAAATGTTTACGAACTAATTCTGGATGCTCTTTAATAGCTTCAGAAATACTCATAAAAATAATTCCTTTTTCTCCTAATGTTTTCTTGAATGTAGTAGCTACTGAAACGGAATCGACAACG
This sequence comes from Flavobacterium hiemivividum, assembly GCF_004349145.1. Taxonomy (GTDB): domain Bacteria; phylum Bacteroidota; class Bacteroidia; order Flavobacteriales; family Flavobacteriaceae; genus Flavobacterium; species Flavobacterium hiemivividum. The sequence goes on along the minus strand of NZ_SMFO01000001.1, from coordinate 751,775 downwards.
ATGTCCATCGCCACATTATTCATCATCTTTTGTTCATCAATCGAGATGCCTAACTTTTTATACATTTCTAAAAGTTCAGGATCTACATCGTCTAATGTCTTATTAGGATCTACCGCTTTTGGCGCAGAATAATAAGAAATAGCCTGAAAATCTGGTTTTGTATAATGTACGTTAGCCCATTCTGGCTCGGTCATTTCCTGCCAAGCACGAAAAGCCTCAAGGCGCCAGTCGGTCATCCATTGTGGCTCTTCCTTTCTAAGGGAAATGGCGCGAACAATATCTTCGTTTAAGCCAATAGGGAATGTATCCGATTCTAATTCGGTATAAAACCCGTACTTGTATTCTTTAGTTTCGAGTTCGATTTTTAAATCGTCTTCTGTGTATTTTGACATATTTTTTTTGTCTTAAAGTTTTAAAGTCTAAAGCTATAAAGTCATGATGAGTCTTTCGACTTTCTGACTTTCAACATTTGACTAAAGAGAGAAACTCTCTCCGCATCCACACGTTCTATTTGCATTAGGATTGTTAAAAACAAATCCTTTTCCGTTTATTCCGCCTGAGAATTCTAAAATTGTCCCAGCTAAGTAAAGGAAAGATTTTTTTTCCACTGCAATTGTTATTTCGTTGTCAATGAATATTTTATCGTCTTCACTTTTAGCTTTGTCAAATTTTAGATCATAAGACAAACCGGAGCATCCGCCACTTTTCACGCCTACTCTTACATAGTCTGTAGCAGCATCAAAACCGTCCTCTTTCATCAAATCGATGATTTTCTTTTTGGCAGTATCTGAAACCTTTATCATTGTTATATTGATTTTGTCTAAATTAAGCACAAAGATACTATATAAAAACGTTTTTCCATAATGGAGAACATTTTTATAATATATGACAAAATAGAAAAAGACTATAGAATTTGAATTAAAGCAGATCAATTTTCATAAATTGCAGGCTCTTTATGATAAATGTAAATATTCAGCTAGAAAGTTGTTATTTGTTAAAATGTAAGGCATTGTAAATAGAATCGTAGAATTCTTTAATCTTTTTAACTCAAAAAAATGAAATTATATCCTATAGAAACCGGCAATTTTAAATTAGATGGTGGTGCGATGTTTGGCGTGGTGCCAAAAACCATTTGGAATCGTACCAATCCAGCTGATGAAAATAACTTAATTGACATTGCCGCAAGATGCTTGCTTATCGAGGATGGCAACAAGTTGATATTGATTGATACCGGAATGGGGAACAAGCAATCAGAGAAGTTTTTTGGATACTATTCACTTTGGGGTACACATTCCATGGATCAATCTCTAGCTAAATATGGTTTTCATCGTGATGACGTTACTGATGTTTTTATGACGCATTTGCATTTTGACCATTGTGGCGGAAGTGTAGAATGGAACAAGGACAAAACGGGCTTCGAACCAGCTTTCAAAAACGCCAAATTCTGGAGCAATGAAAATCATTGGGAATGGGCAACAAAACCCAATCCTAGGGAAAAGGCTTCTTTCCTGACTGAAAATATTTTGCCAATGCAAGAAAGTGGACAGCTGAATTTTATCAAAAGAAGTGAGGGTGATTTCCTAGAGCAATCAGAGCTAGGTTTTGGCATATTCTTTGCTGATGGACATACCGAAAAACAAATGATTCCACACATTCGATACAAAGATAAAACAATCGTTTTTTGTGCTGATTTATTGGCGACAGCCGGGCACATCCCGGTTCCCTATGTGATGGGTTATGATACGAGGCCATTATTGACAATGCCTGAGAAAACAAAATTTCTCCATGCCGCAGCCGATAACGATTACTATCTGTTTTTAGAACACGATGCGCACAATGAGATTATTACTGTGCAACATACTGAAAAAGGAGTGCGATTGAAGGAAGTTTTTAAAGCGGACGATATCTTAACTTAGTGTTAAACCAACGTTTTTTTGTAACAAAATCATATATTTTAGTCTAATATTTCAAACATAAATAAATTAATAGAATGAATAGTATTAAACCCATTTGTCTTTCTGCTTTTGCAGTATTGGTTCTAGCTGGATGTGGAGCTCAAAAACAAGTTTCAAGTTTTAGTTCTTTAACAGCAATTTCGGCTCCTTTAAATGTTAAAAAAACGGCCACTTTAAAAGAAAATGAATTAAAACGTTGGAGTCATTTAGACATCATAAACGATACAATTCCAGGAATGAGTGTTGATAGAGCTTATGCAGAACTTCTGAAAGATAAAAAGGGAGTTAAAGTAATTGTTGGTATTGTAGATTCAGGAGTTGATATCGAGCATGAAGACTTGAAATCGGTTGTTTGGACTAACTCAAAAGAGATTGCGAGCAACGGTGTTGATGATGATAATAACGGTTACATTGATGATATTCATGGTTGGAACTTTCTAGGAGATATCACCAAAGAAAATTTAGAATACGAAAGAATCATTAAAGATAAAAGCTTAGTAAATGATGTAATTTATAAAGAAGCGAAGAAAATTAATGATGAAAAAATAGCTAAGGCAGAAGCAGGAAAAGCACGTTTAGAAGGGCTTTTAACAGCTACAGCAACTGCAGATAAAGTGATAGCAAAGCATTTAGGAAAGGCTGTCTACACTATTGACGAAGTAAATGCAATTGAATCTAAAGATACTTCAATCTTAGAAAGTAAAGTGACAATGCAAAGAATGCTTTCTTTTGGTATGAGCATTGTAGATTTAGAAAAAGCGATTCAAAAAGATCTTGAAGAAATTATTGCTACTGTAAATGGTGATAATCTAAAACAAGATTATAGAAAAGTAGTAGGAGATAATCCAAATGATATTACCGACACAAAATACGGTAACAATAACGTTATTGGTCCAGATAAAGACGAAGCGCTTCATGGAACTCACGTTGCAGGTATTGTAGCCCAAAGCAGAAATAATTCTATGGGTGGTGACGGAGTTGCTAATAATGTAGAAATTTTAACGGTTCGTGCTGTGCCAGACGGAGATGAATATGATAAAGATATCGCTCTTGGGATTCGTTATGCTGTAGATAATGGTGCAAAAGTGATCAACGGTAGTTTTGGAAAAAGTTTCTCTCCGCATAAGCAATGGGTTTATGATGCGATAAAATATGCTGAAAAGAAAGACGTGCTAATTGTTCATGCTGCAGGAAATGACGCAAAAGACATTGATTTCAGCGATAATTTTCCAACTGATTCTGATGATAAAATAAAAGAGTTTGCTGATAATATGATTACTATTGGCGCTTTGAATTTTGAATACGGTGATAAAGTAGTTGCTAACTTTTCAAACATTGGAAAAGTGAATGTAGATGTTTTTGCTCCAGGAGTAAAAATTTATGCTACAACACCAAATGATACTTATAGATATTTACAAGGAACTTCTATGGCTGCGCCAAATGTTGCTGGAGTTGCAGCCTTGATTCGCTCTTATTATCCAAATTTAACTGCCTCACAAGTGAAACATATTTTGATGGATTCTGGTGTAGCGATTACTGATCTTGTTGTTGTAGGAGGAAATCCAAAAGACAGCCGTTCATTCACAACCTTATCTAAATCAGGAAAAATAGTTAACGCATACAATGCTATATTGATGGCAGAAAAAATGTCTAAAAAATAATTTTAATAATTCTAATTTAATGGAAGGGCATTTGCTCTTCCATTTTTTATTTGTAAAATGATGAGAAAATTACTTTTACTTTCAATTGTCACTCTAAATTTGGGTTCAATTTATGCCCAAAGTTCCAGCTACTGGCAGCAGCACGCCGATTATAAAATGGATGTTGTCATGGATGCAAAAAATTACCAATACACTGGAAAACAGGAATTGGTTTACACCAATAATTCACCTGATACTCTTAGAAAAGTGTACTATCATTTGTTCAATAACGCCTTCCAGCCGGGAAGCGAAATGGATGCTAGATTACACAGTATAAAAGATCCTGACGCAAGAATGGTCAACAAAGTCAAAGTGGATGGAAAAGAGCTGAAAGTAAGCCGTATTGAAACTCTAAAGCCAGATGAAATTGGTTATTTGCGAATTTCAAACTTTAAGCAAGATGGTGTCGCTGCAACAACTAAAGAAGTGGGAACTATTTTAGAAGTTACTTTGGCTAAGCCAATATTACCAAATTCGAAAACAACATTTACACTTGATTTTGACGGACAATCTCCAGTTCAAATTCGCCGTTCTGGAAGAAATAATTCTGAAGGAGTTGAATTTTCTATGTCGCAATGGTACCCAAAATTAGCCGAATTTGATTTCGAAGGTTGGCATGCTGATCCTTATATCGCTAGAGAATTTCATGGTGTTTGGGGGAATTTTGATGTAAATATCACAATTGATAAAGAATACACTATTGGAGGAACAGGTTATTTACAAAATCAAAACGAAATAGGTCATGGATACGAAGACGCTGGAGTAAAGGTGACTTATCCAAAGAGAACTAAAACCTTGACTTGGCATTTTGTCGCGCCAATGGTTCATGATTTTACATGGGCTGCCGATAAAAATTATACTCATGATGTTGTAAAAGGAGCTAACGATGTTGATTTACATTTCTTATACAAAAACAATCCAAAAACAGCTGAAAACTGGAAGAAATTGCAGCCGCTAATGGTTAATATGCTAGATTTTTTAAATAAAAATATTGGAGAATATCCATACAAGCAATATTCATTTATTCAAGGTGGAGATGGCGGAATGGAGTATGCTATGTGTACTTTGATGTTAGGAAACGGAACCCTTGCTGGGATTTACGGGACGGCAACACATGAGTTAGCGCATGCTTGGTTCCAACATGTTTTAGCGACTAACGAATCAAAGCATCCATGGATGGACGAAGGTTTTACGACTTATGTTCAAGATTGGGCTGAGAATGAATTGTCAGGTAAGAAAGTGGAGAATCCGTTTAAAGGGAATTACAATGCGTATTACAAATTGATAGAATCAGGAAAAGAGCAAGCGCAAAGTACGCATGGAGATCGTTATGATGAAAACAGACCGTATAGCGTTTCTTCTTATGTAAAAGGGAGTATATTTTTATCCCAATTAAATTACGTGATTGGAAAGGATAAATTAGCAGAAACGATAAAGAGATATTATCACGACTTTAAGTTCAAACATCCTACACCTAACGATATCAAGAGAACTGCTGAACGTGTTTCTGGAGCTAACTTAGATTGGTATTTGATGGATTGGACTCAAACCACAAATACTATTGACTATGGTATTAAAACGGTAGCTGATAATAGTGACAAAACTACAATTAGTTTAGAAAGAATTGGAAGAATGCCAATGCCTATTGACTTATTAGTTGAATATACTGATGGAACAATGGAGAGTTTCTATATTCCTTTGCGTCTAATGCATTTTGAAAAAGAAAACCCAAATCCATCCGTAAAAAGAACAGTTTTGAATGACTGGACATGGGCAGCATCTACCTATGATTTTACAATTGGGAAAGGGAAAAGCACAATCAAGAAAATCACTATTGATCCAAGCGGATTAATGGCTGATGTGAAACAAGAGAATAATATTTATGAAGTGAAATAACAACTCACTTCGTTTTAAAACCAAAAAAAGTCTAGTTTTTTAAGCTAGACTTTTTTTGTATTTACTTTTTTGGATTATTTCAAATGCTCCAACATATCCGTTGTCATAGATTCCAAATCAAATTTGTGATTCCAATTCCAGTCTTTTCGTGCAAAATCATCATCAATACTTGCAGGCCAGCTGTCAGCAATTTTTGACGGAAGTCAAGTTTTTCATCAATAATAGTTGTAATCTTCATGTATAAATCAAGAAAAAATATCGTTAGAAACACTTATAAAGAATATTTTTCTTACATTAGCAAAAGCTATACAAATAAAATAGCTTTATTTTAACCAGATAATTATGATAAAAAATATACTGATCCCCCCCCCATTACTTAGGAATTTTCCTGGTTCTTTTGTTTTGTTCTTGCTCTAATGAAGATATTGAAACCAAAGCTGCAACCTCGGTTGTAAATCAACAAAATGAAGTGGATTCTGCTAAAATGTGGTTTGAAGATAATCCTTTAAAAAACAATTTTAGTCTTTTGGAATTTGCTGATAAAATTGATTGGGAAAAAGCACAATCGCTAAATAGCGGAAATGAGATAGCAGTTGAAGTCCCAATAATTTTAAAACAGCATATTTTTTTAACTGCGGATAATTCGACGATCTCAGTCAATAGATTGCTGTTTATTAAAACCGCTAAAAATGAGTTTACTCCCTATATTATTAATATTTCGTCCTCCAAAAAGGATTTTGATTTGATAAAAGAGATAGCCAAAATAAATTACTTTAGCATTCCGAATGATTTCACAGGGAAGGTGTTGATTATTAATAATGGCAATAAAAGTGTAAATCTCAATGTACTAGTTGATGGCAAAGAAGCAGTTCAAAAACCAAACATAACCAACAAAGAGGCCTCCGTAACTTGCTATGAGGTTGTTGAGCTTTTTGATACCGGTCCTCCAAGACGTACCGGAATTATTTTTTGTCTTCCTGACGGCGGCTCTGATACCACAACTATTCCTTATTATGGTGGTGGATCTCATGGCACAGGTACAAATGCTACGGCATCAGATCCTTGCACAACTGCTAAAGCAGCCACATCCATTTCTCAGGATAGTAACTATTTATCCGCTAAAGCCAGCATTATTACAGCAAGTGCTGATGGTCTGGAACACAGCATTACCCTAGGAAAAGATGCAGATGGAAAAATAACCCAAGCGCCGATGAATAATGGTACTTCACAATATTTGGTAGCAACAAATACTAGCTGGACGGGGGCGTTTGCTGCCCTACACAACCATCCAAACAACACCCCACTATCCGCGGGAGATATATATGCCAGTGTAAAATTGAATGTAAAAAGCAGTAATTTTACAACAACCTTTGTTTTAACAGATGGAGAGGTTTACGGAATAGTGGTTACCGACTTCGCAGCGGCTCAAGCTTTTGTTGCGGCTTATCCCGCTGACCAATTACCCGGTTATAGTCCTGAATTTCCTGATTTTATATATAACCAATTACAAGATCTTGTAACTCCAATGGGGTCTAGTATCGATGGAAAGACAGAGGCAATTGCTTTTGTTTTGGATAAATATAATGCAGGGATAACTTTACTCAAGCGAGACAGTGATGGAGAATTTAAACCCATCAAACCCCAAGAAACCACGCATCCTGATGGGTCTAAAACATATACTTCAACACCTTGTAATTAACACTAAAAACAAAAAACATGAAAAACATACTCAAAATTTTTGTAACGATCTTTATTATAATGAACTATAGCTGTAAAGCACAACAAATGGTACAAATGCCTAACGATGCTCATAAATTAAAAATAAACGAAAAACACTTCATTAATAAACCTTTGAAAAATTTATTAAAAGAAATAAAACCCGAGATAAAAACCGCATGGGGTAATAATGAAGAAGGTCATCAATTTTTTTCCTTTAGGTTTATAGATTCTGAGGAATTTAAAAGCGGAAGGGCGATAGGGAAAAATCACTTAGGACTATACGTATATGTCAAAGAACCTGTAGATTGGAAGTTCGAAAAAAGGCCCAAAGGCAAAGAATTGATGTGGACAAAAGAGGATGTGGAGAAATATGGTAATCTTATTGTAATACGCATCAAGGTAATTGGCAAAGATTAAAGGAGTGAAAATTGTGAAAAACCTGCTCCCCAAAGTGTTCCTAAATAACACGATTGCTGCGCAATCCCGAAAGCTTTTGGAAATGATGAAAATCATTTTTTTGATGTTAGTGTCGCCATCCAAATAGACTCAAATCAATTACTTAATATTATGGGATATTCTAACAATGCCCCTAATACATACGATTTGAACACATATAATTGTACGGATTTTGCTATAGTAATAGGAAATTTGGCAGGATTGAATTTGTCGGACTCTTATGGGTCTTGGCCAGGAGGCGGAGGGAGTAACCCTGGTCAATTAGGACAAAATATTAGAACGATGTCTTTACCTACTAATGCTAGGAGACAAACCACTGGAGCGAATTCAGCAAGTAATACGGGAACCTGTAATTGAATCAATATGGAATTGAGCATAATGAGAATTTGATACAGCCACAAATGAAGATATGCGAATTAAATATGACAAATAAAAAACCTACTATTAATTTTAACCGTAATTTTAGCTTTGTGTATAGGCTACTATTTATATTATTTGCAAAGTGATAAAAAGTTATTAAAAGATTTTGCATATGAAGTCGTAGATGATTCTGTTAAATTAGAAGATGTTGTTGAAAAATATGTGAAATATACAGCGGAAGGGAAAAAAATGTCTCAGTTTGTGTTAAATTCCATAAAAGATGAGTATAAAAAAACCCCGGGGCAGATAGTTGTATATACCCCCGAAGAAGGAAATAAAAAAGGGACGAAATTTAAAATGGATCTTAAAGAAAAAGAGAAATTATATTATATAAAGTTCAATAAAAATTTGATATTACCGTTTTTTGTAGATAATGACTCCAAAATTGTTGTTTTACTTTATATTACGAAAGGAGACGGAGGAACCTTATCAAATGCAAGATCTGACGAATGAACAAATTAATTCCCAGTCTCCGGTGTTCTCCGTTAATGCTGTGCGAATTTATCTTATTTCGCACCCGCAAACAAAGATATGATTTATAGACGTTTGAGTACTATTTGAAAACTTCGTGAAACCGGGGATTAAAATTGCTTTCAAACCAAAAAAAGTCTAGTTTTTTAAGCTAGACTTTTTTTGTATTTACTTTTTTGGATTATTTCAAATGCTCCAGCATATCCGTTGTCATAGATTCCAAGTCATATTTATGACTCCAATTCCAATCTTTTCTGGCCTCGGTGTCATCAATACTTGCAGGCCAACTGTCAGCAATTTTCTGGCGGAAGTCTGGCTCGTAAGTAATCGTAAATTCAGGAATGTGTTTCTTGATCTCTGCAGCGATTTCTGTTGGCGTGAAACTCATTGCGGCAAGATTGTACGAAGAACGAATTTTGATTTCTTCCACTGGCGCTTGCATAATTTGGATTGTTGCCGCAATAGCATCATCCATATACATCATCGGCATTTTTGTTTCTGAAGACAAGAAACACTCATACGTTTTATCAGAAAGTGCTTTGTGGAAAATATCCACCGCATAATCTGTAGTTCCACCACCCGGAGGCGAAGAGTAACTAATTAGTCCAGGATAACGGATGCTTCTTACATCCACACCAAAGATATTGTGGTAGTATTCACACCATCTTTCACCCGCTTGCTTACTAATTCCGTAAACCGTTGATGGCTCCATGATAGTGTATTGAGGCGTATTTTCTTTTGGAGTTGTTGGTCCAAAAACGGCAATACTGGATGGCCAGAATATTTTTTTGATTTTTCCAGCTTTCGCCAAATTCAAAACATGAAACAAAGAATTCATATTTAAATCCCAAGCAAAAGCGGGGTTTTTTTCAGCTGTTGCTGATAGTAACGCTGCCATCAAATAAACTTCATCAATTTCATGAAGTTCCACAAGATGCTCAATCTGATTGAAGTCTAATGCGTTTACTACTTCAAAAGGACCTGAATTTACAACGTCGTTATTTAATTTTCTAATATCCGAAGCGATGACATTATCAGTTCCGTATATTTTTCTTAATGAATGGGTTAACTCGGTCCCTATTTGGCCACAAGCGCCTATAATTAATATTTTCGTGCTCATTATTGATTGTTTTTGAAGCACAAAGATAACTATTTTACAAATGCATTCGCAGTGTCCCTACTGGATTGTAAATCCAATATAAAAACGCCAGTAATAGTAATTTTCTATTCGGGATTTTGGCAATTTTTATGCTAGAAATGTAGCGTTTTACGTCGAATTCTAATTTGTAATTTCGAATCTATAATTATAAATTTACTTTGTAACTTTGCGCTTCCTTGTAATCGCAATGAAATGAGCCTGAGAGATTTTATACCTCGAGAAGAAAGGGACTGTACTAATTACATTGGAAACCACAAAACAACTGAGAACATCCCTATGAAATATAAAATAGTATCCTTTCTTTTTCTGCTTATTTTCCTTTCTTCTTGTAAAGATGATAACCAAAAAAGGATAGCAGAGAATGAAAAAGACGCCAAAAAAAAGGAAGTCATTTTTTCGAGTATAAAAAAAGGCTGGGTTTTTTATGACACACCCATCAACACAGCTGCAGAAGAAAGTGTAGGGAGCTGGAATGAGCTTCGTCTGTTTTTGGCTGAATTAGCCCAAAAACCCAATAATACTATTGGCGCATTTCAACAAAAATCAACCGCCATTTCTAAAAAAGCGATGGCGTTGAACGAGAATTTGCCATTACAATTTGACAAACCGCAAATAAAAAGCCGAATCTCAACACTAATTACTAAAGTGAGATTGTTAGACTTGTACATTCATTTGGACAATATTCCAGATAAAAAAGTGGTTGTTCTCATTGCCGAAATCAATAAAGAGTTGGCTTCCCTACAGCGCCAAATGGATATTATTGTGGAGAAAAGCAAAATTCCTTTAGAAGAAGGAGAATCCGAACTAAAGAAAATGATGGATGCCTCCAGAGCCATTCCAGAAAGTAGTCCTGTAATAAACGATCAAAATATTTCTAGAGTTGAGTAAAACTGCCTTATATAACACCTTCGATAATTCGCCTAAAGTGCAACAAATTGTTGACCGCTTGCAGGAAGATAATCAACCAAAATTACATCTTGATGGCTTGTTGGGATCATCGGTATCTTTTGTTGTGCGTGCACTTTTTAAAAAAGCCGACGCTCCATTCTTAGTTATTTTAAACAATAAAGAGGAAGCAGCTTATTATTTGAACGATTTGGAACAAATGATTGGTGAAAAGGACGTGCTGTTTTTTCCAGGTTCGTACCGTCGTCCATACCAAATTGAAGATACTGATAATGCTAATGTTTTGCTTCGCGCCGAAGTGCTTAACCGAATCAATTCCCGCAAGAAACCTGCTGTAATAGTAAGTTATCCCGAAGCGCTATTTGAAAAAGTGGTGACTCGTAAAGATTTGGAGAAAAACACTTTGAAAGTGTCGGTTGGAGATAAAATATCTATTGATTTTATCAACGAGGTTTTATTCGAATATGAATTCAAAAGAGTAGATTTTATTACAGAACCGGGCGAGTTTTCTGTTCGTGGAGGAATCGTCGATGTGTTTTCTTTTTCGAATGATAATCCTTACCGAATTGAGTTTTTTGGTGATGAGGTCGAAAGCATTCGTAGCTTTGATGTGGCGACACAGCTGTCTATAGAAAAGCAGAAGAAAATTACGATAATCCCAAATGTAGAGAACAAGGTTTTTCAGGAAAACAGAGAAAGCTTTCTGGATTATATTTCAGAGAAAACAGTGATTTTTATTCAAAATACTGAAGATCTTTTTTCTCAATTAGACAAGCAATTTGCAAGAGCAGAAGAAGCGTTTGAGAAATTGTCACAAGAAATAAAACGTTCCACACCGGATCAGTTGTTTTTAAATCAAAGGACATTTATAAAGAGAGCCTTAGATTTTTCGGTAATAGAATTGAGCGCGAATCCCATTTTTAAGATAGCTAAAAAATGGGAATTCCACATTTTACCGCAGCCGTCGTTCAACAAGCAATTCGATTTGTTGTTGAATAATTTGAGTGAAAATCAGTTTAACGGATACAAAAATTATTTATTTTGTTCTAATGACGCTCAGGCAAAGCGCTTTCATGATATTTTCGAAAGTTTAGACGAAACAAATTCAGAGGATATTCGAAAGCAATATAATACTATTGTTTTGCCTTTGTACCAAGGTTTTATTGACGAAGAAAACCAAATAACCTGCTATACAGATCATCAAATTTTTGAGCGCTACCACAAATTCAACATTAAGAGTAGCTATTCGAAAAAGCAAAATATCACCTTAAAAGAATTGACCACGCTTTCCGTTGGAGATTATGTAACTCACATCGATCACGGAATAGGACGTTTTGGAGGTTTACAAAAAATACAAGTCGAAAATAAAACTCAGGAAGCCATAAAACTAGTTTATGCAGATAATGATATTGTGTATGTGAGCATTCATTCGCTACATAAAATTTCAAAATATACCGGTAAAGACGGAACACCGCCCAAAATTTATAAGTTGGGTTCGAATGCTTGGAAAGTTTTAAAACAAAAAACTAAGGCAAGGGTTAAGCATGTTGCATTCAATTTGATTCAGCTATACGCCAAAAGACGATTGGATAAAGGATTCCAGTTTTCGAAAGATAGTTACTTGCAGAACGAATTAGAAAGTTCCTTTATTTATGAGGATACACCGGATCAAACCAAGTCAACGCAGGAAGTCAAAGCCGATATGGAAAGCGATCGTCCTATGGATCGATTAGTATGTGGTGATGTCGGTTTTGGTAAAACTGAAGTTGCTATTCGTGCTGCTTTTAAAGCAGTGGATAATAGCAAGCAAGTCGCAATTCTAGTTCCTACAACCATTTTAGCCTACCAGCATTATAGAACTTTTACGGAGCGATTAAAAGATATGCCAGTTACCATCGGTTACTTAAACCGATTTAGAACGGCCAAACAAAAAGCGGAAACGCTAAAAGAGTTAGCTGAGGGAAAACTTGATATTGTTATTGGGACACATCAATTGGTCAATAAAAATGTAGTTTTTAAAGATCTTGGATTGCTGATTGTTGATGAAGAACAAAAATTTGGTGTCAACGTAAAAGACAAATTAAAAACCATTGCCGCTAACGTGGATACGCTCACATTGACTGCAACGCCAATTCCGAGAACCTTACAGTTTTCTCTAATGGCCGCGCGAGATTTATCGGTAATTACGACACCGCCACCCAATCGTTATCCTATTGAAACTAATGTTGTTGGTTTTAGTGAAGAGATGATTCGGGATGCGATTTCGTATGAGATTCAGCGTAACGGACAAGTGTTTTTTATCAATAATAGAATCGAAAACATAAAAGAAGTTGCCGGAATGATTCAACGTTTGGTACCGAATGCCAGAGTTGGAATTGGCCACGGTCAGATGGAAGGGAAAAAACTAGAAGAATTGATGTTGGCTTTCATGAACGGTGAATTTGATGTTTTGGTGGCAACCACAATTATCGAAAGCGGCTTAGATGTTCCTAATGCAAATACGATTTTTATTAATAACGCTAATAATTTCGGATTGTCAGACTTGCATCAAATGCGTGGACGTGTAGGACGTAGCAATAAAAAAGCATTTTGCTATTTTATCTGCCCACCATATTCAGTGATGACAGACGATGCTAGAAAGCGAATTCAGGCTTTGGAACAATTTAGTGAACTAGGTAGCGGATTTAATATTGCGATGAAAGATTTAGAAATTCGTGGTGCTGGAGATTTATTGGGTGGTGAGCAAAGTGGTTTTATTAACGAAATAGGTTTTGACACTTATCAGAAAATCATGAATGAAGCCATTGAGGAGTTGAAGGAAAATGAATTCAAGGATTTATATCCTGTTGAGAATGATATTGAAACCAAAGAATATGTAAAAGACCTGCAAATTGACACGGACTTTGAGTTGTTATTCTCTGATGAGTACATCAATAACATAAGTGAACGATTGAGTTTGTATAGTGAATTATCAGCAGTTAAAAACGAAGAGGAACTGCAAGTTTTCCAGACAAAATTGATCGACCGTTTTGGACCTATGCCGCCACGAGCTATTGCTTTAATGAATAGTATTCGAATAAAATGGATTGCGACACAAGTAGGAATCGAGAAACTAGTAATGAAACAAGGCAAGATGATTGGCTATTTTGTTTCTGATCAGCAATCTGATTATTACCAGTCGAAACGCTTTACATCAGTCATGGATTTTGTGACTAAAAATAGTTCAATCTGTAAAATAAAAGAAAAAGAAACGAAGAATGGTCTAAGATTGTTACTGACTTTTGACAATGTAAAATCGACCAGAAGAGCATTAGAATTGATGGAGATGCTGGGAGGGAAAAAAGTATAAAACAAAGCTTCCAGCCTTTTAAAGGCTGGAAGCTTTTTGTTTTACTTATTCAATAATCAAATCTTCTATTTCATGTAAGTCTTGATTAATGCTGTGGTACTATTTAAAGTTCTCCAAATCATAAAACGATTCTATAATTTTATCTCTTTGCAATTTAGTTGTTTTTGTTGAAAGAATTGTTCCATAAGAGGTCCAAGGGTATTCTATAATGGTTTCTGTAAAATTATGATGAACAGGGTTATTGTGGATATAAAAAATAAGTTTTTGGAAATAGGTGTCAGAAGTAACTACTTTTCTCTTAAAATTTTTCTCAAATAAACTACCAGTCCTTTTATATCGTTTATTCATCGCTAAAGTATAGGCGTTAAACAAATTTGAAAACTGTTTTGAAGCACTTATTGCTTTTGGTTTATCAGTTGATGAGTATTCTAATTTTGTAATATCAATCTCTTCCGTTTCTTTAATGTAAACCAGAATGTGAAAATGATTTTTCATCAAACACCAAGCATAAGTTTCAGCTATTGGGTCAATATATTTGTCGTATAACCTCAGAAAATGAATATAGTTTTCGATATCATAGAACAAGTTAATTCCATTATTACCTCTATTATACATATGATAGTATTTACCGTTTTCAAGAGGAATTGGGATTCATAAGAGTTACGGGGTTAAAAGCTTTCAGTCTTTTAAAGGCTGGAAGCTATGTTTAATTCTTCAAATCCTTGATTACTTTAAAAGCAACATCTACTTGGTCTTCACTTACTAAAATAGTAAACTCATTAGAAGTTGAGATAACTTCATTGATGATGATTCCTTCCCAAGCTAATCGCTGAAAGATGAAATAATAAATACCTGGAACAATAATATTTTCTTTAGGTAATTTAACGGTGATTGATGCTAAATTGTCTAATTTTTGGATCAATTTTTCATTTGCAAAATGCTTGTCCACTAAGTGATTAACACTATTGCTTACTACAATATTGATTTCATTTACTCCTCTAGATGAAGTGTAAAACACATCAGGCAAAGCGTTAATATCTGCTATTAATTCGCCTTGCTTGTTCAAAACCGTTTCCGAAACTGAGAAAGCATAGTCAGTCAAAGCAGACCTTACGGTTATCTCTCCAATGTTTTTTATTACTTTATTTATTTTGTGATTTAATCTAAAATCCAGTTCTTCAGTTAGTCTTTTTAATGACATGACAACTGCACCTTGTTTTACTTCTTTGCCAAATTCACTTTCTAATTCTGACATTATATTTCTAGATAGCGACGTCAGATTAATGATTCCAAGAGAGAGTGCGTTTAAAAGGAAAGGTTTTGTTTTGATGTAATTTTCAACAATGGAAGAAACAGTTTTCATAATTTTAATATTTTTTACCTGGTTAGAACAGTAAATTTTTATTTGTCGTAATAAAATTAGAAGCAAATATAAATAAAAAAACATTTTGTTACAAATATAACATCGATAAATTTTCTCTAAAAATGATAAAACGCATCTATAAGGTGTTCAATAACAAAAGATTTACCTTCTTTATGAATGGCAATGATGTCAAAACGAACTTCCAAATCAAGGTTTTTTTGATTGACATATTCGTTAACCGCTTTTACGAGTAGCTGAATTTTTTTAGGTTTCACAAAATCCTGTGGTAAGCCAAATTCTAGCGAGGAACGGGTTTTTACTTCAACTATGGCGAGGGTGTTTTCTTTTATAGCAATGATGTCAATTTCTGCTTTTTGAAAAGTCCAATTGATGTCTAAAATAAGATATCCGTTTTTCTGAAGAAACTCGACCGCCATTTCCTCTCCAAATTTCCCAAGATCGTTATGTTCAGCCATTTTTGTTGGTTTGCGATGTTCAGTTTAGAGTGATCAGCCCACAATACTCATTTTAAAGTGTTTAGCTCCCTGGATTTTGTTTTTGAAAGTATTCAGCTTCCAAAACATTTATTTCAAGAAGCATTCAAAATAAACTTCCATCTAATCACTCCATCCTTCGGCGGGTCCCGAAGCGTCGGGAGGGGGGAGGATTACTCAAACACTAACACACTCTTTTTGTCATTAACATCAAGACGAACTACACTTCCTAAGACTAGAGCTCTATTGTCGCGAATATGTCCTGCGGGGAAATTGTAAACTACCGGAATTTTATATTGTTTAGTGACATCTTCAATAATTTCAAGGGCGTTTTTCCCCCATGGAATATCGTTATCTCTCATCTTATTCATAGACCCTACAATGATTCCCTTTATATTTTCTAGGCAACCATTTCGTTTTAAGTTCATCATCATGCGATCTATATGATAGAGGTATTCATCTAAATCTTCGATAAATAAAATTTTGTCGTTGCAGTCAATAGCCGAATCCGAACCTAGTAAGCTGTAAAGAATTGATAAGTTTCCACCTACTAATTCCCCCGTAGCAGTTCCAAATCGATTCATTGCGTCTGGAGCAATTTCGTAACGGATTGGATTTCCAAACAAGGCTAGTTTTAAACTTTGAACGGCCTCAGGAGTTGCTCTAGGAAACGTTACAGGCATAATCCCGTGTATGGTTTTATATCCCATCGTGTTTAAATGGTTGTGCAAAACCGTGATATCGCTAAAACCAACAATCCATTTTGGGCTTTGTTTAAATTTTGTAAAATCGAGTAAGTCGATTATTCTAACGGTGCCATAGCCGCCTTTTACACACCAAATCGCTTTAATATTTGGGTTGTCTAATTGCTTCTGTAAATCGGCTGCTCTTTGAGCATCAGTTCCTGCCAGTTGATTTTCGTCTAAACCAATTGTGTTTCCTATAACAACTTCTAGTCCCCAACTATGCAATAAATCTATTGCAGGTTGTAGGTTGTCATCAATATTTTTTCGGGCTGTGGCCAAAATTGCAATGGTATCTCCTTTTTGTAAAATGGGTGGTGTTGTCATTTTTGTATGGGCTTGGCTGTTGAAAGATTGTAAAACAAAAAATAAAAGTAAGGCTTTATAAAAACCAAAACTACTGTTTATAGACCAAAATCGGGTAGTACGCATATTTTTGTTTTTCGAGAATAGTTAGAATAATGGAAGTCAAATAAATGGACTAAAAACCAAAGATAATGAATTTCGAAAATAATTAAAGGATTGATGTTAAAATGAAGTATTTTTACTAGTAGAGTCGCTGATTGTTAGGACATAAGAATTTTTTACATTTTAAATATGAGAGTTGCGCAATTATTTCTGATGTTGCTTTTAATGTTACCGATAGCGCAAGTACTTGGTCAACAAAAAAAATATGCAATCCATACCGTTGCATTTTATAATTTCGAAAACCTTTTTGACACCATAAACGATCCTAATACAAATGATGATGAATGGACACCAAAGGGAGCTCAGAAATGGACTACCAAAAAGTACAAGCAAAAACTACAGAATCTTTCTCGAGTTTTACTCGAAATAGGTTCTTCCGAAAACACCAATTCACCTACTTTTATTGGGGGTTGCGAAATAGAGAACAGAGGGGTTTTGGAAGATTTAATAAAGGAAACAAACCTTATTGATAGAGACTACGGAATCATCCATTTTGAATCTCCAGACAAAAGAGGAATAGACGTAGCACTTTTATATCAAAAGAAGTATTTCCGACCGACAACCTACACCAATATTCCCCTAATAGTTTATAAAAAAGAATCGCTGAATAAAGTTGAATCAGACGAAAAAACAGACGATAGTTTAGCCATAAACTATTATAATAATCGTGTTTTTACCCGCGATCAGCTTTTGGTAACAGGTTTTTTAGATGGAGAAGAAATTAATATTATTGTCAATCACTGGCCGTCGCGCTCCGGTGGAGAGAAAAAATCTAGTCCATTTCGCGAAGCCGCAGGAGTTTTAAACAGAAAAATAATCGATTCTTTGCAGCAAATAAATCCAAATGCAAAAGTATTGACTATGGGAGATTTAAATGATGGTCCTTATAATAAGAGTATAAAAGTTGCCCTTGACGCCAAAGCCATTAAAGGTGATGTTCTCCCTTTTGGAATTTACAATCCTTTTGAGGAGATGGCTAAGAGAGGCTTGGGAACTATTGCATATCGGGATTCATGGGATATTTTTGATCAAATTATGGTTTCGCAATCGCTTATCAGGAATGATTTTTCCTCCTTTAGTTATTGGAAAGCAGGGATATACAACAAGTCTTTTTTAATACAATCTTCAGGTCAATATAAAGGGTATCCAAAACGACATTCGGTCAACGAGGTTGGTTTCAGTGATCATTTTCCGGTTTATATTTATCTTATAAAGGAAGTTCAGTAAAAAAATTCTTTAGTAGAAACGCGTTGCTATAGTTTCTGTTTTTATACACTAAACCGCTAGAGACTTTTTAGTAACTTAGCGGATCATTAATTTAATAATTCGAAAAAAATGGCAATTTCAAAACCTTTCAACCTTAATAAATGGATTGATGAAAACCGTCAATTACTGAAGCCGCCTGTAGGGAATAAAAACTTATATGTAGATTCTGGTGATTATATTGTGATGATTGTTGGCGGGCCAAATGCTCGAAAAGACTTTCACTATAATGAGACGGAAGAGTTGTTTTATCAATTAGAAGGAACTATTCAAGTCATTACACAAGAAGACGGCCAGCGCAATGTTTTAGAACTTCAGGCTGGTGATATGTACTTGCACCCAGCAAAAACGCCACATTCTCCAGTGCGATCAGAGAATTCTATTGGTTTAGTGATCGAACGAAAAAGGGAAAATCAGGGCTATACTGACGGCTTATTATGGTTTTGTGAAAACTGTAACCATAAACTGCATGAAGTATACTTTGAATTAAAGGATATTGAAAAAGACTTTTTGCCTCATTTTGAAAATTTCTACAAATCTGAAGCCTTGCGAACATGCAGTAACTGCGGAACAGTGATGGAGGCAGATGCTCGATTCATAGCTAGTAAATAAGTTTAATAAAGCATTTTCTTTGGTTAGGAGCATTTTCTTTGGCTGTAAAATCGCTCATATAAATCTAAAAAATTTTAGTAGGGAAGAATTGTGTAGAAGAAGTCGTATTTAATAAAATACCGTCTCTTCTTATGGATATTTTATAAAATGATCGTTGCATAATAATACTTTAAATAATATCTTTACGAAAATAATATAACAATTTATAACAAAAAAGTTACAATGATAACAATAGCAAATCAATTCGGAATGAAAGAGGCTTTGGCACAATTGGGCATAAAGGACATAAATGAAGGAACTTCAACAGGGTTAAATCACTTTTCAAGCGGAGAAATCCTTGAAAGTTATTCTCCTGTAGATGGTCAATTGATAGCGAAAGTTAAAACTTCTACTGCGGCAGATTACGAAAAGGTAATGCAGTCAGCTACCGAAGCTTTCAAAACATTCCGTTTGATGCCAGCACCGCAGCGTGGTGAAATCGTGCGTCAGTTTGGAGAGAAATTACGTAAAAATAAAGAGGCTTTAGGTAAATTGGTTTCTTACGAAATGGGGAAATCATTACAAGAAGGATATGGTGAAGTGCAAGAGATGATTGATATCTGTGATTTTGCAGTGGGTCTTTCTCGTCAATTGCACGGATTAACAATGCATTCAGAGCGTCCGCAACATAGAATGTATGAGCAATATCATCCATTGGGAGTTGTAGGGATTATCTCGGCGTTTAACTTTCCAGTAGCAGTTTGGGCTTGGAATACGGCTTTAGCTTGGATAGCTGGTGATGTTTGTGTTTGGAAACCATCAGAGAAAACACCTCTATGTGGAATTGCCTGTCAAAATATAATTGCTGAAGTAATTAAAGAAAATAATCTTCCAGAAGGAATTTCTTGTTTGATAAACGGAGATTACAAAGTGGGTGAAATGATGACTAATGACAAACGTGTACCGTTAATTTCGGCGACTGGTTCTACTCGAATGGGGAAAATCGTGGCGCAAACTGTAGCAGGTCGTTTGGGAAGATCATTATTAGAATTAGGAGGAAACAATGCTATTATCGTTACGCCGGATGCTGATATAAAAATGACTGTTATTGGAGCTGTTTTTGGAGCTGTAGGAACTGCAGGGCAAAGATGTACTTCTACACGGCGTTTAATAATACACGAAAGTATTTACGATAAAGTTAAAGATGCTGTTGTGGCGGCTTACAAACAACTTAGCATTGGGAATCCATTAGACGAGAACAATCACGTTGGTCCGCTTATAGATACTCATGCTGTCGAAATGTACAATAGAGCGTTGACTAAAGTAGTAGAACAAGGCGGAAAAATTCTTGTTGAAGGTGGTGTGCTTTCAGGAGAAGGATACGAAAGTGGGTGTTACGTCAAACCTGCGATTGCAGAAGCAGACAATTCATTCGAAATCGTGCAACATGAAACTTTTGCTCCAGTATTGTATTTATTGAAATATTCGGGAACTGTAGAAAATGCAGTTGACGTTCAAAACGGAGTGGCACAAGGATTGTCTTCTGCTATTATGACAAACAATTTAAGAGAAGCAGAGCATTTCTTATCTGTTGCCGGATCAGATTGTGGTATTGCTAATGTAAATATCGGAACATCTGGAGCTGAAATTGGTGGTGCTTTTGGAGGAGAAAAAGAAACTGGTGGGGGACGTGAATCAGGATCAGATGCATGGAAAGTGTACATGCGTCGTCAAACCAATACTATCAATTACGGAACTTCTTTGCCATTGGCACAAGGAATAAAATTCGACTTGTAGTATAAAGCATGTAAACACAAAAAAGGGCAATTTGAAAATTTCAAATTGCCCTTTTTTTATTTTTCGAATAATTCGTTTTTGTTACAAATTAAATGACATACCGATATTTACAACAAACTGGTTGTTTAAATGTTCAAAACCAGTTGTGTTTTTGTCATATTTGGCGATAGGAAATCCAGCTTCACTAAATAATCCAAAACCTTCGGTAAAGAAATAACGGAAACCAAGATGTCCACCAAAATTTCTTAAGCCAACATCTAAACCTGGGTAAACATCCATTTTTGGATCTAATTGTAACACGTCTCCTAGGTTAGCATTAAATCGCGCTTTAAAATCGATACGGTCTCCAAAGTCTGGTTCGTTTCCTAAATCATCAGAAGCAACAGATAATAAATAATTAGCAGTTAGTCCCAAAGACATGTTTTCGCCAATACCAAAATCAGAAGATAGGTAAAGTCCTGTACCGCCATTTTGAAGGTTTAAACCTACCTGGCCTTTTACATCTCCATTTCCTTTAAAAGCTTGTGCGTTGGTAAGCCATACCGACGATAGTAATAATAATGTAATTACTTTTTTCATATTTTTAAATGTTTAATACAATTCATACAAAATTAGAACATTAAATTTTAATTCCGACCTTTTTCGTCAAAATACAAAGTGTGCAGGGGTTCGCTTTGCCAGAATTCCTTTGTGTCTACATTCAAAATGGTCAAAGGCCCTTTGAAAGCGGCGCCTGTATCTATATTCCAAACACAAGCCATTTGCACGGGTTCTGTCCTACCAATGCGCGTTACTGGAGTATGTCCTATGTAGATTTCGTCGTATAGAATCAATCGTTTTGGATAGAGTAAATCGTTGGGTTTAATACTTCTATCTAAAGACAAGGCTGTTTCCCATAAAGTTCTATCCCAATAAAATGGTTCAGGATAATACTCATACTGCACTCCGTTCATATTCGTAAACCCTGCGTGAACAAATAGACGTTTCTTATCATCAAGATAGTAGTTTTGCAAGGAGTGCAAAAATTCAATATGAAGGTTTTTAGTGGTAGCATCTACTTTTTCATAAGCTAAAACTGTTGCTTCTCCACCATGTTTATACCATAGCTCATTGTCTTCTTGACCATCTTTTAGCCAATGAAGTAACAATTCATCATGATTACCTCTTATAAACACACAATTATGTGTCGTATTCAATTCAATCAAGTAGTCAAGAACTTGCGGCGACTGACTCCAGCCATCCACGTAATCTCCTAAAAATATCAGAGTGTCGTCTGCGGTAACCTTGGCTCTTTCCATAATTTGGTGAAGTGCACGCAAGCCTCCGTGAATATCACCTATAACTAATGTTCTCATTTTGTGTTTGGTCAATCTGGATTATACAAACAGCAAGACTGCTGCTGCTTTAAAGCATAAAAATAAGTAAAAGAGTTGGGAAGAATTGCTTTTTTAATGGTTTTTTCCTTAAAAATAAATTAGCACAGAAATCCGTAAATTAGTAAAATTGCTTTTCTATTGTGTATAAAGCGTTTAGTTGAAGTGTAATAATTAATAGCCGTTGCTATTGACTCTATTTTTTACCAAAGAAAATTTGTCCAATTCGATGAAAATAGAATTCACCATTAAGAAGGCGGTGTTATAGGAATATTGGACAGATTGGGATTCGAGCACAGGGATAAATTTATAGTTTTCTCTCTATAATGTGTTGATTTTGAATTAAAATCACTATTTTTGGGTTGCGAAATATCACTATATTTAGTGATTGCGTAGCGTGATGTTTTAAAGTAATTTCACAAAAAAAAATCTGCAATGAATACACTTATCGTTTTGTCGCTTTTAATTATTCGAATGGTTGCCAACTTTGTCAATGAACTTTTTCTGGCGGTCTGGCATTTTTAAAGCCTCACTTTAATTATTTATTTTTTAAGGACATCAATATTTTTGATGACTTCCTACTTAATCCTATCTTCTTTTTTTTCGAAATTCATCCTAGATTTTTTAAATAGCACTATATCTGAGGTTAGAGTTCTTACCACTATTTATAGTTCTCTCGAATAGTTACATTCGCTTTGGTACATCATACTTCATTTTTCTCAAGATTCGCATGGCTTCTTTAAAAGACAAATAAATTTGAGGAAAAGGTTTTAAGTACGGTTTGGCTTCCACTAATTTTTCTTTGGCCTCTTCAAATCCGTTGAGGTAACAAATCATGAATGTCGAGGGTACATTTTCTAGATCCTTGCGTTCGCTTGCTGTTAATGTCTGTCCTTTTTTTAGTTTCGCCAGCAAAGCAATATTGGAGTTGTAAATGTGATAAAGCATTTTTCGGCTGAATTCCGGTGGTTGGAACAGCATCTCATTTTCTATTTTGTAATATCCATTTTCATAGAAATAGATGGTTTGTTTCTCCAGTGGATAATAACTCGTTTTGTCATTCAAACCCAAAGAAACATATTCAGTAATTGTAAAACTGTGTTCGTCAAAAGTAATGGTAACTACATCTTGAGCCGAATAAAACAATTTTACTTGCTCATTAATCAGTTCGATGTCAACACGGGACAAGAACGTTTTATCGCGTACTTTTTTTGGAATTCCTGCCCAGCAAATCACAAATAGTTCTTTGAATACTTTATATTTTGGGGCCATGTCTTTATGACGAAAATTCATAAAATCAAATACGCCGTCCAGGGTGTATTCTATATTATTTCGGGCATTGTTCTCTATCCCAATTACGGTCTCTGAATTTTGAAAATTCTTTTTGATTTTTTCTTCCGTTGGCATCGTGTTGCTGCCGTGCCTAATAAAGGCGCTATTGATAAGGATAGTATGGATTCCTTTTTTAAAATAGGAGGAATTTTTTTTTGGTTTTATTGTTACCAGCCCAATTACTTTGTCTTTTGGCAAGTTTGGGAAAGGCACGTTTTCATATTGAATTTTAGGAGGGTGTTCTAAATAAGCATTCACTAAATTCTGAATGTGGCTGTCATCAAAAAAATCTACGCCCACTATTTCATTGTCTAAATCTTCTACCCCCACCACGATATAGGAATTATTGGCAGGATTAGAATTAGATAAAGCGCAAATGTGTTTTAAAAACTTTGCTTTTCCTTCCCGAGTATGCAAGTTCAACTGACGTTTTTTATCATAAAAGCTACTCTCATCATTTTGGGCGAGCAGGTTTTTAATAAGAAGACGTTTGTTGATCATGTGCTAAAAATGTTTAGAATCGCTATTAAAATTGTACTAAATCGCAAAATTAAGCGTTATTAAAAGTAACAAAATTTAAATAATGGAAAGATATGAAAAAGATTAAATTTTATGTGCTAAGTTTTAGTGTAATAACATTTATGTTGTTGTCAATTATAGGGTGTAATTCAAGTGATGATTCGGCACAAACTTCAAGAGTTTCAGTTCGAATGACGGATGCTCCTGGGGATTATGATGCTGTAAACATCGAAGTTCGGGATGTTTTGATAAAGTCGACCACAGATGATGACGACAGTAAAGGCTGGGTAAGTATAGGGAATGTTTCTCCAAAAATATATAATTTATTAGAGCTAACGGGTGGAGTAAATGTATTGTTAGCTGATAATCTGGTGCCTTCCGGTTTTTTAGGGCAAGTTCGATTGCTTTTAGGCGAGAACAACACTGTTGTTAAAAATGGTGTAAGTTATGCTTTAAAGACGCCAAGCGCACAACAATCTGGACTAAAATTAAAGATTAATCAAACATTAGTTGCGGGAGCCACCTATGATTTTTTACTGGATTTTGATGTAGAACATTCTATTGTTGTACAAGCAGGTAGTTCGGGTAATTTTAATTTACATCCAGTTATTAGAGTTTCTACAACTGCAACTTCAGGAGTAATCAAAGGTACAATCAACCCTGTTTTGACAGGCTTTCAGGTTGTGGCTTCTGTTCAAGTGGGTGATGTTGAGGTTACGGCTTATGCCAATGAATTGGGAGTGTTTCAGCTAAATGGTATTCCTGCGGGAACTTACACTGTTACTTTAACTCCAGAAATAGCCTCAGGAAAAGCGATTAAAACGGTTCCAGGGATCGTAGTTGTTAATGGAATTATGACTAATATGGGTGCTATTTCCTTATAAAAATAGAGCTATAATTATTGGATAAAAAAAAAGAGGATTAAATTCAATTAATGTTGAATTTAATCCTCTTTTTTATTGCTGTAAATTAGATTAATCTCTTTTTACTATTGTAGAAGAAGCCTGCGCTGTACTCATTACAACTAAATCAGCAATATTGACATGATAAGGTCTGGACACAACAAAGTGAATAATATCAGCAATATCTTCAGCTTGCAGAGGCGTGAACCCTTGATACACCTTATCAGCTCTATCTGTGTCTCCCTTAAAACGTACTTCGCTAAATTCAGTTTCTACCATTCCGGGGTGAATGGCGCCTACTCGTATGTTGAACGGATTTAAATCAATACGCATACCTTGATTTAAGGCGTCGACTGCATGTTTTGAGGCGCAATATACATTTCCATTTGGGTATACTTCTTTAGCCGCAGTGGAACCGATATTAATGATATGGCCAGACTTTCTTTCGATCATTTGGGGAATAATAGCTTTCGAAACATATAATAATCCTTTTACGTTGATATCAATCATCGCATCCCAGTCGTCTAGATCACCAGTCTGAATAGGGTCTAAGCCATGTGCGTTTCCGGCATTGTTTATAAGAATGTCAATTTTCGAGAAGGCTTCAGGCAAAGAAGCGATACAATCAGAAACGGCTTGTTTATCCCTTACATCAAAAAGCAAGGAATGTACGGCTGTAAGTTGTGAAAGTTCTTTTTCAAGTTCCGCCATTCTATCTTCACGTCTTCCGCACAGGATTATTTTATAGTTATTTTTTGCTAATATTTGTGCGGTCGCTTTACCAATTCCGCTGGTTGCACCGGTTATTAAGGCTGTTTTACTCATGGTTTATTATTTCTTTAGAAATCAATACTTTCAGATTTCATTTTTATCTTCCTCGAACTGCAATCGGCGTTTAAATTATGGAACATCTTCTCCCATACTTTCTGCCCAGATGGCAAACCAATCTTCTTTTTCAAGATCTAATTCAACTGCTTTGATCAATGATTGTATTCGAGCAACATTTACGGTTCCAGCGATGGGAATTACTTTTGCTGGGTGTTTTAAAACCCAAGCGAGTAAAATTGTATCAGCACCTAGACTGTATTTTGAAACTAATGTTGCTAATATTTTTTTCAATCGATGTGTTTGCGGAATATCGTTTCTGAAAACAATTCCCAGTGGATTCCAGGACATGGGACGTATGTTGTTCAATTGCATATAATCAAAACTTCCGTCAATCATAGGCTCAAAATTTGTTGCTGAGAACTGCACCTGATTGTAGCTTACTTCTGTTTTTTGACGAATTAATTCCGTTTGCGAACTAGTAAAATTCGAGAGTCCAAAATCGATAATTTTCCCCTCTGATTTTAGTTTTTCTACCGCTTCAGCAATTTCATCTGCTTGCATCAACGGACTGGGTCTGTGAAGCAAAAAAACATCTAAATAATCCGTCTGTAAATTCTTTAAAGATTGTTCTACAGACCAGATAATGTGTGCCTTAGAATAGTCGTAATGTTTGATTCTGTTGTCTCGGTTTTCAGCTAGCATTTGGATTCCACATTTAGAAATCAACTGCATTTTATCTCTGGCTATTTTGCTAGAAGCAAATGCTTTCCCGAAATCGGCTTCAGTAGTATAATTGCCATAAATATCGGCATGGTCAAAGGTGGTAATTTTGTTTTCTAAACACACATGGATTATGTTTTCCATTTCCTTTGAGGTTAGGTTTTTATCCCAGACTCCCCAATTCATTGTGCCAGCAATAATAGGCGATAATATTGTTTTGCTCATGTTTTTTATTTTTTACGGAAACCCGGAATTTTCCTAATTCCAGATATATTTTTCAAAGTTCTTAAAAATAAGAAAATTGTATCATAATTAGTCCTTAAAATTAGAGGTTTATTAGAAGTTTTAACCATTTTTTAACATCTTACCTCTAAAAAAAAATTCAATTTGCACTCTCAAATAGAAGGCATTAAATTCAAGGTTTTAATTATAGCAATATGGAAGAAAATACATCGACTTTAGACATTAGAGCAATCAATGAAAAAATAGAAAGAGAGAGCGCATTTATCGACCTCTTGACAATGGAAATGAATAAAGTGATTGTGGGTCAAAAGCACATGGTTGAGCGATTATTGATCGG
Source organism: Flavobacterium hiemivividum (assembly GCF_004349145.1). Lineage (GTDB taxonomy): Bacteria > Bacteroidota > Bacteroidia > Flavobacteriales > Flavobacteriaceae > Flavobacterium > Flavobacterium hiemivividum. The sequence goes on along the minus strand of NZ_SMFO01000001.1, from coordinate 724,771 downwards.
ACTTCTAGGACAAGGACATATTTTACTTGAAGGAGTTCCGGGATTAGCAAAGACGCTAGCTATAAATACACTTGCACAAGCGGTACATGGATCGTTCAGTAGGATTCAATTTACACCAGATTTATTGCCAGCAGATGTTGTAGGAACGATGATTTACAACATTAAGCAAAATGAATTCTCCATAAAAAAAGGACCTATTTTTGCTAATTTCGTTCTTGCAGATGAGATTAACCGTGCACCAGCCAAAGTGCAATCGGCATTACTAGAAGCGATGCAGGAAAAGCAAGTGACCATTGGTGACACTACTTTTAAACTAGACAGGCCTTTCTTAGTTTTAGCAACTCAAAACCCAATTGAACAAGAAGGAACGTACCAACTTCCAGAAGCGCAAGTCGATCGTTTTATGTTAAAAACAGTTATTGACTACCCTAAAATGGATGAAGAGCGAATGGTCGTTCGTCAAAATTTAAAAGGAAGCTACGAGAAAGTAAACCAAGTTGTATCTGTAGAACAAATTCTAAGAGCACAGGAAGCGGTTCGCGAAGTGTATATGGACGAAAAAATCGAGAAGTATATTCTTGATATAATTTTCGCCACTCGTTACCCAGAGAAATATAAATTGGCAGATTTGAAACCGTTAATCAGTTTTGGAGCTTCTCCACGTGGAAGCATCAATTTAGCAAATGCGGCCAAATGTTATGCTTTTATAAAACGACGTGGTTATGTAATTCCAGAAGATGTTCGCGCCGTGGTTCACGATGTTTTGCGTCATAGAATTGGGATTACATATGAAGCAGAAGCTGAAAGCATTACCTCTGTTGATATTATCAATAAAATTATAAACGAAGTTGAAGTACCATAAAGTGAATAGTAATAAGTGAATAGTAATTAGCCTTGGTTTGTTACTATTCACTATTCACTAATTACTAATTACTAAAAAAATGGATACAAAAGAGCTTTTAAAAAAAGTACGAAAAATAGAGATAAAAACCCGAAGATTGAGTGATCATATCTTTTCTGGGGAATATCACACCTCTTTCAAGGGGCGCGGAATGACTTTTAGTGAAGTACGCCAGTATCAATATGGAGATGACATTCGAAATATTGACTGGAATGTTACGGCACGTTACAATGAAGCTCATGTAAAAGTCTTTGAAGAAGAGCGTGAATTGACCATGATGTTGATGGTGGATATCTCAGGTTCGGAAAGTTTTGGATCTAAAAATCAATTTAAAAAAGATATTGTTACGGAGATTGCTGCAACCATGGCATTTTCGGCAACACAGAATAATGATAAAATAGGGTTGATTTTATTTTCAGACCAAATTGAATTATATATTCCGCCAAAGAAAGGGAGATCACACGTCTTGCGTATCATTCGAGAATTAATCGAATTTGAACCTAAAAGTCATAAAACGGATATTGCTCAAGCTTTAAAATTTTTATCCAGCACTCAGAAAAAGAAAGCGATTGTATTTGTTATCTCTGATTTTATGTCGGAAGATTATGACCATACCTTGAAAATCGCATCTAAAAAACATGATATTACAGGAATTCGAGTATATGATATTCGAGAACAACAAATGCCAAATGTAGGAATGGTGCCGATGCTCGATGCGGAAACAGGACAAATACAATTAATTGATACCAGTTCTAAAACCGTTCGATTCAACTACGAGAAATATTATAATGAGAAATTAAATTATTTCAAGGAAACATTCAGTAAGTCAGGTGCTGGCGTTGTAAATACTAGAGTTGACGAAAGTTATGTAACTAAATTATTAGGCTATTTTAAATCGAGGTAAATATCCCCACCCAGCCTTCCCGAAGGGAAGGAGTTGAAAAACAAATGTTTCAAAAAACATGAAAAAATACTTTTATTTACTTTTATTGGTTCTATCAACTTCCGTTTTTGCTCAGCAAAAGCGATTGGTAACAAGCATTGATACGACTAAGAACAAAATTGGCGCCGAGTTTAAACTGACGGTGAAAACGTCGGTGGATACTTTTTCTAAAGTTAAATTTCCAAATCTAAAAAACATTGGAGCTCTCGAAGTGATTCAGTCTTATCCTATAGACACGATCAGGAATAATGATCGTTATGAATTAATCAAGAAATACGGACTAACACAATTTGATTCTGGGAGATATACGATTCCGAGTATAAAGATTTTCATTAATAACAAGCCTTATTTAACGGATTCTATCTTGGTAGAAGTGGCCAATGTTCAGGTGGACACTTTAAGACAAAAGATGTATGATATAAAAGATATCGTTCCAGTGAAGAGTTCAATTGGTGACTGGTGGAAATACCTTTTGATCATCGCGCTTATTCTAGGAATTGGTGCATTAGTGTATTGGTTTGCTAAAAAACAGCAAAAGAAAAAGATTGAAGAAGAGGTGTATAAAACACCAATAGAAAAAGCAACAAGCTTACTGAACACCTTAGAACAAAAGGAACTTTGGCAAAAAGGGGAAGTAAAGGCGTATTATAGTGAATTGACTGATATTGCCCGTAATTATATCGAAGAAGCAATAGATATTCCAGCTATGGAAAGCACAACTTCGGAGCTGATTGTTGGACTTAGAGCTGCTTCTGTGAGAAAGAAGATGACGCTTTCGCAAGAGACGATAGAAAATCTAGAGCGCGTTTTAAAACAGGCCGATTTAGTGAAGTTTGCTAAATCTAAGCCTTTAGATTATGAAATTACTGAGGATCGAAATAAAATACAAAAAGCAATTTTAACACTAGATAGCTCCATTCCTGTAGAAATCGAAATCGAAGAAGATACTTTATTGAATGAAGCGCAAAAACAAAAACAGATCCAAATTCAATTAAAGAAAAAAAGAAGCCAACGCATACTTATTGCAGTCGCTTCGGTTGTTTTCTTATTGTTAGCAACAATGACTTATTTTGTTGTAACAAGAGGTTTTGACTATGTAAAAGATACGATAATAGGTCACCCAACTAAAGAATTATTGGAAGGGGAGTGGATAAGAAGTACCTACGGAAATCCCGGTGTGACTATTGAAACACCAAAAGTGCTGAAGCGAATTGATTTAACAAAATCACTTCCTAAAGACGGATTGCAGCTCGTTAAAGAAATGCAATCATTTGCTTATGGTAGTTTTCTGGATAATTTTTATTTGATGGTCTCCACCATTAAATACAAACAGGACGCTCAAATAGATTTGAAGAAATCGATGGAAGTTACTTTACAGACGTTAGAGTCACAAGGAGCACAAAATATGATTGTCAAGCAAGAAGATTTTGATACAAAAGAAGGTGTAAGCGGTTTAAAATCATACGGATCCTTCTCGAGATTTGATGTTAACTCGAAAAGCAGTGAAAAACTGTACTATGAAATAATATTGTTCAGTCAAGAAGGCGGACTACAGCAAATAATGCTTTTCCACGAAGAAGCAGATTCATATGCGAATGAAATTTCAGACCGAGTTTTGAGCTCTGTCGAATTAATACAATTAAGTAAATAATGGGAAATATCACATTTTTAAATCCTGAGTTTTTCTGGTTGTTTCTTTTGATTCCAATTGCCATTTTTTGGTTGTTTGTGAAAAGAAACCACCAATCTGCGACTTTAAAAATAAGTTCAGTCAAAGGTTTTAAATCATCGGAGTCCTTGTTAGTAAAGCTCAAACCTTATTTGAGTGTATTAAGATTAGTGGCGTTGAGCTCTTTGATTGTGGCGATGGCCAGGCCTAGAACGGTTGATATTAGTAACAAAACAAAAACGACAAAAGGGATTGATATTGTAATGGCAATTGACGTTTCAGGAAGTATGCTTGCCAAAGATTTGAAACCGAACCGAATGGAAGCGCTGAAACGAGTAGCAGCTGATTTTGCAGATGAGAGACCTAATGATAGAATAGGGCTTGTCGTTTATGCTTCTGAAGCTTATACAAAAACACCTGTTACTAGCGATAAGGCCGTTGTTCTGGAGGCTATCAGGGGAATAAAATACGATAATGTTCTGCAGGATGGAACTGGAATAGGAATGGGATTAGCTACAGCGGTAAACCGTTTAAAAGACAGTAAAGCCAAGAGTAAAGTAATTATACTTCTGACTGATGGGGTGAATAACGCAGGTTTTATTGAACCAGAAACAGCTGCAGATATCGCAAAACAATATGGCATAAAAGTGTATACCATAGGAATTGGGAGTAACGGTATGGCCGAGTCGCCTTATGCTATAGGTCCGAACGGTCAGTTTTTATTCCAAATGATGAAAGTCGAAATTGACGAAAAATTGATGAAAAGTATCGCTTTAAAAACTGATGGACGTTATTTTAGAGCGACTAGCAATAGCAAGTTGGCTGAAATTTATGCAGAGATCAATAAATTAGAAACGACAGAAATCGAAGAATTAAAGTTCTATGACTATGATGAAAAATACAGGTCTTTTGTATGGCTTGCGGCTTTTTTATTATTAGCTGAGATTGGACTAAGAAATACTGTTTATAGAAGTTTTATATAGGATCCCCACCCCAGCCCTCCCCGAAGGAAGGAGAGGGAGACTGGTCGTGAAATTTTTTTGTGAAAACTGTAAATTTATTAAAGAGTAACTATTGCTGTTTTGCTTTGATGATAAAAGAGAATATTTAGCAACTTATGGCAACTGCTAACTGAATACTGCTAACTGAATACTAAGAATGGAATTAGACGAAATAAAATATTTATACTTACTTTTTATACTGCCATTTGTGGTGGTACTGTTTCTTTATACCTCCTATTGGAAAAGAAAAAAGAAGAAGGAATTTGGGGATTTAGAAATGGTGAAAAAACTAAGCCCTGAATCTTCACTTTTCAAGCCTGTTTTTAAATTGGTTGTGATTCTTTTGGCTTTGGCAGGAATGATTTTTGGATTGGTAAATCCAAAGATTGGTACTAAAATGGAAACGGTAAAACGAGAAGGGATTGATATCGTTTTTGCGATGGATGTGTCCAAAAGTATGCTTGCCGAAGATGTTGCGCCAAGCCGATTAGAAAAAAGCAAACAAATTGTTTCGCAAATTATCAATCAATTAGGCAGTGATAGAATAGGGATTGTAGCTTATGCAGGAAGCGCTTTTCCAGTGTTGCCCATCACTACTGATTACAGTGTGGCCAAAATGTTTCTGCAAAGTATGAATACTGAAATGGTGTCTTCACAAGGAACTTCCTTAGATGAAGCTATAAAGTTGTCTTCAACCTATTTTGACGATAAGAGTAAAACGTGTAAGCTTTTGATCTTAATTTCTGACGGTGAAGACCATTCTGAAGGGGCTAAAATAGCAGCAGACGAAGCGAATAAGCAGGGAATGAGAATCATCACAATAGGAATAGGAACTGAAAAGGGTGGGACGATTCCTTTAAAAAAGAATGGTGTTGTAGAAAGTTATCAAAGAGATAATAATGATGAGGTTGTTGTTACAAAATTGAACCGTAGCAGTATGGAGGCGATTGCTAAAGCAACTAAAGGAGGATATGTCAACGGGAATAACACCAAAGAAGTGCTGGAATACATTAAGTCTAGTTTAGATGATATTCAGAAAACAGAATTTGAATCCACTCAAATGGCCGATTTCCAATCGCAGTTTCAATGGTTTCTTGGTTTTGCATTCTTTTTATTGTTTTTGGATTTGTTTTTATTGGAAAAGAAAACAAATTGGGTGAAGAAAATGAATCTATTTAACGAAGAAAAATAAATGACTGTTCCTTCAGGCATTAAACCAAGAAGGACTAGTCTAATTTTATAAAAATGAAGAATTTTAAAACATATATACTTACCACTTTTTCAATTCTATTTCTAGGGATGGGAGGCGTATTTGCACAAGCGAAAGATAAAAGCTTAGCGAAAGCAAACGAAGAATATGCAGACAATAAATTCGTGGATGCAGAAGCAGATTACAGAATTTCAAATTCAAAATTTCCAAACAGAACTGTTGCTCCTTATAATTTAGGTAACGCAATTTACAAACAAAATCAGGCATCTGAAGCTAAATATGCTTATGCCAAAGCGATTAAAAACACGGAGTCAAGACCTCAAAAGCACAAAGCCTACCATAATTTAGGTAATGTATTCATGAAAGAAAAAAATTATACGCAAGCGGTGGAAGCCTACAAAAACGCACTGCGCAACAAGCCTTCAGATGAGGAAACAAGGTACAATTTCGCATTAGCAAAAAAAATGCTGAAAGAAAACCCGCCTAAAGACAACAAGGACGATAAGGATAAAAAAGATAAAGACAAGGATAAAGACAAGGAAAAGGATAAAAAAGAAGGAGATAAAGATAAGAAGGACGACAAGGGAGATGACAAGGATAAGGATAAAAAAGACGGCGACAAAAAAGACGAAAAACCGGAAGATCAACAAAAGCCGCAATCAAAACCGGGTGGAATTTCTAAGCAACGATTAGAAAACCTTTTGGATGCGGTTAACAATGAAGAAAAGAAAATTCAAGACAAAGTAAATGCTCAAAAAGTAAAAGGAAAGCCAACAAAGACAGAGAAAGATTGGTAATTCAGGTTGATTTAAGAAGGGAATAGTAAGTAGAAATAAAACAGGGACTAAAATAAATCCGAAAGGAAAGTAAGGATTGACTAAAAGATGAAAAGATATTTAATTTTAATACTCTTAAGTTTTCAAGGACTTTTAGCTCAAGTACAATTTGAGACTAAAGTCAGTAAAACCACGCTTGGACTGAATGAAAGAGTGCGGGTTGATTTTGCTATGAATATTGATGGTGACAATTTTAACGAACCTTCTTTTGATGGATTTAGAGTCATTGCGGGGCCAAGCCAACAAGTGAGTCAGTCATGGGTAAACGGAAGAAGTTCTTTCGAGAAAATATACTCTTATTACCTCGTGCCCACTCAAAAAGGAAATTTAACAATTAGGCAAGCCACAATTGAATACAATGGGCAGGTGTATAAAACTAATCCGGTTAAAATAAATGTTACCGCTGCGGTGGAACAACCTAAAGATCCTAATGATACTAGTATTTCAGCAGATAATAACTTGTATTTAATTGCTGATATTTCTAAAACAAATCCTTATGTAAATGAGCCTATTACGGTTGTTTATAAATTGTATTTCAGTAATAATATTGGGATAAGCAATTTTAGAGAGCTCAATAAACCGAAATACAATGATTTTTGGAGCCAAAACATAGAGATTAAACAATTAGTTGCCGAAGAAGGAACATTTAAAGGAGAGCGTTACCGTTATATTGTACTTAAGAAAGCAGTTTTATATCCTCAAAAATCAGGAAAATTGACCATCGAGCCTCTTTCACTTGATATCGATGTGCAACTGCCTACAAACCGTAGGGATGTTTTTGGGCGTGTTGTAATAGCTGAAGATAGTAAGAGAGTGTCTGCGGGTGCTAAAACGATTACTGTAAAAGCACTTCCAGAAGCAGGGAAACCCGCTGATTTTTCGGGCGCCGTGGGAAGTTTTGATTTCAAAGTAACGCCTACAAAAACGAGTCTGAAAAACGGCGAGAGCATGGATTTGATTGTAAGTGTTAGCGGTAAAGGGAATATGAAGCTATTCACTTTGCCAAAGCCGGTTGTTCCAAATGCATTAGAAATGTACGATGCGGTGCATACTGAGAATGTGAATACTTCTTTGTCTGGAACTTCGGGGAAAATTTCTGACAGTTACACCATTATACCGCAGTACAAAGGGAATTATCCTGTAAAACCGATGCAATTTTCTTATTTTGATCTGGGATCAGGAAAATATAAAACTATAAGCTCTGCTGAGATTATGATTACTATTTTAGATGGGCCCACTGCGAATGGACCCACTGCTGCAAATTCAGAAAGTGGTAAAAATAAAATTTCGGCTACCGAGCAATTTAAGTACATCAAATTAAAAACAAATTTGGTTGCGAGTAAAAAGGACGATTTCTTTGGCTCTCAATTGTTTTATGGATTGTTGTTTTTTCCTTTTTTAATGCTACCAATTATTGTATTGCTTAAGAAGAAAAAAGAAGCAATTGATGGAGATGTAGTAGGTAACAGAATAAGAAGAAATAATAAATTAGCCAAGAAATATTTATCAGAAGCCAAAAAGCAAATAAGCAATAAAGAGCCGTTTTATGTTGCCCTTGAAAAAGCAATGCACAACTTTTTGAAAGCCAAATTACATATTGAGACTTCGGAGATGAGTAAAGACAATATCAAAGAAATTTTGTTAGCTAGAAATGCAAATCCTATCGCGGTAGATGATTTTATTGCACTGACGGAGAATTGTGAAATTGCGCGATATGCGCCTTCATCGAGTGCGACCATTCAAAAAGATTATGAGAAAGCAGTGTCGATAATTTCTGATTTAGAAAAGCAGATACAATAATTGACAACAAGTAATTTGTAATTGACGAACCAAAACAATGAAGAATATTTTATATATATTATTACTGACAACTCAAGTTTTCTTTGCCCAAACAGGCTTCGAAAAAGGGAATGAATTGTATAAAGCAGGGAAATACGAGCAAGCCATTGATGCTTATGGAAGCGTGTTGAAATTAAATCAACATTCCTCAGAATTGTATTTTAACCTTGGGAACTGTTATTATAAACTGAACAAAGTGGCGCCGGCTATTTATAGCTATGAGAAGGCTTTAGTGCTGAGTCCAAATGATCGTGAAGTAATAAACAACCTTAAATTTGCTCAAAAACGAACTATTGATGAAGTCAAGGTGGTGCCAAAAGTAGGGTTTGCCAAGTTGCTTCGTGATTTTACCGGAATTTATCATTACAATACCTGGTCGTGGATTGCGATAGGCTTATCCATTTCATTTTTACTTGCTTTTTTAGGCTATTATTTTTCAGAAACTACGTTGGCCAAAAGGATTTCGTTTTTTATAATGTTTGCACTTATTGTTTTTATTGTGATTACAGTTGCAGCGGCTTTCTTCGAAAAAAGCTATGATGATAATGAAAAACCAGCGATTGTTTTTGCCGAAATTGCGGAGGTAAGAAGCGAGCCACAAGGCGGAAGTTCGGTTGTTTTTGTGCTTCATGAAGGGACGAAAGTGTTTGTTGAAGAAGAAGTGGACAATTGGAAAAAAGTCCAATTAACCGACGGTACAGAAGGCTGGATTGAAAATGATGCTATAAAGGAAGTGAAATAGTTTGTGGATTATTTGGTCTCAAATAGAGATTAAAACTATATAGTTTAAGTGCGTTTCGCTTTAGCTTCTAAAAACTTTAACACCACAATTTCAAAAATTTAAAAATATTATAATTAGCGAATTTGCGGTTAATATCTGTAATTTAACCGTCCAGACTTTTGGTCTGCCAAACCAAAACTAAGGACTTTTAGTCCATAGTTGTTTGTTTAGTCTCTTCTGCTTTCTTGGTTTCTCTAAAATCGCTATACCACTTTTCTAATGAAGGATAAATGTATTTTGAAACTTCTTGAATAGGATTGTAAAACATGGATTTATCAAGCGTTTCTTCTTTTGCAATCATATTATTTATGTTGATTTTCTGAAAAAGATTAATTACCACACTTAAAAGTAAAATGGTTTTTAGAATACTAAATACACCTCCAGCTAACTTATTAAATATACCTAAAAAGGCAAAATCCATAATTCCCGTTAGAACTTTTGCGAATACATGAACGGCAAGTACCACAGCTATAAAAGTGAGTCCAAATGCGATTATTTCAATGTATTTTGGTGACCAGGAAACATGATTTGTAAGCATTGCTCTTATCATATAAGAGAATTTTATAGCCATGTAAATTCCTAAAATAAGTGAAATTAAGGAAGCTAATTCAATGAAAAGTCCATTTTTCATTCCTTTGAATAAAGCATAAAGAAGTAATGCACCTAAAACAATGTCTAAAAAACTCATAGTTAACTTATAAAAGAGAATGGAGCAAAGATAAAAGAATAAAGAAAATACAGCAGACAATAGGGGAAAAACTAAGTAAAAGAGAAAAGTCTATAAAAGAATGAAGAAAATAGAGAATAGAAAATCCCGAAGTCAAAAACGGAGTTCCTATCTTTGCCTGAATTAAATTTTTAAAACGCAAAGAATGAAGGATTTTCTCTTTATTCTTTATTTTATTTTCTAAAAAAATGTCAAGAGACAATCAACTTAAAGAACGCTGGGAACAGCTTGTACAAATACTTTCTAATCAATTTTCGCAAGGTGAAGATCTAGATTTAGATGCCATTATCTATTTGATAGGGGTTCAAGAACTCGGGAAAGTACACCGTGAATTTAAAAAAGACGAAAAATTAAACCTGATGCATATCGCGATTTGCCGTTTATTAGAGCCGTATGGCTTCTATGAATTCGAATTTTTCGATGAAGAAGGTTGGCCTCATTATCGTGTTAAAGAAGAATTACCAACACTAAAGGCAGGCGAGCAATCTGTTTTAATGAAAGAAGCTATTGTTAGTTATTTTATCGAAAGAGAATTGATATCGTAACTTGTATCCGATTTCCAGTCACAGTCTTCAATCAACATTACTGAAAACTGCGACTGCCACTGCGTACTTAATAAATAAAAAATGCTTAAATTTGCACTCTCAATTATTGGATGAAAATGATAGACAAGATAAAAGAATATATTGGGGAGGCGCAAGCATTCTCTACACAAGATAAAGCAGAATTAGAAGTATTTAGGATCAAATTTCTGGGCAGTAAAGGACTTTTAAAAGAACTTTTTGCTGAGTTCAAGAATGTTCCTAATGATCAGAAAAAGGAATTTGGGCAGGTAATTAATTTGCTAAAATCTTCTGCAGAAGAAAAAGTTAAAAGCATTCAGGATTCTTTAGAAAGCAAAGAAGAAACGAAGGGTTTTTATGGTGATTTAACACGTTCGTCAGAACCAATGATTATTGGTTCACGTCATCCTATTTCATTGGTAAAAAACCAAATAATAGATATTTTCTCTAATATTGGTTTTAATGTTTCCGAAGGACCGGAAATCGAAGATGACTGGCATAATTTTTCTGCCTTAAACTTGCCAGAATACCATCCGGCGCGTGACATGCAAGATACATTCTTCATCCAGACTGATCCAGATATTTTATTGCGTACCCACACTTCATCTGTACAAGTACGTTATATGGAGGAAAATAAACCTCCAATTAGAACTATTTCTCCAGGAAGAGTTTTTCGTAATGAGGCTGTTTCATCGCGTTCGCACTGTATCTTTCACCAGGTCGAAGGATTATACATCGATAAAGATGTTTCATTTGCTGATTTAAAGCAAACACTTTTATATTTCACTAAAGAGATGTTCGGAAAGTCAAAAATCCGTTTACGTCCCTCTTATTTCCCATTTACGGAGCCAAGTGCTGAAGTAGATATTTATTGGGGTTTAAAGACAGAAACCGACTATAGAATTACCAAAGGAACCGGTTGGTTAGAGATCATGGGTTGCGGAATGGTAGATCCTAATGTTCTTAAAAACTGTGGAATCAATCCTGAAGAATACAATGGTTTTGCTTTTGGAATGGGAATAGAGCGTATCGCTATGTTACTGTATCAAATTGGTGATATCCGTATGTTTTATGAAAATGACGTACGTTTCTTAGAGCAATTTAAATCAAGTATATAAATAAGTATTTAGTATTTATTCGCTAGTAAAGGCTATTCTCACTAGGGACTAAAAACCAAGGACCGTAAACTATATTATGAAAAAAGACATCGTTATACCCGAAGTAGAAAACGTATTTATTGCTGCTGTGCAGGAATGGAGTGACGATTTTATGGAGAAAGTTTGGTATGCTTATTTAGTGAATGACAGTGATTTTCTTATCGAAAGTGTGATGGTTGTTTCTAAAGCATTTGGAACTATCGATGGCGAAATGAAGAAAACTTCACTTTTACGCCATGCCTTTGTAGAAGTGCCTGCAGTTTCGGTGGTGAAAATTGAAATGCTCGAAAAAAGCGTTTTAGTGCTCAACAACGAGTTCATGGTGACCTACTTTATAGGAGACAAATTGTACGATAAAAAATTCATCTTTAAAGCTGATTCTATCAATGAAAATTCGGTGGAAGAAGTGCCAATATTATTCGTCGACGGAATTATCGTGAGGTAATTTTTTTCATTGTTATACCAATAAAAAACAACCGCAGATTCGTAGATTTGTTAATAAAATCTGTGAATCTGCGGTTGTTTTTTTACTCCAATTTATATGAAGATGAATGATATCTTAATCTAGTTGATCTGTCAATTTCTTGAAAACTGCTCTGGCATCTTTACCTTCGTATAAAATCTCATAAACGGCATCGATTATAGGTGTTTTTGCACCGTAGCCTTGATTTAGTTTGTAAGCGCTTTTTGTTGCGTAATAGCCTTCAGAAACCATGCTCATTTCCATCATAGCACTTTTTACTGTATATCCTTTTCCAATCATATTTCCGAACATTCTGTTTCTTGAGAAAATAGAATAGCCAGTTACTAATAAATCGCCTAAATAAGCCGAATCATTAATGTTACGCTTCATTTTGTGGACTTTCTTGATGAATTTTTTCATTTCTCGAATTCCATTACTCATCAAAACCGATTGGAAATTATCTCCATAACCTAAACCGTGGGCGATTCCTGCTGCTATTGCATAAATGTTTTTAAGCATTGCGGCATATTCAGTTCCTATGATATCGTCTGTAATCTTAGTTTTTATGTAATTTCCAGAAAGATTATTGGCTACTACTTTTGCTTTTTCGGCATCACCGCAAGCAATTGTTAGATAGGATAAACGCTCTAAAGCAACTTCTTCAGCATGGCAAGGACCTGTAATTACTCCAATATTATGATAAGGGATGTCATATTTAAAATGGAAATGTTCTCCTACGATCATACTCGTTTCAGGAACAATTCCTTTTATCGCAGAAAATATTACTTTGTCTTCTAGGGAAACGGTTAATTTTTCTAATTCTCCGCCTAAAAAAGCAGAAGGTATAGCGAAAATTATGTAGTCAGCATAAGCAACTGCTTCGTTAATGTCACTCGTCAGTTTTAATTTTTTTGTATCAAATTCCACCGAACTTAAGTAATTCGGATTGTGTTTGTGTGCTTTTATATGTTCAATTGCAGGTTCGTTTCGCATGTACCACGAAACTTCAGAAAGATTGACGCATAACATTTTTGTAATTGCTGTTGCCCAACTTCCACCACCAATAACTGCAAATTTTATTTTACCGCTCATTTGTTTACTAAATTTAACCAAAAGTACTTAAAAATGGATTAATTAAACAAAAAATAACTAATGATACTTGAAGTTTTGTTAAGGTATAAAAGTAAAAACCATAAAAAAATCAAATATTTTATAATTTAATACAATATAGTTATTTTTTTAACGTTATAACTTACTATTAATTAAGTTATTTATGAATTTGGAATTAGTTAGTTTTGTTTTGGTGTTATGAAAAAGGCGTCCTAGAATCTAATTCAAGAACGCCTTTTTATTTAAGCTAGATTTTACTTTTCGTTAACTAGTAACTCATTTCAACAATAGATTTCACTTTGTCTAATGTGATATTTTGTTTTTCTCCTAAACCTTTCCAACCTCTTTCATCAAATCGATTCACGATAAAGTCTGCGGTTTTGTCATAGTCTTTTGTATAATCAGACAATTTAGTATCCATTCCCATAGTGTGGAAAAATTCAACTGTTTTATTTATTGCCTCATTTGCTATTTCATCCTCAGTTCCAGTTAAATTGAAAATACGTTTTCCGTATTGTGCTAATTTTCCTTTTTTAGTTTCAAACATCACTTTGTATAAGCTTGGTGCAATTACAGCCAAAGTTCTTGCATGATCAATTCCATACATAGCAGTCAATTCATGACCAATCATATGAGTTGCCCAGTCGCTAGGAACTCCTTTTTGGATTAATCCGTTTAAAGCCATCGTACAGCTCCACATAAAGTTAGACGCTAACGCATAATCTTTTGGGTTTTCTACCACCTTTGGTCCCACTTCGATTAAAGTTTGTAGAATTCCTTCGGCAATTCTATCTTGTAAATACCCTTCGTGAGGATACGTTAAGTATTGTTCCATTACATGAGTGTAGGCATCAACTACACCATTTTGCAATTGTCTTTTTGGTAAAGATTCAATTACTGTTGGGTCGCAAATGGAGAATTTTGGAAATAAAGCAGAACCACCAAAAGCTAGTTTCTCTTTAGTAGATTCAATTGTAACAACAGCTCCCGAATTCATTTCGCTTCCTGTTGCTGGCAAAGTCAATACTGTTCCAAAAGGCACTGCATTTTCTTTTATTAAGATACGCTTTTGCAAAATCTCGATTGGATCTCCATCGTAGTTAACTGCTCCTGAAATAAATTTCACACCGTCAATTACAGAACCACCACCTACGGCCAGAATAAAATCGATTTTTTGTTCTTTAACAATTGCAACCGCTTTCATTAAAGTTTCGAAATGTGGATTTGCTTCAATTCCGCTAAATTCTACTATTTCAAATCCTTTTAGATTGTTTATAACCTGCTCATGAATTCCATTTTTAAAAATACTTCCACCTCCGTAAGCCAATAGTATTTTAGCTCCTTTTGGTACTAATTCCCCTAATTTTTCTATTTGTCCCTTACCAAATACTAAATTCGTAGGGTTGTATAATTCAAAGTTTAACATGCTTATTTTTTTGAGTTTAATTGTTGTAATAATTTTTCGGCTACTAAGATAGAAGACGCTGGGTTTTGACCTGTAATCAATAAACCATCTTCTACTGCATAAGGTTGCCAGTCGCCCACTTTAGAATATGCCGCGCCATTAGCTTGTAACGCATCTTCTAATAGAAACGGAACCACATCAGTTAATCCCACTGCAGCTTCCTCTGTATTAGAAAATCCGGTAACGTTTTTTCCTTTAACTAAGTAGTCGCCATTCACTTTCACATTTTTTAATGCTGCTGGAGAGTGACATACAAATGCTACGGGTTTATTATTACTGTAGAAAGATGAAATTAAATCTGCGGAATTTTTATCTGTTGCTAAATCCCACATTGGTCCATGACCTCCTGGATAAAATACGGCATCGTAATCAGCTTGATTTACTGTGGCTAATTTTTTTGTATTTTTTAATTTAGCTTGTAAAGCAGTATCCTTATCAAATCTTTTTGTGTCTTCTGTCGCGGCAGATGGATCATCACTTTTTGGATCAATTGGAGGCTGCCCGCCTAATGGAGTTACAATGTCAATTTCTACTCCTTTATCTGATAATTCATAATAGGGAGCCGCAAATTCTTCTACCCAAAATCCTGTTTTTTCTCCTGTGTCTCCAAGTTCGCTGTGACTGGTAAGAACAAATAATACTTTTTTCATGGTTTTTTTGTTTTTTTGTTGTGCTGCTGCTTGGAAGCACGCAGACGTTAATAATACTATACTGGCAAATAAGGCAACTTTCTTCATGTATGATTTTTGTTTGTACAAATTTAAGGCGAATATGTTATTAGTAAAAATAATTTAAATTATGTTTGCGATAAATATATTTATATCATGGTCAATCTAGAATGGTACAGAACCTTTAAATCTGTTTATAAAAACGGTAATTTTTCATTAGCCGCTAAAGAATTGTATATCAGCCAGCCAGCCGTAAGTCAGCACATATCAATGCTGGAGGCGCATGTTGGTTATAAATTGTTCAATAGGAAATCCAAGGGGGTGGAGAAAACAGAATACGCTAAGTTACTCAATAATTTAATCATTGATGCTCTAGATCGGCTTGAAAATGTAGAGAGTAGTTTTCGTTCTAAAGCAGTGAATACGAATCAGTTAATTTCGATAGGAATTTCGAAACACTTGTTCAGTAGTATCGGGAGTTCTTTGCTCTCTAAATTTGATTATATCGATTTTAGTTTCCATGAGAATGATACGCTTTTTGAATTGGTTGACATGAAAAAACTAAGTTTTGCCATCGTCACTAAGCAATATGACACTTTCGATACGATACAAAAGAAGGTCGGCAATATCAAACAAATTATTGTAGGCTCGACAAATATTGATGCTTCCGATGTAAAGTCTAAAATTAAAGCCAAAGAATTCTCGGAAGTGGAGAACTGGTTAAACAAACAAAAATGGTACAGTCATGATTCAGGTATTCCACATATAAAATTATTTTGGCTGCATGTTTTCAACAAGAAAAGGCCTTCGATGATTCCTAATTTTTTTATTCCTTCTGAATATGAAATGCTGGAAGCACTTTCAAAAAATACAGGTCTTGCTGTAGTTTGGGATTGTAATAGCAAAGGATTTATTAAAGATGAAAAATTACAGCAAATATGGAATAGCAAGAAAATGCCCAATACTGAAGTTTTTTTAATGTCAGGAAAAAACGACACCCTTACTGCTGCTTTTGCAATTATTGCCGCGGAATTGGAAAAGGGGTTGGAATAATTACTTTTTATAAAAATTATTATGATCGATATATTCCCAGACTTTAGCCGGCAAAAGAGGCTGAATATTTTTTCCTTCCTTAATGTTATTTCGAATAAAAGTAGAAGAAATCTCAACTATGGGAGCGTCGATCAAATGTACTTTTGGGTGATTTTTAAGTTCTAGATTTTCAGGTTCAGATGAAATGCGGGGATAAACGTAAATGCTATGATTTTGCAAAATCACCTCATAATTTTTCCATTTGCACAGAGATTTCAAATTGTCTTCGCCCATAATTAGTGAAAATTCATGATTGGGAAACTTCTCTTCCAAATGAACTAGTGTATTCACTGTATAATTAGGCTGCGACAATTTAAATTCAATGTCAGAAGGTTTTAATTTCGGGAAATCTTCGGTAGCAAGGTGCACCATTTGAAGGCGGTGGGAGTCATCAAGCAAGGTGCTTTTTTTCTTCAAAGGGTTGTGTGGCGTAACAACTAACCAAACTTGGTCCAAGTCGGCATTTTCAGCCATATGGTTAGCTATTATGAGATGCCCAACATGAATGGGGTTAAACGTTCCGAAATACAATCCTATTTTCATAGTTCTAAGTTCTTAGTAATTGGTTCCTAGTCCTTAGTAATTAGTCCTTAGTGGAAATCTCCTCTGGATAATATCAATGCACTAAAGACTAATTTCTAAAAATTATTTTAAATTTCTTGCAAAAGCATTAATCATTTTAACTTCTTCTTCAATTAAGAAAATAATGTCATTAAATAGATTATCATCATTAACGAATTCTAATTCTTTTTCGATAATTAATTGAGTTTCTATTTCGTTTAATGAGCCTCGTGCAATATTTAAAAAATGATTAAATGATTTATCGGTTTGGCGTCCAAAACCTTCTGCAATATTGGAAGGGATTGAAACGCTGGCTCTTTTCAGCTGACTAGTCAATGCGTATTTTTCATCGTCGGGAAAATGCTTTGTCAGTTTATAAACTAACAGAACTAATTTAATACCTTTTTGCCAAATAAGTAATTCCTTGTATGATTTAACTCCGCTCATAAATATTTAGTTTTTATATTAACATTCTACGGAAATTAAAGTCGGTTACTAAGGACTTAGTACTAACTGCTAAAATTACTTTTTGGCTACAAAATCCTTTACCAGTTGATAAGACTCTTCTTTAGCTGTATCTAAATCGTAGTTTTTTATGGTAGTATCAAATTGCGGGGCAGTAGCTAATTCTACAGACGCTTTTGCAATTCGCATATTGATTTTATCTTCACTTTCAGTAGAGCGTTCCTTCAGTCTTCTTTTCAATTCATCCACACTTGGTGGTTTTACGAAAACGGCTAGTGTTTCTTCCGGAAATTTATGTTTAATACGGAGTCCACCAACGACATCAATATCAAAAATCACATTTTTTCCTTTGGCCCAGATGCGGTCAACTTCACTTTTTAAAGTCCCGTAGAAATTGTCTCTATACACTTCTTCCCATTCCAGAAAATCGTCATTCTTGATGTGTTGTTTGAACTCTTTAGTAGTCATGAAATAGTAATCTTTTCCGCTTACTTCCTCGCCCCTAGGATCACGAGAGGCTGCCGAAATTGAAAATTCTAAATTTAGATCTTCTTTACTCAATAAATGCCTAACTATGGTCGTTTTTCCAGATCCTGAAGGTGCCGAAAACACGATTAATTTTCCTCCTTTATTCATTTTTTTATTTTTTTAATTCCCACTTTGGGGGCTAGAGGGATTACAATACGTTCAAAACTTGTTCTTTTATTTTTTCTAATTCGTCTTTCATTTGAACGACTAATTTCTGCATTTGTGCATGATTGGATTTAGATCCCATGGTATTGATTTCGCGTCCCATTTCCTGAGTAATGAAACCTAATTTTCTACCATTAGCTTCTGTTCCGTTTATAGTTTCTAAGAAATAATCCAAGTGATTTGTCAAACGAACTTTCTCTTCCGTAATGTCTAGTTTCTCTAAATAATAAATTAATTCTTGCTCAAAACGATTCTCATCAACATTAACTTTCAACTCATCGATAGCAGTTTGCAGACGGTCTTTTATAGCTTGTACTCGCTCTGGATCTAATGCTAAAGCTTCTGTCATGTATTGACGAATGTTTCCAATGCGCAATTGAAATTCTTTCTCTAATGACATTCCTTCGTCTCTTCTAAAAGTCTTAATGTTGTTTAAGCTTTCTTCGATTACGACTTTAATTTGGGCCCAGTCATTTTCATCAATTTCATCACGCTCAATTTTTAAAGCATCTGGCATTCTCACTGCCATTTTCATTAACTCAGTTTCGTCGGCATCTGCATAAACGGCTTTCAATTGGTTGATGTATGCTTTTACGATTGGCACATTCACTTTGGTAGTGGTTTGTTCAGCGGTACTTTCGATAAAAATAGAAAAATCTACTTTTCCTCTTTCAAGTGTAGATGCAATTTGAGTACGTAATCCCAATTCCATTTCGCGGTAAAGCGAAGGCATTCTCACGTTTAGATCTAAACCTTTACTGTTTAAGGATTTTACTTCTACTGTTATTTTTTTGGTTGGTAATTGAATCGTTGCTTTACCAAAACCGGTCATTGATTGTATCATATATTTTTCTAAAAGAGTTCAAAGGTAATAAAAAAGTGGTCAGTGGTCCGTTTTTTAGTATTCACTGTTAGTCTTACTCACTGTTTTCGCGTTTCAATTTTCACAAGCGGGTTTCCGATTCCAATTTTCAAATTCTACTTTTCAAGTTCAGTCTCCCGCTCTTTCGGACCAGTCTGGGGAGAGGAAGTCACCATATAAACACCCACAAATATCAATATTGCCGACAATATTTTCACCAGACTCAATTCGTCTTTGCCTAATCCAATAGCAAATATTGTGGCAAAAAGCGGTTGGAGATAAATAAAAACGGCAACAGTTGTTGGTTTTAATTCTTTCATGGTGATCAGGTTCAGTAAATAGGTTACGAAAGTAGAAATGACCACTACAAATCCTATTTTCCAATAGATAGATTCAGGCACAACGGACCAATCTACAGCTGTAAATTGGCTCCAGCCAAAAGGCAATACCATTAAAAAACCGAATAAATAAACCCATTTCACAAAGGTGAAGGCGTTGTATTTCTCCATTAATTTCTTGACGATGATCAAGTAAAAACCATAGGATACGGCATTTACAAAAACAAGCATATTGCCAAGGTTCGCGTTTGTAGCGCTGCCAATGGACTGGCCGTATAATATAAGAAATGCTGTGCCTATTAATCCTAGAACAATACCGGAGACCATTCGATTTCGCATGCGTTCCTTCATAATAATTGCCGAAAGAACTAACACAATCATAGGTGTTGTCACCATAATCACGGAAGCTGATATGGGCGAAGTAAGGCTTAGTCCCTTAAAAAAGGTAAGCATGTTAAAAGCGACGCCAAAAAATGCCGCAGCAACAATACGCGGAAAATCGTTGAAGGCTATTCTCTCCTTTGGCATAAAAAGCCAAGAAAGCCAAAATAAAAGCATCGAGCCGCTTACTCGCAACAAAATAAAGCCATAAGCATCGATGTACTGCGGCATTACGTCCTTTGCGATGGTAAAAGTGACTCCGTAAATTACGGAAACAATGGTAGCGCCAAACAGCGCGACATTCCTTTTAGACATTAGCCAACGCTTTCATTACCTGAAGCATGTTTTGTTGCGTTCCGCCTACGTAAACAGCATTGTTAATGACAAAAACAGGTCGGCTCAAAAAAGTATAATGTTCTAAAATGTATTTTTTATAGTCGTCCTCAGTTAAGGATTTGTCTTTCAAATTCATGGACTTATACAACTGCGCTTTTTTGCTAAACAACGCTTCATAACTTCCTGAAAGTTGGTACATTTCCTCTAGTTCGTCTGTTGTTAATGGATCTTGTTTGATGTCACGGAACACAAGGTCATTTCCTTTTGGTAACGATTTTATAATTTTTCTACAAGTATCGCAGGAAGCGATGTAATATATTTTGTTCATAATAAGATGCATTTTCTTTTTGCAAAGAAAATTCATTTAAGACGGAAAATGATTATTTTTATCAAAAAATTAGAAAAATGCAACAAACAATAGACGTTACCAGAACAAGTAGAAACTTACTATCTCAAATGTTGGCGGGATATACTTTGGAACAATTGAATAAAATACCAGAAGGATACAATAATAACTTGATTTGGAATATCGCCCATGTGGTTGTGGTTCAACAGATGTTGGTTTACAAGTTATCGGGATTACCTATGATGATTTCAAATGAAATGGTCGAAAAATATAAAAAAGGGACAAAGCCAGAACATATTGCAACGCAAGCCGAAGTCGATGAAATTCAATCATTACTTGCAGAAACCATCAATCAAACGGAAACCGATTTAGAAAATAACCTCTTTATTAATTATCAGGAATACCCAACATCAGCGGGGATCGTTCTAAAAAGCGCTTTAGATGCGATAGCTTTCAACAATTTTCACGAAGGCCTTCACATTGGAATTATAATGAGTATCCGAAAGTTTATTTAGGCTAATTAACGTTAGGAGTTAATCCCGCTTTCCATTTCAATCGGGGCTAAAAGCACTGCGAATCTATTAATGTGAATCAAGGTAAAAAAAGTAGCGAATTGATTATCGATCAACACCCGACAGGTTTTAAAAAGCTGTGGGGTATAATTTATTGAAGGTTTAATGTTTATGCTAAACCTTGATTCGCATTTATGACTATTTAATCAGCAAATAGTCGTTCACTTCATTGTAGGGTAGCAATAATTCTTTTGTTCCATCAGCATAAGAGGCGACTTCGTAAGGGTTGTAAAATAAAAGCAATCCTTTATCGGTATAAAATATGTTTTGAGGCAACTGGAAAGTATCGCCTTCAAACATTAATCTTGTTGCGTTAATCGATCCGCTTTCTGGGATATTATATTTTGTTCTAAATTTCTTTTCGACGAAAGTCTTAAAAGCATTTCGATCCTTAAATAATTGATCTTGTGTAATTGTTTTTCCTGTTTTTGGGTCAAACAGCAAAGAACGCATCCCTTGATAACCGTGAGCGCCGCCAGTGTAGGTGTAATGTTTGATTTCTATATTGATGATGTTTTCAGAACTGTATTTTACTTCGCCATCAATTTGGGCTTCCCAACCAAAGGAATCTCCGGGGAAATCTTTTTGCAGTTTTTCGTAAGATTCGATGAAGGAAGTCACTAATCCATTATAGTCAGTAGCGGTATATGGCTTTTCTCCAAAGTACACAATCTCTTTCAAAACAGAGAATATTTTTTTATTGATGCTGTCAGCTACTACAGGAACATCTTTAGCTATAGGAACCCGTACATTTATATAAGGACACTTGTCTTTACAAGCTAAAGTTGTCTTTTTTTCGAAAGACTGACTTTCGAAAGTCAATTCTTTTTTACAACTAACAAATAGAAATAATAGGGATGCAAAAAGGATGTAATTTTTCATGTAAAAAAAGTGTTAATTAAATACAAAGGTAGCAACTTGTCGCTTGCTAAGAATAAAATAATGGGTAAGTTTATGAAACCATTTACATTTGAAAATAAAAAGGATATGAAATTCAATACTAAAGCAATTCACGGTGGGCAACATCATGATCCAAGTACAGGGTCTGTTATGCCGCCGGTCTATCAAACGACTACCTTTGCACAAACAAGTCCGGGGCAACCGATTGGGGAATATGAATATAGTAGAACTGGAAATCCTACAAGAGCAGCTTTAGAAAATGCGCTAGCCAGTATTGAGAATGGTGCAAGAGGATTGGCGTTTTCATCAGGTTTAGCAGCAACAGATTGTGTATTACGCGGATTGAAGGCCGCTGATGAAGTTATTGCTATGGATGATTTATATGGTGGAACTTATAGAATGTTTAGCAGAATTTATAAAGATTCGGGAATAAAATTCCATTTTGTAGATATGAATGACATGGAGAAATTCAAGTCATTGATCAACAAAAACACCAAATTAGTTTGGGTAGAAACTCCCACGAATCCTATGATGAAATTAGCAGATATCGCTGCAATTGCTAAAATCACAAAAGCGAATAAAATAGTTTTTGCTGTTGATAATACTTTCGCGACCCCGTATTTGCAAAATCCATTAGATTTAGGTGCAGATATTGTGATGCACTCAGCCACAAAATACCTGGCAGGACATTCTGATGTTATCGCAGGAGCTTTGATTATGAAAGACGAAGAATTAGGTAAACAAATGCATTTTCAACAATTTGCTACTGGAGCGACATTAGGGCCAATGGATAGCTTTTTAGTGCTTAGAGGAATAAAAACATTGCATTTAAGAATGCAAAGACATTGTGAAAATGGAGAGAAAGTGGCTGAGTTTTTAAACAATCACCCGAAAGTGAAAACCGTATATTATCCAGGTTTATCAAGTCATCCGTTTCATGAAATTGCTAAAAAGCAAATGAGTGGTTTTGGGGGTATGGTTTCTTTTGATTTTGTTTCAGGTAAAAAAGAAGAGGCGATCGATTTTCTTGAAAAAATAAAATTATTCACCTTAGCAGAATCTTTAGGCGGAGTAGAATCACTGGCAAACTACCCTGTAATGATGGCGCATGCATCGATTCCAGAAGAAAAGAGAAAAGAAATTGGAATCACGGATGATTTGGTGCGATTGAGTGTAGGTGTCGAAGATATAGACGATTTGATAGGTGATTTACAAAAAGCGTTAGCATAGTAAAATAGAAACTCTAGTTTTATACGTTATACTTTGCAAGGAGTAAAGAATAAAAGGCTCAATTCTAATCTTAGAATTGAGTCTTTTATTTATGATTGTTTGATGGTTATTGAAGGTAATATATGTATCCCACATTAAGCCAAACTAACCAGTCGTTGGCCTTGTTTTCTTTGTACGATGTAGGATTAGGTTTTAAACCGTCCACCCAGTCGGAGAAATAATATTGAAATCTCAAATCTATCATTAAATCTTGTAATGGGGTTAATTTATAACGGGTTCCTACACTTGAAACGACAGACCAGACTGTTCCTCCTTCAGTGGAAAATCCGTGAGGACGATCGTCAGTGGGGGTTAAATATTTTGGAAATGTGGTAGCTACTGTTCCTAAAGTCCCCATCGTTGAATAAGCTTCGGTGTTGTAATAACTAAATTGACCGCCAAGACTCACAAAAGGGCCTAAACTACCTATTGTTGCTGTAAAATCACGGATGCTAAAAGGGAAATATTCTAATTGCATTCCTACATTTGTAACGGCTGTATTTCCTTTCATCGCTCTCAATTGGTCGGCTCCTAGAGTGATCTTTTTAGGTGAAACCCATTCTCCAAAATGTTCTAACTTGGTTTTATTGTAAGACAATTCACTTCTAAGTTTGAAGTGGTCATTAAAATAAGTTTCAGGAGCATAACAGTTGCATTCTGCTTTGTATGAAAAATTGATATAATGAATTATTCCGATTCCCATACCGGTATTTCCTGCATTTGTTCTTGTGTCATAGCGCTCTCCATAGTCTGATTGAAACGCCACAGGACCAGCGATAACTCCTATCTCATGCGAAAATCCAAATTGCGCATTTGAATTATATGAAAATCCAAATAAGACAAATAAAACGATAGAGAGGTATTTGAGCATTTTAGTCAAATTTTCATGTACTTACAAATATATAAAAAACATCAATCATCCATTAAAAATAAATAATTAAAAGCTAAATTTCGAAAGAAAAGCAAATCGTTTTCTAATATTAGGCGGAATATAACATCCTGATGTATGTTGCAGAATGATTTGTGAAAGGCAATTTGCCAAGATATCATTGAATGTTATTAAGAAATATTTTAATAACTTGTATATTTGTAATCACTAACTAAAATGTTTTCATAAACGTTAATAATCAAACTATCATGTCACAAAGTATTACTGCCTTTATGGAAGAGGTTACTAAAAACAACTTAAACGAACCAGAGTTTTTACAGGCGGTTTTAGAGGTTGCTGAAACAGTAATCCCTTTTATCGAAGAAAATAAAAAATATCAAAATAAAATGCTTTTGGAAAGAATGGTCGAGGCTGACCGAATCATTACTTTTCGTGTAGCTTGGATTGATGATAAAGGTGCTACTCAAGTAAATAGAGGATATAGAATACAAATGAATTCGGCGATAGGACCGTATAAAGGTGGTCTTCGTTTTCATCCTTCTGTAAATTTGAGTATTTTAAAGTTTTTGGCTTTCGAGCAAACTTTTAAAAACAGCCTAACTACATTACCTATGGGTGGTGGAAAAGGAGGGTCTAATTTTGATCCAAAAGGAAAGTCAGATAATGAAGTGATGCGTTTTTGTCAAAGCTTTATGACTGAATTGTCAAAGCATATTGGAGCAAATACGGATGTGCCAGCTGGAGATATCGGTGTTGGAGGAAGAGAAGTTGGATTTTTATTTGGTCAGTATAAAAGACTGAGAAATGAGTTTACTGGAGTTTTAACTGGTAAAGGAATGTCTTTTGGAGGGTCATTAATCAGACCTGAAGCTACAGGATACGGAACTGTTTATTTTGCGCAAAGTATGTTACAAACTAAGGGAGATAGTTTTGCAGGTAAAACAGTTGTTGTTTCTGGTTCTGGAAACGTTTCACAATATGCGGCTGAAAAAGCAACTCAATTAGGAGCCAAAGTTGTAACCTTATCTGATTCAGGAGGGTATATTTATGATGTTGAAGGAATTGATGCTGAAAAATTAGCTTTTGTAATGGAGCTTAAAAACGAATTAAGAGGAAGAATTAGCGAGTATGTTGAAAAATATCCAAAAGCAAAATATGTTGCTGGGAAACGTCCTTGGGAAGTGAAATGTGATATTGCTCTACCTTGCGCAACGCAAAATGAATTAAACGAAGAGGAAGCTAAAGCTTTAGTGGCAGGTGGATGTATTTGTGTAGCTGAAGGAGCTAATATGCCAACAATGCCAGATGCGGTTATTGTTTTCCAAGAAGCAAAAATATTCTTCGCTCCAGGAAAAGCGTCAAATGCAGGTGGTGTTGCCACCTCAGGTTTAGAAATGTCTCAAAACTCATTAAGACTGAGTTGGAATTCTGAAAAAGTAGATGATAAATTAAAAGAAATCATGCTTAATATTCATACTTCATGTGTGAAATACGGTTCTGATTCAAATGGATATATTGATTACGTGAAAGGAGCAAATATTGCTGGCTTCGTAAAAGTAGCTGATGCTATGCTTGCTCAAGGAGTGGTATAAATCACTTTATAAATTAAATCAAATGCCTTCTGTCATCTCGGTACTTCGGGATAGGATAGAAGGTATTTTTTTTTATTCGAACAAAAACCGAATACTTCCGTTTATATTATATTTGTGAATAATAAGTACTACCATTTATAATGAAGAAATTATTTTACAGCCTTTTTATTTTACTACTCACACAAATGGGTTTTTCCCAAAACAATTTGTTGTGGCAAGGCTATTTTTCATATAACGAGATTAAGGATATTTCTGTCTCTCCAACCACAATTTTCGCGGCCTCAGAAAACGCTTTGTTTTCTAAAAATAAAGTCGATAACCAAATCGTAACTACCAATACTGTTGATGGACTTTCGGGGCAAACAATTAGTTCTCTTTACCACAGTACTGCATTTAATAAAACGCTTGTTGGCTATGAAAACGGCCTTGTAATAGTGATTAATGAGTCGGACAGCAAAATGTTGAACGTAGTTGATATTATCAACAAACAACTTCCTTCAAATAGAAAGAAAGTAAATCATTTTATGGAATTTGAGGGAATTGTCTATGTTTCTTGCGACTTTGGTATTGTACAATTTAATTTAAAAACAATGCTTTTTGGCGATACCTACTTCATTGGGGATGGCGGTGCAGAAATAAGTGTTAGACAAACTGCAATTTACAACGGATATATTTATGCTGCTACAAATACCGGTGTTCGTCGTGCTCTAATTTCGAGTAAAAACTTAAATGATTACAAGCAATGGGAATTGGTTACAGCTGGAAATTGGTCAGGTGTAGAGGCTTTTGGAACGGAACTAATTGCAGTTGATGATTCAGGAAATGTGAATAGATATAATGCGAGTTCGAATAGATTTATCGTGTTTGTGACACTATCTCAGCCTGCAGTGGACATTAGAGTTAATGAGAATTATTTGATCCTAACTACAGCTAACACTATTAACGTTTTTAATAAACAATTTGCGCCGGCACGTCAATTAAACAGCAATCAAATTCCAGAGTACAGCGCCATTTTTAGCTGCGCTGCAAGTATTGACGATGTGCTTTACATTGGTACAAAAGAAAACGGTTTGCTGACATCCACAATTGCAATAGCGTCTACTTTTGAAAATAGTACGCCAATGGGCCCGTCCAGAAATAATATTTTTGCTTTTCAAACTACTTCAAGTTCCTTGTGGGCAGTTTATGGAGACTATGACGTTTCTTATAATCCGTATGACTTAGATAGTTATGGCATTAGTAAATTCAGTCAGTCGGGCTGGTTAAATATTCCTTATAAATCAGTTTTAGATGCTAAATCAATCTGTAGAATAACGGTAAATCCTAATAAAGAGGATGAGGTTTATGCGAGTTCTTTCTTTTCGGGATTATTGAAAATCGAAGCAGACATTCCCACATTTTTATACAATCAAGCCAATAGCGGTCTAGAATCGTTAAAATTTGCAGGGACAAATTATGTCGATGTTCGAATAAATGGAGCAGCATTTGATAAATCTGGTGATTTATGGGTGACGAATAGCAGAGTAAAAAACGGATTAAAAGTACTGAGAACAAATGGGCAATGGCAGAGTTTTTCGACGGAAAATATTTTAGATGCAAGTGAAGATAATAGTTTTGGTAGAATGGTCATTGATAATAAAGGCACAAAATGGATGGCGACAAATAGAGACGGTGTTGTGGGTTTTAACGAAAGTAATAATGCCTTCAAAAAGATCACAATGGGCACTGAAAAAGGAAATTTGCCAGCTTCAGATGTTAGGGCCGTAGCTGTTGATAATCGAAATCAACTATGGATAGGAACTATAAAAGGCTTGCGCGTATTGTCTAATGTGGGGAGTTTTCAAACAGACAATCAGCTAACGGCAAGTCCTATAATTATAGTCGATGATAATCTCGCGCAAGAATTGCTTTATGAGCAATTTATCACAGATATTGCAGTTGATGGTGCCAATAATAAATGGATAGGAACCGCAGATTCTGGTTTGTTTATGGTTTCTCCAAACGGTCAGGAAACTAAATACCATTTTACGATAAACAATTCTCCACTGCCCAGCAATATTATAAACGACATTGATATAAATAGCGTTACAGGCGAAGTTTTTATTGCAACTGCTAAAGGGCTCGTTTCGTTTAAAGGGACAGCAACACAAGCCAACGAGGATTTGACGGATGCTTATGTTTATCCAAATCCAGTACGACCAGACTATGAAGGAACGGTTAAAATCGCTGGTTTGATCAATAAGGCAAATGTGAAAATTACTGATATTGCGGGTAATTTAGTTTTTGAAGCTATTTCAGAAGGCGGCACAACTGAATGGGATACGACCGCTTTTGGGAAATACAAGGTGGCTTCGGGAGTGTATATGATTTTCATATCGGCGCAAGACGGAGTGGAAACCAAAGTTAAAAAAGTAATGATAATAAGATAATGTTTGTGGTCGTGAGTTTATAATTTATTAGAAACTTAAACTTTAAACTTTAAACAAAAGAAATGCAAGTCAAAACTAAAGCGATAGTTCTTTCATCGATAAAATTTCAGGAAAAAAGCTTGATTGTAAAATGCTTTACTCAATCTCATGGATTAAAGTCTTATTTCGTTCGCGATGCTTTTTCTGGTCGAAAATCAAATCAGAAAATTGCTTATTTCCAGCCTTTGTCTATTCTCGAAATAGAAGCGGTACACAAGAACAAGGGAACGCTCGAGAACTTTAAAGAAATTAAACTAAGCACGCCTTTCCAGACGATACATTCTGATATTTATAAGAGTACGATTGTGATGTTTGTTTCAGAAGTTTTGCATCATTCGATCCATGAAGAGGAAAAGAATGAAGCTCTTTTTGACTTTCTAGAAGCGGCTCTATTATGGTTAGATAATCACGATGAAATCGCCAATTTTCATTTGATTTTAATGCTGGAAGCTACAAAATACTTAGGTTTTTATCCTGATATTTCTGACATGGACATGTCTTTTTTCGAAATGAACGAAGGTGTTTTTTCGCCTTTTCACGCCATTAGTTCGCTAACAGAACATGAAACCAATTTGTTGAAAAAACTCATTGCCTTACGATTTGATAACGACCAGAAAATCTTCCACGTTATTGAAAGACAGCTTGTCCTGAAAATTCTGATTGATTATTATACCCTGCATCTTGATGGTTTTAAAAAACCAAAATCATTAGACGTTTTAAAGGAGGTTTTTTCATAAAAACCTACAAATTGAATCAATTTCTGATTGGTTTACCGAATTGTACTACTACCTACCGCTATTTATGCTTTACTTTTCTTTGTTTTATTCAAAATTCCTTACTTTCGCACCTCGATTAAAGAAAAGGATAAAATGAGCACAAAATTTACTGAATACAAAGGACTTGACTTGCCAACTGTAGCGTCAGAAGTACTTGATTTCTGGAAGAAAGAAAACATATTTGAGAAGAGTGTAACAACCCGTGAGGGGAATGAACCATTCGTATTTTTTGAAGGGCCGCCTTCAGCAAATGGTTTGCCTGGAATTCACCATGTAATGGCACGTGCGATTAAAGATATTTTCTGCAGATATAAAACTCAAAAAGGTTTCCAAGTTAAGCGTAAAGCCGGCTGGGATACTCATGGATTACCTGTAGAATTAGGTACGGAGAAAGAACTGGAAATTACTAAAGAAGACATAGGAACAAAAATTTCCATCGAAGAATATAACGAGGCGTGTAAAAAAACCGTAATGCGTTATACTGATGTATGGAATGATTTAACCGAAAAAATGGGCTATTGGGTAGATATGGAAGATCCATATGTGACTTATAAGTCTAAATATATGGAAACGGTTTGGTGGCTGCTTAAACAAATCTATAATAAAGATTTGATGTACAAAGGCTACACCATTCAGCCTTATTCTCCAAAAGCAGGTACAGGATTGAGTTCTCATGAAGTGAATCAGCCCGGAAGTTATAGAGATGTAACCGACACAACGGTTGTTGCGCAATTCAAAGTTTTGGAATCGTCAAGAGAACTATTGCTTTCGAAGTTTTATGATTACATCAGTTCAAAAAATTTACAACATTATAAGTTATCAGTTTTAGACCTTGATGAGGTTTATTTCTTGGCTTGGACGACAACACCTTGGACCTTGCCATCAAATACAGCTCTGACTGTAGGTCCAAAAATCGATTATGTTTTAGTGAAAACCTTCAATCAATATACATTTTCATTAACGAATGTTATTTTGGCTAAGAATTTAGTTGGAAAACAATTTGGGAAAGGTTTTTATGAAAGTAAAGACTTTACTGATTTTGAAAATTTCAAAGAAGGAGATAAAAAAATACCATACCAGATTCTTGCAGAATGTAAAGGAGCAGATTTGGTTGGAATTCGTTACGAACAATTATTACCATTTGCATTGCCTTATCAAAACCCAGAAAATGCTTTTAGAGTAATTTCAGGGGATTTTGTAACAATCGAAGACGGAACAGGAATTGTACATACAGCACCTACTTTCGGTGCTGATGATGCAAAAGTAGCGAAAGAAGCGACACCTGAAGTTCCGCCATTATTGGTTTTAGATGCAAGTGGAACTCCAGTTCCATTAGTAGATTTACAAGGGAAATTCACTTCGCATATGGGTAAATTTGCCGGAAAATATGTGAAAAACGAATATTATGACGATGGTGATGCGCCAGAACGCTCTATTGACGTCGAGCTTGCTATTCTTCTAAAAGAAGAAAATAAAGCATTTAAAGTAGAGAAATATGTCCACAGTTATCCTCATTGCTGGAGAACGGATAAGCCCATTTTATACTATCCGCTTGACTCTTGGTTTATAAAAATTACTGAGGTAAGAGACAGAATGTTTGACTTAAACGAAACCATCAACTGGAAGCCAAAATCGACAGGAGAAGGACGTTTTGGAAACTGGATAAAAAATGCCAATGACTGGAATTTGTCGCGTTCTAGGTTTTGGGGAATCCCATTGCCAATCTGGAGAACAGAGGACAAACAGGAAGAAATTCTTATAGGTTCTATTGGAGAATTATACAATGAAATAGAAAAATCAATTCAGGCTGGTTTCCAAAATGAAAACCCTTTTAAAGGATTTGAAATTGGAAATATGGATGAATCAAATTATGATTTAATTGATTTACATAAAAATGTGGTTGATGAAATCACCTTAGTTTCTGCTTCTGGGAAACCTATGAAGCGTGAGGCTGACTTAATTGACGTTTGGTTTGACAGTGGAGCAATGCCTTATGCACAATGGCATTATCCTTTCGAAAACAAAGATAAAATTGACGACAATAAAGATTTTCCTGCCAATTTTATTGCGGAGGGAGTAGATCAAACCCGTGGTTGGTTTTACACATTGCATGCAATTGCGACTTTGGTTTTTGATAAAGTGGCCTATAAAAATGTAGTTTCGAATGGACTGGTTCTGGACAAAAACGGACAAAAAATGTCCAAACGTCTAGGAAATGCAGCAGATCCTTTTGAAACATTAGCTGAATATGGTCCAGATGCTACTCGTTGGTACATGATTTCGAATGCAAATCCTTGGGACAACTTAAAATTTGATCTTGAAGGAATCGCTGAGGTTCGTAGAAAATTCTTTGGAACGTTATACAACACGTATTCATTCTTTAGTTTGTATGCAAACATCGATGGATTTAAATATGAGGAAGCTGAAATTCCATTAGATAAAAGACCTGAAATCGATCAATGGATTATTTCAGAATTGAACACATTGATAAAAGAGGTAGATGGTTTTTATGCTGATTATGAGCCTACAAAAGCTGCTCGCGCCATATCTGATTTCGTTCAAGAAAATTTGAGCAACTGGTATGTTCGTTTGTGTAGAAGACGCTTCTGGAAAGGAGAGTATGCACAGGATAAAATTGCCGCTTATCAAACGTTATATACTTGTCTATTGACTATTAGTAAGCTGGGAGCGCCTATCGCGCCGTTCTTTATGGACAAGCTTTACAGAGACTTAACGATGGCAACACAATCAGAGCAATTTGATAGTGTACATTTGGCAGAGTTTCCAAAACACGTTGAAAACTTTGTTAATAAAATGTTAGAGAGTAAAATGCAGAAGGCTCAAACGATCTCCTCATTAGTTTTATCACTCCGTAAAAAGGAAATGATTAAGGTGCGTCAACCGTTGCAAAAGGTAATGATACCAGTACTTGACGATAAACAAAGGCTTGAAATTGAGGCGGTTTCTGACCTTATAAAAGCAGAGGTAAATGTTAAAGAAATCCTATTTTTAGATGATGCGTCTGGGGTTTTAGTGAAGCAAATTAAGCCAAATTTCAAGGCTTTAGGTCCTCGCTTTGGAAAAGATATGGGACTGATAGCTAAAGAGATACAAGGTTTTTCGGCTGAAAAAATCAATCAATTGGAAAGCAATGGCACATTAGACGTGGAAATTGCAGGAAAAAGCATAACTTTAACAATAGAAGATGTGGAGATTTCGTCCCAAGATATTGAAGGATTGTTGGTTGCTAATTCAAACGGAATAACGGTAGCGCTTGATATTGTTATTTCTCCGGAATTAAAAAAAGAAGGAATTGCAAGGGAATTAGTAAACAGAATTCAAAATATTAGAAAGGATTCTGGATTTGAAGTTACAGATAAAATAAAAGTACATTTGCAAAAAAATGATACTCTGGAAGAAGCAGTAATGCCAAATGTCGAATATATAAAATCAGAAACACTAACAGAAGAATTAGTTTTTGAGGAAAACATGAGTGAAGGAGTTGAAATTGAATTTGACGAGATAAAAACTAAAATAATAATTACAAATAAATAGATTATGGTAGAGGCACCAACAAGATACTCTGACGCTGATTTGGCAGAGTTCAAAGAGATAATTCTGAATAAGATACAGAAAGCGCAAGCAGATTTAGACTTGATTAAGAGTGCTTACATGAATGATTTGAATAATGGAACTGACGATACTTCGCCTACATTCAAAGCATTTGAGGAAGGTAGCGAATCTATGTCTAAAGAAGCAAACTCGCAATTAGCAATCCGTCAGGAGAAGTTTATTCGTGATTTAAAAAATGCATTATTCCGTGTAGAGAATAAAACATACGGTGTTTGTAGAGTTACAGCAAAACTAATTAGTAAAGAGCGACTTAAAATTGTTCCGCATGCAACAATGAGCATAGAAGCTAAAAATTTGCAACGATAAGAAATTTAAAATTTCACTACTAAAAATTCCAAATTCTAATAATAATTTATACAATTATTGGGATTTGGAATTTACTTTTTTTTTAGAATTTACCTATTTTTGCTCCACTTAAAATTTAAAAAATGTCATTACGAAAAGCGTATTTACTTATCTTCATTATATTAATCGTTGATCAAGTTTCGAAAATATATATTAAAACTAATTTTGTTTTAGGAGAAGAAGTAGAAGTCTTTAATTGGTTTAAAATTCTATTCATTGAGAATGAAGGAATGGCATGGGGTACTGAAATTCCTGGAGAATATGGTAAATTGTTCCTTACTCTATTTAGATTAGTAGCGGTTTGCGGAATCGGGTATTGGCTGTGGGATTCGGTAGAAAGAAAACACAGTTCAAATTACTTGATTGTCGCTGTTGCATTAATACTTGCAGGAGCTTTTGGGAACATCATAGACTCTGTTTTTTACGGTGTAATTTTCGATGATAGTCAATCTCAATTAGCGACTTTATTTTCAGAGCAGCCTTATGGTACTTATTTTCACGGTAAAGTAGTGGATATGTTTTATTTTCCTTTTTGGCATGGAATTTTACCAAGTTGGCTACCAATTTGGGGCGGAAAAGATTTTACTTTTTTCAATGCTATCTTTAATGTTGCCGATATGGCGATTTCAACTGGTGTTGGGATATTGATTTTCTTCAACAAAAAAGCATTCCATACTGAAGAAGATAGAGAAGGAATAGTGACCTAAACTATCTTATAGTTCTACTTTTACTAAAAACATAAAAGCCCTCTTGATAGCGATCGAGAGGGCTTTTTGTTAATTGTTGACAGGGATACTTCTACTACAGGACAAGCTTTATTCTATCTGGACAAGTTTAAATTACTGTTAGTATTTATAACTATAGTGAGTTTATCCGAGTGTGATTAAAGAGTATCCTTAATTCATTTTAGTAAAATTCTAATAAACTAAAAGTCCTTTCTCACGAATGAGAAAGGACTTTTAGGAAATTAATCACTTGATTCAACAAGTAAAAGGGGTTACTATAATTTAAGTGTATTCAAATTTTTGTCCACTAACATCATTTGCAATGGCTTCAAATTGAAGTTTACTTTTTGTTTGGCTTTCAACTTAATGATAAACAAGTCTGAATTTCCTTCGAGCGCTTCTTGTTTTCCAAGGTTGATAAAAGCAGGATACAATACTTTTTCACCGTTAGAGTGTAATCGGTCGTTAGTTAAGTTCTCCATTTTCTTAGTATTCAAAGGTTGGATTCCAACAAATTCATAGTCTTTCGTGCTGTATGGAAGTGCAAAACTCAACGCATTTACTGATTTCAGGTTTATACCCGAAACTTTAACTTCGATGATCTCCTCTTTATTATAGCTCTGTTTGGCTGTAGTCAAGGCAAGTTTTCCAGCCAAATTTTCAATTTTAGCATCGCTAATTCCGCCATCAATTTGAGTAGCCACTACTGAAACATCGTAAGCGTCAATTAGCTTGTTTTTGTTCACATCTCCATTACTTACATATCCTTCAAAATCAGCATCACCTTGACGTAAGCCCATATAGTTGATGTATGAGGTAAGGTCATTTCTATCAATCAATCGATCATTGTTGATGTCTCCTGGACGGTAACTTTCCGTTCCTGGAGCTTTGAAAACATATAATTCGCGGCCAGTACCAAAATTGCCAACTCCTTCGCTAACAGTAATTTTTATAAAGCGAGCTGTTAGTTGGTTGCTAAATATAAAGGTTTTAACGTCAGAATTATTTTTCCATTCAAATTCACCAGCTTCAGTCCAATCCTGTTTGTCATGGCTGTAATATACTTTTCCTTTTCGTAAATTACCATTTCCACCACTCATTCTTGGTAAATAATCGAATCGATCTAATTGATTGATGGTGTTTAAATCAATAATCATTTCAAAAGGAATTGCATTTGCATCCCATTTGGTATGCCACATATTAGCCTCATCATAATCAAATAACTGCTCGATTCCAGAACCATCTTGATCTGCTACATTCAATGTTGCGGTGATTCCTTTTATAGCAAATTCTAGAGGATTATTCTTCGTTTTTGCGTCGAATGTTGTCCAAGCAGAATTCCCGCTTTTGTTTACTGCACGTACTTTAAAACTATAATCAGTTTCAGCATTTAAGCCATCAAACAATAATTCAGTCCCTTTGATAGTCGTATAAAGCATCCCGTTGAATTCCACTTCGTAGAAATCAGCATTAGTGACTTTATTCCAAGTTGGTTTCAAAGTATAAGGTTCTGCATTCGCATCAGAAACTGACGCGTTTGTTGGGGCTGTTAAAACTCCGTTAGTTAATTTATAACTATCAGCAGGTGCAAAACGGAAACCTTTTACTTCAACAGTTACTCCATTTTTAGTAGTATTAGTCGAAGCTAATTTTACTAAAATCTGTGGGTTTTTAGTAATTTTTACATTTTCAAATTCACTTCCTTTTGTTGCAAACTGGTTCAAATTTGGGGCAGCATTATAGAAATATACATTTTCTTTACTTACATAATCTGCTAGCGAAATTGCCTTTGCCAATTTAGTTTTACTGTTGCCAATTTTAGCCATCAGTTTTTTAGGCTGTTGCGTTACATTAATCTTAAATTCGGTTACTTTTTCTTTTATAAAACCATTAAAATCTCCTTTTGTGGGCTGGATTGTGATGATAGCTTTATCTTTTTTAACTTCCGATTGGATTACTGTTAAAGTTCCTTTTCCAGCTTTATACCCTTCAGAAACTCCATCGTCATCGTATTCTGTAAACGACGACTTCCCTTCAGGATAAATTTCATAAATACGCAATTTCGTATTGATTTCAGCCACATTATTATTTGGATTCACCATTGGAATAATAGCACCATTTTTTACAAAAACAGGCAATTTCCACACTGGACTTTCAAATTGATTGATGATGCGATTTCCTTCGTATTTTTCACCGTTAAAATAATCAACCCAAGTTCCTTCTGGCAAATAGATTCCGTTGCGGATATCATTTCCTTTATCATCTGATTTTGTTGCTTGATAAATAGGTGCCACTAAGAAATTTGGCCCATACATAAATTGGTATTGGGTTGCTTTTCCTTGGGTATAGGCATTTTTGGATTCTAAAAACATCGGTCTGATAATTGGTAAACCATCTACGGCTTCCTTTGCAATACTATATGCGTATGGCATAAGTTCCGATTTTAATTTTAGATAATGTCTGTTGATAGAAGTCACCGGTTCGTCTAAAGCATGCGGATATTTTGGGTTAGAACCCCAACCGTCCATGTTCAATTGCATAGGCGTAAAGGTTTTCCACTGGAAATCTCTAGTGTTTACAATTGGGTTTTTACCTCCAAAAATTCCATCCACATCCGAGGTAATGTTAGGTTGTCCTGATAATCCAGAACCTAAATAAGTAGGAATGTGAAAACGAATGTATTCCCAAACGCCGCCCGTTTGATCACCCGACCAAATAGTTGCGTAACGCTGTGTTCCGGCCCATCCGTCAAGCGAAATGATAAAAGGTCTTGCATCATTACCGTATTTTGGCATAATAATTCCCGCATCGGCAACGCCATTTAGCCCAAAAGAATATCCTTCTCCAACCCACGCCACATCAGTTTTAAGCACACGAACGCCGGCGTCTCTAACTTCTTTGATGATATCTCTCTGCAATAACGCACTAATTCCCTCTTTTGGATGCAGATCAGATTGTGTCCAAAGACCAATTTCGACCCCGTTTTTTCGAGCATAATCGCCTAAGCTTTTTAAGTTTTGAATGTTTCCATCCAAAGTTTCGGTTTGACCATAACCAGCTCCATAACCATCATTTGGTAAAATCCAACCTAACGGCATATCGTGTTTTTTATAGCGATCGATAACGCCACGAGCGGAGAATTGATAATTATTTTTTTCGCCATTTAAAGATTCTTTGATACCGGTATCATCTTTTTGACTTTCGGAATAGGTTTTTCCGTCTTCAAATAAAATTCCTTTTGGTGATTCTTTCCAATAATCACGGTTGTAAGCATTCAAATGTCCTTCGTAAAAACCAAATTTTGGTAACAAAACCGGATTCCCTGTCAACTGGTAAAAATCATTCAGCAAACCTGATACCGGTTCATTAATCATAAAGAAAACATCTAAATAATCCGTTTCATGTGAAAGCTGTACGCTACCTTTTGCTTTAGCACCAAAATCATATTTCCCCTTTTTGAACGTGTACCACATCATTCCGTATCCATTAGAAGACCAATAGTAAGGATTTGGCGAAGCCACGCCGCCATCAGTCCAACTGTTTTGGTTTTCGATAGCAATCGCTTTTCCTTTATGTGAAAAACGACCGTTTTGAACACCACCACCATAGAAATATTCTGTTGGGTTTTCTTTTAGAGTTAGCGTAACTTGCTTTTCTTCAAATGCAGGAAGAGCCGTTTCTTCAACAATAACAGCTTTAGTTTTCGAATTGATTATTTTGAATAAAGAGGTGTTTTTGTCAAAAACAATTTCGATTGCTGCAGTCGAAATAACCAAGTCTTTTACTTGATCATTAATATTCAAAGAAGCAACCGATTTTCTTGGATTATCTACTAATATATGTGCTTCCTGCTTTGCTTCTGGAGTGCGCATTGCTTTTCCAGAATTATCTTGGAACAATCTAAAAATGTTATCGCCATAAAAATCGAAAAGCATTTTTTGATTGTTTGAAAAAGTAACTTCAATAGTGGTAGGATTAATTTTTGCTGCTCCAGTAACTTTTACATTGGACTGTGATATTGTATTAATAGATTGATTTTCGTTGAGTTGTTGCGCTTGAAGATTGCTGATTGAGATGCTTGAGGCTACAGCAAATAAAACGCTGGCAATAGGTTTACCATTCCAGAATTTTGTTTTCATTTTTGGTTGAATTTATAATTGTTTTGTTTAACGTAAAAATAACAATCACTATTGAAGAAACAGTTCTGATTTCTTAATTAGTTGCAGATAAATCAAAGGAAACGGAGCTTATTTGTTATGAAAAATTAAGGTAATAGCGACAAAAACGACAATAGTCTCAAAAAAAGGAATCCCCGAAAAATAATTTAGTGGGTTTTGAAAATTAATTTGCTAGATTTTTAATTGCTATTTGTCGTTGATCAAAGTTTTAAATTCCTTTGCAATACTTCTTAGTTTTAAATAATTTAATATGGAATGAAAAGGAGATTTAGTTTCATTTCGACCTAAAGTGATTAAGTTTATAAAGATATGATTTCCGTTAAACAGTACTGTTAATGATTTTTCCCAACTAAATAAACCATTATTTTTTTTACTTCTTAACATCTATAAACCAGTGTCATTAATCTGTAAATCAAGGAATCTTTTTGATAAAATTTCAACAAATATTTTTCTGTCTTTATCCGGGTTTGGCATTTCAATTTTTAGAAGCTTATAAATATAATACCAAGAAACCAAGACAATGACATTTAAAGAAATAAGTGCAATTGTCCCGAATTCACTTACTGCATTTTTAGGGTTTAGTATCAATAATATCGTGAAAATACTCCAAGTTGAGTAAACAAGAATTTCGAAAATCTTTTCTAGAACGTATTCCCAATTTGGTTTGAATATCATTCTTTCTTTTTGAATGCTCTTTTGTTTGTCTATTCTGAGGCTCATTTTTTTAGCTTTTTTTTTATTGTCTGTACGGAACGAACCTAAAAAATAAATTAACCTAAACATCAAAGCTTGGTTATTCCTTTTTTATAAAGTATAACCAATTCTTAGGTGGAAATGTGGAGTGTATTGGTTTCTTTTTTCGGCTCCATCTACATTCTGGTAATTACCATTGTTATAATTTTCTTTCAGGTAGACGACACGGTAACCTAATCCAATTGCTGTTTCATAAGTAAAATGGCTGCCTATTTGTCGTTTTATTCCCCAAGTAGGGATAATAGCAAGATCTGCGGTTTTCGTTATTTTATCATCTAAGCCCAAAACAAACCAATCTGGATGATAGCTCGTTTTGATCGAAATATAATTTCCACTATTTTTAGTTGTTACATAGCTTTTAGTATTTCTTTTTTCTAAATTATAATAATATCTTGGTTCTATTGTTAGTACCGGTTGTAAGATGAATCCAGCTCCATCATAATGATCACCTACTGTAAAATCATGTTCCATTCCTATTTCGGTTCTTAAAGCAATACTATTGGATAACTTAGTTTCGTTGTTAAGCCAGATTCCGACAAGTCCAGTTTGAATTCCAAACATTGATTTTTCAACAGAATTATTTTGAGCGTTTGCGCCTAAGGTTAGTCCTAAAAACAGGAAAGTTATTGTTCTTTTCATTTGTAAGTTGTGTTGAAATGGTGTTTTTTATCGTTAGTGCTTTTCTTGAATTTCGAAGCTAAATTAATATTATTTCAGATAATTACTACAGAATGTTAAAATTATTCTCACAAAATATTTCTTAAGTATTTAATAAATAGAAAGCACTTTCTTTTGAATAGACTGTCCTTTTTTTTAGCTAAAAACAGACAGCAATAGCGCTGTTTGCTAACTAGTTCTACATGCCAGTTTAAATGCCGCTAATATTTGACTTTTTTCCATAAAAAATGCCCCAAATAGTGTCTAATTTTTTGGGGCAGTATAGGATTGGTCTTTTTTTTATCTTTTGTTATGTCCTGGCGCGTAGTGTTTTGCACTTTTATCGCCATTAATTTTTTTGGCTTGCCCTGGTGGGATTCTTTTCGCTTTGTAATTTGAACTGTGTGTTGTTGTTCTGAAGCTACAGCTTGACAATGACACAGTAAACAGAATAACCAGTAGGGTTACAGCAAATTTTGAAGTTTTAGTAACTTTCATAATTTATATTATTTTTTAGACTGCGAATTTAAGTGTTATTATTTGAACTTATAATTATTTTTTGGAGTAATGCAATAATCCAATTTCATATCTCCTTCATGTACATCATCGATCAGCTCTTCGGCATCAAAGAAGGAAAGTCCAATTTTAATCGTTTCGGGTTTACATTCAGAGAGGAATTTATCATAAAAACCTTTTCCATAACCCACGCGATGTCCTTTTTTATCGAAGGCTAAAAGCGGAACAAAAACAACTTCTATTTTGTTAGAAGGCACTTCGATACCATCAACAGGTTCTGGAATATTATATTCGTTTTTCTTGATTTTGGTATTATCTGTCAGTAGATAATGCATCATTTTTCTGGTCTCAAAATCGCTTTTAGAAATAATAATTTCCTTGTCTTTGCCAGAAAGCATATGCAAAATGAATTCAGTATCGACTTCTTTATGTTCTGTTATAGGTAAGAAAATATGAAAATAGGTTTTTTGCCAAATAGGAAGTGTTAGTAGTTTATTGGCAACAGTCAAACTCAACTCTTCTATTTCGGTGATAGAAAGTTTCTGTCTTAGATTTTTGTATTTCTTTCGTAAAACTTTTTTATTATTTTCCATCTGCAATTTTTTTAGATATATGATAAATAGCATCACCCTGATAAACAATTGGAGAAAGATTTGCGTTTATGATGTAGCCTTCATTAGGCGCGTTTACGGTTCGTTCAAATTCGCCAAAGGGATCTGTAATGATAGCAAGTAGTGTTCCTTTTTGAACATAGCGACCTATACAACCATTATCGTGCAATAAACCGGAACATTGCGCTCGTATCCAAGATGATTTTTCAATATAAATGGTATTCGACTCTGGTTCCTCAATAGCGTGTTCTGGTCCTAACATGTCAAGATACCTCAGTATTCTTTTTGCACCATGAACGCCAGAGTCTGAAACAGCCGTATTAATATTAAGCGATTTTCCGCCTTCAAAAAGCAACATTTTTACATTCAACGCTTCACTAGAATTCCTAAAGGAACCAGCAACGTTTTTAGAAAACAGTGTAAATGGAGCGTTAAACACATTGGCTAATGTTACTAATTCGGGGCTGTCAGGAGCAATTCGAATCTGTGGAGCGTTGAAACGGCTTGCACCTCCCGAGTGAAAATCTACAGCGTAATCAACTAAGGGCATAATTTCAGTATTCATGTGGTAGGCAAAGCGGCTGGCCAGAGAACCTTTTTTACGCCCTGGAAAAACACGATTCAAATCTCGGCCATCAGGGAACTTCCTGCTTTTATTAAGGAAGCCAAACATGTTAATAACAGGAATGCAAATGATTGTTCCTCTTGTAGGTTTGTTAATTTTCTTACTGATAAGTTGGCGAACAATCTCCACTCCATTGATTTCATCACCATGAATTCCCGCTGAAAAAAGGACAGTAGGACCTTCGATTTTAGAACGATGGATAATTATTGGAATTTTTAGCTCTGCCGTGTTGTGCAGTTTAGCAATTTCCATATCCACTGTTTTGCTTTCGCCTGGCAGAATAGATTCTCCTAAAATGAATATGGGTTTTGTGTTTTTCATGGTGGATTAAAAAATCAAAATTAGAGATTATTATTTGTTATTCGTAAATTTGGACTTAAATAGACAAATAACTTCAAACTAATAAGACCAATATACATCTCACTTAATTAAGATGTGTCTTTGTGAAATAACATTATAATGCAAAACCCAACGCTCGAACTTCAAATTCAAACCTTACCTGATGGACCCGGTGTATATCAATACTATGACAAAGAAGGGAAAATCTTGTATGTGGGGAAAGCTAAGAATTTGAAAAAAAGAGTGTCTTCCTATTTTAATAAAATTCATGACACAGCCAAAACCAATGTATTGGTAAAAAAGATTGTAAGTATAAAACACATTGTTGTTCCTACGGAAACTGATGCACTTTTACTAGAAAACAACCTTATAAAAACCTTGCAGCCGCGATACAATGTATTGTTGCGTGATGATAAAAGTTACCCTTGGATTTGTATTAAAAAAGAGCCTTTTTCCCGAATTTTTGCTACTCGAAGAATGGTGAAAGATGGTTCGGAGTATTTTGGTCCGTACACAAGTTTTAAAACGGTAAATACTATTCTTGAACTTATAAAAGAGCTGTATCCACTAAGAACATGTAATTATGATTTAAGTAAATCAAACATAGAAAGTGGGAAATTTAAGGTTTGTCTCGAATATCATATTGGCAATTGTAAAGGGCCTTGTGAAGGACTTGAATCTTTAGAAAATTATCAGAGTCAGGTCGACGCTATTCGAGAAATACTAAAAGGAAATTTCAAAGAGAGCATGAAAGACTTCAAGAGAGTCATGATGGAGTTAGCTCGAGATATGCATTTTGAAGAAGCGCAGAAAATCAAGGAAAAAATTGAAGTGCTTGAGAATTATCAGTCACGCTCCACGATTGTAAACCCGAAAATCACGAACATTGATGTGTTCTCCATAGTTTCTGATGAAAGTGCCGCTTATGTCAACTTTTTACAAATTTCTCATGGTTCGATTATTCGATCACACACCATGGAAATCAAGAAAAAACTGGAGGAAACAGATGCCGAATTATTAGAATTAGCAATAATCGAACTCCGAGAGCGTTTTCAGTTGTTGTCCAGAGAAGTTATAGTTCCGTTTGCTGTTGAATTAGGTGAGAATTTAAAAATTACCGTTCCGCAATTAGGGGATAAAAAACAAATATTAGATCTTTCTATTCGAAATGCAAAATTCTATAGAATTGAACAATTGAAGCAATTGCAAATTGTAGATCCAGACCGTCATACCAATAGGATTATGGCGCAAATGCAAAAAGACTTGCGATTGGCGGTCGAGCCAAGACATATTGAATGTTTTGATAATTCGAATATTCAAGGAACGAATCCAGTTGCGGCTTGTGTCGTTTTTAAAGATGGAAAACCAAGTAAGAAAGACTATCGCCATTTTAATATAAAAACGGTTGAAGGTCCTGATGATTTTGCTTCGATGACTGAGGTCGTGTATCGAAGGTATAAAAGATTACTAGATGAAAACCAACCTTTGCCACAGCTCATAATTATTGACGGCGGAAAAGGACAACTATCGGCGGCGCTAAAAAGTCTAGACGATTTAGAATTGAGAGGAAAAATAGCGATAATTGGTATCGCAAAACGACTCGAGGAATTGTTTTATCCTGGAGATTCAGTCCCTTTATATTTAGATAAAAAATCAGAAACTTTGAAAGTGATTCAGCAATTGCGAAATGAGGCACATCGCTTTGGGATCACACATCATAGGGATCAAAGGAGTAAAGCAGCGCTGAATTCCTCGATAGAATCTATTCCTGGAATTGGCGAAAAAACAATGTTGTCGTTAATACAACATTTTAAAAGTGTTAAAAGATTGAAATTAGCGACAGAAAAGGAAATTTCTGCCGTTATTGGTGTTTCAAAAGCCAAAAAAATTGTCGACTTTTACAAAATGGTAACTGAATGACCTTAAAATAAATAGTGTTTAAATAATCAGAAATACCATCAAAATCCGTACTCCTTATATGAAAAAACAGTCTTTT
This sequence comes from Flavobacterium hiemivividum, assembly GCF_004349145.1. Classification (GTDB taxonomy): domain Bacteria; phylum Bacteroidota; class Bacteroidia; order Flavobacteriales; family Flavobacteriaceae; genus Flavobacterium; species Flavobacterium hiemivividum. The sequence continues at coordinate 681,520 of NZ_SMFO01000001.1, read as the reverse complement.
CTACTTTTAGTTTTCTTTAGTTGTTTGAGCTTGTTTTCACAAGAGCAGCACAGACCAAAAGTAGGATTGGTATTAAGCGGAGGTGGAGCAAAAGGGTTTGCTCATATCGGGGTTTTGAAAGTGTTGGAGGAAGCAGGGTTAAAGATCGACTACATTGGAGGAACAAGTATGGGGTCAGTTGTTGGTGGACTTTATGCCTCAGGATATACTGCAACTCAGATCGATTCTATTTTTGGTTCTACAAATTTTGATGAGTTAATAAATGATTTCATTCCAAGGTCTTCCAAGAATTTTTACGAGAAAAAAAACGATGAATTGTATGCCCTTGTACTACCGTTCAATAAATTTAAAATTGGAATACCAGAAGCGCTTTCGAAAGGAATGTATAATTTTAATTTATTAAGTAGACTTACAAGACACGTAAGGCATTTACGAGACTTCAATCAACTACCAACCCCTTTTTTATGCATTGCTTCGGATATTGAAACTGGTAAGCAAGTGATTTTAGATAAAGGTAATCTTGCACAAGCCATGATTGCTAGTTCAGCATTTCCATCCTTGTTTTCTCCAGTCGAGATCGATGGTGCGCTTTTAGTAGATGGTGGAGTGACTAATAATTACCCTATTGATGAAATAAGAAAACTTGGCGCAGATATAATCATTGGCGTAGATGTGCAAGACGATTTAAGAGATCGGAACTCGCTCAAAGATGCCACGAAAATTTTGGTTCAAATTACAAACCTTCATTCGATAGAAAAAATGAAGCGAAATGTATTGAAAACCGATATTTACATCAAACCGAATATTAAGGATTTTGGAGTTGTATCATTCGATAAAGGAAGAGAAATTATTTTAAAAGGGGAGGAAGCTACGTTCGCAGTTTACGAAAAAATAAAAGAATTAGTAGATGAGTCAAATTTCTATCGAAAGCCTAAATTAGTACTTCCAACAGATAGTTTACAAATTGTAGATATAAATTCTAGCGAATTAGATAATTACACTAAGGATTATGTGATAGGGAAATTGCGGTTTAAGTCTGGAGCTAAAATTAGTTATAAGCAGTTAGAGGCTGGGATGAATAATATAAATGCGACGGGTAATTTCAGGACTATTAATTATACGTTTGATTCTAATAATGAAGGAGATGACTTGAATCTTATCTTAAAAGAAAATAAAACAAAATCCTATCTAAAATTTGGGTTGCATTATGACGGTTTGTTTAAGAGCGCAGTCTTAGTAAACTTAACCCGTAAAAAAACATTGTTTAAAAATGATGTGGCATCCTTGGATATTGCTCTTGGAGACAACTTCAGGTATAATTTTGGGTATTATATTGAAAACGGATACAATCTAAGTTTTGGATTTAAATCCTTTTTTAATCAGTTCAATAAAAATATAACTGGTGCAATAAGTAATGCAGATCTCGAAAACTTAGGGATAAATGCAATAAACGTAGATTTTTCGGACATGACAAATCAGGTTTATTTTCAATCCTTATTTGTGCAAAAGTTTCTAATAGGAGGAGGTTTAGAGTATAAATTATTGAAGATTAAATCTGAAACATTAGCCAATAGCAATCCAACAATCGACAAAAGTGATTATTTAAGTGTTTTTGGATATTTAAATTATGATTCCTTTGATAACAAGTCTTTTCCTAGAAAAGGATGGTATTTTTCTGGAGATATTCAATCTTTTTTAGTTTCGTCCGATTATACAAAAACGTTTAATCCGTATTCAATTGCAAAAACTGATTTTGGATTTGCAGCGACAATTTTAAAAAACACTACAATTAAAATTCAAACGGAAGCTGGATTTGCATTTGGTGATGATAGTGTTAATTTCTTCAATTTTGTATTGGGAGGTTATGGTTACAATCAAATCAATAATTTCAGGCACTTTTATGGATATGATTTTTTAAGTATAGCAGCCAATAGTTACGTCAAGTCTACAGCGACAATTGATTATGAGTTTGTGAAAAAGAATCATTTTAATATTTCGGCAAATTTTGCCAACTTAGGCGACAGAATGTTTGAAAACATCAATTGGGTAGCACTGCCAAACTATTCTGGTTACGCAGTTGGTTATGGTTTAGAAACTATAATTGGTCCAATAGAAATTAAGCACACTTGGTCTCCAGAAACTAAAATGGGTCATACTTGGTTTAGTGTAGGTTTTTCATTTTAAATTTAATTTATATCAATATTAATTCCGATATTTGTTACAATGAAAACAAAATGGCTAGGTTTATTGGATTATCTTCAATTCCTCATCAAGAGAAATCCTGAGTGAGTAACTATTTTTTGATTTAACTTAGTGCGTTGTAAAGTAATCTCTACTTTACGCTGTTAAACTTATAAATAAACAATCATGCCATTATATCATAAATTGGGGACTTTCCCTCAAAAAAGACACACACAATTTGAAAAACCTGAAGGAGGTTTTTACTACGAACAACTCTTTGGAACAGAGGGTTTTCATGGAAATTCTGCATTGCTGTATCACGTCCATAGACCTACCCAAGTAAAAGAAATTATTAAGTCTTATTCTGTAGAGCCTAAAATTGCCATTGGTAAAAATATTAAATCTTTACTATTAAAAGGGTTTGATTTAAAAGCTGAAGATGATTTTCTTGACAGTCGCAAAGCATTGCTTGTGAATAAAGACTGTACGATAGGACTAGCGGCTCCAAAGAAATCATTGTGCGAGTATTTTTATAAAAATGCTGACGCTGATGAAATGATCTTCATTCATAAAGGGAAAGGGAAATTGCGTACCATGATGGGAAATATCCCATTTGAGTATGGAGATTACCTGATTGTTCCAAGAGGAATTATCTATCAAATTGATTTTGAAACCGAAGACAATAGATTGCTTTATGTAGAATCATTCGCGCCAATTTATACGCCAAAACGTTATAAAAATGAGTCAGGACAGCATCTAGAGCACGCTCCGTTTTGTGAACGCGATTTTATTTTGCCAAATGAATTAGAAACTCATAATGAAAAAGGAGACTTTCTCATTAAGATCAAGAAAGAAGGAATGATTCATGAGGTTGTTTATGCAACGCATCCTTTTGATGTGGTAGGTTGGGATGGCTACAATTTTCCTTATGGCTTCAGTATTCATAATTTCGAACCTATAACAGGACGTGTTCATCAACCACCACCGGTTCATCAAACATTTGAAACATCCACTTTTGTGATTTGTTCCTTTGTGCCAAGGTTGTACGATTACCATCCGAAAGCAATTCCTGCTCCCTACAATCATAGTAATGTCGATAGCGATGAAGTATTGTATTATGTTGACGGTGATTTTATGAGTAGAAATAATATCGAACAAGGACATATCACTTTACATCCAAAAGGAATTCCCCACGGCCCAGCTCCAGGAGCTATGGAACGCAGTATTGGTCACACAGAAACTCAGGAATTGGCTGTTATGGTCGATACTTTTAGAACACTTATGGTAACCGAAGAGGCAATGGGAATCGATGATGGTCAATATTATAAATCGTGGGTAGAAGCCCCCTAACTCCCAAAGGGGGAATTAGAAAACCTCAATTTTATCTAAGAATTTAAGCGCAATAATAATTTTAACTAAAATCCTATTGACCCCTAATAGGAATTCCCTCTTCGGAGGTTAGGGGGCTTATCATGGCAAAAGAAGTAAAATCAGTAGAATACGGATTAGAAAAAATATTTGAAGGAGCTCAAGATTTCCTTCCTCTATTAGGAACCGATTATGTAGAATTCTATGTAGGAAACGCAAAACAATCAGCACATTATTATAAAACGGCTTTTGGATACCAATCATTGGCTTATGCAGGCCTAGAGACAGGAGTAAAAGACCGTACGTCTTATGTGTTGAAACAAGATAAGATACGCATTGTTCTTACCACGCCTTTAATTCAAGATTCTCCTATACATGAACATCTAAGAAAACATGGAGATGGAGTAAAAGTAGCGGCTCTTTGGGTAGAAGACGCTACAAGTGCTTATGAAGAAACAATGAAGCGTGGAGCTCGTTCTTTTATGGAGCCTACAGTGGAGAAAGATGAGCATGGTGAAGTAATACGATCCGGAATTTATACCTATGGAGAAACGGTTCATATTTTTGTGGAGCGTAAAAACTATAATGGTGTTTTTTTACCAGGATATAAAGAATGGAAATCAGACTACAATCCAGAATCAACGGGATTAAAATACATTGACCACATGGTAGGGAATGTAGGTTGGAATGAAATGAATACCTGGGTAAAGTTTTATGAAGAGGTAATGGGATTTGTAAATTTCCTATCTTTTGATGACAAGCAAATTAATACAGAATACTCGGCCTTGATGAGTAAGGTGATGTCTAATGGAAACGGACGTATCAAGTTCCCTATAAACGAACCAGCCGAAGGAAAGAAAAAATCACAAATAGAGGAATACCTTGATTTTTATGGTGGACCAGGAATACAGCATATCGCCATCGCAACTGATGATATCATAAAAACAGTAAGTCAATTAAAGGCTAGAGGTGTCGAATTTTTGTCTGCTCCACCTCATACTTATTATCAGGCGATTCCGGAACGATTGGGAGAACACATGAAAATGATGAAAGAGGATTTAAATGAAATCGAGAAGTTGGCGATTATGGTAGATGCAGATGAAGAAGGTTATCTACTACAAATCTTTACAAAACCAGTCCAAGATAGACCAACTTTATTTTTTGAGATTATTCAAAGAATGGGAGCTAAAGGTTTCGGTGCAGGTAATTTTAAAGCTTTATTTGAGTCTATAGAGAGAGAGCAGGCATTGCGAGGAACGCTGTAAAAAGATGTTTTTTTTGCATTATGTGAAAAAATAACTGCCAACAAAGAGGTGTTTTTGTGAATGATGTGTTAAACTTTTTTTTTTGATAAAAAATGTAGTTTTGTTGCATACCTTTGCACTCGCAAAATGGAAGGGGTGGTTTCCTTCCGTATTGATATAAATTTCATAATTTATAGTTTTTTGGTTAGTTAATAGCATAAAAACTCAGTCATTATTTGACTGAGTTTTTTTGTTTTGATATATTTGGAACAAAATTTGCAACTACAGTCAATAAACAGACAAAAATAAGCTATGAAAAAATTCGTACTATTCTTACTATTGATGTTAACCGTAAGCTTTGATTCTCCACAAGAAGAGGCTTACGATGTGGGCGAGTGGTTTAAATTCAGAATCCATTATGGTTTTGTTAATGCGGGATATGCAACCCTAGAGGTAAAAGACGCCGTGTACAATAATAAAAAAACTTTTCATGTTATAGGTAAAGGATTTACTACTGGAATGTCTCGTTTTTTTTTCAAAGTAGAAGATGTCTATGAAAGTTATATTGAAAAGGCATCCGGTAATCCCCTTCGATTTGTAAGGAAGATCAATGAAGGCGGATATATTAAAAATCAAGAAGGTTTTTTTAATCAATCAAGCAACAGTGTTTTAGTCAAAGATTATAAAAACAGAAACGAGAAAACGTTTGTTACTCCACAAGATACCCAAGATATTTTATCCGCGTTTTATTATTTAAGAAATTACCCTAATATTGATAAAATTAATCCAGGAGAGTCTATCGCGATCAATATGTTCATCGATGATGAAACCACCAAATTTAAGTTAAAGTTTGTAGGTCGTGAAGATATTACAACTAAATTTGGCGTCGTGTCATCCATGATCTTTAAACCTTTAGTGCAATCTGGTCGTGTTTTTAAAGAAAAAGAAAGTCTTACGGTCTGGATTTCAGATGATGATAATAGACTGCCTATTCGAATAAAAGCCGATCTAGCAGTAGGATCTATAAAGGCAGACTTGGATGCATTTAAAGGACTGAACCATCCATTTAAAATAAAAAAATAATGAAGATTACTGAGAATGCAGAGGCTATTTTAAACGAAATTGATGAAAAATATGCAGCCATAAATCAAAAAACAGAGACGCAGCTTGAAGGCTTACTTTGGTCTAAACCCATTACCTATTGGGACTATATTCAGACTGATGCCTTATTAAATATACAAACCCAGAGAACTACACTTCCAGATGAAATGGTTTTTATCATGTATCATCAAGTGAATGAATTGATTTTTAAAATGATTCTATGGGAAATGAACCAAATTTCCTATTGTCAAAATATCGAAGCTTCTTTTTTTGCAGAAAGGTTAATGAGAATTAGTCGCTATTTTGATATGCTTACCACCTCTTTCAGTATTATGGAGAATGGAATGGAAGTAGAGCAATATATGAAGTTTAGAAATACCTTGACTCCAGCGAGTGGTTTTCAAAGTGCTCAGTACCGATTAATCGAATTTTCTTCGACTGATTTAATTAACCTTATTGATAATAGATATAGAGACGCTATTGATAGAAATACGCCTTATGAGCATGCGTTTGAACATTTATATTGGCAAGCAGCGGGTAAAGATTATGCGACCGGTAAAAAGTCGTATTTGCTAGAGGAATTTGAAAGAAAATACAAAAAAACTTTTTTAGCTCACATGGAGGAATACAATACGATCAATATTTGGCAGAAATTCAAACAGCTACCGGAGCTTGACCAGAAAAACCCTGAGTTAGTAAAAGCAATGCGTCATTTTGATCATACCGTTAATATTACCTGGGTAATGCAGCATTTAAACGTTGCTATAAAATACATTGACCAAAGTGGAAAAGGGACTGGAGAGGCAACTGGCGGCAGTGATTGGAAAAAATACATGCACCCAAAATACCAACGAAGGATATTTTTTCCTGAGTTATGGAGTGCTGAGGAATTAGCAAACTGGGGTGTAGAAGTATAAGTTGAATTAAAAAAAAACAAGGTTTGAAGCAAGTAGTAATCATTTTTATAGTATTAACAGCAATACTATCCTGCAATAAATCCAGTAAGAATCAAGAAATAGAGAGTAAAGTTAAGATCGTTAAACCCATTGCAGAGAACTCTGATTTTGGATTTAATTTTTCGGAATTTAATGTCGTTCACGATACCGTTAAAAAGGGAGATAATTTCGGTACAATTATAAGTAAACAAAATATTGGGAGCCTTAAAGTATATGACATTGTAAACAGTGTAAAAGATACTTTTGATGTTCGTGTTATTAAGCCAAATAAGGCATACACGATGCTTAGGTCTAAAGACAAAACAAATAAACTACAGGTTTTTGTATATCAACCAGATGCGTTAAATTATTATATATTTGATTTTCGCGACACTACCGTAGTGGCTTATAAAAAAACAAGACCTATTACTATTAGGCGACGTACAATAGGTGGTGTTTTAAAAGGATCATTATCTGAAACTCTAGGGAATGCTGGAGTAGAGGCTGCTTTAGCAAGTAGAATTACAAAAATATATTCCTGGTCAATTGACTTTTTTAAACTAAAAAAGGGAGACCGATTTGCTGTTACTTTTACAGAAAAATTTATAAATGATTCTGTTTATAATGGAGTAGAAAATCTAGAAGCTTCTTTTTTCGAATACAAAGGCAAAATTATTTATGCCTTCCCATACATTCAAAACCCAGCATCTGGAAAAGTAGGCTATTATGACGAGGATGGAAAAACCTTAAAGAATTTCTTTCTTAAAACACCAATTAAATTCAGCAGGCTGACTTCGCGGTTTTCAAGTAATAGGTATCATCCGGTACAACACCGATGGAAAGCCCATAAAGGAACTGATTATGCTGCTCCACATGGAACGCCTATAACAACTACAGCCTCAGGAACTGTTGAAAGGACGGGTTATACTGCAGGAAATGGTAATTATGTAAAGATAAAGCACAATGGTACTTACTCCACTCAATACCTACACATGTCTAAGATCTTGGTTCGTCGTGGTCAACATGTAAACCAAGGGGATGTTATAGGACGAGTAGGAAGTACAGGTCTAGCGACTGGTCCTCATGTATGTTATCGTTTTTGGAAAAACGGAAAACAGGTAGATGCTTTAAAATTAAAATTACCAGGAGGTGAGCCAATGACTAGTGCTAATAGAGCACGTTATTTAACGACTATTGCACCATTAAAAGCGGAGTTAGACAGTATTGGGAATTTATAAATTGAAATCCCTATTACTGATAAAGCGTAGTTAAAGATGACATAGAGAAAGGAGCGCGATTATTTATTCAAATAATTGCGCTCCTTTACTTTTTACCATAATCTTTTCGGTTTTCTTTAAATTGTGATATAAATTAAAAGACCTAATCAATTAAAACTAATTTCAGTATTTTTGCAAAAATAGGATTAATACTTGAACTAAATATAAAATGGCTTTAAACACAATAAACCCTACAAATACTGCTTCTTGGAGCAAGCTGCAGCAACATTTTGATGATATGCATAAGGTCACTATGCAAGATATGTTTCAAGAGGACGTTTTCAGAACAGCAAAATTCAACTTGAAATGGAATGATTTTCTAATAGATTATTCTAAGAACATTATCAAGCAAGAGACAATTGATCTTTTACTGGAATTGGCAAATGAGGTAGGTCTTAAAAAAGCAATTTCTGATTATTTTGATGGGGAGATTATTAATCAAACCGAAAATAGAGCGGTGCTTCATACCGCTTTAAGAGCAAAAGAATCAGCGGTTATAAATGTAGACGGACAAAATGTAGTTCCCGAAATTTATGAAGTAAAAAGAAAGATAAAAGCTTTTTCGAATGAAATAATTGCAGGCGAAAGAACTGGATATACAGGAAAGCAGTTTACTGATGTTGTAAATATCGGTATTGGAGGTTCTGATTTAGGTCCGGCGATGGTGGTTGAAGCCTTGCAGTTTTATAAAAATCAGTTGAATGTTCATTTTGTTTCAAACATCGATGGCGATCATGTAAATGAAATCTTAAAAAAGATAAATCCAGAAACGACACTTTTTGTTGTTGTTTCTAAAACATTTACCACGCAAGAAACATTAACAAATTCAGAAACCATTAAAGCATGGTTTTTATCCCAGGAATTTGGAACAAAGCAAGAAGATATAGCGAAACATTTTGTGGCCGTTTCCACAAATATTCAAAAAGTGACCGAATTTGGAATTAATCCGGACAATGTGTTTCCAATGTGGGATTGGGTTGGTGGTCGTTTTTCATTATGGAGCGCTGTTGGATTGACCATTAGTTTGGCGGTAGGGTTTGATAATTTTGATGAATTGTTAAGTGGTGCAAACGAAATGGACGACCATTTTAAAAGTGCTGAATTTGATCAAAATATGCCGGTCGTTCTAGCTTTATTAAGCGTATGGTATAATAACTTTTTTGGTGCCGAAAGTGAAGCTTTGATTCCTTATACGCAATACTTACAAAAATTAGCTCCTTATTTACAGCAGGGAACTATGGAAAGTAATGGTAAAAGTGTAGGGAGAGATGGGAATCCCGTAAACTATGAGACTGGAACGATTATATGGGGAGAACCAGGAACGAATGCGCAGCATGCTTTTTTCCAATTGATTCATCAGGGAACAAAGTTGATTCCTTCGGATTTCATTGGCTTTGTAAAGCCATTGTATGGTGATGATGAGCATCATGATAAACTAATGTCTAACTATTTTGCTCAGACGGAAGCTTTACTACACGGAAAAACGGAGGCAAAAGTGCAGGCTGAATTTAATAAGCAAGGACTCGATGCCGAGAGGGTAAATTTTTTATTGCCGTTTAAAGTATTTGAGGGCAATAAGCCTACGAATACGATTCTGATTGAAAAACTGACACCAAAGTCTTTAGGATCATTAATTGCATTGTATGAACATAAGATTTTTGTGCAAGGGATTATCTGGAATATTTTTAGTTTTGATCAATGGGGAGTAGAGCTTGGAAAACAATTAGCTAACTCGATCTTAGAGGAGATAAATTCGAAAGAAATAAAAAACCACGATAGTTCCACAGCGTTTCTTTTGGACTATTATTTGAAAAATAAATAATTTTTTTGTTTTCTTACAATAAAAAGCCCATGTTTTCGATCGAAAACATGGGCTTTTTTTATTAGATGCAGTCTAAATGGCTAATGCAATGATGGTTGTATTGTGAGGGGGAAAAGGTGCTCAGCGTATTTCTTGTTAAATAAAATAAAATTTATTTTATTTTCTTAACAGTGTGTTAACTTAATTAGGTAAAAATGTTATAATTTTGCCGAAAATATTTTAAATTAAAGTAAAAATGAAGACAATGAAAAATTGGTTACTCTCTGGATTACTGCTCTTAATGGTTTCAACGGTGTTTTCTCAAGGGAAAGTTACAGGAACTGTTACTGACGGACAAGGTTCATTACCTGGTGCTAACGTTGCTATCAAAGGAACTAAAACTGGTGTTTCTGCAGATTTTGATGGTAAATTTTCTATTAATACAACAGTTAATTCTGGCGAATTAATTATTTCTTTTATTGGTTTTGAGCCTAAAACAGTTAAGTTTTCGGTAGCAAAAGATGCTACAACTAACGTAGGGACTATTATTTTGACCGCTAATTCTAATGAATTAAGTGAGATTGTTGTTATGGGTAAAGGTATTATTGATGTAGCGACGGGAAGAAAAACTCCAATTGCTGTTTCGACAATTAAAGCTGCAGAAATCCAAGCAAAAGTAGGAACGTCTGACATTACTCAAACTATGGTAAATACTCCATCTGTTTATGTAGCTGGACAAGCTGGAGGATTTGGTGATTCTAGAATTAGTGTTCGCGGATTTGCTCAAGACAATACAGCATTCTTATTAAATGGTCAGCCAATTAACGGAATGGAAGACGGGAAAATTTACTGGTCTAACTGGTCTGGAATGTCTGATATTGCTAGTGCAGTACAAATTCAAAGAGGTCTTGGGTCTTCTAAATTAGCTATTTCTTCAGTTGGAGGAACTGTAAATTTCATTACTAAAGCTACTGATAAAAAAGAAGGTGGTTTTGCTTCATTAGGTATGGCTAATGATAACTATTTTAAAACAACAGCTGCATATAGCACTGGGATGAGTGAAAACGGTTGGGGTACCAGCGTTATGTTATCTCATTGGCAAGGTGATGGATATAATGACGGGACTTATGGTAGAGGAGAAACTTACTTCATCTCGGTAGGTTACAAACCAAATGACAGACACAGTTTTAACTTTTTATTGACTGGTGCACCACAAGAGCACGATCAAAATTTCACAAAATCAATTAGTACTTATTTACAATATGGTAGAAAATACAATAACAATTGGGGAACATTAGATGGAGAATATAGAACAGAAAGAGTAAATTACTATCACAAGCCAGTTATGAACTTAAACTGGGATTTTGATATTAATGACAAAACTCAGCTTTCTACAGTAGCATACGCTTCATGGGGAAGAGGTGGAGGAACTGGAAGTTACGGTAGTAAATTACCTGCAGTTGACGGTCAAGTAAATTTTGATGGTATGTATGCTAAAAACCTTACTTTAGTAGATGGTTCATTTGCAAATAAAGGATATTTAATACGTGCAAGCGCAAATAATCATTCTTGGTACGGTGTTGTTTCGAATTTAAAAAACCAATTGGGCGAGAATTTATCTCTTAATGTGGGGCTTGATTTAAGAACATATCAAGGATCTCATTTTAGACAAGTTAGTGATTTTATGGGATTATCTAGTTGGTCAGAATCTAGAGATCTAAAAGGAGCTAATCATAGAGGGAGTGGAACTATAGCTAGTAATACTGTAACTGAAACTGGTTCAATTAAAAGATGGCCAGCTACTTTTAATACAATTTCTAGCGATCAAAGAATTGATTATGATTACAGTGAAACAATTTCTTACGGAGGTGTTTTTGGTCAATTAGAGTATGCTAAAAATGATTTTTCTGCATTTTTCCAAGGATCTTTATCTAATCAATCTCATGAGAGAACTGATAAATATGATTACTTATCAGAATTCCAAAAATCTAAAAAAATCAATAATTTAGGTTACAATGTAAAAGCAGGTACAAGTTATAAAATTGCAGGACAACATTCTGTTTATGCTAATGCTGGATACTACGACCGTCAACCGTACCACGATAATATTTATTTAAACTTTACAAATGAAGTTAATGAATTAACAAAGAATGAAAAAATATTAGGATTTGAAGCTGGATATACTTTTTCTTCTAAAATTTTCACAGCTAGTCTTAATGGGTATAGAACTTCGTGGGAAGATAGAGTAACAACTACTTCAAATGCTGCATCTGTGGCAGAAATAGCAAAATATCCAACTTTGCAACCTGGGGATTTAATATATAAAACTAATGAAGGTGTTGAACAAGTTCATACTGGGATTGAATTAGACTTCGTTGCTAAACCAACGTCTAAATTAGATATTACTGGTTTTGCTTCAGTTGGTAATTGGGAATATAATGGAAATGTAGTTACTTCATATAGAGATGAAGCTTTAAATCTTTTAGATAGAGTGGAAGAAGATGTAGACGGAGGTAAAGTAGGTGATGCTGCTCAAACTACATTAGGTTTAGGATTCAAATATGAAATTTTCACTAGATTTTCTATAGATGCAGATTGGAGAAACTATTCTAAATTGTATTCTAATGTTGGAGCTGTTAAAAACAACTTAGAATTACCTAATTATGATTTAGTGGATTCAGGTATTTCTTATAAAATTGTAACTGGTAAAAATAAAGAAAATTCAGTTTCATTAAGATTGAATGTAAATAACGTTTTTGACGAAGTGTATTTATCGGAGTTGACTTCTGCGAGATTGGCAGGACCAACAGATGTTACCTACAAAGGAATTAATGTTTCTAACAATGGTTTCTTTGGTCTAGGAAGAACTTGGAACTTTAGTTTACGTTATAATTTCTAATTTTTTATAATTATAAAAAACCCTCATTTCAAATCGGAATGAGGGTTTTTTTTATGCCTTTTTTTCTTATATTTGTTTTTAACAAAATAGAATATTTATGTACGAATTTTTAAAAGAATTTCATTCGGGATGGGCTTATATTGCTCTTGTATTATTAGTAGTTGCAGTTGTTAATGCTTTGATGGGAATGTTTACCAAAAAAGAATTTACTGCCAAAGACAGGAAAATAGCTATTTTCGGATTGATTGGAACGCATACTCAGTTACTAATAGGATTGATTTTGTATTTTGTTTCGCCACTAGGTTTTGCTTCGTTGGGACAAATGTCTGATAAAGCATTGCGTTTAACTTCATTAGAGCATCCTCTAATTAATATTATTGCGATTACATTAATCACTATTGGTTGGTCAAAACATAAAAAAATGACAACAAGTGAGTCAAAATTTAAGACATTTTCGATCTTCTACGGATTGGGATTATTGCTTATATTGAGTAGAATTCCATGGTCAATGTGGTTCTAAAAATAATAAAAAAGCCCTATTTATAGGGCTTTTTTCATCAAGGTATGGTTTTTGCTTAAACAGAGTCGAACTAAAAAGTTAATAATGAGAAAATCAATAACAGTCCTTTTTTTATTTGCCATTGTAGCCTTGGTGAGTAGCCAAAGCCAAATTATAAGCAGTCAAAAAACACCAGTTCAAAAAACGTCAATACCCAAAGACACTTTAAAGAAGACAAAAGCAATAGTGCTTCAACAAGAAATTAAAAAAGATACTATTGCGGAGAAAATGGGTGCTCTAGTTCCCTATAAAAAAGATGCGCATGCCTCTTACTATGCTGATAAGTTTCACGGCAGGAAAACTGCGAGCGGAGTTCCATTTGACATGAATAAATATACTGCAGCTCATAAAAAATTCCCTTTTGGAACCAAATTAAGAGTCACAAATCAAGCTAATGGAGAGTCTGTTATTGTCGAAGTTAATGATAGAGGACCATTTGTAAGAACTAGAGAAATTGATTTGTCTAAAAAAGCATTTATGGAAATAGCTAAAAATAAAGGTGCGGGAGTTATGATGGTAACTATCGAAGTCTTTAAGAATTAATCAATTCGTTGTTTATAGGGATTATTGCTTAAATAGGAATTGTAATATCTTTTATCATTAGTTACTTCTTTTCCCAGCCAACTTGGCTTTTCAAAAGTTTCGTTTTCAGATTGAAGTTCTATTTCGGCGATTACTAAACCTTCGTTTTCGCCATAAAATTCATCTACTTCATAGGTGTGAATTCCTATTTTAACTTCAAATCGAGTTTTGTCAATTATTCCTTTTTCACAGAGTAATAGTAAATTTTCAGCTTCGTTAACGGGAATTTCTTTTTCCCACTCAAAACGAGACATGCCTGTTGCATTAGACACTCCTTTTATCGTTATATAGGCTTTGTTTCCTTTTACTCGAACACGAACCGTGCGTTCAGGAACGGAGCTTAAATAACCCTGTTTAATTCGGTTTTGAGAAAAAGCTTCTTTTTTATAAGCAGCTGAATTGATTAAAAATTTTCGTTCTATTTCTACCATTTTAAACTTTGTGTTATTATTTATCTGAAGTGATTTCTGGCTGTATATTATATCTTTTAATGAAAGAAGTGAAATAGATTTAGATTCTTATAAAATAGAAATATTGACATTTTGTCCGAATCTTCAGAAAGAAGATATTGATAATGCAAATGTATCAAATATTTGTACTCCAATGGAATGTTTTCATCGAAAACCTCTTTAATTTTGTGTTATGTTAGAACTTATTCCAAATCGAAAGATCATACACATCGACATGGATGCTTTTTATGCTTCGGTGGAACAACTGGATAATCCTGAATTGCGTGGAAAACCCATTGCCGTAGGCGGCTCAGAAAATCGTGGAGTTGTTGCCGCAGCGAGTTATGAAGCAAGAAAATTTGGTGTAAGAAGTGCGCTGAGCGGGGTCATGGCTAAAAAAAATTGTCCAGGACTTATTTTTGTCCCGCCAAGATTCGAAAGATATAAAGAGATTTCGAATCAAATTCATACCATTTTTAAAGAATATACTGATTTAGTGGAACCGCTTTCACTTGATGAAGCCTATCTTGACGTTACTCAAAATAAAAAAGGAAATCCCAGTGCCAGTCAATTGGCAGAAGAAATTAGGCTGCGTATTTTTACTGAAGTGGGACTAACGGCATCGGCAGGAATATCTATCAATAAGTTTGTTGCTAAAATCGCTAGTGATTACAACAAGCCCAATGGGCAAAAAACTGTAAATCCTGAGGAGGTAATTGGATTCTTGGAAGAATTGCCCATTCGGAAATTTTATGGAGTTGGAAAAGTAACCACCGAAAAAATGTATCAATTAGGGATATTTACTGGTGTGGAGTTAAAAAGTAAATCATTGGAATTCTTAGAGAAGCATTTTGGGAAATCAGGTGGTTTTTATTACAATGTTGTGCGTGGAATTCATAATAGTGAGGTCAAATCAAACCGGATAACGAAATCAGTGGCTGCCGAACATACTTTTGATGTCAATCTTTCCTCGGAGGTATTTATGATGGAAAAATTAGAAATTATAGCTAATATATTAGACAAAAGACTTAAAAAACATAACATTTCGGGTAAAACAGTTACATTGAAAATTAAGTACAGTGATTTTACGCAGCAAACTAGAAGTAAAACCTTACCTTATTTTATCTCGGACAAAGGATTGATTTTAGAAACCGTAAAAGAACTTTTGTATCAAGAACGCATGAAAGATTCCGTTCGATTGCTAGGGATATCCTTAAATAATTTAAATACAGAAATAAAGAAAGTAGTTATCGTACAGTTGAAATTTGATTTTTAACGCACATTTAATTAGCTTCAACAAAAGTTAAAACAGCTCCAACAGTATTTTATTTTTTTATTTAAAATTATATTTGTTAAAAAATAACGATCATGTTAGATTTTAAACAATATGATATTGCAGTTGCAAGGCATCATAATAATCTAGATACAATAGCAGCACCTATTTTGTCATGGAACTTTCACCATAACTATTTAGATGTGTCAAAGAAAATTTATTTAGACTGCGATAAGTTGAATGTGATCGCAGGGACTAATAAATGGAGTGATTACGATTGGGATTTCAAAAACAAGTTAAAGGAGGAAGTGGTAATTGTTACTAATGCAAAATTAGAAATTGTATTTGCTTCTCATAACCTTACTAAAATGAACGGTTACACCGAAGAAGAAGTTTTAGGCAAAAGCCCAAAGATGTTTCAGGGAACTGATTCAAATAGAATCACTTCTAGTGAAATTAGAAAAGCAATTCAACTACAACAACCTTTTGAAAAAACAGTTTTGAATTACAATAAGAATGGTGAAACCTATTTATGTCTAATAAAAGGGTTTCCTGTATTTAATAGTAAGGGGAAACTATCTCATTTTATAGCTTTTGAAAAAGCGGCATAAAAAAAGCGCTTTTGTTTAAAAAGCGCTTTTTTGTACACAAAAATCTAAATTTAATCTTTGCTCGAAAGTTTAGAAAGCAGTCTTAAAAACTCAATGTACAACCATACAAGAGTAATCATTAAGCCCATTGCACCAAACCATTCCATATATTTAGGCATTTTCTCTTGGACTCCTTTTTCGATTCGGTCAAAGTCTAGAAACAAGTTTAAAGCGGCGATAATAATTACAAATACACTAATTCCAATGCTCATCATTGAGTTGCCATGGTGGACAGGCTGAAAGCTCGTAAACATAGATACCACCCAAGAAATTAGGTAATATGTTGCAATAGCTAATGTAGCCGCTACAACAACTGATTTAAATTGTTCTGTTACTTTTACAATTTTGAACCGGTATAAACCTAAACAAACGGCAAAGGTTACAAATGTTGCGCCAACTGCTTGAATTACAATTCCCGGATATTTAGCTTCAAAAATAGCAGAAATTCCTCCAATGAAAAGACCTTCAAATAAAGCATATCCAGGTGCTAAATAGGGTGAATATTGCGGTTTGAAAGCAGCAATTACCACTAAAACTAAGCCCGCTATAGCACCACCCATTGCTGGTACTAATGGATTTGTACCATTAAAAGCCATCCACCAAATCACCATTGCAGAAGCGATAAGCAATAAAAACAAAAGTAATGTCTTGTTGATTGTTCCGGACAAAGTCATTTGATGATTGTAATCAATAACAGATGCATGGTGAATTTGTTCTTTTTCTGCTGCTGTTGTAGGAGAGAAAGATTTATTGGTTAAAAAAGGATTTTTAGATTGGAAATTCATGTTCTGTAAATTTTATTTTTTTAATCGGTAAAACTAAATAAAATTAAGCACAAAAAACAACCGTCGTACTTAATTTCATAGAATACGTTTTTTATCAAGTTGGATTGGAACACACCAGCTGACATTTTGGTAAGTAGAATTAGAAAAGAAATGCGACAAAAAGAAATTTCTAGTCTAATTGAATTTTAGTGTAATTTTTTTAGTAATTTTATAATAATCATAAAATCAGACTATTATGAATACAAAAAGACCAATTGTTTGGTTCGAAATCTATGTCGATGATATAGAAAGAGCCGCAAAATTCTATGAAACTATTTTTGATGTTACATTAGAAGGATTGCCTAACCCCACAGAGGATGAATTACAAATGATGACTTTTCCTGGAGATATGAATGCCTATGGTGCCAACGGTGCTTTAGTGAAAGCGCAAGACGTAAAAGCAGGAGGGAATTCTACTCTTGTTTATTTTGGAAGTGCTGATTGCGTTACTGAAGAACTGCGAATTGAAAAAGCAGGCGGAAAAATCTTTAGGCCTAAGATGGCTATAGGAGAATATGGTTTTATTACTTTATTTATAGATACGGAAGGAAATATGATTGGATTGCATTCTATGGAGTAAGGTGTAACGTAACAGTTGTAAAACATATGTTGCATCAGTTTAAGTACACATGCGATCGATTTAAAAGTAATTGTATCATTCGAAAATAAAAAATCCGTCTCATTTAGTAACGAGACGGATTCTATAAATTTATTTTGGATAGTTTTACTATTCTATTTCTGAAACTCTCATGGTATTTACCATTCCTTTTTCTTTAATAGGCATAGCAGCTAGGTTGATTAGGAAATCTCCTTTAGTTACATATCCTTTTTGTCTAGCTATTTCATTTACATCAGTTACTGTGTCATCAGTACTAACTATTTTGTCATAGTAGTATGATTTTACTCCCCATAACAAACTTAATTGTGTAAGAATTCTTTTGTTTGAAGTAAATACTAAAATATGTGCTGATGGTCTCCAAGCAGATATTTGAAATGCTGTGTAACCGCTATTTGTCAAAGTACAAATTGCTTTTGCTTTAATAGCATCGGCCATAATTGCAGCGTGACGACAAATTGTTTTAGTAATAAAACGTTTTGTTTTTATTTGTGGTGTGTTTTGAGGTACTTGAATTAATGGAGAGTTTTCTACAGCTTTAATAATCTGTGACATTTTCTCAATTACTTGCACAGGGTAATTTCCTGTAGCTGTTTCACCAGAAAGCATTACGGCATCAGCACCATCCATTACAGAGTTTGCAACGTCATTTACTTCAGCTCTTGTTGGAGTTAAACTAGTAATCATAGTCTCCATCATTTGAGTAGCTACAATTACGGGAATTCGAGCCATTTTAGCCTTACGAATTAATTCTTTTTGAACTAATGGTACTTCATGCGCTGGAAGTTCAACTCCAAGGTCACCACGAGCTACCATTAAAGCATCACAGTAAGCAACGATCTTGTCGATGTTTTCTAGTGCTTCTGGCATTTCAATTTTGGCAACAATTGGAATTTTATAATCAGAATGTTCTGCAATCAAATTTTGTAAGTCTTGTAAATCTTGAGGTGTTTTTACAAATGAAAGTGCAATCCAATCTACTTTTTGTCCAATGGCAAAAATAGCGTCTTCAATATCTTTCTCTGTCATTGCAGGAAGAGATATTTTAGTGTTTGGAAGATTCACCCCTTTTTTAGACTTCAATTCTCCACCTTGTATTACTCTGGCAATTACTTCGGTATTTTTGTCCGTTTCAACAATTTCGAAAATTAGTTTTCCGTCGTCCAATAAAATTCTTTCTCCTGGATTCACATCATTTGGAAAGTTTTTATATTTCATGAACACTTTTTGAGCTGTTCCCAGAATATCTTCGGCAGTTGTAAACGTAATTAAATCACCGTCATTTACAACAACTCCTTCATTCATTACTCCTACACGAAGCTTTGGTCCTTGTAAATCACCAAGTATTGCTGTAGTATATCCAAACTCATCATTAAGATCTCTAATGATTTTCATTTTCTCTTTTACATCGGCATAATCGGCATGCGAAAAATTAACTCTAAACACATTTACACCTGCGTCAATCATGTCTTTTATAGTCTCTCTTGTGCTACATGCAGGTCCTAGTGTGGCTACAATTTTGGTTTTCTTGCTTGAAATCATTTGTATTAAAAAATTAAATTGTTTTTTGATTTTATTTGATTGGTATCGACAATATATGCTGCTGATACGTTATCAATGGTACTTAATGTCGTTTTTATTTCAGACACATCCAAGGTGTCTTCTGCATTTTCAATTTTTAAAAAATAATCTGCTTTTTTAAATTCTGGAAGCAGGTATACTTTTGTAGAAATTTCCAGTGCCGTATTTGAAAATAAATTCTGGACCGCTTCTTCTTTTTGTTGGAGAACTTCGTTTTTATTTTGAATTAAATTCCAAGAAATTTCATTCTCTGAATCAAAATAAGAAAATCGAGCAAAATTAGTTTCACCTTCTTTAATATTGATTTGCACCTCGTCATTGCTTTTTGCTAAATTGACAGGAAGTTTTTGATTGATGAAATAGGCTAATCGATAATCTTCCAATGAAGTGTGAATAGCAATTAAATAATAATCTATTTCGTCAAATTCGCCAAGGTCGAGTTTATGAATTGCCATATTCAATAAAAATAATGATGTAAATATACCATTTCTATTGAAGTTAAAGAGTGCAAAAATGTAATGATTTCGTTAATTTATGAACGAAAACGATGTAGTATTGATTAATTTGATATTATTTCTTGTCCATTTTCTCTTGTAATGCAAAATAGGTGCGTTGCGATGCTTTTTCCTCTGCTTTCTTTTTGGAGGTAGCTCTTGCTTTTGCTATTACCTTTCCGTCGATACTTAATTTAACTCCAAAGTAACGCGTTCCATCAATTCCATTATCTTCATAGATGTCATAATGAAATATTTTTTTCTCTTTTTGACACCATTCGATTACTAAGCTTTTATAGCTGATTACTTTGCCTTCTAATCTGGAAATATCAACATAAGGAGTGACTACTCTTTTTTGAATGAATTTTTCACAATAGATATAACCTCTATCTAAGTAAATTGCACCTATCAAAGATTCAAAAATATTGCCGTGTACATTTTCTCCAAAATGCTGTACGGGAACTTTGCTTTCGATAAATTGAATTAGATTTAGATCTTTTCCTAATTCATTCAAATGTTCTCTACTGACTATTTTTGAACGCATTTTAGTAAGGTAGCCTTCGTCGCCTTGGGGTGCTTTGTTAAATAAGTGTGCAGCAATTACAGAACTTAACATAGCATCTCCTAAAAATTCTAAACGCTCATAATTTATAGGATTGCCTTCTGGTGTAATTTTACTAGTAGAACGGTGTGTAAATGCCTTTCTATAGTGGTCTAAGTTTTTAGGAGGGAAACCTAAAATAGTTTGAATTTTATCAAAAAAAATCCCGTCTTCTAGATTTAGCGAACGGGATTTTGAAAATATTTTTTTTATTATATTCATGTTTGAATTAGAAGTCTAATTTTTTAACTAATACACATGCATTATGTCCTCCAAAACCAAATGTGTTGCTCATCACAACGTTCATTTCTCTTTTTTGTGCGACATTAAAAGTGAAATTTAATTTACGATCGATATTTTCATCATCTGTTAGATGATTTATTGTTGGAGGTACTATTCCGTATTTCATCGAAAGAATAGCGGATATAGTTTCAACAGCACCAGCAGCACCTAATAAGTGACCTGTCATTGATTTTGTTGAGTTTAAATTCATTTTGTAAGCGTGTTCGCCAAAAACATGAGTGATTGCTTTAGATTCTGCTAAATCTCCTAACGGAGTAGAAGTACCGTGCATGTTCACACCGTCAACGTCTGTTGGTTTTAAACCAGCGTCTCTTAAACAGTTTAACATTACGTTTTTCGCACCTAAACCTTCTGGATGTGGAGCTGTTATGTGATGTGCATCTGCAGACATACCGCCACCACCAATTTCGCAATAAATAGTTGCGCCACGAGCGATTGCGTGTTCGTATTCTTCAAGAATTAATGCTCCTGCTCCTTCTCCTAAAACAAAACCATCTCTGTCTTTGTCCATTGGTCTCGAAGCTGATTTTGGATCGTCATTTCTTGTAGATAGAGCGTGCATAGCATTAAATCCGCCCATACCTGCTATTGTTACTGCAGCTTCAGAACCTCCAGTTACCATAACATCTGCATGTCCTAATCTAATGTAATTGAAAGCGTCTATAATCGCATTTGTTGAAGATGCGCAAGCAGAAACTGTTGCGAAATTTGGTCCTCTAAAACCGTATTTGATAGAAATATGCCCGCAAGCAATATCTGAAATCATTTTTGGAATAAAGAAAGGATTGAATTTTGGAGTACCGTCACCAGCTGCATAGTTTAACATTTCGATTTGAAAAGTTTCTAATCCACCAATTCCTGATCCCCAGATAACACCTGCTCTGTCTTTGTCTAATTTTTCAAAATCGAAACCAGCGTCAGTTACAGCTTCTTCCGAAGCGACCATAGCGTATTGTGCATAACGGTCCATTTTTCTAGCTTCTTTTCGGTCTAAAAAATCTTCGGCATTAAAGTTCTTTAGTTCGCATGCAAAATGAGTTCTAAATTTAGCAGCGTCAAAATAAGTTATTGGGGCAGCTCCACTAACACCGTTAATAAGAGCGTTCCAATATTCTTGAATATTATTTCCAATAGGAGTAAGAGCACCTAAACCCGTCACAACAACTCGCTTTAATACCATAACTTGTATATTTTGTTATCTTTAAACACATAAAACCCATGCTTTCTTCACTGTATTATTACAAAAGAGCTATGGGTATTACAATAAATATCTTTTTTGATTGAAAGATCAATCTTAAACTTAATTTTAAAAAAATAATAACACCCGCGTACAACAAAGTAAGCGGGTGTTTCAATTATTATTTTTTAGCTTCTTCGATGTAAGAAATAGCTTGGCCAACAGTAGCAATGTTTTCTGCTTGGTCGTCTGGAATTTGAATGTCAAATTCTTTTTCGAATTCCATAATAAGCTCAACAGTGTCTAATGAGTCAGCTCCTAAATCATTAGTGAAGCTTGCTTCTGTTACAACTTCGTTTTCGTCAACACCTAATTTGTCTACGATAATCGCTTTTACTCTTGATGCAATGTCTGACATAATCTTTAATTTTAGAATTTAATTTGTTGGCAAAAATAAAAAACTTTATTTTAAAACCACACATAAGTTGATAAATGTGTCAACTAATTTATTAAATATATTTTGACAAAGAGGTCGCAATGTTATTTATTTTCATTTTTTATGCCTTTTTTTGCGTAATCAAAACGAGGTAGGTCATGAAAAAAATTGTTGTTTTTGCTTCTGGATCGGGTACTAATGCTGAAAATATCATTAAATATTTTGCTAAAAGCGCCACAGAAACCGTAGTCGCGGTTTTTACAAATAATCCATCTGCGATGGTTATCGAGAGAGCAAAGAATCATAAAATACGAACAGAGGTTTTTTCGAAAACAGAGTTAAATGAAGGTAAAGTACTACAGAATATTGATGCTATAGCGCCAGATTTAATTGTGCTGGCTGGATTTTTACTTAAATTTCCAGAGGATATTATTGCTAACTATCCTAATAAGATCATAAACATACATCCAGCTTTATTGCCTAATTATGGAGGAAAAGGTATGTATGGAATGAATGTTCATAGAGCCATTGTTGAGAATAAGGAAACGGAAACGGGTATAACTATTCATTATGTAAATGAAAATTACGATGAGGGTGGTTCTATTTTTCAAAAGAAAATAAAATTATTAGGAAATGAAACCCCGGAGGATATAGCTGAAAAAATCCATGAATTAGAACAGGAGTTTTTTCCTCAAATAATCGCTGGATTGCTAAAGTAAGTACTTAAGTTCTAATTCTAAAATTCTATTTTGACTACAATGAGTTACGATGTGCATATATATACAGATGGTGCTGCCAAAGGAAATCCTGGAAAAGGAGGCTATGGAGTAGTTATGGAAAGTGTGAAAATGGGTAAAACCTATAGGAGAGAATTCTATGAAGGGTTTAGGTTAACTACTAATAATAGGATGGAGCTTTTAGCTGTAATTGTTGGGCTAGAAAAATTAAAGAATCCCGATACAAAAGTTCTTGTTGTTTCAGATTCTAAGTATGTAGTGGATTCTGTATTGAAGAAATGGGTTTTTGGTTGGGAGAAAAAAAAGTTTATCGATCGAAAGAATTCCGATTTATGGAAACGTCTTTTGGTTATATATCGAAAGCATCAAGTAGATTTTAAATGGATTAAAGGGCATAATAATCACCCGCAGAATGAACGATGTGACGAACTTGCTGTGATGGCTACGCAAAATACTCCCTTGTCAATAGATGCTTTTTATGAGAAGGAGGAAGGTAAATTATTGTGAAAATTTTCAGGGATTGAGACTTTGCAGTATTGTAACTTATAACTACCTTTGCGCTTTAATTCCAAACTCAAAAAATGAACAAATTATTGATTGTCGGGACTGTCGCTTTCGACGCAATTGAAACTCCTTTTGGTAAAACAGATAAAATTTTAGGTGGCGCTGGGACGTATATAGGTCTTTCTGCTTCTTTTTTTAATTTACAATCAGCAATAGTTTCTGTAGTAGGCGATGATTTTCCACAAGAATATTTAGATTTATTGACAGAACGAAATATTGATATTTCTGGTCTCGAAGTAGTTAAAGGAGGGAAAACTTTCTTTTGGAGTGGTCGTTACCATAATGATTTGAACTCTAGAGATACTTTAGATACCCAATTAAATGTTTTAGCTGATTTTCAGCCGAAAGTTCCAGAAAACTATAAAAACGCGGATGTGGTGATGCTAGGAAACTTGCATCCGTTAGTGCAAAGCAGTGTTTTAGACCAAATGGAAGCCAAACCAAAATTAGTGGTTTTAGACACTATGAATTTTTGGATGGATTGTGCATTACCAGAATTACTTGAGGTAATGAAACGCGTGGATGTAATTACAATCAATGATGAGGAGGCAAGACAACTATCTGGAGAGTATTCTCTAGTTAAGGCTGCAGCCAAAATCCAATCGATGGGACCAAAATATGTTGTAATAAAAAAAGGAGAACATGGTGCTTTACTGTTTCATGACCTTCAGGTTTTCTTTGCGCCAGCTTTGCCACTAGAAGAAGTCTTTGATCCTACAGGTGCAGGAGATACTTTTGCAGGTGGATTTGCAGGGTTTATTACACAGAGTGAAAACGTGTCATTCGAAAATATGAAGAATGCCATTATCTATGGCTCTAATTTAGCTTCCTTTTGTGTTGAGAAATTTGGAACAGAAAGAATGGTTGATTTAGATAAAAAAGAAGTAGTGTCAAGATTGAAACAATTCAAATCTTTAACACAATTTGATATAGAATTATAATGTATTATAAGCCTCGGAAACGGGGCTTTTTTGATTAATAGTTCTGATTTTACATATTATTTGTAAGAATTTATAATAGAAAAACAACAACACAACAAACTACAATACGATGAGCGATGCTTTACAACACGAATGTGGGATAGCCTTAGTTAGACTACTTAAACCGCTTGAATTTTATAAGGAGAAATACGGGACTGCTTTCTACGGAATTCAGAAAATGTATCTTCTAATGGAGAAACAACACAACCGTGGACAGGATGGTGCTGGTTTTGCAAGTATAAAACTTGATGTCGAACCGGGCGAAAGATATATTAGCCGAGTGCGATCGAATCATGCTCAACCTATCCAAGATGTATTTGCTCAAATTAATGACAGAGTAAATGAGGAAATGGCTGCGCATCCTGAATATGCAGATAATGTGGCACTTCAAAAAGCAAATATTCCTTACATAGGCGAATTATTTTTAGGACATGTTCGTTATGGTACTTTCGGTAAAAATAGTATTGAGAGCGTACACCCGTTTTTACGTCAGAACAACTGGATGCACAGGAATCTGATATTAGCCGGAAATTTTAATATGACTAATGTAAAGGAACTTTTTCAAAGTCTAATCGAATTAGGTCAACATCCAAAAGAGATGGCGGATACCGTTACTGTAATGGAAAAAATTGGTCATTTTCTTGACGACGAAGTTACTGATTTGTACCAAGAATGTAAAAATGAAGGTTTAACAAAAAGAGAAGCTTCTCCGGTTATTGCAGAAAGATTAGACGTTGCTAAAATATTAACTAGAGCTTCTAAAAATTTAGATGGGGGTTATGCTATGGCAGGACTTCTGGGACATGGAGATGCATTTGTGTTTAGAGATCCAGCTGGAATACGTCCCGCTTACTTTTACCAGGATGATGAAGTGGTAGTTGTTGCTTCTGAAAGACCGGTTATTCAAACGGTATTCAATGTTCCATTTGAAGCGGTTCAAGAAATAGATCCTGGAAAAGCTTTAATAATCAAGAAAAATGGAAATGTTTCTATGAAAGAAATTCTTCCTCCAACGGTTAAGAAAGCCTGTTCGTTTGAAAGAATTTATTTTTCAAGAGGAAGCGATGCTGAAATATATCAAGAAAGAAAAAATCTTGGAAGGTTAATTTTACCAGCAGTTCTGAATGCGATAGATCAAGATACTGATAATACTGTTTTTTCTTATATTCCAAATACCGCCGAAACCTCATTTTATGGTCTAGTTGAGGCAGCTCAGGACTTTTTAAATCAAAGAAAGAAAAATTACATTCTTAAAAATAGAACTAAATTAACTAAGGAATCCTTAGATGAATTGCTTTCTGTAAAGATACGTACTGAGAAAGTTGCAATTAAAGATGCTAAACTAAGAACATTTATTACCGAAGATAGTAGTAGAGATGATTTAGTGGCTCATATTTATGATGTGACCTACGGTGTGATCAAGCCTACAGATAATTTAGTGATTATTGATGACAGTATTGTAAGAGGAACGACTTTAAAAATGAGCATTATCAAGATGATGGATCGTTTGAAACCGAAAAGTATTGTTATCGTTTCATCTGCGCCACAAATTAGGTATCCAGATTGTTATGGTATCGATATGGCTAAGTTAGAAGGTTTGGTAGCGTTTAGAGCTGCTTTAGAGCTTCTTAAAGACAGAAAGCTGTATCATATTGTTGATGAAGTTTATTTGAAATGTAAAGCGCAGGAAAATTATAAAGATCCTGATGTAATAAACTACGTCACGGCAATTTATGAGCCATTTCAGCCACAAGAGATTTCAGATAAAATAGCAGAGATGTTGAGCTCACCAGAAATTAATGCCGAGGTAAAAATTATATTTCAAACAGTTGAAGATTTACATGTCGCCTGTCCGAAAAACTTAGGTGATTGGTATTTTACGGGAGATTATCCTACAGCTGGTGGTAACCGAGTAGTTAATAGAGCTTTTATGAATTTTTATGAAGGAAAAGACGCTAGGGCATATTAGTCCAATACATGTATTTAAACGTTAATATTGGTCGTTTGTCTGAATTTTTTGCCGTTATCTTTCATATACTTTAATTTCGGCTCACCATAAAATTAGTAGGTTAAGTTTATGGTAGATTTGGGGCAAAAAAGGTGGAAGCAATTCCACCTTTTTTATTGGAATAAAGTTGACGCTAGAAAGCGGATAATTTCAAATTTTGAAATTATCCGCTTTTTTTAGTGTTACGATTCAAGTTTCAGATGTAGTTTTTAGTTCAATATGTATTTTACTTTTTTTAAGTTTAGATCAATCTACGAAAGCTTGTTTTATTTTAAAGTATATTCTTATAGTTCAGTAATTTAACGTTTTTATAGGTTATTCATCCCTAATAATTGTAAATGGAATTCTTTTGCCTTAAGTTTACTTCACCATAAAATTAGTAGGTTAAGTTTATGGTAGATTTGGGGCAAAAAAGGTGGAAGCAATTCCGCCTTTTTTATTGGAGTAAAATACAGATGTAATTTTGAACTATAGTAGTTGTAAGGATTGTTGTCATTAAAATCAATTTTGGAAGTTTTTATTCTCTTTGAATTTGAGTTAATTTTCTGTATTTCAGTATATTAACGATTTTATAGGTTGTTCATCTTAAATATTTGTTGATAGAATTCTATTATCTTAAATTTACTTTACCATAAAATTAGTAGGTTAAGTTTATGGTAGATTTGGGGCAAAAAAGGTGGGAGCAATTCCGCCTTTTTTATTGGCGTGAACTCAATGTCATGAATTTCAACATAAAAAAAGTCGAATGAACTATGTAGCTCATTCGACTTTTTATTTCGAAAGTTTAGAAAAGTTGGATTCACAATTCGTACCTACGTTTTCTAACTTTTAACCTTCTTTATTATTTTTCAGACGCGTATCTTCTTGAAACTTCTGTCCAGTTGATAACATTGAAAAAAGCTTCAATATAGTCAGGTCTTCTGTTTTGATAATGTAAATAATAAGCATGTTCCCAAACGTCCATTCCTAAAATTGGAGTTCCGCCACAACCTACACCTGGCATTAATGGATTGTCTTGATTTGGAGTTCCGCAAACATCTAGTTTTCCACCTTTATGTACACATAACCAAGCCCAACCTGAACCAAATTGTGTTGCTCCGGCCTTGCTGAATTTTGCTTTAAATTCTTCAAAAGAACCAAAAGCACTTTCAATAGCAGTTAGTAAATCTCCGTTTGGAAGTCCTCCACCATTTGGTGTCATTATATTCCAGAAAAGATTGTGATTGTAAAATCCTCCACCATTATTACGAACGGCAGCATTTTTCATGTCAAGGTTAATTAAAATATTTTCGATTGTCTTGCCTTCCATATCGGTACCTGCAATTGCTGCATTAAGGTTCGTCGTATAAGCATTATGATGCTTCGAGTGGTGGATTTCCATCGTACGTGCATCAATATTTGGTTCTAATGCGTCATACGCATAAGGTAATTGAGGTAATTCAAAAGCCATGATATATTTGTTTAATGATTTATAAAAATTTATTCAAATTTAAACATTTAACTTCGGAATTCGAAATTCTATTTAGCTATTATAACATTAATTTAATTGATACCGGTATTTTTGAATGCGATTATCTACCTTTAGAGGTATCATTTAAGTATTGTTTTCGATTAAGAAAATCATGTTTATATCGAATTAAAGTGATTATTAGATCTGTCGCTGCTTTCTAAAGTACAATTTACAATCTAACATTCGATTAAAATAAAAAACTTAGGATTGCGCCATTGCCATACAGACGATACTAATTCTTGTGCCAGGAATTTTTAACAAAGCTCTGGAACATGCTTCTAATGTAGCTCCTGTCGTGATGACATCATCGATAAGGAGATAGTGTTTGTTATGGTCTTTTTCATCAAAAGCAACATTAAATACGGTATCGATTCCTTCGCTTCTGTCTAATAGATTTTTTTTAGACTGAGTTTTTGAATAGGTAGTTCGAAATAAAATAGAGTCATTATAAGGCATATTTAATTCAGTCGAAAGGGCTAAGCCAAAAGTGGTTACTTGATTGTATCCTCTTTCTCTAAATTTTCTTTTATGTAGTGGAACCGGAATAATTACATCTGCAGTTTTTAAGATTTCTATTGCTTTTAAATCTTCGGCATACCAGTTCCCTAGGACGGAGCCTATGTCTTCATGCCCTTTGTATTTTAATTTATGAATGAGTTCCTGTACGATTCCCTTTTTATGAAAATAAAGAAAGGCAGAGGCATATTCCAAAGGGAATCGTCCATAAAATTTTTTGAAAGCTTCATTTTCGATTGTTAAATGATGATTTGTTAGCGGAGTATCGTGTCTGCATAGCGTACATATTACCTTTTCATTCTTCATTAAAAATGAGTTACAGCCGCTACAAACGGGAGGAAAGAATAGATTTAAAAGGTGTTTTAACATTTAGCGGCTGATTTAATTATAAAAATATGAAAATGTATGCTTCAAAGTTGTGCTATTTTTCTTTTTTTAAGTTCGCTTTTCATATTTTTGCATTATGGCAAAGCAAGAAGACTTATTTAAGAATGTAATTTCGCATGCAAAAGAGTACGGATTTATTTTTCCGTCAAGCGAAATATACGATGGTTTAAGTGCAGTATATGATTATGCACAAAACGGAGTAGAGTTAAAAAAGAACATACGTGAATATTGGTGGAAATCAATGGTTCAGATGAATGATAACATCGTGGGTCTCGATGCTTCAATATTGATGCATCCTACCACTTGGAAAGCATCTGGGCACGTTGATGCGTTTAATGACCCATTAATTGACAACAAAGATTCTAAAAGAAGATATAGAGCTGATGTTCTGATTGAAGATTATGCTGAAAAGCTAAATGTTAAAGCAGTTAAGGAGGTCGAAAAAGCAAGGACTCGTTTTGGTGATGCTTTCAACGAACAGGAATTTGTAACTACAAATCCTAGAGTGGTGGAGTACAAATCTAAAGAACGAGAGATTCTTGAACGTTTGGGTCGCTCTCTTGGTAATGAGGATTTAGAAGATGTAAAAGCGCTTATTGAAGAACTTGAAATTGCTTGTCCCGAAACTGGATCCCGAAACTGGACCGAAGTAAGACAGTTTAATTTAATGTTTGGAACAAAATTAGGAGCTTCTGCAGATACAGCGATGGATTTGTATTTACGTCCTGAAACTGCTCAAGGTATTTTTGTGAATTTTCTAAATGTTCAAAAATCTGGAAGAATGAAAGTTCCTTTTGGAATTGCTCAAACCGGAAAAGCCTTTAGAAATGAAATTGTAGCGAGACAGTTTATCTTCCGTATGCGTGAATTTGAACAAATGGAAATGCAGTTTTTTGTTCGACCAGGAGATGAAATGAAACACTATGAATTCTGGAAAGAAACACGATTAAAATGGCATTTGTCTCTAGGTTTAGGAGAGGCGAATTACCGTTTTCATGATCATGAGAAGCTAGCGCATTATGCTAACGCAGCTGCTGATATCGAGTTTAATTTTCCTTTTGGATTCAAAGAATTAGAAGGTATTCACTCACGTACTGATTTTGATTTAAAAGCACACGAAAAATTCTCAGGTAGAAAATTGCAATATTTCGATGCGGAATTGAATCAGAATTATGTGCCTTATGTAGTGGAAACATCTGTGGGGTTAGATAGGATGTTTTTGGCTGTTTTTGCAACTTCATTAAAGGAAGAAACTTTAGAAGATGGTTCGACAAGAACAGTATTAAAATTACCGTCGGTATTAGCACCTACAAAAGCGGCAGTTTTACCGTTAGTTAAAAAAGATGGGTTACCTGAAATAGCTCATAAAATTGTCGAAGATTTAAAGTGGGATTTCAGTATGACTTATGATGAGAAAGATGCTGTAGGTCGTCGTTATAGAAGACAAGATGCGTTAGGAACTCCGTTTTGTATAACGGTTGATCATCAAACTATAGAAGATCAAACGGTAACGATTCGTCATCGCGATACGATGAAACAAGATCGAGTTAAGATCTCGGAATTGAATGCGATTATCGAAAATGAAGTATCGATGAAAAATTGGTTAATGAAAATGTAATTACCTGCTTTATAGTGTATAAAAAGGCTTTCCAATGTGGAAAGCCTTTTGTTTTTATAGGGCATAGATTCTTAGAGTGCTTAAAATGAGCTCTTTTACGGCCAGTACAAAAGTGTAGTTAATCGGATTTATATGTATTTCGTCTTAATCTATGAACATTTATTAACAACATATTAACAACTTTCTTAAATACTCAATGAAACATGTATTTTTATTTTGTTAAATAAGGGTAAAAAGTTGATTTTTATTTAATTAGTTTCCCAAAACTACCATAGATTTTATTTTTTTTGAAGTGAAAGCTGCAATAAACATTTAATTAATATGCCTAACAATTTAGGAACAGCTATAAATGAACTATTCGTACATTATTATTGACGACAATCAAGAAAGTGTTTTGAAAACAAAAGCCATGGCTGATAGTTTTTCGGAACTTGACTTTATAGCTTCGGCAAATAATTATGATGAAGGTCTAAACCTTATATTAGAGCACCATCCGAAATTGATTTTTCTTGAAATCGATCCTTCCGATAAAAAAAGCAATCTATCATTGATGCTTATTAATGAGTTGCACCGGTATCTTAAAGTAATTCCCAAAATAATTATTACCACTTCAAAAAAAGATTTGGCTTACGAATCAATTCAATATGGCGTAACCGATTATATTTTGAAGCCTTTGGCGCGTATTGATTTTATAAAGACAATCTTAAAATTGAATAAATCGAATGCTGACGCTACAGTTGTTGTAGAGGAAACTGCCGTTCATGATGAGAAGCCCACGATTATAGTGCAACATGAAGCGCCAGCACTAAAGGAGCCATTGGTATTGTGTATAAAATCGTACGGTGATCACAGATATATCGATGCAAGAGATATATGTTATTTGCAAGCTGATAATAATTCTACTGATATTCATCTTAATGGAGGAGAAATGATTACTGCTTTCAAGACCTTGAAACATTTTGAAGGAGTCTTGTCTTATCCTTTTGTAAGGATTCATAATAGTTATATTGTTAACTCGCGTTACATTTCTAGGATTCATACTGGAAATGCAGTATGTTATATTAAAAACACGACGGCGAAAATTCCTTTTTCTAAGTCATATAAGGCTAATATTGACCTTATAATTTCAGAAATTTCTAACGGAAACTATTTAGAAATTTAAAAAACGTCCATTCACCAAGATTTGGGTATCATCCACAACCAAACGATAGCGTTCTACCATTTAAGCTTTTTTTTGTAAGAAAAAGCGAAAGCTCCTGTGTACTTTTACATCGTAATGACAGCGAAATCAAGTCGTTATGTAAATGTAAAAACAAAAACAACAACATAAAAAATCCCAAATTATGAAAAAATCAATCTTAACAATCGGACTATTCTCTTTAGTAATGATCTTAACTTCTTTCACTACACCAACTTCTAATGATATAATTGGACAAGGATCTGCAGGAGGAAATATGAAATTAGATATAATTGGACAAGGCTCTGCAGGTGGAAACATGAAACTAGATATAATTGGACAAGGTTCAGCAGGTGGAAATATGAAGTTGGATATAATTGGACAAGGTTCTGCTGGAGGAAATATGAAACTGGATATAATTGGACAAGGATCTGCAGGTGGAAACATGAAACTAGACTGATTGTTTTTAAATAAAAGGTAAGTAATGCATAGGCTATCAATTATTTGATAGCCTTTTTTTATGTTAATAGTTTTATTTTGTTATTTTTGATAAAATTAGAAGCTAAGCTATTGAAAAATCATCGTTTTATACAGTTACTTTTTTTTATCTTTTTATTTTTTGGCTGTGCTAAAAAGGAAAAGGAAAAGAATTTTTTAAATACCACTAAAGATAGTCTCTCTATCTATTTTTCTTTGGCAAATGACTTGAACTACAATATAGAAGATAGACAAATGTTTAATAAGAAAGCTTTTAATGTTGTTGTAGATCAGGAAAACGATTCTCTTAATAGAGTAAACCTTTTTAGGGTAGCTAATAGGTATTATAATATAAACAATTGGAACGACTATATTAAAACGGTTTTGCTTGTTTTGGAGAAATCTGAGAATGCCAGGGACACAATAAATATTGGAAAAGCCAATAGCTATTTGGGAGATTATTATAGCTCACAAATGGTTTCCGACAGTGCTTTTCAATTCTATAGTACTGCGGAAAAGATATATGACAAATTAGGGGATAATATTAATCTAGGGAAAACTCTAATAAACAAAGCTACTTTACAATTCAAGGCTGGAGATTTTTATGGGGCTGACAACACTATTATTAAAGCATTACGAAAAATTAGGAAGGAAAAGCAGGTAAATAGTATAATGTATGACGCTTATAATCTTCAAGGATTGATTTCAAACGAACTTGGGGACTTTGAAAATGCAATTTCTTACAATAATAAGGCTTTGTCAGTCATTGATGACAATTTGATACCTGAACAATTTCAGTCAAGAGCTACTTCCTATAATAATATTGGATATCTTTATTTAAGTTCAAAGAAATATCAGCAGGCAAAGGAATATTTTTTAATGGGATTAAAGCAAAACAATTTGAAGACGCAAAAGCCTTCGCTTTATGTTTTATTATTAGATAATATAGCATATGCTAAATTCAAACTCAATGAAACAAGTGATCTTCCAGATTTGTTTTTCCAGTCTCTTAAATTTAAAGATAGTCTAAAAATAACTAATGGAGTATTTGTTAATAAAATCCATTTATCAGAGTATTTTGCTTCACAACAAGACACTTTAAATGCATTAAAATATTCAAATGAAGCCTTGTTTTTAGCTAAGTCAACTAATGTTTCTAGAGATGTTTTAGTGGCCTTAAAGCAATTGTCAATTATACAGCCCAAAAATGCGGCAGTTTATAATAAGGAATACATTCAAATTAATGAAAACTTACAGAAGGCAGAACGAAGTATGGGTGATAAATTCTCGCGTATAGAGTATGAAACTGATCAAATAAAGAGTCAAAACTCTAGTCTAGAGGTTCAAAACAGGAATTTAGTATATGCCTTTAGTTTAATAACGATCTTAGGTTTGTTTTTGTATATCATTAAAGCCCAGAAAAATAAAAACAGGGTGCTTTTATACAAGCAGCAACAACAAAAAGCAAATGAGGATATCTATAATCTAATGATAACTCAACAAAACACCATAGAAACCAATCGAGTTGAAGAGAAGAAAAGGGTAGCCCAAGAACTGCACGATGGCGTTTTAGGGAGAATGTTTGGTGTTCGGATGAATTTAGATAGCTTAAATAAATATCAGGACGAAGTGGCTGTCAATCAAAGAAGTGGGTATTTATCCGAGTTAAAGAATATAGAACAAGACATTCGTGAAATTTCGCATGATTTAAATAGAGAGAAGTCGGAATTAATTAATAACTTCGTTGCTATTGTCGACAATCTTTTTGAGGAACAAAGAAAAACCTTCCAGTCTAAATTGATTTCAAGTATTGATAGTACAATAAAATGGGAGCTGCTGGAGAATGCTGTCAAAATCAATTTGTACCGAATCATACAGGAATCACTTCAGAATATTAATAAATATGCTCAAGCGAATACTATTAAAGTCGAATTAAAAAAGAATGAGGGAAATCTAGTTCTCGTGATCAGTGACGACGGAATCGGGTTTAATGCAAAAGTAAAAAAGAAAGGAATCGGGATTCAGAATATGCGCTCTCGAACTAAAGAATGTAATGGTGAATTTCATATTAAATCAAAAAAAGGAGAAGGTACAAGTAGTACCGTTATCATCCCAATAGAACAAAAACTAATACCTACATAGAAATGACAACTGAATCGGCTGCCCCAACGACGATAAAAAGTAATATACTAATTGTGGATGATCACCCTTTTATTATACAGGGTTATAAAAATGCAATTACAAGATACAATCCAAGCGAGCATGAATTTTTTATCGCAGAAGCAAAGGATTGTGAATCGGCATATCATGTTATTACAAATCCAGATTCTGTAGTTTTTGATATTGCGTTTTTAGATATCAGTATGCCGCCTTATGAAGATAAGGGGATTTACTCAGGCGAAGATTTGGCAAAATTAATTTTAGAATTTATGCCAAATTGCAAAATTATCTTGCTTACCATGTTCACTGAGTTTTTGAAGATTAAAACGATTATTAAGAATATTAATCCAAATGGATTAGTTATAAAAAATGATTTGACCTTTGATGAACTATTATTTGCTTTTGATAAGGTGATGAAAAATGAAACTTATTACAGTGAGTCAGTTATTAAAATGTTAGAATCACAAGAGCACAGTATCGAAATTGACCTGTTTGACAAGCAAATTTTATTTCATTTATCCAAAGGGACGAAGTCGAAAGATATAACACAATTTATTCCCATATCGCTGAATGCAATCGAAGTTCGAAAGTTAAAACTTAAGGAATTATTGAAAGTAATTGATGGGAGTGATATTGAATTGGTGCGTGAGGCAAGAAATATAGGATTGTTATTTTAACAGTTCAAATTGATAAAAAACGGCATTTATAAATTTATAAATGCCGTTTTTTTTATTTTTACTCAGTCATTGGGTCCCAACCGCGTGCTTTTAATGGGATTTTTGTATCCGCACGAGTGATAAGATGTATTCCTTCGCTTTCCTGTGTCATGTGTCCAATAATTGAAAAGTTAGGGTTTCCCTTTATTTTATCAAAATCTTCCATGGCTATAGTGAAAAGCAATTCATAATCTTCACCACCATTTATTGCTACCGTTGTAGAATCAATGTTGAATTCCTCACATACATTTATCAACTGTGGATCCAGTGGTAATTTATCTTCATACAAATTACAACCTACATTGGACTGCTTGCATAAATGCATGATTTCAGACGATAGTCCATCCGAAATATCAATCATTGAAGTTGGTTTGATCTCTAAAGCGTGCAGTAAAGTACGAACGTCTTTTCGAGCCTCCGGTTTCAGTTGGCGCTCTATCAAATAAGTATAAGCATCTAAATCAGGTTGTGAATTCGGGTTTACCTGAAATACTTGTTTCTCACGCTCTAAAACTTGCAATCCCATATATGCAGCTCCAATATCACCAGTAACTACTAGTAAATCGGTTTGTTTGGCGCCATTTCGATAAACAATCTCTTCTTCATCAGCTTCTCCAATTACGGTTATGCTAATGATTAAACCTTTTTGTGAAGAAGTAGTATCGCCACCAATAACATCTACTTTATATTCATTAGAAGCATGTGTAATTCCGGCAAATAATTCATCTAATGCTTCGAGCGGGAAACGATTTGAAACTGCGATTGAAACTGTGATTTGTGTGGCTTTTGCATTCATCGCGCAAATATCAGAGATATTTGTAGTCACTGCTTTGTAGCCTAAATGCTTCAGTGGCATGTAAGCCAAATCAAAGTGGACGCCTTCAACTAATATGTCTGTAGAAATTACGACTTTCTTATCTTTAAAATCAAGCACTGCGGCGTCATCCCCAATTCCTTTTAAAGTTGAAGGTTGGATGATTTCGAAGTTTTTTGTTAGGTGATCAATCAATGCGAATTCTCCTAATTGAGCAATACTAGTACGTTGCGGTGTTTTATCTTCAATCATATTTTTAAATTTGTTTTTCTGTATAGAATTATAAAGCGCTACAGGATTGCAAAGGTACAAAGGTTTTGTCTAATTAATTCTGGATTCATCATCTGAAAGGATGTTGTTAGATGGCGATATGGGAGATTTAATTTTTTTTTCGCATCTTTAGAGTAATAAACACAAGCAAAATGAAATCATTTGACATTGTCACGCTAACAGTTAGTCCTGCTTTAGACAAAAGTGCACACTTCTCGGGGTTAATTCCTGAGCAAAAAATTCGCTGTCAAACACCTTTGTTTGATGCGGGCGGAGGAGGGATTAATGTTTCTAAAGCAATCTCAAGATTAGGAGGGAGTTCGCTGGCTGTAATGACTGCCGGAGGTTCAACAGGTGAAATGTTAAAAGGACTTTTGGAAGCAGAGTCCATATCATTTAAGTCAGTAGAAACTCAAAGTTGGACTCGGGAAAATTTCGTTGCAGTCGATGACAATACTAATTCTCAGTTTCGTTTTGTTTTTCCTGCTCCACCCGTTACAAATTTCGAAAAAGATAAAATTATTGCAACAATTCAACAATTAAGTTTTAAGTATTTAGTGCTAAGTGGTGGGTTGAGTGAGGGCTTGCCGACAGATTTTTATAGAGAAATCGCTGAAATGTCGAAAAAGTCAAATTCAAAAATTATTATAGACACTAGCGGGGAACCGTTAAAAAAAGCATTGGAAACAGGTGTTTATATGATTAAGCCTAATGTTGGTGAATTGGCAAAACTAATTGGAGTGGAACGCTTAGAAATGGAGGAAGTTAATGAAGCTGCAAAAGAAATAATTAGAAAAGGTGGTGCCGAAATTGTGGTTGTTTCCCTTGGACCCCAAGGTGCGGTATTAGTTACCAAAGATTCCTACGACTATGTTCCTGCTCCAAATGTTGTAAAGAAAAGTACCGTTGGTGCTGGAGATAGCATGGTGGGTGGAATGGTATGGGCGTTATCTCAAAATAAAAGCCTGAAAGAAGTAATTCGCTGGGGAGTAGCCTGTGGTTCGGCGGCAACGATGAATGAAGGAACTCGGTTATTTAAATTAGAAGATGCTAAAAGGCTGTATGAGTGGTTGAAGGATAAGTGAAATTAGCCACGCAAGTTTAACCGAATTGGCAAAGTAACTCCCGGACAGGAATATAATTAGATAAGCAAAAAAAAACCTGACAATTTTTACATCGTCAGGTTTCCTCTTTATTATATTCTCTTTTTTCTTTATTCTAAAAAGATCTAGTCATTTAATTTCAAAACAGCCATAAAAGCTTCTTGCGGAATTTCAACATTACCAACAAGTCTCATACGTTTTTTTCCTTTTTTCTGTTTTTCTAATAATTTACGTTTACGAGAAATATCCCCACCGTAACATTTGGCAGTAACGTCTTTACGTAAGGCTTTTATCGTTTCACGCGAAATAACTTTCACACCAATCGCCGCTTGAACTGGAATATCAAATTGTTGACGTGGAATTAACTCTTTCAATTTCTCACACATCTTTTTACCAATTGAATAAGCATTGTCAGTATGCATCAAGGAAGACAAAGCATCAACAATTGTTGCATTTAATAAAATATCCACTTTAACCAAATTAGAAGTTCGCATTCCAATTGGTGTATAATCAAACGAAGCATATCCTTTAGATACTGTTTTTAATCGGTCGTAGAAATCAAATACAATCTCAGCCAAAGGCATGTCAAAAGTCAATTCTACACGCTCTGTAGTCAAATAGGTTTGATTAGTAATTAAGCCTCTTTTTTCGATACATAAACTCATTACATTCCCTACATAATCAGCTTTGGTGATGATCGTAGCTTTAATAAATGGCTCTTCAACATGGTCTAGACGGGAAGGCTCTGGCAAGTCGGAAGGGTTGTTTACTATAAGTGGCGTTGTAGGATCTTTTTTGGTGTAAGCATAGTAGGAAACGTTGGGAACAGTAGTAATAACCGTCATGTTGAACTCTCTTTCAAGACGTTCTTGTATAATTTCCATGTGTAGCATTCCTAGGAACCCACAACGGAAACCAAATCCTAAAGCTGCCGAACTTTCCGGTAAAAAAACAAGAGAAGCATCGTTCAACTGTAGTTTTTCCATAGAGTTTCTCAACT
The DNA here is from genome assembly GCF_004349145.1 of Flavobacterium hiemivividum. Lineage (GTDB taxonomy): Bacteria > Bacteroidota > Bacteroidia > Flavobacteriales > Flavobacteriaceae > Flavobacterium > Flavobacterium hiemivividum. Next base: position 643,132 of record NZ_SMFO01000001.1, on the reverse strand, counting down.
CTTCATAATCTTCGGTGTCTACAGGATAAATTCCTGCAAAAACCATTGGTTTCACATCTTCAAAACCAGTAATTATATTTGTAGTTGGTGTTTTTGCATCGGTCAATGTATCACCTACTTTTACTTCTTTAGCTTCCTTGATTCCAGAAATTAAATAACCAACATCACCAGCCGAAATAACTTGTTTCGGAACTTGGTTCAGTTTTAATGTTCCAATTTCGTCAGCAAAATATTCGTTTCCAGTAGCCATAAATTTAATTTTCTGACCTTTTTTTATTTGCCCGTTTTTTATACGGAAAATAACTTCAATTCCACGAAACGGATTGTAGTGAGAATCGAAAATCAAAGCTTGTAGTGGCTCATCCACATTTCCTGATGGAGGAGGTATTTTTTCGATAATAGCTGCTAGAATATTTTCGACACCAAAACCAGTTTTACCTGAAGCATGAATAATATCTTCTAATTTACAACCTAGTAAATCAATAATATCATCACTTACTTCCTCAGGATTAGCGCTTGGTAAATCCACTTTATTCAAAACCGGAATAATTTCTAAGTCATTTTCTAAAGCTAAATATAGATTTGATATTGTTTGTGCTTGAATGCTTTGTGCAGCGTCCACAATCAATAGTGCACCTTCGCAGGCAGCAATAGATCGGGAAACTTCATATGAGAAATCCACGTGACCAGGAGTGTCTATTAAATTCAGAATATATTCTTCTCCTTTATAGGTATATTCCATTTGAATCGCGTGACTTTTAATCGTGATTCCGCGTTCGCGTTCCAAGTCCATGTTGTCCAGTAACTGCGCTTTTTCTTGGCGCGCTGTAACGGTTTGCGTAGCACCAAGTAAACGGTCAGCAAGCGTACTTTTACCGTGGTCTATATGTGCAATAATGCAAAAATTCCTTATTTTTTTCATCTTATCCATCTGTCAATTTTATTTTTGGCTTAGCCTGATTTAAAATCAAGACTTGTTCGCCAAGCCGAACTGGTTTTTTTACCGCAAGCCTTTATGCAATCGGCTAAGCTGCGACTATTAAGCTGCAAAGATAGTTTAAATTCAACAGTTTCAAAGTCCCAAATAGCAAACTAATGAGTTAAGTAGTAAGTCTTTCATCGTTGCTATTTCATGCTTTGATCAAAAAAGCGTAATTTTGCACAAAATTTAAGCAGATGATTAAGATTGGCAACATAGAATTACCGGATTTCCCTTTACTTCTCGCTCCTATGGAGGACGTGAGCGATCCGCCTTTTCGTAGGTTGTGTAAGATGCACGGTGCTGATATGATGTACTCAGAATTTATTTCTTCCGAAGGACTAATTCGTGACGCCATCAAAAGTCGCATGAAATTAGATATTTTCGATTATGAAAGACCTGTTGGAATTCAAATTTTTGGAGGTGACGAAGAAGCGATGGCTTTGTCTTCAAAAATCGTTTCTACTGTAAATCCAGATATTATAGATATTAACTATGGTTGTCCAGTAAAAAAAGTGGTTTGCAAAGGAGCTGGTGCTGGAGTCTTAAAAGATGTTGATTTGATGATTCGCTTAACTAAAGCCGTTATAGACAGTACTCATTTACCGGTAACCGTAAAAACTCGTTTGGGTTGGGATGATAATTCTATTAACATTGATGAGGTGGCTGAGCGTCTTCAAGATATTGGAGTTGCTGCTTTGAGTATTCATGCAAGAACGCGTGCCCAAATGTATAAAGGGCATTCGGACTGGTCACACATTGCCCGAGTAAAAAACAACCCGAGAATTACAATGCCTATCTTTGGTAACGGAGACATTGACAGTCCAGAAAAAGCATTACAATATAAAAATGAATACGGTATCGATGGAATCATGATTGGTCGTGCCGCAATTGGTTATCCTTGGATTTTTAACGAAATCAAACATTATTTCAATACCGGAGAACATTTAGCAAAGCCGACGGTTGTTGATAGAGTAGAAGCAGTTCGAAATCATCTAACTTGGGCAATGGATTGGAAAGGAGAGAGATTAGGAATTGTAGAAACTAGACCTCACTATACGAATTATTTTAAAGGAATTCATTCTTTTAAACCGTTCAAACAAAAACTAGTAACCTTAGATCGTCCCGAAGAATTATTTGCTGCTTTGAATGAAATCGAAGAAGCATATGCAGGATATGAAGTTGTTTAAAATTTTGTTTACCACAAATTTACAAATTATCTTTTTTGGCATTTAAAAAGACAGAGAATTTAAAAGAGAATGAAATTTGCGAGTTAGCGGTGAAAACCTACTCTAACAACTTCTTACTCACTCGACTACTTGCAATCAGCGAAGCGATAAATCCAAGAGTTACAATTGTTCCCATAACAATCAATACGTTTTCGAGTGTGAAAACAACTGGATAAGCCAGTGTAGGTGTAATCATAACCAATTGAAAATGCTGTTGTAAAAGGACAATTGCAATTCCTAAAACTAAACCAATAATTCCGCCAAAGACACTTAGTAGAGTTCCTTGAAGTAAAAAGATTTTACGTAGATCCTTGATTTCTGTTCCCAAATTAAAAAGTGTTTTTAGGTTTCCTTTTTTGTCGAGAATCATCATAATCAGTGCGCCAATAAGATTGAAAAGCGCCACTACAATAACCAAAGTAAAAATTAAATACACAGCGATATTCTCTGTATTCAACATTTTATACAAGGCTTCGTTGAGTTGTGCCCTATTTTTTACCGTGATTTTATTGTTGAAGATGGTCTGTAGTTTCTCGATGATTGCTGCTTCATCAGCTCCAGCTTTTTCCTTAATCTCAATTCCCGAAATCTGATTGGTTTTGTATTCCAATAATTCTTGGGCCAGACCCAAATCTGCAAAAACGTATTTAGAGTCGAGATCGTCACTTATGGAATAAATGCCTACGGGAAAAACATCGGTTTTATTAAAAGCTTGCGCGGGATTTGTAATGGCTCCTCTTCCTGGTTTAGGAACTAATACTTCCAGTTGTTTATTAAAATCCAGTAATCCCATGGAGAATTTCTGAGCAATTCCATAACCTACAACAACCTGATAAGTATCAGGCTCAATCCACTGGCCGTTGTACAATGTTTTTTTAATGTCGTTTACTTTACTAAAGTTGGTGTCAACTCCTTTCAAGTACGTTACGACTTGCTTGTCATTAAAAACAAACAATACTCGTTCTTCTATAATTTTACTATAAGAAGCTATGCCTTCAATTTTATTTATTTGCTCTTCTTGTGATGGAGAAACGAGAAATGATTTTCCTAAAGTGCTGCTTATTTTTAGATCGGGGTCAATGTCGTTTGTGAATGAAAGACTAAACACTTTCAAGCCGCTAAAAACAGATAACACCACAAACAAAGCCATGGCGCCAACAATTATTCCCAAACTCGCAATGCGATTGATGATATTTATGGCATTGTTTTTACTGTTACTTAGAATGTAACGTTTGGCGATGTAAAGGGGGAAATTCAAATTATATCAGCTTGCGTTTTTCTAAAAGATCTCTGTTTTCAATAGGATTATCTCTATTAGCTAAAGCATTGTCAATTTTTTCAATGTAGTCTAAAGAGTCATCAATAAAGAAAACCAAATTTGGCACTTTTCTCAATTGCAAACGTACTCTTTGTGATAAATCGTGTTTTATTGTTTTCGAATTTGACTTAACAGCCTCTAAAATCTCTTTTGCTTTTTCCTGAGGAAAAACACTTAAATGAACCGTCGCTACAGATAAATCTGAAGTAACGACAACCTTGGATACCGAAATAATTAAGTTACTTACTCCGTTTTTTCTCACTTCACCTTGTAGGATATCAACCAAATCTTTTTGGATCACCCCACCTATTTTTTTCTGTCTATTTGTTTCCATAGTGCAAAAATACTACTTTTAAACATTAAACAAACAATTTTTAAAAGCAACCTAGTAATAGTTCTGTTTTTAGGAGCTTTTTCCTGCTATTCGTTGCAATCTTTTTCTAAATATTCCTGATTTAGAAAAAGGATTTTCACTTCTATCAGGGCTAGTTCTATACGTCATAGACATAGAGGATAATGTAGGAAAATGATATCGTCAAATAAAAAAATAAAAAATTCAAGCTAATTTGGAACATAATATAAATCCAGTTTCGAGTACTAACGAGTCGGTAAAGGTGCAGAGACCATCCTTCGCTATATATGATGCATCCGCAGGTTCCGGTAAAACCTATGCGCTTGTAAAAGAATATCTGAAGATCATTTTAGTGGCTCCTAAAAATGATGCTTATCGCAACATTCTCGCCATTACGTTTACCAATAAAGCGGTACACGAAATGAAAAGCCGTATTGTGGGAAGTTTATCTGAATTTGCTAAAGACGAACCTTCGAAAAAAGCAGCCGATTTGATGCATGATTTGGCTAAAGATACAGCGTTATCGATTATCCAGATCAAAACCAAATCACAACAAATCATCAAGCATATTATTCATAACTATGCTGCTTTTGATATTTCGACCATTGATAAATTTACTCATAAAGTGATTCGTGCTTTTGCTCATGATTTAAAGTTGCCTATGACTTTTGAAGTAACCTTAGATACAGAGAATTTATTAATTGAAGCGGTTGATGCCATCATCGCGCAAGCTGGGGAAGACGAAACGCTGACTAAGTTGCTTATCGATTTCACCATGGAGAAAACGGATGATGATAAATCCTGGGATATTTCGCGTGAGATTTTGGACACGGGACGCTTAGTACTCAATGAAAACCACCGAAGTGAAATCACTCATTTTCACGACAAATCCATTGCTGATTTTGTCGAGATCAAAAAGAAATTAATTGAGTCTTGCAAAGTTTTAGAAAAAGACAACGCCGAATTTGCTCAAGCCGCATTAACACTTATAGAAAATAACGGAATAGACTTGAAGTCGTTTTCTAGAGGGACATTCCCGAATCACCTAATTAGTATTCGAGACGGAAAATACAATCCGAAAAACAAAACCTTTCACGAGGTTGATGATATTGCAATTAATAAAACGGCTAGAGATCGCGCAATAATCGAAAATATAATTCCAGAGTTGATTCAGATTTTGGGAACGATTTATAAGAATTTCGAAAAAAGAGATTTCTACAAAGCCTTTCTTAGAAACATTACGCCGTTATCATTACTGAATACGGTCAGCAATGAATTAGCCAAAATTCAGGAAGAGCAAAATGTACTTTCCATTTCTGAATTTAATGCAATTATACATCGGGAGATTCAAAATCAGCCGGCACCTTTTATATATGAACGATTAGGGGAACGCTATCGTCACTTTTTTATTGACGAATTTCAGGATACCTCAGAGATGCAATGGCAAAATTTAATTCCGTTAATTGATAATGCGCTTGCCGGTCAGGACGATTATGGAGAGAAAGGAACGTTGATGATTGTGGGCGATCCCAAACAATCCATTTACCGCTGGCGTGGAGGTAAAGCAGAGCAGTTTATCGAGCTAAGCAAAGACAATAATCCTTTCTCTAATCCGGAAAAGAAGTTGGAACATTTAGATAAAAACTATCGTTCTTATTCGCAGGTGATTGAGTTTAACAATGAATTTTTCAAACTGTTGTCATCAGAGTTTGAACATCCTGACTACAAAGATTTATATGAAAATCACAGCCATCAGAAAACCAATGATAAAACTGGCGGCTACGTTAATATTTCCTTTATCCCAAAGGTCGAAACGACAGAAGAGGACGAAGAAGCTTTGGATAAAACAGAGTTGTTTGTTTTGGCGACTTTGAATACGATTCAAAAAGTAGTTCGAGAAGGATTTGAATACAAAGACATTGTGATTTTGACTCGTAAAAGAAGCCAAGGTATTGCAATTGCTAACTATTTGACAGAACAGAATATTCCGCTTTTGTCTTCAGAAACGTTGATGATTCAGAACGCGACCGAAGTCAGGCTGATTATTCATCTTTTAAAATACCTTAAAAACAATGCCGATTTAGAGGCGAAAGCCCATTTTCTACATTATATCGCTGAAAACATTCAAGATCAGTTGCCGGTTCATGATTTCATTGCAAAAGGAATGGAGCAAAAACTAGAAGCCGATTTTGAGAAATGGCTCATGAGTTATGATATTTCACTATCCTTTCAAAACATTCGAAAAAAATCATTGTATGAAGCGGTAGAAGTGATAGTTGCAAAATTTATCCTCCCCCCAGTCCCCTCTGAAGGAGGGGGAGACGTTGTTGATATTGGGAACGTTAAAGACTTAGATAATGTAGATGGAAATACTAGGTCTATCTCGGGTAAAAAAGGGTTTGTGACTGGTGGGAATAATTCTCATCTTTTAATAGAAAAAGCAATTGCACATAGAAAAGAACCTACGGTTGCTGAGAAAATACTTTGGAATGAACTCAAAGAGCAGTCTTTGGGCAGCAAATTCAGGCAGCAACATTTGATAGATAATTATATAGTTGATTTTGTTTGTTTGTCAAAAAAACTAATCGTTGAGGTTGATGGCGAATATCATTTATCTGAGGAGCAAATTTTATTAGATCAAAACCGAACAAATGTTTTAAATGATTTAGGATATAAAGTAATCCGTTTTCGTAATGAAGAAGTAGTACGTTCAATTTCAAAAGTTTTAGAAGCCATTAGAAACGTACTGGAAGAGCAGCAACAAACTGTAGAATTGAATAATGAAAAATTATTCAATTTGGCTAATAAATCAAAAGACAACGTAATCAACCAGTCTCCCTCCCCTTCGGGGAGGGCTGGGGTGGGGAATGCTTATGTGCAATATTTCCTAGACATTGTTCTCGAACGAGATGTACGAAACCAGGCAGGAATTGCAGACTTCCTTAATTTTTGGGATAAAAATGCGGAGAAACTCAGTATCCCGTTACCTGAAGGGAATAATGCGGTTCGCATTATGACGATACATAAATCCAAAGGATTAGAATTTCCCGTGGTAATCATGCCTTTCGCCGAAGAAGATTACAGTCGAAAGCCTAAGGATAAGTTATGGCTTGACGGTGAAGAAATGGATTTTGGTCTGCCAAAGGTGTTGGTAGACAACAGTAGTGCGGTAGAAGGTTTTGGTGTTGAAGCAAAAGCGGTCTATGATCAAAAGAAACAAGAGGAATTATTGGATAATGTAAATGTGTTATATGTGGCATTAACTCGAGCGGAGGAACAACTTTATGTCATTTCGAATATGAATTTGTCAAGTAAAGGAGAAGTTCCCAAAAACAACATGTGTACTTTTTTTATTAATTATTTAGTGAGTAAAGGAGTTTTTGACGAAAATAAATTGGACTATGATTTTGGAAGTACTATAAAATTATCAAACAAGGCGAAGCATATTGATACTTCAAAAGCAATTCGTGTGGTTGATGAAATCTTAAATCCAAAAAATATTAAAATAGCGCAACGGGAGGCTTTGATGTGGGGGACACATCAGCAGGAGTCTATAGAATACGGGAATGTAGTTCATGAAATTCTATCTTTTGTAAAAACTAAAAAGGACGTTGATCTGGCGGTTACTAAATCCATTGAAAGTGGATTGATTACTTTTGCACAAAAGGAATTGGTGCAAAAGACAATTCAAGACATTGTAAATCATGCAGCTTTGGAATCATTTTTTTCTGAAAAACATACGGTGTTAAATGAACAAACCATAATTCAAAAAGAAGGGAAAACGATAAAGCCAGATAGAATGGTTGTCACTAAAGACAAGGAAGTTTTTTTATTGGATTATAAAACAGGAGTTCATAATGCAAAATATCAAAAGCAAATAGAAGACTATCAGTCGGCAATAGAATTAATGGGATACAAAGTGGTAAAAAAAGCACTTATCTATATTGGAAAAGAAATTGATGTGGTAGATTTGTAATCGAAAAATAGAACAGAGCAAATTATAAATATATTAAAAGGCAATAAAATGTACGGAAAAATTAAAGAGCATTTGCAAAACGAATTGCAAACTATTGAGGACAACGGAATTTTCAAAAAGGAAAGAATTATTACATCTCCTCAAGGAGCTGAAATAACAATTTCAACGGGAGAAACAGTTTTAAATTTTTGTGCTAATAATTATTTGGGATTGTCTTCTCATCCAGAAGTAGTACAAGCTGCAAAAGACGCATTAGATACACATGGTTTTGGTATGTCGTCTGTTCGTTTTATTTGTGGGACACAAGACATTCATAAAACTTTAGAGAGAAAAATTGCTGAGTTTTACGGAACAGAGGATACAATTTTATATGCGGCGGCTTTTGATGCTAATGGAGGTGTTTTCGAACCTTTATTGGGTGAAGGAGATGCTATTATTTCAGATAGTTTGAATCATGCGTCTATTATTGACGGCGTTCGTTTGTGTAAAGCGGCACGTTATCGTTATGCAAATAGTGATATGGCCGATTTAGAACAACAATTGATCAAAGCGAATGAAGCTGGTAGTCGTTTTAAAATTATCGTTACTGATGGCGTCTTCTCTATGGACGGGGTTGTAGCGCCCTTAGATAAAATTTGTGATTTAGCAGATAAATATGACGCTATGGTAATGGTTGATGAGTGTCATGCTGCGGGTTTTATTGGAGCAACAGGAAAAGGAACGCTTGAGGCAAAAGGAGTAATGGGAAGAGTGGATATAATCACGGGAACTCTGGGGAAAGCCCTGGGAGGAGCAATGGGTGGATATACAACAGCTAAAAAAGAAATTATTGAATTGTTACGCCAACGTTCTAGACCTTATTTGTTTTCTAATTCTTTAGCGCCGGCGATTGTTGGAGCGTCTATTAAAGTTTTCGAACTATTAGAAAAAGATACTTCTTTAAGAGATAAATTAGAATGGAATACCAATTATTTCAAAGAAGGAATGAAAAAGGCTGGATTTGACATTGTTGAAGGAGATTCTGCAATTGTACCAGTTATGCTTTATGACGCAAAATTATCTCAAACAATGGCAGATGAATTGTTGAAAAAAGGGATTTATGTAATTGGATTCTTTTTCCCTGTAGTGCCTAAAGATAAGGCAAGGATTAGGGTTCAGCTGTCTGCGGCACATACAAAAGAGCATTTGGATAGAGCGATAAATGCGTTTGTTGAGGTTGGCAAGGCGCTGAATGTTGTATAATTATAGGTCGAAGTTATATAATTACCATTTTTCCTTAATAAAATGGGTTTTTTTTAACATTTCGTTTTGTAAATAATAATAATCGAGTTACTTTTGTTAGTAATTAACTAAATTGTAATTAAAAAAAAAAGTATGAAACATCTTAGCAAAATTTTAGTTGCTGTAATGATGGTGATGGGTTTAAGCTCACACGCACAAGACAGCAACAATCCATGGGCTATCTCTTTTGGAGTTAATGCCGTAGACACTAGAACTAGTGCAGGTGGTGGAAATGGTTGGTTAGACCAACATTTTTCTCAACCTTTCGCAGTAAAAGACAATTGGAATGTTCTTCCATCTGTATCTTACATTAAAGTATCTAAATACCTAGGAGATAATTTCTCTTTTGGTGTTCAAGGTTCTGTAAACAAGATTGATAAATATGTAAAATTCGATCCTACTGCACCAGGACATGATTCAAGAGGAATGGTAGTTTCTAATCCTGGAGATTTGATGTACTATGGTATTGACGGTACAGTTAAATACAGCTTCATGAATTTAATTAATTCTAAAGTAATTGATCCTTCCTTACACGTAGGTGGAGGTTATACTTTCTTTGGAGATAGTAGTTACGGAACGTTAAACCCAGGTGCTGGATTAACATTTTGGTTCACTGAAAACATTGGTTTATCTCTTGAATCTTCATATAAAAAATCTTTTGGAGATAGAGAAGATGCTAACGGAACTCCTGATGCTCCATCTCATTTCCAACATACTGCTGGTATTACTTTCAAATTTGGAGGAAAAGATACTGACGGTGATGGAATTTACGATAAAGATGATGCGTGCCCAGAAGTTGCAGGTTTAAAAGAATTCAACGGTTGTCCTGATACTGATGGAGACGGAATTCAAGATAGTGCTGATGCTTGTCCAACTGAAGCTGGAACAGCTGCATTAAATGGTTGTCCAGACAGAGATGGTGATGGTATCGCTGATAAAGATGATGCTTGTCCAGACGTATTTGGTTTAGCTGCATTGAAAGGTTGTCCTGATACTGATGGAGATGGAGTAGCTGATAAAGATGACAAATGTCCTACTGTTGCAGGACCAAAAGAAAATGCTGGTTGTCCTTGGCCTGATACTGACGGTGACGGAGTTTTAGATAAAGATGACAAATGTCCAGAAGTAAAAGGTACTGTTGCTAACAAAGGTTGTCCTGAAGTTTCAGAAGCAGTTATGATGAAATTGAATGAGTACAGTAGAACTATCTTGTTTGATTCTGGAAAATCATCTTTCAAAAAACAAACTTACCCAACTTTAGTGTCAATTACTGAAATCTTAAAAGAATATCCTTATTCTAGATTCTTAGTTGAAGGCCATACTGATAGCGACGGAAGTAACGAAATGAACCAAACTTTATCTGAAAACAGAGCTGCAGCGGTTAAAAATTACTTAGTTGAAAATGGTATTCAAGCTGATAGATTGAAATCTACAGGTTTTGGTGAAACTAAACCAATGGATACTAACAAAACTGCTAAAGGTAAAGCGAAAAATAGAAGAGTTGAAATTTCTTTAATAAAAGAAGAATAGATTTTTCTAAAATATTTATGGGAAACGCCTCGATTTATCGGGGCGTTTTTTTTATTTTTATGAAATGATAAATACTTCTTTTTTAGATAAAATTGCACAAGTTTTAATTGAAAATTACTCTGATAAGCTATCTGATACGATAGTCGTTTTACCAAATAAGAGAGCTAAGATTTTCCTGATTGAAGCCCTGAAAAAACAAGTCGACGGCAATATTCTTTCTCCTGAAATTATTAGTATCGAGGATTTTATCCAAGACATTGCAGGAATTCGAACGATAGATCCGATCGAATTGTTGTTTGAATTTTATGATGTATATTTATCAGTTACTGAGAAAGCAAACCAACAGTCGTTTGAATTGTTTGCCAATTGGGCCAAAACACTCTTGCAAGATTTTAATGAAATCGATCGTTATTTGTTAGATCCAACTTATGTTTTGTCTTATTTAAAAGACATCGAAGATATCAAGAAATGGGGCATCGAAGTCGAAAACAAAACTCAACTACTCGAAAATTATATTGACTTTTGGAAATTATTACCTAATTATTACCAAACTTTATATGCGCACTTGCTTAAAAAAGGCATTGGTTATCAAGGACTAATTTACCGTCAAGCAGTAGAGAATTTAGGTGAATTTTCGAAATTAATTACGAGCAAGACTTATATTTTTGCGGGCTTTAATGCCTTAAATGCCTCCGAAGAAAAAATCATTCAACATCTTATAGCTGCTGATAAAGCTAAAATATACTGGGATGCCGATCAAACGTTCCTCAATGATCCCTATCATGACGCAGGATTATTTGTAAGGCGGTTTAAACAAAACTGGAAAGAGTACAAATCAAATCCTTTTGAATGGATTGTAGACGATTTTTCGCAGACTAAAAACATTCAAGTTATTGGTACTCCAAAAACAATTGGTCAGGCAAAAATTGCCGGTGGTATTATCGAAAATATAATTAATGAAAATCCTAATGCAACGCTCGATAAAGTTGCTGTAGTTCTTGGGGAAGAAAATCTTCTAGTTCCACTTTTATATTCGTTGCCCTCGAGTGTGGGTGCTTTGAATATTACAATGGGATATCCTAGTAAAAATAATCCTGCCCAAATTTTAATCGCCAAGTTGTTCAAGATGCATACAAATGCATTAGCTAGAAACGCGAAGAATTATGTGTTGTATTATAAAGATGTACTGGATATTTTAACACATCCTTTGGTGGAGCCATATGCGCAAACAGGTAAATTAGTTAATCTAATTAATAAGAACAATTACACATTTATAACCCATCATAAATTGATGGAGCTGAATGCGAATCCTACGGATCTATTTGTGTTGTTGTTCCAGAAATGGGAAAATGGTTCGATTGCAGTTTTGGATACTGTTTCTAAGTTGTTGCTTACCATTAAAGAGAATTTAAGTAACGACAATGAAGAGGAAAAAATAACAAAGGCCTTTGTGTTTTCTATTTTTAAAGTAATTAATAAACTGATTAATTATTACTCACAACACCAACACATTGATAAGATTGAAACGCTGTACGCTATTTATAAACAAGTGATTGACTTGGCTGCCGTTTCTTTTGAAGGAGAGCCATTAAACGGTTTGCAAATTATGGGTGTTCTAGAAAGTCGAGTGCTTGATTTCGATACTGTGATTGTGACTTCCATGAATGAAGGAAAGTTCCCAGCGGGAAAATCCCAGAATTCATTCATTCCATATGATGTGAAACGAGAGTTAGGTTTGCCTACTTTTAAAGAGAAAGACGCTATTTATACCTATCATTTTTATCATTTATTGCAACGTGCTAAAAACATCTACTTGCTTTATAACACCGAAAGTGAAGGACTGGATGCAGGTGAGAAAAGTAGGTTTATCACTCAGTTAGAAGTCGAGAAACAGCCAAATCATGCCTTAACGCACGAAATTTACAATGCCGTATTACCGGAAACAGCTTATACGCCAATGGTTATCGAAAAATCAGAATCCGTGATGCTGCGTTTAAAGGAAATCGCTGATGTTGGTTTTTCACCATCGGCGTTGACGAGTTATATAAGGAATCCAATTCAGTTTTATTTTCAGAAGATATTGCGTATCCGGGAAGTCGAAGAAGTCGAAGAGAATATTGCTTTGAATACTTTGGGGACCATAATTCACGAAACGTTGAAGTCTTTGTACGATCCGTTTGTAGATAAATTTATTTCAGAAGCTGATATTCAAAATTGCTTTAAGCAAATAGATGATGAGGTTTTGAAACAATTTAAAGAAGTTTACAAGGAAGGCGAAATTAAGAAAGGACGTAATTTACTCGCTTTTGAAGTAGCAAAACGCAATGTATCTAATTTCTTGAAGGTCGAATTAGAAAGTATAAAAGCAGGCGATGCGATTAAAATAATAGCATTGGAAAAAACTTTCGAAAGAATTTTAAATCATCCTACTTTGCCATTTCCAGTATTGATAAAAGGAAACGTTGACAGAATCGAAGAGCGCAACGGAGTAATCAGGATTATTGATTATAAAACCGGGAAGGTCGAAAAATCTAGTGTAATGCTGAAGACATGGAAAGGACTGACGCAGGAGATTAAAAACGACAAAATTATTCAGGTTTTAGCTTATGCGTACATGTACGAAACCGAAGCGAAATCGAAATCTATTGAAGCCGGAATTATCTCTTTTAAGAATCTAAAAGCGGGTTTTTTACCGTTTAATTTCAAAGAAGAAAAAGAAGGGAATATGATAGTAAACCAAGAGGTGATGACTAATTATCTAGAGCAGATTGTGTTGTTGCTGAATGAAATTCTGGATGTTAGTATTCCATTCGAAGAGAAAGAATAGGTTCTTTAACAGCAAAGCTAACTAAGTTATCGCGAAGAGCACAAAATCATTAAAGTTTCTTAAAAAACTTCAATAAAATATCTGTCAATGCTTCTTCGTTTTCGATGTGACTCATGTGTCCGTCTGGAAAAGTGACTAACTGTACTTTGGTGTTCTCAATTTGTTCTTTTGATTCTTCGAAAGGTAAAACGGGATCTTTCTCTCCCAGAATTAGTAGTTTTGGAAAAGCAGTAAGATGCAGTAACACTTCGCGATCGTTTCTAATTTTCATTCCTTCGAGCGAAGCTACGATGCCTTGCAGTGGCGTTTTTAGCGCTTTGTTTTTTACAATTTCAATCTCAGCACTTAGCCTTTCTCGGTTTCCTTCACTAAATAAATTAGCAATAGCGAGAGATATAAAATTCACAAAAGATTGTTTCACGGCTCTTATCGCGCGATCGCGATTTACTTTTCGTTCTTCGCTATCTGCTCTAGCTGTCGAATTTAGTAAAACCAAACCTTTTACATTTTCTGGATACAATTCGGCGAAAGCCAAAGCTACATAACCACCCATCGAATGTCCCACAAGAATTGCTTTGCGGATGCGCAACTCCGCTAAAACAGTATGCACGACATCAGCGTTGTCTTCCATGGAATGGACATAGCCTAAACATTCTGTTTCTCCGTGACCCAATAAATCAATTGTGATCACTCGGTTTTTTTTCGAAAAAGTAGCAATGTAATTATCCCACATAGTTTGGTTTTCCAGGAAACCATGAAGCAGGACAATAGCGGTGCCTTTTCCTGAGTCAGAATAAGAGATGCTGGTATTTTTAAACAGAATTTGTTTCAACGGGTTCAGTTTGTTTTTTGCAAAAATAGAATTTTAATTATTTTTAAACCATATAAGTAATAGAAGTTGATATAAGTTTTCGTGTAATAAAAATAGTATATTTGAAAGAAGCAATTTTTTACTTATGAGTAAAATTCTAATTATAGGAAACGGATTTGATTTATTTCATCATTTACCAACAAAGTATGGCCATTTTATGGCTATTATGAAGACGATTGATACAGCTAAATTTGAAAACGAAGTCTCATTTGAAAAATTATTTGGTAGTTATTTCAAAGACGAATTTGATCTAGATTATAATTTAATTTTAGAAAATTATAACACGGTAGATATTAAATTCGACAAAGAGAAAATCAAAGAATTACACATTTTGTTAAAGGATAATAATTGGTATAGCTATTTTAAAACTGTTTTAGAAGTTGATACTTGGATTGATTTTGAAATTGAAGTTGAAAATATTTTGAAACAACTTTCGGTTTTACTAAAATCAGAAACTCCTCAATTTAAAAAACGCAACGAATATCGAGATGTAACTATAAATTATTTTGATTTTAATTTATTTGAAATAATTGAACATAAATATGAAGACAAAGAAATTTTTAGTATTAATGACAAATATGTAGATAAAAGGACGCAAGGAATTAAAAGCGTACATATATTGAAGGATTTGTCAATTACATTTGAAAATTTTGCAATTATATTTAATCGATATCTTGTAGATATTGTCGGGTTATTTTACAATCATAAAAATCATAATCAAATTATACCATTTCAATTAATCAATGAAATCTATACTTTTAATTACACTCCAACTTTAGAAAAATTCTATAATATTGATAAATCAAAAGTAGTTTATTTACATGGGGAAATGCATGAAGATTGTGAGTTTCAAAATTTAGTTTTTGGCGTTAGTGAAATTCCGGTAGAAGTTAAAATAGCTAAAGGATATGATTTCGCTAAATATTATCAAAAAATAAAGAAAAATTCTAATAAAAAGTTTATTGAAATTCCAGGAAATGTAAAAAGCCATATTGATGAGACGATTTTTTATATACTAGGGCATTCTTTGGACGAATCAGATAAAGAGTATATTAAGGATTTGTTTAGGTTTTTGGAATTAGATTCCGGTGCATATTCCAAAATATGTATATTTTATCACTGTGCTCATGATAGGGAGAGTAAATTAAAAAATTTACTTAGTATAATAGATAAGAAAGTTATTATTGAAATGAATAAGGTTGGGAGACTTTATTTTAAGGAATTAAATAATGAGAGTATTAATTTTGAGTTTAATAAAGTGACATATATATATCAGATGTTTATTTAATAAAAACGGCTCCCATCTCTGAAAGCCGTTGGTATTGGTTTCGTATTTTGACAAGATCCTTACTTCGTCAGGATGACAAGTTTGCGTTTGGATTAAGGTGGGATGTTTTAACCTTAAAAACGATTATCGCCATCCAGTAAATTTCCTAATCCGCCCAATAGGCTTCCTTCACCGCGGCTATCTCCACCCGCTTTTGGTGCTGAAGCGATGATTCTATCTGCGAGTCTGCTGAAAGGTAGGGATTGAATATATACCGTTCCAGGACCGCGAAGCGTAGCATAAAACAAACCTTCGCCACCAAAAATAGAGTTCTTGATTCCGCCAATGAATTCGATATCATAATCTACATCTTTAGTGAATCCTATGATACAGCCAGTATCTACTTTTAGCACTTCGCCCGCTCTAAGTTCTTTTTTAGCCATGGTTCCACCAGAATGTACAAACGCTAATCCGTCGCCTTCTATTTTTTGCATAATGAATCCTTCACCGCCAAAGAGTCCGCGGCCTAGTTTTTTAGAGAATTCAATTCCAACAGATACGCCTTTAGCAGCGCATAAGAAGGAACTTTTTTGACAGATGAATTTTCCTTGAAATTCGGTTAAATCTATTGGTAAAATTTTCCCGGGATAGGGAGAGGCAAAAGAAACTTTTCCTTTTGTGTTGGCTTGATTTATAAAAGCAGTCATAAACAAGCTTTCGCCTGTAAGTACTCTTTTACCAGCATTTAAAAGTTGGCCAAAGATTCCTGATTTTTGTTCAGAACCATCTCCAAATATCGTTTCCATCTGGATGTTATTGTCCATCATCATAAAGCTCCCTGCCTCGGCAATGACGATTTCTTGAGGATCTAATTCGATCTCTACATATTGCATTTCTTCGCCAAATATCTGGTAATCTATTTCGTGTGCTGTCATAGTTTTATTTTTTTTTGAACCAATGTGGTTTGAAGTTGATTTTTATCGTTTTTAACTACATAGAGAGGCATAGGTTTTTGGATTGCTTAAAAGGCGTTTCACTTTTTAAGGAAAAATAGAGCTGTAGGCTTTTTATGGCGTTAGAATAAAATTCTATTTAGTCTATGTTTCTCTTATGTTTTAGTTTTGCTCAATGATTGATTTCATTTATTTTAATAGGACGTCAACGGTCGAATAAAGTTACGACTTTAAGATTGTTTTAGGATTTGTTAGCTGTTGTTATGGTTCGCGCAAGGGATAGCAGCGAAAAGCCCACAGTCTCGTCTTTTAGGACGAGACGAGGACTTGTAGCGAATAGCCCGACCCAGCTAGAGTTTACGGAAGCGGGGATGCGCCCAAAAGATTAGAAAAAGGTTTAATTGTGATGTGTCGTTTGTTAATTGAAAACTGGGTTTATTCCATAAAAAAAAACGGTTCACATTGCTGTAAACCGTCTTTATTCTTTTTTCTTTGCTCTGTTTTCTTTCTAAGAATTCATCAAAGTTTCAATTTCATCTACTTCAACAGGAATGTTACGCATCAAGTTGAATGGTTCTCCACTTTCTTGAATTACGACATCATCCTCAAGACGGATTCCGAAGCCTTCTGCAGGAATATAAATTCCCGGCTCTACAGTGAAAACCATATTAGCTTGCATAGGTTCTGTCAAAATTCCATAATCATGGGTGTCTAATCCCATATGGTGTGAAGTTCCGTGCATGAAGTATTTTTTGTAAGCTGGCCAGTCTGGGTTTTCGTTTTGTACATCGGCTTTATCGATTAATCCTAAACCTAGCAGTTCTGAAGTCATTATTTTTCCCACTTCAATGTGGTATTGTTTCCAAATTGTTCCTGGAACAAGCATTTTAGTAGCTTCGTTTTTAACATTCAAAACGGCATTGTAAACTGCTTTTTGACGGTCAGTAAATTTTCCTGAAACGGGAATGGTACGGGTCATATCACTTGAATAGTTAGCGTACTCTGCACCTACATCTAATAAAATCAAATCCCCTGCTTTACATTGCTGGTTGTTTTCGATATAATGCAAAACATTAGCGTTATTTCCTGAACCAATAATTGGTGTGTAAGCAAAACCTTTAGAACGATTGCGAAGGAATTCGTGGATGAACTCGGCTTCGATTTCGTACTCCATGACGTTTGGTTTCACAAAAGAAAGAATTCTACGGAATCCTTTTTCAGTAATATTACACGCTTGTTGTATTAAGTCGATCTCTTCGCTTTCTTTTATAGAACGGATGCGTTGCAAAATAGGATTACTCTTTGCAACAGCATGTGCAGGGTATTTATCTTTCCACCATTTAACAAAACGGGCCTCGCGAGTTTCTGTTTCGACAGTAGCTCTGTAATGTTCGTTAGTATTTATATATATTGTTTCAGAATGTGTCATTAATTCGAATAAAACTTTTTCGAATTCCTGCAACCAATATACGGTTTTGATACCTGAAACTGCTAATGCTCGTTCTTTGGTTAGTTTTTCACCTTCCCAAACGGCAATGTGATCGTTAGTTTCTTTTAAGAATAAAATTTCTCTTTGATGCTCATAAGGAGCGTCTGGAAATAATAGTAAGATGCTTTCTTCTTGATCCACACCACTTAAATAAAAGATATCGCGGTGTTGTGCAAATGGCATTGTACTGTCGGCACTTATTGGATAAATATCATTAGAGTTAAAAATGGCTACACTTTTTGGCTTCATTTGAGCCATAAATTTACTACGGTTCTTTATAAATAAGTCACGGTCAATTTGATGGTATTTCATGTTCTTTCTATTTAATCTTTTTAATTATTCAAAAATACTAAGATTAAATTGTTTCCATCTATGAATCCGAGAATTTTATGTAAAAAACAACAAAAACGCATTGGCTCAAAAAGTATGTTTTTTAAACCAATGCGTTATGAAGTTAGTAATGAATAGTTTTGTTTAGAACTGAGCAGCTTCGGTAGAATTTTTCATAGCAGTTGTAGATGATTTACCTGTTGTAACGGTGTTTTGAACTGCGTCAAAATAAGATGTTCCTACAAAACTTTGATGCTTAACTGCTCTAAAACCGTGTTTTTGCAAAGCAAACTCTCTTTCTTGCAATTCAGAGTAACCCGCCATTCCTCTTTCTTTATAAGCTTTAGATAATTCGAACATGCTTGTGTTTAGTGCATGGAATCCAGCTAAAGTGATAAATTGGAATTTATAACCCATTGCAGCCAAGTCTTCTCTAAAAGTTTCCATTTGTGCTACAGATAATTTGGCAGCCCAGTTGAATGATGGTGAGCAGTTATAGGCCAGCAATTTACCTGGAAATTCTTTGTGAATGGCGTCAGCAAATAGTTTTGCGTAGGCTAAATCCGGGTTGCTGGTTTCCATCCAAATTAAATCAGCATAAGGGGCATAACTCAATCCTCTGTCAATTCCTTGTAGAATACCACTATTTACATGGAAAAATCCTTCACTTGTTTTTTCTCCCGTAATAAACTTGGCATCTCTTGGATCTATATCGCTTGTCAATAAGTTAGCCGCATCTGCATCTGTTCGAGCTACAATTAGTGTCGGAGTACCCATAACATCAGTCGCTAAACGCGCTGCAATTAATTTATTTATCGCCTCCTGTGTAGGAACTAATACTTTTCCGCCAAGATGGCCACATTTTTTTGCCGAGCTCAATTGATCTTCAAAGTGAACTCCTGAAGCTCCTGCTTCTATCATAGCTTTCATTAATTCGAATGCATTCAAATTACCTCCAAAACCTGCTTCTGCATCGGCAACGATCGGTACTAAATAATCTTTTTTGTGTCTTTCTCCGTTAACAACCTGTATTTGGTCGGCTCTTAATAATGCATTGTTAATTCGTTTTACAACTAAAGGAACACTGTTTACCGGGTATAAGGATTGGTCAGGATACATTTCGCCTGCCACGTTAGCATCAGCGGCAACTTGCCATCCACTTAAATATATAGCTTCTAGTCCTGCCTCAACTTCTTGAATGGCTTGATTTCCTGTTAGTGCGCCTAATCCTGCTACAAAATCTTGTGAGTTAAGCTTGTTCCATAATTTTTCAGCACCAAGTTTGGCGATACTATGTTCTATTTTGTATGACCCTTGAAGTTTTACTACTTCTTCGGCTGTATATGGACGTTCAACGCCTTTCCATCTTGGGTTTGTAATCCAGTCACTAACTAATTCTTGAATTCTGGTTTCGGTAGTTTTCATAATTTCTAATTTATTGGTTGGTTGTTTTTAGATGTATTTGTATCCAGGAATCGTTAAAAAGTCAATGAATTTTGGATTGACAACAAGAATGTCTAATAGTTGTTCGGCTAATTTGTATTTGCCTTTTTCATGATTGTCATCTCCAATAAGTTTTCTTATTTTTTCGAATTCCTCCATGGCAATACGATGATAATAGCTGTCAGTCAATTCTTTTCCATCTTCTAATGTGACTTTGTTTTGTAGCCATTGCCATAGTTGGGATCTGGAAATTTCTGCTGTTGCAGCATCTTCCATCAAATGATGAATGGCGGCAGCACCTTGGCCGTTGAGCCATGAGGCTATGTAAAGAATAGAAACATTTATATTTTTTCTGACTCCTTCTTCAGTAATGGTTCCAACTGGTGCTTCTAATAGGTTTGCTTCAGAAACGTTAACGTCCTCTCTTTTTATATGAATCTGATTTTTTGTAGGCATGTATTTGTCGAATACTGTCATGGCTAATCCCACTAAATCTGGATGTGCTACCCAAGTGCCGTCATGTCCGTTTTTGGCTTCACGTTCCTTATCGGCGATGACTTTGTTGAACGCGATTGTATTCGCTTCGGGGTTATTTTTTATCGGAATCTGTGCTGCCATTCCTCCTATAGCGTGGATGTTTCTTTTGTGACATCTTTGAATCACCAGTTGGGAATAAGCAAGCATAAATGGGGAAGTCATGGTTACTTGGTCTCTGTTAGGCACAATAAAGGCTGGGTTATTTCTTAATTTTTTGATATAAGAGAATATGTAATCCCATCGACCACAGTTTAGTCCTACGATGTGTTCTTTCAACTCAAATATGATTTCGTCTAACTGGAAACTTGCTGTTATCGTTTCAATTAATACCGTTACTTTGATTGTTCCTCTTGGTATTTTCAAGTAGTCTTCGGTAAAGTCGATTACTTCGTTCCACCATCTTGCTTCTAGATAATGCTCTAATTTTGGAATGTAATAATAGGGTGCTGATTCATTTTTCATTAACTGTTTGAAATTATGAAAAGCGTATAATCCAAAATCAATTAATGAACCGGAAGTCTCTTCGCCGTCTATCATAATATTCTTTTCCGATAAATGCAGTCCTCTAGCTCTTACAATTAAAACGGCAGTCTCGTCGTTCAACTTGTATTTTTTGTTTTTTATCGGGTCTTCTAATGAAATTGTTTTGTTTACTGCATCTATTAAGTTTTGCTGACCACTCATGAGGTTATCCCAGGTAGGTGATGTGCTGTCTTCAAAATCAGCCATAAATGTTTTTGCGCCGCAGTTGAGTGCGTTGATTACCATTTTTCTATCGACTGGGCCTGTTATTTCTACTCTTCGGTCTAATAAGTCGTCGGGTGTGGAAGCAGCTTGCCATTCACTTTCTCTGATGTTTTTTGTTTCTATTGGAAAGTTGGGTAGGTTTCCGGCATCAAATAGCTGCTGTTGTTTTTCTCGTCTTTCTAATAGCAAAAGTCTTTGGTTATTAAATTGACGATGTAAGTCGGTTACAAAGTCCATTGCGGTATCTGTTAGAATATTGGCATACTGCTGAGATGATTCAGCTGTGATTTGTAATGAATCTTCGGTTGTTTTGTTTTGGTCTTTCATAGTTAATGTGTTTTACATGACAATGTTACGAAAAGTTTTTTACAAAACAAGCGAACGTTCGCAAAAAATGTGAAAAACTTTTTTCTTGCGTTTTTATTTTTTAGCGTATATTTGGAATAGTGCAATGCGTCTAGGTTTAGGGTTGTTGTTATTTTCGAAAGGAAAGAATAACAATCCTAAAAGAGGTAGAAAGATATTGTTAGCTGTTCTTAAAATAAAAATATACCACGGTATGACTGTAGAAAAGGAATATATAAAGTTGATTTTTGGGCTAAAACTTAAGCAAGCTCGCACCAATAAGAATTTATCTTTATTTGGTTTGGCGAAAATCACGGATCTGTCAAAATCGTATTTGAACGAAATCGAAAAAGGTAAAAAATATCCAAAAACAGATAAGATTATACTTCTATCTGAAAAATTAGATGTTTCTTACGACAATATGGTTTCCTTGAAGTTGGATAATAATCTGGCTCCAATAGGGGAAATCTTAAAATCTGGGATTCTAAAGGAGATTCCTTTAGATATTTTCGGAATCCAGGAAAATGATCTTATTGATATTATTGCTAATGCGCCTGCAAAAGTGAACGCCTTTATTAGCACGATTATCGAGATAGCGCAGCACTATAATTTAACTCGGGAGAGTTTTTTTCTGGCCGCCTTACGTTCGTACCAAGAAGCGCATAATAATTATTTTGAGGATTTAGAGCAAAAAGTGTTAGACTTTTCAAAAGCATTTCAAATAAATATAGACAGTAAAATTGCTGTTGGAGATTTGACAGCTGTGTTAATCGAAGAATATGGTTATACAATTCAGGAGATTGTTTTTTCAGAGCAGGAGGAATTAGGAGATTTGCGATCTATATATGTTCCAAAAAGTAAAACTTTGTTACTTTCATTAGACATCGACGAACAACAAAAGGCATTTATTCTAGCTAAGGAGATTGCTTATAATTATTTAGAAATAACCGAAAGATTGTATACTTTCAGTTGGATTAAATTTGATAATTTTGATCAGGTTTTAAATAATTTCTACGCTTCTTATTTTGCTGGAGCGTTACTAATACCAAGAAAACAATTGGTTGGCGAATTGAATTTATTTTTGGCTAAAACAGATCCTAAACCACAAGAAATGCTGCAATTAATGGGTAAGTTTAATGTATCTCCAGAATCGTTTTACCAGAGATTAACTAATATTTTACCTAAGGATTTCCAGTTGAAAAATATATTTTTTCTTCGATTGTCTCATAAAATCGGCGCGGATACTTATCAGATTAAAAAAGAGCTGCATATTACTAATCAGCAGGAGCCACATGCTAACGAAATGAACGAGCATTATTGCCGTCGTTGGGTTTCGGTTAAAACAATCGAGCAATCCATAGCGCAGCATAAAAAACACTTTTTTGATGCTCAGATTTCGAGTTACGAAAACAGCGGAAACGAGTATTTTGTTTTTTCATCGGCCACCGAAGATCCTTTCAAAAAAGATTGTTTGAGAAGTATATCTGTTGGTATTTTGATTACTCCTAGCATGAAGAAGAAATTTAAATTCATCGATAATAAATCAATTAAAAAGCAAATTGTAGGAGTAACTTGTGAAACATGTGCTGTAAAAAACTGCGAAGAAAGAGCTTCTGCTCCCATTCAACTAGAGCTCAAAACTCGAAATGAAAATACGGATTTAATAGTTCAAAAATACATGGACAAATTTAGTTAATTGTGTCTAAGGCATACGGAAATCTGGTTTTTTGTCACGGAATAAATAGAATATCTATTATTTTGTTAAGTTGTAAGGTCTGAAAAAGAATCTTCAACATAGTGATAAATGTTTTAATGTATTGAACTACAATTAGAAGTTGGTTTTTTATAGGCTTAAATTTAGTGGAAACCGACACTTTAAAATCATTATAAATAACAGCGAAAAGGTTGTAGTTCATTTCATTTTGCTTTATTTTTGTGGTATTTTTTAAAACAAATTATTCAAATCTTATGGCAAAATCTGCATTATTGAAGTCGTCAATAGCTAAAAAAGTTGCTATGGCGCTTTCAGGAATTTTTTTAATGCTGTTCTTAGCACAGCATTTTTTTATTAATATGACTTCGGTTTTTAGTTCCGATACTTTTAATTCGATTTCTCATTTTATGGGAAATAACCCACTGGTTCAATTTGTGATTCAGCCCATTTTAATTGTAGGTGTTATTTTTCACTTTACAATGGGTTTTGTTTTAGAAATTCAAAACAGAAACGCAAGACCAATTTCGTATGCTAAAAACAACGGAGCTGCAAATTCTTCTTGGACTTCAAGAAACATGATTTATTCTGGAGTAGTAGTCCTGGCATTTTTAGGATTGCATTTTTACGACTTTTGGTTTCCAGAGATGGTTTACAAGTACGTTGAGGTAAGCCCATTAGATGAAACAAGATATTTCCACGAATTAGTGGCTAAATTTGAAAGTCCGGTACGGACAGGATTGTATTCACTTTCTTTTATTTTGTTAGCATTACACTTATGGCATGGATTCAGCTCTTCTTTTCAATCAGTTGGGTTTAATAATAAATATTCAAGATCTTTAAAAGCTTTTGGATACGCTTTTGCAATTGTGATTCCTTTTGGATTCATTTTTATTGCATTATTTCATCATTTCAATCATTAATATTCAATTATAATGGCATTAGACTCAAAAATTCCAAACGGTCCTATTTCGGACAAATGGACAAATTATAAAGATCATATTAATTTAGTAAATCCTGCTAACAAACGTAACCTTGATGTTATTGTTGTTGGTACAGGATTAGCTGGAGGTTCTGCTGCTGCAACTTTGGCAGAGCTAGGATATAACGTTAAGGCATTTTGTTTTCAAGATTCACCTCGTCGTGCGCACTCGATTGCAGCACAAGGTGGTATTAACGCTGCAAAAAATTATCAAGGAGACGGAGATTCAACTTTTAGATTGTTTTATGACACTGTAAAAGGAGGAGATTACCGCGCTCGTGAAGCAAACGTACACCGTCTTGCGGAAGTTTCAACAAATATCATTGACCAATGTGTGGCTCAAGGAGTTCCATTGGCGCGTGAATATGGAGGTTTATTAGATAATCGTTCTTTTGGTGGTGCGCTAGTATCGAGAACGTTTTATGCTAGAGGGCAAACAGGACAGCAATTGTTACTTGGTGCTTACTCAGCAATGAATCGTCAAATAGGTCGTGGAAAAATAAAAATGCACAACCGTCACGAGATGCTAGATATAGTAATCGTAAACGGAAAAGCAAGAGGGATTATCGCTCGTAATTTAATTACTGGTGAAATCGAAAGACATTCTGCTCATGCAGTTGTGATCGCTTCTGGTGGTTACGGAAATGTATTTTTCTTATCAACAAATGCAATGGGGTCTAATGCTACAGCAGCATGGAAAATCCATAAAAAAGGAGCTTACTTTGCAAATCCTTGTTACACGCAAATTCATCCAACATGTATTCCAGTTTCTGGAGACCACCAATCGAAATTAACTTTGATGTCAGAGTCATTGCGTAATGATGGTCGTATTTGGGTTCCTGCTAAACTAGAAGATGCTAAGGCAATTCGTGAAGGAAAGAAAAAAGCAATTGATTTATCTGAAGCTGAAAGAGATTATTACTTAGAAAGAAGATACCCAGCTTTTGGTAACTTAGTTCCTAGAGATGTAGCTTCTCGTGCAGCTAAAGAAAGATGTGACGCTGGTTTTGGAGTAAACAAAACAGGTGAAGCAGTTTACTTGGATTTTGCTGCAGCGATACAACGTTACGGAAAAGAGCAGGCATTCTTAAAAGGAATTGATGCTAATGATAAAAAAGCGGTTACTAAACTAGGTACTGAAGTTGTAAAAAATAAATACGGGAATTTATTCCAGATGTATTATAAAATTGTAGATGAGGATCCTTATACTTCACCTATGATGATTTACCCAGCGGTTCACTACACAATGGGTGGGACATGGGTTGATTATAACTTGATGACTACAATTCCTGGATGTTTCTCAATTGGAGAATCTAACTTCTCTGATCACGGTGCAAATAGACTTGGAGCTTCTGCCTTAATGCAAGGTTTAGCTGATGGTTATTTTGTATTGCCATACACAATTGGAGATTACTTATCACCAGATATTAAAATGGGGCCTATCCCAACTGATTCTCCAGAATTTGAAGCTGCAGAAAAAGGAGTTAAGGACCAAATCTATAGATTCATGAACAATAACGGAACACATTCTGTTGACTATTTCCACAGGAAATTAGGGAAAATTATGTGGGACAAAGTGGGTATGGCTCGTAATGCTCAAGGACTAAACGAAGCAATCAATGAAATCTCTGCTTTACGTGAAGAGTTTTATAAGGATGTAAAAATTCCTGGGACAGACAAAGGGTTCAACCAAGAACTAGAGAAAGCAACTCGTGTAGCTGACTTTTTAGAACTAGGCGAATTATTTGCTAAGGATGCATTGCACCGTAACGAGTCTTGTGGAGGACATTTCCGTGAGGAATATCAAACAGAAGATGGGGAAGCAAAACGTGATGACGAAAATTTCGCTTACGTGGCTGCTTGGGAATACAAAGGAAAACCTAGTGACGCTGTTTTACACAAGGAAGATTTGGTATTTGATGCCGTTAAATTAGTTCAAAGAAATTACAAATAGCATTTAGTTAAAAGGCTAAAGTAGTAAGATGAAATGACTTCACGTCAATCGACTTTCGACTTTCGTTTTTATGACTTTCAAACTAAAAAAGTATGAAACTTACATTAAAAATATGGCGTCAAAAAAACGCCCAAGATAAAGGAGCAATGGTTGATTATCAAATTGACGGAATTGAGCCAGACATGTCTTTCCTTGAAATGCTAGACGTTTTCAATGAAGATTTAATGAGCAAAGGTGGCGAACCAGTTGCTTTTGATCATGACTGTCGCGAAGGAATTTGCGGAATGTGTTCTTTATTCATTAACGGAGAAGCACACGGACCAGATAGAGGTGTAACAACTTGTCAATTGCACATGCGTATGTTTAAGGATGGTGATACAATTACCATCGAACCATTTCGCGCAGCTGCTTTTCCAGTAGTTAAAGATTTAGTTGTTAATCGTAGTGCTTTTGATAGAATTCAACATGCTGGTGGATTTATATCTGTAAATACTTCAGGAAATACAATCGACGCTAATGCTATTCCAATTAACAAGCAAGATGCTGACGATGCGTTTGATGCTGCTACTTGTATTGGTTGCGGAGCTTGTGTAGCGAGTTGTAAAAACTCTTCTGCAATGTTATTTGTGGCTGCAAAAGTATCTCAATATGCATTATTGCCTCAAGGTAAAATTGAAGCAACTGATCGTGTATTAAATATGGTGAGCCAAATGGATGCGGAAGGTTTCGGAAACTGTTCGAATACTGGAGCATGTGAGGTTGAATGTCCGAAAGGAATTTCTTTAGAGAACATTGCTCGTATGAACAGAGAATATTTATCTGCAAGTATGAAAGGTTAAAAAACAACTCGTTTTTCAATATTAAAAAAACGCATTCATTGATTTGAATGCGTTTTTTTTGTCCAATTTATTTGAAATAGTTAATCTTTCCAGCCCCAGGGCGCAGCAGGTGTAGGGAGTGTTTTTGTTAAATCAAATTTTACTGTAAACAATCGTTCTGAACCAATGCGTCTTAGATTATAGGTAAACGATGTTTCGTCTAAAGTGATCCACCAAACATTGGCAGCGGCATTTGGAATTGTATCATAGGTTTGTTGGTCTGCTGGGAAAAACTGTAGTGTTGACGAACCAGAATTAGTCGTTGTTCCACCATATTGAGTAACTTTATCTTCCGAACCGTCTTCGTGACGGTGGTCGTGTTTCAATTGAATACGTTCATTTTTATAGGTTAATACCCAAGTTCGAGATTTGTCATCAGCTACAAAAAACGGAATTCTGATTGTAGTTTCTCCACAATTGCGAACGTGCATTACTAATTTTTTATTTCGAAAAGTATCATTGTCGGCTCCTTCAGTAACTTGGCCTTCAAAAGATTTTCCGCATTGTTTCTGTAAGTTTTCCCAAAATTGTTTTGCACCTGATTTTTGTTGAGCGAAAGCAAAAACAGAGATTAGCATGGTGCAAAGGAGTAGTTTCTTTTTCATGTTTTTTTTAGCTAATATAATGAACTTAAATTACTGTGATATTTCTTAATTTTATAAAAAATAAATAAAGCAATGCAAGTTATATTGATTCAAGCTTCTTTGATTTGGGAAAACCCAAAGTTAAATCGCGATTATTTCGAAGAAAAAATTAATTCACTTTCTGAAAAGATTGATTTAATTGTGCTTCCAGAGATGTTCACCACGGGATTTACTATGAATCCGAGGGCTGTTGCCGAGGCAATGGAGGGAGAAACTGTACTGTGGATGCAATCTTTGGCAAAAGCTAAAAACAGTGCTATCACGGGAAGTGTTGTTATTGAGGAGAACGGTAATTTTTATAATAGAATGTTGTTTGTGTTCCCTTCGGGCGAAATTCAGTATTATGATAAAAGGCATTTATTTACTCTTGCGGGAGAGGAAAAAGTATATACGGCAGGGACTAAAAAATTGATTGTTGAGTATTTAGGTTGGAAAATCTGTCCGCTTGTATGTTATGATTTGCGTTTTCCGGTTTTTTCTAGAAATGTCGAAAATTATGATTTGCTGATTTATGTTGCCAGTTGGCCAAAAATTAGAACTAATGCTTGGGATGCTTTGTTGAAAGCTCGAGCAATAGAAAATATGAGTTATGCAATTGGCGTCAATAGAACTGGAGAAGACAATAATGGACATTCTTATATAGGACATTCGCAAGTGGTTGATTGCTTGGGTGATTATTTAGCCGAGCCACAAGGAAATGATGCTGTTCTAAAGGCAACTTTAGATAAATCAAAATTAATTGAGACTCGTAAAAAACTTGGTTTTTTAAATGATCAAGATGGTTTTGAGCTTAAAAACTAGATTTTTTCTTATTTTCTGTTTTCTTTTTTGGCTCCGGTGTGTACGGAATACTCAGGTCAAAAACTTGTTCTACATCCCAATTTGCTCTGATGTCTATTTCTTTTGAAAAATAAATCACCTCTTCAGAATAGCGTTTCTCTAGATAATTTCCTGAATCGTAGACTTTATTTTTATTATCGTCATAAATGGCACGAAGCGTGAATAAAGAGGGTTCCATCAGGTTGAAATCAACTGTAGTGTCACTCTCTGTATATTCTGAAGCTAAAATGTCTCCTTTTAGATTTGTTAATTCTACAATGACTGGGAAGCGTTTTACGTTTTGCAATTTTACTCTAAGGTTCCCATAATCTGAAGTGTTTTGAGTAGTAATATTGTATTTTAAAGTGTCATTCGATTTTTCGAAAAAATCAGTAAGTGCGCCTGGTAGGATGCTGAAGGTATATTTTTCTAATGGTTCTTTCTTGAAGTCAATAAATAATTTCTGGTTGAATTCATCATATTCAGTAGTAAACGGAATAGCAGTTGAATCTTTGCTGATGATTTTTATTTTCGAATTGTCGAACTTTACTAAAGGCGTGTTGCTTTCTAATGTAAACCGATTTCTAAAATGCAAGTTGCCGTTGTAAATCGCAGCGATGTTTAAGGTGTCTTTTTTCTGGTCCTTAATTTTGAACGTAAAGTCTTTTTGGTATTTATTTTTGGCTACAGCCAATGATAAAGAATCCGCTTTAAGGGGTTTAAACCATATTTGGAGTGAATCTTTTTTAGGTAGCTGAGTAATAATCGAAGCTAAGTTTTCGTTGTTGTTTTTTAGCGTTATTGATGGTCTAGAATTAGCTAAACTCATATTTCCTTCATAAGCCATGACTAATCTATTTCCGGATGCTTGTGTAGGCTTAAAGGCTTTGAATGGTAATACTTCCTTGAATAATTCCAATTCATACACAGTGTCATTTGGAATAGTGATGAAATTTTTGATGAAAGCAATTTTGTCCTCTTTAGGATTGAATTTATTATTACTGTTTTTGTCTTTCAGCGCCACAAGAAGGTATTTTCCAGCTTTTAAATTTTCTAGTCGAAATGTTTTTAAACTGTCTAAGGTATTTGTAATATATCTGGGATTCTCGTTGTAAATAACGGAGTCATTAAAGGTTTCATTTACGTCATAAAGCATCACAGAAACAAAAGGTGCTACTTCTATATCATAGGCGTCTTTAATTCTGCCTCCAAGGGCTAAGGAGTCGATATAATCCCCAGTTGAAAAAATATATTTGAATTGATTGTAGGGGTTTCCTTCGTTATTATCAGCGATGCTTTGGCCAAAGTTGATGCTATACGTTGTGTTAGCTTTAAGAGTGTCTATTATTTTTATCGAAAGAAATTTAGATGCAGATGTTGGAGAAATAATCGGTTCGTATTTCATGGGAGGTGAAATAATCAATTGCTTATTTAGGTTTTTAAGCTTGATGTTTTCATCGAAGGTCAATTTAATTTCGTCTCCTTTAAAATTTGTGCTAAAATTTTCAGGGAAACTCGTTTTTAATACGGGGGCAATCGTGTCTTTTAGGCCTCCTGTGATGGATCCTCTTTTGGCGCAACTTGCGATAACTATAAGCAACAGAAGGGAAATATATCTTAAATTGTTTTTCAACATATCAAATTAGTATTAGAGGGTACAAAATAACAATTATAATTGCTGAGATTGAAGTTTTTTATAAAATTATTATAGGTAATCGATTAGGTGTACTTTTGACGCTGTTCTGCTGCATTTTGTTTTTTAATGTTTATTTTTACATAATGATAGGGCGTGCAATTATAATTTATTTGTAATTTTTGCAGTGTTTTACAAATGAAAATAAGTAGAAGGTGTAAAAAATGAGAAAAATAGAGCATATAGGGATTGCGGTAAAAGATTTAGAAGTTTCAAATTTATTGTTTGAAAAACTTTTTGGAGCTCCGGCTTATAAATTTGAGGAAGTCGAAAGTGAAGGAGTGACAACTTCATTTTTTATGAACGGACCTAATAAAATTGAGCTTTTGGCGGCGACAAATCCAGAGAGTCCTATTGCTAAATTTTTAGAAAAGAAAGGCGAGGGTATTCATCACATAGCTTTTGATGTAGAAAACATAGAAGAAGAAATTGCCCGACTTAAAAATGAGGGTTTTGTTGTCTTAAATGAAGTTCCAAAGAAAGGAGCTGATAATAAATTGGTAGCCTTCTTGCACCCTAAAAGTACTAATGGGGTTTTGATTGAGCTTTGTCAAGAAATAAAATAATTTTTTTTAGAAAGTTTAAAAGCTAATAATCAATGGTTTTGTGATTTAAATCTTTAAAAGATGTAAGTTGGTTAAAAATCTAAGCTAGAAATATTTGGAGCAAACGAAAAATAGTAGTAATATTGCACACTCTTAACCGGTCCTATAGCTCAGCTGGTTAGAGCACCTGACTCATAATCAGGTGGTCCCTGGTTCGAGCCCAGGTGGGACCACATAAAAAACCCTTCAAAATTAATTATTTTGAAGGGTTTTGTTTTGTATGTAAAAATGTAAATTCATTTAAAAAAGAGGTATCTTTATCTTGAGAAAGCTGTTTTTGTGAGAGTATATCTTTATGGATATATTATTGATTTGGTCAAATAATAGGAATAAACAGCTTAAATTGCTTTTTTTAATCAATTGATTTGCTATTTTTGAAGCGTATGAAGATGATTTCAAATAGATTTTTATTGTCGATTGCGCTGGTTTTGAACTGGATAGTTGCGCATGCGGAAACACCTCCTGAGCCGACTTCTACGTCGACGTCAGGAACTCCTCCTCCTCCTCCGGGACTGCCAATTGATGAAAATATCATTATTTTAGTAATAATTGCGCTTCTATTTGGAATTTATATTATCTATAATCACAGATTAAAATCAAAAGCTTCAATTTAAATTGGAGCTTTTGATTTTAAAAAAGAGTTTTTTAATTTTGGCTGTATAAACGAGAAACATATTTGCCAATAACATCAAACTCCAAGTTTATCTTTGTACCAATCACGAAATTCTTAAAATTAGTGTGTTCGTGGGTGTAGGGAATTATTGCGACACTAAATTGATTTTTCTTTGAGTTTACGACTGTTAAGCTTACTCCGTTTACGGTAATCGAACCTTTTTCGATAGTAAGGTTGTTTAAGGTTTGATCGTATTCGAAGGTGTAATGCCAACTACCATTGGTTTCTTCGGCTTCAATACATGTGCCTGTTTGGTCTACATGTCCTTGTACAATGTGTCCGTCAAGACGGTCGCCTAATTTCATGGCTCTCTCGAGGTTGACGCTGTCACCTACTCTCCAATCTCCTAGATTTGTTTTTTGAATTGTTTCGTTAATTGCGGTAACGGTGTATGAGGTGTCTTTTATTTCTACTACAGTTAGGCAAATCCCATTGTGGGAAACGCTTTGGTCGATTTTTAGTTCGGTCGTGATGGAGGAGTCGATCGTAATGTGAATATTGTCTTTCTCTTTTTTTATTTCTTGGATTGTACCAAGGGTTTCTATGATTCCTGTAAACATTTCTTGTTTTATTTTACTAAATTTGCACTTCAAAATTAGTAATAAATAACTAGAGGTAATGATGAAAAAAGCAGAAAATATAATTGTTGGAATTTCGATAGGAGATTTAAACGGTATTGGAAGCGAGGTTGTTCTTAAAACTTTCGAGGATTCTCGAATGTTAGAACTGTGTACTCCTGTTATTTTTGCTAATGTGAAAATAATGTCATTTATAAAAAAGAATTTAGACTCAGCGGTTCCGCTTCATGGAATTGATAAGTTAGATCAAATTCTTCCTGGGAAGATCAATGTTTTCAATCTTTGGAGAGAAGGTGTGGATTTGAATCTTGGAGTAAATGATGATAAGGTAGGTGAGTATGCGGTAAAATCATTTATTGCTGCTACAAATGCTTTAAAAGAAGGATTGGTGGATGTTTTAGTTACTGCGCCAATAAATAAATACAATATTCAATCAGAAGAGTTTAAGTTTCCTGGGCATACGGATTATTTAGATCAGGAATTAGAAGGGAATGCGTTGATGTTGATGGTTCAAGGTAATTTAAGAGTGGGTTTGTTGACAGATCATATTCCTGTTAGTGAAGTGGCGTCCCGACTTACTGAAGAGCTTATTCGAGAAAAAATTGAGACGGTAAGAAAAGCGCTGATTCAGGATTTTAGTATCAATAAACCAAAGATTGCTGTATTAGGATTAAATCCGCATTGTGGTGATGGTGGTGTGATAGGTAAAGAAGATGATGCGGTGTTGAAGCCAACATTGAAAAAAATATTCGAAAAAGGCACCTTAGTTTTTGGCCCTTTTGCGGCGGATGGTTTTTTTGGAAGCGGGCAATATGAGAATTATGATGCGGTAATTGCTACTTATCATGATCAAGGATTGATTCCTTTTAAAACATTATCTTTTGGTAATGGGGTGAATTATACAGCTGGTTTGAGTAAAATAAGAACTTCTCCAGATCATGGAACTGCTTATGATATTGCTGGGAAAGGAATGGCGGATTATAACTCGTTTAAGGAAGCGGTTTATCTTGCTTTAGATATTTATCGATCCAGAATTGAGTATGCAGAAATTAGTGAGAAACCACTAAAAGTTAGGGAAAAACAGCACTAAATAAAAAAAGATAAATAACATTATTAGTTTTGTAATAATTTTATATCTTTGCACTCCCGAAGTTTGGGGCAAAATTTTGGCGAAATGAATAAGACTAAACAATATTTAATTCCATTTGTGGGATTAAAGCTAGGGAAACATCATTTTGAATATCAAATAAGTAATGCGTTCTTTGAAATCTTTGATTATGATGAATTTGAAAATTCAAACATCAAAGTAAACGTAGTTTTAGAGAAGAAAAGCACGATGCTGGAATTGATTTTCAAGCACGAAGGAACAGTAAATGTACCTTGTGATTTAACGAGTGAAGATTTTGATTTGCCAATAAAAGGCGAGATGAAATTGATAGTTCGTTTTGGTGACGTATATAATAATGATAATGAGGAGTTGTTGATTCTGCCATTTGGAGAATTTGAAATAGACATTGCTCAGTATATATATGAAATGATTGCGCTTTCTGTACCTTTAAGACGGGTTCATCCAGGTGTTCAAGACGGAAGTTTAAAAACGGAAGCTCTTGAAAGATTAAAGGAATTAGTTCTGGAAGAACATAAGGAAGAGAATGAAGAACAGGTTGAAGAAGACACAATACAAGATAAAGAAGAGAATATTGACCCGCGTTGGGACAAATTAAAGCAACTATTAACGGATAAATAATATAGTAAAATGGCACATCCTAAGAGAAAAATCTCCAAAACAAGAAGAGATAAGAGAAGAACGCATTATAAAGCTACTGTAGCACAAATCGCTACTTGCCCAATTACGGGTGAGGCGCATTTATACCATAGAGCCTACTGGCATGAAGGGAAAATGTATTACAGAGGGCAAGTTGTTATAGATAAGTCTGTAGCTGTTGCTTAATGCATTTTTTTGCAAATGATATTGGAACTCTCACTTCGTGAGAGTTTTTTTGTTGTTTATAATTTTCATAAATAAGAAGTTCTAAATCAGGAGGTTTAGATATTTTTTTGTAATTTTCAACTCTTTTAATCGTTTTTTCAAATGTCATTATTTGAAAAAAAATATTCAAATACCATGAATACAATCACAGCCGCAATAACCGCTGTTGGAGCCTATGTTCCTGACTTTGTACTTTCAAACAAAGTCCTTGAAACTATGGTCGATACAAATGACGAGTGGATCACTTCTCGAACAGGAATTAAAGAAAGAAGAATTCTTAAAGACGCAGACAAAGGAACGTCGTATTTAGCCATAAAAGCAGCAGAAGATTTATTAGCTAAAGGAAATATTAATCCTTTAGATATTGATTTAATAGTAATGGCAACAGCTACGCCAGACATGCCAGTTGCTTCGACTGGAGTTTATGTTGCAACTGCAATAGGCGCTACAAATGCTTTTGCTTTTGATTTACAGGCAGCTTGTTCCAGTTTTATATATGGAATGTCAGTTGCTTCAGCTTACATTCAATCTGGAAAATATAAAAAAGTACTATTAATAGGAGCTGATAAAATGTCTTCTATTGTAGATTATACAGACCGTTCTACTTGTATCATTTTTGGCGATGGAGCAGGTGCTGTTTTATTCGAACCAAATTATGAGGGATTAGGATTGCAGGATGAGTATTTAAGAAGTGATGGTGTAGGTCGTGATTTTTTAAAGATTGATGCTGGAGGATCTCTACATCCTACTTCTATAAAAACTGTGGAAGAGAACAGACATAATATTGTTCAAGATGGAAAGACTGTGTTTAAATATGCAGTAACAAATATGGCTGACGCCAGTGAGCTAATTATGAAAAGGAATGACTTGAGCAACGCAGATGTTGACTGGTTAGTTCCACATCAGGCTAATAAGCGTATCATTGATGCGACGGCTAGCAGAATGAATTTAGAAGAATCCAAGGTTTTAATGAATATAGAGAAGTATGGAAATACTACTTCTGCAACATTGCCTCTAGTGCTTTATGATTTTGAACACTTATTTAAAAAAGGGGACACAATCATCTTGGCTGCCTTTGGAGGTGGTTTCACTTGGGGGTCTGTTTATTTAAAATGGGCATACGACAAAAAATAAATTTAAACTAAAAACAAATAATTATGGATTTAAAAGAAATTCAGAACCTAATCAAATTTGTAGCAAATTCGGGAGTTGCAGAAGTTAAATTGGAAATGGATGATGTTAAAATCACCATTAGAACAACTATAGAAGGCAGTACAACAGAAACTACGTATGTACAACAAATGCCAGCTCACAACCAACTTCAACAAGCAATGCCTATTCAAAACGTTGCGCCAGTTGCAGCTGCGGTAGAGACTCCTGCGGTAGAAGAAAACAAATACATTACTATAAAATCTCCAATTATTGGAACCTTTTATAGAAAACCATCTCCAGACAAAGCGATGTTTGTTGAAGTAGGAACTACTATTTCAAAAGGAGATGTTCTATGTGTAATTGAAGCAATGAAATTATTCAATGAAATTGAATCTGAAGTTTCTGGTAAAATTGTAAAAATATTGGTTGATGACATGTCGCCAGTAGAATTTGACCAACCTTTATTCTTAGTTGATCCATCTTAATTAATTATAAATTATGAATTATAAATTGTAAGCTGATTCTCAATCAACTCATAATTTTAAAAAACTCATAACTCATAACTCATAACTCAAAATAGATGTTTAAAAAAATATTAATTGCAAATAGAGGAGAAATTGCGCTTCGCGTAATTAGAACTTGTAAAGAAATGGGCATTAAAACGGTGGCTGTTTACTCTACTGCTGATGTAGAAAGTTTGCACGTTAGGTTTGCTGATGAAGCTGTTTGTATAGGACCGCCTCCCAGTAACTTGTCCTATTTGAAAATGTCAAATATTATTGCCGCTGCAGAAATTACAAATGCTGATGCGATACATCCTGGTTACGGCTTTCTTTCTGAAAATTCAAAATTTTCTAAAATTTGTCAAGAGCACGGTATTAAGTTTATTGGAGCTTCGCCAGAAATGATTGATAGAATGGGTGATAAAGCCTCTGCTAAAGCTACAATGATTGAAGCTGGAGTGCCTTGTGTTCCTGGATCTGTTGGAATTTTGGAATCTTACGAACAAGCTTTAGAGCTTTCTAGAGAGTTTGGTTTTCCAGTTATGTTAAAAGCTACTGCCGGTGGTGGTGGAAAAGGTATGCGTGCCGTTTGGAAAGAAGAAGAATTACATAAAGCATGGGAAAGTGCGCGTCAGGAATCTGCTGCTGCTTTTGGAAATGACGGAATGTATCTTGAAAAATTAATCGAAGAGCCTCGTCATATTGAAATCCAAATTATTGGTGATTCTTATGGAAAAGCATGTCACCTTTCTGAAAGAGACTGTTCAGTACAAAGACGTCATCAAAAATTGACTGAAGAAACGCCTTCTCCATTTATGACAGACGAATTGCGCATGAAAATGGGTGATGCGGCGGTAAAAGCAGCTGAATATATTAAGTATGAAGGTGCTGGA
Organism: Flavobacterium hiemivividum; assembly: GCF_004349145.1. Classification (GTDB taxonomy): domain Bacteria; phylum Bacteroidota; class Bacteroidia; order Flavobacteriales; family Flavobacteriaceae; genus Flavobacterium; species Flavobacterium hiemivividum. Next base: position 606,583 of record NZ_SMFO01000001.1, on the reverse strand, counting down.
ACTGTAGAGTTCTTGGTTGACAAACACCGTAATTTCTATTTCATGGAAATGAATACTCGTATTCAGGTAGAGCATCCTATTACAGAACAAGTAATTGACTATGATTTAATTCGTGAGCAAATATTAGTTGCTGCAGGAGTGCCTATCTCGGGTAAAAATTATTTGCCTCAATTGCATGCAATTGAATGTCGTATTAATGCTGAAGATCCTTATAATGATTTTAGACCTTCTCCAGGAAAAATTACGACACTTCATACGCCAGGAGGACACGGTGTTCGCTTAGATACTCATGTGTATTCAGGATATACGATCCCACCAAATTATGACTCTATGATCGCTAAGATAATTACTACAGCTCAAACTAGAGAAGAAGCAATTAGTAAAATGAGAAGAGCATTAGATGAATTTGTAATTGAAGGAATTAAAACGACAATACCTTTTCATAGGCAGTTAATGGATGATCCGCGCTACATTGCTGGAGAATATACTACTGCTTTTATGGATACCTTTAAAATGATTGCTCCAGAATAATTTATTTATTCTTTTTATTATAACTAAGTCGCACCTATGTGCGACTTTTTTTATGGTTTTATTTTTAGTATAGTGTATAAAAATGACACACTTACTGTAGTCACTACACACAAGTATACACTTTTTATAAGATTGTTGTTTTAGTAATTAACAAGTTATCAGATAGTTGATGGGTTGGTTCTATTAATAAACGTAGTGGCATAATAATTTCATTGTCTGATGTAGAAAACAGTAATTAAATATCTAAAATAAACAAACTATGAAAAAATTAATTTTATCCGCAGCAATCGTATTAGGAAGTTTAACAACAATGTCTGCACAGGTACAAGAAGAAACGAAAGAAGCAACAACTACTGAGCAAACCGCTCCTGCAACTGATGTTTACACTGAAATAAAAATGGAAGAATTGCCAGCAGCAATTACTGAAGCATTAAAAAAGGCGTATCCAGAAGCTGTCGTTTCAAAGGCTTACATAAACGACAAAAAAGAATATAAACTAGACGTTACAGTAGGTGAAAAAGCAGGTTCTTTATTTGCTGATGCAAATGGAAACTGGATTCAAAAATAAATATCTACCAGAATTTTACAACAATTAAAAATATACTATCATGAAAAAATTAATTTTATCCGCAGCAATCGTATTAGGAAGTTTAACAACCATGTCTGCACAGGTACAAGAAGAAACAAAAGAAGCAACAACTACTGAGCAAACCGTTCCTGCAACTGATGCTTACACTGAAATAAAAGTGGAAGAATTGCCAGCAGCAATTACTGAAGCATTAAAGAAAGCGTATCCAGAGGCTGTTGTTTCAAAGGCTTATATAAACGACAAAAAAGAATATAAACTAGACATTACAGTAGGTGAAAAAGTAGGTTCTTTATTTGCTGATGCAAATGGAAACTGGATCCAAAAATAAAATAATTTTAAGTTTTTGTTCAAAAAAAGTGGCTGTATTTACAGCCACTTTTTTTGCATAATTTTATGAAAATACAATAATATATGACTTAATTTAGCGTAAAAAGTTCCCAGACTCATGCCAAAGATTTTAATAATTGAAGATGATATTTCGTTTTGTAAACTGTTAGATAAATTCCTAACCAAAAACAGTTACGAAGTAACCACTTCTTTCTCTGCTACCGATGCTCGATTACTTTTACAAAAGGGAACTTTTGATTTGATTTTAACTGATTTACGATTGCCAGATGCCAATGGGATTGAGTTGTTGACTGAATTTAAAGCTATTAATTCACAAATCCCCATTGTTTTAATGACGGGTTATTCTGATGTGAATACTGCTGTTAAGGCTATTAAAAATGGAGCATCGGATTATATTTCGAAACCATTTAACCCTGATGAAGTCTTATTGGTGATCACTAATGCAATGGAAACTTTCGAAAATAAACCTAATAGGAGTAAAGCAAGTGATTCTAATTCAAAAAAAACAACTGGCTCAGATTATATTCAAGGCATTTCTAATGCTTCCAAAAAATTAGCAGAGCACATTCAGCTGGTCAGCCCTACTGATATGTCGGTTCTAATTATTGGCGAAAGCGGAACAGGAAAAGAAATTATAGCAAAGAGTATTCATCAAAAAAGCAATCGAAAGGGAACTAATTTTATAGCCGTTGATTGTGGGGCTATTCCAAAAGAGTTGGCTGCAAGTGAATTTTTCGGACATTTAAAAGGCTCGTTTACTGGAGCAATTTCTGATAAAATTGGGTATTTTGAAGCGGCCAATGGCGGAACAATATTTTTGGACGAAATAGGGAATTTATCTTATGAAAACCAAATTCAGCTGTTGCGCGCTTTACAGGAGCGAAAGATAAAACCTGTAGGTAGTAATAAAGAAATGCAAGTAGATATTAGAATTATTACTGCTACTAATGAAGATTTGCGCGAAGCAGTTAAGAATGGTAGTTTTAGAGAAGATTTATACCATAGAATTAATGAGTTTTCTATACATTCTCCATCACTTTCTGAACGTACCGAAGACTTAATGATTTTTGCAGAGTTCTTTTTAGATAAAGCAAACGAGCAATTACAGAAAGATGTTATTGGTTTCTCTAGCGAAGTTGTGAGTATTTTTCAAAACTATCCTTGGCCCGGAAACCTCCGTGAAATGCAAAACTGCATTAAGCGTTCTACACTTTTGACACAAGGAGATTTTATAGAAAGTAATGTTTTACCAGCGGAGTTTTTTCAAAATAATAAAAGTACGACTAATGATTTTTCGCTGTCTGAAAATGAAAAAGAGGCGATTGTTTATGCTTTGGGTAAGACGCAAAACAATAAATCTGAGGCGGCTAAATTGTTGAAAATTACTCGTAAAACGCTGTATAATAAACTCAAATTATACGACATCAATTAGATTACTTTCCTTATTTCTACAAAAAGCACCGATATTTTCGATTTGAGATCGGATAAATGCGCTTTTAATTGAGTTGAATTAAAATTCTGTGATTCGAGCTGCGTTAAAATGAGTGCGACGTCTGTTGCTTCAATTTGCTTGAAGATCGGTGCCATTTTATGAGCAACTTCTTTTATTTTTTGCTGCTCTCGTTTCTCAATATTATTTTCTAATTCTATAATGTTAGCGTCTGTAGAATGTATAAGGGATTCTATTATGTTTTTTACTGCTTCGGCATCATTATTTAACAATAAACGTAAAGACGCTAAAGAAAATAGTCTTTCATGTGTTTTGAAAATTGTTTTATCTTGTACTGGAAGTGAAGTTTTAGAGAAAATCGCGTCAATAGTTTCGAGAAGAATGTTAGGTGTAAATGGCTTAGTTAGAACTACAGTAAAACCTGCTTTTTTATAGGTTTCATCACTTAGGTCTGTTCGTCCAGTAACGGCAATTATAGGTTGGTTTTTATAATTATTCTTCTCTTTCCCTTGCATGGCTTTTACAAATTCAAATCCATCCATTATGGGCATTTGTATGTCAGTAATTAGTAAATCAAACTCGTTTATGCGGATTTCATCTAATGCTTCTTGTGCATTAGAAAAGGAAAGCACAGTATGATGTTGTTTAAGAACTTCGGTTGTTAATTGAAGTAAATTAGCATCGTCATCAATTGCAATAATGGTTTTATTTTTTTGTATTGGAATGTAAATAGTTGGAGCTGCTATACGTTCGTCGATTGATTTGGCAAAAGTAATTGGTAATTTAATCTCAAAACAACTTCCTTTTTCAGAGCTTTCCTTTAAGTACAATTCGCCACCTAATAGTGCGATAATTTTTTTCGAAATTGATAATCCTAAACCAGTTCCACCAAATGTTTTTTCAATCGATTCATTTGCTTGAGTAAATTCTTCGAAAATTAAGTTTTGACTTGCTTTTTCTATTCCAATTCCAGAATCTGTAATGCTGATAAAAACGATCTTTTTTGTTGCATCTAAGGTTGCGTTTATTGCTATGAATCCTTGTTGCGTAAATTTATAAGCATTTCCTATAATATTAATTATGACCTGCTTCAATCTAAACTCGTCACCTATGATGGATTGATTTAGCTTTTCGTCAATTGTAATTAAGAGATCAATATTCTTTTGTTGGTGAACCGTTTGTATGTTTTTGGCTACTTCATTAATTGTTTCCTTTATTGAAAAAGGAGATTTTTCGATCTTGATTTTCCCTGCTTCAAGTTGTGAAAAATCTAATAAATCCTTTACTAATCTCGAAATGTATTCCGATGCGTTTTTAATATTATTAGTAAAATAAGATTGTTTGTTTGTTAATTCAGAATTACTAAGTAATTCAGCATAACCGGCAAGGGTACTAAGTGGTGTTTTTAAGTCGTGACTTACTGTAGAAATGAGTTGTTCTCTGCTTTTAAGTAAATTTCGGGCTTTAAAGTTAGCAATCTCTAGTTGTTTTTTATACAATTGCGTTTTAGAAAAATCGCTGGTAATAAGTATCGAAAAAAACACGGTGAGTAATAATCCTACGATTGCCGCTGCAGAAACTATTTGATTGATTCTTTTGAGTGATTTTTCTCTTTCGTTATTGTTTTTTAAAGAGTGAACGATGATTTCTCGCTCTATTATATGAAGTACTTTTCTAAGCTGATCTGATATTAGAATTTCGTTGTTGATTAGTTTTTTTTCTTGAATTGCTAAAGATGCTTTTTTCTTTTCAGTTTCTATTTTTACATCATTTAATAATCGTTTAGACGCAGATAAAATAGAATCAGAGGCTTTTTTTGTTAAAGTATTTGAGCTATCATCAGGGATGTTTTGATTGAGATAATCAACGTAATTTTGCAATACATTATATTGGTATTTACTTAGGTTCTCAGGTCGTGAATGAAAATCTTGTAGTTTTAATTTGCGTAAAGAGTTCTCTAATATGCTTAATTCCTGTATAGCATTTTTTACAGATGCCTCGTCTGTTGTTTTATTTTTAATTTGCCTGAGCTGCCTTATGTTATTAGTTTTTTCCGAAAGTAAAACGGTAACGCTGTCGAGCAATTTAGTCTGATAGGTACTGGATACGACTTTTTTTAGTAAATTGAGTCGAATTTGCAGTGAATCCGTTTTTAGTAGATAGGTTTTAAAATCATCTTCTGAATTGGATTGAATTGTTTTTCGAGCTAAGCTTTCTGTTTCGTAAACATTTGAAAATAGTTTACTGATTTTTAAAACCTTATTTTCTTCGAAGTCAATTTCGCTTTCAATTTTAGAATAGATCTTGTTTTCAGTATATAAAACCCACCCCACACTAACCACAAGCATCGCTAGAGCGATGTAGCTTATAAATACTTTTACGGGAATATTGCTGTTTTTATTTCCCATTTTTTAGAATTAATGTGGGGCGAATTTAGATATTTTATATTCTTTAATTGATAAAAGAATGTCCTAGTGTAGTTTGAACTCTCGAATCGCTCTATCTTGTAATGTGTAAGATATTGGTTTTTTGGTTTTCGAATAACATAGGACAAAAATTTGTGCGTTTTAGGCGCCGCTCGATTGTGAAATTACACGCCTAGCTTTTTAGCAATATCAGCTGGAATTCCAGCTTTATTTACCATAAACGCGGTAGTCTTATATTTTACATAGTTTTTACTAACATAAAGGTATCCTTTGTAGTCGTTAGTTGTTCCCCAAGAGTTTTTTACCACATAGTATTCTTTTCCTGTTTGATCCTTTGCAAGACCTACAATATGCATAGCATGATCATCTGTAGTTTGATAATTATCGAATGCTTTTTGACGTAATTCAGGAGTGATTTCCAACTCTGGTTTTGGACCATTAAACATGTTTTCTTTCTCAGCCGCTGTCATGTCATCGATATTTTTCGCTGGAACGTAAGCTACACCGTTTTTCCAGCTAAAGCTTTTTTCACTTACATCAGATGCCCATGCAACGGTAAATCCATTCTTTAATGCATTGTCAATAATATTTGTCATATCATTTAACGGTACATTATAGATTAGGTCGAAAGACCAATTGTCAGGAACCATCAACATCGATTTTGCATAATAAGGAGAGTCTGTGAACGAAGAAATCTCGATGTAATCAGCAGGATTTATTCCTACTACTTCTTTTGCAAATGTTTGTGGAGTGTAATTTTTTCCTTTGTAGTTAAACGACTCAGGAACTTGTCCTAAGTAAGAATCGATTACAGCAGTATATGCTTTTTCCCAATTGGGAGTCAACTCTCCGTTTGGATTTTTTACAGTTGCGGCCAATACACCTTCCATAAGAGCTCCCATTTCGGCAAACTTATTTTTAGACGTTCCGTAATTTAAACCAGTGTAAAGCTCTTGTGGTAAGGCTCCGTATTTAGCATACATATTGATTACATCATGCAAAGCACCACCGTCGCCTAGAGTTACTGCTCCATGCATGCGTACATAATTTTTCCCTTTTTCGATATAAACATTACGAGCTGAATAAATTTGAGATAACTCAACGGGTTGCTTTCCGAGGCGGATCATTTCTGATTCCAAATAAGAATTAGTGCAATAACTCCAGCAAGTTCCTGAAGAACCTTGGTTTTTTATCGAAGTATTCGCTAGGTCGATTATTTCTGTGAATTTGAAGCTTTCTTTGCTTTTTTCGCTTGCATTAATTTTTAGGGAATTGACAAGGCCATCTTGTGCTGAAATACTGTTTATGCCTAATAGGAAAGTCGAGGCAATAAAAAGACTTTTAATTGGAAATTTGTACATGTTCTATTATTTGAATTTTAATGTTGGTATGCAAAACAACAAAATTGTTACTTGCTAATTTTAGTTTAAAAAAGCGTAATGGTTTTATAATGTTTCTTTAAGCCATTTGAAGAATTCTTTTTGCCAAACTTGGGCATTTTGTGGTTTCAAAACCCAATGGTTTTCTTCAGGGAAATAAAGAAATCTACTTTTTATACCACGCAATTGTGCTGCTTGAAAAGCTTCTTGTCCTTGTCCTATTGGCACACGGAAATCCTTTCCACCTTGTATAATCAGGATTGGCGAGTTCCATTTATCTACTAGATTAATGGGATTGAATGTAGTGTAGGTTTTTTGTGCTGCAATATTATCTTTTTCCCAGTAAGCACCACCAAAATCCCAGTTGCTAAAGAAAACTTCCTCAGTTGTACCAAACATGCTTTGGGTGTTAAATACACCGTCATGAGCAATGAAAGTTTTGAATCGGTTGTTGTGAATTCCGGCTAAATAGAATGCCGAATATCCACCATAGCTCGCGCCAACGCAGCCCAAACGGTCTTTGTCAACATAACTTTCTTTAGCGACATCATCAATCGCCGAAAGATAATCGTCCATTACTTGTCCGCCCCAGTCTTTACTAATTTGTTCATTCCATTCCACTCCATGTCCTGGCATTCCACGACGATTTGGTGCTACTACTATATATCCATTTGCAGCCATCAACTGAAAATTCCAACGGAAAGAATAGAATTGTGTCAAGGCGCTTTGTGGTCCTCCTTGGCAATATAAAAGTGTTGGGTATTTTTTGGTAGCGTCAAAATTAGGAGGGAGAATAACCCAAACTAACATTTTTTTGCCGTCAGTTGTGGTCACATATCTTTTTTCGGTTTTGCTTAACGCCAAGGAATCATAAGTTTCCTTATTTACATTTGTGATTTGTTTCCAAGTATTTTTCTTTAGATCCAAGGAATAAATCTCCGAAGCATGGTTCATATCGCCTCTGGTAACAATAATACTATTCCCTGCAAATCCAACTAAGTCATTGATATCAAAATCACCTTTGGTAAGCTGTTGAACCTGAACCGCAATTCTAGTACGACCCGGGAAATTGACTTCAAAAAGTTGTTTTGTACCATCGACTGCAGCTGCAAAATAGATTTTTTTACCGTCTTTACTCCATAAATAGCTGTCCACTGTACCGTCCCAGGCTGCCGTTAAATTCATTTTCGCACCATTGTAATCAACTATGATGTCGTTTTTATCGGCTTCATATCCATCACGTTTCATCTGCAACCAAGTCAAGTGACCAGCTGGAGAAAATTGAGGAGCCATATCGTAACCAAGATTTTCTTCAGTTCTATTAGTAGTAAGTCCGGTTTCTAGACTGTATTCAAAAATATTAGTGTTAGTCGAAACAGCATACTGGGTTCCAGATTTTTTCTTACTAACATAAATTATTTGTTTACTGTCTGGCGACCAGATGTAATCTTCATCACCACCGAAAGGTTTTTGCGGACTGTCAAATTGTTCATTCCCCATTATGTCAGTTCCTACTGCATCTTCACGGTTTTCTTTATAATGGACGTGGTTGTATTTTCCCTCGTTCCAAGTGTCCCAATGGCGGTAGTCTAAGCCATCGTAGATTTGAACTTCTGATTTTTCCAAATTAGGATAGAAATCTTTTCCATGAACGTTGCTGATCTTCACTTCTTCGCTATAGACAATATATTTTCCGTCAGGCGAAATATTTTTGTCTTTTAACAAGTCTTTTGTTTCTTTAACTTCAGTCGGATTTCCACCAGTTACTGGAACGATATAGAATTTTGAACTAGATTTATTTTCTTCGATAGAAGGCGTAGTCACCTTGTAAACTACATTTTTAGTGTCCTTAGAAATACCAACGGCGCTCACTCGGCCTAATTTCCATAGGGTTTCGGGAGTCATTACGTTCTGGGCCATGGCGTTTAAGCTCATCATTGTTAGGGTTGTAAGAAGTATTTTTTTCATAAATTATTTGCTAAAATTTAAGCTTCTAAATTACAATAATAATCTAAATACAGCCAAAGGATTATGTTAACTCTTTTCAATAATCACTAGAGTAATAAAGAGTGTTTCATGGCTGTTTACTAGACTAAAAATATTATTTTTATAAAAATTATTCAGATGCAGCTTAGTTATTGGGAATTAAAAAATTGGTTTACAAAAGTAGATTATACGGTCGTAGGAAGCGGAATTGTAGGGTTACATGCTGCTTTGCGCTTGCGCGAAAAGTACCCGGAAAGTAAAATACTAGTACTAGAAAAAGGAATGTTGCCACATGGAGCGAGTACTAAAAATGCTGGTTTTGCTTGTTTTGGAAGTATTTCTGAGATTATTGACGACTTAAAATCGCATTCAGAGGAAGAGGTTTTTCAACTGGTTAGCAAACGTTGGGAAGGACTTCGGCTATTGCGGAAACGCCTGGGAGATGAAGCGATAGATTTCAAGCCTTTCGGCGGATATGAATTGTTTTTAAACGAAGATGAAAGTTGCTATAACGAGTGTGCAAATAGATTACCGTTTATTAATGAGATTCTGAAACCTCTTTTTAGATCGGATGTGTTTGCCAAAGAAATAGATCGTTTTGGTTTTAATGGTGTTCGGGAACATTTGATTTTTAATCCATTCGAAGCTCAAATTGATACTGGAAATATGATGCAAGAGTTGTTGCGACAAGCTATTTCTAGTAATATATTGATTTTAAATCAGCAAGCGGTTACCGCTTTTTTAGACAAAGGAGAAGATGTGGAAGTGGTTTTAAATGATTTTAGCTTTTTGTCTAAAAAGGTTTTGTTTGCCACTAATGGTTTTTCAGGTAAATTAACGGATGGAGCAGTAAAGCCTGCCAGAGCACAAGTTTTAATTACTAAACCTATTGAGAATTTAGATATAAAAGGAACATTTCATTTAGATCGAGGATACTATTACTTTAGAAATATTGGAGATCGAATATTATTGGGAGGTGGCAGAAACCTTGATTTCGACGCAGAAACCACTACTGAATTTGCACAAACAGAAATAGTACAAAATAAATTGGAACAATTATTAAAAGAAGTAATTTTGCCCAATCAAAAGTTTGAGATTGCCCATCGCTGGAGCGGTATCATGGGTATTGGCAACAGCAAGAATCCTATCGTTTCTCAATTATCGGAGAACGTGTATTGTGGAGTACGATTAGGTGGAATGGGAGTGGCAATAGGAAGTTTAATAGGAACAGAATTAGCAGATTTAATATAATGGCAACACGAATAGTACAAAGGAAAACCGCTAAAAAACCGGTAAGAAAACAATCAACAAGTTTTATGAGTAAACTAAGTCGGTTTTTATTTAAGATGATGTTGTGGTTCTTTGGGATCTCTTTATTTTTTGTGGTATTTTATAAATTTGTTCCCGTTGTCTTCACGCCTTTAATGGTGGTGCGAAGTGTTGAAAATATCTCTGCCGGCAAAGAAAATTCATTTAGCCATGACTGGGAACCTCTCGAGAATATTTCGATGAATTTACAAAAAGCTGTTGTTGCTAGTGAGGACGGTACTTTTTTACTTCACAATGGTTTTGATTTTAAGGCGATGCAAAAAGCATACAAAGGCAATGAACGAGGTCGAAAAATAAAAGGCGGAAGCACGATATCGCAACAAACAGCGAAAAATGTTTTCTTATGGCAAGGACGCAGTTACTTGCGCAAAGGATTAGAAGCTTATTTCACAGTTCTTATTGAGGTAATCTGGGGCAAAGAACGTATCATGGAAGTGTATTTGAACAGTATCGAAATGGGAACGGGTATTTATGGCGCTCAAGCGGCGGCTGAACATTGGTATAGAAAAGATGCTAAAAATCTTACGCCTATTCAAGCGGCTGGTATAGCTGCTATTTTACCTAGCCCTAGAAAATTTACTGCCACGAGTTCGTCGTCATACATCAATAATAGAAAGACAAAAATAATGCGCGTCATGCGAACTGTAGGGAAAATTGAATATTAAAACGTGACAAAAAGGACTTATATTATTTTCTTATTTATGGTTGCTACTTTTGTTTTTGGGCAAAGTAGGACAAGAGAAATAGGTCTAATAACTGAAAACGATTTATATACTTCTTCAAAGAATGATAAGTACTATACGAATGGTATTGAACTTTTTTATCGGTTTCTAGTTAAGGATACTGACGAGAAAGTACGAAAAAAGGTTGTTGAGTTAACAATGGGGCAATACATCTATAATCCTAAATTCATAAATAAGGGAGCGGTAGCGGTAATTGACCGGCCTTTTGCAGGTTACCTTTTTGGAGGTGTCGGCAAGAGTTTGTTTTTCCAAAACGAATCAGTTTTTAAAGGCGGAATAGTATTGGGCGTTGTAGGAAATAAATCATTTGCGGAAGAAACACAAAGAAGTTTTCACAAATTCTTTAAATATAAGCCTGTCTTTGGTTGGGAAACTCAAGTTGCAAATAGCGTGGCTGTTCAAACTCATTTCATGTTTGCTAAGAAGTTGTTCGTTAGCAAGGAAAGTAATTATGTCGATTTTAATTTTCAATCTGAAGCCGATTTAGGAACAGTTTTTACAGGTTTTTCTGCTGGTTTTTTGTCTCGAATAGGTTTCGAAAAATTAGCACCTATTTATGACTCTAATATCTATGGAGCCTCAGTTAGTAGTGAATCTCGGAAACTGGAGCCAGAGTTTTATTTTTATATTGCTCCCAGTATTAGATATCAGGTTTATGATGCCACAATTCAAGGCGGTTTAATTAATGATAATAGTCCAGTGACTTTTGATTTGATTCCCATTCGGTTCAATGGAGAAGCGGGTTTTAAATTTCGAAAAGACAACCTTAACCTGTCCTACGCTTTTGTCTACCGAAGTAAAGAGCTTCATAATAAAATAAATACAGGCTATTTTTATGGATCTATATTGGTTTCCTATTTATTGAAATAAAGTGGTAGCGATAGTAGTTGATTTGGCTTCAGGTACTTAAAGATTAACTGATTTTCTTATTTTTATCCTTTTAAAAAGAACAACATGGCAATAGAAAATATACCTGAGATTTTTTTTCAGGAAGAGAATATACCAGCCGACATATTTGTTTATGATTTCAAAATGGTTAGCGATGTCGTAAAAAGTAAAGTCAATCTGAGTATGAATATGTTTAGCTTTTTACAAGTGGGTAAAAAGCAAGTTCATTTTGCCGACAATTCTGTGGCGGTAAACAGTAAACAATCGTTGCTTTTAAAAAAGGGAAATTGGTTGTGGACAGAATTACTCGATACACAAGCTATTTATTATTGTAAGCTTTTCTTTTTTTCAGAGAAAAAACTAACGGACTTTTTAAGTAAATACACGAATAACGTGAAACCTTATAAGGAAGAGGTTCCGTATTTTGTGATTGAAAACGATGATTATATCGCCGCGTTTATCAACTCGCTGTCGTCTGATACTTTTTCAAATCACAGTTATAGTGACGCTTTACTAGTCTTGAAATTTGAAGAAATTATGCTGTATTTACTAAACAAATACGGAAATGAGTTTGAATATTATTTGCATTCTTTAATCTCAAAAGAACTGTCGCCCTTTAAAAATATAGTGGAAAGCAATGTGCATTCTAATTTGAAATTAGAGGAAATTGCGTTTTTATGTAACATGAGTCTATCGACTTTCAAACGTCATTTTACTTCCGAGTACAATGAAGCTCCTGGGAAATGGTTGCAAGACAAACGGCTACAAAAAGCCAAAGAGCTGCTTCAAGCGGGTGATTTAAAAGCATCTGATATCTACTTAGATATTGGCTATAACAACCTGTCTAACTTTAGTGTAGCCTTTAAAAACAAGTTTGGAATTAGTCCAACAGAAGTGTCTAATTAGATAGTAAATAAATTATAACGCTGATTTTAAGGTAAGTATTACTCGTGTATTGCCTGATTTTCCGCTCTATAATTATATTGAACGTTTTTCATAAGTTATTGAACTGAATCAATAACTTGCTAAGGGAACTCCGGCCATACATTTGCAGTGTAATTAATAAGAAGCAATTCTTTGAGATTACATCAAAATAATTTAAAAATTAAATATATAATTATGGCAAATGTAACTAAACCTGTATTCAAAGAAAGATACGGGAATTTTATTGGTGGTAAGTTCGTAGCTCCTGTTAAAGGTCAGTATTTCGATAACGTATCTCCAGTTGATGGAAAAGTATTTACTCAAGCTGCTCGTTCAACTCAAGAAGACATAGACCTAGCTTTAGATGCAGCTCATGAAGCATTCCCAACTTGGAGTGTAACTTCAGCAACGGAACGTAGCAATATGTTGTTAAAAATTGCTCAAGTAATGGAAGATAACTTCGAATACTTGGCAACCTTAGAAACTATTGATAACGGTAAACCAATCCGTGAATCAAGAGCGGCAGATATCCCTTATTGTATTGATCACTTCCGTTATTTTGCTGGAGTTATCCGTGCAGACGAAGGAAGTATCTCTGAGCATGACAAAAACACAGTAAGTATCGTTTTACACGAACCTATTGGAGTAGTCGGTGAAATCATTCCTTGGAACTTCCCAATGTTAATGCTAGCATGGAAAATTGCTCCAGCTTTAGCAGCAGGTTGTACTGCAGTTGTAAAACCAGCAGAACAAACTCCTACTAGTGTAATAATGTTAATGGAATTGATAGGTGATATTTTACCTGCAGGTGTATTAAACATTGTAACTGGTTTTGGTGCAGAAGCGGGTGCAGCTTTAGCAACTTCAAACCGTGTAGCTAAACTTTCATTTACTGGTTCTACTGAAACAGGACGTAAAGTTTTACACAATGCAGCTGAAAACATTATTCCAGTAACAATGGAATTAGGTGGAAAATCTCCAAATATTTTCTTCCCATCAGTAGCAGATCAAGACGATGATTTCTACAGTAAAGCGATCGAAGGAGCGTTAATGTTTGCTCTTAATCAAGGTGAAATTTGTACAGCTCCAACTCGTATTTTAGTTCACGAAGATATCGCTGATGATTTTATCGCTAGAATGCAAGTACGTTTAGGCGCTATCAAAACAGGTAATCCTTTAGATCCTGAAACAATGATTGGTTCTCAAGTTTCTAAACCACAGTACGAAAAAATCCTTAACTACATCAAAATTGGTAAAGAAGAAGGTGCTGAAGTATTAGCTGGTGGTGACGCTGGTAACTACGAAGGTGAAATTTCTGAAGGATATTACATCCAACCAACAGTACTGAAAGGAACAAACAATATGCGTGTTTTTCAAGAAGAAATTTTTGGACCAGTTGTAGCTTTAACTACATTTAGCTCTACTGAAGAAGCTATCGCTATTGCAAATGATACTCCTTACGGATTAGGTGCTGGTGTTTGGTCTCGTGATGCCCACGAATTATTCCAAGTTCCACGTGCTATCCAAGCGGGTAGAGTTTGGGTAAACCAATATCATACTTATCCTGCTCACGCTCCTTTTGGTGGTGTGAAAGAATCAGGATTTGGTCGTGAAAACCACAAAATGGCATTAGATCATTACCGTGTTGTGAAAAACATGTTGATCTCTTACGACAAAAAACCAATGGGATTCTTTTAATTGAAACCTTGATTCTAACAAAAAAACCTCGGCAAAGCCGAGGTTTTTTTGTTAGAATCAAATGCAGTTTGTGAAAAAGTATATTTGAAATACTTAAATCTAAGCAACTAATTTTTCCTTAGTGATTCTGTCAACAACTAAAGCAATTGCACCATCTCCAGTAACATTACAGGCAGTACCAAAACTATCCATTGCAATATATAAGGCAATCATCAGTCCAATCATCTCTTCATTGAATCCTAGCATAGATTGCAATATTCCTACTGCAGCCATAATTGCTCCACCAGGAACTCCAGGTGCGGCAACCATTGCAATTCCTAGCATAAATATAAAACCTGCAAATAGTGTAAAGTCAAACGGTATGCCGTGTAAAATCATTAATGCGATCGCACATGCTGTAATTTTCATAGTACTTCCAGACAGATGTATGGTTGCGCATAATGGTATGACAAATCCAGCAATTTTTTCAGAAACTCCATTTTTTAAGGTTTGCTCTAAGGTAACAGGAATAGTAGCTGCAGACGACTGTGTTCCTAATGCAGTGAAATAAGCAGGCATCATGGTTAGTAACAATTTGAAAGGATTCTGTTTTGTAACGATGCCAGCAATAGTGTATTGTAGCAGTAATAATATAATGTGTAAGGCAAAAATAACTCCGATAATATTAATAAAAACGGAAAGAATCGAGAATACTTTTCCGCTAAAGGACATGCTGGCGAAAATACCTAATATGAATAATGGCAATAACGGCACAATCACGTTTTCTATTAATTGCATTATGATCTTCTCAAAATCTTTAACCACTAATTTTAAGCTTGATTTTTCTTGATACGAAAGTCCTAATCCAATCACAAAGGCTAAAACTAGAGAAGTCATAACGTCTAATGCTGGCGGAATTGTAATGCTAAAATAAGGAGTTAATTCAGGTCCTGAACTGCCAATTTGAGCTACGTCATTAACATGAGAAGCTAAAAGTTCTGGAAATATACCAGACGTAATCAAATAAGTCATAAAGCCCGAGAACAAAGTCGACCCATAGGCAATAGCAGCGGTTATCAATAATAATTTACCTGCGCCTTTTCCTAAATCAGAAATAGCCGGCATGATTAACCCCATTATAATTAAAGGGATGGAGAAGCTTAAAAACTGTCCGAAGAAAGCGTTGAAGGTGGAGAATATTCTATTGATAGATTCGGGTAAATACAATCCGAAAACAATACCTAGAACAATAGCGATAAAAACTTTAAAAAGTAAGTTCGAAAATAAATG
This sequence comes from Flavobacterium hiemivividum, assembly GCF_004349145.1. GTDB lineage: Bacteria > Bacteroidota > Bacteroidia > Flavobacteriales > Flavobacteriaceae > Flavobacterium > Flavobacterium hiemivividum. The sequence goes on along the minus strand of NZ_SMFO01000001.1, from coordinate 591,023 downwards.
TTTCATAATATATACAAATTAGTAAAATACTGTAGGTGTCTTGTAGTACGTTATTTTAAGATTGCGAATATACTGCCAATGTTAGGAACAAGCGAGTTATGATTGAGTTTTCTTCAATTATTAATATTAAAAATGTATTTGTATATTGAATTTCAGAATTCTTTATAATTTAAAATAATTGATTTCTTCTATCGAATGCGCTTCATTATCAAGTGATTTAGTTGCTAGCATCGTTTTGATTTTAAAAAAGTATTAAGTGCTACTTTAAGTAATTATAAAAATAATTTTTTAGTTTTAAACCAATAATATGCTATATTTGTGCCATAAATGGGGGATTAGCTCATTTGGCTAGAGTGCTTGCCTGGCAGGCAAGAGGTGATCGGTTCGAATCCGATATTCTCCACCATCAAGAGAATGAAAGGCTTTGCAATTTCGCAGAGCCTTTTTTTATTTCATGTGCTAAAAGAGTTTTTTATATTCCCCTTTTAGTGATTTTCAAGAGATACATACCTCTTGAGAATTATTGTTTTACATCCAAAAATAATTGATATGTCATCACAAAGTCCTATTGGTTCACTTTTTACAACCATCGAAAACAAAATAGCAACGATTACATTTGGTCATCCTTCGAGTAATTCTTTTCCAAGGGAATTATTGGACAGATTGACGGCTGAATTTAGTAATTTAAGTTCGAACGAATTAGTTTCTGTAATTATTTTGCGAAGCGAAGGAACGGGAGCATTTTGTGCAGGTGCTTCTTTTGACGAACTGTTGGCAGTTTCTAGTGAACAAGAAGGTACTCAGTTTTTCTCAGGTTTTGCCCATTTGATTAATGCGATGCGATCGTGTTCTAAACTGATTATTGGACGCATTCACGGAAAAGCAGTAGGAGGTGGCGTAGGTATTGCCGCGGCCTGCGATTATGTTTTGGCCACAAAAAATGCCTCCATAAAACTTTCCGAATTAGCAATAGGAATTGGTCCATTCGTTATAGAACCAGCAGTTTCGAGGAAAATTGGAAAAACGGCAATGTCCGAAATGACTTTGGCAGCGCACGAATGGAAATCAGCTGATTGGGCTTTCGCCAAAGGTTTGTATGCTAATACTTTTGAAACTATCGAAGAACTTGATGCTGCAATTACTGATTTTAGTTCCAAATTATCGAGTTACAATCCTAAAGCTTTAACAGAAATGAAAAAAATAATCTGGGAAGGAACGGAAGATTGGGATGCCTTATTGCTTAAAAGAGCAGCGATTTCTGGAGAGTTAGTTTTATCCGATTTCACCAAAAATGCCCTCAACCAATTTAAAAAATAGATGACATTGAAAATAGTATTGCTAGTGCAAGAAGTTAATATTGCTGAGAAATTAAAAACAGCACCCGATGGTACTTATCAAATTGGAGTGCTTATTGGCTCCTTTATTCCATTTGTAGTTTTGGCGGGTTTGGCTTATTGGATGTACGCTTCTGCAAAAAAAAGAGACAAGAACGTTTAATTATTCACTAAATTTGCATTCAAAATTATAAGTAGATGAGCAAAATCAGAATTACAAAGAAATTTAGTTTCGAAACCGGTCATGCACTTTATGGTTACGATGGCAAATGTAAAAATGTTCATGGACATAGTTATAAACTGTCTGTAACCGTTATTGGCAGCCCTATCGAGAACCGTAATGATGTAAAATTTGGAATGGTAATCGATTTTACCGACTTAAAGAAAATTGTAAAAGAAGAGATTGTAGATCAATTTGATCATGCTACTGTTTTTAATGAAACTACTCCGCATGTTGATTTAGCGCACGAATTAAAGAATCGCGGTCATCATGTTATTTTGGTTGATTACCAACCTACAAGCGAAAATATGGTTATTGATTTTGCACAAAGAATAATTGGTAGATTACCAGCAGATATCAAGCTTTTTTCTTTAAAATTACAAGAAACAGATTCGTCTTTTGCTGAATGGTACGCCAGCGATAATTTGTAATCCACAATCCATACTTAAGCTTCATGCAATTAGCCAACAATAAAAAAATATACTTTGCCTCGGATCAGCATTTTGGTGCACCAACAGCAGAACTTAGTTTGCCAAGAGAAAAGCGATTTGTGGCTTGGCTCGATGAAGTAAAAGAAGATGCCGAAGCGATTTTTCTATTAGGTGATTTGTTTGATTTTTGGTTCGAATATAAAGCTGTTGTTCCAAAGGGATTTGTTCGTGTTTTAGGAAAATTAGCTGAAATAAGAGACAGCGGAATTCCAATCTATTTTTTCGTTGGGAATCACGATTTATGGATGGAAGATTACTTCCAAAAAGAATTAAATATTCCTGTTTATCATGACAATCAAGAATTTACTTTTGGAGGTAAAACATTCTTAATTGGTCATGGCGACGGAAAAGGTCCCGGTGATATGGGATACAAACGAATGAAAAAAGTGTTTACCAATCCATTCTCAAAATGGCTGTTCAGATGGCTGCATCCTGATATTGGTGTTCGTTTGGCACAATATCTATCCGTAAAAAATAAATTAATTTCGGGTGCTGAAGATGTTACTTTTCTAGGTGAAGACAACGAATGGCTAATCCTTTATTCGAAAAGAAAATTGGAAACCAAACATTACAACTATCTTATTTTTGGACACCGTCACCTACCAATGAAAGTGAGTGTAGGAGAAAATTCAGAATATGTGAATCTGGGAGATTGGATTAGCTATTTCACTTATGGAGTTTTCGATGGTGAAACATTCGAAATAAAAGTATATTAGTTCATTCCTTCGCCAAATAAATAAGCGTCTAAATTTATTTTGAATAAAGTTCCTTCAACCAAGTCTTTTACGGCGGTCAACTCTTTCATGGAAACCGCTAAATCAATTTGAGAACAGGGAGTTTTTAATAGAAATTTTCGGCAATTATTTTTTAATTCGCAATCTTCGCAACAGTTATTTAATTTATAACTTTCTTCAATACAGCTCCTAAATTGCTGAAGTTCGTACTGGCTAAAGTAAAATCCAGTTTCTCTAAAAATCAATTGGACTTTATCGATTAGTATGTCATTCTCTTTTCTCCAGTAGAAAGAAGTTCCTGAATCGTTGTAATATATTTGCTTTATATCTTGCATGTGAAAATGTTTGAAACAAATATAGTTATTATTTATAATAATTCTAAATAAAACGCAATCATTCCTGATTTTCATGCTCCTCTAAATCTTTTCTCAAATCTAGTTTTCGGAAAGATGGCGAAATAATTCCAGTGGTTAAAACGACTAGGAGAGTCATGCTTCCGCCAAAAACAACGGCAGTAACTGTTCCCATTAAGCGAGCGGTTAATCCACTTTCAAAAGCTCCTAATTCATTTGAAGATCCTACAAACATAGAGTTTACTGCCGAAACTCTTCCACGCATATGATCTGGAGTTTTCAGTTGTAAAATAGTTTGACGAATAACTACTGAAATTCCATCAAAAACTCCGCTAAAGAATAAGGCAAGTAGTGAAACCCAAAAAATGGTTGAAAGTCCAAAAACAATAATACAAATTCCAAAAGCAAATATAGCTGAGAGCAGTTTTAGCCCGGCATTTTTACTCAAAGGAACATAGGCAGTGATAATCATGGTCAAAAAAGCACCAACTGCGGGAGCGGCTCTAAGAAAACCGAAGCCTTCTGGGCCTACTTTTAGTATGTCTTGAGCAAAAATGGGTAGAAGTGCTATAGCACCACCAAAAAGAACGGCTACCATATCTAATGTAATTGCTCCTAAAACAGTCTTATTATTGAATACAAATTTTATTCCTTCGGATAAACTTTGCATTACAGGTTCTCCAATTTTAGGATTAAGAATTGGTTTTTTCTTTATTTGAGATAATGCTAATAAAGCGAAAATCGAGCAAGCAAAAACAGTACACAGCGACCAATGTACTCCAATTAATGTAATTGAAAATCCTGCAAGCGCTGGTCCAGCAACTGAGGCAATTTGCCAAACAGAACTGCTCCACGTCGCTGCATTAGGATATACTTTTTTAGGTACAAGTAAGGAGAGTAAGGAAAAGATGGTTGGCCCAAGAAAGGCTCTGACTAAACCGCCGAGGAAAACCAAGAAATAGATAGAATACAAAATAGTTTTTGTCGAAATATCCTTTATCACAACTGGCCAAGTCAATAAAAATAATCCAAAACTAATTACAGAAAAAGCGAGGATGCATTTTACAAGTAGTCCTTTTTTTTCCTTTTGATCTACGATATGTCCGGCAAATAAAGCCAATGAAATAGCTGGAATAACTTCCATTAAACCGATAATTCCCAGTGAAAGAGGATCTTTGGTAATGCTATAAACTTGCCATTCGATAATGATGAATTGCATAGACCAAGCAAAAACCATGGCAAAACGCAGTAGTAAAAAAGTGTTGAATTCTTTAAATCGTAAAGCAGCGTAGGGATCTTTTTTATGCGGTTTTAATGAGCTCATTACTTAATGCTTTTTAATCTTAATTGGATGGAGACTTTTCCGTTCCATTCATTTTCGTCTATACAGTATGCCATTTGAAAAGGTTTTTGATTGGTCGTTAAATCAAATTTATCTCCTAATCCAAAACCAATTGCGGCAATACCTTCACTCCCATTTTGCTTTACAAAAAGACGTATATGTTCGTCCTCTTGACCCATTAGTTTTCCGTAGCCCGTATCTTTAACGTCTTTTGTCAAAAAAGTAGGTGTCATATTCATTGGTCCAAAAGGTTCGAATTGCTTTAGAATCCGGATTAATTTTGGTGTAATATCAGAAAAATTGATTTCAGCATCGATCGCAATTTCAGGCATTAACATATCTGGATGAATGGTTTTTTCGACCTCTTTTTCGAATGCTTCTTTGAAAACAGAATAGTTTTCTGCTGCCAATGTCATTCCAGCCGCGTACATGTGTCCGCCAAATTGTTCCAAATGGTCCGAGCAAGCTTCAAGTGCATTATACACATCAAAACCTTTTACAGAACGTGCTGAAGCAGCATATTTATCGCCGCTTTTTGTAAAAACCAAAGTAGGACGATAATACGTTTCAATCAATCGAGAAGCAACAATTCCGATTACTCCTTTGTGCCAATCTTCTTGAAAAACTACAGATGTAAATCGCTCTTTTTCATTGTTTTCGTCGATTTGTTTTAAGGCTTCTTTGGTAATTAATTTGTCTAAATCTTTGCGTTCCGAATTATAAGCTTCAATTTCGGAAGCGAATTGTTGCGCTTGGTCAAAATCAAATTCGGTTAGTAATTCGACTGCATGATTTCCGTGTTTGATGCGACCAGCGGCATTAATTCTTGGAGCGATGATAAAAACGACATCGGTAATATCTAAAGTTTGTTTTTTTATTTGATGTATCAAAGCTCTGATTCCGGGTCTCGGATCGCTATTAATAACTTGTAATCCAAAATGGGCTAAAACTCGATTTTCTCCCGTCATAGGAACAATATCGGCAGCAATAGCGGCGGCAACTAAATCTAAGTAGGGAACTAAGTCTGTGATAGTTTGGTTTCTATTTATTCCTAAAGCCTGAATCAGTTTAAAACCAATTCCGCAGCCACATAATTCGTCATAGGGATAGTTGCAATCGTCTCGTTTTGGATCGAGAACCGCAACCGCATCAGGTAATGTATCTCCGGGTCTGTGGTGATCGCAAATGATGAAATCGATATTTCGTTCTTTTGCGTAAGCGACATGATCAATCGATTTTATACCGCAATCTAAAGCAATGATTAACGAAAAACCATTGTCATCAGCAAAGTCAATTCCCATGAATGAAACACCATAACCTTCTTTATAACGATCCGGAATATAAGTTGCTACATCAGGATAATAGCTTTTTAAGTAAGAAGAAACGAGTGAAACTGCCGTAGTTCCATCTACATCATAATCGCCAAAAACAAGAATTCGTTCCTGATTTTCAATCGCTTTTTCTATTCGTTCGACTGCTTTTTCCATATCTTTCATTAAGTATGGATCGTGTAAATGGTCTAAAGAAGGTCTGAAGAAATTCTTAGCATCTTCAAAAGTTTCAATACCGCGTTGCACTAATAACTGCGCCACAAAATCTTCCACATTCAGGGCTTGCGCCAAATGCTTGATTTTTTCTTCAGAAGGTTTTGGTTTTATAGTCCAACGCATATGATTTTTGATTGTGGATTAACGATTTATGATTTAAGATTTTGCCTTCTGAAATCAAAAATCGTTAATCAAAATTCTTAAATAGTTTACTTCAATTCTAACGGACTTCCGTAAAATGCAATCCCATCCCAACCTGTTTTCATAAAGTTACGAATGTTTTGGTGATTTGTTCCTTCAGGATTTTTCAATACATCATCATAATAATAAGCTCCAAAACATGACAATGTTGCTTCTTCCGACAATTTCTGTAATTCGGCGAAAGCAAATATCTTACAAGAACCGGAGTTTTCTCCTGCGGCATTGTGTAGCAATCCGTTTTCGAATGCCGTAGGTGAGAAATTGTAATTTTCCTCAATTACCGTAATGGTTTCTGCGAAAGTTATTTCTTGAGGAGTTTGATTTAATTTTTCTAAAAAAGAATCTATATTCATGTGCTTAGTTTTTAAAATTGGGCGGCAATGTTTTTGGCTGCAACTATCGCGCCCTCCATATATCCTGGATTTTTGGAAGCGGTTTCTGAGCCAGAAATATATAATTTGTTGTTTAAGAATGGTTTGTTGTATTCAGGATGTCCATTGTTTTCATGACCCATCAGTAGGTGCTCGTACGGGAAAAAGGTGAGTGGTTCTTCACGCCATACTTTTTCATGATACTCCACATAATTTCCTGCTTCGGCGCCAAATAGTTTTGTTAGCTGTAGAATTGCTTGCTCTTTGCGCTCTTCTGCTGATAGTGTATATGTACCTCCGTTTAGAAAACCTTTTAATGCATATCCTATGTTGTCCGCTGTGCTGTGATCGTACATTTCCTGAATTATGCAGGCTTGGCTATATAGCGTTCCAGAATAGTTGTTTTCTCTCCAAAATGGACTTGCATATTCGACGGCAAACTTTATCGATTCACCCATCCAAGTATGCGTTTTTCGGGCTAATTGCCGAATAGAATCAGGTAAAATGGGCTCGAATAATATCGTTTGAACTAACAAATGGGGTGGTAATGTCGAAATAACTTTATCTCCTAGATATTGACTTCCGTCAGAAGTGGTAACTTCTAGATGGTTGCCAACTTCTTTTATTGCAGTTACTTTAGTTTGTGTTTTGATGTTGTGGATTTCAACTTCAGCAGTTAATTTTTCAATTAATTTTGCTGTTCCACCAACTATTCGATACGAAGACTCTTCTGTATCCGAAATTTCAAATTTCTGCGGGGGCACAAAAGACATGGTTTCAAAAAAAGAGATTCCCTGAGTGTGCTGCTTAAAATAAGCGATTTTGAATTCGTCAAGTAAAGCGATAAGGTTTTGGTGCGGATTGCTAAACCATGTCGCGCCCATTTCCATTGTAACGCCAGTTGGACCAATGATCGTTTGTATGCGGCCTCCAATGCGTTTATCGGCTTCTAATAAAATAACTTCCAAGCCTTTTTTTTGTAGCAAATAAGCGATCATTAAACCAGATAAACCGGCACCGATGATTATGATATTTGCTTTATTCATGTTTTATTCTTCTTTCTGGAATTTACTTTTTTTCACTTCTTTAACGATAGTTTTTCCTGCGACCACAACCACTATTTCTCCTCTTGGAGCTGTTTTTTCAAAGTGAGCTAGAACTTCTTTAGCTGTTCCTCTTCGGTTTTCTTCGTGCAGTTTAGAAAGTTCTCTAGAAACACAAATTTGGCGGTCTTCGCCAAAATAAGTCACAAATTCAGCCAGTGTTTTTACTAATTTATGAGGCGAAACATATAGAATCATCGTCCTCGTTTCTTCGGCTAGTTCTAAATATCGTGTTTGACGCCCTTTTTTTTCAGGTAAAAAGCCTTCGAAAATAAATTTGTCATTGGGCAAACCACTATTCACTAAAGCGGGAACGAAAGCTGTGGCACCGGGAAGACATTCTACTGTAATTCCGTTCTCCACGCAAGCACGAGTCAGTAAAAAACCAGGATCTGAAATGGCTGGTGTTCCAGCGTCAGATATCAATGCAATGGTTTCGCCAGCTTTTAATCGAGAAATTAAATTCTCGACTGTTTTGTGTTCGTTGTGCATATGATGGCTGTGCATGTGCGTGCCAATTTCAAAATGCTTCAATAATTTCCCACTCGTACGCGTGTCTTCGGCAAGAATCAAGTCGACTTCTTTAAGAATCCGAATTGCTCGAAAAGTCATGTCTTCAAGATTACCTATTGGTGTAGGAACGATGTATAATTTTGACATAAATTATTTTAAAGGAATTTTTTTTCTATGATGTCCATGAAACGCTCTTCATAATCAGCCTTTCCGTCCCAGTTGTTGTAATCCGGTTTCACCATTTCTTCTATGAAGTTTCTTGTTTCATAGAAATTATCAAACGTGATTAATTGATTCAACACGCGGTTGTAATCCTCATTGCTGTTTCCAAAAAGGTGTTTTACAAACGCAATTTGATCATTCAAATCAATATTGATGCCTTTTGAAAACGTGTCATTTATAGAAATCGTTTTTGTCTCAGGAGTTTTTTCGGCTGCTATAGTTGGGATGATTTCTTTCTCTTCTGTTTTTGCGACAGCTTCAAATACCATTTGGGGTTGTAGCGACTCTATGTCGTTAACTTTTACAAACTCAGGTTCGCTGTAGTGACCTCCTAGCAAATCTTCAAAAGTTATTTGCATAGCTGGCGCTTTCATCGGAGTTTCTACTTCGATTTCTTCTGTTAACTCGAAAGCAGATTTGAATTCGGTTGCTGGTTCTTCTTTTGTTTCTTCGTTTTCCACTTCTTCATTTTCAGCGATGATTTTCTCTGTTTCTTCAGCTATTTCCTCGCTATCATTTTCATTATTTGAAACTTTTTCCTCTTCAATAGCTTCTACATCCTCAACAGGCTGTTCTATTATGTCGGCTGCAAAATCACCTAATTCATTTACGTCTTCTGCAGTAAGTTCTTCTTCGTCAGTATCGTTTTTCTCTTCAGTAGTTTCCTCTGTTGCCATTGGTTCTTCTACGGATTCATCTTCAGCAGAAATTTCTTCACTTGCTGCTTGTTCATCTGCTACCTCTGCTGTTGGAATTTCTTCAGCAGAAATTTCTTCAACAGGGACCATTTCGGTCATTTCAATCATCGTCTCCACAGGTAGATGGTCGCTTTTGTCATAAAAAGCTTCAATATCTTTTTCAATTTCAGCTTGACCTATTGTAGGTCTCACCTCACCATATTGCTCATCGACAAATCGTAAAACCGACAGCTTTTCATATAGTTTTTGGGTTTCCAAAAACAATTGATTGATGTCAGACTTATTCTTAAGTTGTAATATTCTGTGAGCAATGCTGACTAAATCGGCTTCCAATCTTTTTTTCATGACGTTTGAATTATGGTGTGTATGGCGTGTGTGTTTCTAATTTATATAATTATTATCCTACTTAAGAAATAAGGTCCTTTTGTAGGGAATATTTAATTTGCATTTAAGCGTTCTCAAATCACTGAATTGATAAAATTTTTCTACTTTTGAGACTACGTAAAAGTATAAAATCTTAAGTCGGTTTATTACAATACAAAGTAATAAAAACTATTCATTTTTTAAGTTAGAAAAATACAAAATGTTTCTCGAAAATACAGTAAATCATAAAGAACAATTTGGTTGGATCGAAGTCATTTGCGGTTCGATGTTTTCGGGTAAAACCGAAGAGCTTATTCGACGTCTGAAAAGGGCGCAATTTGCCAAACAAAAAGTCGAAATTTTTAAACCTACAATTGACACTCGTTATGATGATGAGATGGTGGTTTCTCATAATGCTAACGAAATTCGCTCTACACCAGTTCCTGCTGCCGCAAACATTGCTATTCTAGCGCAAGGTTGTGACGTTGTAGGTATTGATGAAGCGCAGTTTTTTGACGACGAAATTGTAAGAGTATGCAATGATTTAGCTAACCAGGGAATTCGTGTTATTGTAGCAGGATTAGATATGGATTTTAAAGGAAATCCCTTTGGACCAATGCCAGCTTTAATGGCAACTGCCGAATATGTTACTAAAGTGCATGCGGTATGCACACGCACTGGGAATTTAGCGAATTACAGTTTTCGTAAAACTGATAATGAGAAATTAGTGATGCTTGGAGAAACAGAAGAATATGAGCCATTAAGTCGCGCAGCATATTACCATGCCATGCGAAAAGATCAAGAAAAGTAATCTTCATCCCTCCCGACGCTTCGGGACTCTCCGAAGGAGAGGGAGACTGAACTAGTATATAGGAAATAATAAACCCTTTCAAAATTGAAATTTTGAAAGGGTTTTGCTTTTTATAGAGATGCTTAATAGTTCTACAATCGTTAATCTACAATCTATGAGCAAAAATCCTATATCTTCTTCCTCATTCTAGCAACTGGAATGTCCAGTTGTTCTCTGTATTTTGCTATGGTTCTTCTCGCAATAGGATAGCCTTTTTCTTTTAGAAGTTCGGCTAATTGATCGTCAGGAAGTGGTTTTTTCTTATCTTCTTCCTCGATGATATTCTGAAGGATTTTTTTAATTTCCAAAGTAGAAACATCTTCGCCCTGATCGTTTTTCATCGCTTCCGAGAAAAATTCCTTGATCAGTTTAGTTCCATAAGGTGTTTCAACATATTTGCTGTTGGCAACTCGAGAAATAGTCGAAATATCGAGACCTACCATATCAGCAATGTCTTTTAGAATCATTGGCTTCAGCTTAGTCTCATCTCCTTCAAGAAAATATTCTTCTTGGTAATGCATGATTGCATTCATGGTGACAAAAAGTGTTTCCTGACGTTGTCTAATCGCATCTATAAACCATTTAGCCGAATCTAGTTTCTGCTTTATAAATTGTACAGCGTCCTTTTGCGGACCTGATTTATCAGTTGACACTTTATACGTCTGCATCATTTCCTGATAATCTTTAGAAACGTGCAGGCTAGGAGCGTTTCTTCCATTTAATGTCAATTCCAGTTCGCCGTCAACGATTCTAATGGCAAAGTCGGGAACTACATTTTCTGTAATTTTATTATTTCCAGTAAAAGCGCCACCTGGCTTTGGATTGAGTTTTTCTATTTCGTGAATTGCTTTTTTAAGCTGCTCATTCGAAACATTATATTTTTGAATTAACTTCTCGTAATGCTTTTTGGTAAAAGCATCAAATTGGTTTTCGATAATATCAGTTGCTAATTCTACCGACTCAGTAGGTGTTTTGTGTTTTAATTGCAACAATAAACACTCTTGCAAATCACGTGCTCCTACTCCAGAAGGCTCTAATTCATGAATAACAGTAAGCATTCTTTCTACGGTTGCTTCATCGGTGTAAAGTGCTTGCGTAAATGCCATATCATCTACAATGTCAGGAACACTGCGGCGGATATAACCCATGTCATCAATGCTACCCACTAAAAATTCTGCAATATCGCGTTCATCATCGTTCAAGATAAACGTATTCAACTGATTGATTAGATCCTGGTGAAAACTTACGGGCGCTGCTAATGGAGATTCACGATCTTCATCATCATCGCTATAATTGTTTGTTTGAGTTTTATAATCAGGAGTGTCGTCACTGCTTAGATATTCGTCGATATTAATGTCTTCGGCATCAACTCTGTCTGATTCAGAGTCGTCGTAGTCATCATAATCTTCATTATCAAACTCGTCATTTTCGTAGTCGTCTTCCTCTTTCCCTGCTTCCAAAGCGGGGTTTTCATTCATTTCTTCCAACAAACGTTGTTCGAATGCTTGCGTAGGCAATTGAATTAGCTTCATCAGCTGAATTTGCTGAGGAGATAATTTCTGGGATAATTTTAAATTTAAAAATTGCTTTAGCATTTATTTTTTGGTTGAAAGTGTCAAGTTTAAGGTTTAAAGTTTTAGAATTTTAAACCTTAAACTTGAAACAAAATTATATTAAAACTCTGCATTCAATGGCGTTCTTGGGAAAGGAATTACGTCGCGAATGTTTGTCATTCCTGTTACGAATAGTACCAGTCTTTCAAATCCAAGTCCGAAACCAGAGTGAACTGCTGAACCAAATCTTCGGGTGTCTAAGTACCACCATAATTCTTCTTCATCAATTCCAAGAGCTTTCATTTTTTCGACCAAAACATCAAAACGTTCCTCTCTTTGTGATCCACCTACGATTTCTCCAATTCCTGGGAATAAGATGTCCATCGCTCTTACTGTTTTTCCATCTTCGTTCAAACGCATGTAAAATGCTTTAATATTCGCTGGATAATCAAACAGGATTACTGGGCATTTAAAGTGTTTTTCTACTAAGTAACGTTCGTGTTCAGATTGTAAATCAGCACCCCATTCGTTAATGATGTAGTTGAATTTTTTCTTTTTATTTGGTGTACATTCTCTTAAAATGTCAATAGCTTCGGTATAAGATACGCGTTTAAAGTTGTTTTCCAAAACAAAATTTAATTTGTCAAGTAATGCCATTTCACTTCTTTCGCCCTGTGGTTTTGATTTTTCTTCGTCTAATAAACGAGTTTCTAGAAATTTCAAGTCCTCTGGGCATTTCTCCATTGTGTACTTAATCACGTACTGAATGAAATCTTCGGCTAAGTCCATGTTGTCATTCAAATCATTGAAAGCCACTTCTGGTTCAATCATCCAAAATTCAGCAAGGTGACGCGAAGTATTCGAGTTTTCGGCTCTAAATGTTGGTCCAAAAGTATAAATCTGTCCCAAAGCCATTGCAAAAGTTTCACCTTCTAATTGTCCGGAAACAGTTAGGTTAGTCTCTTTACCAAAGAAATCTTCTTTGTAGTTTACTTTACCGTCTTCCGTTCTTGGCGTTTCGTCAAATGGTAAAGCAGTAACTTTAAACATTTCACCAGCTCCTTCAGCATCAGATCCTGTAATGATTGGCGTATTTACATATACAAATCCTTTTTCTTGGAAATAACTATGAACTGCATACGATAATACGGAACGCACTCTCATAATCGCACCAAACATATTGGTACGAACACGTAAATGTGCATTTTCACGCAAGAAATCAAGACTTGGTTTATTCTTTGGTTGTATTGGGAACTTCTCAGCATCCGAATCTCCAAGGATTTCTAGTTTTGCGACTTGAATTTCAAATTTTTGTCCAGCACCTTTACTTTCGACTAAAGTTCCTGTTACAGAAATAGCTGCTCCAGTAGTAATTCTTTTTAATGTTTCGTCAGGAGTATTCTCAAAATCGACTACACATTGTATATTATTGATGGTTGATCCGTCATTTAAAGCGATAAATTGATTGTTTCTAAAAGTTCGCACCCATCCTTTTGCATTTACTTCGTGAAGTGTTTTGGTACTTTCTAGTAAGTCTTTAACTCTTGTATGTCTCATTTTAATTTTAGATTTTTAGCTGTACGATCTATGATTTCATAGTATATCGAATAAAAGTAAATGCAAATATAATTGATTTGTTTTAATTGTCATTATCGGGATTGCGCCAATGTGACCCTTTTTCATGCTCCTGAAGTTTCGAGACGCTATATCTTTAGCTTTTTAATGTAAAAGCACTTCCTATTCGAAGAAAAAAAATAAAGAAATTCGACTGAAGCGTCTTGACTATTAGAAATGAAAGTGCTAGAATTTTACAAACTTGTCATGCCGACGAAGGAGGAATCTTCACGTAGAACTCAATAATAAATTGTATTTAAAATTAAACTTCCTGTTAATATGGACGGGAAGTTTTATAAAGCTCTAAAAAATCACAATAAATACTTTGCAGTGATTGTTATGATTTCTCTATTGGTTTTTGTGAACGTATACATCCATTTGTGGAAACGGAATATTGAGTTTGTACTCCCCAAAACGGGTGTAAACTTTCTCATTCATATCATAAAACACATCCCAATAATCCGGACTATCTACCCATACTCTAACTGCAAAATTGACAGAGCTACCTGCTAATTCAGAAAGCCCAATAAAAGGCGCAGGATCCTGCAGAATTCTTGGGTCCTCAGCTATGAAATCATTAATTGCTTTTTTGAAATTCTCTAGGTCGTCACCGTATGCAATTCCATAGGTCCAATCGACTCTTCGCGTAGGTTCAGCAGAAAAATTAGTTAGTGCATCGGTTGACAGAGGTCCGTTCGGAATAATAATTAACTTTTTATCCACCGTATTCAACAGGGTCGAAAAAATGCTAATTTCCTTTACGGTTCCTGTGTAGCCTTGCGCTTCGATGAAATCTCCTATTTTAAACGGTTTTAAAATCAGAATAATTACTCCACCCGCAAAATTCTGAAGTGTTCCAGACAGAGCTAGTCCAACTGCTAAACCAGCGGCTCCAATAATTGCTACAAAAGAAGTCATTTGGATACCTATCATTCCCATGACCGTGATAGCTAATAATACTTTCAATATTATGTTTGTAATACTTCTTAAAAAAGGGACAAGAGATTGATCAATATTTGATTTTTCTAGTGATTTTCTAACACCTTTAGTTATTAGATTACTTACCCATAATCCAATAAATAGTACTATAATAGCGCCTACTAATTTAGGTGCATATTCAAATCCAAAATCCGTTATTTTTTCTAGGTAATTGTTTACAACGATAACTTGTTGCTCCATTTTTTATGCTTTTTTGTTTTTCTACTCATTAGGCTTTTCGATTTCGCCCCGTTTATTTTAGTGGTCACTGGACTCCACTTTTAGATTAAAAATCTAAGTCGATAAGATAATGGAATTAGTTTAAAAAACGAATTAAACTACCAATTATATTTTTTTAGACATTAATTATGAAGCAAAAAAAAGCTTCCGTTCAATCAAGAAGGGAAGCTTTGTATAACTTTTTTTAACGTACCGCTTACTTATCAGAATCTTCGGTATCTGTGTCTGGCTTACTCAAAACATCGATTTTAGGTTCGATGAATTCCTGTTTGTTTGCCAATGATTTGTTTAGTGTTAAAACCAAACAAGGCAATAACATCAAGTTAGACAACATCCCGAAAGCTAATGTAATCGCTATCAATCCACCAAGGGCTACGGTTCCACCAAAATCGGACAGCATGAAAACAGAAAAACCTGTAAATAAAACCACCGAGGTATAGAACATACTCAGTCCAGATTCTCTTATGGTAGCAAAAACAGAGCGCTTAATTTTCCAATTATTTCGAGTTAATTCCTGACGGTATTGTGCCAAGAAATGGATAGTGTCATCAACAGAAAGTCCAAAAGCAATACTAAATACTAATATGGTGGATGGTTTTAACGGAATTCCAAAATAACCCATTAATCCCGCGGTAATCATTAGCGGCAAGAGATTTGGTATTAAGGAAACAATCACCATTTTGAAGGATCGAAACATGAAAACCATCAACATAGAAATCAGAAATACTGCAAAAAGCAGAGACATCAATAAATTGTTCAGTAAGTATTTGGTTCCTTTTTCGAAAACTAAAGCTTTTCCGGTCATCACTACATTATAGCGGTCAGAAGGGAATATTTTATTGATTTTCGTCCAGAGCTTATTTTCAATTGTCGCCATGTTACCGGTTCCAATATCTCTCATGAAAGTAGTGATGCGAGCCACTTGGCCTGTACTATCTACATAACTTTTCATGATGTTGTTTTGCGTATCTTTAGTTGCGTTTTTGGCGTAACCCAAGATAAAACTTTGCTCCTGTGAAGTAGGCAGTTCGTAATATTCAGGATTACCATTGTAGTAGGCTTGCTTAGAATATTTTACTAGATTAAGAATGGAGACAGGTTTAGAAAGTTCAGGAATTTCTTCAATTGTTTCTTGAAGTTCGTCTATCTTTTTTAATGTAGATAGTTTCATTACTCCTTTCTTTCTTTTGGTATCGACTGTGATTTCCAGTGGCATGATACCTTCAAATTCTTCTTCGAAAAAAAGAATGTCTTTAAAGAAACCTGTGTTTTTAGGCATGTCTTCAATTAAACTTCCAGATGTCTTAATTTTAAAAGCACCAATACTGCTTATTAAAAATAGAAATATAGCTACCAGGTAAACATGTCGTCTGTTGTATTTTACCATTTTTTCGATCCAAGCCATAAACACTTTGGTGTAATTGAGGCTTAAATGTTTCAGGTGTTTATCTTTTGGAACTGGCTGATAGCTGTAATAAATAGGTATAATAATAAGGCATAAAAAGAACAAGGCAACAATACTCAATGAGGATATGATACCAAACTCTTTCAGCAATTCACTATTAGTAATGATAAAAGTGGCAAAACCGGCAGCTGTAGTTAAGTTCGTCATCAAGGTTGCCGTTCCTACCTTTGTAATTACACGCTGCAATGCACGGGCTTTATTTCCATGAGCAACATATTCCTGTTGGTATTTATTAGTCAGGAAAATACAATTTGGAATTCCGATTACGATAACAAGTGTAGGTACCAGAGCGGTAAGTACGGTGATTTGATAATGGAATAATCCTAGAAGTCCAAAGGTCCACATTACTCCAATAATCACAATCAAAATAGCGATTAATGTAGCTCTGAAGGAGCGGAAAAAGAAAAAGAATATCAACGAGGTTAACAATAACGAAGCGCCAATGAACAAACTAATTTCATTTTTGATGCTAATCGCATTTAGTGTTCTAATGTATGGCATTCCCGAAACGCGTAAATCAATGCCAGTCTCTTTTTCAAAAGCTTCTATTTTTGGGATAAAATCTTGAACGATATAATCTTTACGTTGTGCGGTGTTGACTATTTCTTTATCCAAATAAATAGCAGATCGGATAGTTCCATTTTTTTTATTAAAAAGTAAGCCTTCATAAAAAGGCATGTTTTCGAACAAATCCTTCTTGACAGTATTTAAATAATCCTGATTTGTAGTTTTTTTGCTGTCAACAAATGGCAGAAGCTCAAAGGTTTGAAGGTTTTCATTTTTCTGCAGTTTCTTCAAGTCATTTATGGAGATAATCAGATCGACTTCTTTTTGCGCTTTGAACTCATTCATTAATTTAGTCCAAGCAGCAAATGCTTTTGGCGTAAAAAAAGTATCGTCTTTAACGCCTACAACAATTAAATTTCCTTCTTCCCCAAACATGTCTAGAAAGGCATTGTATTCTGTATTTACAATGTGATCGTCTGGCAGTAGATTAGCTTCTGTAAAAGAAAACTGTATGTTTTTCCATTGCAGGGCTAAAAAAAGTGTGATAAAAGCGATAACGCCCAGGATGATAATTCTGTTTTTAAGTACGATACGGGCAATAAATTCCCAAAATCCTACTTTAAATTTCTTTTTCATAAGTCTGTTAAAAATGGGTGCAAATGTAGTGAAAACCACTGCAAAAGCCATAAATTATGTTGTTTTTTTTATCGGTTTTTGAGTTCGTTTTATCATTGTTTTCGTAGTTTTTTAATGCCTTTTTTAAAATTAATATTTGGCTTGTAAAACATATTGTAGAATTTCACATCTTTGTGTGCTTTTATAAAATAATACGCTACGTTACAATGGATTTTAAAAAATATAAAAATACTTTGTTTTATATAACAATAACGGGAGGTTTCACGATATTGATTTATTGGATAATTGCAAAGGGGAAGCTGCTTGAAAAAAGGAATAATGTTGTCATTTCAGAAACACCACATAGTTCTTGGAATGATTTTATAGCTTCTATGGTACATAATTTTCAAGATCCATTAGCAATACTTTTGGCACAAATTGTAATGATTATCCTGGTAGCCCGACTTTTTGGTTGGATTTTCAAGAAAATTGGACAGCCCACAGTAATTGGGGAGATTATAGCGGGAATTGTGTTAGGTCCCTCTTTATTGGGAATGTATTTTCCTGATTTTTCTGCGACTTTGTTTCCAGTTGAATCCTTGGGGAATTTAAAGTTCCTAAGCCAGATAGGATTGATTCTTTTCATGTTTGTCATAGGTATGGAACTCGATATTAAAGTACTTAAAAACAAAGCGAGTGAAGCGGTTGTGATCAGTCACGCCAGTATCGTTTTTCCTTTTGCGCTGGGAATTGGTTTATCTTATTTTGTATTCGATCAATTTGCACCCGAAGGTGTTCAATTTCTTTCTTTTAGTTTGTTTATGGGAATCGCCATGAGTATAACTGCTTTTCCTGTTTTGGCAAGAATCGTTCAAGAAAGAGAAATTCATAAAACTAAACTTGGCGCCATAGTCATTACTTGTGCCGCTGCGGATGATATTACTGCTTGGTGTCTCTTAGCAGTGGTTATCGCAATTGTAAAGGCAGGAGATTTTGTTAGTTCGCTGTATGTTGTTTCTCTAGCTATAGTTTATGTTATGGCAATGATTTTTATCGTTAAACCTTTCTTGAAAAGAATAGGCGATTTACATGGATCAAAAGATAATATTGGCAAACCGGTTATGGCTATTTTCTTTCTATTTCTAATTCTTTCCTCTTATGCTACAGAAGTAATTGGTATTCATGCTCTTTTTGGAGCTTTTATGATGGGTTCGATTATGCCGGATATTTCTAAATTCCGAATGATATTTATTGATAAAGTAGAAGACGTTTCGGTGATTCTTTTATTGCCTTTGTTTTTTGTATTTACCGGATTAAAAACAGAAATCGGTCTTATAAACGATCCTTATTTATGGAAAGTGACCGCGGCAATTATTATGGTGGCTGTTGTGGGTAAGTTTCTGGGAAGCGCGCTGGCCGCAAAATTTGTGGGGCAAAACTGGAAGGATAGCTTAACCATTGGTGCCTTGATGAATACAAGAGGATTAATGGAATTGATTGTACTAAATATAGGTTTAGAGCTAAAAGTACTGACGCCCGAAGTTTTTACAATGATGGTGATCATGGCGCTAGTAACCACTTTTATGACCGGACCGGCTTTAGATCTAATTAATTTTGTGTTCAAAAATAAAAATGTGCCTGATGCCGAGGAAATTGCCGAGTCAAGTAAATACCGAATCCTATTTTCATTTGGAAACGACGAGAAGGGGAAATCACTTTTGCGTCTAGCAAATAGCTTGACCAAAAAACAAAAAAGTAACTCTACGATTACTGCAATGCATCTTTCCTTGAGCGACGAACTGCATTCTTTTAATTTGGCACAAAAAGAGAAAGAAAGTTTCTCTCCTATTTTTGAAGAATCAAAGGAGTTAAATCTCGAAATTGACACTATTTTTAAAGCAACGACTGATATTGAATCTGAGATTGCTGATGTGGCAAATCAAGGAGATTACGATTTGCTCTTGATTGGTTTAGGACAATCTATTTTTGATGGAACCATTTTGGGCAAAGTAATTGGATTTACCACTAGAATCATAAATCCCGATCGGTTGATTGATAAATTCACGGGTAAAGAAGGATTGTTTGAAAACTCTCCTTTTGACGAAAGAACCCGACAAGTCGTGGCCAAAACAAAAATGCCTTTAGGAATATTGATTGACAAAGAATTCCAGAAAATTGACCGCGTTTTTATGCCAGTTTTTAAATCAGATGATTCATTTTTAATTGACTACGCCCAAAAAATAATTTATAACAATAATTCTACAATAACGCTTTTAGATGTAAACGGGCACGTTAAGAACAATTTTGTGATTCAAAGCGCAGTGACTTCTTTACAACAAATACATCCTGACAATTTAACAATAGTCACTGATAAGGTGGTAAGCGTGCCTTTTCTGGAAAAACAAGACTTAATGATCATTAGCCTTGAAAGTTGGAAATCATTAATAGACTCAAACAGCGACTGGTTAATAGGCGTTCCTTCTGTTTTAATTATTAAACCGTAAATTATGAATTGGATTTTATTAGTCATTGGTGGATTGTTCGAAGTGGGTTTTGCTTCTTGTTTAGGTAAAGCCAATGAAACAAAAGGTATCGAATCAACTTATTGGATGCTTGGTTTTTTAATTTGCCTGAGCATAAGTATGATTTTGTTGTATAAAGCAACACAGGAATTACCAATCGGGACTGCTTATGCGGTGTGGACTGGAATTGGTGCTGTAGGAACTGTTTTAGTAGGTATTTTTATATTTAAAGAACCAGCTACTTTTTGGAGAATCTTCTTTTTGACGACCTTAATTGCTTCTATTATCGGATTAAAGTATGTATCGAATCATTAAAGCCCTAGATTCAATGTAAAACTCAATTTGATGGCAATATTGTCTTCTAATCTCGGCAACTGATTTGGGCCATAACGGTAAAATGCGGTGAGGCCTAATCCCTTGAAAATTTGATTGAGTTCTATTCCCGATTCAAAATAGCCTTCGTTTAAGGTTTTGTAATCTAAGCCGAGGTGCTGTTCTGGTTTTTGCAAATTTCCCCAGGCCATTCTAGAGACTAATACAAAGGTAGGTTTGACTTTTTTGAAAATAGTAACTCTATTGAATCCGTGTTTAATTTGGAAATAGACGAACTCACTCGAGAAAAATTCGTTGAAATACATCGTTTCAAAACTGTTTTTTCCTCCAAAGGTGATTCTTTCAATAATAGATTCTTTAGTAATATTATTGGGAGAAGTATTGTACAAATGTGTTAACGGAAGGTCTCCCGTCGCAAATCCTGCTTCAAAAAGTAAATTAGTTTTTTGTCCGTCTAGATATTTTTTCTCATATTCGGTTTTGAAATCGATTTTGCTGAATTTAAAATCATCCTCCAATACATTAGGTAATGATTGTGTAAACTGCAGCGTAAATTTAGGA
This sequence comes from Flavobacterium hiemivividum, assembly GCF_004349145.1. Lineage (GTDB taxonomy): Bacteria > Bacteroidota > Bacteroidia > Flavobacteriales > Flavobacteriaceae > Flavobacterium > Flavobacterium hiemivividum. The sequence goes on along the minus strand of NZ_SMFO01000001.1, from coordinate 570,293 downwards.
AAACGTTTTTCCACCTCAACTCTGCCGTTTGGCGTTTGCATATAATCACTAAAAGGATTCCATTGCAACGAGGCCATCGCCGTTGTCATGATATAATTGGGATATAATTTGCCATTTAGGTTATAGACATAATCGAATTTTGGTTCGATTTCGGAACGATTCAGTGTCCAGATACTTTCTGTTTTTGGTAGAATTTGAGTTTTGAATGTGGCTTTCCAAGTCACATAATTGTAAAAAGTACTAATGTTTATAGGTCTTGGATCATAGAGTTTAAAAGGCCTTTTTTCGATAACATATAAGGTGTTTGCGATTTCCCTGACATCGTCAGTATATGATGCGCCAATCCAAGAATCAGAAAGTTTACCCACTCGTGCAGACAAACCAGCGTTATATTTAAAATTTCCATCTTTTGTTCCGTAAGCGGAGTAGCCTTCAATTCTGAAATTTTTCGAAAACTGGTCATTTGTAATTCCGCCAAAACCCAATCGGAAGCCTTCGTAGTTGTTATAGCTGATAATTTTGCGCAAGTCCATGTCAAAAAAGACTAAAGGTAAATAGCCATTAATGACTTTTCGTCCAAAACGAATTCGGCTGGCAATTCTTCTCTTAACGGCGATACTGTCTAAGCCAGAATATGTTTTTTGGCTTCGAATATCTAAACTATCCTTTCGGAAGGATTCCCAAAAACTATCCGGTTTATTAATGGCATCCTCTTTTATTTCGACAGAAATATAACTTTGTTTAATCTTAATAGAGGTGTTGTATTGGATATCAAAATTATCAGTTTTAGAGACTAGGTAAGTAAAATCAGAAGCTGTTTTCTTTCTAGGTTTAAAATCTTTTTCTACATCGCCGTCAAACTGAACCGTTCCACCAAGAATCTTTATATCATCGTCATTTTTTCCTTTTACAATTTTAAAAGTTTTGCTCATGGGAAACCAAATTTCTTCTTGAGGAATATATTGAAATTCGTGGATTCCACTGATATCAAGAACACCTTTTATTCGCATGACAGCCTTAGAAACGGCAAAATTATTTTGGTCAATATACAGCACGCCTTCAAGTCCAGAAGCTTTACTCTTCTTTTTATTTTTAAAATAAATCATGTAAGACGGTCTGCCATTGATGGCGATGGTGTCTAGTAATTTATAATTGTAATCCAGCTGGGCATCAGTAGCAATTGGGCTGTTGTATTTTGTTTCAAAAAGTTCGTAACTGGAGTCGTAAACCGAAAAAGATTGTAGATTAAACCCTAAAATCTCATAGATGGGTTGCTTAAAACCAGCCATTTTAGTTCCTAAAATTGTTTCTTTTAATTTCTGGTTTCCAAACTGGTATTGCGAAACTTTCTCGGTTTGAAATAAATGTTGCTTGCTTACGATCTCTTTAAATTTATGGGCAGAGGAATCGATTTTTGAGAAGGTTTTGCCAATGGAATTCTCAATAAACACCGAGTCGATTTCGCCTTTTAATGAATCAGGATGAGCCGAAACAATTAGTTTGTTGTAAGATTTAAATTCGAAACTACTTAACTTCTTTTGCGGGTTATTCTTGTTTTTATTTTCAATTGCCTTTTTAATTATTGCTAGGGCGGGATTTTTATTCGAAATAACAACTTCTTTTAAATTGTCTGTTTTTAGAATTAAGAAAACCGCATAATAATTTTTCCCGAAAAGCACAGGGACTTTTGTTTTTAGATAACCAATATAAGAAACGTTAAAAAAGGCGATTTCTTTTTTTGATACAATATTAAATTTTCCGTCGACATCAGAAATCGTAGTGGCTCCATCTGCATAAGTAATGGTTGCAAAAGCAAGTGGTTTGTTTGCTGTAGCATCTTTTACAATTCCGTTGATCTGAAACTGAGCCTGAATGGAAATCGTAAAGAGTAAAAGCAATAGCCAAAAATGCTTCATAGATGCCGTTTTATTAGAGAACGATTGCAGTTTCGTTTTGTTGCCGCAAAAATAAGAATAAAAAATCCGTCTCATTATTTAAACGAGACGGATTTTAAAGTTGTTGGTCAAAAAATTAAACCTTCATGATTTCGGCTTCTTTAACCGCAAGATGTTCGTCTATTTTTTTGATATAAGTATTTGTTAAGATTTGCACTTCTTCTTCGGCACTCTTACAAATGTCTTCTGATGTTCCCTCTTTTTCTAATTTTTTGATATCAGTATTCGCATCTTTACGTGCATTTCTAATACCTATTTTAGCGTCTTCAGCTTCTACTTTTGCCTGTTTCGCAAGATCGCGTCTTCTTTCCTCAGTTAATGGCGGAACGCTGATAATAACGATATCACCATTGTTCATTGGATTAAATCCAATATTAGCGATCATGATTGCTTTTTCGATTGTATGAAGCATGTTTCTTTCAAAAGGCTGCAAAGTAATCGTTCTTGCATCTGGAACACTTATTTTAGCCACTTGAGAAAGTGGTGTGGCTGAACCATAATAATCTACAAAGACACTTCCTAGCATCGCTGGAGAAGCTTTTCCTGCGCGAATATTTAGAAACTCTTTTTCTAAGTGTTCAATAGAACCTATCATCGATTCCTTAGTACTATCTAATATAAATTCAATCTCTTCAGTCATAATTTGCAATTTTTAAGTCCCCTTCGGGGATTTAGGGATTATATATTTACTACTGTTCCTATGTTTTCTCCGTCACAGATTTTTAATAAATTACCTTGTTTGTTCATGTCGAAAATTACGATAGGCAATTTATTTTCTTGGCTTAATGTAAATGCAGTAGAATCCATTACATTCAATCCTTTTCTAATTACATCGTCAAAAGAAATAAAATCAAATTTTACAGCGTCTGCATTTTTCTCTGGATCTGAATCATAAACTCCGTCAACACGTGTTCCTTTCAAAATTACGTCGGCATGTATTTCTACACCACGTAAAACTGCTGCAGTATCTGTTGTAAAATATGGATTTCCAGTTCCAGCGCCAAAGATTACTATTCTACCTTTCTCAAGGTGACGAACGGCTCTTCTTTTTATATAAGGTTCAGCAATTGCTTCGATTTTTAATGCAGTTTGTAAGCGAGTAAGCATTCCTTTGTCTTCTAGAGCACCTTGTAAAGCCATTCCGTTAATAACCGTAGCAAGCATTCCCATGTAGTCTCCTTGTACGCGATCCATTCCGTTACTGGCTCCTGCAACTCCTCTAAAAATATTTCCGCCGCCTATTACTATTGCGATTTCGATCCCTTTATCGTGAATTTTTTTGATTTCTTCGGCATATTCAGCTAACCTTACTGGGTCAATACCATATTGTCTGTCGCCCATCAAAGCTTCACCACTTAATTTCAGAAGAATTCTTTTATATTTCATGTCTATATTGAGTTGTTTGCTGCAAATATAGGCATATTCTTTTTTTTTAAATAGTGTCCCTTAATTTTTATAGATTAAGTTTTTCAAAGGAGCTCTTTGCTGCTTCGTAACCAATTTTAAAAATAGCATTCATTTTTGCTTTGTTCATCTCGAATGTGCTGTAAATACTAAGTTCTTTAGGTTCGATTACCCATTCGCAAATATTGAATTTATGCATATCAGAATTAGCAGAAAGAATATCAAAAGCTCGCGTTGTCACTGCTCTTATCGATTTTAAATCCTTGGCTTCTATTTTTTGAATTGGACTCACATAAACACCAATAATATTATCACATTGTCCTTGTAATATGTCAGTTGGGAAATGGTTCAAAATTCCGCCGTCACTATACAGATCGCCGTTAATTTCGTAAGGAGATATAATTCCAGGAAAAGCAGAAGAAGCTAAAAGGGCATCAATAATTTTTGTTTCTGCGTCAAATATCTTCAGGCGACCTTTTACCATGTCTGTTGCCGTAATTTGTGTTGGAATTTTTAATTCTCCAATCAGGGCATCCTGAAATATGTAGTGAAAGTATTCTTTAAAAGACTCAGAATCTACTAAGCCTGCTTTCTTAAAAGTAAAATGCCTCCATTGAAATAAATATATCGATTTAAAAAAGTCTAAAATCTCATCAGGGCTTTTTCCCCAGGAATACATTGCTGCCACAATTGCGCCGGCGCTTGTGCCAGCAATTCGATTGGGGCGAATGTTTTGCTCTTCTAGAAATTTAATGGCTCCTGCGTGAGCAATGCCTTTTGATCCTCCGCCTGAAAGTACAAGTCCAATTGAATTTGAATTAAAATCCATTTCTCTTTTTAATTTGTTCTAAAATTAATCTTTTGCTTATTTTTAAGTGACTTTTGTAATGTTAAAAATTATTAAATTGTTTTAACTTTACATAAATATCCATAAATCATGAAAAAATCGATTGCTAAAGCATTATTTAATAGTCATTCGTATGCCGAATACAGGAAATTAATTACAGATTTATTAAAAGTAGATAAATCAACAGGTAATGAACAGTCTCCGGAATTAACTAATTACAGTCTTTTAAATGAGACTCGAATGAATCGCTTAGAGAAAACATTACAAATTCCAGAAGAGAATGTTGTTAAATTAAATGCTCTCAAGTACGATTACATTTGGCTGGTCCTTTCGGAAGGCTGGTGTGGAGATGCGGCACAATTGTTACCTGTATTTGATAAAATGACCGCTGCTTCTGATGGTAAAATAGAGATGAGAATTGTTTTGCGCGATGAAAATGAAGAGTTGATGAATATGTTTTTGACTAATAAAGGCAAAGCGATTCCGAAACTTATTGTTATCAATAAAGAAACGAGTGGTGCATTAGCACATTGGGGACCACGACCAAAAGGAGCTAGCGATTTAATTGCTGCTTATAAAAAAGAACATGGCGTCCTTGATGAGCAAGCAAAAACCGATTTGCAATTGTGGTATTTACACGATAAGGGAATGACTTCTCAAGACGAAATTATCTGGATGATGCTTGACTTAGACAAAGAAGTAGAGTAATAATATTTAAAAGCTGATTCAGGAAATCCCTAAACTTATATTTCCTGAATCTCTTTGATTGTTAATCGGAAAATCATAATGGTTTATTTCGATAAAAAGTAAAATGTCATCTGAGGATTGTAGCCCAAGGCTGAGCTTTTTATATTCTCCGGTTAAGTCACCGCGACTTAATGCGTTTGCTTTTCCAAGTCCTAGCTGCAGTGTAATTCTGGTTTCTTCTCCTATTTTTTGTCTTGGGCTAAAAGACTTCCGCTGAATAGTAATAGGAATAAAAGCGGTTTTAGAAGCTTCAAAATAGGATTATTTTGATTCTAAATTTTCTTCGAATGCTATAACATCTACCCCGTTTTTTACATCATAATCACCAATTTTTGTACGGCGCAAGGCTGTTAAATGCGAACCTGAATTCATGGCGCGTCCAAAATCAAAAGCTAAAGAACGAATGTAAGTCCCTTTACTGCAGACTACTCTGAAATCAATTTCAGGAAGTGCTATTCTAGTAATTTCAAATTCGTGAATGGTAGTTTTCCTAGATTCGATTTCTATGCTCTTGCCTGCACGAGCATGCTCATATAGTCTAACACCTTCTTTCTTTATAGCAGAAAAAATAGGTGGAATTTGGTCTATTTCACCTAGAAATTGCTTCACGGTTTCGTGGATTAATACTTCGTCGATATGTGAAGTAGGGAAGGTCTCGTCTATTTCCGTTTCTAAATCGTAAGAAGGGGTTGTGGCTCCAATGAAGAAAGTTCCGGTGTATTCTTTGGCTTGGCCTTGAAGTTCTGTAATCCTTTTGGTAAACTTTCCAGTACAAACTAAAAGTAATCCAGTGGCTAGAGGGTCTAAAGTTCCAGCATGACCAATTTTAAATTTTTTAGGAAGTCCCAGTTTGTTAATCAGCGCATATTTTAATTTATTTACCGCCTGAAAGGAAGTCCAATTCAAAGGCTTGTCAATCAATAAAATTTGTCCGTTTAAGTAGTCTTCGGGAGTTAGCAAAGGAGTTTAATTTAGGTATGTGAAATAGATAAGTAAGAAAGAACCAACAATAATTCGATACCAACCCCAAGGTTTAAAACCGTATTTTTTGATGATTTCGATAAAAAATTTAATGGCTAAAACCGCAACGATAAAAGCAATTAGATTTCCTATTATAAACATTTTTATATTCCCGTCTGATTTTAAGATTAGCTCGTAACCTTTCATTTGAGAGGTTTCGTACGTCTTTAAAAACACAGAATAACAGGTTACCGCTAACATTGTTGGCACCGCTAGAAAAAAGGAGAACTCTGCAGCAGCATGACGAGTAAGCCCTTGTTGCATACCACCAATTATAGATGCAGCTGATCTGCTCGTTCCTGGCATCATGGCTAAACATTGCCAGAAACCAATAATAACTGCTTTTTTCACAGTAATATCTTCTTCTTTAAGCACGGTTGGGTTCTGAAAACGACTGTCGACAAATAGTAATATGATCCCCCCAATAATTAATACAATTGCAATAGGGACAGGATCGCCTAAAACCGCTTCGATTTTGTCATCGAATAATTTTCCTAGAACCAAAGCTGGAATTACTGCAGCAATTAATTTGATGTAAAAATTAAATTTCGAAAAGTCAAAAAACTTTTTCCAATACAAAGCCACTACGGCCAAAATCGCTCCAAATTGAATCGATACTTGGAAAAGTTTAACAAAATCGTCTTCTTGAATTCCAAAATAGGAGCTGACAAATACCATGTGAGCTGTTGAAGAAACGGGAAGAAATTCTGTCAATCCTTCGATAATGGCAATTAAAAGTGCTTGAAAAGTATTCATTTATGCGTTCTTTGGATTTTTTAGTATGGCGTAAATTGTAATTCCAAAACCAATTAAAACGGTTGTTGGAGCGAGGCGTATTCTTCTAAAACTAAATATAGCATCGCTATATACGTTAGGATCATCACTTCCTCCGCCAGACATTAGAATAAACCCTAGGGTAATTACTCCAATTCCAATAAGTAGAATTTTATAATTTATTTTTCCAAAAAGGAATTCGTGTTTTGGGTCCTTGTCTTTCATGTATGCTTTTTTACTTTTTAAATTCTGAAATTAATATAGGTCGTCTGTTCTTAAGTTCAAGAATTTCTGCGTCGCAAAATGAGTGCTTAACCAAGTAATCAAAATTCCAATTCCTAACACCGATAATAAAACTCCCCCAATAAGAGGTTTGTTCTCAAGAATTCCTAAATCAGGAAAGCTATTTTCTACATATAGTAACACACCGATAAGTGCAATAATAGCTAAAGTAGCACCTAGCATTCCTAGTTTTATACTGCGCATCACAAATGGTTTTCTAATAAATGATTTTGTTGCCCCTACCATTTGCATGGTTTTGATGATAAATCGGTTGGAGTAAATCGATAGTCGCAATGAGCTATTGATTAATAAAACTGCAATAAAAGCAAGGAATCCGCTGATTATTAAAATCCACAAACTCACTTTTTTAATATTGTCGTTTACTAAATTCACTAATTGTTTGTCATAGACAATATCTGAAATCATAGGATTGGTACGCAATTGTTTCTCAATTTTAGCGATAGAATCCTTCTCAACATAATCAGCTTTTAAGTGAATGTCGAATGAGTTTTGTAGAGGATTTTCACCAAGAAACGTCATGAAATCTTCGCCTATTATATCAGTATGTTGTTTAGCAGCTGCTTCTTTAGTTACAAAGTCCGTTGATCTTGCATAGGGAGCTGTTTTTAATTTGGTTCCAAAAGTTTTTAAGATGCTGTCATTAGCTTCGTTTTTGAAAAATACCGTCATGGCAATTTTTTCCTTGAAGTCGTCTGCTAGTTTTTTAGAATTTATTATAAAAAGACCTAATATTCCTAACAGGAATAGCACTAAGAATACACTTAGAACGACCGAAAAATAAGACGAAATTAACCTGCGTTTTTGAAACCTATCAAATGAAGAACTCATAGTTTACTTTAATTATGGGGTAAAAATAATAAAGAATTTCTTTATTTGAAGTTAATAACGCCCAAAGTTTCAACTTTCGTACAATAAACGTAAATTTGCCACCTTAAAATGCAGAACGTTATAGTTTTTGTCACTTTGAAAGGTTAGTAGCCTAAGGTAATGATTCGAGCTTTTGCGACAGCATGACTCCGTTAAAATAAAAATATAAAAAGGGAATGAAATATAATCCGAACGAGATAGAAGCCAAATGGCAAAAATATTGGGCAGAAAATCAAACATTTGCCGCTGTAAATAACTCTGAAAAACCAAAACATTATGTGTTAGATATGTTTCCTTATCCATCAGGCGCGGGACTGCATGTAGGACATCCTCTGGGTTATATCGCTTCAGATGTGTATGCAAGATATAAAAGGCATCAGGGTTTTAATGTGTTGCACCCAATGGGTTATGACAGTTTTGGATTACCAGCTGAACAGTATGCTATTCAAACCGGACAACGTCCTGAAGATACCACTTCGGTTAATATTGATGGAGGATTTGATAAAGAAGGAAATAAAATTGCGGGATATAGAAAGCAACTAGACAAAATTGGATTTTCATTTGATTGGGCTAGAGAAGTGCGCACTTCTAATCCAGATTATTACAAACATACCCAATGGATTTTCATCCAGTTATTTAATTCTTGGTACAACAAAGACAACGATAAAGCCGAAGATATCTCCACTTTAGTTGCCCTATTCGAGGTAAATGGAAATGCCGCTGTCAATGCAGTTTGTGATGATAAGATTGCGCCTTTTACATCTAGTGAGTGGAACGCTTACGCAAAAGAGCAACAGCAGAAAATTTTGTTACAATACAGATTGACGTATTTAGCAGAGACTGAAGTGAACTGGTGTCCGGGTTTAGGAACTGTTTTAGCTAATGACGAAATTGTAAACGGAGTTTCAGAACGTGGTGGATTCACGGTGGTTCGTAAAAAAATGACCCAATGGAGTATGCGTATCTCCGCTTATGCAGAACGTTTGTTGCAAGGATTGAATGATATTGACTGGAGCGAAAGCATCAAAGAAAGTCAGAGAAACTGGATTGGAAAGAGTGTTGGTGCGATGGTTTCTTTTAAGGTGAAAAGTGAATCGTCAGAAGTGAATGGTGAGCAACATTATATTGATGTGTTTACTACAAGACCAGATACTATTTTTGGAGTTACGTTTATGACATTAGCTCCAGAGCACGAATTGGTGGCTCAAATTACAACTCCAGAACAAAAAGCAGCGGTTGAAGCGTATATAGAAAAAACAGCAAAACGATCTGAAAGAGAGCGTATGGCCGATGTTAAAACCATTTCGGGAGTTTTTACTGGAGCTTATGCTGAGCATCCTTTTACTAAGGAAGCAATTCCAGTTTGGATAGGAGATTATGTTTTGGCAGGTTATGGAACAGGTGCTGTGATGGCTGTTCCGTGTGGAGACGAAAGAGATTATGCTTTTGCTAATTTCTTTAAAGGTCATCCCGAAGCTTCGGGAGGAATGCCGGAAATTAAAAATATTTTTGACAAAGACATTTCTGAAGCAGCTTTTGGGGCGAAGGAAGGATTTCAAATAGTAAACTCGGATTTCCTAAATGGAATGGGGTATAAAGAAGGTACAAAAAAAGCAATTGCCGAATTGGAAGCGTTAGGTCAAGGAAAAGGAAAAATTAATTACCGTTTGCGTGATGCTGTTTTCTCTCGCCAACGCTATTGGGGAGAACCATTTCCAGTGTATTATGTGAATGGCTTGCCCCAGATGATCGATGCACAATATTTGCCAATCATTCTCCCAGAAGTAGAGAAATATTTACCTACAGAAGACGGTTTGCCGCCTTTAGGAAATGCTGAGGTTTGGGCGTGGGACACTGCTAAGAATGAAGTTGTAAATACTGATTTAGTTGATCATAAAACTATTTTTCCTTTAGAATTGAATACGATGCCAGGTTGGGCGGGAAGTTCATTTTATTGGATGCGTTATATGGATCCTCAAAATGAAAACGAGTTTGCAAGCAAGGAAGCTTTGGCGTATTGGGAAAGCGTTGATTTGTACATTGGTGGAAACGAACATGCGACTGGACACTTGTTGTACTCTCGTTTTTGGAATAAATTCCTAAAAGATAAAGGTTTTGCGCCTACTGAAGAGCCATTCAAGAAATTAATCAATCAAGGAATGATCTTGGGGACTAGTGCAATTTCTTATCAATTAATGTGTACGGATAATTTGACAATATTTGTTTCCAAAGAAGTAATTGATAAAGGTGAAGATTATACTAAGTCTAAAATCAATGAATATTATAAAAATAGAAACTTGTCAATTCCAGAATTAATTAAAATTAGTATTAGTTTTTCACCTATTCACGCCGATGTTTCAATGGTGAATTCATCAGATGAATTAGATACTGAAAGGTTTAAAGCGTGGAGAGAATATTATAAAGATGCTGATTTCATTTGTGACGACAACGGAAAATACATCGTTGGTCGCGAAGTAGAAAAAATGTCTAAGTCTAAATACAATGTAGTTACTCCAGATGATATTTGCAATGAATACGGAGCCGATACTTTACGTTTGTATGAAATGTTCTTAGGTCCATTAGAGCAAGCAAAACCATGGAACACAGCAGGTATTTCAGGAGTATTTGGTTTCTTGAAAAAACTATGTCGTTTGTATTTTGACGAACACAATTTGATTGTGACTGATGAAGTCCCAACAAAAGACAATTTAAAAACATTACACAAAACCATTAAAAAAGTAGCCGATGATATTGAGAATTTCTCTTTCAATACTTCAGTTTCGCAGTTTATGATTTGTGTGAATGAATTGTCAACTCAAGGTTGTCATTCTCGCGCTATTTTAGAACCATTGGCTATCGTGATTTCGCCTTATGCTCCGCACATTGCTGAGGAGTTGTGGTCGTTATTAGGGCATGAAGGTTCTATTGCAACGGTTCCTTTTCCTGTTTTCGAACCAAAACATTTAATAGAAAGTAGTAAGGAATATCCTGTTTCTTTTAACGGAAAAATGCGTTTCACTATCGAATTGCCTTTGGATTTAACCAAGGATCAAATCGAAGAAATCATTATGAAAGACGAAAGAACGATAAAACAATTAGAAGGAAGAACGCCAAATAAGGTGATTATTGTCCCTGGGAAAATCATTAACTTGGTAGGGTAAATTTCTTAAATAATTCAACACTTAAAAACCAAATTCCAATTAGTGGGATTTGGTTTTTTTTTTTTGTAAAAAAAGGTTCTTGTTGTAAGGTTGGAATTTCTCTATTTGGAATTTCATTCTTTCGATCGAAATTATTATTTAATAAATATTTAACCAATGTCAATTTGGCATTTTCAAAATTTGGTTCGTAATTTGATATTTCCTTTGTAACTTTAAAAAATAAAACACTGAATTATGGGAATGAGTTATTTAATTCTTGCCGGAGCAATCATGCTGGCAAGCTGGGCGGTAAGCGCAAGGCTAAAAAGCAAATTTGCACATTATTCTAAACTGCAATTGCAAAATGGCATGAGTGGTGCTGAAATTGCCGAGAAGATGCTGGCAGATAATGGAATTCGCGATGTACGTGTGATTTCAGTAGCTGGTCAATTGACAGATCATTATAATCCAGTTGATAAAACGGTGAATCTAAGTGAGGCGGTTTACAACCAGCGCAATGCAGCTGCGGCAGCCGTTGCGGCACACGAATGTGGTCACGCGGTACAACATGCTGTAGGTTATGAATGGTTGACTATGCGTTCTAAATTGGTTCCGTTTGTAAATGTAGCCTCTACTTATATGCAATGGATTCTTTTAGGAGGGATTTTGTTAATGAATACTTTTCCGCAATTATTGCTTTTCGGAATTGTACTTTTTGCTGCAACAACTGTTTTTTCATTAGTGACTTTACCTGTAGAATATGATGCTAGTCATCGCGCTTTGGCATGGTTAGAGAACAAAAGAATGCTTACGCAACAAGAGCAAGCTGGAGCTAAAGATGCTTTAAAGTGGGCTGCTAGAACTTATTTGGTTGCTGCTTTAGGTTCTATTGCTACCTTATTGTATTATGTTTCCATTTATATGGGCGGCAGTAGTCAAAGAGATTAATCTTTAAAAACTCCGATTTCAAAACTTCAAATTCTAACTAAGAAGTAGGGAATAAGATGTTGTTATATCTAAAAAATCCAAATTCCATTAGCTGGGATTTGGATTTTTTTTGGATTTTAATTAAAGTGTATTTTTTTAGAGCTGTATTTGTCTGTCAATTTGCTGATCTAAGGAAATGAAGGTTTCTGTTCTGGAAACACCTTCTATCACTTGAATTTTAGAATTTAGCAATTGCATTAAATGCTGATTGTCTCTACAGATTATTTTAATCAATATAGACCAGTTTCCAGTGGTAAAATGACATTCTAAGACTTCGGGGATTTTTCTTAATTCCTTTACAGCTTCTGGGTTTCGGGCTGCTTTGTCAAGGTAAACTCCAATAAAAGCCATGGTGTTGTATCCAAGAACTTTGTGGTTTACGACAAATTTTGAACCTGAAATTACTCCAGACACTTCGAGTTTTCGCAATCTTTGATGAATAGCCGCTCCCGAAATTCCTATTTTATTCGCGATTTGGAGGATTGGTTTGCGAGCGTCTTCCATAAGGAATCTTAAAATTTCTTTGTCGATTCCGTCTATTTCTACGACCATGGAGTTTAATTTCATAAGTTTGACTTTAGAACTAAAACTAGAGTTTTTAGTTGTAATTGAAAACCAAATTTAAGTAAAAACAAACAATAATAAGGTGTTTAAACGTTAATTAGAAAAGTATTCTAACGTTGAGGTGTTTAAGATTTCAATTGTTCGCTAATGAATTGTAGAATAGGAAGTGCGGTAGTGTTACTTAGAAATCAGGCATAAAAAAACCACCTGTAACAAAATACAGATGGTTTTTATTATGAGGAAAAGCTAAGAACTATTTACCTTTATTAGCTTCAGTAATGTATTTTTCTAAGGCCATTGTCATCGAAGGTGCATTTGGCGAAGGCGCTAGAATATCAACTCTTAATCCATTGTCCAATGCTTCTTTTTGAGTTGTACTCCCAAAAACAGCTATTCTAGTATTGTTTTGTTCGAAGTCTGGGAAGTTTTTAAATAATGATTTAATTCCAGTAGGACTAAAGAAGGCTAGAACATCATAATACACATCAGCTAAGTCAGAAAGGTCACTCATAACTGTTTTGTAAAAAATAGCTGGAGTCCAGTCTACTTTTAATGCATTAAGTGTGATGGTTGCGTCAGCATTTAATTGATCTGAAGCCGGTAAAAGAAATTTTTCGTCTTTGTACTTTTTGATCAATGGAGATAAATCTGCAAAGTCCTTGGGACCTACGTAGATTTTACGTTTTCTATAAACAACGTATTTTTGCAAATAAAAGGCTACAGCTTCAGACTGGCAGAAATATTTCAAGCCTTCTGGTACTTTGAAGCGCATTTCGTCTGCGACTCTAAAGAAATGATCAACCGCATTTCTACTCGTTAAAATAATTGCAGTATATTGATTAAGATCGATTTTTTGAAGTCGAATCTCTTTAGCATTAACTCCTTCTATATGAATAAAAGGCCTGAAATCAATTTTCACTTTATGCTTCTGTTGGAGTTCAAAGTAAGGAGAGTTCTCTACTTTAGGCTCAGGTTGTGACACCAAAATTGTTTTCACTTTCATATTTTAACTTTTTCTAAGCGCCCCCTTTTTTAAACATAAAAAACATAAAAAAATAGGGGGCTATTTCGAGAGCGCAAAGATATAAAATAAAATAAAACAACTTACCGAATATTAGATTTTGATATTTTTTTATAGAAACAATATATATTAAAACATTGACAATCAATATTGTAGATATTATTATAAGTGGAATATTTCTCGATATTGTATCGTAATAGAATAATATAATGTTAATGGGTAGGATAAATAGCCCAATATAGGTTCGATAAGCAACTTTTTGGAGGTTGAAATGCTCCATAAAATCCTCAATATTAAATGCGGTAGCAATGATTTTTTCTATTAAATATTTAGATAAAACAAAGAATAGTAGTAAAGTGATAATTTGAATGTAGAATATTAAGTCTGTCTTAGAACCATATCCAAAAAAACTTAGTGAAAGCTGAATGAAAAAAGCAATGGAAATAACTTGCACAAAAAACAAGGAAATTGTGAAACTGTCTCTTAAGTGGCTTCCGTCGCGATAAACCTTAGAATATTTATCTGAAAAGATCAAATTCATAAAATCGCTAAAGCGGTTTTCATAAACTGATTTGGTAATTGCGACAATAGCAAATGCCAATACAAATAAAAGGATTGCCCAATCTTTGCTTTCTGTTATTCTTGGATTAAGTAGGTGTTCTATCATAGCGTGACAAAATTAGTAATTTTTTATATCAATCTTTTTATTATAAATTTATTATGAATGAAATGCTATAAAAACGTTACTTTTGCACTGAAATTACTAGAAATATGAACGACTGTATTGTTATAATTCCTACCTATAACGAAATTGAGAATATTGAAAGCATAATCAGGTCGGTACTTTCCCAACACAAACCTTTTCATATCCTTATTGTAGACGACAATTCTCCGGATCAAACCGCAGATAAAGTCAGATTGCTTCAAGGCGAGTTTGAGGGTCGTTTATTTTTGGAAAATAGAGAAAAGAAATCTGGACTAGGTACTGCCTATGTTCATGGGTTCAAATGGGCATTAGAGAGAAAGTATGGTTTTATTTTCGAAATGGATGCTGATTTTTCTCATAATCCGAATGATTTAGAGAAGCTATACAATGCTTGTCACTTTGGAACTGCTGATCTTGCGATTGGTTCGCGCTATGTTACAGGTGTAAATGTCGTTAATTGGCCGTTAAACCGAGTGTTGATGTCTTATTTTGCATCGGTATATGTTCGAATTATAACTGGAATGAAAATTCATGATGCTACGGCAGGTTTCGTTTGTTATAAAAGAGAGGTGCTTGAAGCGATTAATCTCGATAAAATAAAATTTGTGGGATACGCGTTTCAGATTGAAATGAAATACAGAACGTTTTGTAAAAAATTTAATATTGTCGAAGTGCCAATAATTTTTACAGACCGCACAAAAGGAGAATCAAAAATGAGCAATTCTATAATTATTGAAGCCGTTTTTGGAGTAATTTCTCTACGATTAAAAAAATTAGTTAATAGTTTATAAGCAAAAATACAATGAATAGGGTTTTAATTAAGAATGCCAAAATAGTAAATGAAGGGGTAATTTTTGAGGGCGATGTATTAATTGAAAATGACTTAATTGTTGAGGTTTCAGAAAGTATCAGCGCGAAATCATCAAATTGTGTGATTATCGACGCAGAGGGGAACTATTTAATGCCGGGTGCTATTGATGATCAAGTGCATTTTAGAGAGCCAGGTCTTACTTATAAAGGGGATATAGAAACGGAATCTAGAGCGGCCGTTGCCGGTGGAATTACTTCTTACATCGAGCAGCCTAATACGGTTCCTAATGCGGTTACGCAAGAAATTTTAGAAGAAAAATACCAGCTTGCTGCTGAGAAATCATATGCGAATTATTCGTTTATGATGGGTGCAACTAATGATAACTTGGAGGAAGTTCTAAAAACAAATCCGAAAAATGTTGCCGGTATAAAAATATTTTTAGGTTCATCAACAGGGAATATGCTCGTTGATAATGAAGCTACTTTAGAAAAAATATTCTCCAGTACACCTATGCTTATTGCAGTTCATTGTGAAGATGAAACTACTATAAAAAACAATTTAGAGAAATACAAAGCTGAATTTGGAGATGATGTTCCCGTTACGGCGCATCATTTGATTCGAAGTGAAGAAGCTTGTTATATTTCTTCTTCCAAAGCGGTTGCGCTTGCTAAGAAAACTGGAGCTCGTTTGCACATTTTTCATCTTTCAACTGCTAAAGAAATGGATTTGTTCACAAACAAAATTCCATTGGAACAAAAGAAAATTACTGCCGAAGTTTGCGTGCATCATTTATGGTTTACCAATGACGATTATGCTACCAAAGGGAATCTTATAAAATGGAATCCAGCGGTAAAAACAGCAAATGATCAAAAAGTGCTTTGGGAAGCTTTGCTCGATGGTAGAATTGATGTGATTGCTACTGATCATGCACCGCATACATTAGAAGAGAAAAAGAAATCATATCTAGAAGCTCCTTCTGGAGGACCTTTAGTTCAGCATGCCGTTGTGGCTATGTTTGAAGCTTTTCACCAAGGTAAAATAAGTGTTGAGAAAATTGTCGAAAAAATGTGCCATAATCCGGCTAAGATTTTCAAAATTGAAAAACGTGGTTTTATTAAAGAAGGATATTATGCCGACTTAGTAATCGTAAACCCGGGTTTGCCTTGGAGCGTTAAGAAAGAAAATATTTTTGCTAAATGCGGATGGTCTCCATTTGAAGGATTTACTTTCAAATCTAGAATTACTCATACTTTAGTAAATGGACAATTAGTGTATAGTGCTTTTAAAGTAAAAAATATTCGCGCAGGAAAAAGACTTTTGTTTGATCGCTAATAGACAAATATAGATGAAAAAATTACTGTTACTATTGACCGTTTTAGTTGGGTTTATGAGCTGCAAAGAAGAGGTAGTTCATAAGCCTGACAATCTTATAGAAAGAGATGTCATGATCGATGTAATGTATGATTTATCAATTTTGGACGCTATAAAATATCAAAATCCAGCGTCAATAGATACGTTTAAAATTAATCCGTCTCAGTACATTTTTAAAAAGTATAAAATAGATAGCTTGC
Organism: Flavobacterium hiemivividum; assembly: GCF_004349145.1. Classification (GTDB taxonomy): domain Bacteria; phylum Bacteroidota; class Bacteroidia; order Flavobacteriales; family Flavobacteriaceae; genus Flavobacterium; species Flavobacterium hiemivividum. The sequence goes on along the minus strand of NZ_SMFO01000001.1, from coordinate 553,576 downwards.
AATTTGCGCAAAGCAATACTTATTATGCTTCAAATTATATCGATTATAAAGAAATGTATGACGAGCTTATCCAGCGAATTGAGGCTAAAAAAACAGTCTTAGATTCATTGGTAAAAAGAGAAGAGAAAAAGCAAGAGAAACTAAAAGCTGATTCACTAAAAAAAGTCAAGATGAACGATGAAAAAAAAGATTCTTTACTATTAAAAAAGAAGAAAATTATCTTGAAAAACGGAAAAGACTCTTTGAGAATTCAATAAATTTCCCTTTTTATAATTTTGAAATCTCCTCGATGTATTGATGGACATCTACAAATTCAGTGTTTAAAGTCCTTTTTATTTTTTCATTCGAATAGATGTGTTTCGAATAAGATGCTGTAGCAGTCGCTCTGGTTAACTGCCTTTTTCTCCCTAAAATGCTTGATATAATCCAATCCACTCTCCAAGCGATTTGCATTACCGATGGTTTTAGGTGGCGGGTAGGTCTTTTTACTTTCAACGCGTCGGAGATAGAATTCAGTATGTCTCTAAAAGGGATGTTCTGCGCAATCAATATAAAACGCTCGTTTTTAATTTCGCTTTTCATCAATTGAATTGTAATTCTTACCACATCGCTAACTGCTACGAAAGCCGCTATTCCAAGAGTGTAAAACGGCAGCCCGTTGGCCACTTTCTGAAAAAGAAGACCACTTCCTTGATCTTGAAAACCAGGTCCAATAATAACTCCCGGATTTACCACGACGACATCTAAGCCTTCTTGCCGGCCACGCCATATTTCTATTTCAGCACCGTATTTTGAAATAGCATAATCGCTATGTGGTTTTTCAGGATTCCACTCGGTTTCTTCAGTGGTACTAGTTTCGTGTGCTGCTAAATCACCTAAAGCCGCTGTCGAACTAATGTAGCATAGTTTTTTTACTCCTTTAGCAAGGCAAAAATTCACAATGTTTGCGGTTCCTTCGATGTTAGTTTTGCGGAGTGTTTCTTCGTCTTTTGGATCAAATGAAATTAGGGCAGCGCTATGGTAAACGTAGTCAATTCCTATAAAAGCATCTTCTAAAGAAGGGATGTCAATTATGTCAGCTTGAACCCATTCGATAGCATTAAACAATGCAGATTTACTATAAAGCTGAAACAAGGCTTTCGTTTTCTCGATACTTTCTAATTTTCGATAAATAGCCCGTATTTTATTAGCTCCGATGTTTTCGGATTCTATTAAATACAGCAATAAATGTGCTCCTACTAAACCAGTTCCTCCTGTTACTAAAATCATCTTGTAAATGTACTAAATCAATTTCAATTCAGAAATTCAAATTTATTTTGAGGTTTCTCAGTAGTATTGCCATTGAAATTGCTATTGCCATTGCAGTTGAATTACTATCTTTGCGGAAATTGATTAAAAAAGATGAAAAATTTTATTGAAGAAGTGACTTGGAGAGGAATGCTCCACGATGTTATGCCAGGCACAGAAGAACATTTGATGGAGCAAATGCGTGTGGCGTATGTGGGTATTGATCCAACTGCAGATTCATTGCATATAGGGCATTTAGTAGGTGTAATGTTGTTGAAACATTTTCAATTGTCAGGACACAAACCATTAGCGCTAGTAGGTGGTGCGACAGGAATGATTGGAGATCCATCAGGAAAATCCAATGAAAGAAATTTATTAGACGAGCCTACTTTACGTCACAATCAAGAAGCAATTAGAGCACAATTGAGTCGTTTTCTTGATTTTACTTCAGATGCTCCAAATGCAGCTGAATTAGTGAATAATTACGACTGGATGAAGAATTTCTCTTTTCTGGAGTTTATTCGTGATATTGGAAAACACATTACGGTAAATTATATGATGTCTAAAGATTCAGTAAAGAAGCGTTTGTCTTCTGAATCAGCAGAAGGAATGTCATTTACTGAGTTTACATACCAAATGGTTCAGGGATACGACTTTTTACATTTGTTCAAAACCAAAAGTTGTACACTGCAAATGGGTGGTTCAGACCAATGGGGAAATATCACTACTGGAACGGAATTAGTACGTAGAATTGCTGGCGGAAAAGCATACGCTTTAACTTGTCCGTTGATTACAAAAGCGGATGGAACTAAATTCGGGAAATCTGAAGGAGGAAATATCTGGTTAGACGCAGCGCGAACTTCACCTTATAAATTTTACCAATATTGGTTGAATACTTCAGATGTTGATGCTGAAAAATACATCAAGATTTTTACCTTTTTATCGAAAGAAGAAATTACTGAATTAACCGAAAAACATTCAGAAACACCACATTTGCGTTTGTTACAAAAACGTTTGGCTGAAGAAACTACGGTAATGGTTCATTCACAAGTAGATTTAGAAAATGCGATAAAAGCATCAAATATTTTGTTTGGAAATTCTACTTCCGATGATTTAAAACAATTGGACGAAGCCACTTTCTTAGATGTTTTTGAAGGTGTTCCGCAAGCGGAAATAGCAAGAAACGAAATTGAATCTGGAATTGATATTATCGCTGTTTTGAATGAAAAGACAGGATTTTTTAAGTCTAATGGTGAAGCAAGACGCGCTTTGACGGCTAATTCGATATCAGTAAACAGAGAAAAAGTGAAAGAAGATTTTGCACTTTCGACAAAAGATTTAATCAACAGCCAATTTGTATTGTTGCAAAGCGGTAAGAAAAATTATTTTGTGGTTAGAGTAGTTTAATTTCTTAACTTTACTATAAATATTAATAGTATGGAAACTCAATTCTTAACTGATAAAAATGGAAATAGAACGGCTGTTGTTTTGCCGATAGAGAAGTACAATAGAATGATTGAAGAATTGGAAGATTTAGAAGACGTACGTCTTTATGATGAGGCCAAAAGAGACGATGATGGTTATCGTATTTCTATTGACGAAGCGTTTAAAATTATTGAAGAAAAGCGCAAAGTAGTCAAGTAACGTCTTACACTATTGAATTTAGAAAAAAAGTTTTAAAAGCTTTAATCAAAATTAATGAGCCTTATTTTTCTGCGATAAAAAAGCAAATTTATGATTTAGCTGATAATCCTAGACCACAAGGGTACAAAAAGTTAAAAGGAAGAAAAGGATATAGAATACGTGTTGGCGATTATAGAGTGATTTATGAGATTTTTGACGATATTCTTTTGATTGATGTTGTTGATTTAGGACATCGAAAAGAAATACATTAATAAGGTTTTATAGCACCATCAAATTACAACCGCGAATATCAGAATTATCAAAACGTCCCAATACCTCGAAAGAGTTGTTGGGATTTTTTTTGCCCAAATCCTGAGTAGCTATAAACGAACAAGAATTGATGTTAGCCAAATCAATCACGTTGATTCCGCCTGTTTTTCCTTGCGGAATGTATGTCAATGCATCTTCAGTATCGCGGATGAGGATTTGGATCCAAGAAGGACATTCAAAAACGCCTTCACCAAGAGAATAGGCTTGTGAGAGTAATTCAGTCATTCCATATTCAGAATGGATGGCGGTAACGCCAAAACCTTCGCAAAGCTGCTGATGCAGTTCTTCTCGGATCATTTCTTTGCGCTTGCCTTTCATACCGCCGGTTTCCATGATAATGGTGTTTTGCAGTTGGAACTGATGTTTTTCGATCAAGTCTAATAAGGCAAAAGTAACTCCGATAAGAATTATATTTTGGCCAGATTCGTCTAATTCGGTCAATTTTTTAATAAGCTGCTCGTGGTTGTGAAGATAAAAACCGCTTTCGGCATGATTCGATAGCTGAATCAAATCTTCGACCATATAAATCAAGGAAGAACCTTCTCTTTCCAGATAAGAAGGTAATAAAGCTAAAACGACGTAATCTTCAATGTTTCCATAAAACTCAGAAAATCCTCGGCGGTAACTTTCCTCATAAATAGAAATGTCTGTTACAAGATGTTTGCTGGTAATCATTCCGGTCGTTCCGCTGCTGGTAAATGTATTTTGAACTGGGTTTGTATTAGAAACTACAGCGTGACTTTTAAAAAATTGAATTGGTAAAAACGGAATCTGTTGTAGTGTTTTTATTTTTTGAGGTTCTATTTTCAATAGATCACAAAATTCTCTGTACACCAAGTTGTTTTCGTGTTGGTAACGAAATACTTTTAAGGCTATTTTTTCAAATTGCTTTTGATTCGAAATGGCAAATATATCAGTAGCTGTAATCAAGAATTTTTTTTTGCAAAGGTATAAATTTTAATAGCGTTTTCAGATATTAAAAGGCATTCCAATCGGAATAAAAAAAACTCCAATTGTAGTTGGAGCTTTTAAATTTATTTTTCGAAAGTAATTTTTACCTTACAATGAGTTTTCTGGTAGCAGTTGCGTTTTCCTCATTAATCTTAATAATGTAAACGCCAGGGTTAAGACTGGAGACATTTAGTTCTCTTGAACTAATTAACGTTTGCAGTACTTTTTTTCCTAAAAGATCAAATATAATTATTTCTTTATTTGAATCATTTTTGGTGGAAATATATACCTTTCCATTAGTTACAGGGTTTGGGTACAAGCTTAAACCTTCAATTATGGAGGTTTCTTGTAGTTTTGGTTGTTGCTTTGTTTCTTGAGCGCTGAGGTTCAAGGAGAAGAAAAAAACCAATAAGATTGCAATATAAAAGTAATTTTTTGCCATTAGCTTGATTTTGTTTAGTAAATATACAAAAAAAATCAAATACTGTACCAAAATAAAAAACACCTTTCTTTTGAAAGGTGTTTTACAACAAATTTATTGTTTTTATTATTATAATCCTGCAGTCCAGCCAGTTGTCCATGACGGAGCAGCTGCTCCAGCACCAGCACCAGTATTAGTTCCTACTGTTAAATAAGTAGTGTTTGTTCCAGTATATTCCGATGGTAAAAAGCCAGTTGCAGTGTTTGCAAATTGGATAGGATTGAATTTTATATTTCCATTCGTTATATTCTCATTTGCCGCAGCGTCGTCAGATTTTATTTTTAACCCTTTTGTAAAAGCACCGTCAATGTATACATTTGAAGCAGTCCATTTTCCAGCACCTTCTTTTAGATAAATCGCATCTTCAGAGTTAGCTAAAGTTCCTTTTACAATCGAAATGTTTTTTAAAGTTGCATTTGTCATTGGTGTAGCGTAACCATTTGTACCATTATTTGATCCTTCGATACCCGCTTTAGCTGTGTTTTTGATATACCAAAATTCTCCTGTTCCAGCCCATCCATCAGCAAAGTCAATTGAATCATCATCACTATCAGTTGATACTAAATACTTCCCGTTTACAGTTCCTCCGAAAAATTCGATACCATCATCACCATTGTGATTTGCGTGAACATATTCTAAAGTTGTTCCAGAACCCACACCAAATAATGATAATCCATTGAATTCTTTTGTAGAGGTATAAGCGTAGCCTGTGTATTCTATTCTCAAATACCTAATTACTCCTGAGTTGTCAGCGGTATCAGAACCACCATACGTTAAATCTGAAACTTCTGCAGAAGCCGTTCCTCCAGCGGTTGCCGAAGTGTTTATTGGAGCTTTACCACAAATTACTAGACCTCCCCAGTCACTTTTAGATGGTGTTGCTTTGGCCGAAGTCATAACTACTGGGTTAGTAGCTGTACCATTGATGAAGATTTGCCCTCCTTGAGATACCGCAATGTATCTTACTGTACTATCTGTGTTTTCTGTTGCTTTGATTACAGTTCCAGCAGGAATAGTTAGTTTAGCTCCGCTTTTTACAATAAATGCTCCTGTTAAATAATACACTTTTGAAGCATCTAATGTAGCTTCTTTTCCAGCTTCTAACGTTCCTTTAAAGTTTGTAGGATCTAGAGAAACAACATTTGGATCCGTTTCTGTAGCAACATCATTACTAGTACAAGACGTAATTGTTAATGTTGCTAATGTAAGCATTGATAAAAATACTTTTTTCATTTTTTTTAGTTTTAATTGTGGTTGTTTTATTATTACAGTGCAAACCTAGCACTGTTTTTCTGTAGTTTGATTTTGTTAAGTTTATCAGTTTGTTAAGCAATCGTAAACTTCTTAAAAAGTATAAGTCGCAGCTACTTTAAAGTTTATACCGTTCTTATACGATTTTACTAATACGTTTTGGTTGTCTTGTATTCTTTCGATTGTAGGGTCTAAAATATTTTTTACAGATAATCCTAAACCAATGTTTTTAGTAAGCTTAGACTTCAATATGAAATCTAAAGAGCCGTTAGCTTTGTCGATTAAATCTCCTCTTCCGCTTGTACCTAGAGCATAAATTCTGTCGGAGAAATAACCATAGGTAATTGTTGCTAGAACATTTTTATCTTGTGAAAATTCTTTAAAATAGCTCAGGTCAGCATTCAATAATAAATCTGAAGCTCCAGTTAGCTTACCTTCTGTTTTAGAGAAGAAAACAGTTAAGTCTGTTTCATTTTCTACTTTTTGCCCATTAAAATCTTGATTGTTGTACATATACGATGCGTTGAATCCGGTACTTAATGATTCTTTGTTTTCAGTATCCTTTTCGAAAATGTTTTTTCTAATCTCAAATTCAGCTCCTAGGACAACTGCTTTGTCTCCTGAGTTGACATAAGATATATCGTTAGTTGCTGAGGTAATCGTGATTTCGTTGATTGGATTCTGAATTAATTTTCCAAAAGCAGTTAACGAAATTATTTCGCTCGACTTAGGGAAATATTCCCATTTGACATCTGCATTATAATTGGTCGAAGAGTATAATTTCGGGTTTCCAATAATAACCTCGGTAACATCTTCAAACTGGAAAGGTGCTCTCTCTTTAAATTGTGGTAAAGTGTATGATTTACTGGCTGCAAATTTTAAGTTTTGATCTTCGTTTAACTCATATTTAATACTAGTTGAAGGTAAAAATTCAAACTTGTCAAACTTGTTTGTGCCTTTACTGATGTTAGTGAACCAATCTATATTTTGAATAATATATTCTCCTCTTGTTCCAAAAACTACTGTAAGCTTTGGTGTAAACTTATATTCAACTCCCACAAATGCTGCCTGAATATTTTGATCGCCATCATAAGTTTGAGGAGCTAATCCGCCATTAAAAGTTTTTATGCTAAAGAGATTATTGCTAAAATTGGTTTGGTTAAAGTAACCGTCAATATTGTTCTTGTCTACGACTGGTTGTGCAACTGCGTTGTTGATATCAAAATTAAATTGTCTTGCTTGAAAACCTACTTTTTTAGTATATCCACTGTATCCTAAGGTAAATTTCCCTCTATAGTCTTCATCCTCTTTGTTAAACTTATAATCCAAAGCTAAGTTTGCAGCTAACTGATTGTCTTTTAAATTCTGATAAAATCGGTGGTTTTCAGAATCATTATTGTCTGACACTTGCTTTACATCTGGATCAGATTGTTCGTTCTGCGGAATTAAGGTGTTTTGCATTCGATCTGGAATGCTGTTTTTTAAAGAGTTAAAAGAAACACCCCAGTTAAAATTCGTTCTTTCGTTTAAAGAATGATTTCCTAATAATTGGTTTATAAATACTGTAGTTTGATCTAAATTAGACCTTCTAATGTATCCACCGCCATCCGAAGCAATGTCAAAACTATCAATAATACCTTCAAATTCTTGATGGTCTTGGCTCGAGGTGTTGACGAATAGTGAGTTGAATTTTATGGAGTTGTTTGTGTTAATTTTATAATTAACGTTCCCCATTACTGTTGTGTTTGTATTGTATGAAAAAGATTCGAAATTTAAATTTCTTCTTGGGATGCCATTTAGGCCAATAGATCCATTCGAAACTCCAGTAGTATAATTGTATTCATTGTCAAAAGACGCTGTTCCAAAAAAGCCGAGTTTTCCATTTTCTCCAACATTGAATTCACTACCGCCTCTAATAAAGATAGAAGTGTTAATAGGAGTCGCAGCAGCGGTATTCCAATTAGTATCGAAATTATAAGAAGAAAATGGGTTTTTAGGATAGCTTGTATTTGAGAATCCAGTTTTAGATGGTCCGTCTTGTAATCGAAAATCTTTTTGGCTGTTAGCCAAAGTATTCATGCCTAATTCGAAACCTATCTCTAACATTTCGCTTCCTGTATGCGTTTTTGATACAATATCAATATTTGCACCTCCAAAATCTCCAAAATTTCTAAAATTGTATGTTTTGTCAATGCCTATTGATTCTACAATATCAGTATTGAATATACCTAATTTAATATTCTTTTTTGAAGGATCGTCTGATGGTAAGGGCAAGCCATTCATAGTAGTAGAGTTGTAGCGGTCGCCTAAACCTCGTACAAATATATTTCCAGTACCTTCCTGTTTTGTAATACCACTCGTTTTAGTAACTGCTGTGGCTACGTCGCTAACTCCTTTTCTGGAGAGTTCTTGCGCGCCAATACTTTGTTTGATTTCGACAGCCTTTTTTTGTTCTAATAATAAGGCGGTTTCTTTTTGTTTGTTTACATGAGTCGTGATAACAACATCACTTAATTTGTAACCAGCCGCGCCTAATGCTTTGCTTAGAGTAACCGTTTCGCTATCAATCACGGTTACGGGAATTTCTACTGATTCGTAACCAATAAAACTATACTGTATAACATAGCTTCCTGCTGGAGCACTAAGTGAGTATTTACCATCAATATCAGTTATGCCATTTATTTGTGTTCCTTTTAATAATACATTCGCAAAAGGTAACGTTTCGTTGTTTGAATCCTTATCAGTTAGTACTCCAGAAATAGTCCCTTTAGTTTGAGAAAAAGCAAGGGTACTAATAAAAAGCGTTAAAATGAATAATTTAAGTTTCATAGTTTGTTTAATTTTTTGCAAAGTAATGGGGTCTTTGTAAAGTTTGCGTTATTGGCAGGTTACGATTACGTTTATTGAATATTACCAAATAGTTATCAAATTAAATTACGGTTAATACTGCTTTTTTGCTGTTCATTTATTGTTACATTTACAATTGCAAACGTAATTTTGCCAAATATGAAAAAGAAACATACCAAGATTTTACTTGTTGACGATGAACCAGATATTTTAGAAATCGTAGGTTATAATCTTGCTCAAGAGGGCTATCAGATTTTTAAGGCCGCTAATGGAAAAGAGGCAATTGTAAAGGCTAAAAAGGAATTACCAGATTTAATTATCATGGATGTCATGATGCCTGAAATGGATGGAATGGAAGCTTGTGAAAATATTAGAAAAATTCCAGAATTGAGCAATGTGATTATTACTTTCTTGACTGCAAGAAGTGAAGACTATTCGCAAGTGGCGGGATTTGATGCGGGAGCAGATGACTACATCGCAAAGCCTATAAAGCCAAAACTATTAGTTAGTAAAGTCAAAGCATTACTGCGCCGTCTAAAAGAAAGTGAGCAAGACAGCGAAACTTTAAATGTAGGTGGAATAGAAATAAATCGCGAAGAATATAAAATAGTAAAGGATAATGTCGAAATTGCATTGCCTAGAAAAGAGTTTGAGCTGTTTTATTTGCTTGCTTCTAAACCCGGAAAAGTATTTAAGCGTGATGAAATTCTGGATAAAGTTTGGGGAAATGAAGTAGTGGTAGGAGGAAGAACTATTGATGTCCATATTAGAAAACTTCGAGAAAAAATAGGGGAAGATCTTTTTAAAACCATTAAAGGGGTTGGCTATAAATTTGAAGTTTAAAATAAAACAATGAGGTTGTTTGTGAGGTGCAAGTTCTTCTTTATAATGCTCTTTTAAACATACAGTATAAGTACTTAAAAATGAATGTAAGTTTTAAAAAAACCTATAAGTTTGCCGTAAAGTCAGCGTTGTACATCAGTCTATTTTCAACTGGATTTGTAATGCTATTGGTTTCAGTAATGTTCCAATTGCCTTTGCGCAGTCTGCTATTGTTTGGTTTTATTTTCATTTTAGTTATTTATATATTTTCATTTATTGTTTTACAACATCGAGTTGAGCGTTTTATATATAGACGTGTAAAGAAAATCTATGATGATGTTTCGCTTTTAGAATCAAGTACATTTCTGGATCAACCCATTGCGACCGATATGGAAACACTGACTCGAGAGGTAAAGAAATTTGCCACGGATAAGAAACTTGAAATCGAGATGTTGAAAGTGCGTGAAGAGTACCGAAGAGAGTTTTTGGGAAATGTTTCACATGAGTTAAAAACACCCTTATTTACCGTGCAAGGTTATATTGACACTTTGCTAGATGGAGCAATGGAAGATAAAGTCATTCGAAAAAAATATTTAAAACGGGCCGAAAAAGGGGTAGAACGACTAATTTATATTGTTGAAGATTTAGACATGATAACCAAACTTGAAGTTGGGGATCTGAATTTAGATATTACTGAATTTGATATTGTCGAATTGATTCAGAACGTTTTCGACCTACTAGAAATGAAAGCCGAGAAAAAGAAAATCACGCTTGAGTTTGAGAATTATCACATCTTACCCAATTATGTGAGAGCAGACAGAGATCGAATTCAACAAATCGTAGAAAACCTAATCGTAAATTCAATAAAGTACGGAAACCCAAAGGGTACAACAGAAGTTGCGGTGGTTAATTTGACAAAAGAAAAAGTTTTGATTCGGATAACAGATAATGGTGAAGGAATAGAAAAGCAAAATATTCCGCGGCTTTTTGAACGTTTTTATCGAATAGATAAAAGTGGAGCCCGCTCCGAAGGAGGTTCTGGATTAGGACTTGCAATAGTAAAGCATATTATAGAGGCTCATAAAGAAAAAATATTTGTCGAAAGTGAAATTGGTGTTGGTTCACAATTTTCTTTTACGCTAACAAAGGCAGTGAAGCAATAATATAAAACGCTTTGAAAAGTCTTCTGTTTATTAATGTAATTTCAAGTTTAATAACTTTTTTTGAAATTCAGTGAAATTACTTCATAAGAAACTTCTCCTTTCTATTACTTCAATTTTTTATTAAAGCAATTAATTTTAAAGTGTAAGCTAAGAATCTGTGGTGCTTATATCTACGAGAAGGCGGTGTATTAATGTGCTGTTTTGGTAGTTTTTAGTTTTGATTTACTTGAATTGGCCAAGAATAAAAAAAATCAATACGAATAAAAAAAATAAGACTCGAAAAGAAATAGAGTGTATTTTTGCTGGAGTAAAGAATGGACATAATCAACAATTAATTAGAAAATGAAAACATTAACTAAAGAAATGCAGGACGCTATTACTCCAGTAATGGCGATAGAAATTCTAAAAGAAGGAAATAAAAGATTTGCAAACAATCTAAAAGCAAACCGCAACCTTTTGCAACAGGCTAATGAAACTGTAGAGGGTCAGCATCCTTTTGCGGTGATTTTGAGTTGTATTGATTCACGAACTTCAGCCGAGTTAATTTTTGACCAAGGCTTAGGCGACGTGTTTAGCGTGCGTATTGCTGGGAATATTGTGAATGAAGATATTTTGGGCAGCATGGAGTTTGGATGTAAGGTAGCTGGTTCAAAAATAATTGTGGTCTTAGGACACACTAAATGCGGTGCCATCAAAGGAGCTTGTGACCACGTCGAAATGGGGAATTTGACAGCTTTGCTTAGTAAAATACAGCCTGCGGTGTACGATGAAAAAACAGAAACCGAAAACAGAAATTCAACCAATAGCGATTTTGTAGATAAAGTATCTGTGATCAATGTTAAAAAAACAGTACAAGCCATTATGGAACGCAGCCCGATTTTAAAACAAATGATTGAAAATGGAGAAATTGGTATAGTAGGAGGAACGCACGATATTACAACTGGACTTGTAACTTTTTATGAAGATGCCATGATGGTAGTGGACGGTAAGTAAAGAAAAATAACTTGACGATATTTGCAATCAAATCAAAAAACTTTAATCATGAAATATTCACTGAGAGAATTTAAAAAAGCATGTTTTTTACTTTCATTTTTAGCAATATCGGCTGTTTCATTTTCACAAAGCTACCCCGATAGCACTATAAAAATAAATGCACAGCTGATACAAAATCCATTGCAAAGTATTATTCGGCTGGAACCAACGATGTTTGAATATGATACACAAAATTTCAAACAATTGGATCTAGAGAAAGGAGAACAATTTGGATTTATGGCAGATAATATACAGGAGGTTTTTCCGAGTCTTGTAGGTGAGAAATCGATCTCTTATTTGTTCAGTAAAAATACGTTTCGCAACGCTACCATTAAAACAATTGATGAAGCAGGTCTCATTCCTGTTTTGGTCGCTGCATTCAAAGAACAGCAAGCAGAAATTGAAAAATTAAAAAGTGAAATGGCAGACCTTAGAAATAAGTTGGAAACTGCGGCACAATAATTCTTTTTTAGAATCCATATTTCAATCTGTGAAATATGGATTTTATGTTTCTAAATGAATCGTAATCTTAAAGACGATCATTGACCCTATTTGTTATCATCATGATAATGATTTGTTAACAATAGCTTAACATAAAAAATAGACATTTGCAAAATAAAATACTGATATCATTAGAGATGAAAAAAATTTTAATTGCATTTTTTATAGTTAGTGCAGGTGTACTTCAAGCGCAAGAAATAAATAGAAACGAAATTTCGAGAGAAGTGGCTCGTATTATGGATTCTATAAGCAAAGTTAAGGCAGCTGAAGAAAAAGCGAAGCCGAAAAAAGAGTCTCAATGGTATGATAAAATTAGTCTAAGAGGGTATGCTCAGGTGCGTTACAACGGGTTAATATCTACTAATGATAAAGTTTCATGTGATCAATGTGATAAATCGTGGGGAACCACAGCTACGGGAGATGATGTAAAATCTAATAATGGGTTTTTTATTAGAAGAGCTAGAATTGTCTTTTCAGGTCAAATTCATCCCAATTTATCTTTCTACATTCAGCCTGATTTAGCGAGTTCACCGAGTACAGGAGTCAATAATTTTTTGCAGTTACGTGATGCTTATTTTGATTTGTCATTCGATGCAAAGAAAGAGTTTCGTTTAAGAATAGGGCAAAGTAAGGTCCCTTTTGGATTTGAAAACATGCAATCAAGTCAAAATAGATTAACTTTAGACCGTAATGACGCTTTAAATAGTGCCATTGCAAATGAAAGAGATCTTGGTGCGTTCTTTTATTGGGCACCAAGTAAAATAAGAGAGCGCTTCGCTATGCTTATTAAGGATGGATATAAAGGTTCAGGAGATTATGGGGTTTTTGCCTTTGGGGCATATAATGGTCAAACAGCCAGTAAAACTGAAGGTAATAAAAATCTTCATGTAGTGACTAGGGTAAGTTATCCTTTTCTAATAGGAAATCAAATTATTGAACCAGGGCTTCAAGCGTACACAGGTAAATGGGCTTTTGGAAGCGAAATTTCTTCGGGTGTTTCTGTTAAGGATAAACAATACACTATTGATCAAAGAGTGGCGGCTTCTTTTGTGCTGTATCCAAAACCATTTGGTGTTCAAGCGGAATACAACATTGGTAAAGGGCCTCGCTACAATAAACTTACAAATTCGGTAGAAGTCTCTAACTTAGAAGGAGGTTATGTTACTTTAAACTATAAATGGGATCTTTCTAAAAATCAATTGCTATATCCATTTGCTAAATTTCAATATTATGATGGTGGAAAGAAATTTGAAAAAGATGCTAGAAGTTATACTGTTAGAGATTATGAACTAGGTTTAGAGTGGCAGCCGTATAAAGCATTTGAACTAACTGCAACTTGGGTAATTGCCGACAGAACTTTTGAGGATAGCGTACTTAAAAATAACAGACAGCAGGGAAATTTATTGAGGTTACAGGCTCAGTTTAATTTTTAGAAGTAGATAATTCACGAAAACAAAAAGCATCAAATACTTAATAAGAGTATTTGGTGCTTTTTTATTTGAATGAGGAAGAGTTTAAATGACATTAATTGCTATTTCAAGAAGATGTAAATTTACTTAAGCACCTTTAATTTAGTCGGTTGTAGTTTTTATGTCGCTTTAAATTACCGTTATGTTAACCTTGGCTTAATACTAAAAGGGTTTATTAACATTAATTTTGCCTCGTAATAACACAACAATAACTAATTATTAAAATGAAAAATTTTTTATTAAGCATCGTGCTAATGTTTACATTAATAACGATGGCTCAAGAACAACAATTAACTAAAGAATTGCCTGCAAAAAAATCAGAGCTAAACCATTATTTAACCTCCTCTAAAAAACTGGGTTTTACAGAGAAAGATAGTTTGTTTCAAGTGATTATTGGCTTTAGAGTTCAAAGTAGAATAGGTTTTGGTAAAGAAGAAGGCGAGTCAGGAGTTGTAGAAGGAGAAATAAGAAGAATGCGACTGAAGTTAGATGGTTTTGTTTATAATCCGAAGTTTGGATATAAAGTTGAACTAGGTTTTTCGGCTAGAGATATTGGAACTGTGGCTGTAGGGAATAGCGGAAACGTAATTTTAGATGGAGTTCTTTTTTACAAGCCTACTTCTCATTTTACAATCGGTTTTGGTCAAACAAAACTCCCAGGTAACAATCAACGTGTAATCTCTTCAAATTCCTTAGAGCTTACAGATCGTAGTATCAACAACTCGAAGTTTAATATTGATCGTGATTTTGGAGTGTTTTTAGATTATTCGAAACAAAACCCAGAACATTTTTCATATGCATTAAAAGGTGCAATTACTAAAGGAGAAGGTAGAAACTGGGTAAAAACCAAAGATGACGGAATCGCTTTAACTGGAAAAGTAGAATTATTTCCTCTTGGAGCATTTACTAAAAACGGATCAAATTTTGAAGCAGATTTAACGCGAGAAAAAACGCTGAAATGGATGGTTTCTGGGGCTTTTAGCCAAAATAATAATGCTTTACGTTCTCAAGGACAATTGGGTAGTAGCTTATATGAGTCAAGAACACTGCAGTCTTTATTTTTTGATACCATGTTTAAATATAATGGTTGGACGGCATCTGCGGCTTATATGTCTAGAACGACTGATAATCCTATTACGATAAATCCTCTGGATATTACTAAACAACAAGCGGTGTATGTAGGTTACGGAGTTGACACTCAATTGAGTTATCTTTTCCCTTCTGATTATCAAATAATTGGTAGATTCTCAACGCAAAAAGTTAATGACGCGATACAAACGTTAAGTCCAGATGTAGACGAATACACGATTGGATTATCTAAATATATATTTGGACATAAAGTAAAAGTTCAAGCTGAGGTTTCGTATGATGACGTAAAGAATTTTAGTGGAAGTGTAGATAACAATTGGTTTGGACGACTTCAAGTAGAGATTGGAATATAATGTATAAGGAGTGTTTTTTTTCGAAATTGATTTCGATATTTAAAACATAAGTAATAAAGATTGTTTAATGTTCAGTTAACAAGGAGTTAACATTCAGGCAGTACTTTCGTGAAAAATTAATAGAACTAATAAAAAAGATAAAATGAATAAAACTAAATTGTTTTTAATGTTGCCATTGATTGGTATGTTAAGTTGTGGTAAAGCAAAAAATGAAGATAAAGCAACTGCATCTTCTGGGACTGAAGTGTCTGTAACCATCAAAGGAAGTGATACTGTTTTGCCATTGGCACAAAAAGAAGCTGAAGAATTAATGAAAACAAATGCTGACGTAAGCATTACTGTTGTAGGTGGTGGATCTGGAGTAGGAATTACGGCAATGATTGATGGTACTACTGATATCGCGATGGCTTCAAGAGACCTAAAGACCGAAGAGAAAATGAAGTTTGCTGATAAGAAAATTGAAATTGAAGAAGTGATAATTGCTTATGATGCTTTAACAGTAATTGTTAATCCCGCAAATAAGGTTTCTAAATTAACACGTGAGCAGTTAGAAAAAATCTTTACAGGAGAAATCAAAAACTGGAAAGAAGTGGGCGGTGCTGATGAAAAAATCGTCGCTTATTCAAGAGAATCTTCATCTGGAACCTATGAGTTTTTTAAAGAAGAAGTTATGGACAAGAAAAACTATGCTACAGATATTTTAAACTTACCAGCAACAGGCGCGATCGTTCAAGCTGTAGGTCAAACTAAAGGAGCTATCGGTTATATCGGATTAGCATATGAAACAAAGGAAGTGAAACAATTAGCAGTGTCGTATGATCAAGGAAAAACATTTGTTGAGCCTTCTATAGCTAGCGCTAAAGATAAATCGTATCCTATCTCTAGACCATTGTTCTATATGTTTGATAAGAAAAATGCTGATAAAGTAAAAACAGTTGTTGATTATGCACTTTCTGCTGAAGGACAAAAAATAGTTGGCGAAATAGGATATATTCCATTGAACTAATACAAAAAGGTTAATTATTATTTATAATGAAAGGTTGTTCGATTACGAGCAACCTTTTTTTATTTATAGAACGAGTTGTGGTGTTAAACTTGTATCAATCGCTTAACCTTAAGTTAACATAAGGATAATAAAGGGAATACATTCGTCAAGTTTGACTGACGTATTTTTGTTCAAAATTAAAAAACACTCTTTTGAAAACAAATTTTAAACAGATTAAAGAGAAGGTAATTGAATCCATCTTGATGCTAAGTAGCGCCGCTACTAGTATTACGGTGATTTTAATTATCTTTTTTCTATTTATAGAAGGTGCTGGAGTTTTTACCAAAAAACCAATAGAGAAGGGTTTTTTATTGGCAGTAAATAATTCTAATCCAGTAAGTAAATTAGATCCATCGCAAATAAAAGATATTTTTGATCAAAAAATTACAAACTGGAGTGACCTTGGCGGGAAAGATGTGCCTATCGTTTTGTTTAGAAGTGGAGACATAACAGACTATTATTCAGAAGAAGAGCTGGGTGAGAATTTTGCGAATTTCCCCGATAAAATAAACGAACTTATTGCAAACACGCCTGGAATTATAGCGTTTTTTTCAGATAAGTATGTAAATGAAGAGTTTAAAGGAAAAGAACTTGATATAAATAAAATCACTGTTTATAAATTCTTATCTGATGAAGAATGGTTTCCGACGGCAGAACCTGTTGCACAAATGGGAGTTAAGCCTTTAATTTACGGAACCTTATGGGTGAGTTTAGGAGCTATACTTTTGGCTTTGCCAATAGCTTTGGCTGCAGCGATCTATTTAAGTGAAATTGCAAAGAAAAGAACTCGCAATTTATTAAAGCCACTTATTGAACTTTTAGCCGGAATTCCGTCTGTAGTTTATGGGTTCTTCGGCCTAGTGGTTATTGTTCCATTAATTCAAGATCTTTTTAATCTGCCTGTGGGTGAAACTGCTTTGGCAGGAAGTGTGGTTCTTGCAATCATGGCTTTGCCTACTATTATCACTATTTCTGAAGATGCAATGCGCAACACGCCACGAGCGATGAAAGAAGCAAGTTTGGCCTTAGGTGCATCCCATTGGCAAACGATATATAAAGTAGTAATTCCGTACTCTGCATCTGGGATAACAGCTGGGGCCATTTTAGGAATTGGACGCGCTATTGGCGAAACCATGGCCGTTTTAATGGTAACTGGAAATGCTGCAGTAATTCCGAGTTCCTTTTTAGCGCCTATTCGAACAATTCCCGCAACTATTGCAGCAGAATTAGGTGAGGCGCCAAACGGTGGACTGCACTATGAAGCATTATTCGCGTTGGGATGTATTCTTTTCATAATCACTTTTGGGATCAATATGTTAGTAGAAGTGGTGACCAATAGAAACTCACAAAAAAAACACTAAAATGAGTACTGAAAATAATTTAGCAAAGAAAAAAAGAAGAAGTCAAAAAATTGCCTTTGGGATTTTTACAGCAACGAGCTACGCCATTGTAGGACTTCTATTTGTAATATTAGCTTTTATAGTTATTAATGGAATTGGAGTTATCAGCTGGGAATTCATCAGCGCCATGCCTGAAAACGGAATGACCGAAGGCGGAATTTTCCCCG
Source organism: Flavobacterium hiemivividum (assembly GCF_004349145.1). GTDB lineage: Bacteria > Bacteroidota > Bacteroidia > Flavobacteriales > Flavobacteriaceae > Flavobacterium > Flavobacterium hiemivividum. Next base: position 535,765 of record NZ_SMFO01000001.1, on the reverse strand, counting down.
CTATTGTAGGAACACTTTGTTTGGTCTTGGTAAGTATGGTATTTGCATTTCCAGTTGGTGTGCTTGCAGCGATTTACATGAATGAATATGTAAAGGATGGTTGGCCCAAAAAAATCATTAAGCAAATGACAAATAACCTTGCGGGAGTTCCATCGATTGTATTTGGACTTTTCGGGATGGCATTATTTGTGAATAAGTTGGAATTTGGAGATTCGATTTTAGCTGGTGGATTGACATTGGGCTTATTAGTTCTTCCGGTTATTATTCGAACAACAGAAGAATCTTTGAAAGCAGTCGATGATACCTTTAGACAAGCAAGTTTAGGGTTGGGAGCAAGTAAGTGGGAAACCACGAGTAAAATTGTTTTCCCAATCGCATTTCCTAATATTATTACAGGATTAATATTATCCATAGGAAGAGTTTCTGGTGAAACTGCGCCAATTTTATTTACCGTAGCTGCTTATTTTTTACCTAAATTGCCTACTTCCATTTTTGATCAGGCGATGGCTTTACCTTACCATTTATATGTAATCGCAACCAGCGGTACTAATATTGAAAAATCAAGAGCAATGGCTTATGGTACGGCACTTATCTTAATTATTATTGTATTAATTTCTAATTTATTGGCGAATGCACTTCGTAAATATTATGGAAAAAAAGTAAAAATGAACTAATATGCATAAAATAGAATCAAATAACGTAAATTTTTACTACGGAGAAAATCATGCTTTGCGCGATATTTCTTTATCGATGAAGGAGAATACGGTTACCGCGCTAATTGGGCCATCAGGTTGTGGTAAGTCAACTTACCTGCGTTTATTAAATAGAATGAACGACCTTATAGACGGTACTAAAATGACCGGAAATATTGCTATTGATGGAGTAGATATTTACGCAAAAAATACCAATGTTGATAATTTACGTAAAAACGTAGGTATGGTTTTTCAAAAGCCAAATCCTTTCCCAAAGACTATTTTTGAGAATGTAGCTTATGGATTGCGAGTTAACGGAATTACCGACAAAAATGAAATTGAAGAGCGTGTTATTACTACTATCGAGCAAGTAGCGCTTTGGGATGAGGTAAAAGACAAACTGAAAAAATCAGCTTTTGAACTTTCTGGAGGACAGCAACAAAGGTTGTGTATCGCTCGTGCATTGGCAATAAAACCATCGATTTTATTGATGGATGAGCCAACATCAGCTTTAGATCCAATATCTACTTCCAAAATTGAAGAGCTTATTTATGAGCTAAAAAATAAATATACTATTGTTATCGTAACACACAACATGCAACAAGCTGGTCGTGTAAGTGATACTACTGCTTTTTTCTATATGGGAGAGCTAATAGAATACGACAAAACAAAAACTATTTTTACAAAACCCGCTATCAAGCAAACGGAGGATTATATAACAGGAAGATTCGGATAGAAATGATTATGAATTGTATCAATAATCGATTAACTTTAAATCTTCAAATCTTTAGATAAAATGGCATCACACTTAGAAACAGAACTAGGGAAACTTAGAATGATTATAATAAAAATTGGGAGTCTGGCTGAAAGTCAGGTCGCTGAAGCTGTTAAGGCAGTACTTTCAGAGCCCGTTTTAGAAAGTAAAGAAGTAAAGAAAACTGAAAATAAAATTGACAAACTTGATGTGAAAATTGACGATATCTGTCAAAGTGTTTTCGCTTTGCAACAGCCTGTCGCGTCCGACTTGCGTTTTATCATCTCAGCAATGCAAATAAGCAGGGAGATAGAAAGAATTGGCGATTTATCGATGAGTATTATCAAGCTGACGAAAAGCATTAAGGAGAAACATGAGCTAATCTCAAAATTTGAAATAGCTGATATTGTTAGGGGAGTGGAAGATATCACAATTCAAACAAATGCGTGTTTCCAGAATATGGATGAAACTGCAATTGAAGAAATTTTTAAGCTGAACAGAGATATTAAAAGTAAAAGCAGTGATGCGATCGATAATATTATTAGTGAGATGAAAAGTAACTCTAAAACAGTTGGCTCTGGAACCAGTTTAATTATTGCTTTAAAACACTTCGAAAGAATTGCAGATCACAGTACAAACGTAGCCGAATCAGTGTATTTTATGATTAATGCAAAGACTATTAAACACGAAAAATTTTCAGACAAAAAATAACGAAGGAAACTATTTAATTAGAAAGCTGGTTTTTATATCAATAATGATGTGAAAGCCAGCTTTTTCTTTGGTAGTATAATTTTTTAAATTTCGAAAACTTCAAATAATTTTTCCCAATTAGGAATGTTTTCAAAGTCGGCGAACCCTGAATATTGTTTTGTTTCAATCAAGTCTTCGATTTTAAAATCATCTTGTTCTGAATATGGAGCGATACCGTCTTTCTTTAGCTTTCTAGCCAAGTACATTTGTTCATATTGCCCCGGAGTGGGGATGAAAAACGCTTTTTTACCAAGCTTTGCCAAATCCATAATTGTTGTAAATCCTGAACGTGCCAGAACGAGATTACTTTCATTAAAAGTTTGCTGGAGCTGCAGGCTGGTCATAAAGTTGAAATAAGTAATGCTTTCTATCTTTTCCTTTTTTTGCTCTTCTTCCACTATTCCTTTTATGAAAACGACCTTGCCTTCGTAGTGTTTTAACTCGGTTTTTAAGATGGATTCTAGCATTCCTCGTTGCGGATCTGGGCCGGAGAGAACGATCATTAAATCATATTGTTTTGCAGCGTCTTTCTTGTGCATCCTGCTTAATGAGCCTAAATATTTAGGAGTAAAGGCTAGCTCTTTCGAATGACTTAATTCTCCCGCTAAATTTGGTTCTCCCGCGACATCAGGAACCCAACATTCCGTAAATTTTTTAATGCTTTTTTGATGTAGTTTGCTAGTTAGCCAAGTCGTGCTTCCAGACATCACATTCAGTTGATGCGTTATATAAACAGAAGGAATATTTTCATTAAAAACGCCCAATCTGTTGTCTGAGATTATTCCATCAATTTTGTATTTATTAATCCATGAAGCAACCATTTTTTTTTCACTCCAAATTGCTTTCAGCATTTTCGGAGTATTGAGTAGCATCTTCCATTTAAAATCACTTCCTTTTTTAGAATATTCGACTTGGTAGGAAGGCAATTCGAGGGTTTGCACGTCAGGAAATTCTTTACGCAACATGGCAAGCGCAATTCCGTCAGAAGCAATAATCGGGGTGTAATCGCCCTCTTGTAACGCCTTAATTATGGGAATACAACGCGTTGCATGACCCAAGCCCCAATTTAATGGAGCAACCAAAATGTTTTTCGGAATCTTGTTCACTTCCTTCTGTAGGGACATGGTTGTTTTTTTTAGGGAAAGATACTCAAACTACTGTTTTGAAAAGGAATACGTTGCAGTATCAATGCTTTGAAATTAGTATTCGTATTAAAAATAAGCTCTTAATTGCACATTGCCAGTATGAATAGCTTGACTTGTTTCACTTTTTCTACCTTGATAATTAAAATTAATGTCTAAGAATTGGGTGATGTTTTTTTGTAAGAGCAATCTCCAAGTGATGTTTTGACCCGTTTGTAAACCTTCTAACATTTGAAATCCGACAGCAGAAAACTCATTGCCAGTATATTTATTCTGATAAAAGGAAACCTCACCATTCATTGTGATTTTTTTCTCGCCAGCATATGAAAAGGATGTTCCAAAACGATTTTGAAGTAATTTTTCGAAATCTCCAATTTGGTTTTCTTTGTTTTGCAACTCGTAAAACACATCCCAACTCGTATTTTTCGAAAATAGGTAGCTGATTTTTGGCGCTAATTGATAACCTGAAATTGTATAGTTCTTTTCAGGAAAATTTTCGGAAATTATAGAGGTTTGAATCGTTTTTGCGGAAGCGCCAAACAACCAACTTTTCTTATACAAATGAGAATATTGGAACTGATTTGAGCTATTTGTAGACTCCTGTGATCCTATGGAAAGTAAATTTTTCGTTTGGTTTTCTATATAAGTGTAGGTGACGGAGTGCTTTTGTTTTCCTCTGTTGTAAAACAAACTATTTCTAAAACTGGAATTCAATCCCAATACATTTTCTTGTGAGGAATTAAAAGGATTCAGCTCGAAATTGCCGCCTTCATTTTTTGTTTTTCGATCAATAATAAAAGAAGTTTGATTGTAAAAAAACGAACTGAATTTTTTAAATCCGGTTTCGTTTTGCCATTGAGTCGGATTCAAAATAATCGATTGCGAGAATTTTGTCTGATGCGTTTTTATATAAACTCGATTAGGTAAATACACCCTAATGTATTTTGCCTGATCGATAAATGGAGCCACTTCAAATTCCTGTAACTCCTGAATTCCGTTTGCATTGTAATCATTCCAAGTGTAAACGCCCTGCCCCGTGGGCACTTCAAGATAAGTAAATTCCTGCTGCGGTAGAGTCCCAGAATTGGTTTCATAAGCGGTTGTTCCTTGAATCAGCTGATTGAAAAAACGGTCGTTATATACGATTCTCGAATTTAGCGAAGGCTCTTTTCGCTTCGAAGCATCCTCAAAATCCAATACCCGATAATTAGTATAAACAGACAAATCACTTTTTGCCGTCTGAATTAATTTTGATTTCAAATAGTAGGTTTGAGAATTATTTACCCTTTGTAATACTCCATTTTGAATACTGTCATTACTTCTTCTTAATAATCCTAGTTCAACAAAAACCTTTGTGCTATCACCTCGACCGGCAAACAATCCATATTCAGAAAAGCGCTGACTTAGGTTCGAAAATTCATTTGTTGTTTTATTTTTTTCTTGGTTGTCTTCAAAACGTTGGCTGGAGCCAATCCAATTTTTATCAAAGTGAAACCGAATTTGAGATTGATTTCTAATAAAATTTGAAGAGCTGAGTGCGCCGTCGCTTCTTAAATAACTTCCCTGGTTTTTGAAACTCCAGTTTTTTAAATTAAAATACCCGTTCAGAATATGTCTGTTTCCAGAAAAACTTTCAGAGAAATCTAGTTTTTCAAATTGGTATTTTAAGATTCCCTTGTTAGTAGGATTATATTTGGGATTTAGGTTAAAATTCAAGCCTGAAACCAATAGACTTTGATTCCCAAATGCTGTTGTTCCCAAATTCCAATCCCTATCAAATTCAATGGTGTAAAGCCGTTCGACGGTTGTGAATTCTTTTTGCGTAAATTGATAATTAGCAAAAGCATCGACGATCCATTTTTTCGAATACAACCTTTGCTGAGCATTTATTTTTGTACTTATTCCTTGATTATTTGAATCATCAATAGCCGAAAAAAGATTAGCATCGTTATTACTCACCGCGATTTCAAAATCAACAGCCGTTTTCTCTGATGGAGAATACTTTCCTAAAAATGTAGCCACTTGAATTTTTGTAGGGGCCACAAGCTGGATTGTAGGATCATAATTTCCTTGCGGAATAGCATTTATCGGTTCAATGTATTCGTAAATTCTACTGACACTGGCTGCATTTTTCAAGATGTAATTTCCTTTATTAGGTCCTACTAAACTAAATCTTACATTGAATAACTCTTCCTGAGACTCATTTGAATATTCGAAAATTTCAGTGGCATTTAGGATCATTTTTCGATACAGCACTTTATTGTCAGAGAAAGAATCTGGATAAGCCGATGGAGCGACCATCAACTCTTGATTATCTCCAGCCTCAATCAGGATTTGCGCTTGATCTTTAGTAAGGTTTTGCTGTAAAGGTTGGTTTTTAATGTCATTTTCAGAATAGATATAACTTCCAAAAGTCCATTTTTCATTTTGATGTGTTGCACCCGCATAAGTCACAAATCGCGTATAATTCCGATCGGAATATTGGTATTCAATAGCGATACGCATTTCTGAAGTTATGGTAAACAAGGGAGTGAATGTGATTTCGCCAGCATTGTAGTCGATAGTGTAATCATTATTCTCGCCTCTTTCTAAAAGCAATCCGTTTACGTAAACGCGTTCTGAGCCAGAGATTACAAGTACATATAATTCGCCATTTTGACCTTTTAATTTATAGGGTCCTTGGCTTCCTTCGACTCCAGTGAAATTACTTTTGGCATATTGTCCTTTAACTAATGCTACGGAGGCAAAAACATTTGTTTTATTTTTCGGTGTTCCAAAATCAAAATTTGCGGAAAGCCCCTGAACCTTTTTATTAAAGTTTAAAAACTGGCTGCTGTGGTTTTCTAGAAAGAGATCTCCTGCTCGTATATTCCATTTATTGCTAAATAGCTCCATGAAAATGTTGTCAAACTGGTCTAGCTTTTGCGAATAGCCGCCGTCTTGCAACGGAATATTGCTGTCTTGCAATGAGGCTCGCAAACTAACCTTATCTGATAATTTTCCTGTGATTTGCAAATCTAAATTTGAATTTAGAACTGTATTTTGGTTATTACCTATGGTTAGTCCGCGGGTAATACTTCCTGAAGTAGTTAGTCTATCAAAAGGGATGTTTTTCTCAGTAGATTTCGTGTTTACTTGATATAATTTATCCGAGTTGATATCGTTGCTAACTACCTTGCTAGGATCGTAGATACGGTATTCCTTGGTTAAAAAATCAGGGAATTTCAAGTACTGTACCGTTATAGAATCAGATGCAAGTAGAAGATTGTTTTTTAAGAGTAAAGTTCCTTTTAGAAAATCTATTGTATAGAAAGTGCTGTCTATCGCTCTGCTATTGGCGTCAAGCAATTTAAAAAAAGAAGCATTTAGGCTTTCATTTTGAAGGCGAATAGTGTCTCTGGAAACAGGAATTTTCTTGGTTTTGTATAATGAATTGTTTTCCTGGGCATAAAGCCCAGAAAAACATATAATCATTAGTAAAACCAATACTTTTTGTGCCATAAAGAGAATAACTTCTATAGTTCAAAAGTAGTGTATTCTATATAACTATGAGCAATGGTGTTTTAAAGCAGACAACGAAAATTAAACTCTTACTCGACAGTCACAATTTGCATTGTTTCAGTACTAATTTGTTTCAAAACTACTTTTTTACCTTGTTCCACTGTCTGAGCAGCCGAATCATTAAAATGCCTAATGGTGTATAAAGTTACATCTGGTGTAAAATCGACTTTGAATTTTTTAGATAAAATAGCATTCAGCTCGTCGAAATTATCAAATTTATCTTCGACGCACACAGAGAAGCTAATCGCGGTATTTTGAATTAAATTCACCTTTAGTTTAAATTGATGGAATAAAGAAAATATCTCACTAATATTCTCTTCCATGATAAATGAAAAATCGATAGAAGAAAGTGAAATTAGCAACTGGTTTCTTTTAACGATGAAACACGGTAAATAGGGCTCTAGATTTACACCTTTTGAAACACTTGTTCCTTTTAGTAAAGGATTTATGAAAGATTTTACATACAAAGGAATTTCTTTTTTCTGTAATGGTTGTAAAGTTTTTGGGTGGATCACTGTTGCACCATAAAAGGCTAATTCAATAGCTTCACGATACGAAATCTGGTTTAGTAAACTTGCGTTCTCAAAATAACGTGGATCAGCGTTCATCACTCCAGGGACGTCTTTCCAGATGGTTACACTTTCAGCATTTAAACAGTAAGCAAATATCGCCGCCGTATAATCTGAACCTTCACGACCTAATGTTGTTGTGAAATTGTTTTCGTTAGAACCTAAGAAACCTTGAGTAATGTTCAACATTTTTCTTTTTACATTTTTCGAAATGTTCTTTTGCGTAAGATCCCAATCCACAGTTGCATCTCTATAGTTAGAATCGGTTTTGATGAAGTTTCTAACATCAATCCATTCTGTTTTTATTCCCATATGATTCATGAAATGAGCAAGAATTGTTGTCGAAATCAACTCTCCATAACTCACCACTTGGTCATAAACAAAATCATAGTTAGGAGATTTGTTATGTGATAAAAAATATTCTAGTTCAACAAAATGTGCTTGCACAGCAGTAAAAACTGGGTTTTTATCATCTTCAAACAAATCTAAAAGGACTTGATTGTGGTACTTTTTTACTTCTTGAACTGAGGATTTTAGAGCTGAAGACTTCTCAAAATAGTCTTTTATCACTACTTCGAGGGCATTAGTGGTTTTTCCCATTGCAGAAACTACCAATAAAACATCCTCATAACCTACCTTTTGTAAAACGTCATACACATTTTTAATTCCCTCAGCATCTTTTACGGATGCACCTCCAAATTTGAATACTCTCATAATAATAAAAATTCCAACATTATAAATTCCAACTTTTAACCTCTATTCGCTAACCTTATTTTCTTAATTTATTGTCAACAAAATCGTTGATTGCTTCTTCGTCCATTTGTGCTAAATACCAATTTTTATAAACTGCTGCCCCTGATTTTTCATAAAAATCAATCGCTGGTGTATTCCAGTCTAGAACATGCCAGTCAATTCTTCGCACATTATCTCTTTTTCCCTGTTTGATAATTTCAGAATACAAAGCATAGCCAACTCCTGTGCCACGCATTTTATCTTTTACCACCAGATCTTCTAGGTGTATTATTTTTCCCTTCCAAGTAGAGTAGCGATAATAATACAAAGCTATACCTACAACTTCCGATTCAACTTCAGCTACAAAAACATTAAATAAAGGATTAGCACCAAAACCATCTCTAACTAAATCATCAACAGTTATTAAAACGGCATCAGGTTCCTTTTCGAAATCAGCTAATTCTTGAATTAATGCCAGAACGGCGGTCATGTCTTCTGGGATTCCTTTTCTAATAATCATAAATTCGTGTTTTAAAGGTTAAAAACTTAAAATAAAGCTTTTTCAACCTATAATTTAGCTGTTTTATGAGCAAATATACAATACTGATAAACTAAGTAAATTTTATTCAATTCATTTTCACAAAAAAAACGATATTTGTGACTTCAAATTAACTACAACGATTTCGTAATGAAAGAACGCAACAAGACCTTAGGGGAATTTATCATTGAAAACCAAAATGCCTTTCAATATTCGTCAGGTGAATTATCCAGAATTATAAATTCGATTCGATTAGCTGCTAAGGTAGTCAACTACAAAGTGAATAAAGCGGGGCTTGTTGACATAGTGGGAGCGGCCGGAGAACAAAATATTCAAGGGGAAGACCAGCAGAAACTCGATGTTTATGCCAATGAAGTTTTTATTCAAACATTAATAAATCGTGAAATTGTATGCGGAATAGCATCTGAAGAAAATGATGATTTTATTACTGTTGAAGGGAGTGATAATAGCCACAATAATAAATATGTGGTATTAATGGATCCACTCGACGGATCATCAAATATAGATGTAAATGTATCTGTAGGAACAATTTTTTCTGTTTATAGAAGGGTAACGCCAATAGGTTCACCTGTAACTTTAGAGGACTTTTTACAACCAGGTACGAGTCAAGTTGCTGCTGGCTACGTAATTTATGGAACATCTACCATGATTGTTTATACAACTGGGCATGGTGTAAATGGCTTTACATTAAATCCTGCAATTGGAACATTTTATTTATCACATCCTAATATGCAGTTTTCTGAAGATGGAAATATATATTCTATCAATGAAGGTAATTATGTTCATTTTCCACAAGGGGTTAAAGATTACATTAAATACTGTCAGTTAGAAGAAGGAGATAGACCGTACACATCCCGTTATATAGGAAGTCTAGTTTCTGACATTCATAGAAATATGATAAAAGGCGGAATCTATATTTATCCAACAAGTTCTAAAGCGCCAAAAGGAAAATTGCGTTTGTTGTACGAATGTAATCCAATGGCTTTCATTGTAGAGCAAGCAGGCGGAAAAGCGTCAGATGGATTCAATAGAATAATGGAATTACAGCCTACAGAACTTCATGAAAGAGTTCCTTTTTTCTGTGGAAGCTATAATATGGTAGAGAAAGCAGAGGAGTTTATGCACCAAGCGAAACTAAGTAAGTACTAAAATAATAAATAAGAGCCCTAAAATTATTAGGGCTCTTTATATTTTAAAGGTGTTTTTCCATTTCTGAAACGAAATCATCACTATCTACATTGTTATCAACTAATAAAAGTGCATTAGCAACAACTAGGTCTACGTTTTCTGGAGTAAAACCAATTCCTAATGAAAGTTTTTTCAACATAACTTCTTGGTTGTCTCCCAAAACGTGGTCAACCCGCACTATTCTAGCTAAGTCGTACAAACGCTCCAGTCTCATTGAATTTAAGTATGGAGGATTGATTGGGTATTTTGAAGGGTTTTCTAAAATCTCTTCGTATTCTGCAGAAGAAATTTCCAGCCTAATGGCTAATTTGTCTAAAAACTCTTTTTCTTCAGGGGCAAAAACCCCATCGGCTAACGCTAATCTCACAATAGAAGAAAAGTGACCTTTGTTTCTTTGCTTGAATTCGCTATCAAATAAATCTGAAAATGACATAATTAATTGTGTTTTGTATGTTACAAATATAAATCAAATTTTAAACTATTAATTTAATTTCGTTTTAAATTTTGTTTTATAATAATTGGATTTATTTATCGAAATATAAAGATAGGTTTTAAGTTTTGGATTCCACCATTTTCAAAATAAATCGTAAGTTTACAATCCCTTAATCAACAATAATAAGAATACCTATGTCAGAATTTTTGATTTATTTCCAAATAGGATTGAAACACGTTTTGGATATCAACGCTTACGATCATGTTTTGTTTTTAATGGCTTTGGCTGTTCCGTTTTCTTTTAAAGATTGGCAGAGAATTGTAGTTCTAGTAACGCTTTTTACAATAGGACACACAGTAGCTTTACTACTTTCTGTATTAGAAATTATTGTAATTAAGGCAAATGTCGTGGAATTGTTGATTCCCATTACTATTGTAATTACTGCTTTCTATAACCTGTTTACTGCTGGAAAAACAAACAAAAAAGACGGTTTAAATCTGATATTTTTTGTCACGCTTTTTTTCGGAATTATTCATGGATTAGGATTTTCTAATTATTTTAAGGCTATTCTTGGAGGAAGCACGACATCAAAATTATTGCCTTTGGGCGAATTTGCCTTAGGAATTGAAGCAGCACAAATTATTGTCGTTTTTATAGTTTTGATGCTGTCGTATATTGTTCAAACGGTTTTTAGATTTTCTAAAAGGGATTGGACCTTGGTAATGTCAGCATTTATAATAGGGGTAGTATTGCCAATGATAATTGAAAATGAAATTTGGATTAGATAAAATGGAAGCAAAAAAACTGAATAAATACGATAAGGCTTACTTGAGAATAGCTACTGAATGGGGAAGTTTATCCTACTGCAAGCGCAAACAAGTAGGAGCAATAATCGTTCGTGACCGAATGATAATTTCAGACGGTTATAATGGAACTCCTAGCGGTTTTGAAAACTGTTGTGAGGATGATGAAGGAATTACGAAATGGGATGTCTTGCATGCTGAAGCAAATGCGATATTAAAAGTAGCACGATCGACACAGTCCTGTGAAGGTTCTACTTTATATATTACCTTGTCTCCGTGCAAAGAATGCAGTAAATTGATACATCAATCTGGGATAACTAGAGTCGTGTATCATAAAGGTTACCGTGATGATTCAGGGATTCAGTTTTTGATGAAAGCAGGCGTAGTCGTAGAGCATATTTCGATATTAGAAGAATAAATGAAAAATGAAGTTAAATACCTGCCAATACTCATTGGTGCAACTCTTGCGCTAGGGATTATTATTGGCGGCTGGTTAAATACTTTCAATGGAGATCATTTTTTGATAGAAAATAGCTCCAAAACTAAAATCAATAAACTCATTGATTTTATAGATAATGAATATGTAGATAATGTAAATACAGATTCTATTGTAAACATTACGGTTGACAATATTCTAAGTCAGCTAGATCCACACTCTGTTTATATTCCGCCAAGTGAACAAGCTCAGGTTGCAGAAAACATGAAAGGTGATTTTGTGGGAATTGGCGTAAATTTTTATATGTATAAAGATTCTGTCGCAATCATTAGACCTATCGAAAATGGTCCTTCGGCCAAGGCTGGAGTAAAGGCTGGAGATCGAATTCTATATGCCGATAAAACAAAATTATTTGGTCGTAATTTACCTAGCGATAGCCTTTTCTCTAAGTTAAAAGGGGAGCAGGGTTCTGTAGTAGAACTTACTATTTATCGAAAATCTGCTGGGAAACAAATAAAACTCAAAATTAAACGTGGAGTTGTTCCGCTAAAAAGTGTCGATGCAGCAGTTCTTTTGAATGATAATACAGGATATATAAAAATCAATCGCTTTGCAGAAACAACTTTTGAAGAATTTAAAAGCGGCCTGGCCAAATTAAAAAATCAAGGAGCGAAAACGCTTGTAATCGATCTCCGCGATAATGGAGGTGGATATATGGAAGAAGCAATCGAGATCGCGGATGAAGTGTTAAAAGACAAGCAGTTAATTGTTTTTACTAAAAATAAAAAAGGCAGTATTAAAAAAACCTACGCAACCAAAAAAGGTGATTTTGAAAGTGGAAAAGTCTTTGTTTTGCAAAATGAAAATAGTGCTTCGGCGAGTGAAATTCTGGCAGGAGCGATTCAAGATAATGATAGAGGTATCATCGTTGGGCGCCGTTCTTTTGGGAAAGGGTTAGTACAGCGCGAAATGGATTTTGAAGATGGTTCTGCAGTTCGTATGACAGTCGCGAGATATTACACGCCCACAGGAAGATCGATACAAAAACCATACGTTAAAGGTAATGAAGAGTATTTTAAAGAGTCTGAAATTCGTTTCCAGAACGGTGAATTATATGAGAAAGACAGCATTAAGATAGCTGATAGTTTAAAATTTAAAACACCCAAAGGAAAAATTGTGTACGGCGGCGGCGGAATCGTTCCTGATATTTTCGTTCCTCTCGAAGTAGAGCATGGTAATGAAAACACCGTGTATTTGATGAAATCTGGATTTGTGGTGAATTTTGTTTTTGAACAATTAGACAAAAATAGAAGTGATTTTAAAGGCCTCTCTTTTACGCAATTTGAAAATAAAATGGGTAAAACTGATTTGTATTTTAGCACCTTCCAAAAATACCTTTTTAAAAATGGCTTAGATTTAAATTTGTCAAAAAGCAAAGCCATTGTAAAGCGTTATCTCGCCGCTGAATTTGCCCGTCAATTGTATGGAGAAAGCAGCTATTATGAAATTGTTTTAAAAGAAGATGCGATGATTAAGGCGGTACTTAAAAAGTAAATTGATCTCTTGATAAAAAGATTAGTCGTTATTTTTACTGAAAAGTAAGCTAGTTAGTTTTCGAAAAAAAAGAGGAAACTTCTATTGTTTCCGGATAAATAAAGGAATTTATCTAATGCTGTCGTGCACATGTGTTTGAGTTCCGTTATTCCAAAGTGTAAGAATATCGGTGGCTACTGAGGCGCCACTTCCAGCGGCAATAGCGAGTTGGCTTCTCCAGCCAGCAAGAGTTCCTGCGGCATAAATGCCTTCAGCGACTTTATGATCAGTATTGCGCAATTGTATTCTTTGTTTTTCAGGGATTGATTTCTGATGGGGTTCTACAAATTGCATCAATCCTTCAATAGAAAAAGTGTTTGCTGCGCCAATAGCGACTACAATAGCTTTTGTTTTATAGGTATTTTTATTTGTGGTAACAGTAAAGTTTGGGGAGTTTCCTTCTATTTTTATTACTTTTTCATTAGCTATTTGACGAATGTGAGGATAAAGACGGGAAAGTTGTTCAGTACTTTGAACTAATAAATTTGAGCCCAAAGTTCCGGCAGGAATTCCGTAGGCGTTATTGAAAAGAGCTTCTTGGAGTGATGATGATTTTTGATGGGTAAAAATTCCAATTTCTTTATTACTTGCAAATTTTTTGTTTTTTGCAGAGCCTAAAACTAGAGCACATGACATTCCTGAAACACCACCGCCAATAAGTAAAACGTCAAACATAACTATCTGTTGTCGTTCATTTTTTCTTCAATTTTTTTAGACATTCTAAAAATCACAAGAATTAATACAGCGCAAAAAGCAGCTCCAATTCCAATAGTTGCTACCATACTGTCTCCTTGAAACGGTTGACTAAAATCTAGCAATGTAATGTTGAAAATAATAAGCGCTACTGCTAGAAATACTAATACGTTAGTAAAAATTTTCATAATATGGGTTTTTTAGCCAGATTTGTTATAAAAGATTTAAGGAGCATTTTAAATTAAAATATATTCCAATTAAATCAGATTATATTTACAGGCTACATTAGGGAGTAAATTTATAAAAAAAAAGATTAGAGAAACAAACCTTTAACATTAGCAGCGAATAATTTAACAGCTATCGCCAGTAGAACAACTCCAAAAGTTTTTCTAACAACGCCCAGGCCGTTTTGACCTAACATTCTCTCGATTTTGGAAGATGATTTTAGAACTAAATACACGATAAGAATGTTTAATAGGATCGCTATAATGATATTTATGGTATGGAATTGAGATTTTAAGGAAAGTAAAGTGGTCATCGTTCCTGCTCCAGCAATTAATGGAAATGCAAGTGGAACAATGGAAGCAGAGCTAGCTTCTTCATCACGATAAATACGAATTCCCAGTATCATTTCTAACGCTAAGAAGAATAAAACAAAAGATCCAGCAACGGCAAATGAATTGACATCAATGCCAATCAATTTTAAAAGTTCCTCACCCGCAAATAAGAAAACAATCATAATGACAGCTGCTACAATAGAAGCCTTTTCTGATTCAATAATTCCAAATTTAGACTTCAAATCAATAATTATAGGAATAGATCCTATAATATCAATTACGGCAAATAATACCATTCCAACAGTAGCTATCTCTCTTATATCTAATTGCATAACCTTGCTTGTTAATTTTCTGCAAAAGTATTGAATTTACTTTGGTTGATTACTATGTTGGCGTTTAATAGTTTATATAGTGGTAAATCAGTCTTTTTTATAATAAATGCAGAATAGCCGTTTTCTTTTGAATAATATTTAACTATCTGAAAATCAATTCGTAAATTTGATTATGATTTTAAATAGATTGCGATGAGACAGATATTTCGTGTTTTTAGTATAGTGCTCTCGTTGTTTTTTGTAACTACGGTAGAAGGGCAAATTTTAAGAAAGTTGTCCAAGAAAGTCCAAGATAAAATAGTTTCAAAAGCTGTTCCGGAAGATTCTATTTCGACGAAAGATAATGAGGCAGCTATGAATGCTGATATAATGTCAATGGTTCATGGGAAAAATAAGATTGATGTTACATTGATTCCAAAATCTTATCCGTTCAGTTGGGAATATTCATTAGAAATTCAAGCGGAGAATGAAAAACCGATGATTGTGGATTATTTGTTGGAGTCCAGGTCGGAGTATTTTGGTTTCAAAATGAGAGAAGCGGGAGGTGTATTTATGGTTATTGATAGTAAAAACAAGTTTATGATTACTGCCTTTAGTGAGAAAGAAGGGAAGATGGCAATGGCTGTTAGAATGCCTGATTATTCTGAAATAACAGAAAATGAAAACAAGGAGTTTTCGTATAAAGTTCTTCATGATAAGGTAATCATGGGTTATAAGTGTAAGGGAATTCAAGCTAACAGCGAAGATTATGAAATGGTATTTTATTATACCAATGAAGCTAAAGTTAGTTTTTCGGATTTATTTAGAGCGCAACAAAAGCAAACGACTCTCAATGCGTTGAAAAATTATTTTAAAGCAGCCTATACACCGTTGATGATGACTATGAGTATGAAAGATTTAAAAAATAAGGGGGCGGTTACCACGATGAAGTGTGTTAGTTTAGTCGAGAAACGAAATGCATTTAATAAATCAGATTATGTATTTATGTAGTTTGGTTTTCAATCTGTTCCGTTTTTGTTTTCGAATTTATGATTTGCTGATGTGCTTTTTTAAATTTCTTTGAATACCTTTGCAGAATGTTTCAACTAGGAAAAACCATCGTCTCAGAAGACTTGCTCGAAAAAGATTTTGTTTGCAATTTGACCGCTTGTAAAGGCGCTTGCTGTGTAGACGGCGACGCTGGAGCGCCATTAAGTCTTGAGGAAACTAAAATCCTCGAATCTATATATCCAAAAGTAAAACCTTTTTTACGCAAGGAGGGAATTGCAGCTATTGAAGCGCAAGGAACTTGGACAAAAGGTGTAGATGGTGACCTTGAAACGCCCTTGATTGATGATAAAGATTGTGCTTATGTAATCTTTGATGGTAAAACTGCTTTGTGCGGAATTGAGCAAGCCTACAATCAAGGAATAATTGATTGGAAAAAACCTGTTTCCTGTCATCTATATCCGGTTCGTGTAAAAGACTTCACTGAATTTGCTGCCGTCAATTATGATAAGTGGGATATTTGTGACGCAGCCTGTTCTTTAGGTCAAGAGCTTGAAGTTCCGGTTTACAAATTTGTCAAAGAAGCTTTAATTAGAAGGTTTGGTGAAGACTGGTACTTAGAGCTAGAGCAGGTCGCACAAGACTTAAAAAACCAAAAATAGAAATCTACTTTTTCTGTTTTTTTCTGATTTTCTAAATCCTATATTTCACGGTACTTTAGGGATTTCCTATTATTGTAATCGTCTTAAGAACAGAGCCTTATAGAAAATATCAAAATTATTTATATTTCAGTCCTTTGTTAAAAACTAGGTCGGATTGTGGATAAGTTTGGCTTTTTATTACCGCAATATTTCACAATCTTTGTAAAGATCAAAAAGTAATAAATTTTATTAAACGCATAAAAAATAAACCCTCACAATGACACAACTAGAGCCAATTTTACAAGAGAATAAAAATCGTTTCGTAATTTTTCCGATCAAACATCATGATATTTGGGAGTTTTACAAATCAATGGAAGCTAGTTTTTGGACTGCTGAGGAAATTGACTTATCTCAGGATTTAAATGACTGGAATAATAAACTGAATGATGATGAAAGATATTTTATCAAACATATTCTTGCATTTTTTGCTGCTTCTGATGGAATTGTAAATGAAAACTTGGCTGAGAATTTTGTGAATGAAGTACAATATGCTGAAGCTAAATTTTTCTATGGTTTCCAAATCATGATGGAAAATATTCATAGTGAAACCTATTCATTATTGATCGATACTTATGTAAAAGACGAAGCGGAGAAAGATGATTTGTTTAATGCATTGGAAGTTTTTCCTGCTATTAAGAAAAAAGCAGACTGGGCACTACAATGGATAGAGTCTGATTCATTTGCTGAGCGTTTAATTGCTTTTGCAGCCGTGGAAGGGATTTTCTTTTCAGGAGCATTTTGTTCTATTTATTGGTTAAAGAAACGTGGTTTAATGCCAGGATTGACATTTTCTAATGAATTGATTTCTCGTGACGAAGGTGTTCACTGTGATTTTGCAGTGCATTTACACAACCATCACTTGGTAAACAAAGTGCCAAAAGAAAGAATTAGAAGCATTATCGTAGATGCTTTAAATATAGAAAGAGAATTTATTACAGAATCACTTCCAGTAAGCTTAATAGGAATGAATGCTGTATTAATGACACAATATTTAGAATTTGTTGCAGATCGATTATTAGTTGAATTGGGATGTAACAGAGAATATAACACTACAAATCCATTTGATTTTATGGATATGATTTCGCTTCAAGGAAAAACTAATTTCTTCGAAAAGAAAGTAGCGGAATACCAAAAATCAGGAGTTATGAATACTGATGGCGATGCTCAAAAAATATCTTTTGACGCTGACTTTTAGTGGTCTTGTCGTAAAAGTGACTAGTCAATAATACTAAGTTGGCTTTCATAGCGAATAAGATTAACAAAAACTTTGAGTTTTCCTGCCTTCCAATTGTTCGTGGAAGGGCAATAAACATATTTTAAAGCATAAAAAACTTTGTGCCTTAGCGCCTTCCGATGTATTTTGGAAATGGCAAAAAACAGATGCTGAAATGATTTCAGCATTAACAAATAACAAAAAACAGTGAAGGGATTCTCTGTTTTAAAACCAATAAAAATTATGTACGTAGTAAAAAGAGACGGCCGCAAAGAGCCAGTAATGTTCGACAAAATCACAGATAGAATTAAAAAACTATGCTATGGTTTGAATGATTTGGTGGATGCTGTGAAAGTGGCAATGCGAGTAATTGAAGGACTTTACGATGGAGTTTCTACGTCAGAATTAGATAATTTAGCAGCTGAAACAGCAGCTTCGATGACTATTGCACATCCAGATTATGCACAATTGGCAGCGAGAATTGCAATTTCAAATTTGCATTCGAATACAACAAAATCATTTTCGGAAACAATGACCGAAATGTTTGAATATGTGAATCCAAGAAATGGACAATACGCTCCATTAATTGCTGATGATGTTTACAAAGTAATTCAAGAAAATGCTGAGTTTTTAGACTCACATATCATTTATAATAGAGATTTTAACTACGATTATTTCGGATTTAAAACATTAGAACGTTCTTATTTGCTAAAGATAAATGGGAAAATTGTAGAGAGACCACAACATATGTTAATGCGTGTTTCTGTTGGGATTCACTTAGATGATTTAGAGTCGGTTTTAGAAACGTATGACTTAATGTCTAAGAAATTCTTTACGCATGCAACACCAACATTGTTTAACTCAGGAACTCCAAAACCTCAGATGTCCTCTTGTTTCCTATTAGCGATGCAAGATGATAGTATTGATGGAATTTACGATACACTCAAACAAACGGCAAAAATCTCGCAATCAGCGGGTGGAGTAGGGCTTTCTATTCATAATGTTCGCGCAACAGGATCTTACATTCGTGGTACAAACGGAACGTCAAACGGAATTGTTCCTATGTTGAGAGTGTTTAACGATACGGCTCGTTACGTAGATCAAGGTGGAGGAAAACGTAAAGGTAGTTTTGCTATTTATATCGAAACTTGGCATGCGGATATCTTTGACTTCTTAGACTTAAAGAAAAATACAGGAAAAGAAGAGATGCGTGCAAGAGATTTATTCTTTGCCATGTGGACTTCTGATTTGTTTATGAAAAGAGTTCAGGAAGACGGGAATTGGACATTGATGTGTCCAAACGAATGTCCTGGATTGTATGATGTGTACGGTGAAGAATTTGAGAAAATGTACACTGATTATGAAAAAGCAGGTAAAGGAAGAAAAACAATTAAAGCACATGAATTGTGGGAGAAAATTCTAGAATCTCAAATCGAGACTGGAACTCCTTATATGTTATACAAAGATGCAGCTAACCGTAAATCAAATCAAAAGAATTTAGGGACAATACGTTCTTCTAACTTGTGTACTGAAATTATGGAGTACACATCTGCTGATGAGGTAGCGGTTTGTAATCTTGCATCACTTTCATTACCAATGTTTGTTGAAAATGGTAAATTTGATCACCAAGCATTTTATAATGTAACAAAACGTGTGACGAAAAACTTGAATAAAGTTATCGATAGAAATTACTATCCAGTAAAAGAAGCTGAAAATTCTAACATGCGTCACAGACCAATTGGTCTTGGAGTACAAGGACTAGCAGATGCTTTTATTATGTTGCGATTGCCTTTTACATCGGATGAAGCTAAAAAGCTGAATCAAGAAATTTTTGAAACCTTATACTTTGCTGCTGTAACCGCCTCTATGGAAATGGCAAAAGTAGAAGGGCCATATTCAACATTTAAAGGATCGCCAATCTCTCAAGGAGAATTTCAACATAATCTTTGGAATATTAAAGACGAAGAATTGTCAGGCCGTTGGGACTGGGCATCATTGAGAAAAGAAGTAATGGAGCACGGAGTTCGTAATTCATTATTAGTTGCGCCAATGCCTACTGCTTCGACTTCTCAAATTTTAGGAAACAACGAAGCTTTCGAACCATATACTTCTAATATTTACACACGTCGTGTATTGTCTGGGGAATTCATTGTAGTAAACAAGCATTTATTGCATGATTTAGTGGAACTTGGTTTGTGGAACGAAACCTTAAAACAAGAATTAATGAGAAATAATGGTTCTGTTCAAGATCTAAATATTCCTCAAAACTTGAAAGAATTATACAAAACAGTATGGGAAATGTCGATGAAAGACATTATCGATATGTCTCGTCAACGTGGGTATTTTGTAGATCAATCGCAATCATTGAACTTGTTTATGCAAAACGCCAATTATTCGAAACTAACTTCTATGCACTTTTATGCATGGCAGTCTGGACTGAAAACTGGAATGTATTACTTGAGAACAAAAGCGGCTGTTGATGCAATTAAGTTCACATTGAACAATGATAAAAAAGCAGAACCAATCGAAGTAATGTCTATACCTGCTCCGGCATTGGCTCCAGCAGCGGTAGAGATGAGTGCCGAAGAGTACAGAGCAATGATCGAATTAGCTAAAAACGCTGGTCCAGACGATTGCGAAATGTGTGGTTCTTGATTTAATCAATGAGAAGAATGAAGCAATAACATTGTCAATAATATTTAAAAACAGCTATCAATTATTTGGTAGCTGTTTTTTTTTTTACTTTACTTATTTTAGTGTTTGGAGCTATTTCCTGCTTTCCGTTATAATCTTTTTATTTTAAAGAAAAAATAAAAAGGATTTTCACTTCAATCAGGGCTATGAATATAGTTGTTAAAATTGTTTTTAACGACCAATAGCTACCTCGTAATAATGAATGTTTCAATAAATATTTTAAGATTAAATCCTTATATTTGAATAGGTTAATGTGTCGTTTGTTCTTTTTAGTCTCCACGAAAAACTGATAATATGAAAAATACTTCCTTTGCAATTACAGCAGACTTACTCGCTAGTCGTGGTCAACGTTTTCTTAATTTTTGTTTTGATTTAGTATTTCTGTATATTATAATACTGAGCATAGGAACATCAATTATTCTGATCGCTGAAGTGGCAAACGAATTTACTGTATCTGCCTGGGTCGAAAATCTCTCAAATGGTGAAATCGCCTTTTATAGTGTATTAATTATGCTACTCTATTATAGTCTAACGGAAATTTATTTCTCGAGAACTATCGCGCAACTGATTACCAAAACGGTTGTGGTTAATAAGGATGGTACAAAACCCGATATTAAAATGTTAGTGATTCGCAGTCTTTGTCGGTTTATTCCATTCGAACCTTTTTCTTTTTTAGGAACAAATCCACGTGGTTGGCATGATACTTTTTCAAATACCTATGTGGTCAAAAAGAAGAAACTAGCTAAAAACGTACGGGTTTTTAATGATCAAGAAGAATTTGCACAATCAATATAATAAAGAACCCTAGTAGGGATGAAGTACTAGGGTTTTGTTATGGTATTTAATTATAGAGTTGCTGTATTATGAACTGCTACTCGCATTTGCTTAGCAGCTTTAACCATTTCGATTAATGCTTTTTTAGTTTCGTCCCAATGGCGGGTTTTTAAACCACAATCAGGATTTACCCACAATTGATCTATCGGGATAACTGCCGCCGCTTTTTCTAATAAATCTACCATTTCCTGACTTGAAGGAACACGTGGTGAGTGTATGTCATAAACTCCAGGTCCTATTTCGTTCGGATATTTGAAATCAGCAAAAGCATCTAGTAATTCCATTTGGGAACGAGAACATTCAATTGTAATTACATCGGCATCCATGTCTGCAATGTTCTGAATAATGTCATTAAATTCGCTATAGCACATGTGTGTATGGATTTGTGTATCATCACTCACACCACTTGCTGAAATTCTAAAAGCTCTAATCGCCCATTCTAAGTAAGTAGCCCATTCTTCTTTACGTAATGGCAACCCTTCTCTAATGGCAGGTTCGTCAATTTGGATGATTTTAATTCCTGCTTTTTCAAGATCGACCACTTCATCACGAATCGCTAATGCAATTTGCGTGCAGGTTACGGATCTTGGTTGATCATTACGAACAAACGACCATTGCAAGATCGTCACTGGTCCAGTAAGCATTCCTTTAACCCATTTTGAAGTCACTGATTGTGCAAACTGCGCCCATTTTACGGTCATAGGATTTGGTCTAGAAACATCTCCGTAAATAACGGGTGGTTTTACACAACGGCTACCATAACTTTGCACCCAACCATTTTTTGTAAAGGCAAATCCGTCTAATTGTTCTCCAAAGTATTCTACCATGTCATTGCGTTCGAACTCACCATGAACTAAAACATCTATTCCAGACTCTTCTTGAAAACGAATTGTTTCCTCCGTTTCTTTTTGTAATAAAGCGTCGTATTCTATCGGAGACAATTCGCCTTTTTTAAACTTAGCTCTCCAGCTTCGAACTTCAGGAGTTTGAGGAAAAGAACCAATAGTTGTTGTAGGAAATAATGGTAGTTTCAAGGCGTCTATTTGTTGTTGACGACGAATGGAAAACGGACTATTTCTCTTAGAGTCTTTCTCAACAATCGCAGCAACTCTGTTTTTTACAGCATCATTATGAATTATGGTCGCTTTTTTTCTATTTATATTAGCCAGGGTATTTTCCTCGAAAAGAGCTTGGTCGTTCTCTGTAATTTCATTTGTAGCAAGGTTGCGAAGTGTTACTACTTCGTCTATTTTTTGTTTGGCGAAAGCCAGCCATTGCTTAATTTCAGGCGTGAGCGTTTCTTCATTAGTTTCTAAGTCCAAATCGCAGGGTGAATGAATTAAAGAACAGGATGGTGCAATCCAAACACGATCAGTTCCTAAAGCGTCAGTTGCTTTCTGAATTAATGTTAATGAGTTTTTAAAATCATTTTTCCATATATTTCTCCCGTCAACAACTCCTAGAGAAAGGATCGTGTTTTTAGTTAATAAGTTGGATTCTAAAATATCGTCCAACTGCAAAGGACAACGCACTAAATCTATGTGAAAAGCGTGGACGGGAAGGGATAAGGCTGTAGCCAAATTTTCGCCAAAGCAATCAAAATAATTCGCAAGTATGATTTTGAGGTTAGGAAACTTCTCGTTGATTTGAGTGTAAGTTTGTACTAAAGCTGCGCGCTCAACATCAGAAAGGTTTAAAGCTAAAAATGGCTCGTCAAACTGAATGTATGCCACGTTCTGGTCTTGCAGTTTTTGCAAAATGTCAAAATAAACAGGAAGTAATTTATCGATAAGGTCAATTCGGTGAAACCCTTCCTGTTTTTCTTTTCCTAAAAGTAAGTAAGAAACCGGGCCTATGATTACCGGTTTTGTTTCATATCCCGCTACTTTAGCTTCTTTATACTCGTCAATTATTTTTTCTGACAACAAACTGAATTCTTGGTTTTTTGTAAATTCAGGAACGATGTAATGGTAATTCGTATCAAACCATTTGGTCATTTCCATGGCAACAACATCTTGACCTCCTTTTTGAGCGCCTCGAGCCATAGCAAAATATAGGTCGAGAACCAAATTCTCTTTGGCGAAAGCAGCATACTGTTCTGGGATAACACCAAGGGTTAGCGATAAATCAAGTACTTGATCATAAAAAGAAAAGTCGTTTGACGGAATTAAATCGATTCCGGCTTCCCTCTGTATCGCCCAGTTTTCTTTACGAATGTTTTTTCCAATTGCTATAAGTTCCTCTGCTGTAATATTACCTGACCAGTATAGTTCACTCGCTTTTTTTAACTCTCTGTTGCTGCCTATTCTTGGATAACCTAAGTTGTTTGTTTTCATTTTTTTAGTATTTATTTCTAGGCAAAGTTATTTGGTTAGTATTTAATACTATAATTTGTTAATTAATTAAGTAATAATAACTACGTTTACGTGGATAAACAGAGTTTTATTTTGCGCAGTGTTTTAAAAAATAACTTTAACAGTAATTTATCCTATGGAAAATTTAGATTCAACCGACATACAAATCCTTAAGCACCTTCAAGAAGACGCACATATTAACATAAAAGACTTGGCGAGCAAGTTGTTTTTGACATCCACTCCTGTTTATGAACGTATAAAAAGATTGGAAAGAGAAGGTTACATTATGAAATATGTTGCTTTGCTAAATAAAGAAAAAATGAATTTAGGAATGATTGTTTTTTGCAACGTGCGCTTAAAAGAGCACGCTCGCAACGTAGGAAGCAATTTTGTGAAAGACATTGTGGCACTTCCTGAAATCATTGAGTCTTATAATATTGCTGGAGATTATGATTTTATGTTGAAAATATTAGTCAAAGACATGGCTAGTTATCAGGACTTCGTAATGAATAAATTATCAACTATTGAAAACATAGGAAATACCCAAACGATTTTTGTAATGGGCGAAATTAAACACAGTACGGCTTTGAATTTTTAGAAACAGACTAAAGAAGGTATAAAAAAAAGGAGGTAATATGTGTCTCCTTTTAAATTAGTATTCTACTGTAAATATTACAACGTTGTAAAAGGATTTATATCATTATTAATCGCTTCAATGGATTGTCCTGTTTTTACATTTGTGAGTTTCACATCAAGTAAGCCTTTATGAGTTGTAGCAATTTTTAGATTGTTTGGGAATGTTTTCCAGTCTTCCCAACTGGTTTCAAAGCCGCCTACTGGAATAATGCTAACCCACATTCTCCATGCTTTTGGAATATAATTTTCATCCACTAACCAAACATACGAATCTCCAGGAGTACTGCCGCCAGAAGCGTAAGTAACCATCAGGGCTTCTCGATTGTCTTGCATGACAATGCTTCGAGTGGTTCCGGCGTCGCGTAGTTTGAACGGAGCAATAAGCCAGAATGAATCATTATTAAAGTAATCATTCGCTGTTTTTATAGCTTCTGTTTTATCAGTATCGTTTAGTTTTTTGTCATTTTTATAAGCAACGCCTTCGAAAGTTTGATTGTTATAAATTACTTTTTTATCACCCCATTGCACTTGAACTAAGTTGCGTTTTTTGTCCCAAAGATAATGGTGATTTCCCATGAACGTAAAAGCAACTGCAGCGGTAGAATCCCATGCTTTTTGATTAATAGCGTCCTGGATTTTATCAGTAAGTGCTTCGGCTTTTATTCCTTTTTCTCCTTGCGGTAGTGGTTTACTAGTGTAATATAAAAATGCTGCCAGCGTGATGACTATAATAAGAAAAATTGAAACAATTATTTTGAGGACCTTTTTCATTAATTGAATTGTTTTGTGATAGTTTTATCAAAAGTAATAAAATAAGATCATTGCTTTAGAATAACTACTGACTTGTTAGTTCATAATGTTTGATATGTAAAGACTAGTTTTTGCGTTCCAAATTTTGTTTTCATATATCGTTTTAGAAATCAAGCGAAAGCTATTTTATGTTATCGCTATTTCTTTATCTTTGAAAAATAATGCAATTATTCAAATTCGAAAAATACAGTATGAACTGGGAACAACTTTTATCACTAAAACGCCAAGGCGACACAAGCAAAAGATTACGTATTGAACAAGACGATACCCGTTTGGGGTTTGAAGTAGATTATGATCGTATTATTTTCTCTGCGGCCTTTAGAAGCTTACAGGATAAAACACAGGTAATTCCGCTTTCTAAAACTGATTTTGTGCATACTCGATTAACGCACAGTTTAGAAGTTTCGGTGGTGGGGCGTTCTCTAGGGCGTTTAGTTGGAAAAAAGATCATTGAGAAATATCCACATTTAAAAGAAGTGCATGGCTTTCACATGAATGATTTTGGTGCTATTGTAGCAGCTGCTTCGCTCGCACACGACATCGGGAATCCACCTTTTGGACATTCGGGTGAAAAAGCGATTGGTGAGTATTTTTCTATTGGAAAGGGAAAAAAATACCAAGATAAATTGTCGAAAAAACAATGGCAGGATTTAATTGATTTTGAAGGAAATGCAAATGGATTTTCAGTGTTGACAGCAAGTCGACCTGGAATTGAGGGTGGTCTTCGAATCTCTTACGCTACTCTTGGGGCTTTTATGAAGTACCCAAAAGAGAGCTTGCCTAAAAAACCAACTAAAAACATAGCAGATAAAAAATACGGTTTCTTTCAAACGGACAAAAAGTTCTTTGAAGAAGCTGCAAAAGATATGGGATTAATCCCAAATAAATCCGGAAGCGACATTGGTTTTGAAAGGCATCCGCTTGCTTATTTAGTAGAAGCTGCAGATGATATTTGCTATACTATTATTGATTTTGAAGACGGAATTAATCTTGGTTTAGTCTCGGAAGATTTTGCTTTGGAATACCTAATTAAGTTGGTAAAAGACAGCATTGATAGCTCAAAATATAAAACGTTAACTACAAAGGAAGACCGTATCAGTTATTTACGTGCTTTGGCAATTGGCAGTTTAATTAATGATGCGGTAAAAGTTTTTATCGAAAATGAAGAAGCAATTTTAAATGGGAAATTTCCTTTTGCTTTAACGGATAAAAGTAAGTACAAAGCACAAATGGATGATATCATTAGTATTAGTGTGAATAATATCTATCAGAGTCGGGAAGTAATCGAGAAAGAGATTGTAGGCTATCAGATTATTCAAACATTATTGGATAAATTTATTACGGCTTACGATAATACATATAATGGAAATGCGTCTAATTATGACAATCTAATTCTAAAATTACTACCGGAGAAACACCAATTTGAAAAAGAAGATTTGTATGAAAGATTGCTGCATATCTGTCATTTTGTTTCTTTACTAACAGACGGAAATGCCTTGGAGTTATTTGAAACAATCAACGGCAAGAAAAAGGATTAACTAACCTAGAAATTGTAAACGAGTCCTACACCTAAAACTTGTTTTAATTGTGTTTTTGGACCTACAGTGACTTGTTCTCCGTCAATATTATCTTTGGCTTTAATATCATCGTCATAGATGACGCGGACGCCTATATTAGTTTTAACATAAGCATTTACCTTTAATTCAATAGACATGTCATAATCAATATCAATATTACCAAATCTATTTATATAGTCTGAGTACATGCTCAGTCGATTTTCCATAGTGACGTTTTTCATGATTTCCTTTTTATAAAAACCAGTCAATAAAAAACCAAGTTCCATTTTTAACTTTTCTCCTTCAATGATT
Source organism: Flavobacterium hiemivividum (assembly GCF_004349145.1). Classification (GTDB taxonomy): domain Bacteria; phylum Bacteroidota; class Bacteroidia; order Flavobacteriales; family Flavobacteriaceae; genus Flavobacterium; species Flavobacterium hiemivividum. The sequence continues at coordinate 508,874 of NZ_SMFO01000001.1, read as the reverse complement.
AAGTTTCCGTCTGCATCATAAACGGCTTTTTTAACACCAAAAGAACCTTTGTCAGCTAATCGTTGGTCTAAAACCATTGTAGTTTTGCCAGTAAAAGGAGACAAGTAAAGTAATCTTTGTTTGTCTTTTGATGCATATTCTGCTCCCATTCCTAGAAAGATATAAGCGGGCGCGAAAGTTCTTGAAATGGCGATATCTTTATTAGGGTACGAATAACCATCTGTGAATTGGGTAGCGAAATTAAATTTAGCGGTATGGAACCAGTGGGAGGATTTGTCTTGTCGATATCCTAAAGCTGAGTTAAGCTGAAAAACATCCTCTGATTTTCTCAACTCGATTCCATCTTGTTTGTTTAAGCCGTAACGTACAATCAGTTCACTGGTCCAATTGTAGTTTTCTGTAGTGTAAACACGATTAAACTTCCCTTTAAGAAGTCCAGAAATAGAACTGGTTCCTCCAGCATTCCAATTGACAAAAGCAATTTCCGAAATATCAAAACCGATGCTGTTTTTTTTAACCCAATTAGAAATGGAATCTGGTGCTATTTTCTTAGGGACATCTATCGTCGTAATGATTTTCTGGGAATTCATATTTACAGAAAGAAGTAGGATAAAAAGTAGGAGGATCGAAGAAGATAATTTCATTATAGGCTCAAAGTTTTTAGTGATGCAAAATAATTATTATTATTCAATTGAAAAAAGTATTTCTAAACTTTTAACGTCTATATTGTTATATTGTTGTTGTTGTTCAACAGTTCCATGTTCTATGAACTCATCAACAATGCCTAATAATTGTATTTTTACATTGTAATTATTTCTAGCGGCAAACTCTAGAATTGCACTTCCAAAACCTCCATTTGTAGCTCCGTCTTCGATTGTAATAATCTTTTTGAAGGTGCTTGAAATAGAATGTAATTTTTTTTCATCCAAGGGCTTTACGAATGCAAAATCATAATGGGCGATATTTTTTGGATTGTTTATATTGGTTATAGCCAAAGAAACGTTTTTACCTATCGGACCATTTGACAACACCGCAATTTCAGTGCCATGTTTTAAGCAATTGGCTCGACCTATTTCAATTTTTTCATAATTACCAAAGTATTTTGATTGCCAATCCGGAAGTACACCTCGACCACGTGGATAGCGGATAGCTATAGGGTGGTTTAAACCTAATTGAGCGGTGTAAAGTATGTTTTGCAGCCCTATTTCATTCAGGGGCGAGTATATGATCATATTGGGAACACAACGCAGGTAAGCCAAGTCGAAAGCGCCGTGATGTGTTGCTCCGTCTTCGCCCACAAGTCCGGCTCTGTCTAAACAAAAGATTACAGGCAAGTTTTGCAAGGCTACATCGTGAATTACTTGGTCATAGGCTCTTTGTAAAAAAGTGGAGTAGATGTTGCAAAAAACCATCATTCCCTGTGTCGCCATTCCAGCAGCAAAGGTAACGGCATGCTGCTCTGCAATTCCAACGTCAAATGCACGCTCAGGCAAAGCTTCCATCATAAATTTTAAGGAACTTCCTGAAGGCATAGCTGGAGTAATTCCTATAATTTTTTTGTTTTTTCGGGCTAGATCTAATATGGTTAAACCAAAGACATCTTGGTATTTAGGAGGAAGGTTTTCTTCTAGTTTTTTATGGATTTCTCCAGTAGTAGCATCAAATTTTCCTGGCGCATGGTATTTAACTTGATCTTCTTCTGCTTGTTTTAGGCCTTTCCCTTTTGTGGTAATAACATGCAGGAATTTAGGTCCTTTTATCTTTTGTAAACGTTTGAGTTCTTTGATTACAGCAAAAATATCATGTCCGTCAATAGGACCAGAGTAGTCGATATTTAAGGATTTGATCATATTATTTTGCCTCGGATTTTTCCCTGTTTTTACTGCTGTGAGATAGTTTTTCAAAGCGCCAACACTCGGGTCAATACCGATAGCGTTGTCGTTTAAGATTACTAGTAAATTTGCGTCAGTGACTCCGGCATGATTTAGTCCTTCAAATGCCATTCCAGAAGCAATTGAGGCGTCGCCAATAACTGCAATGTGTTGTTTGTCAAAATCTCCTTTCAAATTCGAAGCAATTGCCATTCCCAAAGCAGCAGAAATAGAAGTAGAGGAGTGGCCCACGCCAAAAGTGTCATATATACTCTCGCTTCTTTTTGGGAAACCAGATATGCCGTTTAATTGTCTGTTAGTGTGGAAATTGTCTCTCCTTCCTGTTAGAATTTTATGTCCGTAAGCCTGATGGCCTACATCCCAAATCAATAAATCATCGGGCGTATTAAAAACATAATGTAAAGCAATAGTTAGTTCTACAACACCTAAACTAGCGCCGAGATGTCCTTCTTTTACAGAAACCACATCGATGATAAAATTGCGTAATTCTTGAGCTAGCTGAGGGAGCTGAGTCTGCTCAAGTTGACGTAAATCATTGGGATTATTGATGTTTAAAAGTATATTTTCAGGCATAAAGCAAATGTACGAATTGAAATTGTATTTTTACAATCGATAAAATAAGTTGTTTCGCAAAGATTCATAAAAAAAAAGAAGGTCCACCAAGATTTTAAAATTTGCAAATTCACGTTAAATACTATGATAAACCCTTTTACCGACGAGTATTTTATGAAGAAAGCTTTGCAAGAAGCTGAGATGGCTTTTGAAAAAGGCGAAATTCCTGTGGGAGCTATAATTGTTGTTAATAACACTGTAATTGCACGAAGTCATAATCTAACAGAATTGTTAAACGACGTTACCGCTCATGCGGAAATGCAAGCGATTACCGCTGCGGCTAATTATTTAGGTGGAAAATACTTAAAAGATTGTGCGCTTTATGTCACACTGGAACCTTGCCAAATGTGTGCCGGCGCCTTGTATTGGAGTCAGATATCGAAAATGGTTTTTGGAGCAAGCGATGAGCACCGTGGTTACCAGAAATTGGGTACGCAACTACATCCAAAAACGGTTGTGAAAAGAGGTGTTTTGGCCCATGAAGCTTCAGAATTGATGCGACGTTTTTTTGCTGAGAAACGAAAATAACTGATTTTTAGGTACCGCTAATGGGTGATCCAAAAATACCAACTGCTAGTTCTGTCCAAATGAGAATGAGAATTATCAGTAAGCTTAAGCAGATTGCAATTCGGTATTTCGATTTAGGAATTTTTCTTAATGTCAACTCGCACAGAAGTCCAGCACCAAGAAGTAATACTCCTGCTGCAACAAAATCAAACGGAGTCCAATTTACTTCGGTTGTAAACTGCATCGCAGTTAAGGGAATTAGCAAAAGAATTGTAGTCGCGATAATGATATAACCTTTATTTTTCATGTAGATATGTTTTTTAGCCCTGATGGGAGCGGCATCCTTTTCTTGTCTCTTTTGTTTTGAGACAAGAAAAGATATAGTGTACAGCAGGAATTAGCTCCATAAAAATAGAACTTTTCCCTGAAAAAAAAGCCAAAAAAAAACTCCTCAATTTCTTGAGGAGTTTCTGATTTATTCTTTTATAACATTTCCCGTTTTGTCGTAGAAATGATATTCTAAATACGTGTAAGCGTCACGCGGTATGATTTTTACCCATTTTTTATGTTCAAAATACCATTTTGAACGTAATGATGGAAAACCTTTTGTAAGGTATGCTGCTACAAAGGGGTGTACGTTAAGTACAACATCTTTGTTAGTTTTTAAAATTCTTTCTAAATCAGAATTGATTCTGTCGATAATTAAGATTGGCGCTTCAATTTCGCCATTCACATCGTTTGGATCTTCTTCTCTAGTTTTAATGTTTACTTCAGGTCTTACCCTTTGTCTTGTAATTTGAACTAGTCCAAATTTACTAGGAGGTAAGATCTTGTGTTTCGCTTTATCATCGCTCATTTCTTCTCTCAAGAAGTCGAACAATATTTTACGGTTTTCAGGATTAGACAAGTCGATAAAATCAATAACGATAATACCACCCATATCACGTAGACGCAATTGTCTGGCGATCTCGGCGGCGGCAATCATGTTAACTTCCATGGCAGTATCTTCCTGGTTAGATGCCTTATTAGAACGGTTTCCGCTGTTAACGTCAATGACGTGTAAGGCTTCAGTATGTTCGATAATAAGATAAGCACCTTTACTCATGGACACTGTTTTCCCGAATGAAGTCTTGATTTGTCTCTCTATGTTGTATTTCTCAAAAATAGGCGTATCATTTGATTGATAAAACTTAACTATTGATTGTTTTGAAGGTGCAATTTCTTGCAAATAATCCTTCGTTTGGTTGTACAACTCTTCATCATCAATTTGTATACTAGTGAAAGTATCATTAAAAACGTCTCTTAAAATAGAGGAAGCTCTGTTGAGTTCTCCTAAAATTTTTGACGGATGATGAGCGGTCGGTAATTTTTTACACATTGCATCCCATCTGCTAAGCAGGTTCTGCATGTCTTTTTCTAATTCGGCTGTATTTTTGCCTTCGGCTACTGTGCGAACAATAACACCAAATCCTTTTGGCTTGATGGATTGTACAAGTTTTTTAAGTCTGTCTTTTTCTTTCTTGTCTTCTATTTTTTGAGAAATAGACACACGGTCAGAAAACGGAACTAAAACAATAAATCTTCCGGCAAGAGAAAGCTCAGCGCTAATTCTGGGTCCTTTGGTAGATATTGGTTCTTTTACAACTTGTACTAAGATCGACTGATTTGCATTTATTACATCTGTAATGATGCCATCTTTGTCTATCTCTTTATCAAACTGAAAGTTTTTTAGGGAGAAATCTTTTATTTTACCTGCGCTTACAAGTTTTATGAATTTCAGTTGGGAAGTTAAGTTAGGGCCTAAATCGTGATAATGTAAAAAGGCGTCTTTTTCGAAGCCTACATTTACAAAAGCAGCGTTAAGTCCGGCAACTGGTTTTCTTATTTTGGCGATAAAGATATCACCTACTTGAAAGTTGCTTTTTTCTTCTTCCTTGTGTAATTCAATTAGTTTTCCATCTTTTAATAAGGCAAAATCTACAAAATCAGAACTAGATCGAATGATTAATTCTTTATTCACGTTGTAAATTTTTATCCGAACTTTTTAGTTTTCAGTTTTCGGTTTTCAGTTTTCAGTTTTGCAACTAACAACTCATAACTCATAACTCATAACTGAATTGTAAGGATGGATTAAACAATAATTTAACAGGTATTGTACCCGGGGAAAATATCAGTTTGCAGTCTCTGTATTCAGTTTGCAGTGGGACTGCTTACTGCGACTGTGAACTGCTGACTGAATTTTCAATTTCAATGAACTTTTAAAAAAGAAAAAGTAGTTAAAAACTACTTTTTCTTCTTGTGACGGTTAGCTCTCGCTCTTTTTTTACGTTTGTGAGTTGCTACCTTATGTCTCTTTCTTTTTTTACCACTTGGCATATCTTGTCGATTTTATGATTAATTAATATTTTATTTTGCTTCGTTATTGATCTTTACTCCTTCAACAAAAACTTTTGCTGGTTTGAATGCAGGTATATTATGTGCAGGAATTTTTATTGTCGTATTTTTTGAAATATTTCTTCCAGTTTTTTCAGCTCTAGTTTTTACAATAAAACTTCCGAAACCTCTTAAATAAACATTGTCTCCAGTCTCTAATGAATTTTTAACTTCATTCATAAAAGTCTCTACTGTTGCTTGAACATCACCTTTTTCAAGACCTAATTTTTCTGAAATTTTTGCTACGATATCTGCTTTCGTCATTTTCTTTCCTTATTTATTATATTGTAATCATTTTTTTGAGTGTGCAAATATATGAATTTAAAAAACAATTATTCAAGCTAATTCATTAAAATTTAATCACATAAACTTTTACTTTTGTCAACAAATATTTAATAATGAAATTTTCTAATTTGCTTATAAAGTGGTATTTACAAAATAAAAGAGATTTGCCATGGAGAAGCACTACAAATCCATACCATATTTGGCTCTCCGAAATCATGCTTCAGCAGACTCGTGTGGCTCAAGGAACACCTTATTTTTTGTCTTTTACTGCCGCATTTCCCACCGTTTTTGATCTCGCTGCGGCGAGTGAAGAACAAGTTCTAAAACTCTGGCAAGGACTTGGGTATTATTCGCGTGCTAGGAACTTACATAAAACAGCGCATTATGTGGCTGAAGAATTATCAGGCGTTTTTCCTGCTACATATAATGAGCTATTAAAATTAAAAGGAGTGGGAGAATATACTGCCGCCGCCATCGCTTCTTTCTCCTATAATGAAGTGGTTCCAGTAGTAGACGGAAATGTGTTCCGGGTTCTTTCTCGTTATTTTGATGTAGAAACTGATATTGCTTTGGCTTCCGCCAAAAAGGAATTCGCTGCTCTTGCTTTCGAATTAATGCCAAAAGACAATCCAGCTACTTTTAACCAAGCGATTATGGAATTTGGCGCTTTGCAATGCGTTCCTAAAAGTCCGAACTGCGGCTTATGTGTATTTAATGATAGTTGTGCTGCTTTGCAGAAGAACAAAGTAGACCAGTTGCCAGTGAAGTCTAAGAAGGTAAAAGTGCGCAATCGTTACTTTAATTACTTGGTGGTTGCTGACGAAAATGAAAATACTGTGATTCAAAAGCGAACGGCAAAGGGAATTTGGCATAACTTATATGAGTTCCCTTTGATAGAGACAGAGAAAGAAGAAGGGTTTGATCATGTCGCGGAGCAAATTCAAAAGGATTTTTATACAGATGATGAAGTTGTGAGTATTATGGCTTGCAATGAGAAAAGTATCGTTCATAAATTGTCGCACCAACATTTACACATCAAGTTTTGGAAAGTAAATGTAAAAGGAGTTATTGAGAATGGAATAAATAATGAAACTTTAAAGTCGTTTCCATTCCCCATCGTGATTCATAATTTTATTGAAAAGGAATAAAAAAAAGATTTAAAAAAAATGTACCTTTGAGTTCAATAGACACTTAACACAATGAATGGAACGCTAAATAAGGTTATGCTGATTGGACACCTGGGTGATGAAATAAAAATGCATTATTTTGATGGGGGTAACTGTATAGGTAGGTTTCAGTTAGCTACTAATGAAGTCTATATTAACAAAACTACTAACGAAAAAATCACTTCTACGGAGTGGCATAACTTAGTTGTGCGGAATAAAGCGGCCGAAATCTGTGAAAAACATTTGTCGAAAGGCGATAAAATATATATAGAAGGACGTATTAAATCACGCCAATGGCAGGCAGAGGATGGAACGACAAAACATACAACCGAAATTCAAGTTACAGAGTTTACTTTTTTATCAACTAAAAAATCTGCTGAAAACAACAAACAAATTCTCAGTTCAGAATCCGCAAAAAACACTAACTTTGACGCTCAAAATAATGGTTTGCCTATCAATGATTTACCATTCTGATTGTTTAACTAATCTTTTTTAATTTGGACCCAGAGCCCAGTTTGAATTTCGCATATACATTAGATACAAATCTAGTGTTTGGTTTTATTGGAATATTTGTATTGCTTTTTTGCTCTGCACTAGTTTCCGGTGCCGAAGTAGCCTTGTTTTCCTTGTCACAAAAAGACATTGACGAAACAATACAATCTGATGATTCTAAAGGTAAAATTATTGCCGATCTGATAAACAGACCCAAAAAACTTCTGGCTACAATTCTTGTAGCTAATAATTTTATTAATATCGGAGTAGTAATTTTATTTTCATTTATTGGAAAAGACTTATTTGCTGCGATTAGCTCCCCTGTTTTAAAGTTCACCGTCGAAGTAATTGTGGTTACCTTTTTATTATTGTTGTTTGGCGAAGTGCTGCCAAAAGTATATGCCAGTCGAAATAATATTAAGTTTGCAAAAAAGATCGCTTACCCAATTGCGATACTCGATAAATTGCTTTCACCTATTAGTATTCCTATGCGGGAATCAACCATTTATTTGCACAATAAATTAGGGAAACAGAAAACAAATTTTTCAGTTGATCAGCTTTCACAGGCATTAGAACTTACTTCATCAGATGAAACCTCTTTAGAAGAACAAAAAATATTGATGGGTATCGTGACTTTTGGTAATACAGATACCAAGCAGGTTATGAGTCCAAGAATTGATATTTTTGCTTTGGAAATAACGGAATCATTCTCAGAAATTTATTCTAAAATTATCGAAAAAGGATATTCTAGAATTCCAGTTTATCGTGACAATATTGACCAGATAGAAGGTGTTTTGTTTGTTAAGGATTTATTGCGCCATCTTGATGAGGAAGATTTTGATTGGAACGCTTTAATTAGGGAGCCTTTTTTTGTTCCTGAGAATAAAAAACTAGATAACCTATTAAAGGACTTTCAAAGCATGAAAAGTCATCTAGCGATTGTTGTCGATGAATATGGCGGAACTTCTGGTTTGATTTCTTTGGAAGACGTAATAGAAGAAATTGTTGGAGATATTAGTGATGAATTTGATGATGAAAATGTTACGTTCACTAAAATTGATGAAAAAAACTATCTTTTTGAGGGTAAAATAAACCTGAAAGATTTCTACAGAATTATAGATGTAGATGAGGAAATTTTTGAAGTAAGAAAAGGCGAAGCTGAAACCTTGGCTGGATTCATTCTTGAAATATCAGGGAATTTCCCAATGAAAGGACAAAAAATCTCTTATGAAAATTGCTTGTTCACGATTGAGACCGTGGATAAAAAACGTATAAAACAGATAAAAGTAACGGTTGATGTTTAATTTGGATCGCGATATAAAAAGATACTTTGCTATAATATTACTTGTATTTATGGGATTGTTCCTGTTTTCAAGTTGCAAGGAGGATGTTTTTCCAAAGCCAGCTAGTTATTTGCGATTGGATTATCCAGTTGCAAATTATGCCAACTTTGAAAACGAATGTCCTTTTACATTCGAAATGAATTCAGAAGCTATTATTAAAGGAGAAAAAGATTGCGGATTCACGATTACGTATCCAAAGATGAAAGCAACCATTTATCTAACCTATAAGCCTGTAACTAATAATATCAATACTTTGTTGCGGGATGCTCAAAAATTAACATACGAGCACGTTATAAAGGCCGATGATATACTAGAACAACCTTATTTGAATCCATCTAAAAAAGTGTACGGTATGTTTTATCAGGTAGATGGGAACGCAGCAACCAATTCACAGTTTTATGCGACAGATAGCACGAAGCATTTTGTTACTGGTTCTGTTTATTTTTATGCTAAACCTAATTTTGACTCTATTATGCCTGCGGTGAGTTATATAAAAAATGATATGCAGCGCTTGATGGAAACGTTGAAGTGGAAGTGATACTTGAAATCATTCGTTAGATAAAATTTCATAAAAAAAGGATTCACCGTGGTGAATCCTTTTTTTATGGGGGAAGTCGTTGTACTTACGATTTCATATCCGAAACAGTATAGGTTTTTCCATCACCACTTGCTAAAACTACTTTAGTTAAGCTTTCTGGATTTTGTACCGTTTTATCAAAAGTTACTGTTGCTGATTTTGTTTCAAAATCTACTGTAGCATTTTGTACTCCCTCAAGGTTTGTTAAATCTTCTTGAATTGTTTTAGCACAACCTACTGCGCAAGTCATTCCTGCGACAGAAAAGTTAGCAGTTTGTAAGTTTTCAGCAGCAATTTCTTTTTTTACTTTTGGAGCTTCTGTTTCTGTTTGCGCCGTTTCTTTTGGAGCTTCTTCAGTGTTTTTTTTACAGCTTACAAACGAAAGTCCAGCTAGTGCAATTACCGCCAATGATTTTGTAATGTTCATTATGATTTGATTTTTAGTGATTTAACTAAATATTTAATTAGGAACAAAATTACTTAAAAAAGCAGAGCTAATTCATAAAATTATTACAATTTTGGGGTAAAATAGCAATTATGGAATCGAGGCAATTAAAATGGATTTATTTATTGGGACTTTCTTTGGTTTGGGGGAGTTCATTTATTTTAATTAAAAAAGGATTGCTTGGGTTGTCAGCGATACAAGTTGGTTCCTTGCGAATTGTTTTTGCTGGAATTTTTTTATTGTTGATTGGTTTTAAAAGTTTGTTTAAAATTCCAAGAGAAAAATGGAAATTCATAGCGATGACTTCTGTTTTCGGGACCTTTGTTCCGGCTTTTCTTTTTGCTTTAGCACAAACTGAAATTGACAGTTCTGTAAGTTCTATTTTAAACTCCTTAACACCATTAAATACATTAATCTTAGGTGCGTTGGTTTTTGGTGTTAGTTTTGAAAGAAGACAAGTCTGGGGTGTTTTTATTGGACTCGTGGGGAGTTTACTTTTAGTTTTTAATGGCGCAATGAATCATCCAGATCAGAATTATTATTATGCTTTATTAATTGTTATTGCTTCGATTTGTTATGCCGTGAATGTCAACTTAATTAAAAAATTCCTGTCTGATTTGAGTCCGCTTAGTATTACAACGGGGAACTTCCTGGTATTGCTTTTTCCTTCTCTTATTATATTGTATTTAAGTGGTTTCTCTGAAGCTATACATGTTGAAAAAGTGCAAAACGCGGTTCTGTTTATCATGATTTTAGGTGTTGTGGGAACTGGAATTGCTAATATTCTTTTCTTTAAGCTAATTCAAATGTCATCGCCTGTTTTTGCGACTTCGGTGACCTATTTGATTCCGGTAGTGGCGTTCTTCTGGGGATTATTAGATCATGAAATGCTTACTCCGGTACAGTTTTTTGGTGCTTTTATTATTTTAATCGGAGTGTATTTATCTGCTAAGAAATCGACTGTCGCTAAATAAAAGGAGTGGAGTGATCGTTTGAACTGACTCATATATAAACAACAAAGGCTGTCTTTTCAGGCAGCCTTTGTTTGTTATTTCAGGATTTGATTATTTAAAATCTGCATCTGTAACACCTTCATTGATTTTTACATCATCAATTTTAATATCTAATTCAAAACCTACATTCTGGATGATATTAAAAGGAACTTTAACGCCTTTAACTGCTCTATAGTCACCATAGTTAGTTACTTGAGTAATTGATTTATCTCCTTGTTCTATAGTCTTAGAATCAGCTAGTTTTAAACCGCTAGTTACGTCATAATAAAGTGTGGTTTTTCCGTCTTTAATAGCATAAGTATCTTTGCCATTAATGCTTTCAATACCATTAAGGACTACTCCTTCTTTTTTAGCCAGTTGCAACTCGTCAAATAAGATGGCACTACTTTTCATTTCAGTTAACTCTTTTCCTTCAAAGTCTTTTCGTTGTCCTTGTTGTAGCACATAAGCGCTAGTTTCATTAACTACTTGTTTCATTAGGCTCATTGTTCCCATCGCAAGTTCTACACTTAACTTCCCTTTTGCATCTGCTTTTGATGTAAAGGTTAAAGGTGATGGTGCTTGAGGAATTACTGTTGATCCTACCATAGAGATTGTTTTTACTGCTTTCACCGCTTTTTCACCACCTATTGCAACGATGTAATTGTCTAATATGCTTTTGATGGTTACACCTGCTTGAACGTCTTTTTTGAAAACTGGTTTTTCAATTGACTTACCATATTTATCGAAATAAAACATTGGCATTTTTAGGTTTTCCAATGCTGGAGCAACCTCAGATCCTTTACCTACAACAAGTATTCTTAAGTTGTCAGCTAAGAAAAAGCGGTTAGCTACGCTTTTAACATCTTCTACTGTAACTGCATTTATGCTTTTAATATAATTTTCGTAAAAATCAGATGGTAGATTTTGTGTTTCTGTATTTAAGGCATAACGCGCTACTGTAGCGGGTTTTTGAATTTGCATTACAAAGTTTCCTATGTATTTTGCTTTTGCATTCTTCAAATCGTCAGCAGAAACTAATTCTGTACGGATTCTCTTTAGTTCGCTTAAAATTTGAACTACAGCGCTATCTGTAACTGCATTTCTAACTGAGGATGAAGAGCGAAATTTCTCTACATATTTACCAAAACCTATATTAGAATAAGCTCCGTATGTCCAAGCGTGTTTCTCGCGTAAGTTTAAAAACAATCTTCCTTCTCCACCGCCACCAAGAATTTGGTTTGCTAAAATTGCAGCAAAAAATTGCTTGTCAGTAAGTTTTAAATTAACTGTGTTAACAACAGAAATTTCAGACTGAACTGCGTTTGGCATATCCACAAAATTAATCTGTGTTTGTGTTACGTTTTTAGGGTCAGGATAGCTAACTTGAGGAGCGATGCCTTTGGCCCAAGAGCCAAAAAGCTTTTCGACCATTTTTTTTACGTCTTTGGTTTTCACATCTCCTACAACAACTAGGTATGCATTTCCTGGAACGAAATTAGTTTTGTAGTTTGAAACTACATCTTTTAAAGTTACTTTTTCAAGGCTTTCAGCGCTAACAAACTCGCCTGAAGGATGGTTCGCTCCAAAGGCCAACACATTTTCAACTCGTCCAGCCACTGCAGTAACGCTTTTTTCTTGTGATTTTATTCCCTCTAAAGATTTCTCTTTTATCTTATCAAATTCTTCTTGAGTGAAAACAGTGTTCAATGCACCGTCAGCCATTAATTCTAGAATTCTTCCAGAATATTTAGACAATCCGCTGGCAGAGGCGCCATTTGCATCAAAACCGATATTTGCACCTAAGAAATCAACTTCTTCATTAAAAGCATCTTTTGATGTTTTTGTGGTTCCGCTACCTATAAGCTGGCTGGCCATTGCAGCAACTCCTTTTTTGTCTCCTTCAGTATAAGGCATATTGTCAAGGCTTAGTCGGTAAGAAACCCTTGGCAACTTATGATTCTCTACAACCAATACTTTTAGACCATTCTTAAGTTCAAAATTATTGGATTTACCAATTTTAATTGTTGGTGGAGCGGAAGCCGTTGGTTGTGGGATTACTTGTGCTTGCAAGACTATAGTCAAAAACAGACTTGATAGTATGTATATTGTTTTTTTCATGTTTGTTCTGTATTATTTAGTGGCTTTATCAGCTGATGGAACATAATCTAAAACTAATCTTTGGTTTGGATTTAGATATTTTTTTGCAACAGTTCTAATTTCTTCTGGAGTAATAGTACGGTACATATCAATTTCTGTATTGATTAAGTTTACGTCCTTGAACAGCATGTGGAATGTAGCAAGATTTTCTGCAACTCCTTCAATAGTTGCATTGCTGTTTACATATTGATTCTCGTACTTGTTTAGAAGTTTCTGTAATTCCTTATCCGATATCAGTTCGGTTTGTAATCTTACAATTTCAGAATCGATTTCAGCAAGTAAGTTTTCAGATGTGTTAGGAGCTTGAGGTAATCCATAAAGGATGTACGTTCCATAATCTTCTTGACTGTAGTTGAACGCGCCAATTTGTAAGGCCACTTTCTTCTCGTCTACTATTTTTTTATACAATCTCGAGCTTTTACCATCACTTAAAATTGTTGAAATAAAATCTAAAACTCTAGCGTCGCGAGTTTTCATAGACGGAGTTCTGTAAGCAGCTACAAGCATTGGAATTTGAATGTTAGAGTCTTCAAATTTTCCTTTGATAGTTTCGGTAATGGGTTGCTCTACAAAAGTTTCTCTTTTAATATCAGCTCCTTTTTTTATAGGGCCAAAGTATTTTTGGATCCATTCTTTGGCTTGAGCGTTCTCAAAATCTCCCGCTACTACGAGAACAGCATTGTTGGGAACATAAAACTTCTTATTGAAGGCTTGAAATTCTTCTAGTTTTGCTGCGTCTAAATGCTCCAAAGATCCAATAGTTGTCCAGCGATAAGGATGGTTAGAGAACATTCTTTTCTTTACCTCTGGAATCATTTGTCCGTAAGGGCTGTTGTCATAACGCATTCTTTTCTCTTCTTTGACAACTTCATTTTGAGTGTCAACACCTATTTGGCTAATCACTGGATGCAGCAATCTCTCGGCTTCCATCCATAATCCTAGTTCAAGATTGTTAGACGGGAATACTTCGTAGTAATACGTGCGGTCTTCGGTGGTGTTGGCGTTGTTTGTTCCTCCGTTTCCGGTTACAATTTTAAACCATTCGCCGCGCTTGATGTTCTCAGTTCCTTCAAATAATAAATGTTCGAAAAAATGGGCGAAACCAGTTCTTTCTGGATTTTCATTTTTTGCACCTACATGGTACATTACTGATGTAATTACAACTGGGGCCGAAGGATCATTTTGTAAAATAACATGTAGACCATTGTCTAATGTGTATTCTTCGAAAGCTACTTTTTGTGCAGAAACGGCTCCGCCAAGTAATAGCGTGGCGCTTAATGCCATTATTGATTTTTTCATAGGTAGTTAATAGATTAATTTAATGTATAGGTCGTTCAATCAAATATATTGTTACAACTAAAATAATTTATTTTATAAGAATTTACGTCTGTATTTAAGAAAAATGAGAGTTAATCATTTGTTAGCAGCGTTAATTTTTCGAAAAAAACAAAAAAGGCTCTTCATTAAATTTATTGATGAAGAGCCTTTATAAGTGTGACATTGTCTGCAACGAATACCTTTATTTTATCGAAGGTCTGTCTGTGGGTCTGCCGTATTTATCGAAATAAAATAGGGGGATATTTAGTTTTTCAAGTCCCGGAATAACATCTGCTCCTTTTCCTGCAATTATAATTCGGGTATTATCGATCAAGAAATATTTATTGGCTGCTTTGAGAATGTCTTTAGCTGTTACTGCGGTTATTCTTTTGATGTAGTTTTCATAAAAATCGGGTGCCAACTCTTCGGTTTCTACATTTAAGGCATAACGTGCAATAGTGTTTGGTTTTTCGACCTGCATTACAAAACGGCCAATGTATCCTGCTTTTACCTCTTTTAATAAGTCTTCGGATACTTTTTCGGTTCTGATTCTTTTAATTTCTTTTATAAATTCAACTACTGCGCTGTCAGTTGCGGTGGTTCTTATCGATGAATTCGATTTTAATTTCGAAACATATTTTCCTGCTCCTATACTTGTATTGGCACCATAAGTCCAGCCGTGTTCCTCTCTTAAATTCATATTTAAATAGCTGTTGTAATCTCCTCCTAGTATAAAGGTGGCGATTGCGGCTGGAAAAAAGTCTTCATCAGCCATTTTTAAATCTATAGTATTGACTAATGATATTTCCGACTGAACAGCGTTAGGAACGTCTATAAAATTAATTTGTGTAAAAGGAACGTTTTGTGGTGCCGTATAGTTTGTTATTGGGGTGTTTGCTCTTTTCCAAGATCCAAAAAGTTTTTCAACGATAGGTTTTACTTCTTTGTATTTAATGTCTCCAATAATTACTAAATAAGTATTCTCTGGCGCGAAATGTGCAGTGTAATTCGCTTTTACATCAGCAAGGGTCACATTGTTAAGTGTTTCTTGGGTGATGTATTCTCCCGCAGGATGATCGATCCCGAAAGCTAAAGTATTAACAACTCTATTAGCAATGGCACTTACGTTTTTTTCCTGCGATTTTATAGCTTCTAGCAGTTTTGCTTTTTCTTTGTCGAATTCTTCCTGAGTAAAGTTAGGGTATAGTGCGCCATAAGTTAACAGTTGAAGTACTCTGCCTGAATATTTAGAAAGCGCACTTGCGGAAGCGCCATGTGAATTAAAATTTATATTGGCACCCAGGAAATCTACTTCTTCATTAAAATCGTCTTTGGTGATTTTAAGGTTTCCGCTTCCAATTAAGTTGCTACAAAGTTCGTCAACTCCCTTTTTACTGTCTTCTGCAAATGGGGGATTGTCTATAGTCAGATTGAAAGTGACCCGCGGTAATTTATGATTTTCGACAATCATTACTTTCAGTCCATTTGCTAAGGCAAAGGTTTGTGGTTTTTTAAGGTTGACAACTGGTGGTTTTCCAGGTTTCGGTTGGCTGCGATTTTCTGCTTGCATAATTCCTGTTACAAATAATAGGATGAATAGAATATTTTTTTTCTTAATTCTGAGTTGTATCTAAAGTAGGGATGTAGTCCAATACCAATCTCTGATTCGGATTCAGGTATTTTTTTGCTACTTCCCTTATTTCTTCTCTTGTAATAGAGTGATACAATTCAATCTCAGTATTAATTAAATTGATGTCGCCATAGAGTAAATAATACTTTGCGAGGTTCTCAGCAATTCCTTCCACGGTAGAGTTTTTGTTCACATATTGGTTCTCAAACTGATTTTGCAATTTGTGATAATCTTTGTCAGATATCAATTCCGTTTGAATTTTTACAATTTCCTCATCGATTTCGTGCAAGAGATCTTCGGCAGTATGCGTTCCCATTGGTAAGCCATATAGAATGTACATTCCGAAATCTTCCTGGCTAAAACCTACGGCACCTATTTGCAGTGCTATCTTTTTTTCGTCTACGATTTTTTTGTATAATTTCGAACTCTTACCATCACTTAAATACGATGATATAAAGTCAAGAACCCTAGCATCTCTTGTTTTCATCGAAGGAGTTCTGTATGAAGCGACCACCATTGGTATTTGAATGTTCGGATCTTCGTAGGTAGCTTTAATCGTTTCCGTTATCGGCTCTTCTACAAAAGTTTGTTTTTTTAGCGCTTCACCTTTTTCTATTGGACTAAAATAGTTTCGGATCCATTCTTTAGCTTGATTTTTTTCGAAATCTCCAGCGACAACTAGTACAGCGTTATTTGGGGTATAGAATTTTTTGTGAAATGCTTTGAAATCTTCAAGTGTGGCTGTGTCTAAATGTTCCATGGATCCAATAGTCGACCAACGATACGGATGATTTTTAAACATGTTTTCTTTAACGATGGATAAAATTTTGCCGTAAGGCTGGTTGTCGTAACGAGAATTTTTCTCTTCTTTTATAACTCCGTTTTGGGTGTCGACCCCAATTTGGTTAATAACGGGATGCATCAATCTTTCGGATTCCATCCACAGTGCTAGTTCTAAATTATTAGAAGGGAATACCTCATAATAATAGGTGCGATCATCAGATGTATTGGCATTATTAACTCCACCATTAGAAGTTACAATTTTAAACCATTCCCCTCTTTTGATGTTTTTAGTTCCTTCAAATAATAGGTGTTCGAAAAAGTGAGCAAAACCAGTTTTTTCTGGATTTTCATCTTTCGAACCTACATGATACATTACCGAAGCGGTTACCACAGGAGCTGAAGAGTCATGGTGCAGGATAACATGCATGCCATTATCAAGATTGTATTCTTCAAAAGCTATTTTTTGGGCAGTGGCGACTCCGCCAAGGAGTAGGGAGTTCGTAATTCCCATTATTGATTTTTCCATAAATATGAATAAAAATGCATTTAGAATTAAAGAAAACGCAGATTATTGTGGCTTCAAAAATACCTTTTTTTAATGATGTACGTTTAAGAAGCTGTTTTTATTACAAAATGAGAGTGTTTTTGTGCTGGTAATTCCTTCAAAATAAGATATAAAGTAAAGAAAATTTAATTTTAGTTTTAGAGGGTTGTGAGATAAAAATTAAATTGTATATTTGCAACCTTAAAAATCAATAAATCAATTTGGTATGTATGCAATCGTAGAGATAGCAGGGCAACAATTTAAAGTAAGCAAAGACTTAAAGGTTTACGTTCATCGTTTGGCTAATGAAGAAGGTTCAAAAGTTTCTTTTGACAAAGTTCTTTTATTAGACGACAATGGATCAATCACTTTAGGCGCCCCAGCTATAGAAGGTGCTTCAGTAGAAGCTAAAGTGTTACAACACTTAAAAGGAGATAAAGTTATCGTTTTCAAAAAGAAAAGAAGAAAAGGATACAAAAAGAGAAATGGTCACAGACAATATCTTACTCAAATTGTAATTGAAGGTATTACTGGTTTAGGAGCTCCAAAAAAGGCAGCAACTAAAAAAGCGGTAGCAGAAGAAAGTACTGAAGAAGCTCCGGCTGCTAAAGTAAAAAAAGCTCCTAAAGCTAAAAAAGAAGATACTAAAGAATAATAACAATATTAAACTAATACGTCATGGCTCACAAGAAAGGTGTCGGTAGTTCCAAGAATGGTAGAGAATCAGAATCAAAACGTTTAGGTGTTAAGATTTTTGGTGGACAAGCTGCTATCGCAGGGAACATCATCGTAAGACAAAGAGGTTCAAAACACAATCCAGGTGAAAATGTTTACATCAGTAAAGATCACACCCTACACGCAAGAGTAGATGGAGTTGTACACTTCCAAAAGAAAAGAGATAACAAATCTTATGTATCTATACTTCCATTTGAAGTTGAAGCATAATTGATTTTCTCAATTTATTAAAAAACCCAATCGCATTGCGATTGGGTTTTTTGTTTTTCCACTACTTTCTGAATGTTATGACTAAGTGGAGCGGTGCTAACTAAATTAGAAAATTAAGGTTCAAAATAGGCTTTGTCATTTCTACAGGATTGGGCTAATTACATAAAGTAATTTTATTCGAAAGAGAAAAGAATCTTAATTCACGGTACCGCTTAAAACTAAAAACCCGTCTCGAAATAAATCGGGACGGGTTTTTAAGGTATGATAGCGATAGGAAATACTATGAGTTATTCGTTAGAACGCATTTCTCTACTCTCGCGACCTCCTCTATTGTTTCTACTGCCAGGAGGGTTTTTCATTCCGGAGAAGTTTTGAATTTTATAAGTTAAAGAAAACATGCCGTAGCGCTTCAAAATGGTATTTTCGTCATCACGAATCGTTGTCGCTGTAATAGTTCGTGAGCTGCTCTGATTTTGATTTAAAACATCATAAACTTTTACTTTGGCGGTAAAGCTCTTGTTGTAAAAACTGTAGGACAAACTAGTATTCCATAAGTAGAAATCTTTCTTAAAATCAGAAGATAGTCTTGAATTGTAAGTGTAGCCGAAATCATTTCCCCAAATCCAGTTTTGTGGCCAGTAAGTGGTTGTTTGAATGTTCATTCTGTGTACAACATTCGAGCTAGATTTAATTAAGTAATTTTCATATTGAGTTTCGCTATAGCTGAAATTATAGGATGGTGCAATAGTGAAAAACTCTCCATAATCATAGTTCAGATAGATTCTAGGTCCGGCTGACATTGATGTGGCGTCATAAAGTACGCTGTTAGTAAATCCTTTGGAGGTGTTTACGTTAGTGTTTAAGGCTATTCCATAACGCAACAAATTAGATTCCTGTTTGATGGATTTATTCCAGCTTCCGCCTGCCGAAATAGAATAGGTTCCTGATATGTTTTCATAAGTAGTTGTTCGTTTTCTGTTTTCATCATATATTGACGATGATATAATATCACTAGCATAGAAATCACTATTTATATAAATACTATAACCAGAACGACTGGGGAAATCAAAATTTCTATAATTGATTCGGGCGCTGTGTTTCTCGTTTAATTTTAAATCAGGGTTTCCTATAATGGTATTCAAAGGGTTTGCAAGGTTAGCTATAGGAAGTAGTTCAGTAGAGGATGGTAGTGAAACCGAATAATTATATCTGGTGGTAAGTACTTTAGAACGATCCATGCGGTATCTAATTTGTGCACTTAACTCTGGCAATATGTATCTTTTGTTTAAATCAGTCGATTGATTTAAGTAATTCGAGTGATTGTCATATTGAACAATTGAAGACGAAGAATTGATGTCTACTGTGAACTTGTTTTTTTCAAAACGAAGTCCCGCCTTTGGAGCAATGCTATTTTGTGTCGAAGTAGTATAATTAGATTGCAGGTCATTAAGATCTGAAAAAGCTTGATCTAGTGTGTTGAAATTATATGTTTTAACCTCATTTGTCGAATTTTTAAAGTTGTATTCCACTCCTATTTTAAAGCGAAGCGAATCTGTTACTGGTTCTGTATATTCAATTTCGGCCGAATAAGTGTCATTTGTGCTGTCAGTAAGATTGTTTTGATTTCTATTGTCACTCGTTTGTGTGGCGTAATAGATGGTCTCCGAATTGGTAAATCCATTCGAATTTGTTTTTGTATTGCTGTTGTTCAATACAACACTTAGGTTTCTTGCTTTTTTATCGAAAGATTTATTGAAGTTTATGGAGTTTCCAAAGGTATTTGATTCATTTTGACTACTTGATTTTGATTTTGAGTCGTTCTTTAAAGTTCCGTTTTCTTCGATAGACGTACTTTCTGATTCGGAAAAGTTATCTGATTTACTAGTTGAAAATTTTGGTGCAGCAAAGACTCGGATACTAGGATTTACTTTGTATTCAAGTTCGAAATTTGCTTTGTTGCTGGTGTTTTCGTTTTTTGTTTTCGATTGAGATTCCGTAGTGAAATTTCCAGTAGGCAGGAAGTTTATAGCTTTAGATTTGTATAAATTGTCGGTTTCAGTATTCGAAAAATTGTAATTTCCAGAAGCTTGCATGCCTTTAATCCATTCATCAGAATAGTTTAATCCTACTAAGTTTGATTTTGTTATTCCGCGGCCTGTGCTTCCAGTGGTGCCGCCTCTACTGTTTCTACCACCGCCCATATTGTCAAAAACTTCATCCATAGAAAAACCGGGAGCGTTGATGTTATTGGAGGATCCTAAAATACTTATTTTTCTGTTTTTATTAAAAAAGTTTACTACAAAACTAGATTCATAACGCTCGTCAGTACCATAGCCGCCAAGAAACTTGCCAAAATAGCCTTTGTTTTTATCTTCATCTATAGTCAGGTTGATGCTCGCATTATCAGAAGTCGATTCGGTTTTAGCGTATTCTTCTTTTTTTGTTTTAAAATCAGAAACCTGTATTTTGTTAATAATTTCAGCCGGTAAGTTTTTCAAAGCCATTGCGCCATCGCGATCAAAAAATGGTTTCCCATTTACTAAAACTTGATTTACTTCTTTTCCGTTTACAGTGATTTTTCCATCGCTGTCTACTTCAAATCCAGGTAGTCCTTTTAATAAAGTTTCCACGTTTGAATCTGGGCGAACTTTAAACAAAGATGCTTTAAACTCAATAGTATCATTTTTAATTCGAATAGGAGGTTCCTGTCCTTTTATGGTAACTCCTTCCAGAGCGTTAGTGGATTCTAGAAGATAGATTGTGCTGAAATCTTTATTGGCATTTATGTTTTTTAGTTCTTCGGTGAAGGTTTGAAACCCCATATAAGTTACTTTCAGCGAAACTGGGTTGTCTTGTTTTTTTGCTGCAAACATAAAATCTCCATTTTTATCTGTCAAAGTGTATTCCAGCATGGTTGAATCTTTCACGGTGGTGAAATAAACCGTCGCCGACTCGAGCGGTAGGTTGTCGTTGCTTCCCAATATTTTACCCTTTATGGTATAATTTTCTTGAGCTGATACATAAAATGAAAAACCTAAAATGAATAGTAATGCGTAATATTTTGACATGATAAAATGAATTTAGTAAACGTTAAGATGCCAAATGATTAGAAAGGTTTAAAAGGAAATGTTAAATTTTAACTTATTATTTGTTTTTGTATGGAATTCGTGGTCGTTATTCTGGTTTGCATGAAGGATGGAAGTGTAAATCCTTTATGTTTTTTCTTTAAAAACATAAAGATTGTAGCGCACAGCCTGACCTGCTGTAACTTTAGTGGAAGCGGGACATGCTCAAAAACAAAAAACCCTCGCTCCCGAAATTTCGGGACTGCAAGGGTTTTCCTAAAATATATAATAAGATTGCTTCGTTCCTGGCAATTACTTAGTATCTGTAGTATTCTGGTTTGAATGGACCTGTAACTTCAACTCCGATGTAAGCCGCTTGATCATCACGTAAGGTCTCCAATTCAACTCCTAATTTAGCAAGGTGCAACATAGCCACTTTTTCATCTAGGTGTTTTGGCAACATGTAAACGTCATTATCGTAGTTTGCACTGTTTTTCCACAATTCGATTTGAGCTAAAGTTTGGTTAGTAAATGAGTTACTCATTACAAAGCTTGGGTGACCTGTAGCGCAACCAAGGTTTACTAAACGACCTTCCGCCAAAAGGATGATGTCTTTACCATCGATAGTATATTTATCCACCTGTGGTTTGATTTCAATTTTAGAAGCGCCGTGGTTTTCGTTCAACCAAGCAACTGCAATTTCGTTATCAAAATGTCCGATGTTACAAACGATAGTTTTATCTTTCATTTGCTCAAAGTGAGAACCTAGAACGATATCTTTATTTCCTGTAGTTGTGATGATGATATCAGCATTTCCAACAACAGTGTCTAATTTTTTAACTTCAAAACCGTCCATTGCAGCTTGTAAAGCACAAATTGGATCAATTTCAGTAACTGTAACAATAGATCCAGCACCTCTAAAAGAAGCAGCAGTTCCTTTTCCTACATCTCCGTATCCACATACAACCACTCTTTTACCAGCAAGCATAATATCAGTTGCACGACGAACCGCATCAACTGCAGATTCTTTACAGCCGTATTTGTTGTCAAATTTCGATTTAGTAACCGAGTCATTAACGTTGATTGCAGGCATTGGTAAAGTTCCCGCTTTTACTCTTTCGTAAAGTCTATGAACTCCAGTTGTAGTCTCTTCAGATAAACCTTTGATTCCAGCAACTAATTCTGGGTAACGGTCAATAACCATGTTAGTCAAATCTCCACCGTCATCAAGAATCATGTTCAATGGTTTTCTATCTTCACCAAAGAATAATGTTTGCTCGATACACCAGTCAAAATCCTCTTCGTTTAGACCTTTCCAAGCGTAAACTTGAATTCCAGCAGCAGCAATTGCAGCAGCAGCTTGATCTTGAGTTGAGAAAATGTTACAAGATGACCAAGTAACTTCAGCACCAAGAGCGATTAAAGTCTCGATTAAAACTGCAGTTTGGATTGTCATGTGTAAACATCCAGCAATACGAGAACCAGCAAGTGGTTGTTCGTCTTTATATTCAGCACGAAGTGCCATTAAACCTGGCATTTCAGCTTCAGCTAATTCAATTTCTTTTCTTCCCCAGGCCGCTAGAGAGATATCTTTTACTTTGAAAGCCACAAAAGGCATAGTTGTAGTACTCATTTATAGTATATTTGTAATTGTAATTTTTTTGCAAATTTACGGAATAACTTATGATTATAAAAACATTCCTGCCTATTTATGAATTGTTTAGGACTGTAATCTTTTATAAATCAGTAAAATAATAATTAAAATACCCTTTAGCTTCATTTTCAGGAGCTAATCCTGCTTTGCACTGTATCTTTTATAAAGCTTCCAGCCTTCAAAAGGCTTCCAGCTTTATAAAAGGATGCCTCCCGAAGCTTTGGGGCAATCTGGGTTCAAATCAAGTACACAACATGCCTTTACTCAAAACGATACACTTTAATTCTTCGACACAAATTCTTGTTTGGAAAATCACCGAATCTTATACTGAGCTATTCGAGACAGTAGTCCTAAATGACAAAAACAGCATTCGTCTTGCCGGAATGAAATCAGAGATGCATCAGCGTGGTTTTTTAAGTGTTCGAAAACTATTACAAACTGCTGGCTACACTGATTTAGATTTGTATTATGATGCATTTGGGAAACCGCATCTCAAGGATAATAAATACATTTCGATTACCCATTCTCATGATTTTTCGGCTATTATTATTAGTGACGCCACCGTAGGAATTGATATTGAGTTGCAACGAGATAAGATCATTCGCATCGCTGATAAATTTTGCGATTCAGAAAATCAATTTTTATCTCGAAGTTTCGAAGCTGAAAATAAAGAAGAATACATTCGCAAGCTAACTGTGATTTGGGGGATTAAAGAAGCCATTTTCAAAATTCGAAATGAGAAAGGAATCAGTTTTAAAGACCATATTAAAGTTGGAGATTTTGAGTTGCAGGATAGTTTAGGTCAAGCCGAACTGCATTTTGATAGCATAATCAAAGAATTCAAAATTTATTTTGAAGAGATCGATAATTTCACCTTGGTTTATGCATTCGAAAAGGATTAATCCTTAGTCCGGCTTTCGAAAATATTCATATATAGAAAAGTTTGCATTTTTCTAGCTCTACGTTTTAGAATATCTACATTCTCACCTTCAAAAAGTTCGTCCAAAGTGGCAAACCATAGATTTAGCCAAATGCCAAAAATATTTGGCGTAATGCTATGATTAAAACGTTTGTCGACTGCATTGTGCGCTATAATGGGATTTCCAGTATAGTTTTTTGTGCCAAATAAATTCATTTCCCAGAAGTTAGTCAGCTTCTCTAAATGTTCCTCCCAGTCAGTAATAGTCTCATTAAAGAAAAAACCGATTTCCTGATCTGATCTAATTTTGTCATAAAAAGTAGTGACTAGGAGTTTTACATCTTCTCGGTTTTCAATTAGTTTCTTCATTATATAATTATGGCGTTGATGAAAATTAATAGAGCACTTAGTAATACGCTGGCAATAGTAAGGTTAAAAATAACTTTATGCTTCATTTGTGCCAAAATCGAAGTGTTTACAAGCATGCAAAGTACAACAATTAGGGCAAGTTGTATCATTTGAGCTACGCTCGTTCCGTTTTTTAAAATGTTCATGGCAGCAACTGCTCCTAGACAACTTTGTCCAATGATGATTAATGTTGCGTAGCCAATAAAGTTGTTGTCAAAATCTGCAAGTGTTTTTGTGTAAAGTGTCATAATAGTTGAATTTTATGTTGGGACAAATTTACCACCACATAGATTCAATGTTTTATGACATACATCATAAAGGAGTAATTAGCTATTTTTAAACTTTTGCTAAAGCTTCAAATTTCAGTATCAACGATATACTTTTCGATTGATAATTTTCAATTCTCCTTTTTTCTCCAATGTTTTAATTGTTCGAATAACCGTTTCGACCCGAAGTCCTGTTAAATCTCCCATTTGTTGTCGAGTCAAATCGATAGCATAGCCATTATTGTCTTTTTTGAAATTTAAATAACTGATCGAATAATCAAATAACTGTAGAAGACGGTGCTCAGAGTCGTGTGTCGAAATCTCGGCTGCCATAACCGATTTGTAATGCAAACGATGCGCTAGAATTTCGATTATGCTGATGGAAACTTTAGGATTTTCTGATATTAGCTTCAAGAAATTAACTTTCGAAATGCAAAGTATTTCAGAATCTTCAACAGCTTCGGCATTGGCGGGATAGGTTCTATCTAGAAAAAGTGGTGGCTCGCCAAAACTCTGATTCGCATAAAATATACCTTGGATAAATTCCCTGCCATCATCATTGTAATTATTCATTTTTACCGCTCCCGAAACAATCTGATAGTAATGCGTAGCGAGATGGTCTTTTTCAAAAATGATTTCCAACTTCTTGTAATGCTTTCGCACAACATTGTATTTTTCAAGTAAGGCTATTTCGATCATAGTTTAATTTCTGAGGTGTTTTACAGTGCTAGAGCAAAGATATTCTTTGGTAAAGTAAGGCTCATTTTCAAAAAACTGCTATTTTTACGCTTATTATGGAAAATAAAGATAGGAATATATACAATCAAATAGTACAGTCAAAGTTAGAAAATAGAAAGCTATTGGCTATTCTTCTCGATCCTGATAAAATTATTTGGGAAAATTTAGACCATCTTATTCTAAAAATCAATCAATCTCCAGCATCACATATTTTCATTGGCGGAAGCCTCGTTGAAAGTAATATTATAGACGAATTGATTCTAAAAATAAAACAAAACAGCCCGTTACCAATCGTACTTTTTCCAGGAAATCCATCACAAATTTCGAAAGAAGCCGATGGAATCTTGTTTCTGTCTTTACTATCTGGGAGAAACCCTGATTATTTGATAGAACATCAGGTAAAAGCTGCTCCAATTTTAAAAAAATCCCAAATCGAAATCATTTCTACCGGCTATATTTTAATAGAAAGCGGAAAAGAAACAGCTGTAGAAAGAGTAAGTAAAACAAGGCCTATTGATAGGAATAATTTTGATTTGGCGCTAGCAACAGCTCAAGCCGGCGAAATGCTAGGTAATAAATTAATTTATTTAGAAGCGGGAAGTGGTGCTCAAAAAGCAGTTCCCTTAGAGATGGTTGCCTTAATTTCTAAAAATATAGATATACCGTTAATAGTTGGCGGCGGAATTGTAGATTTGTCTGGTATTACAAATGCTTATGACGCTGGAGCAGATTTAGTAGTTATAGGAACTGCATTTGAAAACGATACTAATTTTTTTAACGGCTGTACCTCATTGCGGGAATTGGCTAATGTGAATTCTTAAATTAAAGAGCAAGAAATGGTAGATTTTTTTCTAGACGCATATAAAAACGCTTCGCTTACCCAAATTATATTGGAGTTTATTGTTTTTGTTTTCGGGATTTTGAGTGTTTGGTTTGCTAAAAAAGAGAATATTTGGGTTTTCCCTACAGGATTGATAGCGACGATTGTTTCGGTGTATTTACTTTTTACTGTAGGTTATCTAGGAGATATGATGATTAATGCTTATTTTTCTATTATGAGTATTTATGGCTGGTACAAGTGGTCTAAAAAAGAAAATGATACCGAAGAATTACCTATTACAAGAACAGATACAAAGGAAAAGGCCATTGGTTTACTACTATTTATACTAACTATTTTTATAGTTTATGGGATCTATAAATACTTTGATTACGAGATTCACCGTGAGAATTATTTTGATATTATTGCCTCTGGAATATTTTTTACAGGAATGTGGTTTATGGCCAATAAGAAAATAGAAAATTGGACACTATGGATAATCGGTGATATAATTGTGACGCCTTTGTACGCTTATCGTGGACTAGGAATCTTATCTTTACAATATTTAATTTTTACAATAATGGCTATTTCAGCCTATTTAGAATGGAGAAAAATCTTAAACAATCGCAGTCTGCAATTATAAAAATCGCCTTGTTCGGTCCTGAAAGCACCGGTAAAACGACCTTGGCAATACAACTCGCTGCACATTACAATACGGTTTGGGCGCCCGAGTTTGCCCGGGATTATCTCCAAGAAAAATGGGATAAGTCTCAGCTTATTTGTGATATTAATGATATGCTACCTATTGCTTACGGTCAAGTACAATTAGAAAATAAAAAGTTGGCTGTGGCCAATAAATACCTTTTCTGCGATACTAATTTAATGGTGACAAAGGTATTCTCTGAAGTCTATTATAACTATTGCGACCCTTTACTTGATAAAGCCGCTCAGGAACATGAATACGATTTGTTTTTTCTGACGGATATTGACGTGCCTTGGAAAAAGGACGATTTAAGAGATAGACCCGAAGGTAGGGAAACCGTTTTTGAAGTTTTTAAACAAGCTTTAATTGAGGCTGAAAAACCTTTTATTACGCTTTCAGGAGATAAGGACCTCCGACTCGAAAAAGCAATTTCTATTATTGATGATTTGGCAAAAGCTAAAGAAATTGGATTGTCGTCTGTAGATTTTGTTCAAATTTATGAGTATGGACTTTCGATAGATACAATTGGCAAGCAATTGCAATTGATAAAAAATGGAGTTCCCAAAGTAACTTTAGTAAAGCCTGCCACTTTAAACAATGGAATTCTAAAATTATCCGAAGTAGAGCTGCTCGAGAAAGTAGCTTATTTTGATAAAAAGAAAGAGACATTGAGTCTACTTAAATTTGTTCCTGCATCTGGAGCTGCGACTAGAATGTTCAAGTTTTTAATTGCCTTTTTGAATGAATTTGATATTAAAAATGAGACAATCAATGCCTATATCAATCGCAAAAAAGACAATGAATTGTCACTTTTTATTATTGCGATGGAGAAGTTTCCGTTTTTCGAGGGAATTGATGCAAAGCTGAGAGAAGAATTTCCTGAATTTGATATCTTGGATTCGAATTATAAAAATTATTATTTTATAAAATTCTTATTGTCATCGGAGTATTTTGATTTTGCCAATAAACCCAAAGGTGTTTTACCGTTTCATAAATATGCGACCACTATTGCGACACCCATTGAAAAACATTTGTATGAATGTGGTTCGTATTCTTGTTCTAATGGTGATTCTCATTTGCATTTTACAGTTTCAGAAGGTCATCAAAGTCAATTTGAAGAGATTGTAAATTCGATAAAAACGAAGGTGGAGGAGGAATCTAAGACCAAAATAACGGTTTCCTATTCGTATCAAAGTAAGAGCAGCGATACGCTTGCTGTTGATATGGAAAATAAGCTGGTAAAAGATGAGGTGGGTCAATTGGTTTTCAGACCTGGCGGACACGGTGCACTGATCGAAAATTTAAATAATTTAGATGCTGATGTTATTTTTATAAAAAATATTGATAATGTTCTAAATGAAAACAACGAACAAATCGGGATTTATAAAAAAGCTTTAGCAGGAATTCTAATCGAATTGCAAACGCAGGTTTTTAGTTATTTGAGACTATTAGAAATAAATCCGATAACAGAGGAGCAAGTAGAGGAGATTCGGATTTTCTTAGAAGTAAAATTAAATGTAGAATTCAATCCTGATTTCGACATTTTGCCATTGGATAGTAAAATTGAATTTGTAAAAAACATCTTAAACAGACCCATTCGCGTTTGCGGAATGGTGAAGAACGAAGGCGAGCCAGGCGGTGGACCTTTTTGGGTGCGAAATGAGAATAATAAGATTTCATTGCAAATTGTAGAATCCTCGCAAGTAGATTTAGAGAACGAAGATCAAGCCAAGATTCTTGCTAATTCCACTCATTTTAATCCGGTTGACTTAGTATGCGGAATAAAAAACTATAAAAATGAAAAGTTTGATTTAAAACAGTTTGTAGATTATAATAGCGGTTTCGTTGTTGGAAAAAACATGTCCGGAAAAAGTATAAAAGCCTATGAATTGCCTGGTTTGTGGAATGGAGCTATGGCAAACTGGTTGACTGTTTTTGTAGAAGTACCCCTGATTACTTTTAATCCTGTAAAAATGGTAAACGACTTATTGAAACCAGCACATCAAGCAAAATAACGGGTATAAAATAATCTCAAAAGTTTGAGACAGACGAAATGGAAATACATAAAATTATAGCAGAGTTGCAGTTTAAGGCCGTTAGAAGTAGTGGTGCTGGCGGGCAAAATGTAAATAAGGTTTCGTCAAAAGTCGTTTTGAGTTTTGACCTGCTAAAATCTCAAGCTTTATCTGAAGAGGAGAAGTTGTTGCTAGAAACAAATTTAGCTTCAAGATTAACGTCGGATTTAGTTTTAATCTTAAACTGTGACGAAGATCGTAGCCAAATTAGAAATAAAGATATTGTGATCAAACGCTTTTTGGATGTGATCAAGAAGGGATTGGAAGTTCCGAAAATTAGAAAAGCGACTAAGATTCCCAAATCGGCTATTCGAAAACGGATTAAGAATAAAAAGAACATCTCTCAAATCAAGCAGAACAGACAAAAACCTAAACTCGATTAATTTTATTTTTTTGGGTGGAAATTTCAAAATTCTTTTCTAAATTTGCACCGTCTCAAAGGGGTGCTTTAATCTGAATTTATTTCAGAACAAGGCTGAGATCATACCCAACGAACCTGAGCAAGTAATGTTGCTAAGGGAAAAAACGACACAATTGTAGAGTGCACGCTATTATTTTGTCGTAGGAAACAATCAATTTATTAATTAAACAAAAAGAATAATTCCCCCTTTTATTCGTAATCTTATTTACGGATGAAAACTATATTAAAAATTCAAAATTCAAATTCAATAATTCAAAAATCAAAAAGCTTCGCACTAGCTAATGATTCGAATTTGAAATCTAAATTCCAGAATCTTTTCTCTTCAATCTTTATTCTCTTCTCTTTTCTCTCTTTCGCACAAGTAAAAGACACCACACAAGTCAATCAGCTCGATGAGGTTTTGGTTTCGGCAGTTCGTGTTACTACAAAAACGCCTGTTAGTTTTAGCAACTTGGACAAGAAAGATATTAAATCGCGCAACCTGGGACAAGATATTCCTATTTTAATGAATTATTTGCCCTCAGTTGTCACTACTTCTGATGCTGGAAACGGAATAGGATATACTGGAATTCGGGTTCGTGGTAGCGATGCTACTCGTGTAAATGTAACTATCAACGGGATTCCTTACAATGATTCAGAAAGTCATGGAACTTTTTGGGTAAACATGCCTGACTTTGCTTCTTCAATCGAAAGTTTGCAGCTGCAGCGCGGTGTAGGGACATCGACAAATGGAGCAGGAGCCTTTGGCGCTAGTTTAAATATGCTAACTGATTCTTATTCGAAAGAAAGTTCGGGAGAAATTTCTAATTCTTTTGGAAGTTTCAACACCAGAAAACATACCGTTAAATTTAGTACGGGATTGATGAATGATCATTTTGAGTTGGCAGGACGAGTATCTACCTTAAAGTCTGATGGATATATTGACAGAGCTTTTTCTGATTTGAAATCTTATTTCTTACAAGGAACTTATGTGGGAGAAACTACCTTGATAAAAGCACTAGCTTTTGGAGGTACTGAGAAAACGTATCAGTCTTGGAATGGATTAGAAGATCTTGATAAGCTAGAAAATGACCGAACATTCAATACTTCTGGAATGTACACGGATGAGTTTGGGAACGCTCGTTTTTATGAAAATGAAACCGATAATTACCAGCAGGACCACTATCAGTTGCATTGGAGTGAAAAAGTATCAAAGAATTGGAGCACGAATCTGGCTTTTCATTATACTAAAGGAAAGGGTTTTTATGAAAGTTACAAGGAAAATCAAAAATTTTCGAATTATGGATTAACTCCAATTGTCATTAATGGAGCTACTATTAACAGAACAGATTTGATTAGACAAAAATGGTTAGACAATGATTTTTATGGAACTACTTTTTCTGCTAATTATAAAAGTGAAAAGCTGGATGTAATTTTTGGAGGAGGTTACAATAAATATGAAGGTTATCATTTTGGGAAAATTATTTGGGCACGTTATGCTTCTCAAAGTGAATTAGATGATCGTTATTATGATGATTCTGCTTCAAAGACGGATGGGAATATTTTTGCGAAAGCCAATTTCCAAATTACAGAAAGAGTTAGTTTGTTTGGAGACTTACAGCTTCGAAATGTACATTATAAAGCCAACAGCGCCGAAGCAGGCGTAGTTAACGACAATTTTAATTTTTTTAATCCAAAAGCGGGATTGAATTTCGAATTAAACACGAATAACACCTTGTACTTTTCTTATGCTCAAGCTAATCGTGAGCCTAATAGAACTGATTATGAAAACGGAAGTCCGAGGCCAGAGAAACTAAATGATTTTGAACTTGGATTGCGTCATGCTACTAAAAAAGTAAAATTTAACGCTAATGTGTATTACATGGCATATAAAGACCAGTTGATTCTTACTGGAGCGATTGACGATGTAGGCGCGCCGGTTCGTGAAAATAGCGGCGACAGTTACCGCCTAGGTCTTGAGGTAGATGCTACGATTGCAGTATTGGATAATTTATTTATTAGACCAAATGCGACCCTAAGCACGAATAAAAACAAAGATTTTTTCTTTACTAGAGATGGAGTATTGACTGCTTTAGGGAATACCAATATTGCTTATTCTCCAGATGTTATTGTAGGTAACGCCATTACTTTTATACCGGTGAATAATTTTCAAGTATCGTTTTTGTCTAAGTTTGTCGGCGAGCAATATATGGGGAATATAGATTCTGAAGGTTCAAAATTGGAATCGTATTTTGTGAATGATTTGAATGCGACTTATGAAATTAAACCTAAGTCAGTATTCAAAGCAATAATGTTTTCTGTATTAGTGAATAATATTTTTGATTACAAGTACATTTCCAACGGCTATTTCTATACCTATGATGATTACTCTAATCCGCCAGCAATTACAACGATTGAAGGAGCGGGTTACTACCCACAAGCGGGAATTAATTTTCTAGCGGGAATGACATTGAAGTTTTAATTTTCGATGATGTAGAATTTTAAAGGCCTGAAAGCATTTGCTTTCAGGCCTTTTTTAATAGACAGTTAGTAGGTAATCCGCGCTTTTACTTGTTAAATATATGTTAAATCTATAAGTTATTTCGTTAATAATGTTTTTTTTTTTTTTTTTTGATATTTACCTTGGTTAACCAGAAAATATTTATAAATTTAAACCAATTTAATTATGAAAAAATTATTATTTACCGCTATGGCAGTTGTGGCGTTTAGTAGAGTTGCAATGGCAAATACTGTTGAAGTGAAAGAGTTGACAACTCTCAAAAATGAGATTAAAGTTGTGATTATTCAGCAAGAAGAAAACTCATGTCAAGCCGCTGCTATTGCCTATTATGAACAAGTAATGGAAAATAGAGGGGGAGGTGAAGATACATTATTACTTAGTTCTTTAATGTATAATTGTCTTAATTAGTTTTTAGAGATAAAACGAGCTTCAAGTTTAATTACTTGAAGCTCTAAATTTAATATAACTATGAAATATTTTTTCTTTAGTTTACTTTTCACGAGTTTAGTTTACTCACAACAGAGCATTATAGTCCAATATGATTTTCAAACTTCATTTTTAATTAAAGAAAACACGAAGGAAGCTGCACAAAAACTATTGGAAGAGACTATTGCATTGGCCAATAATCAAAAATTCGAGTTAATTTTTAGTAAAAAAAGAGCTAGTTTTAAACTCATTGACCAGTTAAGCATTGGGGCTGATACTAAATTAATAAATATAACCCAATTAGCGTTTACATCGCCAGATGTATATTCTGATTTAGAAGCTAAAACTCAAATTACGGCACAAAATGATGGCACTCTTATAGAGAGTAAAATAACCGATTCAAATTGGGAAGTTACTCCAGAATCAAAAACCATAGGAGCTTATTTATGTTACAAAGCTATTTTTAATAAGCCATTTGTAAATAGGTATGGCGAAAATAAAATTAATAAAATAGTAGCTTGGTTTGCACCAAATTTGCCCTACAGTATAGGTCCTAAATATTTCTGCGGATTGCCAGGACTAATTTTGGAAGTTACAGAATATGATAAGACATATTTAGCTTCTAAAATAGAATTGATGGATGAAATAATTGATTTAAAATTTCCTAAAGGAAAAACAGTAGCAAAAGAAGATTATGATAAAAAACTAGAATCCAGCGCGGGAGGTATATACCTAGCTAAAAAAAGAGAAAAGGAGAAAGACAAACAATAAAAATGTATTGTTAAGTTATTTACAAACTCCAAATTATCTTTCATGTATGTTCAAAACCTTGCTAGTTTTTCTGTTAACAACTCTTTCTTACTCCCAAGTTCACACCATAACCGGTGTAGTTTCTGACGATACCAATAAACCTCTCGAATCAGCCAATGTGATTGCCAAACCTTTGCAAGAAAAAGCAAGTTTGAAGTTTGCCATTGCCGATAACAAAGGTCGTTACCGCTTAGAATTAGAAAAAGAGGTAAAGTACGAAATCACCGTTTCCTATATCAGCTTTATTGAAGAAGTATTTATCCTAGAGCCAAATGCTAGCGTTTTAACTCATGATTTCAAGTTGAAACCTTCAGGCGAACAACTCAAGGAGATCGTGATCAAGCACGAGTTTAAACCTATTTTAATAAAGAAAGATACTTTAATTTTTGATGTGAAAAGCTTTGCTAATGGGAACGAACGCAAGATGAAAGAAATTCTGGAAAAACTTCCAGGCGTTGAGGTAGATAAAAACGGTGGCGTAACGGTACAAGGAAAGAAAGTGACTAGGATGCTGGTCGAAGGAAAGTCATTTTTTGGTGGAGGTTCTAAACTGGCAGTCGAGAATATTCCCGCTGACGCACTCGATAAGATTGAAGTAATCGACAATTTTAACGAAGTAGGTTTTATGAAACAGGTCTCGGATAGTGATGATCTGGCAATGAACGTTAAGCTAAAAGTAGATAAGAAAAAATTCGTTTTTGGAGATGTTGAGGCTGGTGCTGAGGTGGGTAATGCGGATAACGGTTTCTACTTGGGACATGCCGCCTTGTTTTATTATGCGCCAAAGACAAATTTGAGTGTTATAGCTGATATGAATAATATAGGGAAGCGAATGTTTACTTATAGTGATTTAATGCGTTTTGGAGGCGGAATGAGTTCTTTTCTTTCTGGTAGGAAATCGTTGACTAATTTGTATTCGTTCGCCAATGACAATGCGGATGTGGTTGAGAACAGATCTCAGTTTGGAGCCGTAAATTTCAGTTATGATGCCTCACCAAAGTTAGCCATTTCAGGTTTTGGTATTTTTTCTAAAGTGATTACCGCATCAAGAACGGAAAGTGCCAACGAATATTTGAATAACAGCAGTATCGCTTTCGAAAATAAATTACAAGAAGCAAGCAATCAATCCGTTTTAGGAATAGGAAATATAAAATTAGATTATTCGCCTACTAAAAAAGAAAAATGGTATTACAATGCGCAATATCAATCGAGCACGAACGATTTGATAAGCACCATCAACTCCATTACAAACATCAATTCCAGTCTTTTTGAAACAATCTCTAAAGCAGATAATACTTCGGTCAAGCAATATGTAGAGTGGCATAAAAGTTACAACCCGCATCATACCACTACGCTTGTAGTCAATCAGGCCTACGACAACAATAAGCCTCAAAATAATTGGTTTGCAGATCAGCCATTTTTATCGGGATTAATTCCTCTAGAAGACGATTTGACTTATACTGTAACTCAGGTCAAGAAAGTAAAAACGAATAGTGTGGATGCCCTGTTTAAGCATTATTGGATTATTAATGATTTTAATCATCTCTATACTAATGTTGGAAATAATTTTAGTACTTCACATTTAGAAACTGCTAGCAAGCAGCTCATAACTGATGGGTCTATTAATGATTTTACTTCAGCTGGATTTGGTAATAATGTGAAATACCAGTTAAATGATGCGTATGTAGGTATAGAATACAAGTTCAGGGTTGGTAAATTGACGAGTAAACCTGGATTGTATTTGCATTGGTATCGTTTATTGACTACTCAAAGCGCCATTGAGAACACATTGTCTAAAACATTATTTCAACCGCAATGGGATATTGATTACGAATTCAATAAATCAGAGACTTTAAGGTTAATGTATAAACTAGAAAATGGTTTCCCTGAAGTGAGTCAATTAGCAAATCAATTCAGCTTACAAAATTATAATTTGGTTTATAAAGGAAATGCGCTTTTGCAAAACGAAAAATACCATTCTGCGAGTTTGATATATTCAAAGATGAATATGTATCGCGGAGTGAATTGGAATGGGATGCTCCGATACAATAAAAAAGTAAATACCATTAGAAATGAGATTCAACTTGACGGAATAAACCAATTTAGTACTCCTGTATTAACAGATAATCCGGAAACAACTTATAGCGCTAACGGATCTTTTACAAAAAGAATATACCGTTTTAGTCTCAGGCTAAATTCACGTTTGAGTTGGTTTAATTATTCTCAAACGTTGAATTCTGTAACGACAACTAATGACAGGACGAGTCAAAATGTTGGAATTTTGTTTAAAACGGCCTACAGGAAATGGCCGGATTTTAGTGTTGGTTATAACAAAGGCTACAATCAGTTTTCGGGTATTACAAAATCAAATTTTCAGACGGATGCCTTAACTGCTGCTGGCGATATCACTTTTTTTAAATTTTGGACCTATAAGTTTGAATATGAAAATTTGAAAAACACGAATAACAACAATCAAAGTAATTTCTATGATATAGCTAATACTTCATTGCGCTATCAAAAGAAAAACAGCCCGTTCGGTTTTGAACTTTCGATTAATAATCTATTCGACAATAACGTCAAAAACGATTATTCTTTTTCAGATTACTTAATAAGCGAGAGAAAAACATTTATACTACCTAGAGTATTTATGTTTTCAATCAGTTATAAGTTATAGTCATTAATTATAAACACGCAAATTAGTTCCATTTACTTCCACGCGATATTGTTTCATGGGATATTGTGATCCGCCTTGACTTAAGCCTGTAAACAGGCTGTACTCTTCATTATCGCAAGGGCAAACCGCATTAATTCCTTTTATAGTCATAGTAGAACAGCTGCTTAATACTTGATTAGGGCACGCTGCGTCGAATGCATTATAGCCATTACCGCTGTTGAAAACAATAATGCCTCTTGCTCCTTCTCCAGGAATATAAACAGCATTGCTCACAAACTTAAGATCAGAATAAGCCGGTAAGTTCATGTTGATGTCTATAGTGAAAGAATAGTTAGGTAGATAAGGATTTTTGTTGTTAAAATTACTGTCGCTACAGCCTAAAAAAAGGATGGAAATAAAGGATAGAAGTAGGATTTTTTTCATTATTTAAAATAAATTGAAAGTATTAGCGAAACAAATTTAATTTATTTAACTTTGAATTAAATATGATTAACATTTAATTATAGACTAAAAAAAATAAAAGTATCTTTGAGAAAAGAAATCCCGTCCTGATGGGATTTTTTCTATTTACATAAATGATGAAACTATGAGCGCAATATCTTATTACACGGCAGAAGGATTAAAAAAATTGAGAGAGGAATTAGATTATTTGAAAAGCGTGATGCGTCCAAAAGCGTCTGCTGATATAGCTGAGGCAAGAGATAAAGGAGATTTGTCTGAAAATGCAGAGTATGATGCTGCAAAAGAAGCACAAGGAATGTTAGAGATGAGAATAGCTAAGTTAGAGGAAGTTCACTCTAATGCCCGACTAATTGATGAAACACACCTTGATGTTTCTAAGGTTTTGGTTTTATCGAATGTAAAAATCAAAAACCAATCTAATGGAATGGAATTGAAATACAGGCTTGTTGCTGAAAGTGAAGCCGATCTAAAAACAGGTAAAATATCAGTAACCTCTCCCATTGGAAAAGGATTATTAGGTAAAAAAGTAGGCGATATTGCCGAAATTACTGTGCCAAATGGCGTGCTTAAATTTGAAATCATGGAGATTTCCCGCGACTAAGGGAGTGATCAGTGTTCAGTAATCGGTGATCAGTCGCCGTTTTTAGTTATAATTAAACAACAATCTAAATCCGCATCAACTTTTAGTTGGAGGGTCCTGATAGCTGTCGGGAGAATTTATAAAGTCTTAAAAAAATGAGTTCAATATTCACTAAAATCGTAAACGGAGAAATTCCTTGTTATAAAATAGCGGAAGACGATAATTATTTGGCTTTTTTGGATGTAAATCCAAATGCAAAAGGGCATACACTTTGTATCCCTAAGTTTGAAGTCGATAAGATTTTTGACATGGACGAAGCCCATTATTTGGGATTAATGCATTTTTCAAGAAAAATTGCCATCGCTTTAGAAAAAACAGTGCCTTGTAAAAGAGTAGGAATGGCTGTCGTGGGACTTGAAGTTCCCCATGCACATGTTCATTTGATTCCTTTAAATGAAATGGATGAAATGCGCTTTCAAAACAAAGTAACTTTGACCAAAGAAGAATTTGAAACTTTAGCTTTAAATATCGGATCTAAGATGTAATTTAGTTAATAATGAAATAAATTGGTATGATTTTCGTTTAAAAGGGATAAGTGTAAGCTTATTCCTTTTTTACTTTTATGACTATTTTTGTTTATGATTCGAATCAAATTTTTAGTTTTTTCTCTACTTTTTTCTCTCTTCAGTATTGGACAAGCTCCCGCGTCGTACACTTCCATTGATACAAGAATGTCTGAAATCCCAAAACATTTAACGTCATCAACAAGTTCTATTGCTAATTATATCAATTCTAATTTTAAAACAGATGATGATAAAATAAGGGCAATTTATTATTGGACAGCATCAAATATCAGCTATAATGTGGATAATATGTATGCTGTTGCTACCACCGAATCTATAGGCAATAAAATCATTAAGACTTTAAAAAGTAGAACTGGTACCTGCGGTGATTATGCAGCAGTATTTACTGATGTCGCTAATAAAGTGGGCGTAAATACTGTCATTATAAGTGGATATACAAAACAAAATGGAAAGGTAGATGCTCTTTCGCACGTTTGGTGCGCTTCTTTTATAGGAAATAAATGGTATTTATTTGACCCAACTTGGGCGTCTGGCTATGTTGATAAAGGGAGGTTTTATAAAAAAATGGAAGACACTTATTTTAAAGTCAGCCCAAGCACAATGATTGCGACACATATGCCATTTGATTATTTGTGGCAATTTCTAAATTTCCCCATTACAAATCAAGAATTTTATGCTGGAATTTCACAGATTGATAAATCCAAAAAGCGATTTGATTTTCAAGCTGAAATTGCAAATTATAATCAATTAGCTGAGGTGGATCAACTACTAAGTGCTACGGACCGTATTGAAAAAAATGGGGTGAAAAATGAGTTGATTAAAAAAGCAATAGCTTACAATAGAAAGAAAGTAGACTATTTAAAAGAGTCTAAATCCATAGCAGATTTAAATTATATCATTAATTTATACCAAGAAGGAGTAACAGAATTAAATGTTTTTATAAATTATAGAAACAAACAGTTCAAGCCCTTAAATTCAGATGCTGAGATAAAAAAAATGATAATTAGTCCAAATAATAAACTGGAATATTGTCAAGAGTTATTGAATAATTTAGAGCGTGTTGGCGCATCAAACACATCAAACATAAATAAAATAAAAAAGTCACTTCAGGAAACGGTTCGTATGGCGAGACAGCATGAAGCGTTTATATATAACTATTTAAGTAAGCCTATAAAAGCTAGAGAATCTCTGTTTTACACATCAATTTAGCTGCTTACATTATTTTGCTTTTTTGAAGGCTAATTTGCATAGTCGTTCCTTTTCCTATTTCAGAATTTAAGACTTTGATTTTGCCTTTATGATATTCCTCCACAATTCTTTTAGTTAAGGAAAGTCCGAGTCCCCAACCTCTCTTTTTTGTCGTAAAACCAGGTTCAAAAACACTTTTGAATTGGCTCTTCTGGATTCCGTTCCCGCTATCAGTCACATTAATTTTTACGGACTCATGGTCTGGTTCTATTTTTATAGCGAGTTTACCTCGCCCTTTCATAGCATCGATAGCGTTTTTTACTAGGTTTTCAATGGTCCAACTGTGTAAGGTAGGATTAAGCATAACGTAGATTGGTGATTTTGGACCTTCGAAAGTAAATTCAATTTGTTTCGAAAATCGGGATTGAAGGTAATTGTAAGATTGCAAGGTCTCTTCAACAATGTCTTTGTTTTCTAGTATGGGTTCTGATCCAATTTTCGAAAAACGATCTGTAATAGTTTGCAATCGATCAATGTCTTTTTCAATTTCGATAGTTGTGGATTCATCGACATTTTCCGATTTCAATATTTCGACCCAGCCAATTAAAGAGGAAAGTGGTGTGCCTATTTGATGGGCTGTTTCTTTGGCCATTCCCGCCCAAAGTTTGTTTTGAGTTGCGATTTTAGTACTTCGATAAAAATAATAGACTAAACCAGAAAACAACACGATTATGAGGAGTAATGCAATTGGGTAATATTTTAATTTATTCAACAACGCCGAATTACCATAATATAAATTTTGAAATTTCTCCGGAGCATATTCAATTACTATGGGATCATTTTCTTTTTTTAAATCTGATAAAAATGCGACTGCTTTAGCATTGTCTTTTACAATTACTTCGTCGACATTAACAGTGTTTATAATACTGTCATTCTCGGTAAGGATAATAGGGATTGAGGTGTTGTTGCTAAAAATTTGCAAAGGAAGTTCAACATCAGTGTTTTCGCCTGCATTTATGAGTGTTTTTTGAGCTTTTGCCCAAAGATTCATTTTTAATCTTTCTTCGTTCTTAAATATTTGAAAAAAGGTATAGGTGTTCCAAAGGATCAGGGAGATTATTAAAAAAGAAGCGAAAATAATAAACCAACGAGTCGTATTTTTTCTTTCAGAAAACTGCATAAAAAAGATTTTGAGGTATAAATATAACGAAATATAAACACTATTATTTTAGTTGTTTGTACAAAGGAAAATTTTTCATGTCAAGGTTCTTTTTTTAGAATCAAATTAATAGTAGATGCTCCTTATAAATTTAATCCATTTACTTACTTTTGTAATTCGAAAAGCTAAATAAGGAAAACAAAAAAGTATGATTAGTATTGATCCAAAAAGTATAACAACAGCTAAATTGCAGGGATATCTTCAAGGTTCGATAGGGCCTAGACCTATAGCTTTTGCTAGTACTGTTGATAAAAATGGAAACCCAAATTTATCCCCGTTCAGCTTTTTTAATGTTTTTAGTGCTAATCCACCTGTTCTCGTTTTCTCTCCTGCAAGACGGGTTCGAGATAATACGGTCAAACATACTTTACTTAATTGTGAAGCAACGGCAGAGGTGGTTATAAACGTCGTGAATTTTGACATGGTACAGCAAACCTCACTCGCAAGCACAGAATATGCTGAGGGTGTAGATGAGTTTTTAAAATCAGGTTTTACGGCAATCGAGTCTGAAGTTGTAAAACCATTCAGAGTAAAAGAGTCTCCAGTACAATTTGAATGCAAAGTGAGCCAGATAATTCCATTAGGAAATGAAGGCGGAGCCGGAAATTTAATTCTTTGCGAAGTAGTGCGAATTCACATTAACGAAGCTATTTTGGATGCTGAGGGAGCGATTGATCAGCATAAAATCGATTTGGTTTCTAGATTAGGCGGAAACTGGTATTCTCGATCAAATCAAGGTTTGTTTGAAGTGCCTAAGCCATTGTCAACACTAGGAATTGGAGTAGATCTAATACCGTTGCACGTTAAGGAAAGTCATGTTTTTGATGGGAATGATTTAGGGAAATTAGGAAACATAGAAGCCTTGCCTACGCCAGAAGAAGTTAGTATATTTGTCAAACAAAACTTTTCTGTAAAAGGAGTTTTAAGTGCTGATGACCAGGATAAGCTGCATTTAGAAGCTAAAAAGTATCTGGATGAAAATGATGTTCTTTCCGCTTGGAAAGTGCTTCTG
Organism: Flavobacterium hiemivividum; assembly: GCF_004349145.1. Taxonomy (GTDB): domain Bacteria; phylum Bacteroidota; class Bacteroidia; order Flavobacteriales; family Flavobacteriaceae; genus Flavobacterium; species Flavobacterium hiemivividum. Next base: position 468,230 of record NZ_SMFO01000001.1, on the reverse strand, counting down.
GCAGAAAAATAAGATTAAATAACAATTAAAATAAGGAAGATGGAAGTTACAGGAAAAATTAAAGTGGTTAATCCAGAGCAACAAATTAGTGCCGCATTTAAAAAGAGAGAATTAGTTGTTACTACAGAAGAGCAATATCCTCAACATATTATGATTGAGTTTACTCAAGATAAATGTGACTTATTAAACAATTATTCGATTGGTGAACCAGTAAAAGTTTCTATCAATTTAAGAGGTAGAGAATGGGTTAATCCACAAGGAGAAACTAAATATTTCAATAGCATACAAGGATGGAGAATTGAGAAAGCAGGAGCTGAGCCTCAAGCGCCATCAGCACCTATGCCTACTGCTCAAACTTTTGCTCCGGCAACAAACTTAAATGAAGACGAACCAGACGATTTGCCTTTTTAATTTATAGAATAGCATAAAAAAAGCCTTGAGATTCAAGGCTTTTTTTGTTTTATAGAGTTTAGAAATTCGGTTTTATAAGAATTCCCAAGCCGTTAGTGGCGCCAAACTGAGGGTAGATAAAGGCAGCGTTGCTTTTCTTTCGGCCAAATTTAATTGACTGAAAAGGGTTGTAATTAGTGACTAAAATTCCGGATAGAATTCCAATTCCCGCTCCTGCTAATACGTCAGAGGAATAATGTTTGTTGTTTGCAATTCTAAGGATTCCTGTAGCAGTAGCAAATACAAATCCGCTACTGGCATACCAAAAATTTGAATCTTTGTATTCTTGAAATAATAAGGCAGCATTGGTAAAGGCAACAGCGGTATGACCCGAAGGGAAACTAAGCTTGTCAGAATGATCAGGTCTTTCTTCTTTTACCAGGTTTTTAGTGATTTGAACTACAGCCACAGCTAACGCATTAGCAACAAAAATATCTACTGTTTGATGTAAAACGGTGTTTTTAGGTTTGAAACCAATATATCTACCAGCATATATTTGAGCTATTGGTACCAAAGGTGTAAAATTATCAATTTTCGAATTAAAGTCAGTTCCAAAAAAAGTATTAGATCTTTCCTGGATACTAGAGTTTGGACTAGAATTTAATAAAAAGACGCCACTAGTTAAGAGTACTGTTGGTGCAATAAAGGTTTTGTAGGATAGTTTTTTATTAATGTCTAAACTATCAATTTTTTGACCATACATTTGCGGAACAAACAAAGCTAGTAGGAAAATTATAGATAATTTTTTCATTTTAAAAACATTCAAATCAATACGTTGTTCCAAATTTAATAGTTAGTTTTATATTTAAGTCTAGAATCATGTTTTATTTATCAAAAGAGTTGTATTTCCCGCCAGTTTCTGAAACTAAGTCACACGGTATCATAGCAATTGGGGGTGATTTATCTTCAAATCGCCTGTTGCTAGCTTATAAAAGCGGGATATTTCCCTGGTTTGAAGATGGTGAACCCATTACTTGGTGGTCTCCAAATCCCAGAATGGTTTTGTTTCTGGATGAGTTGGTTATTTCAAAAAGTATGCGAAATATACTCAATAGAAATACTTTCGCCGTTACCTTCAATCAAAATTTTAGAGACGTAATGGCTAACTGTCAACAAATAAAACGCGACGGTCAAAACGGAACTTGGATTACTAATGATATGATTGAGGCGTATTGTAAGCTCAACGAAATGGGAGTAGCAAAATCAATTGAAGTGTGGCAAAATGACGAGTTAGTCGGTGGTTTGTATGGCATTGATTTAGGAAATGTTTTCTGTGGTGAAAGTATGTTTTCTAAAGTTTCAAATGCTTCCAAAGTGGCCTTTGTCACTTTGGTAAAACAGCTGCAACGAAATAATTATAAGTTGCTAGATTGTCAAGTCTACAACCCACATTTAGAAAGTCTGGGATGTCGCGAAATAGATAGATCCGACTTTATGAAGATTCTTCAAAATAGTAATTAGGGCCTAATCCAGCTGTTCGTTGCAAGTCCTCCTTCAAAAATCTTTTTTTCTAAAGCCATAAAAGGAGCTTCCTGCGGTTGCTCTTTTCTGTCTAGAAAAAATAGTTTTTTTCAGTCCGGGCTTTCCACTATCATCTGGGGCAAAGAAACGTAAAGTTCAAGAAACTCCACTTAAAATATCGCAACATTAGTTAGCAACACTTTTAAATCCGCCTTAATCAGTATAATCCGCGTGCCATTTTTTTAATCCAAAAAATTAAAAAGTAAGCTTCACAAACCTCCACTACGAAATTTTATATAAAACCAATTCATTACCCAAATTCTCATGCGCCATCATCGTGCCTGTCATTTCAAGTCAATATCCGTAATCGAATCTTGTAGACATTCAGTCTACCAAACCAAACCCATGGATTTTTAGGCAATAGTGGTTAGGTAGGGTAGTTCGCCCACTGCATCTAAGATGCAGAACATGGTTTACTATTTGCTCGTCCAGCAGTCGGCAATATGGTCGTTAATCATTCCTGTGGCTTGCATGTGTGCATAAACAACTGTTGAGCCTACAAATTTAAAGCCGCGCTTTTTTAAATCTTTGCTAATCGCATCAGAAAGTGGAGTAGTAGCAGGGACATCTTTGAGTGTTTTTGGGTTGTTGATGATGGGTTTTCCTGCTGTGAATGCCCAAATATATTTAGAAAAACTACCAAATTCTTCCTGTACTTTCATAAAAGCAATCGCATTTGAAACAGCGGAGCGCACTTTTAGTTTATTGCGAATAATTCCAGCGTCTAGAATTAGTTCTTGAATTTTTTCTTCAGAATAATTTGCTATTTTTTCATAGTCGAAATTGTCAAAAGCTTTTCTGAAATTTTCTCTTTTGTTTAAGATTGTAATCCAGCTCAGTCCAGCCTGAAAAGTTTCAAGTATTAAAAACTCAAATAAAGTTGGGTCGTCATATACGGGGACTCCCCATTCTTTATCATGGTATTCTTTATAGAGTTCGCTAGACAAACACCAGCCACATCTTATTTTAGTTTCCATATTATTAGATTTAGTAGAGCGTATTTTTTATGATTTTGGATTTTGTAATGTTACTGATAAAGTAATTAGCAGTCAAATTTAGTGTTTTATGTTAATTGATACTTATTTATGTTTGTAATCAAGGGAAAGCTGTATTTTTATGTTTTTAAAATATCAATTTAATATTGTTAATTTTTTATATCTATTTCGTTAATGAAAAACTTACTTACAATTTTTATGATGGCTACATCGATTCTAGCAACACATGCTCAAGACAAATCTGACAATCCGCTTTTGCAAAAGTGGAAGGGCCCATATGGCGGTGTTCCCGCTTTTAATGAATATAAGATTGCTGATATTAAACCAGCATTTGATGTTGCAATAAAAGAAAGACTTGCTGAAATTGATGCAATCGCTAATAACCCCAAGCCACCCACTTTTGAGAATACTATCGCGCAAATGGAGCGTTCCGGAAAAACATTTAGACGGGTTTCTACGGTGTACGGTATATTTTCATCAAATTTAAACAGTCCTGAATTTGTGCCTATTCAATCTGAAGTAGGACCTATGTTAGCCTCGCTTTCTAATAAAATTTATCAGAATAAAAAGTTATTCGAAAGAATTGAAACGCTGTATAACTCAGCACAAAAATCAAAGTTGACTAAAGAACAGCAACGCCTTATCTGGTTAAATTACACCAATTTTGTCAAAGAAGGTGCGAATTTAGATGCAGCAAGCAAGGAGAAAGTAAGTGAGATTAACACCAAATTAGCGACACTATTTTCACGTTTCAGTCAGAATTTATTAGCTGAAGAAAATAGTCAATATGTGGTGTTAAATTCAGAAGCTGATTTTGATGGTTTACCGGAAGGTTTGAGGAAAGCGGCTATGGCTCAAGCCAAAGAAAGAAAGCTTGCTGTAATGGGTTGTATTGGGAACACACGTTCGTTTGTCGATCCGTTTTTAACGTTTTCTACTCAAAGAGAATTGCGTGCGAAAGTATGGAAGATGTTTGTGAATAGGGGAGATAACGAAGATGAGTTTGATAATAAATCTACCTTGGTTGAAATACTACAACTGCGTGCTAAAAAAGCAAATTTAATGGGTTTTCCCACTTTTGCACATTGGAATTTAACCAATAAAATGGCCAAAAAACCAGAACGTACATTGGAATTAATGGAGTCAGTGTGGGAGCCGGCAGTGGCACAAGTTAAAAAAGATGTTGCAGCGATGCAAAGTATGGTAGATCAGGAAGGCGGTAATTTTAAAATTGCTCCATGGGATTATCGATTTTACAGTGAGAAAGTGCGTAAAGAGAAGTATGATCTAGATCAAAATGAAGTAAAAGAATACCTTCAATTAGAGAAACTAAGAGAAGGAATGTTTTGGGTTGCTGGCGAATTATTTGATATGCAATTTAGTCCAATAAATAATGTTCCTGTGTATCATCCAGATGTTCGCGTATGGGAAGTATCTAATAAAACGACCGGGAAGCAGATTGGGTTATGGTATTTTGATCCCTATGCCCGCAAAGGGAAGCGTTCTGGAGCATGGATGAATGCATATAGAAATCAAGAGAAGTTAGATGGTGAAGTGTTAACTATTGTTTCTAACAACAGTAATTTTATTAAAGGAGCAGATAATGAGCCGGTTTTAATTTCGTGGTCAGATGCAACTACATTATTCCATGAATTTGGACATGCTTTACACGGTTTAAGTTCTAATGTCACCTATCCAACATTAGCTGGAACTGCGGTAGCAAGAGATTATGTAGAATTTCCATCACAGATATTAGAGCGTTGGTTAGAAACTCCAGAAGTACTAAATAGATTTGCTTTGCATTATAAAACGAATGAGCCTATTCCTCAAAAACTAGTGGAGCGTATAGGACAAGCTTCTACTTTTAATGAAGGGTTTTCAACAGTAGAAACTTTATCGAGCTCATTAATTGATATGAAATTACATTTAGCGGGTGATGTAGTTATTGATCCAGTAGCGTTTGAGAAAGAAACATTAGCTAAACTTAATATGCCGTCGGAGATTGTAATGCGTCATCGCATACCGCAGTTTGGACATATATTTTCTAGTGATGGATATGCTGCAGGATATTATAGTTATTTGTGGTCTGACGTTATAAGTGCTGATGCTTACGGTGCTTTCACAGAAAGTGAAGGTCCGTATGATAAAAAAGTAGCGAAGAGATTGTTTGACACTGTTTTTAGTGTTGGTAATACTACGGATCAAGAAGAGGCATACAGAGCTTTTAGAGGTCGGGATCCAAAATCGGATGCTTTGATGGAAGCGAGAGGTTTTGCTTCTCCTTCGAAAAAGAAATAAAAAATATAGGACATAAAAAAAAGAGCGATTTGAATTTCAAATCGCTCTTTTTATATGTTTAAAGTTGAACTAGGGATTATCCTAAAGCAGCTCTTTTGAAACCTGTAACGATAAGATCTTTATCTAAAGATTTAACATAAGCAGCAACGCTTAGTTTGTTGTCTTTAATGTAATCTTGGTTTACTAATGTGTTATCTTTAAAGAAACGAGCTAATTTACCTTTAGCGATGTTATCTAACATTCCTTCTGGTTTTCCTTCTTGACGAAGTAAATCTTTAGCAATTTCGATTTCTTTTTCGATAGTTACTGCATCAACACCAGCTTCGTTCAAAGCGATAGGAGACATAGCAGCAGCTTGCATAGCAACGTTTCTAGAAACTTCGTCAGCACCAGCAGGAGCAGCAGATAAAGCTACTAAAGTAGCAATTTTGTTTCCAGAGTGGATGTAAGATCCTACGAATGCACCTTCTAATTTCTCAAAAGTTCTGATTTCTAATTTTTCTCCGATAACTCCAGTTTGCTCGATAAGTTTATCAGCAATAGTAATTCCGTTGAAATCTGAAGCTAAAAATGCTTCTTTAGAATCGTAGTTTAATGCTTGATTAGCCATTTCAGTAGCCATCTTTACAAAGCTTTCATTCATACCTACGAAGTCAGTCTCACAGTTTAGTGTGATAACAACACCAGTAGTTTTGTCAGCATTAACAACAGCGATTGCAGCTCCTTCAGTAGATTCTCTATCTGAACGGTTTGCAGCTACTTTTTGTCCTTTTTTACGTAGGTTTTCGATTGCTAATTCAAAATCACCATCAGCTTCCACTAATGCTTTTTTACAATCCATCATTCCAGCACCTGTAGCTGTTCTTAATTTATTTACGTCTGCAGCAGTTATTGTTGCCATGTTGTGTATTTTTTATAAGGTTAAAAGTAAAAATTCCAACTCTTAAATCCCAAACTCCAACTTAATCAAATTATAAACGGTAGGTTTCTAATTTTTTTTGGGGAATTTGGAATTTAAAATTTGGAATTTAAATAATGTTTTATTCTTCAGTTGCTGGAGCCGCTGTTTCAGCAGCCGGAGCTGCAGTTTCAGTTGCTACTGCTTCAGTTGCTGCAGGAGCCGCTTTTTCAGTTGCTTCTTCTTTATCAGAACCTCTATCAGAAAGTCCTTCAGTGATTGCAGCTGTAACTAAAGTTAAAATTTTATCGATTGATTTAGAAGCATCATCATTTGATGGAATTACGAACTCTACTTCACGAGGATCAGAGTTAGTATCAACCATTGCAAAAACTGGAATGTTTAATTTTTGAGCTTCTTTTATTGCGATGTGTTCAGCTTTGATATCTACTACAAATAATGCAGCTGGTAATCTTGACATATCAGAAATTGAACCTAAATTTTTCTCTAATTTAGCACGAAGACGATCAACTTGTAAACGCTCTTTCTTAGAAAGGGTCATGAAAGTACCATCTTTCTTCATTTTATCAATAGTTGCCATTTTTTTAACAGCTTTACGGATAGTTACGAAGTTAGTTAGCATTCCACCAGGCCATCTTTCAGTGATGTAAGGCATGTTTGCAGCTTTTGCTTTTTCAGCAACGATGTCTTTTGCTTGTTTTTTGGTAGCAACAAATAATATTTTTCTACCTGATGCTGCAATTTTTTTCAAAGCTTCATTAGCCTCTTCAATTTTTGCTGCAGTTTTATATAGATTGATAATGTGAATACCATTACGTTCCATATAAATGTAAGGAGCCATATTTGGATCCCATTTTCTAGTCATGTGTCCAAAGTGGACACCTGCTTCTAGTAATTCTTTTACTTCTACTTTGTTTGACATTTTTTGTACTAGTTTACGTTCTGTTGATTAGCAATGTATGAATGGCGATTTCTCGGCTAAATACATTTAGATGCTAAACTAATTCCTACCTCGGTAGGCAACAACAACATTGTTTTAAATTCAATAATAAACTCAATAAGTCTTGAATAAAGGTACTCAAGACAGGCAATATTAACGTTTCGAGAATTGAAATTTCTTACGAGCTTTCTTTTGACCGAATTTCTTACGTTCAACCATTCTTGGATCTCTTGTCAATAAACCTTCTGGTTTCAAAACTAATCTGTTTTCAGCGTTAACTTCGCACATTGCGCGCGCTAATGCCATTCTTACAGCTTCTGCTTGTCCAGTTGAACCACCTCCATAAACGTTTACTTTTACATCAAAGTTAGTTGCATTTTCTGTCATAGACATTGGTTGCATTACTTTGTACTGTAAAGTAGCTGTTGGGAAGTAAGTTGCGAATTCTTTTTTGTTTACAGTGATTACTCCTGTTCCTTCCGAAACATAAACACGTGCAACAGCGGTTTTTCTTCTACCGATTTTGTGAATAACTCCCATTACTTAAGATCGTTAAGGTTAACTGTTCTCGGTTTTTGTGCACCTTGTTTGTGCTCTGAACCTACAACAACATTTAAATTTCTAAAAAGTTCAGCACCAATTTTGTTTTTTGGTAACATTCCTTTTACAGCTTTCTCTACTAGTAATGCAGGGTTTTTAGATTGCAATACTTTAGCAGTTAGAGTTCTTTGACCTCCTGGGTAACCTGTGTGACGCATGTAAATTTTCTCGTCCATTTTGTTACCTGTAAGGTTGATTTTTTCTGAGTTGATAACAATTACGTTATCTCCACAGTCAACGTGCGGTGTGTAACTTGGTTTGTACTTACCTCTCAAAATCATAGCGACTTTTGAAGCAAGACGACCTAAGTTGTGCCCATCTGCATCTACAACAATCCACTCCTTAGTAACGGTGGCTTTGCTTGCTGATTGAGTCTTGTAGCTTAATGCGTCCATAATATTTTTTTAATTAAACATTCCATCCCCATTAAAGGGGATGCAAAAGTACAATTATTTATTTTAAAAGCAAATACCTTAAAAGAATAATTTTTACACGTTTTATACCTGATTATCAATTGTATATTTAATGTGCCGTGGTTTGCTTCTCTTTTGTAAATTTACATTATGGCGTGTTTCTATTTTTATATTACTTTTGTTGTCGAAATAAATTTTTATATTGCGAGGTGATAATTAAAAAGCAGGGGCTTAGAAATAGCAATTCGCAAGAAAAAGTAGCTATTATTTATTTAATTAGTAGATTAAATAGGTTTCTCTTATATTATTGATAATGTCAATACATACTTAAATTATGAAAGTCAAAGCAACTCTTAAACAAATAGCAAAAGAACTTAACGTTTCTGTTTCCACAGTGTCGAAGGCACTTAACGATAGTCCTGAAATTAGTGATCAAACAAAAATAAAAATTAAGGAATATGCGAAGCTTAAAAATTATAAGCCCAACGTAATTGGTTTAAATCTTAAGAATCGTAAAACAAAGACCATTGGTGTTATTATACCTAATATTCTTAATTCTTTTTTTGCCAAAGTATTCAGCGGTATCGAAAAAGTAGCTGATGAAAAAGGATATAACGTTATTATGTGCATTTCTAATGAATCGATGGACAAGGAAGCACATACTTTAGAAATGTTGAGTAATGGAACCATCGATGGATTTATTTTGTCTGTTTCTGAAGAGGCGCAAAAACTTCAAGATTATTCTCACTTTAAGGAAATAATTAATGATGGAACTCCTATAGTAATGTTTGATAGAATTGCTGATGGTGTTGAATGTGACAAAGTAATTGTAGACGACTTTGATTCGGCATTAAATTCTACTCAGCGATTAATTGATTTGGGATGTAATAATATTGCCTTATTGTCTTCTGTAGATAACTTGAGTGTTGGAAAATTAAGAGCTGACGGGTACTTGAAAGCTTTAGAAGATAATAATATTCCAATAAATGAAAATATAATTCTTCGCACTGATTCAGAAGAAGATTTAAAAAACAGAATTGAAGCTATATTCAACAATAATGCAATCGATGGTGTTTTAGCTTTAGATGAGAATGATTCTGTTGCAGCTTTAAAAATTGGATTAAAAAAAGGATTTAAAATTCCGGAAGAACTTTCGATAATTGGTTTTGCTGATGGGATTTTAGCTTCGCGCCGATTGACACCAAGTTTAACTACCATAAGTCAACACGGAGTTGAAATAGGTGAAGTAGCTGCTAAATTACTTATTGACCGGTTGGAATCTAAAGAGGTAAATATTCCTTATGAAACAGTTGTCATTAAAACAAAACTGAAAGAAAGAGAGTCTAGTAGAGTAAGATAATTATAAAAAGACGGAATAAAACTAAAAAATCCATCGCCTCGGCAGATGGATTTTTTAGTTTTATACATTGTCAAAGTTTAGAACTTTGACAATGTTATTTATATAACTTACTAATGCGCTTCAAGCCAATCTTTACCCATACCTAAATCAACGTCTAAAGGAACTTCAAGTTTGAATGCATTTTCCATTTCGTGTTTGATCATCGGTTGGATTTTTTCTAGTTCACTATTGTGTACATCAAACACAAGTTCATCATGAACCTGTAGCAACATCTTGCTTTTCCAGTTTTGTGAGGTTAGTTTTTTATGGATGTTGATCATGGCGATTTTAATAATATCAGCTGCGCTTCCTTGTATTGGTGCGTTTACGGCATTCCGTTCTGCGCCGCCACGTACCATTGCGTTTTGGGAATTAATATCTTTTAAATAGCGACGACGTCCAAGTATAGTTTGGACATAACCATTATCGCGTGCAAATTCAATTTGCTCTTGGATGTACGACTTCAATCTTGGATATGTTTTGTAATACGCTTCTATTAACGCTGCACTTTCGCTTCTTGATAATGAAGTTTGATTGCTCAACCCAAAAGCCGAAACCCCGTATATAATTCCGAAGTTTACTGTTTTTGCGTGACTTCTTTGTTCGCGGGTCACTTCTTCTAAAGGAACATCAAATACTTTTGAAGCAGTAGATTTGTGAATGTCTTCGTGATTTAGAAACGCTTTTATCATGTTTTCCTCGCCACTCAAAGCTGCAATAATACGCAGTTCAATTTGAGAGTAATCGGCAGATATTAAAGTGTAATTTTCATCTCTGGCAACAAATGCTTTTCTAATTTGGCGTCCTCTTTCTGTACGAATCGGGATGTTCTGCAAGTTTGGATTATTCGAACTCAAACGCCCCGTTGCGGCTACCGTTTGCATGTAATCAGTGTGGATGCGACCGGTGATTTTATCCACTTGGTTGGGTAATGCATCAACATAAGTATTTTGTAATTTTATCAATTGGCGCCAGTTCAAGATGTCTTGCACGATTGGATTGTCATTAGCTAAATAGCTCAGTACTTCTTCGCCCGTGGCGTATTGACCGGTTTTTGTTTTCTTTTGTTTGGCGCCGCCAATCTTTAATTCGTCAAATAAAACTTCACCTAGTTGTTTTGGCGAAGCCAAATTAAAGGAATGACCTACAGTTTCGTAAATATTTTTTTCTAATAATTTAATATCATTATCTAATTCTTTCGAAAGTGATTGTAGAAAATCGACATCCACGCGGATGCCTTCTTTTTCCATATCAGCTAATACTTTGACTAATGGAATTTCGATTTCGTCAAAAAGCTTTTTGGTTTCTGTTTTGTCTAACTCAGTAGTAAAAATTTCTTTTAATTGAAGTGTTATGTCAGCATCTTCGGCAGCGTATTCTTTGATTTGTTCTAATTCTACCTCGCGCATCGACTTTTGGTTTTTTCCTTTTTTCCCAATTAAGTCTTCAATCGGTTTTGGGGAATATTTCAAATAAGTCTCTGCTAAGATATCCATGTTGTGACGCATGTCTGGATTTATTAGATAATGGGCAATCATGGTGTCAAATAACTTTCCTTCTACAGTGATACTATAGTTAGAAAGTATTTTTAAATCGTATTTTAAATTTTGTCCAATTTTCTCAATAGTTGTATTTTCGAAAAAAGGAATAAATTTTTCAATCAGCGCTTTTGCTTCATCTTGGTTTTCTGGAAATGGCACGTAAAATCCTTTTCCTTTTTCATAAGAGAAAGAAATTCCCACTAGTTCAGCATGCAAGGCATCTAGTCCGGTAGTTTCAGTGTCGAAGCAAACAGAAGTTTGTTTTAGTAAATTTTGTAATAATAATTTAAGACCTAAATCTCCTTGAATAATTTGATAGGAATGTTCAGTGTCTTCTAATGTACTGTAATATTTAAGGTGTGCGTCTTCAGAAGATTCATCTGCAATTGCACTTCCGAAAAGATCAAACTGATCATCGTTTTTTTGTTGTGCTTTTTTAGGGGAGTTATTATCTTCAGCTGGAGTACTAGAAGTTGCGGTTCCGCCTTTTTTAAATATGGCATCAAACTGCTCTGCCATTCGTCTAAATTCTAACTCATTAAATAGCGCATCTGTTTTTTCGACATCTGGAGTTGATAACTCATAATCTTTTTCGTCAAAAACAACTGGGCAATCCAGAAGAATAGTCGCTAAAGTTTTCGATAAAATACCTTTCTCTTTATTAGCTTCAATATTCTCCTTCATTTTTCCTTTTAGCTTGTCAGTGTTTGCTAAAAGATTTTCCATGGACCCGTATTCTTTCAAGAATTTCTTAGCGGTAACTTCGCCTACGCCAGGTAATCCCGGAATATTGTCAGCGGCGTCGCCCATCATTCCTAGGAAATCAATCACTTGTTCCGGTCTTTCAATTTGGAATTTTTCCAATACCTCTGGAACACCCCATATTTCGATTCCATTACCCATTCTGGCGGGTTTGTACATAAATATATTTTCAGAAACCAATTGTGCAAAATCCTTGTCTGGAGTGACCATATAGACTTTATAGTTTTCTTTTTCGGCTTGTTTTGCAATAGTCCCTATCAAATCATCAGCTTCATAGCCTTTAACTTCGATAATAGGAATATGCATGGCTTTCAACAAAGATTGAATGTATGGCACAGCGATTTTTATGGCTTCGGGAGTGGCGTCACGATTTGCTTTGTATTCAGGGAATATCTCATTTCTTAACTGGCTTCCGCCATTATCAAAAGCGACCGCTAAATGGTCTGGTTTCTCTCTTTTGATAACATCCATTAAGGAATTCATAAATCCCATAATCGCCGAAGTATCCATTCCTTTAGAATTGATTCTTGGGTTTTTTATAAAGGCATAGTATCCTCGAAAAATTAAAGCGTAAGCATCGAGTAAAAAGAGACGTTTTTGTTCTGACATGATTGTGATTTTGTAAAGATTTCAAAAGTACAAAACTTAAAAGATAAAGAATACTCAGATTGTATAATTTCTTGATGTTCTAATTTTCGGTGACCATCATTTTAATGGAATAAGGCTTTGGGAATTTTTTTTCGAAAAGGACTATAATTCATTTGATTTATTGGTAGAAGTAGTTTGATTTTTTTAAGGTTGTTTTAGTTAAATTTTGATTAATTACTATACATAGTGTTTCGTTAATTTGTTATTTTGTGACAAAAAAAATTATAATGATTTTTCGTATACTGTTTTTATGTCTTTTCCTTCTAATAATAGAACTTTATGTATTTCAGGCATTAAGAACGTTAATTAAGGAAAAATGGATTTTAATTTCTTATCAGTCTGTTAGTATAATAGTTCTACTATATATTGTTTATTCTTTTACGCAATTTGACCGTTCTGTGGGGCAAACTAGTCAGACGCTCTTTACGATGGGTTTAGTACTGGTCATTTATGTGCCTAAATTAATATTGACTCTAGTATTACTCGGAGAAGATTTATTTAGATTAGGTGCTGGGGTGGTAACTTATTTTATAGATAGCGATCAAAACACGAGTTTTTTGGCATCTCGTAGAAAGTTTGTAAGTCAGCTGGGTTTAGGTTTAGCGGCTATTCCGTTTATGTCTTTGATTTACGGAATAACCGTTGGTAGATACAACTACAAAGTTATAAAACAGCGCATCTTTTTTTCAGATTTGCCAGATGCTTTTGATGGTTTTACCATTACGCAAATATCGGATGTTCATAGCGGTAGTTTTGATAATCCAGAGAAGATTAATTATGCAATTGATTTGATCAACGAACAAAATTCTGACATGATTTTGTTTACTGGTGATATTGTTAATACAGATGCTAAAGAGATGCATCCTTGGATAGAGACCTTTAATAGGATTAAGAAGCACGAGTATGGGAAGTATGCTGTTCTAGGAAATCATGATTATGGAGAATATGTGACATGGCCAACTGCAGCTGCTAAAGAAAATAATTTTCAAGCGATAAAGAATTTGTATGGAGATATTGACTTCAAACTATTGTTAAATGAGCATACTTATATAGAAAACGGTGCGGATAAAATTGCTTTAATAGGAGTAGAAAATTGGGGGCATAATTTTAAGAAGGCTGGGGATATTAACAAAGCTTCGGAAGGAGTGCAGCAGGAGGATTTTAAAATCTTGATGAGTCATGATCCTAGTCATTGGGATTATGAAATTAAAAATCACGAAAAGAACATTCACTTAACATTCTCAGGACATACCCACGGAATGCAATTTGGTATTGAAATCCCTGGTTATTTTAAGTGGAGTTTGGCTCAATATGTTTATGCGCAATGGGCCGGTTTATACGAAAACCTAGGGCGATATGTTTATGTAAATAGAGGTTTTGGGTTTCACGCATACCCTGGCAGGGTTGGAATCATGCCAGAAATTACTGTTATTGAGTTAAAAAAAGGCAAGAATGTAGTGTAATTAGTTAAAAATGCTACATTTGTAGATTAACATCTGTTTTTTTAAGTAGATTTAAAAATTAAATTCATTGGTTTTATGTCAAAATTTGGAGAACTTATAAGTGCACAAGTACCTGTGTTAATCGATTTCTACACAGATTGGAATGAGTCATCTGTTTCTATGCATCCTGTAATTAGAGATGTGGCGGCAGCGCTTGGTGACAAGGCAAAGGTCATTAAGATTGATGTTGATAAAAATCAGGAATTGGCTGCTGCTTTAAGAATTAAAGGACTTCCTACCTTGATGATCTATAAAGACGGACAAATGATTTGGAGGCAATCAGGTGAGCTAGATGCTAATACTCTTATTGGTATAGTTCAAGAGCAGTTGTAATTTTTTATATAACGTCTGTTGTTAAATAGCTTCACATTTGAAGTCGTTTTTATTCAAATAATCCAATACTTTTGGCAGTGTGTATTCTAGATTCTTGAATGCCTTTACACTGTCATGAAATACAATGATACTTCCCGGTTTTATATTTGAAATCACATTTTTCAAACACTTTTCTTTTGTAATTGTTTGGTCAAAATCAGCGCTTAGAATATCCCACATAATAATTTCGTAGCCTTCTTTCTTTAATTTTCTAGCTTGCGTGGATTTAATTTTTCCATAGGGAGGTCGGAAGGTTTTACAAACGGAACTTTTAGATGTAGTTGTGTTGTTTCTAATTGCATTTTCGCACAGTGATATATTAGAAAGATAGTCATCTGTGGTGGTTTTCCAGCCGTTCAAATGATTGAAAGTGTGATTTCCGATGGTATGCTTTTTTTGTAGTATTTTTTCGAAAATGAAGGGGTATTCTTGAATGTTTTTTCCAATACAAAAAAAAGTAGCTTTTGCATTGTGAATGTCTAGTTGTTCCAATACCCATTCTGTGATTTCGGGAGTAGGGCCGTCATCAAATGTCAGGTAAACTTTTTTTGCAGTAGTAGGATAGTCCCATATATATTGGGAGAATAGCTTCTTTATAAAGGAGTGCGTTTTTATCCAATAAAAGCTCATCTTGGTATCTGTTTATCTCAAATTTAAAGAAAAATGCAGCAAAAAATCTAATTTTTGCTGCATTTTTTTGAGGATATTTCTAATATTTAATTTATTCTTTTTCTCTTCCGAAACCTTCAAACATTTCGATATAAGTATTAAATACAGTTTTGTTTTTGTTGTAGAAATTAATATCTCCATTTTCTTTCATTACCTGTAGTAAGCTTCTGTAGCGCTCCAGGTCTGTGATGATATCTATGGCTAAACTTGATTGCTCCGAAGACTTAATCTTACTATAGTAATTTAGATTGTCTTTGTACTTAGCCATCAATTTCTCTAGAAGCCGTTGTGCTTTGGCTTTTTCGCCCACTTGGTAATATCCTTTTGTGAAAGGTTCTACTAAGGAGTAATATTCAAATTTATCTAACGGCATTTTGGTTAAAGCTAGATCGATAATCTTTTTAGCTTTGTCAAACTTTTTCTCAAGAATCAATTGATCCATCAATCGGGCTAGATTTGTTCTATAGGTGATGCTTTCTCTTCTGGTTTCCGGATCGTGGTAGATTTTGTCGCTATCACTATTTCCCCATTCCCATTTCATGACATTGGTATACATTTTTTCTGAATCAATTTGTCCCATATCTAACGGGCTACCATCTTTTTGGATCGCCGTTCGCACAGGAACTAATTTATAAACCATTCCGTCAAGTTGAAGGAAGTCCTTCATCCATAGGTAATCTTCATCGTCAAAAGCGCCGGGGCTAAAGAAAATAGGTCTTTTCCAGTCGTTGTTTGCAACAATATCTAACATCATTAGACGGTTTTTATACAAGGCGTTTCCTTTAATATCGATGTCGATGTAAGGAACAATAGAATCATAGTACTGAGGTGCTACAACTTTGTTTTTTATGATTGCCGCCTTATCAACAGGAACTCTAATCTTATTTGTTGGATAGAAGTGAATCGTCTGCCCGTTCTGCATTTGAACTGTAGATTTTGGATTTTTAATGAAGTCCATGAAATCTTTAATATCCCATCTGCTTTCGGTTTTTGGAATATGAACCACATAATCCAGTTTGTCACCCACGTATTGATCATGAGTAAAAGAAATTGGTAACGGATCAGATTCGTATGTCTTCGTTTTCATCTGGTCGATGTACCAATCTGTCATAAAAAGACTAGTGTTCACGATTTTAACATCGGTCCTTACGTGTTCTATTTCTTGAGCATACCATAATGGGAAGGTGTCGTTATCACCTATTGTGAACAAAATTCCATCAGGGTCACAAGAGTCAAGGTAGGCTTTTGCCATTGCTGTTGCTGTGTACTTTCCAGAACGGTCATGATCATCCCAGTTTTGGGACGCCATAAGTACTGGAGCGGCTAATAAACTTGCTGCAATAAGTATGGGGCCTGCTATTTTTGGAGCTAGATGTTTTTTAAGGCTGTCGTAAAGCGCATATACTCCAAAACCGATCCAAATCGCAAAGACATAAAAAGATCCTACTAAAGCATAATCTCTTTCTCGAGGTTCAAAAGGTCGTTCATTTAGATATATTTTTAAGGCAAAACCGGTGAATAGGAATAGCGTCAATAACACATAAAAACTTTTACGATCTTTAGTTGCGTGAAACATTAGACCGATAAGGCCTAAAATAAAAGGTAGGAAATAGTAAGTGTTACGGCCTTTGTTGTTAAGTGCGTCTTCTGGCAGGTTGTCTTGAGAGCCCACATGCAATTCGTCTAAGATTTTTATTCCACTAATCCAGTTTCCGTTTTGATTGTCGTAGCGTCCTTGTATGTCGTTCTGACGACCTACAAAGTTCCACATCAAATACCTCCAGTACATATAGCCAAACTGGTATTCGAACATATAGCTTAAATTGTCTATAGCTGTAGGTTTGTCTATAATAAGATATTCGCCGTAACTTTTTAGGAATTTTACATAGCCATCATTATCAATCTGTTTTTGAGCGTATGCATTTCTAAATTCTGATACTGTTTTTTGAATCTCATTTTTTAACTGAGCAATAGCTTTGTGATAATCTTCTTCGGACAGAGTGTTTACATCGATTCCGTATTTTGCTAAGTCATCCTCGTAAGGATAATTTGGATTTAGCTCAAAATGAGGTGCATTGGTAAAGTTCATATAATTAGCGATATGATCCGTGCTCCACATTCTCGGTAAAATAGTTTTATGATTATCATCACTATTTTGTAAGGCATTTTTGAAATTATTTACAATTTCGTATTTCCCAGTTATGTAGTTTCTTTCATAGTTGGGAGCTTTGTCAAGGTAAGGTTTGTCTTTGTCTAAACCAGCAAAAACTTCAGTGTATTGAGCGCCATAAAACAAAGCATTAGAGCCATATTGCTCTCTATTGTAGTAGGCTAGAACCTCGCGTGCATCTGAAGGCTTGTTTTCATTTATGATCACATTAGCATTGGCGCGAATAGGAAGCATTGTCCAGGTTGAAAACCCAATTAAAACAAATAAAATACATAAAATTAAGGTGTTGTAGGTTATAAGTCCTTTATTGTTAGTGTATTTTAAACCAAAGTAAAAAGCAGCTGCTAGTAATATTGCAACTAGGATGGTTCCCGAGTTAAAAGGCATTCCAAGGCTATTAACTGTAAAAACCTCTGTTCCTGCAAAGAAAGTCATGGTTAATGGCAGTAATAATTTGAAAATAAACAATAAAATGGAAATTACTACAACATTTGCAATGATGAAGTTCTTTACCGTAACCGTTTTGTAATGTTTGAAAAAGTATAATAATCCAATTGAAGGAATCGTTAAAAGAGCCATAAAGTGAACTCCAAATGACAATCCGATAACTAAGGAAATTAGCAATAACCATCGATTTCCTCGAGGTGTATCCATGTCTTGTTCCCAGCGTAATCCTAACCAGAAAAGTAAGGCAATAAATAAAGAGGCCATTGCATATACTTCGGCTTCTACAGCATTGTACCAAAAACTATCAGAATAAGTATAAGCTAAGGCGCCAACAAAAGAACTTCCTAGAATTACAATAGCATTGCTTTTGTTTATTTGATTAGCGTCGTCCTCTTTTAAATTTGGTTCTGCAATTCTTGAAATTAATTTTTTCAAAATCATCGAAGAGGACCAAAACATCAATAAAATAGTAAAGGAGCTTGAAACGACAGAGGTCATATTTACCATTAAGGCGATATTTTCGTCATTGGAAGCAAACATGGCAAAAAAGGCACCAATCATTTGAAACAATGGCGCTCCTGGCGGGTGGCCTACTTGAAGTTTTGCAGCAGTAGCGATATATTCTCCACAATCCCAAAAACTCATTGTGGGTTCAACTGTAAGTGTATAAGTTATTAATGCGATTAGAAATGTAAACCAACCTATAATCGTATTCCATTTATTGAAATTAAATGCCGCCTTATTCATGTATTGAATTTTAGTTATACTTTAATCTACAAAGAAAATGTTTTTTTAGTTAAGGGAAGAAAGAATATCGAAAATTTCTGTCAAAGTATTCATTTTGGTAATCTATTGATTATAAGTATTTTTCAACGCCTGCTTGAAAAGATTTAATTTAAATCGAAAAATTTTTGAAAAAAAGTTCTAAAAAAGTTTGCGCAAACTGAATTTAATTATAAATTTGCACTCGCTAAGCAACACTGATGGTCTATGGTGTAATGGTAACACAACTGTTTTTGGTGCAGTCGTTCAAGGTTCGAGTCCTTGTAGACCAACAAAAGCCTCTCAATTTGAGAGGCTTTTTTTTTTTTGGAATATATTTAAAAAAAAATGAAATCGTAAAATCCGATTTTTAGACAAGCGTAATTTGAAAATTTCAGAATTGTATAATTATAATTTTATATTTTGAAAGTGATTACCGGTCTTACTGCGTGATTCACTAAATCCTCACTAATACTTCCAGTGAAGAAATGGGCTAAACCGGTTCTTCCGTGGGTGCATAGTCCTATTAAATTAGCATTGACTGAATTAGAGAAATTAATAATTCCTTGTTCGATATTAACATCGTTATAAATATGTGTGGAATAATTGGTGATATTGTATTCAGTTATGAAATCATTCATTATTTTTTCAGAAAGAGCGGTTGGTTTAAAGCTATTGGGAGAGCAAATCATTACTAAGTTTAATTTTGCGTCAAATATTTTGCTGAACTCAATCATTTTTTTAAATGGTTTTTTTATTTCTTTCGAAAAATCAGATGCGAAAACAAAATTTGTACCTTTTAACTCCTTGGTGCCTTTTTTAATTACTAAAACGGGAGCGTCTGATAATCGAACTACTTTTTCGGTATTAGATCCGATTAACACTTCTTCTATTCCAGAGATACCGTGTGATCCCATAACGATTAAATCAATTTCGTTTTCATTACTGCAAGATAAGATACCGTCAAACGCTCTTTCAAACCGCAGTTTTTCAGTTACTTGAATGTCTTTTAGATAGTCTTTTTCTTTTAATTTTCGGAGTGCTTCTTTTGCTTTTTTCATGAATAACATGACTTCAGGAATGCTTGCGGCTCCAGTTATGGCATCGTTCAATTGGGTAGGGATTTCTAATAAATGGAGCAGGAATATTTCGGAATTGTTTTTTATTGCAATTTGTGCGGCGACCTTCAATGCGTTTTCGGCATGCTCTGAAAAATCCGTTGGAACTAAAATTCGTTTCATAATTAGATAGATTAAATTATGGGAAAATTCGTTATTTTCTGCCATGCATAAAGATAAGAATTATTTTTACGGCACGCAATCAATTTAAATTATAAAAAAAACACTATATTTGCACCGTTATTTATTAAAATCTAGATAATGAGGGGACTAAATGTCCCCTCTTTTTATAAAAAATATGACATTTAAAGAAAAAGTAAATTTATTGTTGACTGAAGCTCTTGCAGAAAAGCCGTCGCTTTTCTTGATAGACCTTACCATTACTGATGCTTTTAAAGTTATTATAACTTTAGACGATGATAATGGTGTGGTATTGCAGGACTGTATTGATATCAGTCGTTCAATAGACGCAAGTTTAGATAGGGAAGAGCAAGATTATTCAATGGAAGTGGCCTCAGCAGGGGTTTCTTCGCCGTTGAAGAAAATCAGACAATACAAGAAAAATATAGGTAGAACCTTGATTGTGAAAACTAATACAGAAAATATTGAAGCGGAGTTAGTGGAAGCTAATGATGATTTTGTAATTTTGTCGTGGAAAGCAAGAGAGCCTAAAAAGATAGGTAAGGGGAAAGAGACTGTTGAAAAGACGCTACAGATTCCTTACGCAGATATAAAAGAAGCAATTGTTACAGTAACATTTTAATTAAAGAATTCGCATGGAAAACTTAGCATTAATCGATTCATTCTCAGAGTTTAAAGATGATAAACTTATTGATCGTGTAACGCTTATGGCCATTTTAGAAGATGTATTTAGAAATGCATTGAAGAAAAAATATGGTTCAGACGATAATTTCGATATTATTATAAATCCTGATAAAGGAGATATGGAAATTTGGAGACGAAGAGTTATTGTTGCAGATGAAGATTTAGATTTTGAAAACGAAGAAATTACGTTAACAGAAGCTAGAAGAATCGAAGCTGACTTTGAAATTGGTGAAGAGGTTTCTGAAGAAGTGAAATTGATAGATTTAGGAAGAAGAGCAATTTTGGCTTTACGTCAGAATCTAATTTCGAAAATCCACGAACATGACAATACAAATCTTTACAAGCAATTTAAAGATTTAACGGGAGAGATTTATACTGCCGAAGTGCATCATGTAAGACCTAGAGTTGTTATTTTAGTAGATGACGAAGGGAACGAAATTGTTTTGCCAAAAGAGAAACAAATTCCATCTGATTTTTTCCGTAAAGGAGATAATGTGCGTGGAATCATTGAAAGCGTTGAATTAAAAGGGAATAAGCCTCAAATTATTATGTCTAGAACTTCAGAGAAGTTTTTAGAGAAATTGTTTGAACAAGAAATTCCTGAAGTTTTTGACGGCTTAATTATGGTTAAAAATGTGGTAAGGATTCCAGGCGAAAAAGCAAAAGTAGCTGTAGAAACTTACGACGATAGAATTGATCCAGTTGGTGCCTGTGTAGGTATGAAAGGATCCCGTATTCATGGAATTGTTCGTGAATTAGGAAATGAAAATATAGATGTTATTAATTATACAAGTAACATTCAATTATATATTACAAGAGCTTTAAGCCCTGCAAAAGTATCATCTATTAAGATAAATGAAGAGACTAAAAGAGCAGAGGTTTTCTTGAAACTAGAAGAAGTTTCAAAAGCGATTGGTAGAGGTGGACACAACATTAGATTAGCGGGTCTTTTGACTGGTTATGAGTTAGATGTTATACGTGAAGGCGATGTTGCTGGTGCAACTGCTGATGAAGATGATGTTGAATTAACAGAATTTTCAGATGAAATCGAAAGCTGGGTTATTGAAGAATTTGCAAAAATTGGTTTGGATACAGCAAAAAGTATCTTAAAGCAAGAAGTGGAGGATTTAGTAAGACGAACAGATCTAGAAGAGGAAACAATTCTAGATGTAATGAGAATATTGAAAGAAGAATTTGACAGTTAGTCAATAGATCTTCAACGATAAACATGCCGCTTTACAATTAATTTTTACTCGATAGATAGCGAGTTGAAAGTAAAGCGAGGAATAACAAAAAAGGTAATAATAAAAAGGTTTTATGTCTGAAGAGAGAATTATTAGAATAAACAAAGTTTTAAGGGAATTGAATATTTCTTTGGAAAGAGCTGTGGATTATCTAAAAGATAAAGGAATTGCTATTGAAGCAAATCCAAACACAAAAATTTCTGATGATGTATACAATGTCTTGTGCGGTCAATTTGCGGGTGACAGAGGTAAAAAAGAGGCTTCAAAAGAAGTAGGAGAAGAGAAAAGGAAAGAGAAAGAGGCTTTACGTGTTGAGAGAGAGAAAGAAATCGAAGAGAAACGCAAACACGACGAAGCAATTCTTAAACAACAACAAGAAGTTGTAAAAGCGAGAGCTGTTATAGCGGGACCTGTTCAAGTAGGGAAAATCGATCTAAATCCTAAAAAAGCTGCTGCAGCTGTTCCAGCGCCAGTTACGCCAACTCCTCCGGCTCCTCCTGTTGTTGCCGAAAAATCGGAAGCACCTAAAGCTAAGACTTCGACAGAAAAACCAGTTGAAAAAGAAGTGGTTCAAGAAAAAGTTGTTGCAGACAAAAAAGAGGTAAAACCTGTTGTCGAAACTAAAGAACCAGCAAAAGAAGTGGTGAAGGAACCAGTAAAAGAAGATAAAAAAGTTGTTGTTGCTGAACAAAAAGCGGCTCCTAAAACGGACGAAGCTCCGGTTGAGGAAGCTATTACAACTCAATATCAGAAATTATCAGGGACAAAATTAACAGGACAAACTATCGATTTGTCTCAGTTTAATAAACCGAAAAAGAAGAAAGAAGAGCCAAAAATCACTCCAAATAAGCCTGGCGCTGTTGGAGCTGCTGGAGCGGCTAATAAAAATAAACGCAAAAGAATTGCTCCTAAACCGGGCACGCCTAGACCTCCTGGAGTTCCTGGTGCACCAAATCCTAATAAGATTACGCCAAATGTTGGTGGTGCTGGTTTTAATGCGAACAGAAGTTCAAGACCTGGATTTGTAAGAGGAAACAGGCCTGCGATTGTTGCAAAAGTGGAGCCTACTGAAGAGGAAGTAAAAAACCAAATTCGGGAGACTTTAGAAAAACTTCAAGGTAAAAAAGGAGGGAAATCTAAAGCGGCTAAATACAGAAGAGATAAAAGAGATACGCACCGTCAGAAATCTGATGAAGAGCAAAGAGCAATAGACGAAGGAAGTAAGACTATTAAGGTTACTGAATTTGTTACTGTTGGTGAAATTGCAATCATGATGGATGTGCCTATTACTAAAGTAATTGGTACTTGTATGTCACTTGGAATCATGGTTACCATGAATCAACGTCTTGACGCAGAAACTTTAACAATTGTAGCTGATGAGTTTGGTTATGAAGTTGAATTTATAACTGTTGATATCGAAGACGCGATTACGGTCGTTGAAGATAGAGAAGAAGATTTAGTTTTTAGAGCTCCTATTGTTACCGTAATGGGTCACGTCGATCACGGTAAAACATCTTTACTGGATTACATACGTAAAGAAAATGTTATCGCTGGTGAGTCTGGAGGAATTACACAACATATTGGTGCATACGGAGTAACTTTAGATAATGGTCAAAAAATTGCTTTCTTAGATACACCGGGTCACGAGGCGTTTACCGCGATGCGTGCACGTGGTGCTCAAGTAACAGACATTGCTATTATTGTAATTGCTGCGGATGATGATATCATGCCACAAACAAAAGAAGCAATAAGCCATGCTCAAGCAGCAGGTGTGCCAATTATATTTGCTATCAATAAGGTAGATAAGCCAAATTCAAACCCTGAAAAAATTAAAGAGAAATTAGCAGGTATGAATTTACTTGTGGAAGACTGGGGTGGTAAATTTCAATCTCATGATATCTCTGCAAAAGTAGGTACAGGTGTAAAGGAATTATTGGAAAAAGTTTTACTTGAAGCTGAAGTTTTAGATTTAAAATCTAATCCTAATAAAGAAGCGCAAGGAACAGTAGTTGAAGCCTTCCTTGATAAAGGGAAAGGATATGTTTCTACGATATTAGTACAACATGGTACTCTTAAAGTAGGAGATTATATGTTAGCTGGTAAGCATCATGGTAAAATTAAAGCCATGCATGATGAGAGAGGTAATATTGTTACTTCAGCAGGTCCTTCTACTCCAGTATCAGTTTTAGGTCTTGATGGTGCAGCGACAGCTGGTGATAAGTTTAATATTTTCGAAGAAGAAAAAGAAGCAAAACAAATTGCATCTAAACGTTCTCAGTTGATGCGTGAGCAATCAGTTCGTACACAACGTCATATTACATTAGATGAGATTGGACGTAGAATTGCATTAGGTCAGTTTAAAGAATTGAACGTGATCCTTAAGGGTGATGTTGATGGTTCTGTTGAAGCGCTATCTGATTCGTTCTCTAAATTATCTACTGAAGAAATTCAAATTAACATTATACATAAAGGTGTTGGAGCGATTACTGAAACTGACGTTATGTTGGCTTCTGCTTCTGACGCGATCATTATCGGATTTAACGTTCGTCCTGCAGGAAATGCAAGACAGCTTGCTGATAAAGAAGAAATCGATATCCGTTACTATTCTATTATCTATGCAGCAATCGATGACTTGAAAGATGCAATGGAAGGAATGCTTGCTCCTGAGATGAAAGAGGAAGTACTAGGTACTGCCGAAATTAGAGAGATATTCAAAATTTCTAAAGTAGGATCTATTGCAGGTTGTATGGTTATGGATGGTAAAATAGCTAGAAATGCTAAGATCAGAATTATTCGTGACGGTGTTGTAGTTCACGCTGGTGAGCTTAGTGCTTTGAAACGATTTAAGGATGATGTTAAAGAAGTGGCTAAGGGTTATGATTGTGGTATTCAAATTAAAGGATTCAATGACATTGAAGAAAGAGATGTTATTGAAGCGTACCACGAAGTTGCAATCAAAAAGAAATTGAAATAAAATTTAATTTTCTACATATTAAAAAAATCCCGATTCGTCGGGATTTTTTTTTGTTATATATTTAAAAATATTAAGTATAATGGAAAAGTGATCCAAGAACAGTTGGGACTGAACTGGTATAGCTTTAAGTATAGAAATTATGATTTTGCAATTGGACAATTTATTTCTATTGACCCATTTACAGAAAAATATGCTTATCAATCAGCTTATAATTTTTGAGGAAACAGGGTCGTAGATACAAGAGAATTGGAAGACTTAGAGCTGAGTTCTTATTTAATAAATCGACCGATGGTGTTGTAGAACATGGCTCTCGAGAGATCGCAACAGCAACGTATTCCAAATAAAGCGTATGATATTATCGATAATAATGCTGATAAAAATATAATGGTTGGTTTAGACTTGTTAAGCAAGATTTTGAACCTTATAATAATAAAGCTGACGTTAGCGATAAAGGCGGATTTAGATTTCATTTAGGGACAGAAACTTTACTAGAGAATAGAGGTAGTTAAGTATAGGATCCATTTTATTGGCTAGTAAACTTCGGCATATTAACTATTATAGGTGAAGCTATAGTTAAAGAAAAATAAAAGGATGAATAGTTTAAAATGGTTTTAAGTATCTGGATTATCTGCCTTTGCAGTGTTTAATGCGAAAACAAATGTAACATTAATGGAGTGGAAATAGTTTCATTATTAATGTCTAACGTAGAATAACAAGGAGTTAATTACTGCAAAGTAGGAGACAAAAGTTGTAACAATGACGATATATCTATCAAAAAATTATGTTTACTGCACTTCGAGAACTCGGTTGGTTATGTACATGGAGAGCTATTGGTAAGTTTACTAGTCAAAATTGGGGAACAGCAGTTTGTTAATTCATTTAAAAATATAAATAAAACGACAAGAATAAAGATTGGTCGTATCTGGATGTTGGTTTAGAATGCGGTGCATCACATTTAGTTAAAGATGATTTTCCAAAAGTGTATTGTTTTTTAAAGGAGTAGATGTTGTTTGTACATAATGCTACTGACAGAAATGTTTTATGAACATGTAGCGAATTAGATTTTTTGGTGTCTAGTTATTTTTTATAATATCTACGTATAATCAACTATTTGTAGTATCGTCATAGCGACAATTAGATACAACGAAAAAGCCACTTCAAAACGGAGTGGCTTTTGGATTTTATTACCATACCCAGATGGCTCCAATTTGTTGAAAACGATAGCGCAGATTTGCAATCTGTACCCACAAACAAAGGAATTGCAAACGAATTAAAACAAGAAACCATTCGTCGCGGCGAATGGTTTCTTGTAATTCAGTGCAGTTGAATACTTATTAAAGAAGATAGTCGACTTCAATATTTATTTTTGAGGTTTTATCAGATAAGCATTTTCGTACTTTCTACGAATTTCTATTAAATTGCGTTCCGCTTCAATTCGAGTTCTGAAATTACCAACCCAAACTTTGTAATTTGGAGTATTGAAAACAATAGTGCCATCTAAATCTGAAAAATTCTGTTTGCAATCATTTAAGGTCTTTTTTGCTTTGTCACTATCGCCACTAAAAACTTGAATTTTATAGCGCTCATTTACAGTTAGTGAGGGGTTTATTTTTCTTTTTTCATTTAATAATTGTTCGAATTTTGAATCTTGGGTAACCGTCAGGTTTCGATCCTGCGCTTTCGCATTAGTAGATAAAATGCTGAGTAAAATGGAGTAAAAAAAGATGTTTTTTATTATTGAAATTCTCATAACGTAGTGGTTTTTAAGCAAAAATAGTATTTAATGAATGAATGTAAAACATAATTATTATTTAGAACAGTTATAAATTATGATTAAGACTATTTTAAGGTTTTGAGAATAGTTCATAAGTCGTATTTTTGTCGAAGTTTAAAATAAAGGGACTGTTTTTTTATATAAGTGTTTATAGAGAAAACTGTGCCAATTTTTATTAGATAATCATTATATTTTATGAAAAAGGTGGGTAACCATAATTCGAACTCAAGGAAACTATTTGTAAGCTTAGCTTTAATGCTTACGTTTTCCTTAACTTCATTTGCGCAAGATGCTGCTCCAGCTGACGCAACTGAAGCTCCAGTAGCTACTTTAGGTGGTGACCCGGTAAAGGGTAAAGAACTTTTTAATTCTAATTGTGCTGCGTGTCATAAGCTTGATGCTAAATCAACAGGCCCTGCTCTTAGAGGTATTGCTGAAAAACACGATATGCCTTGGATGTATAAGTGGGTTCAGAATAGTGCTGCACTTATAAAATCTGGAGATAAAGCTGCTGTGAAAGTTTTTGAAGAGAACAATAAAGTTCCTATGACTGCTTTTCCTGCGTTATCTGAATCTAACATAGATGATATCATAGCTTATACTTCTGAAAAGAAAGTAGAGGCTCCAGCTGCCGTTGCAGGTGCTGTTGTTGCAGGCGAATCTAATCAAAGTGGGATATCTGATACTGTGATATTAGGAGCTCTTGCTCTTGTTATGGCAATGTTGGTTGTTATGTTGGTGTTGGTAAATAATGTTTTACGAAAAGTTGCTAAAGCAAATGGTATCGTAATTGAGCCTAAGGCTAAAACTACTCCAATTTGGAAAGCATTTGCTCAGAGTCAATTTTTAGTATTGGTTTCATCTATTCTTTTATTGCTGGTTAGTGCTTATTTTGTTTATGGCTTCTTAATGCAAGTGGGGGTAGATCAAAATTATGAGCCTATTCAGCCAATACATTTTTCTCATAAAATTCACGCTGGTGACAACGAAATCAACTGTAAATACTGTCACTCTGCTGCTAGAGTAAGTAAAAATGCTGGAATTCCTTCTTTGAATGTTTGTATGAACTGTCATAAGAGTATAGCTGAAGTTGCTGAAACTACTGCTACGCCAGAATACAGCAAAGCATTCTATGATGAGGAAATAAATAAGTTGTATGCGGCTGTGGGTTGGGATAAATCATCTCAATCATACACAGGAAAATCACAACCTGTAAAATGGGTTCGTATTCATAATTTACCTGATTTTGTTTATTTTAACCACTCTCAGCACGTTAGTGTTGCTGGAATTGAGTGTCAAACATGTCACGGTCCAGTTGAAACTTATGAGCTTCAAAAACAATTTGCTCCATTAACAATGGGCTGGTGTATCGACTGTCATAGAAAAACGGATGTAAAGATGGAAGGGAATGAATATTATACTAAAATTCATGAAGAACTTTCTAAAAAATACGGTGTTGAAAAATTGACTGCAGCGCAAATGGGTGGATTAGAGTGTGGTAAATGTCACTATTAATCAAATTATTAAGATTTTAATATTTATATACAATGTCATCAAACAAAAAATACTGGAAAAGTGTTGAAGAACTAGAAAACGGTTCTATTGTTGAGGCGCTTAGAAATAACGAATTTGTTGAACCAATTCCTACTGATGAATTTTTAGGAAGTAAAGAGGCAATGTCTTCTTCAACATCACGTCGTGACTTTTTAAAGTACGTTGGATTTAGTACTGCAGCGGCTACGCTTGCTGCATGTGAAGGTCCGGTTAACAAGTCGATTCCTTATGTATTGCAGCCAGAGCAAATCATTCCTGGGGTAGCAGATTATTATGCTACTTCTGTCTTTGATGGTTTTGATTTTGCAAACCTACTTGTTAAAACTCGCGAAGGGCGTCCTATTAAAATAGATAACAATACTATTTCAGGAGCGAAATTTACTGCTAATGCAAGAATTCACGCATCGATTTTGTCGTTGTATGATAATATGCGTTTGAAAGAGCCGAAAATTGGAGGTAAAGATTCAACTTGGTCTGCTGTAGATTCAAAAATCAAATCAAGTATCGTTGAGGCTAATGCTAAAGGTGGACAAGTAGTATTGTTAACTAATACATTAGCAAGTCCATCAACTGAAAAATTAATCGGTCAATTTATAGCTTCAAATCCAGGTGCGAAACATGTTATTTATGATGCGGTTTCTTCTTCTGAGGCTTTAGATGCTTTCGAAACTGTTTACGGTGAAAGAGCGTTAGTTGATTATGATTTTTCAAAAGCTTCACTTATAGTTTCTGTAGGTGCAGATTTTCTCGGTGATTGGCAAGGTGG
Source organism: Flavobacterium hiemivividum (assembly GCF_004349145.1). Classification (GTDB taxonomy): domain Bacteria; phylum Bacteroidota; class Bacteroidia; order Flavobacteriales; family Flavobacteriaceae; genus Flavobacterium; species Flavobacterium hiemivividum. Next base: position 439,567 of record NZ_SMFO01000001.1, on the reverse strand, counting down.
TGGGTATGACTCAGGTTATGCGCAAGGCAGAGTTCCTAAAAACGGAAAAATGTCGCGTCATTTTCAATTAGAAGCAAATATGACTTTGTCTGGTGCTGCTGCTGATAGACGTTTACCGATGTCAACTGCAAATCAAAAACAAGCATTAGTTCACATATATAATATTGTAACTGGTTCTGCGGTTGCTGTAAGTTTAGACGCGGCTTTCAAAGCTGAAGTTACAAAGGCGGCACAACAATTAAAAGCAGCTGGTTCAAAAGGAGTTTTGGTTTCTGGTATTGAGGATAAAAATGCTCAATTATTAGTTTTGGCTATTAATCAAGTTTTAGCTAGTGAAGCTTTTACTACTACTGGTGCAAGACAAATAAGAAAAGGATCTAACGAAAAAGTTGCTCAGTTAGTTAAGGATATGAAAGCGGGAAGCGTTCATACTTTAATAATGAGTGGTGTTAATCCTGTTTATACATTAGCTGATTCGGCGTCTTTTGTTGAAGGGCTTAAAAAAGTGACTACTTCTGTTTCTTTATCGTTAAAAGAAGATGAAACGGCTTTAGTTAGTACTATTGCTGCTCCGGTTCCTCATTATCTTGAGGCTTGGGGAGATTTAAGTCTTACTAATGGTACTTATAGTTTAACTCAACCTACAATTCGTCCATTGTTTGATACAAAACAATTTCAAGATGTTTTAATGTCTTTAAATGGTTTGTCAGGGACTTATTATGATTATATCAAAGCAAATTCATCTTCGATAGTTTCAGGTTCTTCTTGGAATAAAATATTGCATGATGGAGTTTATGTTGGTGCTCCTCAGTCTATCGCTGGTGGTACTGCTGATTATAGCGGAGCTGCAAGTGTATTAGCTAGTTCAAAAGCTGTTCCAGGTTTTGAATTAGTATTGTATACTAAAACAGGAATGGGTGATGGACAGCAAGCAAATAATCCTTGGTTGCAAGAGTTTCCAGATCCTATCACAAGAGTTTCTTGGGATAATTATGTTACTGTTTCAAGTGCAGATGCTCGAGAGTTAACAATGTCTAATGAAATTGTTGCTAATGGAGGTCTTAACGGAAGTTATGCTACGATCACTACGGTTGATGGTCTAAAATTAGAAAACGTGCCTGTAATTGTTCAGCCAGGTCAAGCTGTAGGGACAATTGGATTGGCTTTAGGATATGGTCGCAAAGCGGCTTTGAAAGAAGAAATGCAAGTAGGTATTAATGCTTACTCTTTATATAAAGGTTTTAATAATGTACAATCTGTTACATTAGAAAAAGCTGGCGGAGATCACGAGTTTGCTTGTGTTCAAGGTCAAAAAACATTAATGGGTAGAGGAGATATTATCAAAGAAACATCTTTGGAAATCTTTAATACTAAAGATGCTAAGTTGTGGAACCCAGTTCCTATGGTATCCTTAGATCATAAAGAAGTAGAAGCTACTACAGTAGATTTATGGGATTCTTTTGATCGTTCGGTTGGACATCACTTTAATCTTTCTATTGATTTGAATGCTTGTACTGGATGTGGTGCTTGTGTTATTGCCTGTCATGCTGAGAACAATGTTCCTGTAGTAGGAAAATCTGAGATAAGAAGAAGTCGTGATATGCACTGGTTGCGTATTGATAGATATTATTCTTCTGAAAGTACATTTGAAGGTGACAACCAAAGAAAAAATAATATTTCTGGTTTGTCAAGTTCATTGTCTACATTCAATGAAATGGAAAAAGCAGGAGATAATCCTCAAGTTTCATTCCAGCCGGTAATGTGTCAGCATTGTAATCATGCGCCATGTGAAACTGTTTGTCCTGTAGCGGCAACATCACATAGCCGTCAAGGTCAAAACCATATGGCATATAACAGATGTGTTGGTACGCGTTATTGTGCTAACAACTGTCCTTATAAAGTACGTCGTTTTAACTGGTTCTTGTATAACAAAAACAGTGAGTTTGATTATCATATGAATGATGATCTAGGACGTATGGTTTTAAATCCTGATGTGAATGTTCGTTCTCGTGGAGTTATGGAAAAATGTTCAATGTGTATTCAAATGACACAAGCGACTATTTTAAATGCTAAAAAAGAAGGAAGAGAAATCGTTGATGGTGAATTCCAAACTGCATGTTCAAATGCTTGTTCTAACGGAGCAATGACTTTTGGAGATGTTAATGATAAAGCAAGTCAAATTACTAAATTAGTAGAAGATGACAGAATGTATCATTTATTAGAGCATGTAGGAACAAAACCAAATGTGATTTATCACGTGAAAGTTAGAAATACTTAGTACAAAAAATTATTAATTAAGAAACAAGATAAAGGATTATGTCGTCTCACTACGAAGCAACCATTAGAAAACCTTTAGTTATAGGTGATAGATCTTATCACGACGTAACAGTTGATGTAGCTGCACCTGTTGAAGGGAAAGCAAACAAACATTGGTGGATTGTATTTTCAATCGCATTAGCAGCTTTCCTTTGGGGAATAGGCTGTATAATTTACACCGTATCTACAGGTATTGGAACATGGGGATTAAATAAAACAGTTGGTTGGGCATGGGATATCACAAACTTCGTTTGGTGGGTTGGTATCGGACATGCAGGAACATTAATTTCCGCGGTATTATTATTATTCCGTCAACGATGGAGAATGGCGATTAACCGCTCTGCAGAAGCAATGACAATTTTCTCCGTTATCCAAGCGGGTTTATTTCCAATTATTCACATGGGTCGTCCATGGTTAGCGTACTGGGTTTTACCAATACCAAATCAGTTTGGATCTCTATGGGTGAACTTCAATTCACCATTACTTTGGGATGTATTTGCAATTTCTACTTACTTGTCAGTGTCATTAGTTTTCTGGTGGACTGGATTGTTACCTGATTTTGCTATGCTAAGAGATAGAGCGATTACTCCTTTTAATAAAAGAGTTTATTCTATTTTAAGTTTTGGATGGAGCGGTAGAGCAAAAGACTGGCAACGTTTTGAAGAAGTATCTTTAGTTCTTGCAGGATTAGCTACTCCACTTGTTCTTTCTGTACACACCATTGTATCGATGGACTTTGCTACCTCTGTAATTCCAGGATGGCATACTACAATTTTCCCTCCTTACTTTGTCGCTGGAGCGGTTTTCTCTGGATTTGCAATGGTAAATACCTTGCTTATTATTATGAGAAAGGTGTCGAATTTAGAAGCGTACATTACTATTCAGCATATTGAATTAATGAACATTGTAATTATGATTACAGGTTCTATTGTAGGGGTTGCTTACATTACTGAGCTTTTCATTGCATGGTATTCAGGAGTTGAATACGAGCAATATGCTTTCTTAAATAGAGCTACCGGACCTTACTGGTGGGCATATTGGTCGATGATGACTTGTAATGTTTTCTCTCCACAATTTATGTGGTTCAAGAAATTAAGAACAAGTATTATGTTTTCATTTATCATTTCGATTGTTGTAAATATTGGAATGTGGTTTGAAAGATTTGTAATTATTGTTACTTCTTTACATAGAGATTATTTACCTTCATCATGGACAATGTTTTCACCAACGTTTGTAGATATAGGGATTTTCATAGGAACAATTGGTTTTTTCTTTGTATTGTTTTTATTGTACTCTAGAACATTCCCTGTAATTGCACAGGCAGAGGTTAAAACGATATTGAAAGGAACTGGAGATAATTACAAAAGAGAAAGAGAAGCAAATAAAGATTCACACCATGAGTAACAAAGTAATATACGCCATTTATAATGACGATGATATATTGATGGATGCGGTTAAACAAACCAGAGCAGCTCATCACCATATTGAAGAAGTTTTTACTCCATTTCCGGTTCACGGTTTGGATAAAGCAATGGGACTTGCGCCAACTAGATTAGCTATATGTTCATTCATATACGGTTGTATTGGTATTTCATTTGCTACTTGGATGATGAATTTGATTATGATTCAAGATTGGCCACAAGATATTGGTGGAAAACCAAGTTTTAGCTACATTCAAAATATGCCGGCATTTGTGCCAATTATGTTTGAAATGACCGTATTTTTTGCAGCGCATTTAATGGTAATTACTTTTTATATGAGAAGTAGATTGTGGCCATTCAAAGAAGCTGAAAATCCTGATGTTAGAACTACAGATGACCACTTCTTAATGGAAGTAGCGATTAACAATAACGAAGAAGAATTAGTTTCTTTTTTCCAAAGTACAGGAGCTGTAGAAGTTAAAGTAATTGAAAAGAATTAATCTAGATATGAAAAGGGTATATAAAATAACACTATTATTTGGTATTACTATTTTAGTAGCATCTTGCCATAATAATAAAGCACCGAACTATCAGTACTTTCCAAACATGTACGAATCAGTAGGATATGAAACATATGCTGAATCTGATGCGTTCAAAAACGGTAAAGTAGCGCAATTGCCTGCTGAAGGAACTATCAATAGAGGTTTTGAGCCTTATGATTATGAAAATTCAACTGCTGGTTATGAGTTAGCGAAAGCGAATCTTAAATCACCATTGGATTCTTTAGACAGAAACTCTGAAAAAGGAAAAATACTATATGAAATTTATTGCACCTCTTGTCACGGTAATGCTGGAGATGGTAAAGGGAAATTAGTCGAAAGAGAAAAATTCCTTGGGGTTCCTAGTTATAAAGACAGAGTAATCACTGAAGGAAGTATTTTTCATGTAGAAACTTTTGGATTAAATTCAATGGGAGCTCATGCTAATCAATTAAGTACACACGAACGTTGGTTAGTTGCTGACTACGTGCTTAAACTTAAAAGCCAATTATAATTGTTGAACAAACTGATCGTAATAGATATGTATACATTTTCAAATAAATTAAAAACTTTTTCTTTCATCTTGATGGCCGTAGGTCTATTAGGAATAGGGTATGGTTTTTTGAATGCACCGAAAGATATTCAAGAAGTTGAACATCTTCTTGCCGCAGAAAGTCATGGAGGTCACGGAGAGGCAACTCATGTGGAAGCAACTCATGGTGAGTCTAAATCTTCTGAAGACGCTCATGTAGGAGCTGCTGAGCATGCGACTGCTCATGATGTTAAAGAGGCTGCCGAACACCAAGAACATTTAAATCATGTTTTGCATCAGTTGCAAAACAAGCCTTGGGCAGCACTTTATGTTGCTTGTATTTTCTTTCTACTACTTTCTATGGGAGTTTTAGCTTTCTATGCAATTCAGCAAGTAGCACAGGCAGGCTGGTCTCCTGTTTTATTTAGAGTGATGCAAGGTCTTACTGCTTATTTACCTGTAGGATCAGTTATATTTTTTGTGATATTAATTATGTGTGGACTACACTTTAATCATTTATTCATTTGGTTAGATCCTGAAGTTGTTGCGCATGATAAATTAATAGCAAATAAGGCTGGTTATTTAAACTTTCCATTTTGGATTGTTAGAGCAGCTATATTTTTAATTGGTTGGAATTTATACAGATATTATTCAGCTAAAAATTGTTTAGCTCAAGATGAATCTAATGATGATAGTTACTACAAAAAGAACTTTAATATCTCAGCGGGATTTTTAGTATTCTTTATTGTTACTGAATCTATTATGTCTTGGGACTGGATTATGTCAATAGACCCACACTGGTTTAGTACTTTGTTTGGTTGGTATGTTTTCGCTAGTTTCTTTGTAAGTGGTATCACTGCAATAGCATTAGTTACTGTATATTTAAAATCTAGAGGTTTCTTAGAGCATGTAAACACTAGTCATATTCACGATTTAGCAAAATTCATGTTCGGAATTAGTATTTTCTGGACGTACTTATGGTTTTCTCAATTCATGTTAATTTGGTATGCTAATATTCCTGAAGAGGTAACTTACTTTATAACTAGAATACAATTGTATAATCTTCCATTTTTTGGAGCTGTAGTTATGAATTTCTTATTCCCATTACTAATTCTAATGCATAGTGATTTTAAAAGACTCACATGGGTAATTAGTATGGTAGGTGTAGTGATTTTAGTAGGACATTATCTTGACTTCTTTAATATGATTATGCCTGGAACAGTAGGTGATAGATGGTTTATTGGTATTCCTGAAATTGCATCAGTTCTTTTCTTTCTTGGATTGTTTATTTATTCTGTATTTACAGCCTTAACTAAAGCTCCTTTATTGCCAAAAAGAAATCCATTTATAGAAGAAAGTAAACATTTTCATTATTAATATTTAAAGAGATAAACAGATGACAAGTTTGTTGGTAATTATAGTTTTAGTTTTATTAGCTGTTGCTTTATGGCAGTTGACAAAGATATTTGATCTTACTCAGGTAGGCTCAAATGTGGATAGTTCAGAAGTGGCTACAGATAAGGATAACGATATTCAAGGTTATTTAATGTTTGGTTTTTTAGCCTTCATTTATATCTTTACAATATATGGTTTGTTTACTTGGGGGCCTCTTGTACTTCATACGCCAGCATCTGCTCATGGTGGGGAAATTGATTTCCTAATGAATATTACTTGGGTTTTAATTTTTATTGTTCAAGCAATAACACAGGTATTATTGCATTATTTTGCTTTTAAATATAGAGGAAAGCAAGGTCAAAAAGCTTTGTTTTTTGCTGATAATAATAAGTTAGAAGCGATTTGGAGTGTTATTCCTGCGGTTGTTTTGGCTGGATTGATTCTTTACGGTCTTTATGCGTGGACAAACATTATGTTTATTGACGAAGATGAAGATACTGTTGTAGTTGAATTATATGCTCAGCAATTTAAATGGACTGCGAGAGTAGCTGGAGAAGATAATGTTTTAGGAAAGGCGAATGTAAGATATATTGAAGGTGTTAATACCTTGGGTGTAGATTTAGCTGATCCTTATGCGCAAGATGATATTGTAGTTTCTGAATTACATATACCAAAGGGAAAGAAAATTCATTTTAAGATTAGATCTCAAGATGTTCTTCACTCAGCTTACATGCCTCACTTTAGAGCGCAAATGAACTGTGTTCCCGGAATGGTTACTGAATTTGCTTTCGAACCAATTTATACAACTTCTGAATATAGAGAGTTGCCTTATATGATTGAGAAAGTAGCGAATATTAATGCTATTCGTACTAAGAAAAGTGCTGCTTTAGTTGCCAAAGGAGAAACTGCATTAGACCCTTATACTTTTGATTATTTACTTCTTTGTAATAAAATATGTGGTTCATCACATTATAATATGCAAATGAAAATTGTTGTAGATACACCGGAAGATTATAAAGCTTGGTTAAAAGAGCAAACTGTTTTAGCTGAACAAGTTAAAGCTGCTGCGACACCAGCTCCTGTTGAAGGTGCGATGGAAGCTGATAGCTTGAAAGTTAAAGAAACAGCGGCTACTTCTAAAGTAGTAATGAAATAATTATTAAGAATATTTAAAGTACACATATATGTCAGCAGAAGTTCACGATCACGAACACCACCATAAAGATACTTTCATTACTAAATATATCTTTAGTATTGATCACAAAATGATTGCCAAACAATACCTTATAACGGGTATTATAATGGGAGTTATTGGTGTAGGAATGTCATTACTTTTCAGAATGCAATTAGCATGGCCAGAGGAGTCTTTTAGAATTTTTAATATACTACTTGGTGATAAATGGGCTCCAAATGGAGTTATGACAAATGATATTTATTTATCCTTAGTTACTATACATGGTACCATCATGGTATTCTTTGTTTTAACTGCAGGATTAAGTGGAACCTTTAGTAATTTATTGATTCCACTTCAAATTGGAGCGCGAGATATGGCCTCCGGATTTATGAATATGGTTTCGTATTGGTTATTCTTTTTATCAAGTGTAATCATGATTGGATCTTTATTTGTTGAATCAGGACCTGCAAATGCCGGATGGACGATTTATCCTCCTTTAAGTGCATTACCACAGTCTATTTCTGGTTCAGGATTAGGTATGACACTTTGGTTGGTTTCTATGGCTATATTTATTGCATCTTCATTAATGGGATCTTTAAATTATATAGTTACAGTTATTAACTTAAGAACAAAAGGAATGTCAATGACAAGATTGCCACTTACAATATGGGCTTTCTTTGTAACTGCAATTATTGGAGTTGTTTCATTTCCAGTTTTATTATCTGCTGCTTTGTTATTGATTTTTGATAGAAGTTTTGGTACTTCTTTCTTCCTTTCTGATATTTATATTGCTGGTGAAGTTTTACATTATCAAGGTGGTTCTCCAGTTCTTTTTGAGCACTTGTTTTGGTTCTTAGGACATCCAGAAGTATATATTGTAATTTTGCCTGCATTAGGTATTACTTCTGAAATTATAGCAACTAATTCTCGTAAACCAATTTTTGGTTACAGAGCGATGATTATGTCGATTATTGCAATTGCATTTTTATCTACGATTGTTTGGGGTCACCATATGTTCATCTCAGGAATGAATCCATTCCTAGGATCCGTATTTACCTTTACAACTTTATTAATTGCGATTCCTTCAGCGGTAAAAGCATTTAATTACATAACGACGTTATGGAAAGGAAATCTACAGTTGAATCCTGCAATGTTGTTTTCAATTGGATTAGTTTCTACTTTTATTACAGGTGGTTTAACAGGAATTATTCTTGGAGATAGTACACTTGATATTAACGTACATGATACTTATTTTGTAGTGGCTCACTTTCACTTGGTGATGGGTATATCTGCGCTTTATGGTATGTTTGCAGGGGTTTACCACTGGTTCCCTAGAATGTTTGGAAGAATGCTTAACAAAAACTTAGGTTATGTTCACTTTTGGGTGACTGCAATATGTGCTTATGGTGTGTTTTTCCCGATGCACTTTATCGGATTAGCAGGTCTGCCTAGACGTTATTACACAAACACAGCATTTCCTTTATTTGACGATTTACAAAACGTAAACGTTCTTATAACTGTTTTTGCATTAGTTGGTGGAGCGTTTCAATTAGTGTTTTTATACAATTTCTTTAGTAGTATTTTCTACGGAAAGAAAGCTGTTATGAATCCTTGGAAATCAAATACACTTGAATGGACTGCACCTGTGGAGCATATTCACGGTAACTGGCCGGGAGAGATTCCAGAAGTTCACCGTTGGCCTTACGATTATAGTAATCCAAATCATGACGTAGATTTTGTACCGCAAAATGTACCAATGAAACCAGGTGAAGAAGTTTTACATCACTAAAAATATTAAAAAGCCTCTGCGTAAGTAGAGGCTTTTTTTGTGCGGTGATTCGTGAATTAATTATTTAGATTGCTGTTTTTAATCTTTTTGCATTTATAATATATAATTTATAATTAGAATTTGCTTTGCTATCTTTGTTACATGAATGAAAATTTAGATCCAACAACTAACGGGTACAATTCTGAAGAATTTGATCTCGAAAAAAAACTTAGACCTTTGTCCTTTAATGATTTTGCAGGTCAAGATCAAATATTGGAAAACCTTAAAGTTTTTGTGGAAGCAGCAAATCAGAGAAATGAAGCTTTAGATCATACTCTTTTTCACGGACCTCCGGGATTAGGTAAAACGACTTTGGCTAATATCTTAGCTAATGAATTACAAGTGGGAATAAAAATTACCTCAGGGCCTGTTTTAGATAAGCCAGGTGATTTAGCCGGACTTTTGACAAATTTAGAAGAACGTGATGTTTTGTTTATTGATGAAATTCATCGCTTAAGTCCTATTGTTGAAGAGTATTTATATTCTGCAATGGAGGACTTCAAGATTGACATTATGATTGAGTCAGGTCCAAATGCTAGGACTGTTCAAATCAATCTTAACCCATTTACTTTAATTGGAGCAACAACTCGTTCGGGACTTTTGACAGCACCAATGCGTGCTCGTTTTGGAATATCATCTCGATTACAATATTACACTGCAGAACTGCTAACGACAATTGTGGAAAGAAGTGCTTCAATATTAAAAATGCCAATTTCAATGGAAGCGGCAATAGAAATTGCAGGAAGAAGTAGGGGAACACCTCGTATTGCGAATGCTTTATTGCGTCGTGTGCGTGATTTTGCCCAAATTAAAGGAAATGGAACAATTGATATAGAGATTGCTCGATACGCTTTAAAAGCTTTGAATGTCGATGCTCATGGCCTCGATGAAATGGACAATAAAATTTTGAATACCATTATTGATAAATTCAAAGGCGGACCTGTTGGGCTTTCTACTTTGGCGACAGCCGTATCAGAAAGCAGTGAGACTATTGAAGAAGTTTATGAACCTTTCCTTATTCAAGAAGGTTTTATCATGCGTACACCACGTGGGCGTGAAGTAACGGACAAAGCCTACAAACATTTAGGAAAAGTTAATACAAATATTCAAGGAAATCTTTTTTGATTTTTAGATTCTTAAAATATGGTTAGTACAAATCTTTAAATAATTATTATTACTTCAAAGTCAAAATACACGCAATTCATTAAATCCGAAGCCAAACGCCTCGGATTTTTATCTTGTGGTGTTTCTAAAGCGGGGTTTCTTGAACAAGAGGCGCCTAGGCTTGAAAAATGGTTGAATAATAATCATAATGGACAAATGTCCTATATGGAAAATAATTTTGACAAGCGATTAGATCCTACATTGCTGGTTGATGGTGCTAAAAGTGTAATTTCGTTAGTATTGAATTACTATCCTGAAAGCTTGCAAGTTGAAAACTCCTATAAGATTTCGAAATATGCCTATGGTACAGATTATCACTATGTAATTAAAGATAAACTTAAAGAATTGCTGTTTTCTATTCAGGAGAATATCGGCGAGGTTGCTGGTCGTGCTTTTGTTGATTCAGCTCCTGTTCTGGATAAAGCTTGGGCTGCCAAAAGTGGATTGGGCTGGATAGGGAAAAACAGCAATCTATTAACTCAAAAAGTAGGTTCGTTTTATTTTATAGCAGAACTTATTGTTGATTTAGATTTAGACTATGATTTTGCCACAACGGATCATTGCGGTACTTGCACTGCTTGTATCGATGCCTGTCCTACTCAGGCAATTGTAGCACCTTATGTTGTCGATGGAAGCAAATGTATTTCTTATTTTACTATCGAATTAAAAGAAAATATTCCGCAGGAGATGAAAGGTCAGTTTGATGATTGGGCTTTTGGCTGTGATGTTTGCCAAGATGTTTGTCCATGGAATAAGTTTTCAAAACCACATAACGAACCTTTATTTAATCCGAATACCGAGATTCTTTCGATGTCTAAAAAAGATTGGGATGAAGTAACCGAAGAGACTTTTAAAGCAGTATTTAAGGATTCTCCTTTAAAGAGGTCGAAATATACGGGGTTGAAACGAAATATAGATTTCTTAAAGTAAGGGTATTTTTAGACGTTAATTTAGTTTTTTTTAGTGAAAATGTTACAGTATTTATTGATGCTGTACATGTTTTTATTTTAGAATTAGTATTTAAGTTATTTGTTAAAACTGATTTAATTATACTTTTTTTAAGAAAAACAGCGTTTATATTCTATTTTTTTTAACTTTATGGTCAAGTTAAACCTTTCGATATGACTGTAAATCAAATATTAAGCATTAAAGGACATGATGTCCATTCTATAGTTTCGACCATCACGGTGTATGAGGCTTTAAAAGTAATGGGCGAGAAGAATGTTGGTGCTGTTTTAGTAATTGAAGATAATCGACTTCAAGGAATACTTTCTGAAAGGGATTATGCTCGAAAAATTGTATTGAAGAATAAAGCCTCGAAGGACACTTTGGTACACGAAATCATGGAGCGTAATATGATTACTGTGAAACCATCGGACAACCTCGATTTTTGTATGGAATTGATGAGTACAAAGCGAATCAGACATTTACCGGTTGTGGACGACAAATCCGTTTTAGGAGTTATTTCTATTGGAGATGTTGTAAAGTCGATTATAGAAGTGCAAAAAGAAACAATTCAGCACTTAGATTCTTATATTAGTGGAACAAAAGTGTAGACTCAAGCAGATACAAAATATTATTATAGCCGCAATCGTTGTGGCTATTTAATTTTTAGCACAATTTGATTGGTTTTCTATAAAAGATAAAGATAAATACCTGCTTTTTAAATCAAGTCTTCTATCTTTGTCTACTACAATAAAATGTAAAATAATGAATAAAAACAGTAAAAGAAGAGAGGCATTGCTTTATCACGCAAAGCCAACTCCAGGGAAAATTCAAGTAGTACCTACTAAGAAATATGCAACACAAAGAGATTTATCTCTTGCTTACTCTCCAGGTGTGGCTGAGCCTTGTTTAGAAATTGCAAAAGATGTTGATAATGTCTATAAATATACGGCCAAAGGAAATTTAGTTGCCGTTATTACAAATGGTACCGCAGTTTTAGGTCTTGGAGATATAGGACCTGAGGCATCTAAACCAGTTATGGAAGGAAAAGGTTTGTTGTTTAAAATATTTGCTGATATTGATGTTTTTGACATCGAAATTGGTACAAAGGATATTGAAGAATTTATTCAAACTGTTAAGAATATAGCGCCAACTTTTGGAGGGATTAATTTAGAAGATATAAAAGCTCCTGAATCTTTCGAAATTGAACGTCGATTAGTAGAAGAATTGAATATTCCTGTCATGCATGATGATCAGCATGGAACAGCTATTATTTCATCGGCAGCCTTGATAAATGCTTTGGAATTAGCAGGTAAGAAAGCTGAAGATGTAAAAATGGTTGTCTCAGGAGCAGGATCAGCTGCATTAGCTTGTGCTGATTTATATATTCTATTAGGTGTTAAGATGGAAAACATTTTAATGTTTAATAGTAAAGGATTGCTGACTAAAGACAATCCTGCATTGTCAGAAATGCAATTAAAATACGCTAAGGATATTGCACCATTAACTCTCGAGGAAGCATTAGTAGGCTGTGATATTTTCTTAGGCCTGTCGTCAGGAAATATTATGACGCCACAAATGTTGCTTGGAATGGCCGATAACCCAATCGTTTTTGCAATGGCTAATCCAGATCCAGAGATCGACTATAACTTGGCTATGGATACACGTAAAGATATTATCATGGCAACAGGAAGGTCTGACCATCCTAATCAAGTGAATAATGTTCTTGGATTTCCATATATTTTTAGAGGCGCGTTAGACGTTCGTGCAACAAAAATTAATGAAGCGATGAAAATGGCTGCAGTAAAAGCCCTGGCGTCACTTGCAAAAGAATCAGTACCAGAACAAGTTAACATTGCTTACGGTGAAACTAAATTAGTTTTTGGTAGAGAATATATTATTCCAAAACCTTTTGACCCAAGATTAATTACTATCGTTGCTCCTGCTGTTGCAAAAGCAGCAATGGACTCTGGAGTGGCTTTAAATCCAATAACGGATTGGGATAAATATGAAGAAGGTTTACTAGACCGATTGGGTAACGATAATAAAATGGTTCGCTTGATAACTAATAGAGCGAAGATGGAGCCGAAGCGAATTGTATTTGCTGAAGCTGATCATCTGGATGTCTTAAAAGCGGCTCAAATTGTTTTAGAAGAAGGAATCGGACATCCTATTTTACTTGGAAACAAAGAAATTATATTAGAGTTAAAAGAAGAATTAGGTTTTGATGCCGATATAGAGATTATTGATCCTAAAATAAAAGAAGAAGATGCGAGGCGCAATAGATTTGCAACTACGTATTGGGAATCTAGAAAAAGAAAAGGAATCTCTTTCTATGATGCTCAAAAATTAATGCGGGAACGCAATTACTTCGCCGCTATGATGGTGAACGAAGGAGAGGCCGACGGATTAGTTACTGGACATTCTAGAAGCTATTCTTCGGTAGTTAGACCAATGTTGCAATTAGTTGATAAAGCGGTAGGAGCTTCGATAGTTGCTACTACAAATATTATGATGACTGCTCGTGGTCCAATGTTTTTATCAGATACAGCAATAAACATTAACCCAACGGCAGATGAATTAGCTAAAATTGCGATTATGACAGCAAAAACGGCGAAAATGTTTGGAGTAGAGCCAGTTATAGCAATGGTTTCTTACTCTAATTTTGGTTCGTCTAGTAGTGCTGGCGCTGCCAAAGTAAGAGAAGCGGTAGCTTATCTACATGAACATCATCCTGAATTAGTAATTGATGGCGAGTTACAAGCAGATTTTGCTTTGAACCCAGAGATGTTAAAAGAGAAATTTCCGTTTTCTAAATTAGCAGGAAAAAAAGTTAATACTTTAATTTTCCCTAACCTTGAATCAGCAAATATTACCTATAAATTATTGAAAGAGTTGAATAAAGTCGATTCTATAGGGCCTATTATGATGGGAATGAGTAAGCCTGTTCATATTTTCCAACTTGGTGCAAGTGTAGAGGAAATGGTCAATATGGCGGCAATCGCAGTTATTGATGCACAAGAGAAACAAAAGAAAAAAAATAATTAAATTAAATGCTATATTGCTTACCATGATTTTTGATTGTGGTAAGCTTTTTTTTTGGAATAAATTTAAGATTCAATGATAGCACATTTACAAGGTAAACTAGTTGAAAAAACACCTACGCAAGTAGTAATTGATTGTGCTGGTGTGGGGTATGAAGTGAATATTTCCTTACATACTTATTCATTAATTCCAGCAACTGATTTTATTAAACTCTATACTTATCTTCAAATTAAAGAGGATGCGCATACTTTATTTGGATTTGTTGAAAAATCAGAAAGAGAGATTTTTAAATTGTTGCTTTCCGTTTCAGGTATTGGAGCTAGTATTGCCAGAACGATGCTATCTTCCTTAGATCCAAAACAAATTACAAATGCAATAGGATCAGGTGATGTAGTTACGATTCAATCGATTAAAGGAATTGGGAGTAAAACCGCTCAAAGGGTAATTCTCGATTTAAAAGATAAAATACTGAAATTGTATGATTTAGATGAAGTTTCAATGTCGCAAAGCAATACAAACAGAGATGAAGCGTTATCAGCTTTGGAGGTTTTAGGTTTTGTTAGAAAAACATCAGAAAAAATTATTGAAAAAATTGTAAAAGAAGATCCAGAAGCTTCTGTGGAGTCGATCATAAAAAAGGCTTTAAAAAACTTATAAATCAAACATAGTAACACGAATTGTATGCATAAAATTTGTACTTTTTTGATTGTTTTATTTTGCAGTTTCGTGTCTGTAGCTCAGGTAAATGAGCAAAGTCAAGATACCACAAAAACTGGTTTTTCTTTAGGGAAGGTTCAGATAAAAGATCCACAAAGTATCTTGTCAGCGTATACATATGACCCTGTTACGGACAGGTATATTTATACTAATTCAGTTGATGGATTTTCTATTAATTACCCCATTATATTAACGCCAAAAGAGTATGAAAAGTTAGTGCTTAAAGAGTCCATGAGAGACTATTTTAAACAAAAGACAGATGCTATTGATGGTAAAAAAGAGGGTAGTGAAGTCGCTAAAAAAGATTTATTACCAAAATACTACGTGAATTCTAATCTTTTTGAATCCATTTTTGGTAGTAATACAATCGATGTTAAACCTACTGGTTCCGTTGAAATGGACTTAGGTATGCGTTACACAAAGCAAGATAATCCCTCGTTTTCTCCAAGAAATAGGTCTAATTTATCTTTTGATTTTAATCAAAGGATAAGCATGAGTTTAATGGGAAAAGTAGGCACAAGGCTTAATGTTAATGCGAATTATGATACGCAATCCACTTTTGCATTTCAGAATTTAATGAAATTGGAATACACTCCTTCTGAGGATGATATTATTCAAAAAATTGAAGTTGGAAACGTAAGCATGCCTTTAAATAGTTCTTTAATTAGAGGTGCGCAAAGTTTATTTGGAGTAAAAACCCAACTACAGTTTGGAAAAACAACAGTGACGGGCGTGTTTTCTGAACAAAAATCACAGACAAAAAGTGTGGTAGCACAAGGCGGAGGTACAATAGAGGATTTTGATATTTATGCCCTTGATTATGATAATGATCGACATTTTTTTCTTTCTCAATATTTTAGAAATAAATACGATGCTTCCTTAAAAAACTATCCGGTTATTGATAGCAGAGTTCAAATATCAAGATTAGAGATTTGGGTTACTAATAAACAAACCCGCGTAAATACTACTTCTAATAATTTAAGAAATATTATTGCACTTCAAGATTTAGGGGAAGGACAATTGTCAGGGATTCCAGATAATGAAGTGGTGGTTTTAGATCCTTCCACAGGAATGTTTAATAATCCTTTTGACACTCCATCTGATAACTCAAACAATGATTATGATCCTGCGCAAATTCTAACAGGAACAGGTTTATTGAATAAAAATATTCGCGAAATCGTAACTTCAAGATCAGGATTTAATGTTACTGTAAGTGAAGGGCAAGATTATTCAAAATTAGAAAATGCAAGAAAATTAAATTCTAATGAGTATACCTATAATGCACAATTGGGCTATATTTCCTTGCAACAAAGACTGGCTAATGACGAAGTTTTAGCGGTAGCTTATCAATATACTATTGGTGATAAGGCATACCAAGTAGGAGAATTTGGGAGTGATGGAATAGACGCAACGGTTGTAACGGGTGACAGTCCTTCAAATCAGGCTATTATCACGCAAAGTTTAATTTTGAAAATGCTGAAAAGCAATTTGACCAATGTTAAAAACCCAGTGTGGAATTTGATGATGAAAAATATTTATCAGATTCCTGGTGCTTATCAGGTAAAACAAGAAGATTTTAGGTTTAATATACTTTATACTGATCCATCTCCGTTAAATTATATCACTGAAGTACCAGGGAGTCCATTTCCTCCAAACCCAGCTCCAAATAATCGAGTTGCAGAAACGCCATTATTAAAAGTCTTCAACCTCGATAAGTTAAATTATAATAACGATCCACAAACGGGTGGTGATGGTTTTTTTGATTTTATGCAAGGCATTACTATCGATTCTCAAAATGGGCGATTAATATTTACAACCAAAGAACCTTTTGGGGAATTGTTGTTTTCTAAATTATCGAATACTGGTTCAACTGAAAATTATAACGATGCCAGTACATACAATCCAAATCAAAAGAAATATGTTTTTAGAAACATGTATCGAAATACACAATCTGGTGCTTTACAGGACAGTGATAAAAACAAATTTCTATTAAGAGGAAAGTATAAATCCTCGGGTGGCGAAGGAATTCCCATTGGAGCTTTCAATGTGCCTCAGGGATCTGTTGTTGTAACAGCCGGCGGAAGAATTCTAGTAGAAGGAATTGATTATAGTGTGAATTATCAATTAGGGAGAGTTCAAATATTAGATCCTTCACTTCAGGCTTCAAATACGCCAATTAATGTTTCTTTAGAAAACAACTCTATTTTCGGGCAGCAAACCAGGCGATTTATGGGAGTAAATGTGGAGCATAAAATTTCAGATAATTTTTTGGTGGGCGGTACTTTCTTAAAAATGACTGAAAAACCATTTACTCAGAAATCGAGTTTTGGTCAGGAATCAGTCAATAATACTATTTTTGGATTCAATACTAACTTTTCTACTGAAGTTCCTTTTCTAACCAGATTAGTGAATATGTTGCCTAACGTCGATACTGATGTACCGTCCAACCTTTCTGTAAGAGGAGAAATAGCATTTCTAAAACCAGATTCGCCAAAAGCGGATCAGTTTGAAGGTGAATCCACTATTTATGTCGATGATTTCGAAGGTTCTCAAACCACCATAGACATGCGTTCTGCCTACGCCTGGAGCTTATCGTCAACTCCGGAAAGAAATACGCGAAGTAGCTATGATTTTAATGGCAATGCCAATGATTTAAGTTATGGTTTTAAAAGATCTCGACTATCGTGGTATTCGATTGATCCAGTATTTTACACGCAAAAACCTTCAGGAATTTCTACCGACGACTTGTCATTTAATACAACAAGAAGGGTTTTTAGTGAAGAGCTTTATCCTTTGACCGACATTGCGCAAGGGCAATCGCAAGTCATCAATACTATGGATTTAAGTTACTATCCGTCCGAACGTGGTGCTTATAATAACAATATAAATTTTGCTGCAGATCCCAAAAGTAATTTTGGAGGGATTATGAGGTCTTTAAATGCTACTAATTTCGAACAAGGAAATGTAGAATACATTCAATTTTGGGTGATGGATCCTTATGTAGGTAAAGGAGCGATTCCTCAAAATAATGCAGGAAAGTTATATTTCAATTTAGGTGAAATATCGGAAGATATTTTGAAAGATGGAAGAAAACAATATGAAAATGGACTTGGACCTGATCAAATAGTGGTTAATCCAAGACCGCTTTGGGGAGATGTTCCTGCTTCACAATCTTTAATCTATGCCTTTGATGCCAATGCTAATAATCGAGCGAATCAAGATATAGGTTTAGACGGATTGTCCGATGCTAATGAAGGTGGAGTGTACACAAATTTTGCTTCTGAATTAGATCCAGCGGCTGATAATTATACCTATTATTTGAATACTACCGGTAGTATTTTAAATCGTTATAAAAAATATAATGGAGTAGAAGGAAACTCTGATGTAGATATCAATAGTGCTAACAGAGGTTCGTCTACAGTTCCAGATGTAGAGGATATTAATAGAGATAACACCATGAATACCATCAATGCTTATTATGAATACAGCATCGATGTAAAGCCAAATCCAATTATTGGACAAAATTATATTACCGATATTAGAGATACGCAGGTTACTTTAGCTAATGGCGAAATAACAGATGCAAGGTGGATTCAGTTTAAAATTCCTGTTACGCAACCACAGAATACAATAGGAAATATTTCCGATTTCCGCTCGATTCGTTTTATGAGGATGTTTATGACCGGCTTTGATCAGGAAGTGACGGTTCGTTTCGGGTCACTAGATTTAGTAAGAGGAGAATGGAGAAGGTATACAAATACGCTTGACTTCAACGATACAAATGTAATTGATGATGGAACTGAATTTGACGTCTCAGCTGTTAATGTGCAAGAAAATAATGAAAGATGTCCTATTAATTACATCGCCCCTCCGGGTGTGCAGCGAGAGCAATTGTACAATAATAATACGCTTATTAATCAAAACGAACAATCCTTGTCGTTAAGAGTTTCAGGTGATGGACTAGAAACTGAAGATTCGAGGGCAGTTTTTAAAAATGTTAGTATTGACATGCGACAATTTAAAAAACTAAAAATGTTTTTACATGCGGAATCATTACCAAATGAAACGGTGCTTAGAGACAATCAAATGGTAGGATTTATTCGTTTTGGAAATGATTTTACGCAGAATTTTTACCAAATCGAAATTCCTTTAAAGGTGACTGTTCCTTCTGCCTCTGGAACATCAAATTGTGGTCCACTGACTGCTGAGGAAGTGTGGCCAGAAGAAAACGAAATCGATTTGGCATTGTCTTTATTGACGCAATTGAAGATTCAAGCCATGAGCGTGAATCCAAATGATTTGCCTCTTAGTGGGATTTATTACTCAGATGATGATGTTAGTCGACCTGGTGGTGACGGTGATGGTAAATTGAGATTAGGGATTAAAGGAAATCCGAATTTTGGATTAGTTAGAACTTTGATGGTAGGGGTGAAAAGCAATGAAACGCATCAGGATTTAAAAGGGGAAGTCTGGTTCAATGAACTTCGCTTAGCAGATATGGATAATCAAGGAGGGATGGCAGCTGTGTTAAACATAGACTCTAATCTTGCTGATTTTGCTACAGTATCTGCGACAGGAAAGAAAAGCACTATTGGTTTTGGAGCCTTAGAACAAGGACCAAACGAAAGAAATCGTGAAGATATCCAACTATATAATATTGTGACAAATGTTAATTTGGGTAAACTATTACCTTCAAAATGGGGTGTTAATTTACCGTTTAATTACGCCATTGGGGAAGAAATTATTTCTCCAGAATACGATCCTTTTAATCAAGATATCAAACTAAAACAGTTATTGGATAATACAACTGATGCTGCTGAGAAAGATAATATTGAGAGCAGAGCAATCGATTATACAAAACGAATGAGCATTAATTTTATCGGGGTTAGAAAGCAAAGAGGAGCTGAGCAAAAGCAACATGTCTATGATGTAGAAAATTTTACTTTTTCTCAATCGTATAACAAAGTCGAAAGACATGATTATGAGATTGAAGATTATATCGATCAGCAAGCCAACTCATCAGTAGATTATGCTTATAGCTTTCAACCGAAGCCAGTTGAACCATTTAAAAAGACAGAATTCTTGAAAAAAAGCAACTATTGGAAGTTGCTAAGTGATTTTAATTTTAATTATTTGCCTTCTAATATATCTTTTAATACTAATATTAACAGGCAATACAACCGTCAACAATTTAGACAAGTCGATGTTCAGGGAATTGGTCTTGATCCTTTGTATCGAAGAAATTTTGGATTCAATTATCAATATGGATTTAATTACGACCTGACAAAATCTTTGAAATTAAGCTACACCGCTTCATCAAGTAATATTGTAAAAAACTATTTGAATGAGGACAACGAACCTATTGATAGTTTTACGATTTGGGATAGTTATTGGGATATTGGAGATCCAAATCAACACATGCAGCAGTTGGTTTTAAATTATGAGATACCAATTAACAAGATTCCATTGTTTAGCTTTGTGAAGGCTAATTATTCTTATACTGGAGATTACAACTGGCAAAAATCATCAAATGCTTTTTCTCAATTAGAGGACATTGGAATTCCGGATTTAGGGAATACCGTTCAAAACGCACGTTCTAATAATTTGAACACTAGTTTAAATATGGACATGCTTTATAAATATTTAGGATTAACAAGAAACGCTGCTAAATCAACAAATAGACAGCCGGCTCCAGCTCCAAAACCAGGACAGAAAGTAGTGAATACAAATGCAAAACCACAAGCTCAGAACAATGAATTTGTCGACGGTTTAATGGGAGTTTTAACTAGTGTAAAAAATATTCAGATTAATTATACCGAGAATAGTGGTACGGTTTTACCAGGTTATACCCCGAGTATTGGGTTCTTGGGTTCATCAAGACCATCGCTAGGTTTTATATTTGGAAGTCAAGATGATGTTAGATATGAAGCGGCAAAAAATGGTTGGCTGACTAATTATCAGGAGTTCAACCAAAACTACACTCAGGTAACTAATAAGATGTTTAAGGCGACAGCAAATGTAGATTTGTTTCCAGATTTAAAAATTGATTTAGCCGCTGATAGGTCGTATTCTAATAATTATTCAGAACAGTACAATGTTTTAGATGGACAATATTACTCGCTTTCACCTTACACCTACGGCCTGTTTTCGATATCAACGGTGCTAATAAAGACATCGTTTTCTACAAGTGATGAAAATTCTTCTGCAGCTTTTGATGACTTCAGGACAAATAGACTTGTAATTGCAAATCGATTAGCTACGGATCGAGGTATTGATATTACTAACCCAAGCAACCTTGATTCGGATGGGTATCCGTTAGGATATGGTAAAAATAATCAAGCAGTATTATTGCCTGCTTTTATGGCCGCTTACTCTGGAAGTGATGCTTCAGGAGTTTCTCTTGGGATTTTTAGAAGTGTACCTATTCCTAACTGGGCAGTAAAATATAGTGGGCTGATGCGTTATGATTTATTTAAAAGGAATTTTAAACGATTCTCTTTGCAACACAATTACAGGGCTTCTTATACTATTAATCAATACCGTTCTAATTTCGATTATGATAAAAGTCCTGGTGGAGTTGATGCCAGCGGTAACTTTTTTAATAAAACGATCATGTCTAATATCAACTTAGTAGAGCAGTTTAGTCCGCTAATTCGAATGGATTTTGAACTGCAAAGTTCTCTTAAGATACTTACTGAAATTAAAAAAGACAGAGCGTTATCCATGAGTTTTGATAATAATTTATTGACGGAAGTAAAAGGGATAGAATATGTGGTTGGTCTGGGTTATCGTTTTAAAGATGTAATTTTTTCTTCTAGATTAGCAGATAATCCGACGGGTATAATTAAAGGGGATATCAACATGAAAGCTGATTTCTCCTATCGTAATAACCAAACTATCGTGAGATATATCGATTATGATAATAATCAATTAGCGGGTGGGCAAAATATCTGGTCATTAAAATTAACGGCTGATTATTCTTTCAGTAAAAACTTAACTGCTATTTTCTATTATGATCACTCCTTTTCAAAAGCAGTAATCTCGACTTCGTTCCCGCTTACAAACATTCGATCTGGATTTACGCTTCGATATAATTTTGGGAATTAATTTGTAAAATCTAATCTGTATTTGAACAGAAGATTGTTACATTTGCGGAACAATAATTCAATAATCAATTATCAATACGTTTTTATTATGAATATACCGGCAGATTTAAAGTATACTAAGGATCACGAGTGGGTTAGTTTAGAAGGTGATGTTGCAACTGTGGGAATCACGCATTTTGCTCAAAAAGAATTAGGAGATATCGTTTATGTTGAAGTGGAAACTTTAGACCAAACTTTAGAAAAAGATGAAGTTTTTGGTACTGTAGAAGCTGTAAAAACAGTTTCTGATTTGTTTTTGCCATTAGCTGGAGAAATTGTGGAATTTAACGATGCTTTAGAAAGTACTCCAGAAGCAGTAAACGCTGATCCTTATGGAGCAGGTTGGATGATAAAAATAAAAGTTTCAAATGTTGCTGATTACGACTCATTACTTTCAAGTGACCAATACAAGGAACTTATAGGTGCTTAAACAAATTTTTTTTTGGATTTCTTTATTGTGGACTGGGATTGTTCTTTTTCTATGTTTAGTTCAATCTGACAAAATACCAGCGGTGAGTATTGAGAATCTGGATAAAGTAGTTCATGCTTTTTTTCATTTTGTATTCACGTTTCTTTGGATTTTGTTTTTTAGAACAGAGATAAAGGATCCAACTAGTTATACGCCTTATATTATTTCTTTCTTGTTTTCCGTTCTTTTTGGGGTTACAATAGAAATTATGCAGGGACAATATACTACAACTAGAAAAGAGGATATGATGGATGTTCTAGCAAATATGGTAGGAGCATTTTTAGCAGTCTTTGTAGTTATTTTATATTTTAAAAATAAGCGCTTAAATAAAATTTGATTTACATACTAATCCCACTTCGGTGGGATTTTTTTGTTTTAAAGCGGTATTGCTTTTTATTTTATAATTTAGTTTTCGTCAGTTTTGATCGAATTTAGTTTGTTGTAATTTTTAAAAAATTAAAATTCAGATAGACAATGGTAACCTTTGCTATTAAAAGTATCTCGTTGTGTTAAAGTAATGCCAATTTAATATGTATTTTTACATTCTATAACAGTACTATTATTATATAGTTAAAGCAATAGATCAATGAATATCAAAAAATATTTAGATTCAACTTGTTTGAAAACTGCGGAACAGGCAGGTCTCGATTATGATGAAAATCTTAAGCTGGTCAAAGGGTTTGTTCAAGAAGCTATTGATGAACATTTTAAACTGATAATGATTCGGCCTGATATGGTTGCTATAGCCAGGAAAATGGTGGTTGATGCTGGGTCTAATTTACAAATTGGAACTGTAATTGGTTTTCCAGGGGGGAATTCGACTATAGCCGATAAATTATTCGAAGCAGAAAAAGCAATTCAGGACGGAGCAGATGATTTAGACTTTGTTTGTAATTATGAGGCTTTTAAAAATGGCGATGTTGATTTAGTTAAAGGCGAGGTTTTGAAAGGAACACAACTTGGTATCGAAAACAATAAAGTTGTAAAATGGATAATCGAAGTTGCTGCTTTAAATGATATGCAAATTGTTCAATTGACAGCTTTGATAAAAAATGTTGTTATTTCAAATTTCAAGGAAGATAATTTCTCTTTCGTATTTGTAAAATCGTCAACTGGATTCTATACAACTGAAAATAATTTGCCTAATGGTGCAACTATTCATGCTATTAAGTTGATGTTAGAAAATGCAACACCTTTGTCTGTTAAGGCTGCAGGTGGTGTTCGAACATATGACGAGGCGGTCGAAATGATAAAGTTAGGGGTGAAGCGAATAGGGACTTCTGGAGCAAAAGCAATTGCGAACGCAGAAAATACAAATAATGGATATTAATTTTACAATTAAAAAATATATGAAAAAGGTTTTCCTCGCTTTTGTTGCATCATTTCTGTCTTTTTTTACCTATTCTCAAAGCCAAAACTTATTAGATTCAAATCATTCACCTGAACGTTTTCCGGTTTTTCCGGTTTGTGAAAAGTTAGAGAAGCAGGAATTGGAAAACTGTTTTTATAATGAAGTTCAAGATTTTGTTTTCCAAAACTTTGTTGTTCCAGAAAATCTTGTTGAAAATAATTTTCAAGGAAATGTAAAAGTCCTTTTTGAGGTAGATGCCACTGGTGTTTTTAAAGTCATCTACGTTAATGCTATTGACGAGGAGTTGGTCAAGGAAGCAAAGCGAGTTTTTGCTAAATTTCCTAAAATCACTCCGTCAACTTATAATGGAAAGGCGGTCTATTCAAAATACAATATCACAATTTCGATTCCGTTAAAAAGTGCTGAAACAAGAGCTTTGGAATCATTGGCTAAAGCTGAAATAATTGAAAAAAAGACAAAGCCGCTCACCGAATTAGATAGTATTGTATATAAGAAATACAATAATCCAGAGTATGATAGTCATTTAAATATTCCGTTTTCGCATAGTTATTATGCGCAATTTGATGGGGCCTTAAATCGGGTAGGGAGTAATAATCATACTGCTTCAAAACCGTATAGCTATGCTGAAGTGTCAAAATATTATAATATTAGAGAAGCGAACGAAAAACTTAAAAAAGATGTTTCCGGCTGGTGGGCTAGAAAGTTGTGGAATGAAAATACAGTTGAAATCCAAGGAGACGGTTACTGGTTGTCGTTAAATCCAATATTAGATTTGCAAGTAGGTAAAGATTCTAAGAGTGATGCTTATACCTATGTCAATACGCGAGCGATTAATTTTAGAGGAGGTCTTGGCGATAAGCTTAACTTTTCTACAACTGTGTTTGAAAGTCAAGGACGATTTGCTGATTATTTTAATCGATATGCGGAGTCAATAAGACCTGCAGGTGGTAATCCAGCTATTATTCCAGGGATGGGAATTTCTAAGAGGTTTAAAACTGATTCTTATGATTTTCCTTTAGCGGAGGCTAATTTGACATTCTCGGCAAGCAAGCATATTGATTTGCAGTTAGGATACGGAAGAAATTTTATAGGAGATGGATACCGTTCGTTGTTAGAAAGTGATGGTGCTAGTCCGTATCCTTATTTTAAAATAAACACTAATTTTTGGAAAATAAAGTATACGAATACTTATATGTGGCTGAAAGACGTGCGTCCCGAAGTTACTCTGGAGAGAACTTATGCGACTAAATTTATGGCAAACCATTATTTGAGTTGGAATATTTCTAATAGATTAAATCTTGGTTTTTTTGAATCAGTTATTTGGACCAATACAAATGATAGAGGCTTTGATGCTAGTTTTGTTAATCCTATTATATTTTATAGATCAGTGGAGTTTGCGTCTTCAGCTAGAACAGGAAATGCGCTTCTAGGACTGACGGCTAAGTATAAATGGAGTGATAAAATTAATTTGTATGGTCAATTTCTATTAGACGAATTTTCATTGGAGGATATTAAAGCTGGTGATAATAGTTGGAAAAATAAATATGGTTATCAATTGGGTGTCAAATACTATGATGCTTTCCAAATGGATAATTTATTATTGCAATTAGAATACAATCATGTGCGTCCTTATATGTACTCTCATAGTGAGCCAATTACAAATTACGGGCACAATAATCAAAGCATAGGCCACCAGTGGGGCGGAAATTTTAAAGAGTTTATCGCAATAGCTCGCTATCATAAAGGCAGGTATTTTGCTGATGCAAAAATAACTGCTGGTACTCGTGGATTAGACTTTGATACTACCGAAGATGGTTTTAATTATGGAGGGAATATTTATAAAGATTATGATGAAAAACGACCTTTTGACAGTGGTGTGAAAGTAGGGCAAGGAAATAAAACATCTCTTTTTATAGCGGATCTTCAAGGAGGATATCTAGTAAATCCTACGACTAATTTAAAAATCTACGGAAGTTATATCTATAGAAGTTTTGATCCTACTAAGAATACCGTTGCTACTTTTACCCAAAGTACTAATTGGTTCACATTAGGATTGCGTGCTGATGTTTTTAATTGGTATTTTGATTACTAGGGAGATTGTGGAACTAGTTGTGAAATTTAAAAAAAGATATTCATTTAAAGGATAAAAAGTCTGGAATTTTGCACTTTTGGCGCTTGAAAAAAAATATAAATTCTTCATTCTTATTTCTATCTGTAAGTTGTACCTTTGCAGCAGTTTTAGAGAACTTAATAATAACCGTCTTGAATAGTATGTCAAATACAGTTTCCCTTAGAACAGTTTTTTTGGATTTTAAAGAAATTACAAAAGCGGGATTAGCTATCAGCGTTTTATTTTCCGCTATTGCTGGATATTTTTTGGGTTTTGATAGTGAACATCCTTTTCAATGGTCGGTATTGATTATGCTAGCCATCGGTGGATATTGTATGGTGGGTGCTTCAAATGCATTTAATCAGGTAATCGAAAAGGATTTAGATTCGTTGATGGATAGAACTAAAAATCGTCCTGTTCCTGCGGGAAGAATGTCTCCCACATCAGCTTTAGTGGTTGCTGGTTTACTTACCATAATAGGTATTACATTGTTGTATATGATCAATCCAAAAACAGCAATGTTTGGAGCGATTTCTATATTCTTATATACAAGTGTCTATACGCCGTTAAAAACGATGACATCATTGTCCGTTTTTGTAGGTGCGTTTCCTGGAGCAATTCCTTTTATGTTAGGATGGGTTGCTGCAACAGGGGACTTTGGGATAGAAGCTGGGACCTTATTCTTAATTCAGTTTTTCTGGCAATTCCCTCATTTTTGGGCAATTGGTTGGTTTTTATATGAAGATTATGAAAAAGCAGGTTTTTTTATGTTGCCAACAGGAAAAAAAGATAAGGGTACCGCATTGCAGATTATTCTCTATACAGTATGGCTTATTATAGCTTCGTTATTGCCTTCTTTAGGTTATACTGGTAAGTTGTTTATAACTCCTATTGCTGCCGGAGCAATATTTTTATTAGGTATTTGGATGTTGTTTTATGCAGTGAAACTTTATAAGTTAAGAACCGCAAAAGCAGCGAAAACCTTGATGTTGGTTAGTGTTGGGTATATTACTTTGTTACAATTTGTATATATAATTGATAAATTTTTAAGATAGTTATGGAAGTTACAATGACAGCTGAAGAGCATAAAATGAGAACGGGGAGATCATATAAATTGATCTTATTGTTTGCTATGGTTAGTATGACTATGATGTTTGCAGGTCTTACTAGTGCGTTTGTGGTGAGTAAATCGAGAGTAGACTGGTTGAAAGATTTTCAATTACCGAGTGCTTTTTATTTTAGTACTCTTGTTATAATAGGGTGTAGTGTTACATTCCATTTAGCTAAAAAATCCATTCAAAAAGACAATAAAAGTGCTACTACTACATTTCTTTTTGCTACTTTAGCATTAGGGATATTGTTTGTGATTTTGCAATTTGTAGGCTTCGATCAGATCGTGAAAGCGGGGCATTATTTCACTGGAAGTGAAAGCTCAATTACATCTACATTTCTTTATGTTGTAGCGATTGTGCACTTAGCTCACCTTGCTGGTGGGTTGATTTCATTGATTATTATAATTTATAATCATTTTAAACAAAAATACAATTCGAGTCAAACTCTTGGAATAGAACTAGGTGCAATGTATTGGCACTTTCTTGATTTCTTGTGGTTGTATTTATTTGTATTTTTATATTTCTTTAAATAAGAAAAAAACGTAAATTTGGGAACTTTTTAACGAATAACTTTTATGGAATCGACAGTTACAACTGGGAATAGCGAAGAAAAAACTTGGGGAGGTGGCAATGAGCCAATGGGAGCAAGTTATGGTAAATTAATGATGTGGTTTTTTATCGTGTCAGATGCCTTAACGTTCTCTGGATTTTTAGCGGCTTACGGGTTTTCTAGATTTAAATTTATTGAAACATGGCCTATAGCCGATGAAGTGTTTAATCACTTTCCATTTTTGCATGGTGTAGATGCACCGATGTATTATGTTGCTTTAATGACTTTTATTTTGATTTTTTCATCTGTAACAATGGTTTTGGCTGTTGATGCGGGTCATCAAATGAAAAAAGATAAAGTGGCGCTTTATATGTTTTTAACCATTATAGGTGGAGGGATCTTCGTTGGTTCACAAGCTTGGGAGTGGAAAAATTTTATAAAAGGGGAATATGGTGCAGTTGAAACAAAAGGAGGTAGTTTACTTCAGTTTGTTAACAAAGAAGGAAAGCGAGTGGCACTTGCTGACTTTGCTGCAACATTGCCAGAAGAAAGAGGGCAATTGACAAGGGATAAAGGAACTTGGTTTATGAGTGAAGCAACTTTGCCATCTTATTCAGTAGCTGAAGTTCAGGCTGGCTTTAAAGCCAATCCGGATATATTAATTAGAACTGAGGTTTTGAATGATAAGAAACAAAAAACAATTCTTTCTAGAGAAGAGTCTATGTTGAGATTGAGCCAAGCGCATTATGTGGTAGAAGGTGCTAATCTTGTTAGAAATGAATATGGTAGCAAATTATTTGCTGATTTCTTTTTCTTTATCACAGGATTTCACGGATTTCACGTATTTTCAGGTGTAATTATAAATATCATTATTTTCTTTAATGTCCTTATTGGAACATACGAGAAAAGAGGTAGCTATGAAATGGTCGAAAAAGTCGGATTATACTGGCACTTTGTCGATTTAGTTTGGGTATTTGTATTTACAGTTTTCTATCTAGTTTAATTTTCAAAAAATTATTGTTATGTCACACGAACACGAATATGTATCAAATACCAGTAGAATCTGGAAAGTTTTCGGAATATTATCTTTAGTTACGATAGTAGAGGTTATTCTGGGGATATATAAGCCAGACTCATTACACTTTACTAATTTTCTTGGGATGAGTCTGCTGAACTGGATTTTTTATGCGCTTACAGTTTATAAAGCATATTATATCGTTTATGCATTCATGCACATGGAGGGAGAAAGAAGTTCTCTTAGATCTGCAGTTGTGTATCCTCTAATATTTTTAATTTTATATTTACTTTTCATTCTTTTGACTGAAGGTGATTATATTTATGGAGTTTTTAAAGATTCAACTATAAAATGGAATTTTTAACAATATATTAATCAAAAAAAAGGGTACGCATTGCGTACCTTTTTTTATTTTTGCACTTTAATAGAATTGTCATTATAATGAAAAAAAATATCGTTCTTTTTGTTCTTTTTGTCTTACCGATAGTGGCTTATCTTTTTTTCGCTTCGGGAGTCAATGGTTATACTAAACTACCTGTTATAACGCCTAAGGTTAAAGATTTTGGAGATTGGAAGTCTTTAGATGGTAACAAAGTTACATTAGACAATAAGATAACAATCTTAGGATTTGGTGGTGCTAATATTTTAGAAAATAGAGGTAATCTTTTTAACCTTAATCAAAAAATTTACCAGCGTTACCATACTTTTAAAGACCTGCAATTTGTGATGCTTTGTCCGTTAGGAACTGAAAAAGATGTTCAGAATATTTTAAATTCCTTAGACGAGATTACAGATCTTTCTCAGTGGCATTTTTTATTTGCTACACCTCAAGAGATAAATTCCTTTTATGACCAATTAAAATTAGTTGATAAACTAGATGTACATTCAGGAACTCCAAATGTGTATATCGTTGACAAGGAGAGAAATCTTCGAGGAAGAAAGAAAGTTCAAGAATATAAAGAGGGTTATAATACCATTCACCCTGCTGAATTAAGCAATGAGATGTTAGATGATTTTAAAGTTATTCTTTACGAGTATCGAGCAGCACTTAAAAAAAATCGCAATGCTACAAAACAACTTTAAAATTGAATTATATGTTTAAGAATAAAGCTTATATCGGAATTTCGTTTGTAATTCTGGTTTTTGGAATATATGCAATTCCTAAAATAATATCTCGAATTCAAAATGGGGATGTTGTAAAAGGAGGTCGTTTAGATAAGGTTGAAACTGCCGCTTCTATTGATGGTAAATTAGTTAAAATAGGGCCAGCACCTAAATTTGAATTAGTGAATCAAGACAATGTGAAGATTACAAATGAAACGTATAAAGGTAAAGTATATGTTTTAGAGTTTTTCTTTAGTACTTGTCCTTCGATTTGTCCAAAAATGAATCAAAGTATGTTGTTGATCGAAAAGAAATTTTTTGGTAATCCTAATTTCGGTATTGCAGCTATTACTATTGATCCCGCAAACGATACTCCTGCGGTTTTGAAGGAACATGCAAAACTAATAGGAGTAACATCTTCAAACTGGCATTTCTTGACGGGAGATAAAGATTATATATATGATTTAGCTAATAAAGGTTTTAATCTTTATGCAGGTGAGAACAATAAGGCAAGTGGAGGTTTTGAACACTCTGGTTTTTTTGCTCTAATTGATAAAGATGGAAATATCCGTTGCAGACGTGATGATTTTGGGAATCCAATATTATACTACGATGGTTTAGATAAAAAAGGAGTTAGAGATATTCAACAAGATATTAGTATATTATTAAAAGAATAAATGAAATGAAGGATCAAAATTTAGAACAGCGTTATAAAAAATGGATCGTTATTTTATCGATTGCCATTCCACTGGTTGTAGCGCTTCTTTTTGGTGTTAATTTAAAAAGAATGGGTTTTGCAGTAGAGCCTCTTAGTTTTTTACCACCTATCTATGCTACAATTAACGGTTTTACAGCCGTGTTATTAGTCTTAGCTGTAATTGCAATTAAGAAGGGAAATAGAAAGTTGCATGAGAATCTAATGAAAGGAGCTATTGGTTGTTCGATCCTTTTTTTAGGAATGTATGTTTCGTATCATATGACTTCAGACTCTACTAAGTTTGGTGGAGAAGGAATGGTGAAATATATTTATTATTTTATATTAATCACACACATTATCTTGTCGATAGTTATCATTCCTTTGGTTTTAATAACTTATGTACGAGCCTTAGCTCAAGTATTCGATAAACATAAGAAGATTGCTAGAATCACTTTCCCAATTTGGCTATATGTTGCAATAACTGGTGTTGTCGTCTATTTGATGATTTCTCCTTACTACGTTTATTAAATAGTTGAATTAAAAAACTTATAAAAGAATTATGAAAAAGAGCAGTACAATACTATTTTTTATCCTTGCTTTCTTTTTTTCTCTAAATGTAGAAGCACAATGTGCTATGTGTAGAGCAGTATTAGGAGGTGAAGGGAACGCTGAGCAGGCGCAGGCAGTAAACGACGGTATCGTTTACCTGATGGCAATTCCTTACTTACTTGTGGTCGTAATTGGGTACGGTGTGTATCGAATTAGAAAAAATAAAAAGACAGAATAACTCCAATTGTTTCTACTTTAAACCGTCAATCGAAATGTTGATTTCTCCCTTGACTTTAATGAAAGCGATAATGGCGTTGTTTGTTAACTGTACTTTTTGAAATTGTATGTCTTCCATTTTTCCATTTACAAAAACACCTGGTAGGGGGGAATAATTTTTTAGATAGTTCGTCATTGTTTTTTTACCTTCTTCTAAGTTGGCTTGTATTGAATAGCGGCAATTCTCTTTAATTTTTCGAAGAACCAATCCTTGAGCAAGCCAGTTTGCAGTGCGCATTAATTTGTTTTTTGTGTCTAGAACATAATCCAATTCATTAAAATAGATCTCTTTTGACTTGTCGTCGTATTGCGGGAAACCAGATAAATAGATCCTACCATTTAAAGATCCCAATAAATCTAAAGCGATAACCATCTTGCCGTTTTTATGCCAAATAGCGACATCTTGTACTTTTACTTTTTTTCCGCCTGATTCGAATTCTTGCCCGGCAAAGTTTTTCTTCATGATCTTAGAAGCGTCATTATAAGTGGAAACGGCAACGACATTCGCTGAAATCTGATTTGGGATTTTAGTAGCAGCTTTCAATGTGATTTTATTCACGTCAAATTTAGATTGTGGCTGCTGGCCAATTAATGTTTCCATATTGCACTTCATTCCCATTTGTAACGACAATTGATCTTTTTTTAATTTAGTCGTTGTAGTATAAATTTCTAAAGGAACAATTCGCAACCAGCTATCATAGTCGGCATTCATTTGAAAAGGCAAGCATATTTTTTCTAAAGCAGCAAGTAAATTGGGTTTAAAATCCATTGATTTACCAACAGCTTCATCTATTTTTCTTTCTATTTTAGACTTGAATAGTTTGATAGCGGGATTTATTAGGTAAGTAACCGGAACATTTTTTCCTAGAATAGTCGTTGTAGGGCTTTCGTTCCAATCTAAAGAATGAAATTCTGTTTTTGTGTTTAGTTTCCAGTTAGTCAAATTAACATCACTCAACAATGTTACCACTCCGTTAAGGTTAAATTGCTGGGTTTTATAAAATTCAGTTCCTAGTGTTTTTGTGCCAATTCTGTATTTTACAGATACTTTTAAGGGTAGAATAGTTTTTATTCTTTCTCCTGTTTTTTCGCTAAAGGATACAATACTGATAGGAGCCAGTTTCCATACTTGCATTTCGATATCATCATCTTCAATTATATTGTCTTCGTAGATTAAACCGTTTAGGAGTGCGTTGGTCTGGTTTTCAATGTCCTTAAGTTTTATACTAATGGGTAAATTAATAAAAGAAGGTGTATTGTCGTAGACTAAAGGAGTGGCGTCGTCTGGTTCTGGTTTTAGTGAGGTGATTTTTTGAGAAGAAGAGCAGCTAGTTATAAGCATAAAGGCGAACGCAAAAAGTAAGAAAGAAGTTGATTTTGGCATTTGTTCTGATTTGAGATAGTAAAATTAACGAAACAATTATATTTTTTTTTTTTTTTGTAACAAAAGGATATTTTTAAAGTCTAATCTATTTTAAAAGATAAGCTAAATCCTATACTGTTTTGTATTTTTATTCAATAGTTAAGGAAAATAAAAGCTACATTTATTTAGGCTTTGCATTACAATTTATTCAAAAATATATGTCAAATAAAATTTATTACAGTTTAATCCTATTGCTACTTTACGGCTTGTCGTCGAGCGCTCAAACTAAAAAGTGGACATTAGAAGAGTGTGTTAATTATGCGTTGCAGAATAATATTTCGATAAAACAAACTGAATTAGATATTAAAACTGCAGCTATTGATAAACGAGGAGCGATCGGGAATTTTCTTCCTTCATTAAATGGTAATGCTTCTCATTCTTGGAATATTGGTTTAAACCAAGATATAACAACGGGACTTTTACAAAATCAAACTACGCAGTTTACTTCAGCTGGAGCCAATGTAGGGATTGATATCTACAAAGGTTTGCAGAATCAAAATACACTTAGAAGGGCTAATCTTTCTATAGTTGCCTCTAAGTATCAGCTTGTGAAAATGCAAGAAGATATTGCGCTTAATGTTGCCAATGCTTTTTTACAAGTACTTTTTAATAAGGAAAATTTAAAGGTACAAGAAGTACAAATGAGTATTAATGAAAAGCAGTTAATACGTACTCAGGAATTGGTAAATGCGGGGACAATACCAAAAGGCGACTTGCTAGATGTAAAAGCTACTTTGGCATCTGACAATCAGAAAGTGATTACAGCTGAAAATTCTTTGTTGATTTCGAAATTGAGTTTAGCGCAATTATTACAATTGGATGATTTTCAAGATTTTGACGTTGTAGATGATACGGAAGCAAAAGATGAAAATAATATTTTGTTGCAAACTCCAATAGCGATTTATGATAAAGCGAAAGAAGAAAGAACAGAATTGAAAATAGCCCAGACTAATCTAGAAATAGCTGAGAAAAATGTAGCCATTGCAAAAGGAGGTTTTCAGCCCACTTTACAAGGATTCTACAATTTTAGCACTCGAATTTCTTATGCTGATATTGCATTGCGTGACAACAGCGGAAACGTAATAGGAACGCAGGCGCCACCTCCATTTTTCAGTCAGTTTGGAGATAATAAAGGGCAGTCGTTTGGAGTGCAATTGTCGATTCCTGTCTTTAATGGATTTGCGGCTAGAAATAATGTAGAGCGTTCACAGGTTAACTTAGAGAAATCTAAAATTGCTGTAGAACAACAAGATTTAGATTTGCAAAGAAATGTTTATACTGCGTTTACTGACGCTAAAGGCGCCTTGAATGCACACGAATCTGCGATTGTAGCATTAGAGTCCAGGCAAGAAGCCTATAATTATGCTAAAGAAAAATTTGATGTTGGTTTAATGAATTCGTTCGACTTAAATCAATCGCAGACTTTACTTTCTAATGCACAATCTGACGTGCTTCGAACTAAATACGATTACATTTTCAAAATCAAAATATTAGAATTCTATTTTGGAATTCCTATCATTAAAAATTAATACATTATGTCAAAGAAAACAATTTATCTCATAATAGGCGGTGCCGTTGTCGTTATTGCTTTATTATTAATACTTTCAAAAACAGGCGTTATTGGAAATAAGGATAAAGGAAAAGAGGTTGAAATAGCGATAGTCAATGCGACTACTATTATTGAAACGGTTTCGGCTACCGGTAAAATTCAGCCTGAAATTGAGGTGAAGATTTCATCGGAAGTTTCTGGAGAAATTATTTTATTGCCTGTTAAAGAAGGGCAAGTAGTTAAAAAAGGAGATTTATTAGTTAAAATAAATCCTGATTTATATACCTCAAGCCTAAACAGAACAATCGCAGGATTATCTGGATCCAAAGCGGGATTGACTCAAACGGAAGCTCAGTTTAAAGAAGCTAAATCTAGTTATGAGAGAAATAAAACCTTATTTGATAAGGGGATTATTTCTAAATCAGATTGGGATAAATCTATTGCGTCTTTTGAAGTTGCTAAAGCCAATAAAGAATCGGCTTATTTTAATGTAAAAAGTGCTTCGGCTTCTGTAAATGAAGCGCGCGATAATCTAGGGAGAACTGTAATTTATGCTCCAGCAGATGGAACTATTTCGATGCTTAATGTAGAATTAGGAGAAAGAGTATTAGGAACGCAGCAAATGACAGGAACTGAGATTTTGAGAGTGGCAAACTTGAACAACATGGAAGTGGAAGTTGATGTCAATGAAAATGATATTGTAAAAATTAAGGTAGGTGATGCTGCTAATGTAGAAGTCGATGCTTATTTGAAAAAGCAATTTAAAGGGATGGTGA
Organism: Flavobacterium hiemivividum; assembly: GCF_004349145.1. Taxonomy (GTDB): domain Bacteria; phylum Bacteroidota; class Bacteroidia; order Flavobacteriales; family Flavobacteriaceae; genus Flavobacterium; species Flavobacterium hiemivividum. The sequence goes on along the minus strand of NZ_SMFO01000001.1, from coordinate 404,344 downwards.
CTAGTATTTCTAATTCGGCTAGCTCCGCTTTAACAGCAGATCAAGTGACCAATTTTAAAGTAAAAATAAGAATTCTTAAAGAGTCTTATCTTGATTTATTAGAAGGGAAACCTGCGGCTTATTCTCCGTTTAGACCGGGAATGACGGCAACTGTAGATATTATTACCAAAACTAAAAAGAACGTATTAGCGGTGCCAATAAGCTCTGTAGTGGTAAAATCAGATACGGCAGCAGTTAGTGAAGTAAAAGTACTAGAGCCTGTAGATGATCAAAAAGCATTGCCAAAAAGTGATAAGAAATACGAATGCGTTTTTGTAAAAGCAGGTGATAAAGCTACGATTCGTGTGATTAAAACCGGAATTCAAGACGATACTAACATCCAGGTGTTAAGCGGTCTTAAAAAAGGAGATGTAGTCATAACGGGACCCTATTCTACTGTTTCTAAAGAATTAAATTCGGGGGATATGGTATTTGTGAAATCAGAAAACGATAAATAAAAAAGCAAGTAGTTTTATTTTAGATTTGTACTTTTGCGATAATTAATTTTATCTAAAATAGAAAAGTATTGGCCTATATTCTTAACATCGAAACATCGACAAAAAATTGTTCGGTAAGTATTGCTAAAGACGGAGAAACCATTGTCTGTAATGAAATTGCAGAAGAGGGATATTCTCATGCAGAACGATTGCATGTGTTTATTGAAGCAAGTCTAAAAGAAGTAGGAATTGCATTTAGTGATATAACTGCTATAGCTGTGAGTCAGGGTCCGGGATCTTACACTGGACTTCGCATCGGGGTTTCTTCTGCTAAAGGACTTTGTTACGCTTCAGGAATTCCACTAATAGCTGTAGATACTTTGCAAATATTGGCAGCTCAGGCACGCATTTCTAATGGATTAATCATTCCTATGATTGATGCCAGAAGGATGGAAGTATATAGTGCCATATTTACGCCTGAATTAATAAATACAAGAGGAACTCGAGCTGAAATTTTAGCTGAGAATTCATTTGAAGATATAGAAGGTCCTATTTATTTTGTAGGTGATTGTGCAGAGAAAGCGCAAACTGTATTGACAAAAGAAAACTTTATTTTCTTAGAAGAAATAATATTTCCGTCTGCAAACGAAATGAGTGCTCTTAGTTTTGAAAAGTTCAAAAATAGCGATACTGTTGACGTCGCTTATTTCGAACCTTTTTACCTTAAAGATTTTATGGTAACCACTTCAAAAAAGTAAATCTAGTAGTTAATTTGTAGCGCTAGACATTTCTTTTACGTACGGTTGAATCACTATTCCGGCTGTATCAAAAGCTGTTTTGCAATTTTCTAAAGTGTCAGTAAAAACGTCGCCAAAATCTTCGCTATTTGCCCAAGGTCGTACTGCTAATTGAATAGCACTATCGGTTAGGTTTTTTACAAAAACTTCAGGTGGAGGTGATTGAAGTACTTTTGGATTCTCATTTAAAACGCTTGTAATTAGATCTTTCGCTTTTTTAATGTCGGAGTCATAAGAAATTGCAAAAGTTAAGTCAGCTCTTCTAATTTTTTCCAAAGAGTAATTAATGATGTTGCCATTCGATAAAATACCATTAGGAATAAATACGGTTTGATTGTTTGCTGTAATTACTTTAGTTACAAAAATCTGGATTTCACTAACTGTACCGAAAACGCCTTGGGCATCTATTGTATGTCCTACTTTAAATGGTTTAAAAACTATAATTAACATTCCGCCTGCAAAATTAGAAAGTGAGCCTTGAAGCGATAATCCTATAGCTAGTCCCATGGCACCAAGAATAGCTACAAAAGAGGAAGTCTCTATACCTAATTTTGATATGAATGTCACAAACAATAATACTCTTAAAACCCAAAGGAGAATATCGGCTAGAAACTTTGTCAGCGTAGGGTCTAATTCTCGCTTGACCATTATTCTTCTGATAAGTCGATTTATTATTCGAATGGTGTAAAGACCTACAAATAATATAAGAAATGCAGAAATCAATTTTGGTGAATAATCGATAAATACTTTTATGATAGTCGCGGCGTAATCAGCGACATTTTTTGTATCTAAATACATTTTTTACTAATAAAAAACCTTCTCAAAGAGGGAAGGCTTGTGTTAATGGGGCAAAAATACAATTTATTATGAGATGACTAAAGAGTAACGTGTTCAATTTTATTATTGAATTTCTGCGAAGAATCGTTATTGCTAATATAGCTTATATAAAAAAAGCGTTTCCGAAGAAACGCTTTTTTTGCATTATCAATTTGAACTATTCAAGTTCAAATGTTACTTTAAGGGTAGCTCTGTATTCTGAGATTTTACCGTCAGAAATAGCAGCGCTTTGATCTTTAATGTAGACCGACCTAATATTTTTAACTGACTTAGAAGCTTTAGCAATTGCTTTTTGTGCAGCGTCTTCCCAACTAACCTTTGAACTAGCAAGTAATTCAATAACTTTTAATACTGACATAATTTCTGTTTTTTAAGATGAACTTAAATTTAGTAATTATTTTCGAAAAAAACACATTAAACAAAGTAATAATTTTATTTAATGCATATAAAGTCAGATAGTTAGGTTTTGTTTGGGCTGAAAGATTGCTTATGCATTAACCGCTTCTACTTGGATTTTCTCGTCATTCAGCATGCTTTTTAACATGTTTTCGATACCAGATTTTAAAGTAAAAGTTGAAGAAGGACAACCGCTACAAGCACCTTGAAGGATTACTTTCACAATTTTATCCTCTTCATTATAAGAATCAAAAACGATGTTTCCTCCATCAGCAGCAACCGCTGGTTTTACATATTCTTCCAGTATATTGATGATTTGTTGTGAAGTAACATCTAAATTGTCAAATTTCTGTGTTTTTGATTTTTCTTGTTTTTCTGCAGCAACAATAACGGATTCATCAAGTACTACACCTCCATTTTCAATGAATTGTTTAATGAAACTTCTAAGTTCTAATGTAATTTCGTCCCAGTTGTTAATTTCGTATTTCGTTACAGAAATATAATTTTCGTCAATGAATATTTCTTTTACATAAGAAAATTTGAATAATTCTTTTGCTAGCGGAGAGGCGGCAGTATCGTCAATGTTTTTAAATTCGATTGCGTTTTTCGTCAACATTCGACTTACAACAAACTTTAATACAGCCGGGTTAGGAGTTGTTTCCCCATAAACGGTGATTGGCTGTTTTTTAGTTTTATTTTCTTCGATAGTAATGATTGTTCCGCCATTGTCAACAAAACTGTTGATCTGTTCTGCTACGGCATCTTTAACATCTTCCCATTCCACAATATTGTATTTTTCTATCGCAATAAAATTTCCCGATAGATATACTGTTTTTACAAACGGCAAATAAAATAATTGTTGAGCAAGAGGAGATGATTTTGCATCGTCTATATTTTTGAATTCAAAACTTTCATTTTGAGTGATAAAATCTTCAAATTCAAATTTAAGTATAGTTGGGTTTTGCGTTTCTTTTATGGTAACTTTTGTCATGATAAATATAAATTTTTACAAATTTACTAAAGTTATTTTCCACGATTAACTATATTTGATATAATAATGAAAAAATTAACTTAACTTTAATTATTCAATCGGCTTTCTTTTAAAATTTTATTCAATAGTATTTCAATGTATGTAAAAATAAAATTATTAATCTGTTTTTTCTTTATTTCATCTTATGCTTTTTCACAAGAAGGAATAGCGGTGTATTCGGACTATTTATCAGATAATTATTATTTGATTCATCCTTCAATGGCAGGTGCTGCTAATTGTTCTAAAATTAGACTAACAGCTCGCAAACAGTGGTTTGGTCAAGAAGATGCGCCTGAACTGCAAACCTTAAGTTTTAATGGAAGAGTTAGCGAAAAAGCGGGAGCTGGAATTATTCTTTTCAATGATAAAAATGGATATCATTCCCAAAAAGGAATTAAACTTACCTATGCCTATCATCTTATGTTTTCAAGGGACGAGATCGATTTGAATCAATTGTCATTTGGTATTAGTGGAGGTTTGATTCAGAGCCAGTTAGACGAGACTAGTTTTTTAGAATCTGGAGACTTTGATCCTATTATTGATGGAACGGTTGTTCAAAAGGATTCTTATTTCAATGTAGATATTGGAGCCTCATATAATTATTTAGATTTTTATGCACACGGTACTGTAAAGAACGCGATTGAGACTAGAAGAGATATTTATACGGAGTATGAAAGTGATAATTTAAGGAAATATTTATTGAGTGCCGGTTATGTTTTTGGAGATAGTAATAGAATTTTGTGGGAGCCTTCTGTTTTATTTCAGCTGGTCGAAAAAACACAGGAGAAGTCAATCGATATAAACATGAAGGCTTATAAAAGCTTTGATTTTGGAACACTTTGGGGAGGGCTGTCTTATCGCAGAAGTTTTGATGGTGCACAATATACTGATGGGAATGGTGTTTCCAGTCAAAAACTACAATACATTACCCCAATAGTGGGAGTAAACTTCAATAATTTTATGTTTGCATATACGTATTCACATCTTTCTGGTGCAGTTAAATTTGATAATGGTGGCTATCACCAGATTACCTTAGGAATCAATTTATTCTGTAAGCCTGTAAAATACGAATGTAAATGTCCTGCCATTAATTAAATCTAATTTATATATTAAATGTTAATAAAATCTGTGAACGGAAAGTCGCCTCGTATACCTGAGGATTGTTATGTGGCTGAAAACGCAACTATTGTTGGTGATGTAAGTTTTGGAGAATCTTGTAGTGTTTGGTTTAATGCCGTTATTAGAGGAGATGTGAATTTTATTAAGATTGGGAATAAGGTAAATATTCAGGACGGTGCGGTGATTCATTGTACTTATAAAAAACACCCTACGGTTATTGGTAACAATGTGTCTATTGGTCACAACGCTATCGTACACGGTTGCGTAATTAACGATAATGTGTTGATTGGAATGGGAGCAATAGTTATGGATAATTGTACTATTGAGAGTAATTCCATTGTGGCAGCAGGTGCTGTTGTAACTCAAAATACAACAGTCGAATCAGGTTCAATCTGGGCTGGAGTTCCTGCAAAGAAAGTGAAAGATATCGATCAATCTGATTTTGCAGGTGAAATAGAGCGCATTTCTAATAACTACGTAATGTATTCTGGTTGGTTCAAAGAGGAGTAAGACTTTGGATTAAAAATCTCTTTCTATAACATCATATTTATTTTCTAAGATCTCCCTTAATACTGTTGGATCTGCATTTGTATAGAAAATAGGTTTGCCATTGTTTTCTGTTCTAAAACCCACCTTTTCTTTTAATAGATTTTGCGTTTGTTTTGCAACGGCTTGGCCTGAATCTATAATCTGAATATGGTGTGGAAGGATTGCTTTTATTTGTGGAATCAGATACGGATAATGACTACATCCCAATACCAGGTAATCGATATCGGCTTCAATCATAGGATTCAAGTACGAGTGAAGTAATTGTGTCATTTCAGTAGAATGCATTTTCCCACTTTCGATAAGTGGTACTAATCCATGACCTACTTGATCAATAATTTTAGTGTTTTGAAACTGTTGTGCCGTTTTAGTAAAAAGCTCGCTGATAAGCGTTCCTTGTGTCGCTAGGATGCCTATTTTTTGTGTTTTTGAGTTTGTTGCAGCGGGTTTTATGGCCGGTTCTATGCCAATAAAAGGAATGTCATATTTAGCCCGTAATTCTCGAATCGCATTTGTGGTAGCTGTATTGCAGGCAACAACAATGAGCTTACAATTCATTTTAATGAGTAAGTCAGTATTTTTCATGCTCAAAGCAATAATCTCTTCTTTTGATTTTTGTCCATAAGGAGCGTTCTTGCTGTCTGCAAGGTATATGGTTTTTTCATTGGGAAGCAACTGATGGATCTCTTTCCAAATTGAAGTGCCGCCTATGCCTGAATCGAAAATGCCTATTGGTTGGTTGTTGTCCATCAAAACAAAGTTAAGTGGTATCGATTAATAATCCTAAGGAATTTATAGGGCAAAAAAATACCGCTCGATCCTGTGAAGGATGAGCGGTCTTTTTTATGTTGTCTTTTTTATTTCCTAGAAACCTAGGTCTTTTTTTACATCAGCAGTCAAGTTAGGACCGTCAGCAAGTAAAAGAGAAGAACCATCTAAAACGTATTGGAAACCTTTAGCTTTTCCAATTTTTTGGATTGAAGTTCTTACTTTTTCCATTAATGGTTTTACAATATCAGATTCTTTTTGTTGCAATTCTTTTTGAGCATTGTCTCTAAAGTCAACAATTCTTTTTTGCATGTCCTGAACTTCTTTAGAACGATCTGCATTTATCGCTTCAGTAACTGTAGCAGACTCTGCTTCGTATTTTTTTAATTTTCCTTGGTATTCTTCAACCATTTTTTTGTAATCTCCATCATATGTTGCGCTTAATTTCTCTAATTGCTTTTGAGCATCTAGCATAGCAGGCATTTTAGCCATGATTTCACTTACATCAACATGTGCAGTTTTTGCTTGTGCGTTAATAGTTTGATTTGCTCCGAAAATGAATAGTGCAGCAATTAATAAAGTTTTAATCTGTTTCATCGTTTTTAAAATATTAAGTAATTAGTTATTGTTTAGTTTTTAATTGTTCTTCTCTTGCCTTCTTGATTGAATCTCTTACTTGAAGCATTTTTAGTCTTCGTTCTTCTACAGCTTTCTTGCGGTCTTCAATTACTTTCTTACGATCTTCCAGTATTTTGTTTCTCGCATCAAGTTGTTCTTGTTTTGCAATTTCAGCGGCTGTTTTTGCAGCTTCTTTGTTATCCCTTGCTATAGTGCTTTCTTTTAAGTCTGCTATTTTAGATGTTTCAGAAACCGTGCCACTTTTTTTTGCTTCTCTATCTGAAAGCATTTTTTGTCGTCTTTCCTCAAAGTCTGCTTTCTTTTTTTCTTGAGCTAACTTTCGCCCTTCAAGGATCGAATCTCTTAGCGCTTTTTTATCGTCCAGTATTTTTTGTCTTTCAGATAACAAAGGATTGTCTGCAATTGCGTCTTCCTTACTTTGTTTCTCTTCTTGAGCTTCAAGTTGTTTTTTTGTCAACTGTTCTCTTTTGTCTGATCTGGTTAGTACTCGTAATACTTGGTCGCTTATGTCAAATCTTTTTGCAGAAAACAGCATCGTTAAATCGGAAGACTTGTCGAAAACAAAATCGTATTTTTGTGTTTCTGCAATGTCTTGAACGGCGGTGAATATCTGGTCTTGTATTGGTTTTACTAAAACAGCTTTTTGCATCATCAAATCACCATTCGCACCAAATCTTTTTTGCTGAAAGTCCAACATTTCATTTTCAAGGAACTTGATTTCTAACTCCCGTTCCTCTATCAACGCTTTTGTTAATAATGGTTTTTCAGCGGAAAGTGCTTCTTTTATTTTATTGATTTCGATTTTCTTCGTCTCAATTTCTTGTTTCCATTTCTGTGCTTTTTGCTCCAGTTGGACTGTTGCTTGGGCATAATTAGGAACATTTTCTAGAATATACTCCATGTCAATGTAGCCTATTTTTGTTCCTCTGGTTTGCGAGTGAGCTGTATTGAATACAACCACGGCTAAGAATAGTATTAGAAATTGTTTTCTCATAACTTAATGGTATTAGAAAATCGTTAATCAATTCTTTTTAAAATTGCTGCCCAATAATGAAATGGGTTTCCCATCCATTTGCTGTGTTTTGCCCAGGTAGAGCATCAAACCCATGTCCAAAATCGATACCTAATAATCCAAATGCTGGCATAAATACGCGTAATCCAACTCCTGCTGAACGGTTTAATTCAAATGGGTTATAACTTTTAAAATCTGGAAATGACGAACCTGCTTCTAAAAATCCTAATGCATATATAGATGCAGATGATTTCAAGGTTATAGGATAACGTAATTCCATAGAGAATTTATTGTATACTGTTGCTCCAATTTGTTCTCCAACACTATTTATAGGCGTCAAGGAATTATTTGGGTAACCTCTCAATTGTATCGTTTCTCTACCGTCCATTGAGTAATTTGCTAATCCGTCTCCTCCTACATAAAATCTTTCAAATGGAACAGCTCCTCTTTCTTGATTGTATGCGCCTAAGAATCCAAATTCAGTTAACGTTCGTAGTACTAATTTACCATAAACTTTCGTATACCAATCTGCTTTGAACTTTATTTTGTAATATTCTAACCAATTAAATTTCTTTTGATCCACTAATGCTGGATCTGCAGCGGCATCTGCGAAGTTAAAAACTTTGTTCCCAGCAGCGTCAATATAGTCACCAATTGCTACTGTATTTCCATTTGCGTCAACTTGATTTGATCTATCAACAGTATTTTTTAATTTGTACTCTTCTTTATCACCTAAGGTAGCATAGTCAATTCCGTTTAAAAGGGAATAAGGAGGCGTTAATTTTGCTGAAATACTAAACTCCGAACCATAAGTTGGGAAGATAGGATTCACACCTTTATTACTTCTAGATAATCCAATAGTGTAAGCTAAGTTTCTTGAAGCTCCATTACCAAAGGTAAACAATCCAGTATTATAATTTTGCAAATCGTAATGTTGGTAACTTATAGATTGTGATAAAACAAAGAAATCATCTGGTACAGTTAATCTTTTAGCTAATCCAACCGACAGTGTCAAGATATTGAAACTTTTATCTTTGTCTACTCTTTGCGTTATATAATTGTTTAAAAATTGTTTACTGTAGGATATAGAAGAACTAAATGAAACTGGTTTCTTTTGTCCAAACCATGGTTCAGAAAACGAAACGCTATAGGTTTGGAAATAAGTACTTGCTTGAAGCCTTAAAGATACTTTTTGTCCATCACCCATAGGTAAAGGTTTGTACGCCTCTTTATTAAATATATTTCTTGCCGAGAAATTGTTGAAGGACAAGCCTAATGTACCAATGAAACCACCACCACCATAACCTCCTTGAAGCTCTATTTGGCTAGATCCTTTTTCAATAAGATTGTACTCAATATCTACAGTTCCTGCTGCTGCGTCTACATTTTTAAATTTAGGGTCGATTGCTTCAGGGTCGAAAAATCCTAATTGACCAATTTCACGAATGGTTCTAACTAGTAATTCTTTATTGTATTTTTCTCCAGGTTTAGTTCTAAGTTCTCTGTAGATAACGCGGTCGTTAGTTTTGTCATTTCCTACAACAGTAATTTTATTGAAATACGCTAGAGGTCCTTCGGTAATTCTTATTTCGAAATCAATCGTATCATTAACTGTTCGTACTTCAACTGCATTTATGTTTGAAAATAAATAGCCGCTATTTTGATAAAGATTAGTAATGTCTTCTCCGTCTGGTTTTGAAGCATCAGCTATTCTTTTTTGTAGTAAAACACCGTTATAAGTCTCTCCTGTTTTAACGCCAATTATTTGATTTAATAATTGATCTGAGTAAACTGTATTCCCTAGGAATTTAATATTACCAAAATAGTATTTATTTCCTTCCTCTACATTGATCTTGATCGATAATGCATTTTTATCTTTAAGGTAAGTAATAGAATCAGAAATTATTCTTGCATCTCTATATCCTTTCTCTTTATAAGAAGCGATTACTTTTTCTAAGTCTGTTTTGTATTTTGCTTTTATAAATTTAGACGCTTTTAGTACGCGAAATACATTTTTTTCCTTGGTGTCTTTCATCGCTTTGCGCAATGTTTTGTCAGATATCTCTTTGTTACCTATAAAATCAATTTCAGTAATTTTCACCTTGTCTCCCTTGTCAATGTTCACAACCATGTTTACTTGGTTCACTGCAGAAGTATCTGGTACAACGTTGATATTTACTTTGGTGTTATAATATCCGTCTTTTTTGTATTTGTTTTCTATGTAGTTTTTTGTCGTAGTGATTAAGTTTTCATTTACGACTTTGCTCTTCGTTAGACCGTTGTCTTTAATTAAAGCTTCGGTTTTGCTTTTCTTAACTCCAACAAACTTTACATTGTTTAATTTTGGTAGTTCCTTGATTTCCAGATCAAGATAGATACTGTCATTTTCGATTCTATTAATGTAAAATGAAATTTCATCAAAAAGTCCTAGTTTACCTAATTTTTTGATTGCGCTACTGATTTCTTCACCAGGAACTGTTATTTGCTGACCTTTTTCAAGACCTGCAAAGGTTATAACTGTTTGGTCGTTGAAACTAATTTTATTAGTAAGGACTACATCGGCTAATATGTATTTCTGACCTTGGTCGAAAGGAACTCTTTCTTGAGCTTTGACTTGTGAAAAACTTCCCAATATTAAAAGGGTAAGGACTGCTTTTATACTTTTATTCAACACTAAAAAATTATTTAATTTGTTCACTTGTTTTTCCAAATCTACGTTCTCTTTTTTGATAACTAATGATAGCCTCATATAAATTTTGTTCTTTAAAGTCTGGCCACAATACATCAGTAAAATATAATTCGGCATAGGCTATTTGCCATAGCAAGAAATTACTTATTCTATGCTCTCCACTTGTTCTTATTAATAAATCGACATCTGGTAAATTTTGCGTGTAAAGATGCTCATTTATAATTGAATCGTCAATACTGTCTATTGAAATTATATTATTTTTAACTTTATTACTGATGTTTTTTACAGCATTTACTAATTCTTCTCTAGAACCATAACTCAATGCTAATGTTAGAGTCATATGAGTATTGTCCTTAGTTTTATGAATAACGTCAAGAAGCTCTTTTTGAGCTGATTGTGGTAATTGTTCAAGATTACCTATCGTGTTTAATTTGATATTGTTTTCTAGAAGTGTTGGAAGTTCTTTTTTTAAAGATTTTATCAGGATCTTCATTAAAGTATCTACTTCTAGTTTCGGTCGGTTCCAGTTTTCTGTAGAAAAGGCGTAAAGCGTTAAGTTTTCTATGCCTAATTTAGCACAGGTTTTTATAATAATCTTTACAGACTTTGTTCCGCTCTCATGACCGAACGCTCTAAGGAAACCTTGTTGTTTTGCCCATCGTCCATTTCCATCCATTATAATGGCTAAATGTGAGGGTAAGTTATTTTTATTAATGTGTTCTAATAAATCCATTTTTTTATTCTGCGCAATAGCATGGTTTTTCTCCAAAGGTATAGGTTAAGGTTAACCCAGAAAAAACGTACCAGTCATTATTATTTATATTTCCAAATTGTAATGGTTTCAAACCTTCCCTCTTGGGATTACTTCCCTCCAGATTGTCGGTTAGGGTGTAACGTGCACCTGCCTCTAATGCTAGAATTAAGCTAGGCGTAATGTTTGACTTTATTCCTAAAATCATGGGTATGGCAAATGAATTATTGCCTTCATCTTTTTTTGTTTGACCTAATTCAACATACAGCTCATCATATCTAAAAAAACTAATCCCAGAGTACACATAAGGTGTAATTTTACGGCCTAATTGATGAAGATTAAAGTCGAAAAAATTGAATTCAAGGCCTAAAGATACTTCTTTTATGCTATTTTCAAAATGATAGTCTCTTTGATTCCTGCTGGGTTCTCTTGAATCAAGATCATTTGAAGTGATTTTAGATTGGGTATAAGAAAAGCGATAAGAGTGTCTCGGACTTTTATTCCATTTATATAATATTCCAAAAGCAGGCTCATTTGGAGCTATATAAGTTGTTGGTCCTATATCGCCTATATAGTTACTTCCTCCTAGGAAAACTCCAACTTCATGTATTTGTGAATACAGAGTCGTCGTTAAGAGTAAACATATAAATAAGCCAAAGGTTTTGTTCATTTAATTAAAAATTGCGTGCAAATATAATAATTATCGTTTCGAATCAATACCGATTGCCATAAATGTGTCCATTATTTAGATAATAGCCGTTATAATCGATAACGGAGAGGGATTCGTTACTAGTGAAACGAATAAATGAGATAGTATAGTATGCTTTGCGAGTAATAATAAATTAATTTCTTCTGTCCTCGCCCCACAATAATTTTGTGCGAAGTGTTTTTAGAAATGTTTCGTTTGGAATCTCTACCATGTTTATTTCAAAGGGAGTTTTAGTGATAGTCAGTATGGATTCGTTTCTTACAGAGATGACTCTGGAATCTAGTGAAACTAAATAGTACTCTTCTCGTCCTGAAACTTTTAATTTAACTTCAGTTTCGTCAGGGATAACTAGTGGTCTCGCATTTAGATTGTGAGGTGCAATGGGTGTGATAACTAGACCTTTTACATCTGGGGTAAATATAGGGCCTCCACAACTTAGAGAATATCCCGTAGATCCTGTAGGTGTGGATACTATTAAGCCATCGGCCCAATAGGAATTTAAATATTCGCCATTAAGAAAGGTCTCAATGGTGATCATCGAAGTAGTGTCTTTCCGGCTAACGGTAATTTCGTTCATAGCAAAATTGATGTCTTGAAGAGAGTCATTGACCGGGTCACAAGATAGACTCAACAAAGTTCTTTTAGAAAGCGTGTATTTTTTATCAATTACAATTTGTAGAAACTCATCAATTTTTTCTTTTTGAACTGTTGCTAGGAAACCTAAACGGCCAGCATTTATACCTAAAATAGGAATTCCAGAATTCCGTATTAAAGTGGCTGCTCTTAGCATGGTTCCGTCGCCACCAATGCTTATTAACATATCAAAACTTTGATCTAATTCTGTGTGGGAAGAAAAAGTGCTGTATTGTTCTTTTATGATTTTCTTTTCATATAACATCTCTAGAAAAGAAGCTTCAATAACTAACTCTACTTTGTTTTTAGTAAAAAAAATGAATATGTCTCTTATAATAGGTTCGGTACTATTTTGATAATATTGACCGTATATGGCTATTTTCATTATTTTATTTAATGGTTTGTTTGTAAAATCGTTTGTTCGTATAGCGGTTTATATTGGAAACTAAATAGACACTTACATATTAAGGTATTTGTCTAAGTAGTCTGAGCGCTCTTTCAAAGTATTGATATAATCGTCTTCTTGGTGTTCTGATATTATTTCGTAATTATACCTTCTGAAGGTTTGGATTATTTCGTTAATAGCGCCTAAGCTAATTTTCATAGTTACTTCGATGCTATTCCCATCAGATTCAGAAATAAATAAGCCCAAAAGTTTTCCGTTATTGCTTTCTACAATTTGGGTAATCTGCCCCATAGAATAATCTACTATTCCTTTTTTTACCTTTAATATTAGTCCGTGCTCTTTCAGAAATGGAGTTTGGTGGAAAAAACTCATTATATCGTCTAATTCATAATAGCCAACATAGCTGTTGTTTTCATCTAAAACGGGAATCAAGTTGGTATGGTTTTTTGCAAAAACCTCTAATACTTCAAGCCAGATAGAATCTTTCCTAGTAAAAAAGGTTGCAAGAGTATATTTGTAGTCGATTACTTTTTTGTCACTGTCAAAAGTTTCAATATCTTCAGATGAGATACTGCCAATGTAGATTCCCTCTTCAACAACTGGAAAGTGTGAAAAAGTGATGTCATCAAAAAAGTCTTTAACAGAAGCAATAGTCTCCTGGCTGTCAATGGCTTTAAAATCAGTAGTTATGTAGTTTGTAATTTCCATCTTAACTAGATCCTTAATTTTTATGCAAAATAATCAAAAAAAGGCAAAAACTCCTACCTTTTACTTTGTATTTTTGTAGCAATTATATAGTTTTATCACTATCAAAAAATATTCCAATGACAAAGTTAAGTGTAAATATCAATAAAATAGCTACTTTACGTAATGCACGCGGAGGAAATGTTCCTGATTTATTAAAAGTGGCCACTGATATTCAAAAATTTGGTGCACAAGGAATCACAATACATCCACGACCAGATGAGCGTCACATCCGTTATCAAGATGCACGCGATCTAAAATCTATTGTTTATACCGAATTCAATATCGAAGGAAACCCACAGCATAATTTTATTGATTTGGTTTTAGAATGCAAGCCAGAACAAGTGACTTTGGTTCCAGATGCAATTGGTGCTATAACCTCGTCCGCTGGCTGGGATACCGTAAAAAATCAAGCGTATTTGACTGAGATGATTCAAGAATTTCAACGCAATGGAATTCGTACCTCGATTTTTGTTGATCCGCGACTTGATATGATAGAAGGAGCAAAGCAAACAGGTACTGATCGCATCGAACTTTATACCGAAGCTTTTGCCCACCAATTTAGTTTAGGAAACAAAAGCGGAATAGATCCTTACGTAAAAGCGGCAGTCCTAGCTAATGAATTCGGATTAGGAATCAATGCAGGACACGATTTAAGTCTGGAGAATATTCAGTTTTTCAGTCAAAATATTCCAGGTTTATTGGAGGTTTCAATTGGCCATGCCTTAATCGCAGAATCGCTATACTTAGGTTTAGAGAATGTGGTTAATATGTATTTGCAAAAATTAAAATAAAATAATTAGGGCGTGCCCTAGTTGAAAAAAAAAAGAAAGTTTTTTTTCAACGAGGTCGGGCTATGCGCTGCAATCTTTTTTTTATTTCGCTATCGCTGCATAATAAAAAAGGATTTTCGCTGCTATCCCTCACGCGCTCGTTAAAACGTACATTATGTTATATTCAAAAATAGAAGGTTCAGGAAAATCCCTTTTAATTCTTCACGGATTTCTGGGAATGTCAGACAATTGGAAAACACTAGGAGTGCAATTTGCAACCGAAGGTTTTGAAGTACATTTGTTAGATCTCCGCAATCACGGACGTAGTTTTCATTCTGAGGAATTCAGCTATGAATTGATGTCCCAGGATATTCTGGAATATTGCAATGCTCATAAACTAACAAATGTCGATATGATAGGCCATTCTATGGGCGGGAAAACGGCGATGCTTTTTGCAACGCAATATCCTGAAATGGTAGATAAGCTTATAGTAGCTGATATAGGACCGAAGTTTTATCCGCAGCACCACCAAACTATTTTGGAAGGACTGAATGCTGTTGATTTTACTACAAAACCAAGTCGTAGTGAAGTCGAAGCAATTTTAGAAGAATACATTACTGATTTTGGAACCAGACAGTTCTTAATGAAAAGCTTGTATTGGCAAGAGCCAGGACAATTGGCCTTTCGTTTTAACCTGGCTGTTTTTAATGAAAAAATGGAAGAAATAGGAGTAGCGCTGCCAGCCACCGCAGCATTTGAAAAACCAACTCTTTTTATCCGTGGCGGAAACTCGAACTATATCTTAGATAGTGATTTTGAAAATATTCAAACACACTTTCCAGTTGCTACGGTAGAAACTATCCCAAATGCAGGACATTGGCTTCATGCCGAAAACCCAGCTCTATTTCATGAGTTGGCCATTTCTTTTTTTAGGGAAATTAATTAATTAAAAAAAGTAGTACTTTTAGTAAAAAATATAAAATATAAATCATGAAATTAATCATCAAAATTCTTATTACATCAGCTTTAGTATTGCTTATCGCAAACTTTATGTCGGGAGTTCATGTGGCAGGTTTTACCACCGCTTTAATTGTAGCAATTGTTCTTGGGTTACTTAATATATTTATCAAACCTATTTTAGTTATTTTGACCTTTCCAATAACGATAGTAACTTTAGGCCTGTTTTTATTAGCGATAAATGCGATTATCATTTTATTATGTGACGGTATCGTAGGAGGATTTAGTGTAGATTCATTCTGGACGGCACTGTTTTTCAGTATTATATTATCGATATTACAGTCCATTATGTACAAAATATTAGGAGAGGACAAGTAAGAATATTCATAAAAAATTAGTAGCGCTGCGCTTATTTTAACAAATCTTTAGCGAGGCGCTATTATGATTTTTAGTACTTTTGAACCCTATTAAAAAAGAAAATGAAAAAATTCCACATCTTATTAATCGTTTTGTTTGGCTTCCTTTTGATGCCAAATACAACTTTTGCATGTGGAAATTCAGATACAAGTTCCTGTGGTATGGAAATGTCTTCTAAGACTAGGAAGAAAGATTGCTGCGAGAAGGATTCTCATTCTAAAAGTAGCAAACACAATAGTTGTAACGGGAAATGCGGACATGCTTTATGCAGCAGTTCATCAGTAAATACAGCTATCGACTCGTTTTTTCAATTTGAAATTCAGAGTTCTAATTTTAATTTTTCGACTGAAAAGCAAAGATTCAATCATTTGATATCCTTCACTTCTGCTGGATATTCTTCCATTTGGCTTATTCCTAAAATAGGCTAAATTCTATTTTTGACAGCCACTACTCTGTCAAATTCAAAGCAAAACTTGCTTTAAAATCATTTATTTATCGGCTATTACTTGATGTTAATCAGAGCTTATATGCTTTCGTTTATCTATTGATTTAGCGCACTCACATTTAAATTATTATACTATGTACTCAATAAAAAAAATATTGATGGCAATAACTCTATTGTTATCAGCTGCAGCGGTTACTGCGCAAATGAAGAATTCTAAAACAAATTCTGTAAAAATATACGGAAACTGCGGTATGTGTGAAACCAAGATCGAAAAGGCAGGAAATATAAAGAATGTCGCTTCGGTGGATTGGAATAAAGACACCAAAATGGCTACACTTACTTACGATTCATCAAAAACTTCAGAGGATGAAATCTTAAAACGTATTGCTTTAGCAGGTTATGACAGTGAGAAGTTCCTTGCTCCAGACTCTGTTTATGATCAATTACACGGTTGTTGTCAATATGATAGAGAAGCAAAAACTACTACAGTGGCAGATGCGAAAGTGGCAGCCTCCACAATGGATCATCACGCAAATCATTCAGCAAGCTCAAAAGAGGTTGCTGTAGAAAATGATCAATTGAAAGTGGTTTTTGATAACTACTTTTCACTAAAAGATGCATTGGTGAAAACCGAAGGTCCAACAGCCTCAGCAAAGTCAAAAGAATTGCTTGTGTCTCTTAATACCGTAGAAATGGACAAACTCGCTATGGACGTTCACATGGTTTGGATGAAAGTAATGAAAGATTTAAAAGCTGACGCTAAGTCGATTGCTGACACTCAAGACATCAAGAAACAAAGAGTGCTTTTTGTGTCTTTGTCAAAAAACATCTATGATTTAATAAAAGTGGCTAAATATGAAACTGCTGTTTTTTATCAATTTTGTCCTATGGCAAACGGTGGTAAAGGGGCCAACTGGTTGAGCAAGGAAAATGCAGTTAAAAATCCATATTATGGTTCTCAAATGATGACTTGTGGTAAAACGGTTGAAACAATAGGGAAATAATCCATTGAACCCTTTTAAAATAAAAGAGTAATGATAAACTTTAAAGATATAATTCTGGCTTGCAGTCTCGTGTTTGTGATGTCAACTGCCAGTGCACAAGTAAAGTTAGGAGATGCTTTTCCTAATATCGCACTTGAAAACAATAATAATGTAACAGTGAGCCTTGAGTCGTTCAAGGGGAAAACGGTTTTAGTAGATTTCTGGGCTTCTTGGTGTGGACCTTGTAGATTAGCTAATAGGAAATTGGTAAAAGTCTATGAAACTTATAAAGACAAGAACTTTGAAATCGTTGGGATATCGCTTGATACAGATAAAACAAAATGGATAAATGCCATTGCCAAAGATAAAATGAAACACCAGCAATTAATTGATGCCAAAGGTTTTGATGCTGCTTCGGCAGTAACTTTTGGAGTCGAAGAATTGCCTGCAGCTTATCTTTTTAATAACGAAGGAATACTAATCGCGATTAATCCGACCGAGGAAGAAATTATCGCTCAAATAAATAAATAAACAGATGAAAATACTAAATATAAAATTCATAGCAATAGCACTTTTAACATTGATTACAAGTGGAAATGCCTTTTCTCAAATCTCTAAAGCCGAAATAATTGCAACAGGACTTACCTGTTCGATGTGTTCGAATGCGATAAACAAACAGTTAAAAGCAATGGAAGTTGTAGAAAGTGTAAGTACTGATTTGAATACGAATACTTTTACGGTTCAGTTCAAGAATAATAATTCAGTACAGCCTATGGTGTTAAAAAATGCAGTTGAAAAAGCTGGATTTTTCGTAGGGTCTATGGTGTTGACAATGCCATTTGATAATGTGAAAGCACAAGATAATGCCGTTGTTAAACAGGATGAAGCTACATTTGTTTTCATTGATACTAAAGCTCAAGTTTTATCTGGAGAAACTAAGGTTAAGATCTTAGACGAAGGTTTTGTTACCCAAAAAGAGTATAAAAAATTAGTAAAATCGTATTCGAAATATCCAACTTATGTAGATGGATCTGATAATAACTATCATATTAAAACATTATAAGATGAGGTATTTAGGCATTGTTTTCTTGGCGCTGATTTCGTTTCAAATTAGTGCTCAAGAACTTTTTGTAGTTACGGAACCCGCGAGTAATGTTCCAGCGGGTTCTATTGGAGTTCGTGTTGGACAATCTCTATTGAAAAAAGAAATTGGTAGCGGTTCTCTTTTTAATTTGTCGCCTGAGGTGACTTGGGGTGTAAACAAAAATTTAATGCTGCGTGCGTCTGCTTTTTTAAATAATAGCAGCAATACATTAAAAGAAGAAGGTGCGGGAGTTTACGCTAAATACCGTTTTTTTTCTCTAGATGATTTACAAAGCCATTTTCGTCTGGCAGCCTTTGGGCGATACAGCTGGACTAATTCGCCGATGCAGCAAGAAGCAATTGATCTTTCTGGAGGAAATTCGGGTTATGAAGTGGGTGTGGTTGCGACGCAGCTAATCAAAAAAGTAGCTCTTAGTACTTCACTTAGTTATAACGGCGTAACTGATGATAAAGAAGATTATGAATTTCCAGAATTACAAAGTAATGCTGCATTCAATTACACCTTTTCCATCGGTAAATTAATGTATCCCAAACGATACACTAGCTTTAAGCAAACCAATATTAATACGATGTTGGAATTTGTAGGGCAAACATTGACTGAAGGCGGAAAATCTTATCTCGATGTTGTGCCTTCAGTGCAATTTATCATCAACAGCCAGGCTAGAATTGACTTAGCATACAAAAAAGAATTGTATAGCTCGATGCTTCGTACTGCCTCTGATGGTTTTTATTTGAAACTAGAATATACTTTTTTTAATGTAGCTAATTAGAAATACCGAGTAAATTGAATTAAATTTATAAAATAAGTGAAATAATTACCCTATTTGAATAATTAAAAATTTATAAAAAATGAAAAATATAATACTTTCGTCCATCGCATTTGTGTTTCTATTTACTGCTTGTAATCAAAAAACTAAAGAAACAGAGAACCTCAATTCTGAAATTGTAGAGAAGGCTGTGCCAACTTCAAATGTAGATTTAGATGTCGCTCAGCCAGAAATAGAAATAAAAAAAGCGACTTCCTCCTCGATAAATATAAATGAAATAGTAAACGATTATTTGAGTTTGAAAAATACGCTTGTAAACGATGATTCGAAAGCGGCTGCCCTAGCGGCTGAAAAATTTATTGTAACTTTAAGCGGCTTGAATTCTAGCTCTTTAGATGTAGACAATAAAAAGAAATATGATGTCATTGGAGCAAAAATGAGCAAAGACTTAAAGCACATTAGTGGCAACGCTGGCAAAATGGATCATCAAAGAGAATACTTTGCATTGGTTAGTAAAGAAGTGACAGATTTGATAAAAACTTTTGGAACTGATCGAAAATTATATAAAGATTACTGTCCAATGTATGATGGCGGGAAAAGTGGTTATTGGATTAGTGAAACCAAAGAAATTAAAAATCCATATTATGGTTCTGAAATGCTAAGTTGCGGCGGGATAGTGGAAACTTTAAAATAGTATTTTGAAATTACACATAAAAAATATGGTTTGTAACCGATGTATAATGGTCGTGAAGTCTGAACTGGAAAAGTTTGGACTTCATACTATATCGGTAGAACTGGGAAAAATAGAAATAGCCGAAGATTTAAGCAAAGAAAAAATAGTAGATCTCAATAGAAAATTATTGAATCTCGGTTTCTTAATTATCGACGACAAGAAGAGCCAGATTGTAGAGAAAGTAAAAAACCTGATTGTTGAATTGGTTCATTTTAAGGATAATCGTTTCACGACGAATTTGTCAGATTATATAGTAGCAGCCATTGGTCATGATTACAGCTATATAAGTAATTTATTTTCGACTCAGGAAAGCAACACGATTGAACATTATTATATTCTTCAAAAGATTGAAAGGGTTAAAGAATTGCTTGTGTATGATGAATTAAGTTTGAATGAAATTGCATTTCAGCTCAATTATAGTAGTGCTTCTCATTTGAGCAAGCAATTTAAAAAAGTCACAGCTATGACTCCTACTTTTTTTAAAAACAGCGAAGAACAGAAACGTCTGTCTCTTGAAAATCTATAAATGATACATAACACAACCATAATTGTATAAGAGTCTTAGTCGTTTATAATGGTAAGTTTGGATTAATAATTTAAGATACTAAATAATGAAACATAACTATACTATTACTGGAATGTCTTGCAATGGTTGTAGAACTAAAGTTGAAAAAAACTTGAATGCTTTGGAAGGTGTTGAGGCTGTCGTCACATTAGATCCGCCTATCGCTACTATTACTATGCAAAAGCCTATCCAAACAACTCATTTTCAAGAGGCGCTTTCGGCTGCGGGGAATTATTCGATAAAGGTTTTTAATCCCAATGATGTACTGCTGCCAACAGAAAAAGTCGTTGTAACTCCGCCTAAAAATGCAGCGGGAAAATATTATTGTCCTATGTTTTGCGAAGGCGATAAAGTATATGACAAAGCTGGTGATTGCCCTGTTTGCGGAATGGACCTCGTAAAAGCACCTGATTTAATTGCGACGAAGACCCTGTTTACTTGCCCGATGCATCCTGAAATCATCGAGGAAGCTCCGGGTTCTTGTTCTATATGCGGAATGGATTTAGTGCCAATGGAACCTAGCGAAAGTGAAGAAGACCAGTCGTATCTTGCTCTGGTAAGCAAAATGAAAATTGCAGTACTTTTTACGGTACCTATTTTTATCATTGCAATGTCAGATATGATTCCGAATAATCCACTTCTAAAAATAATGGATACTTCGAGTTGGAATTGGATGCAATTTGCCTTGTCACTTCCAGTAGTTTTTTATGCTACTTGGATGTTTTTTGTGCGTGCCTGGAAGTCTATTATTTCATGGAACTTAAATATGTTTACCTTAATAGGTATTGGTGCTGGAGTTGCTTTTCTATTTAGCCTGTTTGGTTTATTTTTCCCAGAGCTTTTTCCATATGAATTTAAAACACATACCGGAGCAGTTCATCTCTATTTTGAAGCAACCACCGTAATACTAACTTTAGTTTTATTAGGTCAGCTATTAGAAGCGAGGGCGCACAGCAGAACCAGTGGAGCGATAAAAGAATTACTGAAATTAGCGCCTACTGAAGCCACCTTAGTTAGCGACGGAGTGGATAAGGTGATTTCTGTTCATGATATTAAACAAGACGATTTATTGCGTGTGAAACCAGGTGAAAAAATTCCTGTGGATGGAAAAATTACTGATGGGGAAACGACTATAGACGAATCAATGATTTCTGGCGAGCCAATTCCTGTTGATAAAAAGATTGATGATTCCGTTATTGCAGGAACCATAAACGGAAACAAATCTTTTGTGATGATTGCAGAGAAAGTGGGTTCAGATACCTTGCTTTCTCAAATTGTTCAAATGGTAAATTCTGCCAGCCGTTCGAGAGCACCTATTCAAAAACTAGCCGACAGAATAGCGAAGTATTTTGTACCAATAGTTGTAATTACTTCGATAATAACATTTTTTGTCTGGGCAAATTTTGGTCCAGAGCCCGCAATGGTTTATGGATTTATCAATGCCATCGCGGTACTTATTATTGCTTGTCCGTGTGCATTAGGTTTGGCCACGCCTATGTCTGTCATGGTAGGTGTTGGGAAAGGAGCGCAATCCGGAGTTTTGATAAAAAATGCTGAAGCATTGGAGAATATGGACAAGGTGAATGTTCTCATTACCGATAAAACTGGAACTATAACCGAAGGAAAACCTTCTGTTGAAAAAGTATATTCTAGTCAAAACAACGAGGATGCGCTGCTGCAAAAAATCGCATCTTTAAATCAATATAGTGAACACCCATTGGCGGAAGCCGTAGTCCATTTTGCAAGAGCAAAAGAAACAGCACTTTCTGAGGTAAAAGACTTTGAGGCTATTACAGGAAAAGGGGTCGTGGGAACGGTAGATAATACAAAAGTAGCTTTAGGAAATAAGAGTCTGATGGAACAAGTTGGGGCTGTGATTGACGCAGAAATTGATTCTAAAGTAGTAACCGAGCAGAAACTTGGGAAAACGGTTTCTTATATTTCGGTGGACAATACTGTTTTAGGATATGTTACGATTACCGATGCAATAAAACCAACGAGTGTTGCCGCCATTGCTGATTTAATGAGTCAGGGTGTCGAAGTGATTATGCTTACGGGAGATAATGAAAATACGGCAAGAGCAGTTGCTCAAGAGTTGAACTTGACTTCATTTATTGCAGGTTGTTTGCCGGAAGATAAACTAAAAGAAATTAAGAAATTACAAGACCAAGGCAAAATTGTAGCCATGGCAGGGGACGGAATTAACGATGCTCCGGCTCTGGCGCAAGCCGATATTGGTATCGCGATGGGAACTGGAACTGACGTAGCGATTGAAAGCGCCAAAATCACATTAGTAAAAGGAGATTTACAAGGGATTGTAAAAGCTAAAAAACTAAGTCATGCGGTGATGAAAAACATCAACCAAAATTTATTTTTTGCTTTCTTTTATAATGTACTTGGGATTCCAATTGCAGCTGGGGTTTTATATCCTTTTTTCGGTCTTTTACTCTCGCCAATGATCGCTGCCTTAGCAATGAGTTTTAGCTCAGTTTCTGTTATAGCAAATGCATTACGACTGCGAAATTTAAAACTGTAACTAAATACGTTTGCGGGGCTGCTTATTGTATTTATTAACCTTTAAAAATTAATAGTATGGATAATTCCGGACAAGAAGGAATGCACATGGATGCGTACTCATTTATGGGAATGCATTGGTTTTGGTGGGGCTCAATATTGATTTTTGCACTTTTAATTTTAGTAGCAGCTCATTTATATAGGAGAAGAAAAAAATAAAATATAGAAAATAATGAATATAAGAGTGTTAATTATCGCGGTGTTGTTTGGTTTCTCGACATATGCACAAAAAGTGGTTCGCTATGATTTGTATGTAAAGGATACGATTGTCAATTTTGCAGGAAAAGATAAAAGAGCAATTGCTGTAAACGGACAGATTCCTATGCCTACATTAACTTTTACCGAAGGTGACATTGCCGAAATCTATGTGCATAACAAGTTGGAGGAAGGAACTTCTTTGCATTGGCATGGCTTGTATTTGCCTAATAAGGAAGATGGGGTTCCTTTTCTAACCCAGATGCCCATAGCGCCTAATACAACTCATAAATATAGTTTTCCTATTATACAAAACGGTACACATTGGTACCACAGTCACTCGGGAATGCAGGAACAAATAGGGATGTATGGTGCTATGATTTTAAAGAAAAAAGTGGATGATCCTACCTTTAGAAAAGGAATCGATGATTTACCAGCAGTTCCTGTGGTTTTAAGCGAATGGACAGATTATAATCCTGACAATGTACACCGCATGCTGCATAATGCTTCGGACTGGTTTGCGATAAAAAAAGGAACAACCCAGAGTTATGCTGAAGCAATAAAAAGCGGACATTTTAAAACCAAGTTCAATAATGAGTGGAAGCGCATGCTGGCGATGGATGTTAGTGATGTGTATTACGATAAGTTTTTGATAAATGGAAAAAATGAAAGTCAGCTTTCACAATTCAAGGGAGGCGACAAGGTGCGTTTACGTATTTCTAATGCGGGAGCTTCGTCTTATTTTTGGTTGACTTATGCCGGCGGAAAAATTACAGTTGTCGCTAATGACGGGAATGATGTGGAACCAGTTGAGGTAGATCGATTGATTATTGGAGTTTCTGAAACTTATGATGTGGTGGTGACCATTCCAGAAGCAAATACTTCATATGAATTTTTAGCTACACCTGAAGACCGAACTAAATCTACTTCGTTATACATAGGAAGCGGAATTAAACAGCTAATCGCTCCATTGCCAAAATTAAATTATTTCGCTGGCATGAAAATGATGAACGAAATGATGAACATGGACGGCAGCATGAATGATATGGGTATGAAAATGAGTCTTCAAAAAATGGATATGAACACGGTTATGTATCCTGAAATTACTGGAGAAAGTAAGAAATCGAAAGGCAAAACTCAAAAAGAGGATAATGCTAAGATGGATGCTAAAATGGATCATTCAATGCATAGTATGGATTCTGGGTCTAAGGATATCGTGACTTTAAATTATGGAATGCTAAAATCGCCAACAGTTACTACACTACCCAAAGATGCCCCAGTGCGAGAATTGCGTTTTGAATTAACTGGAAATATGAATAGGTATTTATGGAGTATGGATAATAGAGTACTTTCAGAATCAGATAAAATACTAATTAAAAAAGGAGAAAATGTACGAATTGTATTGACCAATAATTCCATGATGCGTCACCCAATGCACTTGCATGGACATGATTTTAGAGTATTGAATGGACAAGGGAAATTTGCTCCTTTGAAAAACGTTCTAGATATCATGCCAATGGAAACAGATACCATTGAATTTAATGCTAATGCGGATGGCGATTGGTTTTTTCACTGTCATATTTTGTATCATATGATGGCTGGGATGAACAGAGTGTTTAGTGTTGAAAATTCTGAGCTAAATCCATTATTACCTAATAAAGAATGGGCCTATAAAAAGTTACAACGCGAGAGTAACGGACTACATGTTATGGCCGAGAATGATTTTGCTACCAATGGAAATGATGGGCAAGCGATGGTGCAAAATGCTAGATGGAGTTTTGGTACTGAATGGAGCTTAGGTTATCATGATGATCATGGATATGAAGTCGAAACACATATAGGGAGATACATTGGTAGAAACCAATGGCTGATGCCGTTTATAGGATTTGACTGGCGTTATCGAAAGTTTGGAATGAATGAAATAGAGAAAAACGTCTTTGGACAATCAAATACTAAGGACAATAGAGCGGTTGTGAGTTTAGGGGTTAATTATACCTTGCCACTTTTAGTAATTGCTCAGGCAGAAGTTTTTCATGATGGTAACTTTCGTTTTCAGTTGATGCGAGAAGATATCCCAGTTTCTAAACGACTGCGTGCGGCACTTATGGTTAATACTGACAAAGAATACATGGCAGGATTAAAATATATAGTTGGTAAAAATCTTGGAATCACTACACATTACGATAGTGATATGGGAGTTGGTTTTGGGTTGAATGTCAATTATTAGATTGTTTTTATGCAGTAAATTAAGTTTAATTTTAAAAAAGGACGCTATAGATTAAAATTTCTTTAGCGTCCTTTTTAATGGTAAGTGCTTATTATGAATTAATTAGAATTTTCATTTAAAAAAAAGATTAATTATACCATCTAGTTTTAGAATTTAGCTTTGCGTATCTCAAAAATAGTTCTATTTTTGCACCCGAATAGAAAATTAAGGCCCGTTCGTCTATCGGTTAGGACGCATGGTTTTCATCCATGTAAGAGCGGTTCGATTCCGCTACGGGCTACAAAATTCTTAAGTTTTCAGATTATATTTTTTTGAAAATTAATATTGGTACTGAAAAAATAGAATACTTATTACAAACAAAAAGCCTCGAAAATTAAATTTTTTGAGGCTTTTTTGTTCTTACGGAATTATTGCGGGCACGGGTTTCAAATCTGCGTTATCAGGATATGCAATACACGTAACCTAGGGGGTAGACAACATATTATTTATTTCTATATTAGATCTTCGATAGGAGTCCACCCTTTAATTTTTGTTCCTTGGTGTAGCTTGTCTTTTATTGATCTGATATTTTTTGATTGAATAATATAGTTTGCAACTCTATAGTCTATAACTGTATCGTAATAAAAATATTGCTTGTTTTCTGTATCTTGGTTTATTTCGTATATAAACGAAAGATATCCTTCATCGTCAGCCTTTTCAGGTTTTTTATAAGTGTAATATTTGTTATTTTTAATAGAAAGTCTGTTTTCTTTTCTCTTTTCAAAAGCTATATTCTTTTCGGCTTTGGCAGCTTCGATCAATAAATCAATCATGTAATTACCTGCTTTTTTTATGCTTTCAGTGTCATCGGGGTTAATTTCTATTTTTCTTTCCCAGTCTGAATAGTTGAAGTTTATACGTTCTGATGTTGTATTTGTAGACATATAGTTTTGTTTAACTGTAAATATACTTTTTTTTTTGGGAGTTTTTTTGCTATTTAGAACTTAACTATTAATCTTAAATAAGCTCCTGTATTGGTTGCTAGGTAATTTCTTTATCATGTACAAGAATTAAAAACAAAATATCGTGCAGCGACCGCGTGAAGGATTGTAGTGGAAATCCTTTTTTATCATGAAGCGATAGCGGAATGATTAAAAAGATTACTTCATCTTGATCATATTTTAATTTTGGTATTCAGTGAATTTCATTTGCAACGGAAAGCCTGACGCGCCGTAGTGGAACGGAGGCGGGGCACGCCCAAAACAAACAAAATATCCTTGATTTTAAACCCTAGAATATCGTGAATTTCGGTACTAAAGGTTCGGTGGTAAAAAAGTTGGATGGCTTCGAAAAATTTTATAATTTTGCACTCTGAATTTATAATGTAAAGTAAAGAACAAGATGGATATCAAAAGAGTAGCAACAGACGCTGTAAACGAGACGATTGTAATAACAGTTGTACACATGGATTACAAAGGTCAAGTAGCAAAAAGAATAAATGAAAAAATGCCTTTGGCAACTGTAAAAGGTTTTAGAAAAGGGGCTGTGCCTAAAGATCTTGTTGAAAAACAATACGGTAAAGCGATAAAAGTAGAAGAAGTTACTAAAGTGGTTGATTTAGCCTTAGAGCGTTTTTTACAAACTGAAAGACTAAACCTTCTTGGAACTCCGCTTCCTAAAGTAAACGAAGATTTTTCTTGGGATGGGGAAGAATTGGTTTTTGAGTACGAAATAGGATTAGTTCCTGACTTTACATTAGACTTAGAGGCTAAAAACGACATCGTGAAATATGTAGTTACTGCTGATGAGAAATTAATCGACGGTCAAGTAGAGCGTATCCAAAAACAATTTGGTACTGCAGTTCCTCAAGAAGAAGTTGTAGCAGGTTCTGATTTAACTGGAACTTTCTCAAACGAAGAAAAAGGAATCAATAGTGGAACGACTATTTCTTTGACTATGTTCAAAGATAAAGCGACTGCTGATAAATTCATTGGTAAAAAAGTGGGTGACGTTGTTACTGTAAACACTCAAGATTTATTTGAAGATGCGCATCAATTGATGGACGTGATGAAAATAGCTCATGATGAGGTTCACACTATTGCTGTTGATGTAGATTTCACAATCGAAGCAATCAACACAACTGAATTGGCTGAATTAAACCAAGAGTTGTTTGATAAACTTTTCGGAGAAGGAGCAGTAGCTTCTCTTGACGAATTGAAAGCGAAGATCAAAGAAGATGCTGAAACTCAATTTGCAACTCAAGCTGATCAAAAATTATTAGGTGATGTTACTGAATTCTTAATCGAAAGCACAAAATTCGATTTGCCTTCAGAATTTCTTAAAAAATGGTTGCAAACTGTAGGTGAGAAAAAATTATCTCCTGAAGAAGCTGAAGCTGAATATGCACGTTCTGAAAAAGGATTGCGTTTTCAATTGATCGAAGGTAGAGCAATGGCTCAATCTGACATCAAAATCACTTTTGAAGACTTGAAAACGTTCACTACAAAAAATATCCGTCAACAAATGGCACAATACGGACAAACAAATCCTACGGACGAAGAAGTTCAAGGAATTGTTGCGAGAGTATTGTCTAACCAAGACGAAGTAAAAAGACTTTCTGATCAAGTTGTAGCGGAAAAATTGTTAGAATTGTTTAAAGAAAAAGCAAATCCAACAACTAAAGAAGTTACTTACGACGAATTTATTGCTGCGTCTTACGGAGAATAATTTCTAAAAAAATAAGTATATTTGAGCGTCAAAGGAAAATTCTTTTTGGCGCTCTTTTGTTTAAATTAATTTTAGGAGCTAATCCAGTTATGCGTTACAAGTTTTTTCTTCCGCTTTAATTTTTTAAAATTCTTGAAAGAGCTTACTTTGGTCGCTTTACAAGAATAAAAAAACTAAAAACCGGAATTCAAAAAGCTTTTCACTGCTACCTGGGCTAAAAAAGAAGACAGTTTGACATCATTTATAAAGAGGTATGACCTTTGCAATAAATAGAAATACTAGATATAACGTAAAACTTAGAACAAATAAAATATGAACTACGGTAAAGAATTTAAAAAGTTTGCTACAAAGGACCACGGGGTAAATGCCATGTATTACGATAAAATCGTTGCGGCAATGAATCCTACTAATATGACTCCATATATCATCGAAGAACGTCAATTGAATATTTCGCAATTAGATGTTTTCTCGAGATTGATGATGGACAGAATTATTTTCCTAGGAACAGGAATTGATGACCAAATCGCAAATATCGTTCAAGCACAATTATTATTCTTAGAAAGCGCCGATGCTTCTAAGGACATTCAAATTTACTTAAACTCTCCAGGAGGAAGCGTTTATGCAGGTTTAGGGATTTATGACACGATGCAATACATCAAGCCAGACGTTGCTACAATTTGTACAGGAATGGCAGCTTCTATGGGAGCGGTATTATTGTGCGCAGGTGCTGAAGGGAAACGTTCCGCATTGCCACACTCAAGAGTAATGATTCACCAACCATCAGGAGGAGCACAAGGTGTTGCGACTGATATGGAAATCAACTTACGCGAAATGTTGAAACTGAAAGATGAGTTGTATAAAATTATCTCTCAGCACTCCGGACAAACATTTGATAAAGTACATAAAGACAGTGAGCGTGACTATTGGATGATTGCTGACGAGGCAAAAGAATACGGAATGATTGATGAAGTTTTAAGAAGAGGATAATAAAATAGTTACAAGTTTAAAGCTTAAAGTTTAAGGTTGCCAAGGTAACTTTAAACTTTAAATGCTTAAACTTTAAACAATAAAAGATGGCGAAAGAAAAATTAGAATGCTCATTTTGCGGAAGGAAAAAACCAGACACCAATTTATTGATTGCTGGAATTGATGCGCATATATGCGATAAATGTATTGAGCAGGCGCATGGAATTGTTTTAGAAGAATTGAAAACTAGTGGGAGTTCGAAATTAGCTGGAGATCTTATATTAAAGAAACCAAAAGAAATTAGAGCTTTTCTAGATCAATATGTGATAGGACAAGACCAAACCAAAAAAGTAATGTCGGTTGCGGTTTACAATCACTACAAGCGTTTAATGCAACAGCAACTAGACGACGAAGTAGAGATTGAAAAAAGTAACATCATCATGGTGGGACAAACTGGAACAGGTAAAACATTAGTGGCTAAAACAATTGCTAAAATGCTTGACGTTCCTTTGGCTATTGTAGATGCAACTGTATTGACTGAAGCTGGTTATGTAGGAGAAGATGTTGAAAGTATTTTGACACGTTTACTTCAAGCTGCTGATTATGATGTGGCTAAAGCAGAGCGCGGAATCGTATTTATTGATGAAATAGACAAAATCGCCCGTAAGAGTGACAACCCCTCTATTACACGTGACGTTTCTGGTGAAGGAGTGCAACAAGCATTATTAAAACTATTAGAAGGAACAGTTGTAAACGTGCCACCAAAAGGAGGACGTAAGCATCCAGACCAAAAATTTGTTGAGGTAAATACTCAAAATATCTTGTTTATTGCTGGTGGTGCTTTTGACGGAATCGAAAGAATTATTTCGAAAAGATTAAATCGCCAAGCCGTTGGATATTCTACTTCAAAAAATGTGGATAATATCGACAAAGAGAATTTACTGCAATACATCATTCCTAAAGACATCAAAGACTTCGGATTGATTCCAGAGATCATTGGTCGTTTGCCAGTATTGACACATATGGATCCTTTAGACAGAGAAACCCTTCGTGCAATTTTGACTCAGCCTAAAAATGCCTTAATTAAACAATATCAAAAATTGTTTTTAATGGATGAGGTTGCGTTTTCAATCACTGACGAGGCATTAGATTTTATTGTTGATAAAGCATTAGAATACAAATTAGGAGCTCGTGGATTACGTTCATTATGTGAGGCGGTATTGACAGATGCGATGTATGAATTACCAAGTTCAGATACTAAAGTATTAGAAATTGATAAGGACTATGCAAAAGAAACTTTGAATAAGAACTTATTGAAGCGATTAGAGATTGCTTCATAGAAATTACGATTTTCTCAAAAACAGTAGCCCGTTCATTTGATTGAACGGGTTTTTTTGTGGCTATTTTGTGGTATTTGTTATTGTTTGAAAAAAGGAAGGCGATTCTTTTTAATAAACAAATAGATTCCCGATTTTTGTTGCTTCTAAATCAATAAGAACCAAATGGCAAAGGAAGATAAAGAGATTGTTTTATTAAAAGTTTCTGGACAAGATAAACCAGGTGTTACTGCAGGTTTAACCGCAGTTTTGGCTAATTACAATGCGATTGTTTTAGACATTGGTCAGGCTGATATTCACGAAACACTGTCTTTAGGGATTTTGTTTGAAATTGAGGCAGGTTCTTCTTCGGGTCCTGTTTTAAAAGACTTGTTGTTTAAAGGGTATGAACTTGGAATTAAAGTAAAGTTCGTTCCTATTTCTATTGACGATTATGAAAGTTGGGTAAAAACACAATCTAAGCAACGGTATATCATTAATATTCTGGGAGAAACATTGGCTGCTAAACAAATAGCTGCTGTGACCAAAGTAATGTCAGATCAAAACCTGAATATTGATACGATAAAAAGATTAACCAGTAGAGCTTCTGTTGTTATTCAAGAAGAAAACCCTCGTTCATGTGTACAGTTGTCCGTGTCGGGTATAATGCAAAACAAGGCTTTAATGACGGCTAGTTTTATGGAAATATCAAGGTCTATGGACGTAGATATTTCTTTTCAAGAAGATAATATCTATAGAAGAAATAGACGTTTGGTTTGTTTTGATATGGACTCTACGCTTATACAAACTGAAGTAATCGATGAATTAGCTGATTTGGCTGGCGTAGGAGAGCAGGTAAGAGAAATTACCGAAGCAGCGATGAATGGCGAAATTGATTTTAAAGAAAGCTTTAAACAACGCATGGCCTTGTTAGAAGGATTAAGTGAAGAGGTGCTGCAAACAGTTGCTGAAAATTTACCCTTAACAAAGGGAGCACACCGCTTGATGAAAGCATTGAAATATTACGGCTATAAAACGGCAATTTTATCAGGAGGTTTCACCTTCTTTGGAAAGTACTTACAAAAAGAATTAGGTATTGATTATGTTCATGCCAATGAACTAGAGATTATAGATGGTAAGCTTACAGGTAAGTATCTCGGCGAAATTGTAGATGGTAAGAAGAAAGCAGAATATTTAAGAGAAATTGCAGAACGAGAAGGAATACATATCAATCAAACCATTGCTGTTGGTGATGGTGCTAACGATTTACCAATGTTAAATTTAGCTGGATTAGGAATTGCTTTTCACGCTAAGTTAACGGTAAAAGAAAGCGCTGAAAGTTCTATTTCGAGCTTAGGCCTTGATGGTGTTTTATATTTATTAGGATATCACGATAGACACATTGATATGAATATGGAGAATAATATATAGAAAGAAATAGAAATCTTTTGATTGATTCGAATTTCCCTCTTTCAAATATTTATATAAAGAGAAAACCACTCAATATTGAGTGGTTTTCTCTTATAGATAGGATTCGTATTGCTGTGCTAAGTACTTATTTAAAAAGACATTTTTATCGAAAGTAAATATGCTTTTGTTCTAAAAATAGACATCGCATTCGAATAATTATGCTTCGTCGTTCATTAGACCAAACTTATCTAGCAGCCAGAAAATTAACGATAATAAAACTCCAACGATGGCGGCAAATGCCATTCCTTTTAGTTGAACCGTTCCTACAGTTATACTAGCGCCGCTTACACCAACAATAAAAGTAATCGCACCAAGAACCATATTTCGGTTTTTGCTAAAATCTACTTTTTGCTCCACAAACATCCTGAAACCCTGTACCGCAATTACGCCATACAATAACATTGTAATTCCGCCCATCACCGGAATGGGAATTGTAGAAATAGCTGCAGAAATTTTCCCGATAACTGAAAAAATGATTGCCAAAACTGCCGCGCCACGGATTACCCAAACAGAATAAACACCAGTTATTGCCATAACGCCTATATTTTCACCATAAGTTGTATTAGGCGGAGAACCTACCATACCTGATAATACATTACTGATTCCGTCACCAAGTAGAGAACGGTGAAGTCCTGGTTTCTCCATTAAGTCAGAATTTGTTATTTTTCCAGTAACTATTAAATGGCTGATATGTTCAGCTAGTACTACAATACAGGCGGGAGCAATTATAATGATGGCATTCAAATCGTAAACCGGAGCTTGAAATTTAGGCAAAGAAAACCAAGCTGCCTCGCTAATTTTGGCAGTATCAACTATTCCCATGAAGAGTGCCAGAAAATAACCAGCGACGACGGCAAATAGAATTGGAATCACCTGCATAAATCCTCTGAACAATACAGTCCCAATAATCCCGATTACTAAAGTAAACATTGAAACTAGAATCACAGTACTGTCTGCTACAAAAGGAGCAACAACACTACCGATATCTGTTGGCCACGGAGCAAGTCCAGCTTGTTGTGCAGCAACTGGAGCAAGTTCCAGTCCGATGATCGCAACGACTGCACCCATTACTGCCGGAGGCATCACAACATCAATCCATTTTATTCCCCATTTTTTCACAACGAAAGAGATAGCAATAAAGAACAATCCGAAAAATATAAATCCTGACTGCGCATGTCCTAAACCACCATAACTGCTAATGATAAGTGAAGCTGGAGCAATAAATGCAAAACTCGATCCCAAATATGCAGGAATCCCGCCTTTAGTAATCCAAGTATAGATTAAAGTTCCAATTCCGTTCATTAATAAAGCGATTGCTGGATCAACACCCAATAAAATAGGAACTAATATTGTGGCGCCAAACATAGCGGTAAGATGCTGAAAACTCAGAGGTATACTTTCGAGTATTGAAGGTTTTTGGTGAATGCCAATTATTTTTTTCGCCATTGCAATAGTGTTTATATATAAGAATTGGATGCTAGTCCGCTTAAAGAAATCTGTCTAACCGATTATTAAAGTTGCAAACTTACTCTATTTTTTACTTTTTTACGATTCCCTAGAAATGCATTAAAGCAACCCAACGTACTTCATCCGTTTTTTAGATACACTTTTTGTGATTTAAGAATGTTTTTCTTGTAAAAACGAAAACTCCCTTGTCGTTATAATATGACAAGGGAGTTATTCAAAATATTGTTTTTTAATACAAAATTACTAACCGATACATATATTAGATGCTGTCTTTTCAAGTTGTATTGATTCTAGTTGTTGGGGATTTTTGCAAAGTGCTCGTGGTCCACAACCCATGCGCTTTGGTCCGCAGGAACTGATAAGAAATAGTGAAATGGAGATGTATATCAGTTGCTTCATAATTTACTTAGCATAATATTTTAACCTGCATATTCTTTAATTGTTCGAGATAATCTCTTTGGTTTGATAACCTCGGAATTTTATGTTGGCCGCCTAGTTTGTCTTTTTCCTTTAGCCAATCGTAAAACAAATTTTTCCGAGCTACATTAATAATTAGCGGATTTAACGTCATGTTATTGCGACGTTTTGCTTCGTAATCAGAATTTAAGTTTTGTAAGGTTTCGTCTAATATGTTTCGGAAGGTATCGATGCATTTTGGGGTCTCTTTGAATTCAATCATCCATTCATGCGCTCCTTTTTCTTTGTCAATCATAAAAACTGGAGCAACGGTGTAATCTACCACTTCGTTCTGGGTCATTTTACAGGCTTTGGCAATAGCCAAATCCGTATTTTCGACCATTAATTCTTCTCCAAATACGTTGATGTGGTGTTTTGTTCTTCCTGTTACTCGAATTCGGTACGGACTTAAAGAAGTGAAACGAACCGTGTCACCAATGAGATAACGCCATAGGCCAGAATTAGTCGTGATGACGATCGCATAATTTTTGAATATTTCTACATCGGCTAAATGAACCACCTTTTGATTTGGAGTTCCAAAAGTATCCATTGGGATAAACTCATAGAAGATTCCGTAATCGAGCATTAACAATAAATCACTAGAATTGTTGAGATCCTGAATAGCAAAGAAACCTTCGGAAGCATTGTAGATTTCGTAATATTTAAAATCCTTTTTAGGGAGTATTTTTCGGTATTGTTCGCGGTATGGCTCAAAATTCACACCGCCATGGAAATAAACTTCTAGGTTAGGCCAAATTTCAAGTAAATTTCCTTTTCCTGTTTCCTCGAGCATTTTATTCAT
This sequence comes from Flavobacterium hiemivividum, assembly GCF_004349145.1. Lineage (GTDB taxonomy): Bacteria > Bacteroidota > Bacteroidia > Flavobacteriales > Flavobacteriaceae > Flavobacterium > Flavobacterium hiemivividum. The sequence continues at coordinate 369,869 of NZ_SMFO01000001.1, read as the reverse complement.
TAAAACTAACATCCAGGAAGGAACGCCTGCAAAACTAGTTACATTTTCTTTTCTGGTTTCATTAATAATAGCAGCAATTTTTGCTTCCCATTCACTCATAAGTGAAATCTTATTACTCGGTGTGCTGCTGAATTCAGCCCAAATAGGCATATTCTCAATAAGAATTGCCGATAAATCACCAAAAAAGGAGTTGTTGTCCTCGTATATCTGAGAACTACCTCCTAAACGAAGGCTTTTCCCAGTAAAAAGCTCGGAGTTTTCATTGTTGTTCAAATACATGCACAACAAATCCTTACTTCCTTTATAGTGGCAATCTTCTAGCGCCTCAGGACTAACCGGGATAAATTTACTTTTGGCATTAGTTGTTCCGCTTGATTTTGCAAACCATTTTATAGGGGTTTCCCAAAATAGATTTTGTTCACCGCTACGGGTGCGCTCAATCAAGGGGTGAAACTCTTCGTACGTACTTATCGGAACTCTTTCTGCAAAAGTAGCATAAGAGTTGATGGATGCATAGTCGTATTCTTTGCCTAAATGTGTGTGTTTTGCGGATTGAATTAAATTCATAAGTAGCTCTTCTTGAACCTCATTAGGGTATTTCAAGAATAGTTCTATTTGATGGATTCGCTGTTTTAGAACCCAAGAAGCAAATGAATTTATTAGTTGAATAGCCATTTTTAAAAAAGAGGTTTTAGGTTTAGCATTTAAGATTTGGCATTTGAATATCAAATAACAAATAGTAACTTTACAACGTGATCAAAAATAGTCAAAAATTCTAGTATTCCTAATGATTGCACATCATTTCGAAGCATGAATCACTCATTTCTCAGAATTTCATCTACTAAAGATAAAAAATATAATCTACAATCAAACCTATGCAATACGAAGGAGTGCTTACTAAAATGCAAACTGAATTTGGAAACCCAATTCAATATTATTTAGTTTTCGAAGATAGTTTTCTAAATGTCAACCAATTATTGGATAAAAATATTGAATTTAATTTTTTAGGTTACCAATGTTTGAATTGCGGAAAAAAGAAGAAAATATTCCGTCAGGGATTTTGTTACGAGTGCTTTTATTCAAGTGCTGCAGTAGGAGATTGGATTATGAAACCGGAGTTGAGTACAGCTCATTTAGGGATTCAGGATAGAGATTTGGCTTATGAGGAAAAAGTACAGCTGCAGCCTCATATTGTGTATTTAGCATTGTCTAGTGAGGTAAAAGTAGGGGTTACCCGAAAAACACAAGTACCAACCCGCTGGATCGATCAGGGCGCAAACGAAGCGATCTCGATTGTAGAAGTTCCAAACAGATACTTAGCTGGAATTACTGAAGTCGCCTTGAAAAATCATTATGCTGATAAGACAAATTGGCGAAAAATGCTGACTAATTCTATTGAACATGTTGACCTAATTGCCGAAAGATTAAAGCTGGAAAACTTAATTCCCGAAGAAGTAAAAGAATATTTTTATTTGAATAAAAGTGATTTGTACGAAATGCGTTATCCAGTGCTGCATTATCCAACAAAGGTGAAAAGCTTAAGCCTAGAAAAAACTCCAAATTTTAGCGGTAAATTAACTGGAATAAAAGGGCAGTATCTTTTATTCGAAGACGGAACTGTTTTTAATATTAGAAGTTCTGAAGGTTATGTGGTAAGTATTGCCGTCTAATTCGAAAATCAATTCTATATAAAAAAAGAGGAATCTCAAATTGTTGAGATTCCTCTTTTTTTATTGCTATTTAGAAATAGCTATTAATTAACTTTGGTAGTATCTACTACTTTTTTCTTTTTGGTAAACAGGCCTTTAATTAAGTCTTCTGCTTTTGCTTTGACCTCTTCTTTTGCTTTTGTTTGCACTTCTTGTTTGGTAACAGGGACCACTGTTTTAGTCGTGTCTCCAGGCTTTTTGTTTTTATTGATCAAATCAGTCAAGGCAGATGTTCCTTGTTTCACTAATCGCTCTTTCTGTTGTGCTATCAATTGATTAGTCAAATTTGTCACTGCAGTTTTAATATCAGTACTTATTTTAGGGCTCGAAAAATTGCCTGTTAATGTGGCATTAACGGGAATACTTTCCATTTTTGCAGCATCACTCGCTGATAATTTAGCTATAAGTGCATTCGCTTCTGTTCCTAGGTATTTAGCAGGCACATCAAATTTGATGTTGTAATTCATGGTTTGATCGAAACCATGTGTTCCGCCGACATTCGCTTTAATATCTTTATAATTAATGTTAAAAGGTTTTACGCTTACCATTCCTTCCTTAAAAGTGATAGCTGCTTTTAAATCATTTAAATTAATTTTACTGAAGTCGATGAATTTTAAATTAGAACCAAGCGCAGTCAATAAAGTCGAGTTGGTTGTATTGACAGTTGTCGAAAGTAACTGTCCTAATAAATCTCCTGTAAGTGTTTTTAAATCTGGGCGCATTGCAGTTGCATCAAGATTTCCGTTTAGTTTGATGGTAGAATTCAGTTTTCCATTAATAATTCCTGCTATTGGAGCTAGTTTTTTCAGCATGTCTAATTGGGTAAATGACTGTGCGATATCTACCTGTTTTAGCGAAAGATCCATGTTAAAAGTTGGTACTTTACCTTTTGTAGAAACCGCTCCGTTCAAGCCAATGATTCCATCAAAAATTGATGATTTTATGTCCTGCATTGTCAATTTCTCATCCTTTACAATCAGTTTTCCCGATACATTTTTTAATGTTAGATTATCATACAACACCGTATTAGCTTTCGCGGTAAGCGAGCAATTTAAAAAGGCTGGGATTTTCATCGCTTCTGTTTTTGCCGCTGCTTTTGCATCCGTTTTGCCAGCTTCTTCGGTAGTCATAAAATCACTTACCGCCAGTTGATTTGAATTCAAATAAAAATTTCCTTTCAACTCCTGGTTCTTAAAAATGAAACCGTAAAAATTCTCCAAAATTCCGGTGACGCTTAGATCACTCTTGCCTGTTGTAGCGTCAAATTGTTTTAAATTTACCTGACTTGGATTAAACTGAATCAGAGCGGTAGTGATGTTCATCGTTTTTCCATTTTCATCAGCATATTTAAAACCAGACAAACTCATAGTCCCGGCATTATTGATTTTCTCATATTGGCTTTTTTCTACAGACTGCATGTCGAATTTAGTCGTTACATCTGCTTTTAAAATTCCACTTAAAGGTTTCTCTAATTTTATAGGATAGGCTTGAGATACATTGGCTAAATTGATTGTTCCTTTTAAGGCAGCGTCAACTAATGCGTTTTTAGTAATATTTCTAATATTTGCTTTGGCATTAAAAACATCTTGATCTATTCTAAAAGAGAGCTTATCAAGATTGATATAGGTATCATTTAAAATCCCGGTTTCATTTATAATTTTACTGTCAATGATTATATTTTGAATGGACTTTGGTAAATTAGGATATTGAACGGAAGCATTGTTGGATGCAATATCAATACTGAATTTTGGTACTGTAGTATCAGAATACAATCCTTTGGCAAAACCAACAACCGTGAAGTCTCCCGTTGTCTTTACATTATCTAAACTAGCCGCGTACGCTGCCGGGAAAACTCCTAAGAAATTTTTAAATGAAGAGGTAGGTGTTTTAAACTTTAAATCATATTCTTGACCGGCATCAACGAGTTGGATAAATCCATCAAATTCTAAAGGCAACTGATTGATTAATGCTTTGTTTTCTTTGAAAGTATATTTGCTTTGGTCCAAATCTATTCCTAAAACTGCATCTAAAGTTAGTGCAACATTTTTCATGTAGTTGACCTTATCCATGTCAAGGGTAACTTTGGCAGTTGATTTTGTAACTAAATCTAATTTTGAGGAAGCAAAATCGCCAGTTCCCTGATGATTGAGACTATCGATAACCATTTTTATTTTAGAACTCTCGTCAAAGTATTTGAACTTGAAATTTTCAATTTCGTACTTTTTAATATTTAAGGTTAAGGGTTTACTTGCGGGACTGGTTTCTTCCTTTTTTATGGCTATGTCATAATTCCCAATTCCGTCTTTATTGAATAGAATGTTTATCATACCATTTTTTGTTGCTATTCCTTGAATTTCCATAGCTTCATCTTCTCCTTTAAAAAGTTCTTTAATAGACATTTTTAAATTTATTTCTTCGATAGAGACAAGTGTGTCGCCTTCAAATGGAGCTTTGTTGATAATGTCTAACTGATATAAAGTGACATTCGCATTTGGGAAATTTTTAAACAAACTTAAGTCGGCATCTTTAAAACTAACTTTGGCATCTACTTTCTTGTTTATAGCCTCTGTAATTTTAGCTTTTATTTGATCTTTGAAAAAATAAGGTACTGCAAATAATGTTACAGTAAGTAGCACAAGTATACTCCCGATTATTTTTAATATTTTACTTAACATATGTGTATATGGATTTTGTTTTCTGATTATATAGCAAAAATGCGGCCGAATTTATTTACAAAAATAGCATTTTAAAGAGTAGGCGGACTTTAAAGTTTTCATAAATAACAGTTTGCTTCTTTTTTGTCTTCCAAAAGATAATAAATTTTGTGGCAAGAAGAATTGAATTGCTCAAAAAAAAAATCCGTTTGACAGAATGTTCAAACGGATTTAAATTGCAAACAGATTTCTTTTACTGAATGTTTATTTCAAACGGCATCGCCATTTGGATGCCTTTTTGAGATTTTACTTTCTTTATTTCTTGTAAAATCCTGTAATTTTCTTCACCTATTTCTTCCTTGATGAAGCTGGCTTTCGATTCTGAAAAAGGGAAGCCGGCAAAAAGATCGTCTAGATTTTTTTTATACTCAGGATAATTTTGTGTTTTGTAGGTTTTTATTTTTGCTATAGCTGCCGCTTCCTTTATTGCGTCTTTAAGACCTCCAATTTTATCGACAAGACCTAGCTTAATTGCTTCTGAACCTGTCCAAACTCTACCTTGAGCGATGGAATCAACTTGTGCAAAAGTCATGTTTCGACCTTCGGCGACATGAGTTACAAAGGTTTTGTAAATGTGTTCTACGCCTTCTAGCGTTACTGCCTTAAATTTATCATCTAGCGGTACAAATGGACTGTAATCAGCAGAATTCTCATGTGTTTTTACTTGCTGTGTGTGGATGCCAAGTTTAGTTGTTAATTGGGTAAAATTAGGTAATATTCCAAAAACACCTATAGAACCGGTTATGGTATTGTTCTCTGCAAAAATAGTGTTTGCATTACAAGCAATATAATAGCCTCCAGAAGCTGCATAATTACCCATAGAAACAACTACAGGTTTGACTTTTTTAGTTAATTCGACTTCTCTCCAGATTAAATCTGAAGTAAGCGCACTTCCTCCTGGGCTGTCAATACGAAGTACAATGGCTTTGACATCTTTGTTTTTCCTTGCTTCTTGCAATGAGCGACGCATGGAGCCTTCCCCGATAGTGTTAACGTCACCTTCTCCACTTTGAATTTCTCCTTGTGCATAAATAATGGCAATTTGATTTTTGGAATCTACAATTGTAGAAGTAGTCGTCATCTTTTTAGTGTAATCAAAGATGTTAACTTTGTTGTAGTCTTCGTCTTTTTCTACTTTCAACGCTTTTCTAATGGCATCGTGATAAACATCTTCATAAGCTATAATATCCACTAATTTTTGCTGTTTTGCCATTTCTGGAGTTCGAGCAAGAAGACCATTTGCGATTTCATTTAGTTTATCAACGGGGATATTTCTACTTTTCGAAATGTCGACTGTAATGGAATTCCAAACGGAGTTTAATAAGGCTGTAACTTGTTCTCTGTTTGCATCGCTCATTTCGTTTTCAAGGAAAGGTTCTACAGCACTTTTATATTTTCCGTGGCGTATTACTTCCATTTTTACCCCAGTTTTTTCTTGGAAATCTTTAAAAAACATAAGTTCAGCAGATAGTCCTTTAAAATCCATATCTCCCACAGGATTTATGTAGATAGGATTGGCAACGGAGTTCAGATAATATTCTTTTTGCGAATAGGAATTGGCGTAAGCCATTACAAATTTTCCTGATTTTTTAAAACTTTCTAATTCATCTCTCAAGGCTTTGCTTTGTGCCATTCCTAAAGTAGACTGGTTATTTAAAATGGAAATTCCTTTAATGTTATCATCTGTTTTAGCTTCTTCTATCGCTTTGATGACGTCGCTTAATCCCACGCTTTTTTTATCGGAAAAAATAGTAATCCAAGGATCTTCATATTTGCCGGCGTAATCGTGTTTTATGTGTTCGAGATTCAATTCGATAACAGAATTATTTTTGACAGTTATAGTTTCAGTATCTCCGCCAAATACTGCAGCGATAATGACTACTCCAAAAAAGAACAGCATAAAAAAAATAAATAGACCAATAATAGTCGCTAATACATTTCCTAAAAACTTCATAATTAGATTTTTATTTATTAGTAGTGAAAAATGGAGAAACGTTACAGCTTTGTATTTGCAAAAACTGAAAATTAGTTACTAACACTTTGCACAAATATATCGCTAATTATAAAATTGTTTTAGTTAATTTGTGGTTAATATGAGATCACAACATCAGGTTATTTTATCTATAGGCAGCAATCAAGGGAATCGACTCGAAAACGTGAAGAATTGCGTCGCCCTGATTCATAATAAAATTGGAACAGTCATAAAAGTTTCTAAGATATATGAAACTCCATCATGGGGTTTTGATAGTGACGCGTTCTATAATTGCGCATTGGTGTTGCATACTTTTAGCTCGCCACATAAGATTCTAAAGGAAGCCTTGAAGATTGAAAAGGAAATTGGGCGCATTCGCAACGAAGAGAGAGGCTATCAATCTCGCATTATCGATATTGACCTGATCGCATTTAACGAAGAAGTAATAGACTCCGAGAAGCTTCAAGTTCCACATCCGTTGATGCAGAATCGAAAATTTGTATTATTACCCGTTCAAGATTTGCATTTGGACTGGAAGCATCCTATTTTAAAGAAGACTATTTCTGAATTAATTGAGGTTTGTACTGATGATAGTAAATGCGTAGTTGCTCATAGTTTAGAAAATCCTTTACGAGATATTAAATTAGAGCAATTCAATTATGTTGCTTTGGAAGGGAATATTGGAGCAGGGAAAACAACACTTGCGACAAAAATAGCGGAGGATTTTAATGCTAAAACGGTGCTGGAGCGCTTTGCAGATAATCCTTTTCTGCCAAAGTTCTATCAAGATCAAAATAGATATGCGTTTCCTCTCGAAATGTCTTTTCTGGCCGACAGATATCAACAATTGTCCGATGATTTAGCGCAATTCGATTTGTTTAAAGATTTTATAGTTGCCGATTACCATATTTTTAAATCCTTGATTTTTGCTAAAATTACTTTGGCAGATGATGAGTATAGACTTTATCGCAATCTGTTCGATATTGTTTACAGAGAAATGCCCAAGCCCGACTTGTATATTTATTTGTATCAAAATTCAGAACGCCTTTTGCAAAATATAAAGAAAAGGGGTAGAAGCTATGAACAAAAAATTCCAGCGGATTATTTAGATAAAATCAACAGCGGATACCTAGACTATATAAAATCACAAACAGACTTGAATGTTTTAATCATTGATGTCTCTGACAAAGATTTCGTGAAAAATCAAGAAGACTATCTGTTTGTTTTAGAAGAAATAAGAAAAAAAATCGCTGGCTGATTTATCTTTTCAATGTAAAGTGACTTCTAATTTCGGGTTTGTTATTGTTTAGTTTTAAAACACAGCGATAATCAAAAGCATACAAAAGCACTGCTTTGTATTTCGAATAAATCATTTAGGCCATTTCATCTTTTGAAATAAATCCCAAACAACGATCCCTGCACTCACTGAAATATTTAAAGAATGTTTAGTGCCTAACTGCGGAATTTCGATGCATCCATTGCATAATGCAACTGCTTCTTGAGAAACTCCGTGAACTTCATTTCCAAAAACTAAAGCATATTTTTTGTTGTCTTCGACCTCAAAATCCTGCAGAAAAATGGCGCTTTCCACTTGCTCAATTGCTAGTGTAGTAATATTCTCTTTCTTTAGTTTTTCAATTACTTCCAGAACGCTTGTATGATGCTCCCAAGTCACTGTTTCGGTGGCGCCAAGTGCTGTTTTTTGAATCTCTTTATTGGGAGGTGTTGCAGTGATGCCACACAAATATATTTTTTCGATTAAAAAGGCATCGGCAGTTCTAAAGACAGATCCAATATTGTGTAGGCTTCGTATGTCATCTAATACAATAATAATTGGAGTTTTTTGTGAATTTTTGAAATCTTCGATTGATTTTCGTTCTAACTCACTGTTTTCTAGTTTTCTCATTCTAGTTTTTGGCTTTTTAAAATAAAAAAAAGCTTCCAGAATTAGGGAAGCTTTTTTTATTATATTGTAATTAAAATTTAGCTTTTTGTACCTTCAGCAGCTAAAACATTTCCTTTTATCGTTAAAACTTTTGTAGAAGGAGTAGCGTTAGTTGTCAAAGTCACTGTTTTGTTAAAGGCTTGACCACCTCTAGAAGTATCATATTTTACACTGATAACTCCTTTTGCGCCTGGAGCAATTGGCTCTCTTGGGTAAGTCGGTACAGTACATCCACATGAACCTTGAGCATTTGTTATAATTAAAGGTTTGTTACCGTTGTTAGTGAATACAAAATCACGTTTTCCATCAGAGTTGTATGCAACAGTTCCGTAATCAATCGTTTCAGAAGCAAAAGCCATTCCCGCTCCGTTCACTTTAGCAGCAGCTACCTTTGTCATTTTTGTAGTTTTTTGTGCGTGAGAAGTAGTTACTCCTAGAACGGTAAGCATCGCAAGTAAAAGTATTTTTTTCATTTCTTTTCGTTTTTATGATTAGTACAACAAAGCTAAAGAAAAAATCATGCCAATAGCTTAAAATTTCCTTAAAAATGGATTTAATTTTTGAAGTGATAGTTATTCGTTATAAAATATTTAAATTCGCTGTCACATTTTAAATTAATTAAATACAAAATATAAGTTGGCATCTAAAGATAAAGAGGTTAAGGAAACACCGTTAATGAAGCAGTATAATGAGATCAAAAGGAAGTATCCCGATGCTTGTTTACTGTTCAGAGTAGGTGATTTTTATGAAACATTTGGAGAAGACGCGGTTAGAGCTTCAAAAATATTGGGGATCACCCTGACCAAGCGCGGTGCGGGATCTGCTACAGAGACTGCGTTAGCGGGTTTCCCACATCACTCTATAAATACTTATTTGCCAAAATTAGTAAAAGCTGGACTTCGTGTCGCAATTTGCGACCAACTCGAAGATCCTAAAATGACGAAGACAATTGTAAAACGTGGTGTAACTGAGCTTGTGACTCCGGGAGTTTCCATGAACGATGAGGTTTTACAGTCAAAAACTAATAATTTTTTAGCCTCGGTGTTTTTTGCTAATAAATCAATAGGTATTTCTTTTTTAGATGTCTCCACTGGGGAGTTTCTTACGGCTCAGGGAAATGCAGAATATATAGACAAGTTATTGCAAAACTTCAATCCTAGTGAGGTTTTGATTCAAAAAAACAATAAAATGGATTTCAAGGAAAACTTTGGTGATGACTACCACTGTTTTTATTTGGAAGATTGGATTTATAAAGAGGATTACGCATTCGAAATCCTGACTAAACATTTTCAAACTGTTTCTCTTAAGGGATTTGGTATTGAGGATTTAAAAGAAGGAATTATAGCATCGGGAGCTATTTTATATTATTTGTCCGAAACCCAGCACAATAGAGTGCAGCATATCACTGCGATTCAACGTATTGCTGAAGACGCTTATGTGTGGATGGATCGCTTTACGATTAGAAATCTGGAATTATATCACAGTTACAACCCAAATGCGGTTACGCTGCTAGATGTGATTGATAAAACGCTTTCGCCAATGGGTGGTCGTTTACTAAAACGTTGGCTGGCGCTACCTTTAAAAGACGCTAATAAAATACGAAACCGCCACCAGGTCGTTTCTTATTTAAAAGAAAATCAGGAAGTGCTGCATAAAATGCAGCACCAAATTAAGCAAATTTCCGACTTAGAGCGTCTTATTTCGAAAATTGCAGCAGGGAAAGTGTCGCCTCGTGAGGTGGTTTATTTGAAAGAATCATTAGATGCTATTATTCCGATAAAGACTTTGGCTTTAGAAAGTCCGCAGGAAGCGGTAAAGATTATTGGGGATAGTTTGCATAGTTGTGATTTATTGCGAGAGAAAATAAAAACTACTCTAAATCAGGATGCACCTGTCGCTATTGCAAAAGGAAATGCTATTGCAAAGGGAGTTCATGCTGAGTTAGATGAGTTACGCGCGATTTCAACTTCTGGAAAGGAATTTTTAGACGGAATTGAAAAACGCGAGTCTCAGTTAACAGGGATTTCTTCGCTGAAAATTTCCTTTAATAACGTTTTTGGATATTACATAGAAGTTAGAAATTTACATAAAGATAAAGTTCCTGCAGAGTGGATTCGAAAGCAAACCTTAGTGAATGCAGAACGTTATATTACCGAAGAACTGAAGGAATATGAAACCAAGATTCTAGGTGCTGAAGAGAAAATACAAAAAATAGAAGCTGAGCTTTTTGAGCAATTGGTAGCTTGGATTGCAACTTACATTAAACCGGTGCAGCTGAATGCTAATTTAGTTGCTCAGTTGGATTGTTTATGTTCGTTTACGCAATTGGCGATCGAAAATCGATATGTCTGCCCAGAACTAGATGAAACATTCGAACTAGAAATTAAGAATGGGAGGCATCCAGTTATCGAAAAACAATTGGCAGTAGGTATGCCGTATATTGCTAATGACGTTTTTCTAGACAGAGAAACACAGCAGCTGATTATGATTACAGGACCCAATATGTCTGGTAAGTCGGCTATTCTACGTCAAACGGCTTTGATCGTGCTATTAGCTCAAATGGGAAGTTTTGTTCCTGCAGATGGTGTTCGAATGGGTGTTGTCGACAAGATCTTTACCAGAGTAGGAGCCAGTGATAATATTTCGATGGGAGAATCTACCTTTATGGTAGAAATGAATGAAACAGCTTCTATTTTGAACAATATTTCAGATAGAAGTCTAGTCTTGTTAGACGAAATAGGAAGAGGAACAAGTACTTATGACGGAATCTCCATTGCTTGGGCAATTGCCGAATTCTTACATGAACATCCATCAAAGCCTAAGACTTTATTTGCGACGCATTATCATGAGCTAAATGAGATGAGTGAATCATTGACTAGGATTCAGAATTATAATGTGGCCGTGAAGGAGCTAAAAGACACTGTTCTTTTTATTCGAAAATTAGTAAAAGGAGGAAGCGCTCATAGTTTTGGAATTCATGTTGCAAAAATGGCAGGAATGCCGCAAATCGTAATATTGAAAGCGCAAAAGCTTTTGAAGAAACTAGAAAAGAATCATGGCAGCGATGCGCTGAATGGAATTAAATCTGAAAAAGACGAAATGCAGATGAGTTTCTTTAATTTAGACGATCCTTTATTGGAAGAAATCAAGGAGGAAATTTTAAATTTAGATATCAATACGGTAACTCCTGTAGAGGCGCTGATGAAACTCAATGAAATAAAGAGAATGCTTACCAGGAAATAAATTTATTTGTTTTTTAAAGTTTAGGTTATCAAAAGGTTAGCTATTTTATTTGTTTTTTTCGTAAAAAAGGCTTGTGTAATTCAATAAATGTCCTAAATTTGCATCCGCAATACAGAACAAGTATTGTGGTTCTTTTTAAGAATTGAAAATGCGAAAATAGCTCAGTTGGTAGAGCGCGACCTTGCCAAGGTCGAGGTCGCGGGTTCGAATCCCGTTTTTCGCTCCACACCACATAATGCTCGGATGGTGAAATTGGTAGACACGCTGGACTTAAAATCCAGTGAACAGCAATGTTCGTGCGGGTTCAAGTCCCGCTCTGAGTACTAGAAAAGCTTCAAACTATGTTTGGAGCTTTTTTTATTAAACATTTTTTTTAATGTATTTTATTTATATAATTTATTCTAAAAAATAGACAGATACTACGTAGGAACTACGGATGATGTCGAAAAAAGATTAGACGAGCATGATTCGGGATTTTATAACGAAGCTTATACTGCAAAAGGAGTTCCTTGGGAGTTGAGATTAAGTTTTGAATGCGAATCGAGTCAAAAAGCATATGGATTAGAGAGGTTTTGGAAAAAAAATGAAATCTAGAGTTTTTTTGGAGAAAGTAATAGTTGATCCAGCTATCTTATTAGATATTCAAAATAAATTATAATTTTTGCGGGTTCAACTCCGAAGCTTCGGAGCCGCTCTGAGTACTAGAAAAGCTTCAAACTATGTTTGGAGTTTTTTTTTATCTATAATCCAATTGTTTTTTAGAATGGCTTTTTATTTAAGAATGTGCTTTAGAGGTTCTGGTTTTTCTGTGATTGGTTTGTTGTTGAGTAGGGAAGTCTCCTCGCTGTTCTTATTGAAACAATTTATTCAAATAATATTTTATGGCAACTTTTGTAATTAGTAAAAGATTTAGCGGCGATTACAAGTTTGAATTTACTTCCCGAAAAGGAAAGACAATTTTTACAAGTAATGCATATGAGTTGCGCATGGATTGCGAGGCGGCAGCGGAATACGTTAGATCGGTTCTAGAGACTTGTTCGTATGTGAAGTTTAAAACTACTAAGGGAAAGTTTTTCTTTAGAGTAGTGGTAGATAATGAGGTCGTGGCTACAAGTAGAAAGTACAGTACAGAGTTGATGGTTCAAAAAGGGATTGTCGAAATAACAAAATACGGATCAAAGGCAGAGATATTAGATTTTTCGAATAATAGCTTTGTATTTGAAGATTAATCTAAGTAGTAGGTCTAAAAAAAGGGCATCTGAAATAATTATTTCAGATGCCCTTTTTTTGGAATTACTGTAAATAAAAAAAGCCATCTCGCTTGCGCGGATGGCTTTAATTTTTTGATCGTAATTAAAAATTACTCAGCAGGAGTTTCTGTAACAACAGCAGCTGAATCAACAGCTAATGCAGTAGTATCAACAGCAACAGAATCAACTACTTCAACAGTAGTAGAATCAACAGCTACAGTTTCTTCAGCAGCAGCGTCAGATTTTTTACAAGATACAACAGTTAATACAGCAACAGCAGCTAAACTTAAAAATACTTTTTTCATCTTAATTTAATATAAAGGTTAATTATTAATTCGGGGCAAAGATATAAAATATTTGATATGTAAATTATTTTTTCGTTTTTTTTTTGAAAAAATAGCGTTTTTTTTTGCCCTGAAATTGGGAAGCTATTATTTACCCTTTAAAACTAAGGCTTTTTTGAAAAAGCCTTCTTGTTTTTAAGGGTAATTTTTTTTCTTATTTTTTGTTTTTCAGTGCTTTAGTCTTTTTCGGGTGCACTAATTTTAATTCGTCAATTAAGTTTTGTGCACCAGCATATTTGTCCATGATAAATAGAATATATCGCACATCAACCATGATGTTTCTACAGATGCTAGGGTCGTAATAGATGTCACTCATTGTTCCTTCCCAAACTCTATCAAAATTAAGTCCTACCAGGTTTCCTTTTGCGTCAATTGCAGGGCTTCCAGAGTTTCCTCCTGTAGTATGATTCGTTCCAATAAAATTGACTGGTATTTTTCCGTTTTCTGCATAAACTCCATAATCTTTCGCATTGTACAAATCTATTAATTTTGAAGGCATGTCAAATTCATAGTCTCCGGGCACGTATTTCTCCATAACGCCGTCTAAATAAGTGATAGGTGTGTAAACGGTTGCGTCTTTTGGTTCGTAGCCTTTTACTTTACCATAAGTAACTCTTAATGTACTGTTGGCATCCGGGAAAATTCTACTGTCTTTATTTAATTCGAGCTGCGCTTTCATGTAAGTTCGTTGAAGTGCAGAGATTCTTAAATTGATTTCGTCATATTTTGGAGCGATTTCTTTCGAATAGATGTCGGCCAGCTCTTTTACAAGTTGAAAGGCTTTATCGTTATTTAAATTAGCCAAAACTGTTTTTGTATCTCCAGTTAAGAGCGTTTTTAAATCGGTATAACTTTTTAGTTTAGATGTACTGTAGATTTCGGATGCTAATTTAGTAGCATCAACGTTCACTATACTTGGAGGCAAAAATTCCTTCGGTGATTTTTTAGCATACAGGTCAATCAATTGCTCAAAGACATTCTGATCTAGATTTGAATTAAAATTTTTGTAGAAGCCAGAAAGACTGCTTATTAGATTGTTTTTTCGATCTGTAAAAGATTGCTCTCCGTTAGCTTTGTATACTTGTTCTAATTGGTATAGTTTAAAAGCGACGCTTAACAACTCCGTATTGCGCAGTACTACTTCTTGAAAATAGTCTCTCGCTACCGCGTAAGGTGCAATTTCAGTATAGTTTTTTTCGAAATCAGACAATAAGCTGCCGTATTCTTTTTGTTTACCCGCTTTTACAACTTTAGTCTGGAAGACTTTTTCAGATTCTTTTTTTATTGCAATAGCATTTGATTTTTTTAAACCTTGAGTTTCACCAATCCATTTTTTCCAATAGTTCGCAATTCCCGCATATTTTGAAGCATATTGTATTTTTATAGCATTGTCTTTTCTCATAAATCCATCAGCTACTTTTAATGCTTTGTCTCTAATTTCTATTTTTGCTGGATTTAACTCGTTTACGATTTGCTCAATTGCAATAGAAGGCAAGTATTCGTTTGTTTTTCCTGGGTAACCGAAAACTAAAGTAAAATCATCTTCGGCTACACCGTCAAGTGAAATTGGCAAGAAATGTTTAGGCGTGTAAGGAACGTTGTCTTTAGAGTAATTTGCTGGACGGTTATTTTTATCAGCATAGATTCTAAATAGAGAAAAATCTCCGGTATGACGTGGCCAAACCCAGTTGTCTGTGTCAGATCCAAATTTCCCTATCGATGTAGGTGGAGCTCCCACTAAACGAACGTCAGTAAACGTTTCGGTAATGAAAAGCATGTATTGATTTCCTTCGTAAAAAGTACGTATTTTGTTTTCTTGCCAGCTTTCTTTTGGTAAAGTGCGAGAAAGAGTCGAAATGTTCTCTTGAATTTTGGCTTGCTTTTCTGCTTCATTAGTAAGTGTGGCAGTTCCTTCTAATACAGCAGCAGTTACGTCTTCAATTTTCACAATAAAAGTCACGTATAAATTTTCATTTACTAACTCATCCTCCATTTTATAAGCCCAAAAACCATCTGTTAAATAGTCTTTTTCTACAGTAGAATGAGACTGGATTTGGGAATATCCACAGTGATGATTCGTTAAAATCAATCCTTTTGGCGAAATAACTTCCGAGGTACAACCACCGTTAAAATGCGGGACAGCATCTTTTAAACTGGAGTTGTTGACATCGTAAATTTCTTTGATTGACATTTTCATGCCTAAATCTTTCATTTCTGTTTCATTCATTCCTTTTAGTAGAGAAGGAACCCACATTCCGCCTTGTTGGGCTTGCGTTTGAATGACGAATAATAATACGAATAATTTTAAAAATCTCATGATTATAAGTTTAGTTATCAATTTTATCTAGTTTTGTATGCCATTAATTTTCGATTATGCAATTCAAAACCGCTGGCAAGATACAATTTTTGTGCGTTTTGATTGTGATTTTCTATTTCGAGATAGATTAATTTCAATTCCTTTTTTTTGCTTTCCTCTAATACAAAGGCAATCGATTTACTGCCAACACCTTTTCCTCTTGCTTTTTCGGTCAGATATAGTTCGTCCAGGAAAGCAATTTTTCCTTGGTATTCAAAGCTGAAG
The DNA here is from genome assembly GCF_004349145.1 of Flavobacterium hiemivividum. Classification (GTDB taxonomy): domain Bacteria; phylum Bacteroidota; class Bacteroidia; order Flavobacteriales; family Flavobacteriaceae; genus Flavobacterium; species Flavobacterium hiemivividum. Next base: position 354,111 of record NZ_SMFO01000001.1, on the reverse strand, counting down.
ATATAGGTTAAAATGACATAGCCAATAATTTCGTTTTCAGATAGAATAAGCCATGCATTTCCTAATTTCTCATTAGCGAGGAACTCTATAAACAAGGATTTAGATATTTTAATATCAATGGGATAATTGTCGATTGCATAGAACTGCTGCATCAAATCCACGATAGTGTCAATGTCAGAATGCGCTAAAGGTTTAAATTGTATCATTCAGAATATTTTTTAAAATCATTGTCGTTGCTCCTTTGTTCATTGATACGAAAGTGCTGCAGATATGACCTTTTTCAATTCGAAAACTAGCGTCTGTAATTAAATCTTTAAACGCGGCGTTAAGTTCAGTTGTATTGGATACGGAGATGCATCCGCCCATATTAACCAAGGCGATTGCTTCGGCAAAGTGAGAATAATTAGGTCCTATTATTATTGGGACTCCAAAAGTAGCGGGCTCCAATAAATTATGAACGCCAGGATTTCCAAAACCACCGCCTACAAAAGCAATGTCTGCGTAACTATAAATTTTAGTTAGAATTCCAACCGTGTCAATGATAAACACATCATAATCGCCTAGATTCTTATCTTGTTTCTCTGAGAATAAGACTGTTTTTTTTGTGATACTGTCTTTTAGCTGTTCAATTTGGTCGCTCTTGATATTGTGAGGGGCAATAATGAATTTGATATTTAATGTATTGGAGTTTATAAAATCTAGCAATAAAGCTTCGTCTTTTGGCCAAGAGCTTCCTACAACGACAGTTAGAGTGTTGTTTTTAAATTTTGAAATATAATCTAAGGTGTTGTCTTTCTCTAAAATGGCGGCAACGCGGTCAAAGCGAGTATCACCAGATACGGCAACATTAGTTTTCCCTAACTGCTGCAATAATTTTTTGGAGCCTTCATTTTGTACAAAGAAATAGCTGAAACTGTCTAATGCTTTTCTATAAAAACCGCCGTACCATTTAAAGAACATTTGCTTTTCTCTAAAAATCCCCGAAATTAAGTAAGTAGGTGTTTTTCGTTTGTGCAGTTCGTTTAGATAATTCAACCAGTATTCATACTTAATGAAAAACACCATGTCAGGATGAACGAGCTCAAGAAATTGCTGTGCATTTTTTTTAGTGTCCAGAGGTAAATACACAGTCGCTTCAGCAACGGCGTTGTTTTTACGAACCTCATAGCCCGATGGAGAGAAGAAAGTAACTACTATTTTGTGCGACGGATATTCCTCTTTGATTCTTTCTATTACGGGTAAACCTTGCTCGTATTCCCCTAAGGAGGCAGCATGAAACCAAATTGTTTTGTCGGAAGGCTTTATTTTTTGTTCTAGAATGTCGAAAACATTTTTTCGACCAGAGACAAAAAGCTTGATTTTTGAATTGAAAAGAGCAATGAAGTTTAGTGTTAAACCAGTAATTTGGATTACTATGTTATAAAGAAAAAGCATACCGGAAAATTTATTTGGCTAAAATACAGTTTCTTTTGTTTATCATTTAAATCTTAGCCCTTAAATTCTTATTTTTGCAGTTAAGAGTTTTAACAAAGTATAAAAAAACCTTTGATCTAAAAAAGGGTTGCAAACGAACCTCGTGCTTGCAGACTGCTTTTCTTGCAGCTTTTTGTCTTTTTAAAACATAATGGTATTGGTTTAAATAAAATATAAATGAAAAAAATCCAAATGGTTGACCTAAAAAGTCAATACGAAAAAATAAAAGAAACGGTTAATATTTCGATTCAAGAAGTTTTAGATTCTAATACCTATATCAATGGACCACAGGTTCATCAATTTCAAAAATCTTTAGAAGAATACTTAGATGTTAAGCATGTAATTCCTTGTGCAAACGGGACTGACGCGCTACAGATTGCTATGATGGGCTTAGATTTAAAACCGGGTGATGAAGTAATTACTGCCGATTTTACTTTTGCGGCAACTGTCGAAGTGATCGCTTTATTGCAACTGACTCCTGTTTTAGTGGATGTAGATTTGCACAATATGAATATTTCTATCGAAGGAATTAAACGCGCCATCACTCCAAAAACAAAAGCCATTGTACCAGTACATTTGTTTGGCCGTGCTGCAAATATGGAGGCGATTATGGCTTTGGCCAAAGAGCATAATTTATATGTAATCGAAGACAATGCACAAGCGATTGGTGCTAATTGTAAGTTTTCTGATGGGTCAAAAAAGAAAGCGGGAACAATTGGACACGTAGGTTCTACCTCATTCTTCCCTTCTAAAAATTTAGGATGTTATGGAGATGGAGGGGCGATTTTTACAAATGATGACGATTTAGCTCATAAACTTCGCGGAATTGTAAATCACGGAATGTATGAGCGTTACCATCATGATGTGGTGGGAGTAAACTCTCGTTTAGATAGTGTTCAAGCAGCAGTTTTAAATGCTAAGTTGCCTTTATTAAGCGAGTACAGCGAAGCTAGACAAGATGCAGCACGTAAATATTCGGCGGTATTTGAAGGGCATAAAAACATCATAGCGCCAACTATTTGCGATAACTGTGATTGTCACGTTTTTCATCAATATACCTTGCGTATTATCGATGCTGACAGAGATGGTTTAATGAAACATTTATTAAGCAAAGAGATTCCATGTGCGATTTACTATCCAATTCCATTGCATTCGCAAAAAGCATATTTAGATACAAGATATAAAGAAGAAGATTTTCCGGTGACGAATCAATTAGTGAAAGAAGTGATTTCTCTTCCGATGCATACCGAATTAGATGATGAGCAAATAAAGTTCATAACGGATAGCGTTTTAGAATTTCTTAATAAATCAATATAATTTCAAATTTATAAAAAATGAAAATATTAGTAACGGGAGGTTTGGGATTCATAGGATCTCACACAGTTGTTGAATTGCAAAACGAAGGCTTTGAAGTGATAATTGTAGATAATCTTTCTAATACATCATTAAATGTATTAGACGGTATCGATGCGATTACAGGAAAAATCCCGGCTTTCGAAAAATTAGATTTAAGAGATAAACATAAAGTGCAAGATTTTTTCAAAAGAAACAACGATATTTCAGGCGTAATACATTTTGCAGCTTCTAAAGCGGTGGGTGAAAGCGTTGAAGATCCTTTGTTGTACTATGAAAATAATATCAGCGCATTAGTTTACGTATTGCAAGAATTACAGAAAAAACCGGAAGCTAATTTTATTTTTAGCTCTTCTTGTACCGTTTATGGTCAAGCAGAAAAAATGCCAATTACGGAGGACGCTGCACTGCAACAAGCTGTTTCGCCTTATGGAAATACAAAAGCAGTAGGAGAGGAAATCATAACTGATGTCGCAAAAGTATCAGGTATTAATGCTATTTTATTGCGTTATTTTAACCCAATAGGAGCACATCCTACAGCCGAAATTGGGGAATTACCTATTGGAGTGCCTCAAAATTTGGTGCCGTTTATTACACAAACTGGTTTCGGATTAAGAAACGAACTTTCTGTTTATGGGGACGATTATCCTACGCCTGATGGAACAGCAGTGAGAGATTATATACACGTAGTTGATTTGGCGAAAGCCCATGTAATCGCATTACAACGTTTATTGAATAAAAAGAATGTCGCTAAAGTAGAAACGTTCAATTTAGGAACAGGAACAGGAAGCTCGGTGTTAGAAGTTATAAAAGCTTTTGAGAAAGTAAGTGGTAAAAATTTGCCTTATAAAATTGTAGCCCGTAGAGAAGGAGATATTACTTCGGCTTATGCCAATACGGATAAAGCGAATAATGTTCTAGGATGGAAAGCACAATCTACACTTGAAGAAGCGATGGCAAGTGCCTGGAAATGGGAACAGAAAATAAGAAGTTAAGTATTATTAAAAGGGCTGCCAATTGGCAGCCTCTTTTTTTTATTTTTTAGCGTCTTCTTTCATTTTTTCGCTGGCTGCATTCATTTTTGCTGCTCCTTTTTCTAGAGCTGCCCCTGTTTTCGATTTAGTAGAATCAATAGCAGTGTCAAGTCTTGCAGCTGCTGTGTCTATCGCTTGATCCATTTCTGCACCTACTGCGTCAGCAGCTTCTCCTACTTCTACTTTTGTTTCTTGCTTACAAGAAACCATCGTTAGAGTTGCAACTAAAGTTAAGCCTAAAAGTATTTTTTTCATAATTATGGGTTTTCTAAATTAAAAACGGAAGTGAATTAATTCCATCTAAAGATAAATAAATAATCCCCTACAAAATTTTATTGTGGGGATTATTTTTATTTTCGAAACTAACTACTAATTAAGCATTCGCTGTAGCTGCTTCTTTATCTATTTTTCCAATTAATCCAGCCAATACTTTTCCAGGACCTACTTCAGTAAATAAAGTAGCGCCATCCGCAATCATTTGCTGTACAGACTGTGTCCATTTTACTGGAGCGGTCAATTGTATAATTAAATTTTTCTTGATCTCTTCTGGAGAGGATACTGCATTTGCAGTTACATTTTGATACACGGGGCAACTTGGAGTAGAGAACGTAGTTGTTTCAATTGCTGCTGCTAGTTCTTCTCTTGCTGGCTCCATCATTGGTGAGTGGAAAGCACCACCTACAGGCAATAACAAAGCGCGTTTTGCTCCAGCTTCTTTCATGGCAACACAAGCAGCCTCAACAGCTGTTGTTTCTCCCGAAATTACTAATTGTCCCGGGCAGTTGTAATTTGCTGCTACTACAACACCATCGATTGAAGCACAAACTTCTTCAACAATATTATCCGCTAATCCTAAAACAGCCGCCATAGTAGAAGGTGTTATTTCGCATGCTTTTTGCATTGCTAAAGCACGTTGAGAAACTAATTTTAAACCGTCTTCAAATGATAAAGCTCCGTTGGCAACTAATGCCGAAAATTCTCCTAAAGAATGCCCCGCTACCATTTCTGGTTTGAAATCTTCCAAAGTTTTTGCCAAAATCACCGAGTGTAAGAATACCGCTGGCTGTGTTACTTTGGTTTCTTTCAACTCTTCGGAAGTACCTTCGAACATGATGTCTGTGATGCGGAAACCCAATATTTCGTTTGCTTTCTCGAATAATTCCTTTGCTAATGGGGAGTTTTCATATAAGTCTTTGCCCATTCCTGTGAACTGTGCACCTTGACCTGGAAATACGTATGCTTTCATAAAAAGTTGTTTAAAGTTTAAGGTTTTGTTTTTTTAAAAACAAAACCGACTGCAAAAATAGTATTTTTTTTAGGAGCACCAACTTTTGTGCTTTTAATGAATAATTCTCCTGCTGTATGTTTCAATCTTTACAGCCGAACCCCGGCTGCAAAGGATTTTTACTTCCATCAGGGCTAAATCAGAACTTTTTGTTTTTATAACTGTATAAAAAAACAACCCTATACTTCAATCTGAAATATAGGGTTGTTGTGGTGTTTGTAACCTAATTTGTTTTTGAATTATACTTTTGCCAATTGCAATTCAATTTGCAAGCGTACCTCGTCGCTTACTAAAAGACCACCTGTCTCCAAGGCAGCATTCCAGTTTAGTCCCCAGTCTTTGCGGTTAATTTTCCCTGAAATGTTCAAGCCGGCTTTAGTGTTTCCCCAAGGATCTTTCATCAATCCGCTAAATTCAACCGGAAATTGTACAGGTTTTGTCACACCTCTTAGACTTAAATCTCCTGCCAAAGTGTAATTATGATCGTCTATCTTAGAAAAAGAAGATGCTTTAAAACTAAGTTTAGGATGATTGTCAGCGTCAAAAAAGTCGGCACTTTTTAAGTGGGTGTCTCTGTCTGCATTATGAGTGTTAACAGAGTTAATGTCTGCCGAAAAATCAATTTTTGCATTTTCGAAGTTTTCATCTTCGGTAGTAATCGTAGCGTCATAAGTTCCAAATTTACCTGAAACGTTAGTAAACATCATGTGTTTTACTTTAAAACCAATTTCTGAATGTGTTGGGTCAATTGCCCATTTTGTTGTTGCCATAAGTTTTTTTATTTGTTGTTTTTGTAATAAATTAAAGCTGCCGATGGGCATTTTTGTACCGCATCAATAATTCTTTCAGTAGATGAACTTTTAGTTTTTATCCTTGTTTTTTTTGATCAAAAAAACATTAGGGTTTTTAATAACTCAGCTGCCTGAGTGAATCTATAATTATAAAACGTCTCTAAATTCTGGTGTTTTGTCAAACACACTTTTAGCAAAAGGGCATAAAGGAAGAATTGAGATTCCTTTTTCTCGGGCAAATTCAACTGCTTTTACTAGCATTTTCTTTCCGAAACCTTTGCCGTTATTCTCGGGGCTTACTTCTGTATGGTCGATTATAATTTTGTGTTCACCAGCAAAGACAAAGGTCATTTTAGCTTCGATTTTATCGTCAACCATTATACAGAAATGCCCTTTTTTGTCATTGTATTCTAATTCTAGGATTTCGTTCATGTCCAAGATTTTGATTAATAATGCATCGGTATTTCCATCAATAAGAACTCAGCATCTGAAGTCGCTTCAATAGTTAGTGAATTAACTTCCCAAATTCCGAGGCCGTCTCTGGTTTCTAATTCTTGCCCATTAATTGTCACATTTCCAGAAAGGACAAAAGCATAAACTCCATTACCTTCTTTTTTTAAATTGTAAGTTGCTGACACTCCTGTGTCAAATTTACCCAAATGAAACCAAGCATCCTGATGGATCCAAACGCCTTCATCGTCTGCATTTGGTGATAGAATTTGTTGTAGTTTGTTTTTTCTTTCTTCTGGATTCAAAGAAATTTGTTGGTATCTCGGTTCGACATCTTGTTTGTTTGGGAAAACCCATATCTGCAATAACTTCGTTCTTTGATCGTCATTTGGATTGAATTCGCTGTGCTTTACTCCAGTTCCAGCACTCATAACTTGTACATCACCATTTTTAATGACTTCTGTATTTCCCATGCTGTCTTTGTGCGCTAGATCTCCTTCAAGGGGAATCGTAATGATTTCCATATTATCATGCGGATGCGTTCCAAAACCCATTCCTCCAGCAATAGTGTCGTCATTTAAAACTCGTAGCGCTCCAAACTGTACTCTTTCTGGATTATACCAGCTCGCGAAACTAAAACTATGATAAGCATTTAGCCAGCCGTGATCTGCGTGTCCTCGTGTGTCTGCTTTATGTAATACTGTATTTTCCATAATGAAATAAATTTAATGATTAGTATAATACAAATTTACGCAGGTAGTCAGTGAATTGCACTTAATCTAGATTAAGAAACAACGATCAGCTATTTTATTTATGTTTTTATTCGGGAGAAAGAGCAACCAATTAGAGTCTATAATGAGTTCGAACACTTGGTTCTGATCTGGTTCAAAGCATGATAATTATATAAATTAAAAGAAGATTTATGCAACAAAGTCCGCTGAGTTGTGACGTAGCTTTGCTTCTTCTAAATAATCTAGCATGCTGCAATTATATAAAGTGATACTATTTATGCTTTTGGTTTCTACTTCTGCTTTTTCGCAAGTCGATTTTACGAAAGTAATTATTAAAAAAAGCTTGTCTCAAAAATGGGAATTAGATAGTATCGATAAAAAAGGAACTTTTAGACTGGTTTCTTATCGCCCTATTTATTTAGCTGCTGCGCGTTGGTCTAGTAAACGTAATGCAGAACCTTTTAATGAAAGTGGCGAGTTCTCTAGTAGGGATAAAAATATTTTTAATAATATCGAAGCCAAGTTTCAAATAAGTTTTAAAACTAAATTACTTCAAAATATTCTCTTTGGTAGAGGAGATTTGTGGATAGGGTATTCTCAAAAAGCGCATTGGCAAGTCTATAATAAAAAACTTTCTAGAGCTTTTAGAGAGCTGAATTATGAGCCTGAGATAATTTTAAATTTCCCCATGGATATTGATGTCTTTAAGGGGAAAATCAGAACCTTTGGTGTTATTCTAAACCATCAATCAAACGGAAAAGACATTCCGCTTTCTAGAAGCTGGAATAGAATTATCCTGAATATTGGTTATGAATACAAAAATTGGAATGTCAATTTTAGACCTTGGTATCGCATGCCAGACAGCGAAGATGAAAACCCTGGTATTACAACCTACGTTGGAGATGCGGAATTAGAAGTGGGTGCAAATTTTGGTAAGCACGAATTTTATACCATAATAAATCATTCCTTCCATACTTTCGAAAAAGGAAATATTCAGCTTAATTATGTGTTTCCTATTCATGGACATTTAAGAGGACACGCCCAAGTTTTTCACGGCTCTGGCGAAACCTTAATTGATTATAACGTAAGCCAGACCACCATAGGAATTGGGGTTTCTTTTGCGAATTGGTAAAAACGTTTTGCGAGGGATAATTTCTTTTATTGTACTAAACTTCTCATTTACATCTGCAGGGTATTGAGCCGAGAAATCAGGACACTTCGCGGAGCTGGACTACTTAACGCAGGTTAAGAAAGTACTCAGTTTTCATTTCTCTATTGTACGGTGACTTAAAATTGAAAACTGCGATTGTTTTTCTCATTGCTAGACTGCGATTGAAAACTGACTACTGTTTATTATTTTCTAAGTAACTTCGATTTCATCTTGCTAAAAAATTCTGGTGTCACGCCAATGTAAGAAGCAATCTGTTTTTGAGAGATTTTCTGAAGTAGGCTAGGGTATTTTATTCGAAATTTTTCAAAGCGCTCTTCTGCTGATAAACTTAGATTATCCATGAGACGTTCTTGGTTAGCGACCAAAGAGTTTTCGGTCAGGATTCTGAAAAAGCGTTCTAGTTTCGGAATTTCAGCATAAAGAAATTCTTGATTTTCTTTGGAAAGCATAACAATTTCGGCGTCCTCTAGAACTTCGATAAAAAGAATGGCTGGTTTTTGTGAAAACAAACTGTACATGTCGCCAATCCACCAACCTTCACAGGCGAAACTTAAGACATGTTCGACGATATTGTCAGTGATGTTAAAACTTCTCAAAACTCCTGAGTTTACAAAATAGGAGTATTTGCAAACCTGTCCAGGGCTCAATATTATCGTTTTAGATTTAAAATGATGAATTTCAGTTTTAGATAAAAAAAGATGTTGTTCCTCTGGACAAAGTATTATATGTTTGCTAATGTTTTGAAGAAGTAGTGACACTATTTTTTCCTTGTTTTCTTGGCTTCGGGAAATAATTTGAATTGTGAAACTACAAAACGATCGTTTTTAACCTCACCAACTACTTCGGCTTTTCTTACTTTAGAACAAAAACCATCCTTAGCATGTGCGTCTCCGTGGGAATCGAGGGCAGTTCCATCTACAAAATACGATTTTCCGTCGATTCGTACTGCTAAATCGCAACCTTGACCTTTCATTTTAAATTGGCATTGACCACAGGAAGCTTCTCCAATTTGGGCTTTTTGCTGCTCTTTTTTGTCTTGGGCATTTACAAGTAAAATTGAAAATAGAAATAATGCCGTTATATGTTTTTTCATTTGTTGAAAATTTTAGAAGGACAATATAGTCATTTTTTTTCAACCCATCAGATACTTTTTAATTGGAATAATTCTTAAACATATAAATCCATAGCAGTCTTGATAGTCGTATGTTGAAGGTCGATAGCGCTAAGATCACAGCCATGATAATTGGGATCATTCTTAAGTCAAAAGTTTCTTCAAAGAAAAAATGGGCAATAACATAAGTCGCAATTCCTTGTGCTACCGATAAGCCATAATTGACATACATAGCGCCAAAAAAGTAACCTGGTTCTTTTTCAAATTTGAAATGACAGTGTTGGCAATGTTCGTTCATTTTTGGAAAAGTGAATTTGAAAAAGATGTTGTTTTCTTTAAAAACCTTACCCTTTAAGCAGTTTGGACAATCATTATTAAGGATGTGAACAAGTGAGTTTGACATGTTGTAATTTTTTTCAAAGGTATTTATTATCTATGTTCTAGTTGTTTTGTATATTCGCTAGTTATAGCACAATAAAGACATTTCTGCAATTATGAAAAAATACCCTATTTACGATATCCAGCGATTTAACTGCAATTCAGTAAATAGTGATTTGTATATTAATACGTTTAGTAATCATTTAATCAGTCATGGTTTTGTGGAAGAGCCACATCGGCATAATTTTTATGTTTTGGTTTTTTTTACGCATGGATCGGGAACACATGAGATCGATTTTGATCGCTTTTCAATCCATTCAGGAAGTGTTTTTCTTCTACAACCGGGACAAATACATAATTGGGATTTGTCAGACGATATTGAAGGATTTGTAGTTTTCTACTCTTATGAAATGTATAATCTTTATTTTGGACAGAAATCAATTGACCAGTATCCTTATTATTCTTCGGTGACTAATAGCCCTGAGATTTTGTTGGATAATGATGAAGTAAAAGCGATTTTGCCTTACTTTAATAGTTTGATTGAAGAGAATAAGGCAAATAAAATGTTGAAGCAGGATAAAATCATGAACTTGTTAGATAGTATTCATATCGAACTTGCCAGAAAGTATATTGAAAATCATGTTCATGAAGCGCATTCTTATAATGTAAAAATTAAGGATTTTGAGCAGTTTTTAGAAAGTAACTTTAAAACTGAAAAAGCGGCTTCTTTTTATGCTTCGCATCTTAATATTACGTTGAAACATTTGAATAGGATATGTAATGAGATTTTGAAAAAGACGACAACCGAAGTTATTATTCACCGAGTTATTTTGGAGTCTAAACGAATGTTGATGAATAAAAACCTAACGGTAAATGAAGTCGCAACAAAATTAGGCTATGATGATTATTCCTATTTTGTGCGACTGTTTAAAAAAAATACGGGAATGACTCCCAAAACATTTCGGGATTCTAAAAAATAATTACGGCTGAACGGTAATTAATTTAGCGGCTTCTTTAGCTTTATCAACAATTTCTTCAATTGGAGTTTCTAATTTATCATTGACTAAGGCAACGCCCATTCTTCTATATGGTCGTGAGCTGGGTTTGCCAAATATTCTAAAATCTGTTTTAGGTAAAGCTGCGATTTTTTCTAATCCTGAAAATGCGGGGCTGCTACTATTTTCAGAAGCTAAAATTACTGCGCTTGCGCCTGCTTTTTCCAAAGTAATTTCGAATATTGGTAAGCTTAAAATCGCACGTAGATGCAACTCAAACTGATTGAAGTTTTGTGTTGCTGCCAAAGTTACCATTCCAGTATCGTGTGGACGAGGAGAGAGTTCTGAAAAGTAAACACCATCATCTGTCAAGAAAAACTCGACTCCAAAAAGGCCGGCGCCACCTAGGGACTCGGTCACTTTTTCGGCCATGTCTTGTGCTTCGTATAAATCTTTGTCTGAGATTCTCGCTGGCTGCCAGCTTTCCTGATAATCACCACGTTCTTGACGGTGACCAATTGGTGCGCAAAATAAAGTAGGATTGTTATTTTGAACAACGGTCAATAACGTAATCTCCGAATTGAATTTGACAAAAGCTTCCACGATCACTTCCACGACATCGCCTCTTGATCCTTCTACAGCATAATTCCATGCTTTCTCGATATCGGCTGCTGTTTTTATGGTCGATTGCCCTTTTCCAGACGAACTCATTAATGGTTTTACTACGCAAGGCATCCCGACGGCTTCTACTCCTTTTCGCAGTTCGTCGGCAGTGGTGGCGTAGCGGTAAGCGGCCGTTTTTAAACCCAATTCTTTGGCGGCCAAATCACGGATCGCTTTTCTATTCATTGTGAAATTAGCTGCTTTTGCAGATGGAACTACAGTAATCCCTTGTTTTTCATAATCGTAAAAGCGTTCTGTACGTATGGCTTCTATCTCAGGGACAATGAAATCTGGTTTGTGTTTGGCTACGATACGATCTAACGCTTGGCCGTCAAGCATGTTGATGACTTCAAAACCGTGGGCGACTTGCATAGCAGGAGCGTTTTCATAACTGTCTACCGCAATTATGGTTTGCCCGATGCGTTGGGCAGCAATTGTAAATTCTTTTCCTAATTCGCCAGAGCCTAGAAGTAGTATTTTCATGTTAATTTTTTTATTTTATTGCAAGGAGCGAATCGAGAACATCTCATATTTTTATCTAAATGAGAGGGACTAATTCCTTGGGAAAACCAAGTTTGCGTGAGGGATAGTAGTGGAAATCCTTTTATTCCTGAAGCGTTATCGGAAGGAATAAAAGATTGCAACGTATAGCCCGACCTCTTTAAAAAAAAGCTTTCTTTTTTTTAAAGAGGTCACGCCCTGAAACAAAAATAGTTTAAAATTTGGAGCTGTGAAACTTCAAACCTTAAACTATTTAATATTTGGAAATAGATGCGTCTTGCGGGACACTTTAAGCTTATTTTTAAATTAACTATTTGCCTTTAATCTCATTAAAACAGCTTTGATACCATTTAATTGTTTTGAAATCAGTGCACTCTGAGTAGGTTGAATTTCCTCTTTCTTTAATGCCAATTCGTATTTTTCGATAGCGGCTTCTTCGCCAGTAATGCAAGCGTTCACAATGGCTTCAGTGTCACCACTAGTGAAAGTTGATTTTATGTCTATCCAAGCACGGTGTAAAGAACCTAGTACTCCGCCGCCAGAGGTATCTGTAGATTTTCCTAATCGATTGATTTCGTCTTGTAATTCTACAATATATAGTGCGCGTTCGCGTGCATACTGTATGAAATTATGTTTCATATCTGTGTTTTCTACATGCTCAGCGGCGTTAGTATATCCTAATTTTCCGTCTTCAAGAATTTCAATTAATCCATCTAATGTGTCAACAATCTCTTTTCTGTTTTCATCTGTACTTGTCATGATCTTTGTTTTTAATTATTTGTATAAGACAAAGATGGTGATAGAATGGGTTTTATGCATTACAACATTTCTACACTTTTTTATAAAATTATGGAATGTCACTAAAAATCAGTGCGATAAGTTCTTTTATGTGTTGTGTGAGTAAAAGAAATGCCTCAAGAGATAAATCAAGAGGCATTTTAGTTTATAGCTGAAGAGAGTGTATTAAACTACTGCCTCTTTAATTCTTTTTAAAGCTTCTTTTAAGATGTCTTCGCTTGTCGCGTATGAGAAACGGATGCAATTTGGATTTCCAAAAGCGTCACCAGTTACAGTCGCAACATTTGCTTCTCCTAAAAGATACATTGAGAAATCATTAGCGTCTTTAATTACTGTTCCTCTTAATGTCTTTCCGAAGAAAGAAGAAACGTCAGGAAATACATAGAATGCACCTTCTGGGACGTTGATTTTCATTCCTGGAATTTCTTTGATTAATCCTACTACTAAATCTCTACGGCTATGGAAAGCTTGAACCATTTCGTTTAATACTGATGGATCAGCATCTACGGCAGTAATAGTAGCACGCTGTGCAATACTATTAGCCCCAGAAGTTACTTGACCTTGAATTTTTGTACAGGCTTTAGCGATAAATTCAGGTGCTCCAATATAACCAATTCTCCATCCTGTCATTGCAAATGCTTTGGCAACTCCGTTTACGGTAATTGTTTTTTCTAACATTCCTGGGATAGATGCGATACTGCAAAAAGTACCTGAGAAATTGATGTGCTCGTATATTTCATCTGCAACAACAATAATGTTGGGGTATTTTTCTAATACTTTAGCTATTGCTGTTAATTCTTCTCTGTTGTAAACTGAACCACTTGGATTACAAGGAGTACTGAACCACATCATTTTTGTTTTTGGTGTGATAGCCGCTTCTAATTGTGCTGGAGTGATTTTAAAGTCACTTTCAATCGAAGTAGGAACTTCAACGGGAACTCCACCAGATAATTTTACGATTTCGAAATAAGAAACCCAGTAAGGAGCTGGTAAAATAACTTCGTCACCATCGTTTAACATTACTTGTGCAATGTTGTATAAAGATTGTTTCGCTCCTGTAGAAATCACAATTTGTGATGGTTTGTAATCTAAATCATTGTCTCTTTTAAATTTTCGGCAGATAGCTTCTTTCAATTCAACATATCCATCTACTGGAGAGTAGGTGCTGTAGTTTTCGTCGATTGCTTTTTTAGCTGCTTCCTTGATAAAGTCTGGAGTATTGAAATCAGGTTCTCCTAAACTTAAGCTGATAATGTCTTTTCCTTGTGCTTTTAGCTCTCTTGCCAATGCCGCCATTGCTAATGTTTGTGATGTAGCAAGGTTGTTAATTCTGTCTGAAAGTAAATGATTCATTAAAAAAGTGTTGATTGCCCTCGTTTTTTATAGAAACAAGGGAGGTTAATTATTTATTTGTTTTCATAGAAATGAACTACTGCTAATCACTATGAAGTTAGACTCTAGATTGCAGGCTTCATTCCCAGTTCTTTCAAATGCTTGAAATGAGCAATAACGGCACTTCGCATTGTTTTGTATTCGTAATAAGGTAAATTACATTCCTCTGCCGTTTCTTTTACAATTTTAGCAATTTTACCATAATGAATATGGCTGATATTTGGGAAAATATGATGTTCAATTTGATGGTTTAAACCGCCAGTGTACCAGTTTACTATTCTGTTTTTTGGAGCAAAATTGGTCGTGGTGAATAATTGGTGTATTGCCCAGGTATTTCCCATTTCTCCCAATTCGTTTGGAGAAGGATTTTCTGTTTCTTCGACAACATGAGCTAATTGAAATACGATGCTCAGAATCAATCCTGCAGTGTAGTGCATAATAAAGAAGCCGATTAATACTTTCCACCAAGTGATTCCAATAACGATTGGTAATACGATCCAAATCGAAATGTAAATAACTTTTGTGATGATTAAAGTTGTCCAAAGCACTTTTGGGCTTTTGGCTTCACCATAGGATAATTTTCTTTTTAGGTAGTTTTTCATTTGCTTAAAATCGGTTGTAATAGCCCAATTGAAAGTTAATAAACCGTATAAAAATACGGAGTAATATTGTTGAAAACGATGGAAAGAATGCCATTTTGCATCTTTTGTAAATCGGATGATTCTTCCGGCATCTAGATCTTCATCATGACCAGGAATATTGGTGTAAGTGTGGTGCAATACATTATGTTGTACCTGCCAGTTGTGTACGTTTCCGGCAAGAATATAGATGGTACCACCCATGAATTTATTGACCCAGTTTTTATTAGAATAAGAACCATGATTTCCATCATGCATTACATTCATACCTACTCCAGCCATTCCTATACCCATAACTATAGTCAACAATAAATGCGCCCAGAAAGGCATGTCTAATGTTAAGATTAAAAAGTAAGGTGCAAGAAAAACAGTTATCAGGATAATAGTTTTCAAATGGAGTTTCCAATTCCCCGTTTTTTTAATATTATTTTCCTTGAAGTAATTGTTTACCCGAGAGTTAAGCGTTCTGAAGAACTTTAATTTATCTTGCTTAGCAAATGTAGGAGGTGTTTTGATCATATAAAAATGTAATAAGTTCCAAAGATAATTATTATAAATTTTAAGTATGCCAAATTGAGTGAAATATTTAAGAGTTAAAAACTGTACTTTTGTTAAAAAATTTGAACGATGGACGAGATTCTTAAGTATTTTCCTAATTTGACAGATCTCCAAAAGGAGCAATTCGAAAAGTTAGACTTTTTGTACCACGATTGGAACGAAAAAATTAATGTTATTTCGAGAAAAGATATTGACGCTTTATACACAAAGCATATTTTGCATTCTTTAGGGATTGCTAAAATTATAGATTTTGTACCAGGTACTTATGTTCTCGACGTGGGAACTGGGGGTGGGTTTCCTGGAATTCCATTAGCGATTCTTTTCCCTGAAACCCGTTTCCATTTGATTGATATCATTGGGAAGAAAATTAAAGTAGTTCAGGCAGTTGTGGATGGATTAGGGCTTACAAACGTTAAAGCTGAGCAATTAAGAGCAGAATTAGTTAAAGGTGATTTTGATTTTATCGTAAGTCGCGCCGTGACTAATATGCCCGATTTTGTGTCTTGGATAAAAGATAAAGTAAAGAAGAAAAGCAAGCACGAACTTAAAAATGGTATTCTCTATCTAAAAGGCGGAGATTTGACAGAGGAATTAAAAGACTTCCCAAAAGCAACTCAATATGACTTAGCTGATTTCTTTGAAGATGAATTCTTTGAGACGAAGAAAGTGGTGCATGTACCGTTGAAGCATGTAGTTTAGAGTCATAATGTCCAAAGTCGTAAAGTCGAAAGATAGTAACTATGGAAACAGAATAATGTAAAAAAAGCCGAATCTAAATTTAGATTCGGCTTTTTTATGATTGTGAAGCTCATTAAGTCTTTCGACTTTCAAACTTGTTTATTCACCTAAGAAAGGGTATCTGTAATCTACTGGAGTTACAAAAGTTTCTTTGATCGTTCTTGCTGATGTCCAACGCAATAAATTTTGCATAGATCCTGCTTTGTCATTCGTTCCTGATCCTCTTGCTCCACCAAATGGCTGCATTCCTACCACAGCACCAGTTGGTTTGTCATTGATGTAGAAGTTCCCTGCTGCATTTTGCAATTTTACTGTAGCTTCTTCAATTGCGTAGCGGTCTTGGCTGAAAACAGCTCCAGTTAATGCATACTCTGATGTAGTATCAACTAATTCTAATGTCTCTGCCCATTTTGCGTCTTCATACACATAAATAGTTACAACAGGACCGAATAATTCCGTTTCCATTGTACTGTATTTTGGGTTTGTTGTCAAAATAACGGTTGGTTCGATGAAATATCCTTTAGACTTATCATAGTTTCCACCAATGATTACTTCAGCATCTGTATCTTTTTTAGCTTGATCAATAAAACGAGCTAATTTGTCAAATGAACCTTCAGAAATAACAGCAGTAATAAAATTACTCATGTCTTCTGGAGAACCCATTTTCATTGATTTTAAATCAGCTTCTAATTGCGTTTTCACAGCTGGCCACAAACTTTGTGGAACATATACACGAGAAGCAGCACTACATTTTTGACCTTGGTACTCAAAAGCACCACGAGCAATTCCTGTAGTTACTTGTTTTGGGTTAGCTGATGGATGTGCGATAATAAAATCTTTTCCACCTGTTTCTCCTACAATTCTTGGGTATGTTTTGTAATTGCTGATGTTTGTTCCAATTTTTGCCCAAATATCATTAAAAACTCCTGTTGAACCAGTAAAGTGAACTCCTGCGAAATCTGGACTAGCTAATAAGGTTTCAGTTACCATTGCTGAATCTCCCATTACCATGTTGATTACACCATCAGGTAATCCTGCTTCTTTAAAAATTTGCATCAATAAATTTGCTGAATATACTTGAGTTGCTGCTGGTTTCCAAACTACTACGTTACCCATTAAAGCAACACAAGATGGTAAGTTTCCGGCAATTGCGGTAAAGTTAAAAGGAGTAATAGCATATACAAAACCTTCTAATGCTCTGTATTCAACACGATTCCACATGTCTGAATTAGATTTTGGTTGCTCGCTGTAAATTTGAGTCATGTACTCTACGTTGAAACGTAAAAAGTCAATCAATTCACAAGAAGCATCAATTTCAGCTTGATATATAGTTTTAGATTGAGCAATCATTGTTGCAGCGTTAATTCTGGCTCTGTATGGACCTGCGATCAACTCAGCTGCTTTTAAGAAAATACCAGCACGTTGTTCCCATGCCATTTTAGTCCACTGTGTTCTGGCTTTTAATGCCGTTGCAATGGCGCCTTCAATATGTGATTTTTCAGCTTGATGATATGTTCCTACGATATGTTGGTGATCGTGAGGCGCTGACATTGTTTTAGTATCTCCGGTTCTAATTTCTTCGCTTCCAATATAAAGAGGTACGTCAATTTTAGAATTCCACATTTCTGCGTAAGCTGCTTGAACGGCTACTCTTTCAGGTGAATTAGGTGCGTAGCTTTTTACAGGTTCGTTTACTGCCTTTGGTACGTTAAAAAATCCTTTTAGCATGATATTGTAGTTTGTTAATCTGTTAGTTTACAGATAAGATTAGACAATTGTATAGGTATATTATTCGAAATAGCACGAATAATTTATCTTGCAGCAAAAGTACAAAGGATAATTTAAAAATTTGATAAATAAAGGATAAGAAAACGAAATATATTCGGAAAGGGGAATATTAATTAAGCGCAAAGGGAGCACATAATTTAAATGTAGGTATAAAAACTTTAAAGGATTTTGTACTAGTAAAGTTAATCATGTTAAAATAGCCTTTCATAGCACCGTAAGGAGAGGCTAATAAACAGCCAGAACTGTAGGTGTGAAGTTCGCCAGGTTTTAGAACTGGTTTTTTTCCAATGACTCCTTCACCATCAACAATTTCGATATTGTTTAAAGAGTCATGAATTTCCCAATGGCGAGAATTTAGCTGTACAGAATCTTTACTATGGTTCTCGATCGTCACCTGATAACTAAAGGCAAAGTGGATCTTGTAGTTCTTGAAGTAAGTTCCTTCAAAACTAGTCAATACTGATATTTTTATGCCTCTTGTTATTTGAGATACCATTATAAAATGCTAATTAAGTGTGTAATAGATAACAAAACTACAAAATTTTGATTGCCTATTGTTCTTTTTTGAAATCTTTTTTTTAATTGATGATATTTAAGGAGTTAGCATTTCCTTTGCCAACTACACGGTCATATCGATCTGTGTTTTCGCGATAGTAAACTAGAACCGAGTAATCATTTTCCGTTTGATAAAAATTGCCGTCTATTGTATTTTCACTATCGATAGCTCCTTTTCGATCAACAGCTACGTATTCAAAATTTGTAAATCCTTGTTTTATTAGAAGGGCTTTTTCATAAATTCCTTTTTTAGGATTGTAATCCATCTTGAATTCAGGAGCCAGGCTATAATTATTGAACATTCCGTTGATATAGATAGCATTGTCGTTGTTAAAAGTGGGGGCGGAGAGACTGAAATAGACCCAAGCATAATCAGCTTCAATGGCACTGTTTTCACTATTAAAATTGCGAACGACAAAGTTACCGTTTATGTCTTCTGTATTAGAATATGGGAAATTTGCACGTGCATTATTGGTATATAAATAGGCGTTATAGATAGCGGTACTTGCATCAACTCTTGAGATGTTATTATTAGCCACCTTGATATCTTTATTTTCGAAATATAAAAATTCGTTACCAGCCCAATATTGGGTTTCACTATCGTACTTATAAATGAGATCATTACCAATGGTGTACTGCGGTGGAATATTTTTTATTACACTATTGAATTTACCATTTTGAAGTATAGCCACTTTTAGATTTTTCAAAGGATTTTGAAAATTGATAGTTTTTGATTTTATAGAAAAGTCCAGGTTGTGCTTGTATTCTACATTGCTTACTGTTCTTGCTCGTTTTACCTGAATGGGAACAGTTACTAAATCTTCGTACAAAATAAATTTTCTTGTAAATACGGTCTCTTTGTCATTATTTAAAATCTTCAGCATGTAGTTTCCACTTATTCTTAACTGCTGTGTATGCTGATTAGGGATCGATAGCGAATAATGAGAATAGATTTGTAAGGTGTTGAAAGAGTTGGTGTAGTCTTGAATTCTTTGGTTGTCAAAACCTTGTAAGTATTCGTTTTTCGGAATGTCAGACGGTTTCCAGTTGTAGTCGCAGTGAATTATTTCGTAATAATAATCGGCTTCATTGCCGTACAGATCATCAAATTGTAATTGGAATCCGCTGCCTAATGGAAATATCGGAACAACATTTTGATTGTTTTGAAAAAAGGAAACAGTCTTGATGTTAAATGGGGGAGCGACTTCATTTTCTACTTGTGCAGCAGCTGAAGTAAAGATGAAAAGAAATAATACTATTCGAAAAAAAGAATTAGGCATAAGTTTTATATTGCTGGATATGTAAATGTAACAAATTTAGCAGTACCATTATTATGCCAGTACTTTTATAAGTATTCGATGCTCTATTTAAAGCAAACAGGAATGATTTCTCCTTTTGCCAAGCAATATTTTTCTACCAGTTCTGGAGCAATTTTATTGGTGTAATCTTCCTCCATAACTTTAAATCCTATGCTTCTCAATTTATCAAAATAATCACGACCATAAATACGCACATGATCGTATTGTCCAAATATCTTTGCGCGCTCTTTTTGGTCTGTGATCGTATCATCAGAGAATGTTGTTGCTCTTGATAAGTCTTGTGGGATTTGCAAGATGGCCATTCCGCCAGGTTTCAAAACGCGATACAATTCCTGCATTGCCTTAGTATCATCTGGAATGTGCTCTAAAACGTGATTGCAAAGAATAACATCATATTGATTATCCTCGAAAGGTAAATTACATATATCTGCTTTTACATCTGCAAGCGGCGAAAATAAATCCGTTGTAGTATAATCTAGATTTTTCTGATTTCTAAATAATTTATAGAAAGCTTGTTCTGGCGCAAAGTGCAACACTTTCTTCTTTTCTTTAGAAGTGAAAAAATCAGTTTGCTCATTTAGATACAACCATAATAAACGATGTCTTTCAAGTGAAAGTGTGCTTGGCGAAAGTACATTGTTACGCTGTATTTCATACCCATAAGGCAACATCGATTTGAAACTTTTTCCGTCAATAGGATCAGTAAATTTGTTTCCTTTTAGCGAAAATGCAATAATAGGACGCGCTACATAACTTAAACGAATAAGCAGTGGACGAGGAATTGTATTAAGAATAAGCTTGAAAGCTGATTTCATAAAGTAAAAATTTTAAACACAGATTACACGGATTTTCACAGATTATTTATAAAATAATTCTTTTATATTTTAAACTGTCTTCTCCAAAATTGACTAATAAGCCAATTTTATTTTTTGAAGCAGCAAGATAATTTAATGTCTGTTTTACTTCTCCACTAGTTAATGTTTGAATAGCTTTTATTTCTAAAATAATTTGTCCAAAAGCTGTAAAATCAGAAAAATAATATCTTGGTAAAATAATATCTTTATAAGGGATATTATATTGCTTTTCCCTTTCATAAGGAATATTGTTAAGTTTAAACTCATACTCAAGAGCGTCACCATACACGTTTTCACTATGACCTTTCCCTAAAATTTTATGCGCTTCCATGCATAATCCTAAAATCTTGAAAGTTTCATCTTTTAAATAAAATTCTTCCATATTAAATCTGTGAAAATTAGTGAAATCTGTGTTATTTGTGACGTTCTTGAAATGTTATAGTACTAAAGGTACTTTTCTAAACTCATCCTCCTCATTACTTACAATTCCTAATGCTTGATATATATAAGCAAATGTGGATAATATTTCTGGTTTGCCATCTACAAGCGCTACATCGTGCTCAAAATGGGCACTCGGTTTTCCATCGGCGGTGGTGATTGTCCAACCGTCTTTGTGCTGCTTGATGTTTTTTGTTCCCAAGTTGATCATGGGCTCAATTGCTACAACCATTCCTTCTACAAAAAGTTTTCCGCGACCGCGTTTTCCATAATTAGGCATTTCAGGATCTTCGTGCATTTTTTGACCAAGTCCATGTCCTACTAACTCACGAACGACTCCGTAACCATGTGCTTCAGTATATTTTTGAATCGCATTACCAACATCTTCTACGCGATTTCCGGCTTTAAATTCGCGGATACCGACGTATAATGATTCCTTGGTAATTTGTAATAATTTTTTTGTTTCGGGAGCGACTTCGCCAATTTCAAAGGAATATGCGTGGTCACCATGGTAGCCATTTTTAAAAGCACCACAATCTACTGATATTACATCGCCACTTTCTAAAGGTTTATTATTAGGTATTCCATGAACTACTTGTGAGTTTGGACTCATGCAAAGGGAATTCGGGAAGTCATATAAACCAAGGAAACTAGGGACTGCTCCATGGTCACGAATGAATTCTTCGGCTAATTTATCTAAATAGAGAGTGGTAACTCCCTCTTTTATTTCGGAAGCAATCATTCCTAATGTTTTCGATACTATTAAAGCACTTTCGCGCATTAATTCTATTTCTTCACGAGATTTAACTATAATCATAATTTGATATTTTCAGCTTGCAAAAGTACAATTTTAAAATTATTTATTCAGGATTGGCTATAATTTTAAAAAGTTCCGAATTAGAAATGTAAAATCGATTCTCTAATGTGATTTGTGCAAGTTGAGCACTTACTAAATTATTTTCTCTAGTGTTGATTAAAAAAAGGGAGCTCTCACCAATTGAGAATAGCCGCTCTTCTGCTTTTAGCATCGTCCGATTGTCTTTTACTAAGTCTTTAATTAAATTTTTTTGTTTCGAAAGGGATTCGATTTCGAGTTTCTGTGCATTGATTTTATTGGTCAATTGTATTTTTTCTAAATTCAATATGAATTCGGTTTCTTGAATTTTGTATTTCGCTAACTTCAGACTTCCACGTTCTTTTCTTAGAAACAAAGGGAAATAAAAGTCTAATCCAATTTTATAATCTTGAAATTGATAATTATCAATATAACTTGGTTCTGACAAGTATGTGTAACCAATATCGACTTTTGGTAATAGCATATTCGCTTTTAATTTTTTTTCGATAGTTAGAATACCTATTTTCGAAGTAAGTGCATTTATTTTTGGATGATTAGTAATGTCGAAATTCTGGTTTACTAAGTCATTTGTTTTTAATGTTTCTTGAATTGTTAATTCCAATTGGATTTCAGGAATAAGTTCCTCCGAAAGTTCTAACGGAATATTATCTTCTAACCAAAGGAAATTCGATAATTCTAATCGCGCTTTGTTTAGTTTTAATGTAGCATCTTCTAAACTAAGAAATCTATTTTTAACGATGATTCCCGCTTCGATGCTGTCAATTGCTGGTTTGTCGCCGTGTTTAATTAAAGATTGAATGCCTTTGTATCTATTTTCGGCATTGGCTTTATAACTTTCGTATAATACAACTTCGTTGTGGGCTTTTTTCCAATTAAAGTAAGATAAGGAAGCATCATACAAAACGCTGATGGCGTTTAGTTTTTTTTCGGCCTGGCTCAGTTGAATCTGTATTTTTGCTCTCCTCACATCGGCCATTCGTTGGTTGATTAGCAAACCCTGTCCCAAAGGAATATTTATACCAAGGGATGTTAAACCTTGATTTGGAACTGTATTTTCTGGGTTTAAATAAATTCCTTCGTTGTTATCAAAACCAGCTTTAATTTCAATTCCGTACCAAGTAGGGATTTTAAAGCTACTGTTCAAAATCGAGTAATATTCCTTGTCTTTGAATTGTTTTTTATTAAAATCAACTTCGATTTTAGGGTCAAAGCCACCGCGGGCCATCATGAGATTAGCTTGGGCTTTGTTAATTTCTAGATTTGCGTTTTTCACCAGCGGATGGTATTTTTTTACATATCCCAGATATTCGTTGTACGTCAATTCGTTTGTCTTGTCTTTTTGACCGAAGGCAGAAAATCCCAAAAATAGAAAGCCGAGAAGTAGCTGTTTCATTATTTCTTTGCTTTAGTTTCATTTTTATAATAGTTAGGAGGGAAGCCGTTTAAAGTTCTCCAAATTTCAAACCAGATAGGAACTGTGTCTAAAAGCGCAATTGTTTGTGCGCCAGCGCCTATATTGAGTCGTTGCGGCCAGTTGGCTTCATTTTTATCTGGAGCGATCAGTACTCTGTACTTTCCATTATCACTTATAAAATTTTCGATAGCGACTATTTTTCCTCCAAAAGTACCATACGATATGTCAGGCCATCCGGAGAAGACGATCGTTGGCCAGCCATCAAACCAAACTCTGACTTTCTCGCCTCGTCTAATTAATGGTAAATCTATAGGGCTTACATATGTTTCTACTGCGATGTCATATACTGCAGGCATAACTGTAACGATGGGAGTCCCTTCTTTAATTGTTTCTCCAATTCCAGATTGTAAGACTCTATTGATGTAGCCGTTTTGTGCCGCTTTTATATAGTACATGCCATTTCTAATACTATAATTAGCGTATTGATTTTCAAGCTTACTTACTTGAGCTTGGGTGTCGTACTGATTGCTTAAAGCGGTATATTGATCACTTTGGGCTTTTGCAACCTTCTCTGCATATTCAGCATTGATCCTATTGGTTTCTACCTTAGAGTTGATGTACTCGTTTTTACTAGTAAGAAGTTTGTTTTCTTGGGTTATAATTTTGGCGTCTACTTCTTGAAGTTTTAATCTTTTTTCTTCCACATCGGTCATCGGCTTCAAGCCTTCTAGGTTTAGCTGAAGCGATCTGTTGTATTGTGTATTGGCAATTTTTAAATGTGTTTTTGCCGCAACAAGATCGATACTATCACTTTTTATTTTAAGAAGCGATTGTTTGATTTTGTTATTGGCTTGTTCTAATTTTAATTTTTTTTCGATTTCAATAGAACTAATTTGATTTGAAAGGGTAGTCACTTTCGAACCATAAGACTGTAAAGATTGTTTCTTTGCATTGACTTGGTTTTTGGTGTTTTCTACAAGATTGGGATCCATATAGTCTTCTTTGATTTCGGAGATGAATAAAATAGTATCTCCTTTATTTACGAAATCGCCTTCTTGAACGTACCATTTTTCAATGCGACCAGATATCACACTCTGAATCGATTGTGGTCTTTGGTTTGGTTTCAAAGTTGTAACGGCACCAGATCCAGATATGTTCTGTGTCCAAGGCAAGAATAATGCACCAATCCCAATTAGCGCAATTAGTGCTATTATTCTATTTAAGACTTTGTATTGCGCTTTATTATTCAAATTTTGGATTGTCTTGTATTTGTCCAAAGATTGAAGCTTAGGTTTATTATTGTCAGATATATTAAGCATCTTTTTGTTTTTTAGTATCTAAAAGGACTTGACCATTTTGCATCGTAATGTTTCGGGTAGATTTAGTTTTCCAATACGGATTTTTGGATGAAACAATTATGGTCCAGTTGTTTTTATCAGAAGTTATAAAATCAATAATCTCATTAGCTACTTTTTCGTCCATAGCATCCGTAGGATCTTCATAAAATAGGATTTTTGGTTTATGAATAATGCTCCTTGCTAAGAGTATTTTTTGAGCATTTGAAGAAGATAATTGTCGGCCTTCTGGAAAGACTTTAGTATTTAGTCCGTTGGGAAATGTTTTAATTAATGTAGTTAGCTGGACTGCATCTATTGCCCATTTTAAATCCTCTTGAGTTATTGTTTTATCGTTAAAAGCAATGTTTTCAAGAATCGTTCCTTCAAACAGAGCTTCTCCTTTGATAATACTGCCTATTTGTGATCGATATTGCTTTAAATCAATTTTCTGAAAAGTATCATCATTGATAAAAAGTGAACCTGATGTAGGTTGCATTAAACCAGACAATACACGAATGAGCGTTGTTTTACCAGATGCGTTTTCTCCGTCAAGGGATATTTTTTCTCCTTGTTCAATTTTTAATGTAATAGTATTTAATATAGTACGATCTGAATCAGGAAAGTGAAAACACAAGTTCTCTGTTTCTAAGGTGATCTCCGTGAAACAATTCGGTACAGGGTTGATTGACTCTTCTTCTAAATTCATGTCAGTAACTTGTCCAATTTTTTCGACAGAAGTTAAAACATCATAGAAAGTTTCTAGTCCAATAATTATTTTTTCAACCGAGTTTATTACTAACAAAATAATGATTTCAGCAGCTACAAATTGTCCGATATTCATTTCCTGGCTAAGAACTAAATAACCTCCAACGGATAGTAATCCTGCGGTAATAATAATTTTGAAAAAGATCAGTTGGGTAAATTGCCTCTTTATTATATTAAAATGCTTTTCCCTGTGGTCTATATATGTAGCGACTAGTTCGTCATTTTTTTCTAGTGCAAACGTGAAGTTCAGTTCGTTTCTAAAGCTATAATTGTTCCGCGCTATCTCCTGAAGCCAGCTTGCTACTTTGTATTTGTATTTAGATTCTTTTAAACTCGTTTTTAAGCCGCTATTGTATGAAAACTTAAAAATGAAGTATAGAAGAAAAACCAAAAGCACTCCAAAAATTATGAAAAACGGATGGTATAGCGATAGGAGTATGATTCCAAAAACGATTTGAAGTAACGCTGCAGAAAAATCTAATAGTAACTTTGAAGTTCCTTTTTGAACTGTTAAGGTATCAAAGAAACGATTTGCTAATTCAGGAGGATAATTGTAGTATAATTCTTCAAATTTTATTTTGGGTAAACGTGCTGCAAATTCAAAGGAAGAGCGCACAAAAATTTTTTGCTGGAGGTTTTCAGTAATTCGTAATTGCATTAAGGAAAGAAGCCCAACTAATGCAACTCCAAAAACTACAAGAATAATTAGCACAATCCATGAGGCACTTACCCTGCCTGATTGAATGAAATTTATGATGGCTTGAATTCCCAATGGCAATGATAAACTCACTAATCCTGCTATTATAGCATAAAAGATTAGTTGGGTAACATCTTTCTTGTCGAGCTTTAATAAGTTGTAGAGTCGTTGTAAGGGAGTCATGGTTTATTTGTTTTTTAGTAAATTCTCAAGAAGGTCAATGTAGAAATCAGTGGGTGAAATTTCTTCGTTACAGTTTGTAATAGTTTTTAAATGATCTCTTAAAAAATGTTGATGAAGCGCGCCTTCAATTATTGATGAAGCAAGACTTTTAGCATACTTATATTCAGGATTTACTGCTGTTATTAATTCTACTAAACGATTGATCACTCTTTTGTAAATTAGAAAGAAACCTTCCTTGTTTTCTTCATCTACCTCTTTTGTGTGTAGCGTTTTGGTGAATTCGGCAATGATTATTTTATTTAAAATTGATTCGTTAATGTACTCTGTAGCCAGGTCATCTTCAATTTTCTCTGTTACGACAGTGATCGCTTTTCTTAACTTTTCGAAGGGATCATCGATGTTGGTTGTTGCTAAAATTAGTTTGTATTCCATCCAACTCCAGTACCACGAAGAAAGATACAACAATAATTTATGTTTGTTTTCGAAGTATCGATAGATGGAACTTTCGTTAGAGTTAATTTTTGCACCTAATTTTCTAAAAGTGAAATTGTCAAATCCTATTTCTTCAATCAAAAAGATGCTTTGCTTTATGATATTTTTTCCTAGCACGGAGGTTTCAGGATCTTTTACATAAATTTTTTCGTTAACCTGAATTTTTATAGTAGAGAATATCGCTTTCATTTTGAGTATTATTTTCGCAAAAGTAATAGCGTTACTATTACTGTGCAAATATAATGGAATCTTATTATAAAAATAAAGGCTATTCGTAGTGAATAGCCTTAAAAAAATATGGGTTTGGTAGGTGTTATAGCAAAGAATGACGTGTCATAACTTCTGGTTTTTCTATTCCCATTAATTCTAAAATCGTAGGGGCAATGTCCCCAAGAACTCCATTGTTTATGTGTTTTAAATATTTGTCAACTAGAATAATTGGCACTGGATTAGTGGTGTGAGCTGTATTCGGACTGCCGTCAGGGTTTATCATCGTTTCACAGTTACCGTGATCCGCAATAACAATAGTGGTGTAATTACTAGCTAAAGCCGCGGTAATTACTTTTTCGACACATTGATCAACAGCTTCACAGGCTTTGATAGCTGCACTCATAATTCCGGTGTGGCCTACCATATCGCCATTGGCAAAATTAAGACATACAAAATCTACATCCCCTTTTTCAAGTTCTGGAACTAAAGCCTCTGTTAATTCAAATGCGCTCATTTCAGGTTGCAAATCGTATGTTGGTACTTTTGGAGAATTTTTTAATATTCTTTTTTCGCCTCTAAAAGGTATTTCTCGCCCTCCAGAAAAGAAAAATGTTACGTGCGGATATTTTTCAGTTTCGGCAATTCTAATTTGAGTTTTATTAGCTTTTTCGAGAACTTCACCTAAGGTTTCTGTTATGTTATCCTTATTGTAAACCACTTTTACATTCTTATACGTTTCATCATAGTTAGTCAAGGTAACGTAGTACAAATTTAACTTGTGCATGTTTTGTTCGTGGAAGTCTTGCTGAGAAAGCGCTTCAGTCAATTCTCTTCCTCTGTCTGTTCTAAAATTAAAGAAAATAACAACGTCATCTTCTTCAATAGTTGCGATAGGTTTAACATTATTATCCACTATCACTATAGGGTCGATGAACTCATCTGTAATATTGTTAGTGTAGCTATGTTCGATTGCTACTACAGGATCTAGAGCAGGAGTTCCGCGACCATTCACAATCAAATCGTAGGCGAGTTTAACTCTTTCCCATCTTTGATCACGATCCATTGCGTAATAGCGACCTATAACTGAAGCGATTTTTACCGACTTATTTGCAATATAGTTTTCTAAATTTTGAATGTAATTTTTTCCTGATTTAGGATCTACATCACGACCGTCAGTAAATGCATGAATAAATACGTCTTTTAATCCATAAGCTTGAGTAGCGTCGATTAATCCGCGAAGGTGCGAAGTATGAGAATGCACACCACCATCAGAAACTAATCCTAAGAAGTGTACTTTTTTATTGTTGTCTTTTGCATATTGAAAGGCATCGATTAGAACTTGTTCCTTGGCTAAACTATTATTGGCGACAGCCAGATTTATTTTTGCTAAATCTTGGTAAACGATACGACCAGCACCCAGGTTCATATGTCCTACTTCGCTATTTCCCATTTGCCCTTCGGGTAAGCCTACGTTTAAACCATCGGTCCTTAGTTGTGCACTTGGATATTTTGTATAAAGACTGTTTATAAAAGGAATATTAGCTTGATCGATTGCTGATACTTTAGGGTCAGGAGATTTTCCCCAACCGTCTAATATCATCAGAATTACTTTCTTGTTCATTTGTATGGATTTTAAACAAAGGTAAAGTTTTTCTAAAATGTGTCAACAGAAGAACAGACTATTATATATTCAGGAATAAACAGCAGTAAATACTACTGAATTAATTGTGTAAGGATTGTTTTTTTAAAATATACGCAACTTAAAATTTAGATTTTATACTGTTGTAATCGATGAAGTATTTCACGCTGATTGAAAAAGTATGATTCAAAGCGTCATTATTCAATAAGTTAGTTACGTTTTTATTGAAATCTTTATTGATTATTTCATCAAAATTAGCTGCGCTGTTTCGATATAAAATAGAAATCTCGCTTCCAGGGGCAAACCACCATGAATATGACAAATCAAGATTCCAAGAACTAAAACTGGAGTTTTTATTTGCTGTATAATTTTGATAGTCGGCTAGTCGTCCATCGTCTTTTAAGTATAAGAAATTCTTGTTTTCGGCATACGACCAGTATTGACGTACTTCCATATTAAAATTCATTCTACTATTAAGTGAGTATTTTCCATACAGAGTATTGCTGTAAGTGACCGTGTTTCTATTAGCAAAAATAATCGAAGGTGGAGTAGATGGATTTGTATCGGTATCGATTTTATCTATAAAACCCTTATCGTTATTTTGCCTGAAGTAATTGAAATTAATATTCATCGAGAATTTATCATTAAAACGATATCTAGGACCTATTCCTATTTCGAAAGAGTTACGGGCGAATTCACTTAATTTTGTTACGGACGAATTAATATCAAGAGCAAATTTATTGTTGTAATTAGTGGATATGTAAAAATAACCGCCTAGACTTCTGGGTGTTATTAAAAACCTATTTTCCGTTCTAGCTTCGTAGTAATCGTAAGACTCAAAAGGGCTAGCATTTAGGTCGAAACCATAACTATGATTTTTTTTATTTTCCATATTTACAAATACGCTAAAGCTATTGCCTTGTAATTTACCGGTTTCTTTATGAAATTGGCTAAACATATTTGAACTTACTCGAAAGGAAGTGAAAAGTGTTGTGGGATTTAAGATTCTATAACTAGCACCGCCATAAGTACTGTAGTAATTAGTTCTAAAATTGATTCCTAAATCATTATTATCAAAATCTTTAGTAACTAGATCTGCTCCTACATTATATCTATATTTTCCGCTCGTTTCTCCCAGATTTAATGTAGAGTATAATCCTTTTTTGTCTGTAACATCATTCACGTAGCTGTACTTTATATCTCCTGATAAATTATAGGTGTTTTTTTTAGTGTTTAAATCCCAGACAATCGCCGAGACATTGGCGTCTCTAAAATCGCCATTTCTGGTTACGTTTGTATTGATAAAAGAAATAGCTGAATTTTTACGAAAACGCTGGTCTAAAACAAGTACATTGTAGTTAGTCAAAGGTTCCACTTCTTCGGTTCGTGTCTCTTTTGTCACGCTGTTTTCAACGGTTGCATTTGTTTTCTTGGTGACTGCGTTTAGAATACCTATCCCAAGTCCGTCTTTTGTTCGCCCCGACACTTTTAAGGCGTTAATTAACTCCACATTAGATGGGTTTTCGATTATTATCTCGTTGTCTGCAGTTTTAGGTCCTCTGCTCGGTCTTCCTCCAATTCTTCTGGAATAGACTAAATCTCCTTTGCTAAATAAGTCGGTACCTTCAGTAAAAAAAGGTCGGTTCTCGTTAAATTGTTGTTCGAATGGTCCAAGGTTTAGAATTTGGTTATCAAATTTAGTCTGTCCAAAATCTGGAATCAGGATGGCGTCTAAGGTAAAAGCGTCATTAATTCCATATTTTATGTCTAGGCCGCCTTTTAAAGTGCCTAGCGTTTTTTGATATTTGTTAGCGTTTAAGTAAAATGACGAATACGGCAATAAAAACAACCGGGTAGGAGGCTTTATGTTTTCTATGCCTTGCAATACACCTGTTTGTTGTGTGAAAGTTTCAATTTTTGAATCAATAAAATTCCAAGTATATTTATGACGGTCTCTTTTTATATCTCTAAAAAAGTTAAGTCCCCAAGTTTGTTTTTTCTCTCCCGAAAAGCGCAGTGCGGCATATGGTATTCGCATTTCGACAACCCAGCCAAAATCAGTAATTATTGCTTTACTTTTCCATATTGCGTCCCAGGAATAATCTTCGCCGTTAGTGTCTGTAGTAATACAATCACCTTGTCCATCGGCAGCGTTAACAAAAAACTGAAAATCCTGCTGACCATCATTAAAACCATTTATAAAAACCCCAAAAACATCTGATG
Organism: Flavobacterium hiemivividum; assembly: GCF_004349145.1. Lineage (GTDB taxonomy): Bacteria > Bacteroidota > Bacteroidia > Flavobacteriales > Flavobacteriaceae > Flavobacterium > Flavobacterium hiemivividum. Next base: position 323,281 of record NZ_SMFO01000001.1, on the reverse strand, counting down.
CGCCAAAACTATCTCGTTGTGTAATTTCTTTTCTAATTTTATCAGGTTCGTCGTCATATAATAATGCTCCAATATAAATTGCGTCATTATCGTAAAGTACTTTTACAATAGTTTTTCTGTTTTCTGGAATTGGTTTTCCATTATCTGGCTGGAACATGATGAAATCAGTGGCTTCGGGCGTGGCTTGCCAAATGCTTTCATTTAGTTTTCCGTCGATAGTTATATTATCAGAAGTGAATTTTGTTTGTAAAACTTTTTTTTGGCTATAGCCAAATAGGGAAACGAAAACAAAGAATAGCAGTAAAATGTATTTCATAAATGTATCAATAGATAAAACGAAAATATTCGAAACCTATTTTAGATATTTATCAGGCTGTAAATAAACTGCTTCAAAAAGGCTTTAGATAATAGACTGATTTTTATGAGTCTTGTTACACTTAATTTGTAAAAAATTTAAAATTTATTTTTGATAACATTGTAGTCAATGAAATAACGAACGCTTACTGAAAGTATATTTGTCATGTTACTATCAAACACATTTTTTAGGTTTGTGTTTAATCTTTTTTCCACATTAGGACTGCCTTCTTGCGCATAGTTGCGGTATAAAATGGACAATTCACTTCCAGGTGCAAACCACCACGAGTAGGAAAAGTCTAAATTCCAAGAGTTGAAATTTCTGTTTCTGTTCAAGTTGTAGGAGTCGTTTTTGGATAATTGACCATTATTTTCTAAGGTGTAAAAATCTTTGATATCTGAGTAAGACCAGTAATAACGAGCCGTTAGATTAAGTGCCATTTTATCATTGATAGCATATTTACCGGTAAGATCATTTTGTAGTATTTCCCTATCTCTTTTACCAAAAATGATATCAGAATTTTCAAAATCAACCCAGCCTATGTCATTTTTTTTGATTGTGTAATCAACTACGAGATAGAGTGAAAACTTGTCATTCATTCTGTATTTTGGACCAACAGCAATTCCGTAATTAACTCTTCCTTCTTGGTCGTATTTTGTGACGCTTTGAGTAATATCAAAAGTGAAAGCATTATTTCGATTAAATTCTATACCCACATATTCGCCTATACTTCTTGGTAATTGTAAATAACGACCATCGACTCTTGGTTCATAAAAATCATATGCTTCAAAGGGTTTTATATCTAAACCAATTTCGAAATAATGATTGCGTTTTGTAGTTGCTTTTATTGTAGGCTTGTATAATCCTTCTTGAAGTTTACCAGTAGTATTGTCAAATACTAAATTGAATTCATTTTGAAATCGGAAAGTATTGAATGTCTTAGTAGGGTTTAATATTCGATAACTTAAATTACTGTACAAATTGTAAAAGTTAGTATAGAAATTAATTCCCAAGTCATTGTTGTCAAATTCCTTTGAGGTGTAACGTCCTGAAAAGGAATATCTATATTTTCCGCTTGTTTTGGCAAAATTTAGAGATGATTTAATACCGTCATAATCTTCAATGGAGTTAATTGTACTATATTTAAGATCACCATATAAGTTGTAAGAGTTGGCTTTAGTGCTTAAGTCGAATAGCAAAGCAGACACATTAGCGTCTCTAAAACTGCCGTTACGTGTGGTATTAGTATTTACAAATGACACTGATGAATTTTGATTAAAACGCTGGTCTAAGACCAAAACATTGTAATTCGTAAGGGGTTCAATAACTTCTTTTCGTGTTTCTTCGGTTGTTGTGTTTTCTATTGTGGCGTACGTTTTTTCGGTAATAGCATTCAAAAAGCCAATGCCTAAACCTTTCTCGGTTCTTCCGGATACTTTTACGGCATTAATCAAGTTGACAGAGCTGGAATAGTTTGTCACTTCCTCATCGGCTGCTACATTTGGGTAGGTGCTTGGTGCGCCACCTATTCGACGGGAATAGAATATGTTTCCAATGTTAAATAGATTAGTTCCTTCGGTAAAAAACGGCCTGTTTTCATCTAGTCTTTGTTCGAAAGGTTCTAAGTTTAATATCGCATTATCAAATTTAGTCTGACCAAAATCAGGTATTAAAATAGCGTCCAATGTGAAAGAGTCATTGATTCCATATTTAATATCGAGTCCTGCTTTCAAAGTTCTATCCGAGGTAAAATCATCTTCCTGATAATAAGTCGACACATAAGGAATAAAGAAAAGACGGGTTGGTGGTTTAATATTTTGTATTCCTTCGAGTGTTCCCGCTTGAGTAATTACGGAGCCAATTTTAGTATCCACATGATTCCAAGTATATTTTTGAACATCACGTTTTATTTCGCGCATAAAGTTCAACCCCCAAATTTGTTCTTTGCCATTAGAAAAACGCAAAGCTGCATAAGGGATTTTCATTTCTACAATCCATCCAAAATCAGTAATAACGGCCTTACTTTGCCATATAGCGTCCCAGGAAAAATCTTCAGTCTGTTCTGTTGCTAAGCAATCCATTTGAACATTAGCAGCACTTACAAAGAATCTAAAATCTTGTTGACCGTCGTTAAATCCGTTTATGGAAACAGAAAAGTGGTCGGATACACCAAATACATCGCGATTTGTTATTTCTTTTTGAATTTTTTCAGGTTGGTTATCATGTAAAATTGCCGAAATGTAAATAGCATCGTTATCGTATAAAACTTTAACTTCTGTTTTCTTATCTTTACTTATAGGTTTTCCATTGTCTGGCTCAAACATGATGAAATCAGTGGCAATGCTGCTAACGGTGTTCCATGCTTGCTCCTTGACCTCGCCATCGATACTTATGATTTCTGTCGTTGGTTTCGCAAAAAGAGTCTTTTTCTGACAGTAGGACTTGAAACTAAATAAGATTATAAAGGTTATGGTAATGTAATAGGATTTTGGCATGAATTCTGGTTTGGTTGAAGCAAAAGTAATAAAATTCACATAATTATCAACTTATGTGATATATATTTAAGGATCAATATAGTATTCATAATTGTTAAAGATTCCTTAAATAGTACTGTTTAGTGTTTAGTTAAGATAATTTTTATACTTTTGCAAGCGTTCATATGATATATAACTTAATAAAAATCAATGATTTATAAAATATTCCCAGCCCTATTCTTGTTGTTTATTTCTAATTCTACGAGTAGCTTATTCTTCTCTGAGACTAAAGCGAAGAGTGAAATAAAAGTTGCTAAGGTGATAAAAATCACTGCTGAAAGTAATGCCGAATCAGTTTACAACAATCTGAATTCGAATCATTTTGCATTACCTAATTTACAAAGTTTTACAGAAGCTTTAAAAGGTTTCAATTTGTTGAAGGAAAAAGGATTAGTTAGTAAAAACATACTGACTTTGATTGATTTTAGTATGTCATCTAATTCTAAAAGACTTTGGGTAATTGATCTTACTACTAATAAAATATTATACAATTCTTTAGTTGCTCACGGAAGAAACACCGGTGATGAATTTGCTAAGAATTTTTCAAATGCATCCGAATCGTTTCAAAGTAGCCTTGGATTTTACGCTACAGGTGAAATATATACTGGAAAGCACGGGAAGTCACTTAGATTAGATGGCTTGGAAAAAGGGATCAATAGTAACGCCAGAGATAGAGCAGTTGTTATTCATGGAGCAAATTATGTTTCAGATTCTTTTATACAAAATAACAAACGATTAGGTAGAAGTTTAGGTTGTCCTGCGCTTCCGATGGATTTGTCTAATGAAATAATTCAAACGATAAAGGATAAGTCTTGTTTATTTATTTATTATCCATCAAATAGCTATAAAACATCTTCTAAATTAATCTAACAAGATTTATTTAATCATAATAAAAATGCCGTTTGTAAAGCTACAAGCGGCATTTTTTTGTGTTTATGAGTATCTGTGAACTGGCTATTCACTGCATGTATTCAATAAGGCGTTTGGATTTATTGAAGAGCTAAGCTTTTTAAGTCAATATATTGTTCGAAAATTGATCAGAATTTAAAGCTGCGATTAATTCAACGATAGTAAACTGAAGTAGGAGCATTGAATTATCAGGACGGAACCTTAATTATTGGTGTAAATAGCTTGTTAAGGATGTTTTTTTTGAATGAAATACATATTGGGCGGAAAAATTAAAAGAGGTAACATTTTAATTTTAAAATGGTTATAAAAAACTGCTCTTTTTTTTGAAAAAAATCCATTAAAAAACTTGTTTCAAAGCCAAGTTATTATCTATATTTGCACCACAGTAATGCGAAAGTAGCTCAGTTGGTAGAGCTCCAGCCTTCCAAGCTGGTTGTCGCGAGTTCGAGCCTCGTCTTTCGCTCTTTAATAACCCTAACTTGAATAAAGTTAGGGTTATTTATTTTATAGCGTTATTGTATTCTCGTTAAAATTCACGAAAACTCCAACTTTCGTTATTAAAATCGAAATGTAATTTTTTAGTTTTTTTTTATAACGTTGGAATCGGTTCGATATTAGGACTTTAAATTTTCTCAGATTCCCAAATCAAAATATTTTTATTTTATTTAAAAAAAAGTTTGCGTTAGATTGAATAAGTTTCTATATTTGCACCCTGTTAATGCGAAAGTAGCTCAGTTGGTAGAGCTCCAGCCTTCCAAGCTGGTTGTCGCGAGTTCGAGCCTCGTCTTTCGCTCTTAAAAAAAGCCTAACTTTTTATAGAGTTAGGCTTTTTCGTTTTACGACTTGGTTGTCGTCTCGTCAAAAGTGACGAGAATCCTCGTCTTTCGCTTTATTATTTCAGGTTACTAATATCTGTTCCTGTTTCTATTTCTTCGGCAGCTTGATTTTGTTTGAATACTCTAGCGGCTAGCTGTCCCTTCAGAATTATTTTATCGCCATCTACTTTTAACCAGCTTCCTTCGCGAAGTCCTAAAACAGGGATGTTGTTATATGCATGAAATTCTTTTATTCTAGTTTCTCGCGTTTCTCCCATGTGTTTAGATTGTAGATCTGGATCTAAATAATGTGCATTCAAGTTAAAAGGAATTAATCCTAAGGTTTTAAAACTTGGAGGATAAACAATAGGCATGTCATTTGTCGTTTGCATGCTTAGTCCGCAAATAACACTTCCTGCGCTAGTTCCTAAATACGGAGTTCCGTTTTTTACGGCTTCAGTAAGAGCTGTTATAATATTATTTTGGTACAATTGAGCAACTAAAACAAAGGTGCTTCCGCCTCCTGTAAAAATCCCTTCAGCATTTTTTACGGCTAACGCTGCGTCATCGTATTCATGTATTCCTTTTACTGCTATATTAATTTTGGCGAAAGCCGAAGCTGCATTAGTAGTATATTCTTCATGCGAAATACCGCTAGGTCTCGCGTACGGTATAAATAATATTGTTTTACAGTTTCTAAAATGGATTTTCAACTCAGGTAAAAGGTATTCTAAATAATCGCTCCCATGTACCGTGGAAGTGCTTGCAATAATAATATTTTTCATTTCTTGTGTTATTTTATTGGAGTTAAAGATATAAAATCAGGTTTCTTATAATAATGTTTTTTATTTTTTATTAACTTTTTTTTACCAACTCCTTAGTAATTAATTTGGAAGAGATTAGGATACATTTACCAGTTGAGAATAAAAAACTGATATAATTTATTTATGGTGGTTAGATTTCTTTTTATGATTCTTTTTACCACTGTGACTATGGCGCAGGAATCTGCTTTTTCTGAACTAAAAGGGAAAATAAATGGTGGCGCTTTTAACGTGGATGGAGTATATGTTATTAATTTAAGTACCGAAAAAGCTGTGATAACGGCTAGTGATGGCTATTTCAATATTGCGGGACTAGCTGGGGATACCTTGTTGTTTTCGGCGGTGCAGTTTAAAAGAAGACGAATTGTATTGGCGGTCAAAGACTTTAGTGATGCATTGTTTTTTGTAAAAATGGAGCCGATTATGAATCAGTTGGACGAGGTCGTAATTCGGCGGTATGATAATATCAATTCGGTTTCATTGGGTATAATTCCATCAGGTCAGAAATCCTACACAGCCGCAGAAAGAAAGTTACAAACCGCTACGGGTTTAAATGCTTCTGCTTCTGCGGGATCTATGGCTGGAGGCTCTGTTTCTGCAGATCCTTTGTTTAATTTTTTGAGTGGCAGAACGGCCATGCTTAAAAAAGAGCTTAAAGTAGAAAAGAAAGAGTCTTACATGAGACAGTTAGACGCCATGTTTGATAGAAGTCATTTTGTAGATAAGCTGAAGATTCCTGCAGACTACATTAAAGGATTTGAATATTATGCTGTAGAAAACGAAAAATTTACAAAAATTTTAGAATCAAAAAATAAAATAACAACTGAATTCTTACTAGGAGAGTTAGCTCTAAAATACAATGAAATCCTTGCTTGTGAAAACGAATAGTACTTTTGTCTTGTTTTTAATTTTATTTTCTCAGTTTGTTTTGGGACAAAGTGTCGAGCCTAAGAAAATTCATGGGAAAATTAGTTTTGATTCTGTTTCTGTCGAAGGGGTTAATATTAGTAATATAACCGCTGCTAATTCAACTACTTCTGATGAAAGCGGAGATTTTTTTCTTTTTGTAAAAGAAGGGGATGTTTTAGTCTTTTCTGCTATAAATCTTGTAACTTTACGTAAACGAGTTGAAAAAAACGATTTGACTTCGAGTCTTATGCAAATTAAAATGACTACAAAAAGTATTGATTTACAGGAAGTTGTTATTGATGAGCGAAGTCAGATTAGTGCTGAGAATTTAGGAATCATTCCGTTTGGACAAAAGAAATATACGCCTGCCGAAAGAAAATTATATACAGCAACCTCGGGCGGCGGCATTGATGGTCTTCTGAATTCTATTTCAGGACGAAAGACCATGATTAAAAAAGAAGTTGCGATTGAATATAAAGAGCAAATGTTAGTCAGGTTAGACTATCTTTTTAAACCTGATTATTACACTGAAACCCTAAATATTCCTGAAGAATATATACGGGGATTTCAATATTATTGTGTTGAGGACGATGATTTAGTAGCTTCTTTAAAATCGAGGAACAAAACATTATCTCAATTTCTGATTATCAGCTTAGCTAAAAAATACAATAAAATCATAGCAAATGAAAACTAAAATAGGAATCTTAATCTTCTCTTTGTTTTGTCAGTTTTGCTTTAGTCAAATTGATTCTAGAAAAACATTGAAAGGCCAGGTTAGAAACGATTTGGCTCCCGTTGAAAACGTAATTGTTTTTAATGTCAACTCAAAAACAGGCGTCATTGTAAATCAATTTGGTTTTTTTGAGGTTGAGGCAAAAGTAAATGATACACTGGTTTTCTCGAGTTTGACATTTAAATCTAAAAAAATCGTGCTTTCGGAAAAAGAGTTTATAAATCCTCAATTTGTGGTAGTATTGGAAGTTTTTACAAATGAATTGAAGGAAGTTTTAATAGCAGCCAAAAAAGAATTAAGCCCTATTTCTGGCGGATCACAGAGGTATGTTGACGTAAAATATTATGGTGATGACCATTCTGCGCCAAAAAATATAACTATGCCTCGAGACGGAAGTATTGAGTATGGAATGGACTTTGTTAGGATATATAAAGATGTTTTGAAAATATTGAGAAAGAGTAATCCTGAAAAAGTCGACTTTTATAAAGACACCAGCTTCTCAGAGCTAGTCTTGAAAAAAATTAATTATTCTTTTTTCTCCAATACATTAACTCTAAAAGATGATGAAATTAAACTCTTTCTAGTTTTTTGTGAAAATGATCCGCGATCAAGAGCTTTAATGCAGCCTAGTGAGGAATTCCAACTTATGGATTTTCTAATTACAAAAAATACGGAATACAAAAAAATTACAGTTTTTTAGCTCTAAAAAGACAATCTCTTTTGGTTACTATGAATTAATTTAACTTAATTGATTTTATGATAACAAAAAAGGAAGAGTACGATAGAATTCCTATTTTTACAAAATGAAAAAAATAATAGCATATCTAGTATTCGGAGTCTTCTTTGTGAGTTTAACTTCTTTTGGCTTTCATAAATTTTATGTGGCGATATATCAAATTAATTATGCTTCAGAGAAGCAAATGTTGCAAATAACTGCTCGCGTTTTTGTCGATGACTTGAATAACGCCTTGGAAAAAAAATACAAAAAGAAGTTTTATTTAGGTACAGACACGGAATCTCCTGAAGATGTGGTTGTCCTTAAAAAGTATCTCGCTGAAAATCTCACAATGAAAGTCAATGGGCAATCTAAGGCAATGGGATTTTTAAGTAAAGAAATGGAAGGTGATGTTCTTATTTGTTATTTAAGCATTAGGGATGTCTCTAAATTAAAATCACTTGAGGTTTACAATACTATTTTAGTTGGTTGGAATTCAGAGCAACAAAATATTGCTCACTTCACTGTTTTAGGCGCTAAGGAAAGCTTTCTTTTTACTGCATCTTCCACTAAACGAATGTTAAAATTCTGATAAAAGATTTGTTATTTGTTAAAAATCAGTATTTTCACGCACTTAAATAATTTCGAATTCTATCCATGAAAAAAATCACATTATTTTTTATTCTCCCAGCAATGTTGTTTGCTCAAGAGAAAGCGACAACGGTCTCTCCAAAACAATCAGGCAAGTACGATACGAACAAATTTAGTCAGATGTACGATTTATTAGCAACGCCTAATATGTTTCGTAACGCTGCGGGAGCTCCAGGTCCAGCTTATTACCAGCAACAAGCAGATTATAAAATTAATATTGAGTTAGACGATAAAAATTCTAAATTAAGTGGTAATGAAACGATCACTTATTATAACAATTCACCGGATAATCTAGAATATTTATGGGTGCAGTTAGATCAAAATCAAGCCGCTAAAAATTCTCAATCTCCGTTAGTGGAAAGTGAAAGAATAACACAAACTTTTCCTGCTTCTGGATTTGTAGATAAATTTTTGAAAAAAGATTTAGAGCGCGGTTTTAATATTGAATATGTAAAGGATGTTAAAGGTGCTCCAATGAATTACACCATTAACCAAACTATGATGAGAATTGATTTGGCTTCTCCAATGAAACCAGGTACTTCGATGTCATTTTCAATCAAATGGTGGTATAACATTAATAATTACCAAAAAGAAGGAGGTCGTTCTGGCTATGAATTATTCGAAAAAGATGGAAATAAATTATATGTAATTGCTCAATTCTATCCTAGAATGGCAGTTTATAATGATGTTGAAGGTTGGCAGAACATGCAATTTTGGGGAAGTGGAGAATTCGCTTTGCCATTTGGAAATTTTGATGTTAACATAACTGTTCCTGCAGACCACGTTATGGAGGCTACAGGTGAATTACTGAATAGAAGCGAAGTGTTTACTGCTGCTCAAGTAAAGCGATATGAGTTAGCGGAGAAAACATTCGATAAACCGGTTGTAATTGTTACTCAGGCAGAAGCTGAGGCAGCTGAAAAAGGTTTTTCTGACAAGAAAAAAACATGGAAGTTCAGCGCTAAAAATGTTAGGGATTTTGGGATAGCTACTTCGCGAAAGTTTATTCTTGATGCAATGGCTGTACAATTAGATTCTAAAACTTCAATGGCGATATCGCTTTATCCTAAAGAAGCAAATCCACTGTGGGGAGAAACGTCAACAGCAATGGTGGCGCATACTTTAAAAAGCTATTCTAGAATGACATTTGATTACCCTTATTCGAAAGCAGTTTCGGTTTCTGCAGAAGACCAAGGAATGGAATATCCCATGATTTGCTGGAACTTTGGTCGTCCTGATGAAAATGGAAAGACAAGTGAGCAAATTAAAAACGGAATGATAGGCGTTGTGATTCATGAAGTAGGACACAACTTTTTTCCAATGATTGTGAATTCAGATGAACGTCAATGGACTTGGATGGATGAGGGTTTAAACTCTTTCTTAGAATATGTTGCTGAGGAAGAATTAGGAACTAATTTTCCTTCTAGACGAGGTCCAGCTAAGAATATTGTACCGTATATGAGTGGTGATCAAAATTTCTTGGAGCCAATCATGTCAAATTCAGAAAATATAATACAGTTTGGAAATAATGCATACGGAAAGCCTGCTACAGCTTTGAATATACTTAGAGAAACAATTATGGGTAGAGAATTGTTCGATCATGCCTTTAAGGTGTATTCAAACCGTTGGAAATTCAAGCACCCTACACCTGAAGACTTTTTTAGAACAATGGAAGATGCTTCTGGCGTTGATCTTGACTGGTTTTGGAGAGGTTGGTTTTACTCCACTGATTTTGTAGATATTGGAATTAAAGAGGTAAAGCAATATTACGTTTCTGAAACTCCTACAAAGGAACTGAAAGATTCGAAAGTAAGAAAAGGACGTTTTGGTACAGATAAAGGGCCGTATGTTTATTTAATTGCAGAGAATAGTACTGAGTTAAAATCAAGTCAAAAGAAAGGCTTGGAAATTGAAGATGTGAAATTACTGTCAGACTATGTGAGCACTTTAACTGCCGAAGAAAAAGGAAATCTTAAGTCTCCAAAGTATTTCTACGAAGTAGAATTCAATAAACCAGGCGGATTGCTAATGCCTATCCTTGTTGAATTAACGTATGAGGATGGATCAATTGAAAACTTTAAATATCCAGCTCAAATTTGGAGAAAAAATAACGATACCGCTAAGAAGGTTTATGCTACTGAAAAAGCGATAAAAAAGATTCAGATAGACTCTAAGTTAGAAACAGCAGATATTGATGTAACTAATAATACTTGGCCAAAAACAGAGTTGAAATCTAAATTTGACTAAGAAATAGTTAAGAATAAAAAAGACTCAATTTTGAGTCTTTTTTTGTGAAAAAATTAAAAGGCGTGGATTCTAAATTTGGTATCTTTGCAGCAATTAAAATTAATAATTATGTTTGGCATAGGAGGAGGAGAGTTAGTTTTTATATTGTTTATTGTGCTAATGCTTTTTGGTTCAGATAAAGTACCAGAAATGGCGCGTGCTATGGGTAAAGCTATGGCGCAGTTAAAACATGCTACTAACGATATAAAAAGTGAAATTCAAAAAGGAGTGGAGGCTAATGGTCTTGATACTAAATCCTTGACAGATTTAACCGGTAGTTTTAATGCGCAGGTCGATAAGGTTAAGAATGATCTTATGGGTGATTCTATTGCTCAAGCTACGAAGGTTCAGGAAGATATAGAAGAGATTACAGGACCTGTCAAACGAACTAAATAATGCTCGATAAAATTCTGGCCCTAGATACTAAATTACTCATTTTTTTGAACAGTTTGGGTTCAGAAACGTATGATGGACTTTGGTTAATAATTACGAAACAAGCGTACTGGGCTCCTTTTTTTGTTTTTCTATTATATATTGTCTATAAAAAATTAGGACTAAGACAAACGGTATTTTTTGTTTTGGCTATTGCCGTTTTAATTACATTTACAGATCAGGCAACTAACTTGGTGAAAAATGGGTTTCAAAGGCTACGCCCCTGCAGTAATCCAGAAATTAACTCGATTATACGTGTAGTACAAGTTCGCACTTCCTATAGTTTTTTCTCAGGTCATGCTTCCAACAGTATGGCGGCTGCGACCTTTATTTATTTTGTTATATTTCGACACTTCAAATACGGCTACTTATTGTTTTTATGGCCATTGGTATTCGCTTATAGTAGGATTTATTTAGGCTTGCATTATCCCCTTGACATTATATGTGGTTATTTATTCGGAATATTTTCGGGCTATTTAGTCTTTAAAATCTATCAAGCACTTCAAAAAAAGTATTTTCCGTTATAGATCCTTAAGAAGCAATTCCAGCTTTACATTTCAATCTTATGAATGAAAATAGTTTTTTCAATAACAATAAAGGAGCTTCTTTTAGTCGCTCTTTTTTGTTTAGAAAAAAATCATTTTCATTCACAAGGATATTCTTTTTAATCTGGGCTAAAGCAGTAATTTGCGGAAGAAGGATGTTTTTTAGAATAAGAAATTATAATACTCTACTCACTGTCAAACCATCTCTGATAGGCAATAGCACCGTTTCAACTCTAGTGTCATTTTTTAGTAATTCATTATATTCTACTAGTATTTTTGTGCTCAGGTCGTTTGGGTGCAGTGGTTCTAGTACTTTTCCGCTCCACAAAACATTATCAGAAAGGATAATTCCTCCTTTGTTCATTTTTGGCAAAATGATATTAAAATAATTAATGTAGTTTTCCTTATCAGCATCAATAAAAACCAAATCAAATTTTACATCTAGTACAGGTATAATATCTACTGCTTCACCTAGATGTTGTATGATTTGCTTTCCCCAAGGCGATTTGTCAAAATGTTTCCTTTGAAAATCTACTAATTCTTCTTTAATGTCAATGGTGTGAAGTGTTCCGCCGTCTTGCATTCCTTCGCACAAACACAAAGCGGAATAGCCTGTATAGGTGCCGATTTCAAGAATATTCACTGGGCGAATCAGTTTTGCAAGCATGCTTAAAACACGTCCTTGAAAATGGCCACTCAACATGCGTGGTAATAATATTTTCTGATAAGTTTCTTTATTTAAAGCGGCTAATAGAGCGGGCTCTTTTTCAGAATGTTGTTCGATATAATCTTCTAATTCTTGGGAAATAAAATGCATTATTTTAATTTAAAATTACTTAAATCTTGGTAGTTATTCCAAAATCGCAATAGGTATATAGTTTTGTTATCAATTGAATGATACATCGTAATTTGTTTTTTAATTACCATCTTGTAGACATTCTGATAACCGGGTTTAGTGAAAATTATATTCTTTTTTGTTAGCAACGAAATCGAATAATTTAGTTCATTAATAAATTTTTAAACTTGCTTTTTCGACCAAAGATTTTCTAAAAATTCAATGTTTTTCAATAATCATTTTTGGATGCTAAAGTCCATTCAATTTTTATCCTTAAAGTATTTTGAATACTTTTTTTTAGTTTCTTCCATCACCAAATCGTGCGAGATGGTTTGCTTTTTCTCGACTGGTATAAGAGCTTCGTCTATCGCTTTTTTTTCTTGTAATGTTATTGAATTTTCAACAGATGTATCGGGTGTTTCTTCGCTCAAATAATTGTCAAAAACTGATGATACGATGCGCAATGAGCGTTCGTCTGCATCTTCAAGTTGCCTTTGAATTTTTTGTTTTAATTCTTGAAGTCCCATTTTTTACTGTTTTACATACAAATTTACGATAATTTACAATAGGTTTCTAAGTTGGTTCTGTTCTTCTGATTCGATTTTCTATAAAATTATAGACTTCTAACTCTTGGAAAATGAAGTGTATTTGCACGGTTTTTTTTAATTTGCTGCAAAGTTATTAAATTAACAAAACAACAAATCGAGAAATAGTCATTAAATTTGCAGCATGCAAATTGAGAAAAAAGACATACGATCAGTATCTAAGGAATTATTACGTGAATTTTTTGTCGCTCATGGTGACAAAGCTTTCCGCGGGAATCAAGTATATGAGTGGCTGTGGAGTAAAGGCGCTCATAGTTTTGAGGATATGACTAATATTTCAAAGGAAACACGTGCCATGTTAGAAAGTAACTTTGTTATCAACCACATAAAAGTGGATAAGATGCAGCGTTCTGAAGACGGTACTGTGAAAAATGCAGTTCGTTTGCATGATGGTTTAGTGGTGGAATCGGTTTTGATTCCAACAAACACTAGAACAACAGCCTGTGTTTCTAGCCAAGTGGGTTGTAGTTTAGATTGTAATTTTTGTGCTACGGCAAGATTAAAGAGAATGCGAAATTTAGAGCCAGCCGAAATCTACGATCAAGTATTGGCGATCGATAAGGAGAGTCGCTTGTACTACAATCATCCTCTGTCAAATATTGTGTTTATGGGAATGGGAGAGCCGCTCATGAATTATAATAATGTGATGAAAGCGATCGAAATGATCACTTCGACGGAAGGTTTAGGGATGTCTCCAAAAAGAATTATGGTTTCCACATCTGGAGTGCCAAAAATGATAAAGAAATTAGCTGATGATGATGTAAAAATCAAACTAGCGGTTTCGCTGCATTCAGCAATAGACGAGATTCGAGCTAAAATAATGCCTTTTAGTAAAAATTTTCCTTTGGCTGATTTAAGAGAATCATTAGAATATTGGTATAGAAAAACCAAAAGCAAAATTTCCTACGAATATGTAGTGTGGAAAGACATCAATGATAATAAAGAATCTATTGATGCATTGGTGAAATTTTGTAAATATGTTCCTTGCAAAGTGAATCTTATTGAATACAACCCAATTGATGACGGCGAATTCCAGCAAGCATCCGAAGAAGCTACAAATGCGTACATAAAGGCACTAGAAGCGAGCGGAATTGTAGTTAAAGTACGCAGAAGTAGAGGAAAAGATATCGATGCTGCTTGCGGGCAATTAGCTAATAAAGAAGGGTAGTTTTTTAATGGATCGAATAAATTACTAATTACTCCATATACAAACAGGGTTGGCTTTATTTAAGTCAACCCTGTTTTATTTCATAGTTTGTTTGACCTATTCAATTGCTTAAAAATAATTTATTGTGCTAACGGGCAATTATTTTTCTTAATGTCGTGCTAAAAGTAATTTTAAGACTAATTATTTTACTAAAAGATGTAACTTTGAATCCTAAATGAATGTTACCTCACAAATAAAACAGCCGATACTTAAAGAAATGGAACTTTTCGAAAAAAAGTTCTACGAATCGATGACTTCGCAAGTGGCTTTGTTGAACAGAATCACTTATTATATAGTGAATCGAAAAGGGAAGCAAATGCGTCCCATGTTCGTTTTCCTGACTGCTAAAATGGTTTCTGAAGGAACAGTGAACGAGCGAACGTATCGCGGTGCTTGTGTTATCGAACTAATTCATACGGCAACTTTGGTTCATGATGATGTAGTAGACGACAGCAATCGCCGAAGAGGTTTTTTCTCCATCAATGCCCTTTGGAAGAATAAAATTGCAGTTCTTGTTGGAGATTATTTGCTCTCCAAAGGCTTGTTACTTTCCATCGATAACGGTGATTTTGATTTATTGAAAATAATTTCGATTGCTGTTCGGGAGATGAGTGAAGGGGAATTACTCCAAATCGAAAAAGCCAGAAGACTCGATATCACTGAAGATATTTATTACGAAATCATTCGAAAAAAGACAGCGACACTTATCGCTGCCTGTTGCGCTCTTGGTGCAAAATCAGTGATTGAGGACGAAGTTCAGGTAGAGAACATGAGGAAGTTTGGTGAACTAATCGGTATGGCATTCCAAATTAAAGATGATTTGTTTGATTACACTGAGGATGCTATTGGGAAACCAACAGGTATTGATATCAAAGAACAAAAAATGACTTTACCACTAATCCATGTTTTAAATACTTGTACTTCTAAAGAGAAATCTTGGGTTATCAATTCGATAAAAAACCATAATAAGGACAAAAAGCGCGTTAAAGAAGTGATTGCCTTTGTGAAAAACAAAAACGGCTTACTTTATGCCGAAAATAAAATGGTTGAATTTCAGCAAGAAGCGCTTTTGCTTTTAGATAATTATCCTAATTCAGATTTCAAAGACGCCTTAATCTTAATGGTGAATTACGTTATTGAAAGGAAAAAATAAAGAATATTCTTAAGTTCAAAAATCTTTTAATTTACATTCGATTCTAAATTAGCTGCAGTTATAGTTTTGTATATTTGCACTTTTCCACTTATAAAATGATTTCAAAAGCGACTATAGATACTGTTTTCGAAACTGCTCGTGTTGAGGAGGTTATTGGCGATTTTGTCCAATTAAAGAGAGCAGGAAGCAATTTTAAAGGACTGAGTCCATTCTCTGATGAGCGTTCCCCATCTTTTATGGTTTCGCCAGCGAAAGGGATTTGGAAAGATTTTAGTTCTGGAAAAGGCGGAAATTCGGTTGCTTTTATAATGGAACACGAGCATTTTACTTATCCTGAGGCCATTCGGTACTTAGCAAAGAAATACAATATAGAAATAGAGGAAACGGAACAATCAAATGAAGAAAAAGCCCATGCCGATGTTCGCGAAAGCATGTATTTGGTTTCTGAATTTGCTAAAACCTATTTTCACAAAACCCTTCTAAATTCTGAAGAAGGTAAAGCAATTGGTCTTTCTTATTTTAAAGAGCGAGGTTTTACTAATGATACCATTGAAAAATTTAGCCTTGGTTATTCTCCAGATACTTGGGACGCTTTTACAAAAGAAGCACTTGGAAAAGGCTATAAATTAGAATTCCTGGAAAGTACAGGATTAACAATTCCTAGAGAAGACAGACCTTTTGACCGTTTCAAAAGTCGTGTGATGTTCCCAATACAAAGTATGTCAGGGAGAGTACTTGGTTTTGGAGGTAGAATACTCACTAATGATAAAAAAGCGGCTAAATATTTAAACTCACCAGAGAGCGAAATTTACCATAAGAGCAAGGTGTTGTATGGAATTTATCAAGCCAAACAATCTATAGCCAAGCTCGATAATTGCTTTTTAGTCGAAGGTTATACCGATGTTATCCAATTTAATCAAGCCGGAATTGAGAATGTAGTTTCGTCTTCTGGTACCGCTTTAACACCAGACCAAATACGATTAGTAAATCGACTTACAAAAAATATTACGGTGCTTTTTGACGGTGATGCCGCGGGATTGCGAGCTTCCATTCGAGGAATTGATTTAATTCTGGAAGAAGGAATGAATGTGAAGATTTGTACTTTTCCTGATGGAGAAGACCCGGACAGCTTTGCTAAGAAAACGTCCCACGATGATCTAGTTGCTTATCTCGAAGACAATGCAAAAGATTTTATTCAGTTTAAAGCTTCGCTTTTAATGAACGAAGCAAAGAACGATCCCATTAAAAAAGCTGATTTGATTCGGGATATGGTTGTTAGTATTTCTAAGATTCCGGATAGAATTCAACGCGAAATATACATACAGGAATGTTCTCGAATTATGGATATTTCAGAGCAGGTTTTGGTGAGTACTTTGGCACAATTAGTTCAGAAAGACACTGCTGAGGTAGGTAAAAAGCAAAAGCAAGAATACAAAGCATTAGAAGTTATAAAAAATGAAATCCCTGCCGATACGGAGAAAGTGGATATTCTTTACCGCTTAGAACGAAAAATAATAGAGATATTACTTTTATATGGCGATAAAACAGAAGAATTTGAAGATGTACTTTTACGATCGAATGGTGAAGGCGAAATTGAGCATGTGATTGAAAAAAAGGAATACAAAGTATTTCACAGGATCTATCTGAGTTTGCAGGAAGATGAGGTAGAACTTGCAAATCCTTTATTTCGTGATATTTTTAATGATTTAATCAATTATTATCTTCAACATGATGGCTTCAGTCTAGAGCAGTACTTGATGCGTTTGCAACCTGAATTCGCTCAAGAGGTAACTGATATTTTAATGGAAGATGAAAGGCTGGTGATGCACAACTGGGAAGGACAGAATATTTTTCCTAAATATAAAAAGGATACAATAAGCCAAAACGTGTCGGAGACGATTTTAACCCTGCGCTGGTATTTAGTAGGTAAAATTATTGAAGAAATAAAAAGCTCCATAACATCTGAATCAGATAATACGGAGCCAATGACTATGATTAGAGACTATCTTGGTTTAACCGCTGCCTTTTCGAAAAAATTAGGAAGAGTTATGTCTCGTTTTTAATTATACTATTTCTAGTTTTTTTGCTTTGTTTACTAAATCTACTAAATTAGTAACATTCAGTTTAGTTAATAAACGCAATTTGTAAGTACTTATCGTTTTCTCGTTAAGACCTAGAATTTCAGCAATTTCGTGATTCTTTTTACCACCGCTTAAATAACGCAATACTTCCACCTCGCGATTAGAAAGTTTGCGATACAAACGTTCACTTTTGCTTTGTTTTGCGATTAAGGCAAGATTTTTCTTCACGGTTTCATTCATGATTATCTTTCCTTGATTCACTTTTATTATTGACTGGCCCAAAGTTTCCAGTTTTTCTTTTTTATGAACAAATCCTGAAACTCCTGCTTTAATAGCGTTTGGCGCATAAATCTGTTCAGAAAGACCACTGAATATGATGATCTTTGTTTTTGGGAAATTTTTCAAAATTGATTTGACTTCAAAAATACTGGCAAGACCTTCTAATTCTAAGTCCAATATTAAAACATCAATATCTTTAGTTTGGAGTATATCGCGAATCATTAAAAAATTACCAACATTGGCAACTAATGATATTTCAGCATGATCTTTAAAATAAGATTTCACTCCAAAATGTACTACCGGGTAGTTATCTGCTAGACAAACTTTAATCATGATTTTTAGTTTTTAGAGTTTTTTGTCACAATTCATTATTAAATATAAAGGAAATTAACTATTAATTCTAATTTTTCGGATAAAAGGTAATTAATCCCGATTAACTAAACAAACAGGTATTTCTTTCATTTTATGTTGATTAATTTTGTTTAGGCGTTTGTATATTTCAAACACCTTTTTTTCTCTTTCAGAGAATTCTTCAATTGATTTTCCTGCTTGATCATGAAGCATTGCCCACTCTAATTCATCGTAAGTAGCACCTAATTGTACTTCATCTGTTTTATCATCACCAAACAATCCATCAGATGGAGCTGCGTTTAAAATGGAATTGGGAACTTCTAGATATGCCGCTAATAAAAACACTTCGGATTTCATTAAATCGGCAATGGGACTAAGGTCGACACCGCCATCTCCATATTTTGTAAAAAAACCAACGCCAAAGTCTTCTACTTTATTTCCTGTTCCAGCCACTAAGAGTCCGTGAACACCAGCAAAATAATACAAAGTTGTCATTCGTAAGCGTGCTCGCGTGTTTGCAAGAGTAAGATTGAGCTTGTTTTGTTCAAAATCAGTCGGAACTTCTTTTTTTAATGTTTCGAAAACGGAAGTTAGATCCGCAAGAGATTCTGAAACATTAGGAAACCTATTTTTCAACTGATTAATATGTTCTCGTCCACGACTCACATGGCTTTCGTGTTGATGAATTGGCATTTCAACACATAAAACCTTAAGCCCTGTTTGTGCGCATAAAGTGGAAGTTACTGCCGAATCTACTCCGCCGGAAATTCCAACGACAAACCCATTTACATTTGCATTTTCAGCATAGGTTTTTAACCAATTAACAATCTGGAAGTTTACTTTCTCCACCTGAAGCGTATTTTTTTTAATCATAATAGTTTACGTATTCAATAGTAGGAATGTATATTTGCAAAATCAAATTCGGAAGAATTGTGATTTGATTGATTTTTCCGATGCAAATCTAATTAAAAAAAAATGAAAATATTTATATATAGTATTTTTCTGTGTTGCTTTTTTTTATCCTGTGGTAAAAAAGATAAAGCAGAAGCAGCTATAAATGACATCCCTATGAAATTAGAGGTAGAGCGTTTTGATAAAGTTTTTTTCGAAACTGAGCCAAAAGATCTGTATAAAATAAAAAAGGAATTTCCATTTTTTTTTCCTCATGGAAATGAAGATGCGGTTTGGTTAGAAAAAATGCAGGATCCACTTTGGAGGGAATTATATACTGAGGTACAAAAGAAATACGAAAATTTTGATGAAGTCGAAAATAATCTTGAAGTGCTTTTTAAACGTATGAAGTATTATTTTCCAGAGGCGAAGACTCCCAAAGTGATTACGGTAATCTCGGAAATGGATTATAATAACAAAGTGATTTATGCAGATAGTATAGTAATTATTTCGCTTGAGATGTATTTAGGAAGAGAGCATCGATTTTATCAGTTTCCTAAGTATATTAAGCAGAATTTTGAAGAAAGCCAGATTATGCCTGACGTTGTATCTCGCTTTTACCAGCGAAAAGTGGCTCCAGATACCGATAAATATTTTTTGTCTAAAATGATAGCGGCGGGAGAAGAGTTGTACTTTAAAGATGTTTTGCTACCTGATTATAGTGATGCTGATAAGATGGGATATACGGAGGCGCAGATAGGATGGAGTGTCGAAAACGAGAGTTATATTTGGCGTTATTTTATTGAAAAAGAAATGCTTTACAGTGATGATCAAAAATTAATTCCGCGCTTTATAAGTCCGGCTCCCTTTTCTAAATTTTATTTAGAAATAGACAATGAATCTCCTGGGCGAGTAGGAGCTTGGATAGGATGGCAAATTGTTCGCTCCTATATGAAAAACAATGAAGTATCTTTGCAACAATTATTAGATACAAGTGCGAAAGAAATATTCGAAAAATCAAAATACAAACCTAAGAAGTAATGTCAGATAAAAACAGATCGGAAATAAAATTCCTAGTAGAATTAGATGAAAACCGTGTTCCAGAAAAATTATTATGGTCCGCGCAAGACGGCGGAGTAGAGCTTGAAGAGGCAAAAGCGATTATGCTTTCTGTTTGGGATAGTAAAGCCAAAGAAAGTATGCGTATTGATTTATGGACGAAAGATATGCCAGTTGATGAAATGAAAATTTTCTTTCATCAAACCCTAGTGGCGATGTCAGATACTTTTCACCGTGCTACAGGTGATGAGAAAATGGCGGACACCATGAAGGATTTCTGCGAATATTTTGCTGAAAAGCTAGAATTGAAAAAGTAAGAGTACTTACTTTATAAATAAAATATCCCAAAGCTTATTAGATAAGTTTTGGGATATTTTTTATTTAGAAAAAAACCAGTCTGTATTTAAAACTGACTGCTATTTTTGAAAACTTCTTGGTTTACTTCGTCAATGTATTGTAAAACATCTTCTTTTCCCAATGACTCCGTTGCAGAGGTCACGAAGTATTGTGGCATTTCGGCCCAGTTATTAGCGAACATGTTTTTCTTGTAAGCTGCAATATGCGAATCAATTTTTACTTTACTGATTTTATCAGCTTTGGTAAAAATGATACAAAACGGAATTTCGCTTTCGCCCATATAGGACATAAATTCAATGTCTATAGTCTGCGCTTCATGACGAATATCGATTAAGACAAAAGCACAAACTAGCTGTTCTCTTGTTTCGAAATAATCTGTAATAAACTGCTGAAAAACTGATTTTGTCTTTTTGGATACTTTAGCATAACCATATCCTGGTAAATCAACTAAGAACCAATTGTTGTTGATTAAGAAATGATTGATTAGCTGTGTTTTTCCAGGTCTTCCAGATGTTTTAGCTAATTTTTTTTGGTTGGTCAACATATTGATTAATGAGGACTTTCCAACGTTAGACCTGCCTATAAAAGCATATTCTGGCAAACGGTCTTTTGGACATTTGCTCACATCGGAGTTGCTAATTACAAATTCGGCGGTATTGATTTTCATATTTTTTTGTGTATAATCTCTTGTTATGTCGAGATGCTTATAGATTGGATTTTGTTAGCCACTCTTCAAGCACGCGATTGAACTCTTCTGGTTGTTCCATCATTGCTGCGTGACCACACTTATCAATCCAATATAAAGAGGAGTTGGGTAATAATTTATTAAATTCTTCGGCTACATCCGGCGGTGTAACTTTGTCGTTTTTTCCCCAGATAATACAAGTTCTCACATGCATCTTTGGAAGATCTTTTGCCATATTATGACGAATTGCACTTTTAGCAATAGTTAATGTTTTGATTAGTTTTATTCTATCATTAACGGTTGCATAAACTTCTTCGATCAATTCTGGTGTAGCAATTGCGGGATCATAGAATACGTCCTCTGCTTTTTTCTTAATATATTCGTAATCGCCTCTTTTTGGATAACTATCACCCATGGCGCTTTCATACAGTCCTGAACTTCCTGTGATGACAAGTCCTGCTACTTTTTCAGGATACATTTTTGTATGATATAAAGCGATGTGACCTCCTAGTGAATTTCCTAGTAAGATTACTCTATCAAAACCCTTAAAAGTGATAAAATCCTTTACATATTTAGCAAAGCTTTTTACGTTTGTTTTTAAAATATTTTGAGTATAAATAGGTAAATCTGGAATAACAATTTTGTATCCTTTTTCAGAAAAATGTCTGGCTACAGCATCAAAATTACTTAATCCTCCCATTAGCCCGTGTAAGATTACAAGCGGCGTTCCTTCTCCAGCTTCATAATAGCTGTATTTACCTTCTTTTTTATAGTTTTTTTCCATTTTGTTGAATACGGATTTCCAATTTTCACAAATATATGATTTAATAAATAAAAATGAATTTTTGAAAACGATTTTTAAACAGATTAGGCCATTTTAATTGCATTTATTTATTATGAGCTGTGTTTTGTGTAAAATCACTTTATTTTAAAGATGTTTTCTGTTAATAATAAACTAACGCAGTAGTTAAAATCTTAATAATAATTGGGTGAGAATTTCTATAGTTTGAGAATTCTTAGAGGTATCTTATAAAGCAGCTAACACCTTGACAGTCTGAATGTCTCATTACTACGGGGTTTTGCTTCCTAGTGGTTAAACTTATTAACAAAGTGGGAGATAGTGGTAGATAGTGGTATTATTTTTCATATTTTTGCTCTATAATCATCTAAAGCTATTCTTTTGAATACAATTGTTGGAACATATGAATGTAAGGTCGATGCTAAAGGAAGGTTGCTGTTGCCAGCGCCTTTGAAAAAGCAATTGACTGCTTCTCTTCAAAGCGGATTCGTTTTGAAGCGTTCTGTTTTTCAACCTTGTTTAGAGTTGTATCCAATGGAAGAATGGGATTTGATGATGGCTAAAATCAATAAGCTAAACCGATTTGTGAAGAAGAATAATGATTTTATTCGAAGATTCACGGCGGGTGTAAAAATTGTAGAAATAGATTCTTTAGGAAGATTATTAGTCCCTAAGGATTTAGTGGTTTTTGGAAGTATTTCTAAAGAGGTAGTCTTTTCTTCCGCTGTGAATATAGTTGAGATTTGGGATAAAGATCTTTACGAAAAATCGATAAGTGGTGAAGACTTAGATTTTGCTGATTTGGCAGAAGAGGTAATGGGAAATTTAAATGACGACGACAATGGAATATCATAATCCGGTTTTACTACATGCATCAGTAGATGGTTTAAATATTAAGCCTGATGGTGTTTATGTAGATGTAACCTTCGGTGGAGGAGGACATTCAAAAGAGATATTAAGCAGATTGGGACCAGAAGGAAAACTTTTTGCTTTCGATCAGGATGAAGATGCTTTAGCAAACGCCTTGCAAGATGAGCGATTTACACTTATCAATGAGAACTTTAGATTTATCAAGCGTTTCTTGCGTTTTTATGGATTAAAAAGTGTTGATGGGATTTTGGCAGATTTGGGTGTTTCTTCTCATCAGTTTGATGTTGCAGAAAGAGGTTTTTCTACTCGATTTGATGCTGGATTAGATATGAGAATGAGTCAGAAAAACGACTTAAATGCATACAAGATTGTAAATGAGTATGAGGAGGCTGATTTAAAACGGGTGTTTTTAGATTATGGAGAGTTAAAAAACGCTCCAGCTTTAGCTAGAACCATTGTTGAAGCTAGAGAAATACAGCTTATTAAGACGACCGACGAATTAAAAGAAGTTTTGGCAAAATATTTACCAGACAGAGTAAGGAATAAAATACTAGCTCAGATCTATCAAGCTATTCGAATTGAAGTAAATCAAGAAATGGATGTTTTAAAGGAGTTTTTAGAACAATCATTAGAGGTATTAAAGCCAGAAGGACGATTAAGTGTGATCTCGTATCATTCATTAGAAGACAGGTTAGTGAAGCGATTTATGAAAAACGGAATGTTTGAAGGAGAGCCTGAACGTGACTTTTTTGGAAATTTCTCGGTTCCATTTAAGACTGTTGGTAAGCTAATAGTTCCTGACAAAGAAGAAATTAAACTAAATAATAGAGCCCGAAGTGCTAAATTAAGAATAGCTGAAAAGAAATAATCTAGAATGAAAAATGGTGTTTATAACATATTAAAAGCGAGATTTCTTATCGACGATGATGCGATGAAAAATTGGCGTTTTATCGTTTTTCTTATTCTTTTAGCGATAATTATGATTGCTAATACACAGCAGTTTGAGCAGAAGGTTTTTAGAATAGCAAAATTATCAACTGAGGTAAAAGAATTGCGTTCAGAATTTGTTGACAGACGTTCCCAGTTAATGAAATTGAAAATGGAATCTACGGTTTCTGAAAAGATGGTAGAAAAAGAAATTTTTCCATCGACGGTTCCACCAATTAAAATCAAAGTAAAAAAAGAAGAAGAGAAAACTTTTCTTAAAAAAATATGGCAGTAGAAGATAAACAAATATCATACAGAATCTATCTCGTTGCATTTGCTATCCTTTTGGTAGCGATTGCTATTGCTGTGAAATTAACTAATATTCAGTGGGTTGAAGGAGATTATTACAGGAAATTAGCTAAAGAGAGAACGGTTAAGAATTTTGTTATTCCAGCAAATAAAGGGAATATATATTCTTCTGATGGAAGTTTGCTAGCGACTTCAATTCCTAATTATGTTATACGTTTTGACGCTTTAGCTCCAAAAAAAGAAGTATTCGAAAAAAATGTACAGTCTCTGTCGGATTCACTTGCTACTGTGTTGGGTAAATCAAGTAGTTTTTATCAAAACGAGCTTAGAAGAGCCAGAGCAAATAACAATCGATATTATTTAATCGCCAGAGGCTTAAGTTATACAGATTATATAAAAATTAAAGGTTTTCCCTTGTTTGAACTAGGCGCTTATAAAGGGGGTATTATTATCGAACAAAAAACGGTAAGAGAACATCCGATAGGTAAAATAGCCGAACGTACTATTGGTTATGAAAGAAAAACACCTTCTGGTGAGTATGATGGAAAAGGAATCGAATGGGCCTACAGAAAATACTTGAATGGAAAAGACGGTAAGATTCTGAAACAAAAAATCGCAAAAGGACAATGGAAACCTATTCGTGATGTTAACGAAGTGGATCCTCAAGATGGCTACGATGTAATATCAACTATTGATGTTTACATACAAGATATTGCTCATCATGCCTTATTAAAGCAATTGCAAGAGTTTGAGGCTGATCATGGTTGTGTGGTGGTAATGGAAACAGAAACGGGAAAAGTACGTGCTATTTCTAATTTAGGCAGAGCAAATGATGGCACTTATTATGAGACAACTAATTATGCTGTTGCCGAATCGCACGAACCGGGTTCAACTTTTAAATTAGTTGATTTAATGGTGCTTCTTGAAGACAAAGTTGCTGATACAAGTACCGTATATGATACAAATGGAGGGGAAATAAGATATTCAGGAAAAGTAGTAAGGGATTCGAAAAAAGGTGGTTATGGTAAAATATCATTAGCGAGAGGATTCGAACTGTCTTCTAATACGGTTGTGGTACAAGCAGTTTATGAAAATTATAAAAACAATCCTTCGAAATTTGTTAATTATGTAAATTCTTATGGGTTTAATAAGAAGTTAAATATGGATTTTCAAGGGGAAGGAAGGCCTTTTATTCCGCAGCCAAGCGATAAAAGCTGGTCAAATATATCACTTCCTTGGATGGCTTTTGGGTACGGAGTTTCAATAACGCCTATGCAGACTTTAACGTTTTATAATGCTGTTGCCAATAATGGTGTGATGGTAAAAC
Organism: Flavobacterium hiemivividum; assembly: GCF_004349145.1. Taxonomy (GTDB): domain Bacteria; phylum Bacteroidota; class Bacteroidia; order Flavobacteriales; family Flavobacteriaceae; genus Flavobacterium; species Flavobacterium hiemivividum. The sequence goes on along the minus strand of NZ_SMFO01000001.1, from coordinate 297,841 downwards.
CACAATTTGTGTCAGAAATTAAAGAGTGGAACAAAACCATTGTAAAAATGGAAAAGGAAGTGCTAAATCCAAAGATATGTTCTCCTGAAACACTTTTGAAATTAAAAGAAGTTTTGAAAAATGTAGTTAGAAAAGGGACTGCGTCTAAATTATATTCGAAAGATTTTTCGATGGCTGGTAAAACAGGTACGGCTCAAGTAAATTACGGTAAACGAGATGGTACGCCTATGCATTACGCATCTTCATTTGTGGGTTATTTTCCTGCTGATAAACCTAAATATTCTTGTATTGTGGTAGTGCATAAACCAAGTACTGCAAAAGGGGACTTTTATGGCGCTGGTGTTGCTGGTCCCGTATTTAAAAGAATTGCACAAAAGATTTTCACAGATGTTCCTTCGACAAATGAGATAAGAAATATAAACAGAAAAATTCCTAAGCAGGAAAAGAATTACGATAACTACTTTGCTAAGTTACAAAAACAGCAGCGTTCAATTCCAGATGTAAAAGGAATGCCAGGAATGGATGCAATTGCCTTACTAGAAAACTTAGGCGTAAAAGTAAAAGCTGTTGGGATGGGAAAGGTTAAGGCGCAATCGCTTCAAGCGGGTCAGGATATAATAAAAAACACAACTATAACATTAGAATTATTGTGATTATACTAAAAGACATATTATACAAAGTTGCAATCGAGGCCGTACATGGTTCGACTGAAATTGCTATAAACAAAATCGAATTTGATTCAAGAAAAGTTGAAAAAAATGACGTTTTTGTAGCGATTCGAGGATCTGTTTCTGACGGACATGATTATATTCAAAAGGCAATCGAGCTAGGCGCGATAGCGATTGTATGTGATACTTTTCCTGAAGTTTTCGACAAAGGAATTACTTATATTCAATTAAAAGATACAAATACAGCATTGGCCTTTATGGCTGCTAATTATTTCGGAAATCCATCTGATCAATTAAAATTAGTAGGTATTACAGGAACAAATGGGAAGACTACAATTGCTTCTTTACTATATCAATTATTCAAAAAAGCAGGTTATAAAGTAGGCTTAATCTCGACGGTTAAAATTCTAGTTGATAACATCGAATACAAAGCGACGCATACAACGCCAGATTCAATTACCATCAATCATTACTTAGCCGAAATGAGAAATGAAGGTGTCGAATATTGTTTTATGGAAGTGAGTTCTCATGGAATTCATCAAAAAAGAACAGAAGCATTGCATTTTGTAGGTGGTGTTTTTACTAATTTATCTCACGATCATTTAGATTATCATCCCACGTTTGCCGAATACAGAGATGTGAAAAAATCATTTTTTGACAACCTACCGAAAAACGCTTTTGCGTTGGTAAATAGTGATGATAAAAATGGCGCTATAATGTTGCAAAATACTATAGCTAGTAAACGTACATATGCATTGAAATCATACGCTGATTACAAAGCGCAAATTCTCGAAAATCAATTGTCTGGTTTGCTGTTAAAGGTGGAAGGAAATGAAGTTTGGGTAAAACTAATCGGGACTTTTAATGCTTATAATGTTTTGGCAATTTATGGTACTGCTGTCGAATTAGGATTAGATAGCTTAGAGACACTTAGATTGTTGTCTGAATTAGAAAGTGTTTCTGGAAGATTCCAGTTTATTGTTTCTAAGACAAACATCACGGCGATTGTCGATTATGCACACACGCCAGATGCATTAGAAAATGTTTTGAAAACAACAAATGATATTCGAACGAAAAACGAACAACTAATTACAGTTGTGGGTTGTGGCGGTAATAGGGACAAAACCAAGCGACCAATTATGGCGAGTATCGCCTCTCAATTGAGCGACAAAGTAATCCTTACTTCTGATAATCCAAGAAATGAGGATCCTGAAACTATCATTAAAGAGATGGAAACAGGTGTTTCGGCAGAAAATTACAGAAAAGTACTTTCAATAACTGACAGGAAACAAGCTATAAAAACAGCTTGTCAATTGGCTCAGCCAAATGATATTATTTTGATTGCGGGAAAAGGACATGAAACTTACCAAGAGGTCAACGGGGTGCGTCACGATTTTGACGACATGAAAATAGTAAAAGAGATATTAGAACAACTTCATAAATAGTAAAAATATGCTGTATTACTTTTTTGAATACTTAGACAAGACATTGAATGTTTCGGGGACGGGAGTTTTCCAATACATAACATTTAGATCGGCTTTAGCCTTTATACTTTCGTTGTTGTTGTCTACAATTTATGGAAAAAGAATTATCCGATTTTTGCAAAATCAGCAAGTAGGAGAAACTGTTCGTGAACTTGGGTTAGCGGGACAAAATGAAAAAGCGGGAACACCAACCATGGGAGGTTTGATCATCATATTTGCTACTCTTGTTCCTGTTATGTTGTTTGCAAAATTGCAAAACATATACATAGTACTGTTGATTGTAACTACTTTATGGATGGGGACAATTGGTTTTATAGATGATTACATTAAAATATTTAAAAAAGATAAAAAAGGATTAAAAGGTGGTTTTAAAGTAGTTGGACAAGTAGGTTTAGGCCTTATTGTTGGTGCTGTTCTTTATTTTAGTCCGGGAGTTACTGTACGTACTGATACTGGAAAAGTTGATGTTTTTAGAGTTTCTACGGAGAACGTTATTACGCAGAGTCCGGTCGAGGAAAAATCGACAGCTACTACAATTCCTTTTTTCAAAAATAATGAATTTGATTATGCTGAATTATTAGCTTGGACAGGAGAAGGATATGAAAAATGGGCTTGGTTAATTTTTATTCCTGTAGTTATTTTTATTATCACGGCAGTTTCAAACGGAGCCAATTTAACAGACGGAATCGATGGGCTCGCAGCAGGAACTTCGGCGATATCGGTCTTAGCGCTGGGAATCTTCACCTTCGTTTCTGGAAATATTATTTTTTCGAATTATCTAAATATTATGTACATCCCTAATTCAGGGGAGATGACCGTTTTTATTGCTGCCTTTGTTGGGTCTTTAATTGGATTTCTTTGGTACAATTCCTATCCTGCATCTGTATTTATGGGAGACACAGGAAGTTTGACAATTGGTGGAATCATAGCTGTGCTAGCAATAGCTGTTCGAAAAGAAATGCTGATTCCATTATTATGCGGAATATTTTTGGTTGAAAATCTATCGGTTGTGATACAAGTTGCTTATTTCAAATTTAGCAAGAAGCGCTTTGGCGAAGGCCGTAGAATTTTCCTGATGGCGCCATTGCATCATCATTATCAAAAGAAGGGTTACCACGAAAGTAAAATTGTAACTCGATTTTGGATTGTAGCTATTCTTCTCGCTATACTTTCGATCATTACTCTAAAATTAAGATAATATGAGACTAGTAGTTTTAGGTGGAGGAGAAAGTGGAGTAGGTACTGCCATTTTAGGCAGGAAAAAAGGATATGATGTTTTTGTATCTGATTTTGGAAAAATAAAAGAGAATTACAAGAAAGTTCTTATAGATAATGGTATTGATTGGGAAGACGAAAAGCATACAGAGGATTTAATTCTAAATGCCGATGTAGTCATGAAAAGTCCTGGGATTCCAGATAAATCTCCAATTGTAAAAAAACTGGTTGAAAAAGGGATTTCGGTGATTTCTGAAATAGAATTTGCCGCTCCTTTTACTAAGGCAGTTACAATAGGAGTTACAGGAAGCAATGGAAAAACGACCACTACGATGTTGACTTATCACCTGCTTAAATCGGGTGGACTAAACATAGGATTGGGCGGAAATATAGGTAAGAGTTTTGCCTTGCAAGTTGCTGAAGATAAATACGATTCTTACATATTAGAATTGAGTAGTTTTCAGCTGGACGGGATCGTGGATTACAAGCCCCATATTGCTATTATTACAAATATAAGTCCGGATCATTTAGATAGATACGATTATAATTATCAAAATTATATTGATTCTAAAATGAGAATTACAATGAATCAAACCGAGGATGATTACCTCATTTATGACGCAGATGACGAGGCCATAACAGCATGGTTAGGAAATAATAAAACGAACGCTAAATTAATCCCTTTTTCCTTGACAAAAACATTCAACGAAGGAGCCTTTATACAAAACAATAAAATGGAAGTAAAAATCAATCAGGATGAATTTTTAATGGAAACAGAATCTATTGCATTAGAAGGAAAACATAATATGAAAAATGCAATGGCAGCAACCTCTGTGGCAAAATTGATGCAAATTAGAAAAGCAACAATCCGTGAAAGTTTATCTAATTTTCAAGGAGTGGAACACCGCCTTGAGAATGTATTGAAAATTCAAAACGTACAATATATCAATGATTCAAAAGCAACTAACGTAAATGCTACTTTTTTTGCACTAGACAGTATGAATATGCCTACAGTGTGGATTGTGGGTGGTGTTGATAAAGGAAATGACTACAATGAATTGATGTCATTAGTACGTGAAAAAGTAAAAGCTATTATTTGTCTTGGTGTTGATAATAAGAAAATCATCGATGCTTTTGGGAATGTAGTTGATATGATGGTTGAAGTAACAAATATGAATGATGCTGTAAGAATGGCACAACGATTGACCGAGAAAGGAGATGCTGTATTGCTGTCGCCTGCCTGTGCGAGTTTTGATTTGTTTGAAAGCTATGAGGATAGAGGAAATCAATTTAAACAAGCGGTTCATAATCTATAATTTTAGAGTTAAGATTTAGATTTTATAAAGAATATATAAATAATACAAATGAAACAATTAATAGGTAGATTAAAAGGAGATAAAGTAATATGGTCATTCGTGGCTTTATTAGCCTTGTTTTCGTTTATGCCTGTTTTTAGTGCCAGTAGTAATTTGGCTTATTTAGGACATGGAACTGGAAATACATTGGGGTATTTGGTAAAACATTTAGTTCATATTTGTATCGGTTTTTTAATTATTTATGGCGTACATCGAGTTCCGTATCATTATTTTAGAGCAATATCTAAGGTGGCGTTACCCGTGGTTTGGTTATTATTACTTTATACTCTAATCAAAGGAACTGTAATTGCTGGAGCAAATGCAAGTAGATGGATTCAGGTGCCTTTTATAGGGATGTCATTCCAGACGTCGACATTGGCATCAGTAGTGTTGTTTATATTTGTAGCCCGTTATTTATCTAAAACTAGAGAAGAGCCAATAAGCTTTAAGACCTCGTTATGGGAGCTGTGGTTGCCGGTATTTGTAACTTTGATTCTAATTTTGCCTGCTAATTTCTCTACTACAGCATTAATTTTTGCAATGGTACTTATGTTGGTTTTTATTGGAAAATACCCATTAAAATATCTTGGAGCGATTGTAGGTTCAGGTTTTTTGTTTCTTGTTTTTTTTGTGCTTGTCGCCAAAGCTTTTCCGGATTCGCGATTTTTTAGTAGGGTAAGCACTTGGGAGAGTAGAATCGAAAATTTCAGTACGGATAAACCAGATGAAGATGATTACCAAATTGAGAAGGCTAAAATAGCAATTGCATCAGGTAAAATTTATGGATTAGGTCCTGGAAAAAGTGTTCAGAAGAATTTTTTACCACAATCCTCGTCTGATTTTATTTACGCCATTATAGTCGAAGAATATGGTCTTATCGGCGGATTTGGAGTTCTAGTCTTATATTTATTATTGCTATTTCGATTCGTGATAGCGTCGCATAAAGCTAATACAACCTTTGGAAAGTTAGTCGTCGTTGGGCTTGGTTTTCCAATGATATTTCAGGCGATGGTCAATATGGCTGTAGCTGTAGAATTATTGCCGGTGACGGGTCAGACTTTACCGCTAATTAGTAGTGGAGGTAGTTCTATTTGGATGACTTGCTTTGCGCTTGGAATTATTATCAGTGTAACTAAAAAGGATGAGGAAATTGAAGAAGAACTGAAGACAGCTGCTAAGCGTGAAGAAGCACTTCAAAAATTAATCGATGCTGAGTTAGAATCGGAACATAAGATGGAGGAGGATTATTCTATACAAGATAAAACTTCAAACCCGATGAACGCAGTTTTTAATAAATAATACTACTAAGAAATTAGTTAATTTTTAAACTAAAATTTTCAACAAGATGAGACAATATAAATTCATATTAAGTGGTGGAGGAACAGGTGGACATATCTATCCTGCGATCGCCATTGCAAATGAATTAAAATCTCGCTTTCCTGATGCTGATTTTCTTTTTGTTGGTGCCAAAGATAAGATGGAAATGCAAAAAGTACCTCAGTCCGGTTTTCAAATCAGAGGTTTATGGATTGCAGGTTTGCAAAGGAAAATAAGTGCCCAAAATTTAATGTTTCCATTAAAATTAGCCGATAGTTTATGGAAATCAAGAAAAATATTAAATGAGTTTAAGCCCGATGTAGTTATTGGAACAGGTGGATTTGCCAGCGGACCATTGTTAAAAATGGCTAGTATAATGGGGATTCCAACAGTGATTCAAGAACAGAATTCCTTTCCTGGAATTACAAACAAATTATTAAGCACAAAAGCAAATACAATTTGTGTGGCTTATGAAAATCTAGAACGATTTTTCCCAAAAGAAAAAATGGTTTTAACTGGGAATCCGGTTCGTGAGGATTTAATTGATATTGAAAGTAAAAGAGCAGCTGCTATTGCTCACTTTAATTTAGATGTTGATAAAAAAACACTATTAGTTCTTGGTGGAAGCTTGGGAGCACGAAGAGTAAATCAATTGATCGAAAAAGAGTTGGTTAATTTTCAAAAGCAAAATGTTCAAATAATATGGCAGTGCGGGAAATTGTATTTTGAAGATTATAAAAAATACAATTCTGCGACAGTTCAGGTGGTTGATTTTATCGAAAGAATGGATTATGTATATGCTGCAGCAGATATTATTATTTCCAGAGCGGGAGCGTCCTCAGTATCGGAATTATGTATTGTGGGTAAACCAGTAATTTTTATCCCGTCGCCTAATGTTGCTGAAGATCATCAAACTAAAAATGCAAAAGCTATTGTAGATAAAAAAGGTGCGCTATTGTTGAAAGAGTCTGAACTCGATTCAGAGTTTAGCTTGGTTTTTGAAGCGCTGTTAAAAGATAAAGGAAAGCAAAGTCAATTGAGCGAAAATATCAAACATTTAGCGATGCCTAATGCTACAAAAATGATTGTAGATAAGATAGTAACTTTAATAAAATAGCAAGTAAGATTTGTAATTGAAAAAATAAAAAATGGATTTAAAGCAAATACATAACGTCTACTTCATCGGTATTGGTGGCATCGGAATGAGTGCTTTGGCTCGGTATTTTAAAAATATCGGCAAGCAAGTTTCCGGTTACGATAAAACGCCATCAGCTTTGACAAAAGAGCTCATTGATAGTGGTATTGCAATTCATTTTGAGGACAGGATCGATTTGATTCCTGAAGATTATTATATCGAAAACACCTTAGTAATTATTACGCCTGCTGTTCCTAAAACACATTCGCAATGGAATTATTTTGTTGAACGTGAATATAATATTAAGAAAAGAGCAGAAGTTTTAGGGATAATTACAAAAGATACTTTTTGTTTTGCGGTTGCGGGAACGCACGGTAAAACAACAACGTCTAGTATTTTAGGTCATATTTTGCATGATAGCGGTGCAGATGTTACTGCTTTTATTGGAGGAATAGTAGAAAATTATAATTCGAATCTAGTAGGAAACGGAAAAACAGTTACTGTTGTTGAGGCAGATGAATTTGATCGTTCGTTTTTACATTTGCATCCTAATATCGCTTGTATTACATCAATGGATGCGGATCATTTAGATATTTATGGAACCAGTGATGCGATAGAAGAATCCTTTGTTGAATTTGCAAATAAAGTAGAAGATAAAAGTAGATTATTTATCACCACCGAATTACCCTTAGAAGGCGTTACCGTAGCGGTGAGTGAAGATGCTGCGTACAGCGCAATAAATGTAAGGATCGAAAACGGGAGTTATATTTTTGACGTAAAAACACCAAATGGAATTTTAAAAGATTTCCGTTTTGGATTACCTGGAAAACACAATTTAATGAATGCTTTGATGGCTATCGCAATGGCAATAAATTTCGGCACCCCAACCGATGCCATTGCAATAGCCTTAGCTTCATTCAAAGGAATTAGAAGAAGATTTTCTTACCAGATTAAAAAGGATGAATTAGTCTATATCGATGATTATGCGCATCACCCAACAGAGATTAATGCGGTTTATCAGGCGGTAAGAGAATTATATCCTACTAAAAAAGTTTTAGCCTTGTTTCAGCCCCATTTGTTCAGTAGAACAAAAGATTTTGCTGATGATTTTGCCAAAAGTTTATCGCAGTTTGATGAGTTGTTGTTAATGGATATTTATCCAGCACGAGAATTGCCAATGGAAGGAATAACATCAGAATGGTTGTTGAATAAAGTGGAAAATAAAAATAAAAAATTAGTTTCAAAAGAAAATGTGATAGGAGCAATCCTGGAAAGTGATGCTCAAATAATCGTTACGATTGGAGCGGGAGATATTGGAGAATTAGTAGGGTCAATTAAAAAAGCGCTAAATGAAAATATTTAACTGGACAAACATGAGATTAGTGCTCATGTTAGGAGCTGTGATCTTTCTTTTTTCGTTTTCTTCTATTCGAAATCAAAGCAGAAAACTCACTAAATCTGTCGTTGTTTTTGAAGGAGATAATGCCCTTTTTGTAAAAAGAGAAACGGTTAATAAATTGTTAATAGAAAATAAAGAGAATGCCTCAAGCATTGGAAAAGATAAATTAGATTTGAATAAGCTAGAAAGAAGACTGAATTCAAATGAGATGATTGACAAATCAGATGTGTTTGTAAGTATTGATGGTGTTCTTAAAGCAGTAGTAGTTCAAAAGACACCAGTAGCAAGGGTTTTCGATAAAGAAGGTTCTTTTTATGTTGATTACGAGGGTGGTATCATGCCGCTTTCAGACAATTTTACGGCCAGAGTTCCGCTTGTTTCGGGGGTGATTAATAGAAAAAATAGCGAAAAATATTCTCAATTATTCCGTGTAATTTATGACGATGATTTTTTGAAAAAAAACATCATTGCTATAGAAGTTATGCACAATGGACGGTTGAAAATGCTCAATAGGAATTATAATTATGAAATTGATTTTGGAGATATTGCAAATATGGAGCAAAAATTCAAAGATTATAAGGCCTTTTTTCAAAAAGCAGTTTTAGATAGTTCGTTATATAAGTATAAAAAAATAGACCTCAGATTTACAAAACAAGTAGTTTGCACTAAATAAATAGATAAATGGAAAAAGAGAATGTTGCAGTGGGTCTAGATATTGGGACAACAAAAATTGTTGCCATGATAGGCAAGAAAAATGAATACGGTAAGTTGGAAATATTAGGAGTTGGTAAATCTAAAAGTTTAGGTGTTGCCAGAGGAGTTGTGAATAATATTACACAAACCATACAATCCATCCAACAAGCTGTTCAAGAAGCTGAGAATAATTCAGGTTATAAAATTAAGGATGTAGTAGTAGGAATTGCTGGACAACACATCCGCAGTATTCAACATACGGATTACATCAGTAGAAGTAATCCCGAAGAAGTAATAGGCGGAGCTGATATTCAGCTTCTGATAGATCAAGTGAATAAATTGGCCATGTTGCCAGGGGAAGAAATTATTCACGTTTTGCCACAAGAATTTAAAATTGATGGTCAATCTGAAATTAAAGAGCCTATCGGAATGTATGGTGGAAGATTAGAATCTAGTTTTCACGTTGTAGTTGGGCAAGCATCATCTATTAGAAACGTAGGAAGATGTATTCAAAGTTCAGGAATCGAATTGTCGGGATTGACATTAGAGCCATTAGCATCTTGTGACGCTGTATTGAGTCAAGAAGAAAAAGAAGCTGGAGTTGCCTTAATCGATATTGGTGGCGGAACAACAGATTTAGCAATTTTTAAAGATGGAATTATACGTCACACTGCCGTAATTCCTTTTGGAGGAAATGTAATTTCTGATGATATAAAAGAAGGTTGTTCGATCATTGAAAAACAAGCAGAATTATTAAAAGTAAAATTTGGTTCAGCTTGGCCAGGTGAAAATAGAGATAACGAAATAGTTTCTATTCCAGGATTAAGAGGAAGAGAGCCAAAAGAAATTTCTCTTAAAAACTTGTCAAAAATAATTCACGCGCGTGTTGTTGAAATTGTTGAGCTAGTTTTTACAGAAATCAAAGCCTACGGACATGAAGATCCACGCAAGAAGTTAATCGCTGGAATTGTTCTTACAGGTGGCGGTGCGCAACTAAAACATATTAAACAGTTAGTAGAATACATCACTGGGATGGATACTAGAATAGGTTATCCAAACGAGCATTTAGCAGGTGATTCTGATGAGGAATTTTCTAGTCCATTATATGCTACGGCAGTAGGGTTAGTGATGAACAGCATCGAAAATAATACGCAAAGTGCTGTTAGAAAAGACGAAATTGTTCAGCCAAAAGCAGCGCCATATCGTGCTCCTGTTATGGAAGTTCAGGATCGAAGAGAGGAAGAAGAGCAAGAATTAGAAACGGCTAGGAATGTTACTAAGGAAGAATCTACTGGAGATAAAATAAAACGCTCCTTTTTTGATCGTTATGTCGACAAGATCAAAGATTTTTTAGATAACGCAGAATAGGGCAAAGACCCAATAACAAAATACAACAATTAATAATTAATATCAAAAACCAAATAAAATGATGAGCAACTCAGAATTTGGAAGTATTTCATTTGATTTACCAAAAAACCAATCAAATGTAATCAAAGTAATTGGTGTAGGTGGAGGCGGAAGTAACGCCATAAACCACATGTTTAAACAAGGAATTAAAGGAGTAGACTTTATTGTTTGTAATACTGATTCTCAGGCATTACAAAGCAGTTCAGTTCCTAATAAAATTCAGCTAGGTGTGAACTTAACTGAAGGACTTGGTGCAGGAGCAAATCCTGACGTAGGTCAACAATCAGCGATAGAAAGTATCGCTGAAATTGAAAAGATGTTGGATCGCAATACTAAGATGGTTTTTATCACTGCAGGAATGGGTGGTGGAACCGGTACAGGTGCTGCGCCAGTAATTGCACAATTAGCTAAAGAAAGAGAAATTCTTACGGTTGGTATTGTAACACTTCCATTCTTGTTTGAAGGAAAAGTGCGTCAAGAGCAAGCGAAAATTGGAATCGAAAAACTGCGCAAGCAAGTAGACTCTCTAATTGTTATCAACAACAATAAGCTTAGAGAAGTATATGGAAACCTTGGTTTCAAAGCTGGATTCTCAAAGGCTGATGAAGTTTTAGCGACTGCATCTCGAGGAATTGCAGAAGTAATAACACACCACTATACTCAAAATATCGATTTACGTGATGCTAAGACAGTTTTGTCTAACAGCGGAACTGCGATAATGGGATCAGCTAATGCTGAAGGTGAAAACAGAGCTAAAGAGGCAATTGTGTCTGCTTTAGATTCTCCTTTACTAAATGATAATAAAATCACAGGTGCCAAAAACGTATTGTTGCTCATCGTTTCAGGTTCTAATGAAATCACTTTAGATGAAATAGGGGAAATTAACGACCATATTCAAAATGAAGCGGGTCACAATGCCAATATTATTATGGGTGTTGGTGAAGACGAAACCTTAGGTGATGCCATTGCAGTTACCATCATTGCAACGGGATTTGATATTGAACAACAAAATGGAATTGTAAACACAGAGCCAAAAAAAATAATTCATACACTAGAGGATGAACAAAGAAGTTTTCATAATCTATCACAAAACACAGTAGCGGGATTTGATTTAAACGCTGAAAAAACAGTTTCAGAGCCTAATCAAAGAGTTGTTTTTGATTTAGTGGAAGACGAGGTTACACCAGAGCCAGTAGTTCCTGTTGCGGGAAACGAAGAGTTGATGGCGATGTCTGAGTTTATTAAAAACCTAGATGTTAGTTTCGAAATCGTTTCTCCTATTAAAGATATTGATTTTACTTTCTCTTCTCCTAGAGCTGCAGAAGTAAAAGAAGTGCAACAGCCAAAAGCGATAGAAAGACAAGAACAAACTACTTTCTCTTTTGATTTACCAGTTCATAAGTCGGAGCCAGTTTACAAGCCAGAGCCAGTGCAAAAAGTAGAAGAAGAAAAAGTATTTTTTGAATTGACTAATGAAACGCGTGACATCAAGGTGAACCAACCCGTTCAATTTGTACCTGTGACTGAATTGTCAGATAAAGGAATTATCAAGTATTCTCTTGAAGAGTATATGGAAGTCGAAGATAATTTCGCCTCTTCTAAACCAGTTGCAAAAGTGGTTGAAGAAGTTATTCCTGCTGAGATGAACATCACGATGAAGCAAGTTCAAGCTAGTGTAGAAGCTCCTACAAGATTTGAGGAAATCTCTCCTATGGAAATGACGATAGAGGATACTTTGAAGCTTAGAGCTGACGAGAGAAGAAAAAAGTTAAAGGAATTCAATTACAAGTTTCACAATAATGTTTCTAAATTGGATGAATACGAAAAAGAGCCTGCTTATAAGAGATTAGGAATAGACATCTCAAATACACAGTCAAACAATACAAATTCGAGAATATCTGTTGGAACAGATAGTAACAACGATTTACAGTTGCGTTCTAACAATTCTTTTTTACATGATAATGTAGATTAATACGTACATAATTCATTATTATTTAACCCGAAAATTGAATTTAATTTTCGGGTTATTTTTTTTATCTTCGCACACGTAATGTGGGTTTTTATTTTATGGGCCTTAATCCTGCTTTCGTTTCAAGCTTTTTCTCGAAACTGCTTTTTTCAAAGTCCTTAAAAGAGCTTCCTTCGGTCGCTTTTTAAGTTCAAGAAAAAATGCAATTTCTCATAAAAGGCTTTTCACTACAATCAGGGGCAGAAATAAATCAATTACACAAGTCACAAGTAATTAAACTAAGCAATCTTGCTTAATCAAATAAAAACAAAAATGAGTTTATCAGTACAAATCATGGACGAGCTTAAAGCTGCCATGAGAGCCAAAGATACAGTAGCTTTAGAAGCCTTAAGAGCGATTAAATCTGAAATCCTTTTAGCTCAGACAGCTTCAGGTTCAAAAGAAGAAATTTCAGAGGACGATGAAGTTAAATTACTTCAAAGACTAGTTAAAACGCGTAAAGAAAGCGCAAGAATTTTCACAGAGCAAAATCGTTTAGATCTTGCAGAACCAGAATTAGCACAAATCGCAGTTATTGAAAAGTTCTTACCTGCGCAATTAAGCGAAGCAGAAGTAGAAGCTGTGATTGCAAAAATCATTGCCGAAACTGGTGCAAGCGGAATAGCTTCAATGGGAAAAGTAATGGGGTTAGCGTCTGCACAACTAGGAGGAACAGCCGAAGGTAAAACCATCTCTTCAATAGTTAAGAAATTATTGGTTTAAAAAATTTAGGATTTGGGAATTTAGATTTAGGATTTTTATAATCTTAAGTCTAAATGTTCATATCAAAATGGCTGAGTAGTTCAACTGGATAGAATATCAGATTTCGACTCTGAGGGTTGCAGGTTCGAACCCTGTCTCGGCCACTACAATAGAAGCAATAAAATAGCAAAATATGTTTTGCCATTTTATTGCTTTTTTGTTTTAAAGCAGTAGATTTAATGTCAAATCAAATCTCTAGGATTTTAGCTGTAGTATTGATGGATGTATTTCAAGTTTTTCTAATTGGATTTATCGGAATCATAATAGTACTTTTTGTTGTAAGGCTAATTGTTGAACCGCTATATGTCATGGTTTTTAATAAACCGCTTTATATTCATTGGTATCCTTTTAAAAAAAAATTGAGTCTGCTACAAAGAGATATTCTAAGAAAGGAATGCGCTTTTTACCAAAGATTATCTGAAAATAGAAAACTGTTCTTTGAACACCGAACGGCTGTCTTTATTGCAAACTATAAGTTTTTCGGGAAAGATAATTTTGTAGTTACTGATCAGTGTAAGGTTTTAATTGCTGCTTCTTATGTAATGCTGACTTTTGGGATGCGACATTATTTGATTAATGTTTTTGATAAGATAATCATTTATCCACACTCTTATTTATCGACCATACGAAAAGAGTATCATAAGGGAGAATTCAATCCCAGATTAAAAGCCTTGGTTTTTTCTTGGCAGGATTTTATGGAAGGAAACCGTTTTGATAATGACAATCTTAATCTTGGAATACATGAGTTTTCGCATGCCTTGTATTTTCATGGGTTGAGAAGTAGGGATCAAAGTAGTGTTGTTTTTGCGAGTACTTATGCAAAAATACAAGAGTATTTAGTGAGACCTAACGTGTTGAACCTCCTTGTCGCGTCTAATTATTTTAGAATTTATGCTTATACCAACCAAATGGAGTTTTTGGCAGTAATTTTGGAACATTTTTTTGAAACACCTGAAGTATTCAAGAAAGAGTTTCCAGAGCTTTATGATAACGTTAAGGAGCTGATTAATTTCGATGATCGAGATTTAAAGCTATAGAATTCCCTTGTTGCGAAAGGTCTATACGTTGAATAAGATCAGAATTTGTGACCACTAATCATTTTGGTTTTTTTCCGTTTGTTACGCTCTTCTTTTTTTTGTTGTAAATTTAAGTGCAATTAAAAACTATGATGTTATGAAACAGAATGTACCAGTATCCACAATTATGACTAAAAATATAATTAAGTTGAATCTTTCTGATGCTTTAACTAAAGCTGAATCCTTATTTAAAGCAAATAAAATCAGACACATTCCGGTTGTAAGTGAATATAAGATTGTTGGATTACTCAGTTACACTGATTTGTTGAGAGTCTCTTATGCAGAGTCGGTTGATGACGATACTGAAAAGATTGATTCTATTGTGTTTAATATGTTTACCATAAGTCAAGTAATGGTTAAAGATATAGTGGTAATTTCGTCTGAAACAACCATAAAAGAGGCTGCCGAAATTTTATCTAAAAATGAATTTCATGCTTTGCCTGTTTGTGATAATGATGCATTAGTTGGTATTGTTACTACTACAGATTTGATAAAATACTTATTGGATCAATACACGGAAGTGCTATAAAAAAATTCCCGTACTAAATGTAGTACGGGAGTTTTCTAATGTTATAAAAAAATATAATGATTTATTAAATTGCTGTCAACTTTTTTAAGTTAGCAATAGTTGCAGTTGGGTTTTCAGCTTTAAATACATAGCTACCTGCTACAAGAACATCTGCTCCAGCTTCTACAAGTTGCTTTGCGTTTTTGTTTGTAACACCACCGTCGACTTCAATTAATGTCGTTGCTCCTTTTCTGGTGATTAAAGCTTTTAGTTTTTGAACTTTAGCATAAGTGTTCTCGATAAACGATTGTCCTCCAAAACCAGGATTCACACTCATTATACACACTAAGTCGATATCGTTGATAACGTCTTCTAACAAGTCAATATTAGTATGAGGATTAATTGCTACTCCAGCTTTCATTCCTTCCGCTTTGATAGCTTGTAGCGTTCTGTGAAGATGTGTACAAGCTTCAAGGTGTACGCTTAGGATATTAGCTCCAAGATCAGCAAAAGTCTTGATATAACGGTCTGGATCTACAATCATCAAATGTACATCAATCGTTTTTTTAGCATGCTTGTTAATTGCTTCCAAAACTGGCATTCCGTATGAAATGTTGGGAACAAAAACACCATCCATAATGTCAATATGAAACCAGTCCGCCTCACTATTGTTGATCATTTCGATGTCGCGTTGTAGATTTCCAAAATCGGCAGCCAATACTGAGGGTGCAATAAGTGTATTTTTCATTTTAAGCTGAATTTATTTCAGCATATTGTTATTGCTGAAATCTGTTAGTGTTGTTTAATCTGAATTTATTTCAGATTTTTTAGTTGTAGTTTTTGCAAAATTAGGTTATTTAAAACAAATGCGAAAGTTTTTTTGTGGGTACAAATTGAGATTGGGATGTGGCTTTTGCGTAAGGGATTGCAATAAAAATCCTTTTACTTTTTTCTTTAAAAAGGAAAAGATTGAAATGGAAAGCCCGACCCGAAGTTTTTACGGAGGGTTACGCCCAAATTAATTGCAATTACAAAATACAATTTCAATAAAAAAAGGGGATAAAGGAGGGGGAGAATCTGAAACAAGTTCAGATTAAAAAAGTAAAACTCCGGTAATCAGCCGGAGTTTCAATCATCAATCAAAAAACGAACAGTCAATCAAACTGTTGTTCATTTTGAATTAAAATGTTTAATAGTTTAAAGATTTTAATTGGGGGATATTTTTAACCTAG
Organism: Flavobacterium hiemivividum; assembly: GCF_004349145.1. GTDB lineage: Bacteria > Bacteroidota > Bacteroidia > Flavobacteriales > Flavobacteriaceae > Flavobacterium > Flavobacterium hiemivividum. The sequence goes on along the minus strand of NZ_SMFO01000001.1, from coordinate 281,582 downwards.
GTAGGTTTTTAGTATTTTACTTCTAGAAGTGTGTTTCAATCTACGGATTGCTTTTTCCTTGATTTGACGCACACGCTCACGAGTTAGGTCGAAAGTTTCTCCAATTTCTTCAAGAGTCATTGGGTGTTGGTCTCCAAGTCCAAAGTACAAACGAACTACATCAGCCTCTCTTGGAGTTAATGTCTCTAATGAACGCTCGATTTCAGTACGCAATGATTCGTGGATTAATTCCCTGTCTGGATTTGGAGATTCACCAGAACGCAATACATCGTAAAGGTTAGAATCTTCTCCTTCAACAAGAGGTGCATCCATTGATAAGTGACGACCAGAGTTTTTCATAGACTCTTTTACATCATTTACAGTCATGTCTAGTTCTTTTGCAATTTCCTCAGCAGAAGGTGGACGCTCGTTAGATTGCTCTAATAAGGCATACATTTTGTTGATTTTATTGATAGAACCAATTTTATTTAAAGGCAAACGAACGATACGAGATTGTTCTGCCAGAGCTTGTAGTATTGATTGACGAATCCACCATACCGCGTAGGAGATGAATTTAAATCCACGTGTTTCATCAAAACGTTGTGCTGCTTTTATCAATCCTAAGTTTCCTTCGTTAATTAAATCAGGAAGAGTTAATCCTTGATTTTGGTATTGTTTAGCCACCGAAACAACGAAACGTAAATTAGCTTTTGTCAATTTTTCCAAGGCTTTTTGATCCCCGGCCTTAATTTTTTGAGCTAATTCTACTTCCTCGTCAGCTGTAATAAGATCAACTTTTCCAATTTCTTGTAAATATTTGTCTAATGATGCAGTTTCACGATTCGTTACCTGCTTGGTGATTTTAAGTTGTCTCATGTTTTTGTGTCCTCAGTTTTTAAGTGTACAAGTAGTTATACGTATGGAGTTGCAAAAAAGTTACAATAATTTTAAAAATATTTTAGTTAAAAGTCAAAAACCCCATTTCAAATGAATGAAATGGGGTTTTTTATAAATAAACCTTTAGTAAACTAAGATCTGATTACTCTTTTCTTTCCTCGCGTGGAGGTCTTGGCATAAGTGCTTTTCTAGACACTTTTTCTTTTCTTGTTTTAGGATCCATTCCTAAGTATTTAATTTGGAAAGTATCTCCCATATTAACTACATCAGAAACATTTTCAGTGCGTTCCCATGCCAATTCAGATACGTGAAGTAAAACTTCATTTCCTGGAGCGTCAAGGTACTCAACTACTGCACCAAAGTCTAGCATTTTTATTACTTTCACATTATAAGACTCATTCATTTGAGGTTTGAATGTGATCGATTTTATTTTAGCTAATACCGCTTCGATTCCAGCAGGATCTGTTCCTAAAATTTCAATAACTCCTTCTTCAGTAGTTGGATCTTCATTGATAACAATTGTAGTTCCTGTAGTTTTTTGTAATTCTTGAATCACTTTTCCTCCAGGTCCGATTAATGCTCCAATGAATGCATTAGGAATTCTTCTTGTAATAATTTTTGGAGCGTAAGCTTTAACATCTTCTTTTGGAGTTGCCAAAGTATCGATTAATTTTCCAAGGATATGTAAACGTCCGTCACGAGCTTGCGCTAATGCTGCTTCCATAATCTCGTATTTCAATCCATCAATCTTGATGTCCATTTGACAAGCTGTAATTCCTTCAGAAGTTCCAGTTACTTTAAAGTCCATATCTCCTAAGTGATCTTCATCACCAAGAATATCAGACAATACAGCATAACGATCTCCATCTGTAATCAATCCCATCGCAATTCCAGATACTGGACGAATCATTTGGATACCAGCATCCATTAATGATAATGTTCCAGCACAAACTGTTGCCATAGAAGAAGAACCATTCGATTCTAATACTTCTGAAACTACACGAATGGTATAAGGACAATCAGCAGGAATCATATTTTTTAATGCTCTTTGCGCTAAGTTTCCGTGACCAACTTCTCTTCTTGAAGTTCCTCTTAAAGGACGAGCTTCACCAGTTGAGAAAGGAGGGAAGTTATAGTGCAAGTAGAATTTTTCTTCCCCTTGTTGAGATGGAGAATCAATTTGGTTTGCTTCTCTAGAGGTTCCTAAAGTTGCAGTTGCCAATGCTTGAGTTTCTCCACGTGTAAACAGTGCCGATCCGTGTACAGATGGTAAGTAATCTACTTCACACCAGATATCTCTAATTTCTGTAGTTTTTCTTCCGTCTAAACGTGTTCCTAAATCTAGGGTTACGTTACGAACTGCTTCTTTGTTTGTTTTTTTGAAATATTTAGAAACTAAGTCTCCATCTACTGCCAATTCTTCTTCAGTAAATAAAGCTTTTACTTCGTCTTTTACTTCGTCAAATGCAGCTGTGCGTTCTTGTTTAGAAGAACCTTTGCTTGCAATTGCATATATTTTATCATAAGATGCTGCTTTTACTTTAGCGTAAATAGCTTCGTCTTCTCTTTCTCCTTCGTAAGTGCGAACTTCTTTTTTTCCAAAAGCAGCTTGCAAACGCAATTGAGCAGAAATTTGATTTTTGATATGTTCGTGAGCAAATTTAATTGCTTCAAGCATTTCTGCTTCTGAAATTTCTTTCATTTCACCTTCTACCATTGCGATAGAATCCATAGAAGCTCCAATCATCATATCGATGTCAGATAATTCTAATTGTGCACGACTTGGGTTGATGATGAATTTTCCGTCTATACGACCAACTCTAGCTTCAGAGATTAGTGTTTCGAATGGAATGTCAGACAAAGCTAAAGCTGCTGATGCTGCTAAACCTGCTAATGCATCTGGCATAACATCTTCGTCATGAGACATCAACTGAATCATAACTTGCACTTCTGCATGATAATCATCTGGGAAAAGTGGACGCAATACACGGTCTACTAAACGCATTGTTAATACTTCGCTGTCACTTGGTCTAGCTTCTCTCTTAAAGAAACCACCAGGAAAACGTCCTGCTGCAGCAAATTTTTCACGATAATCTACCGTTAATGGTAAAAAGTCGATACCTGGACTTGCTTTTCTTGAAGATACTACTGTTCCTAAAATTACAGTTTTACCTATTCTAATTACTACAGATCCGTCAGCTTGTTTGGCTAAGCGACCTGTCTCGATTGTGATGTTTCTGCCATCACCTAAATCGATACTTTCTACAAATAATTGTGGAATCATAAATTTAATTTATTAGTTAAACATGGGTTCTAGTTGTGTTGTAGTTGTTGTTTGCGTAGTTAATGCCTAAAACCCAATGAAAAACCAAACTTTTTTTATTCTTAATTTTGCCCCTTTAGGGGTTGTGGGGGTAAAAACAAAAAGAGGCACTCTCGCGCCTCTTTAATATATTGATTATTTTCTGATACCCAATACTTTGATAATCTCACGATATCTGTTGATTTCTTTCTTTTTCAAGTAATCTAACAAAGATCTTCTTTTTCCTACTAGCAATACTAATGAACGCTCTGTGTTATAATCGTGACGATTTTTTTTCAAATGTTCTGTTAGGTGGCTAATTCTGAAACTGAACAAAGCAATTTGAGCTTCTGCTTTACCTGTGTTTGTTTTTTCTCCGTGTTGTGCGAAGATTTCTTCTTTAATCTCTTTCGTTAAATACATTCCAATATTTGTTTAATGATTTTTATGTATGTCATACATGTATTGTAAGACGGCTGCAAAGATAATATTTATTTTCAAAATGACAATATAAATTTTATCTAAGATTTATTGCAATAGTTTTCAGGATGTTAAACTGTAAACGTTTTTGCAATTTCCTGATTTACAAATTCTAAAAATCGCTCGTCTTCCTCTGTAAAGGGATCAATTACATGACTGTCGATATCAATTTGACCAATATTTTCACCATTTACAAAAAGTGGAACCACGATTTCTGATTTTACTGTAAAACTACAAGCGATGTAGTTGTCTTGTGCAGCAACATCTGGCACCACAAAGTTATTGTTAGAAACTGCCACTTGTCCGCAGATTCCTTTTCCAAAAGGAATTACAGTATGATCCGTTTCTGCTCCTACATACGGACCTAAATGCAAGGTTTTTGTATCGTGATTGGCAAAATAAAATCCTACCCAGTTGTAATATTCGATATTCTCGTTAAGTAGTTGGCAAACAGATAAAAGCTTTTCGTCTCTGGAAAGACTATTATTTAGAGTAATTGCAGTTACCTTTGGTTGTAATTCCTGAAATGTCATGTTTTATAATTTTTAAGCAAAAGTATTTAAAGTCCCTTTTAAAAATTATATAAATTTGTTAAAAAATAGATTTTGAAAAAATATTTTATTCGCTACAAACCTTTTTTGCTTTTTTTGATAAAGTTTTTTTTGACTTTTATCATTCTTACCGTAGTGTATCAAGTTTTTTTGGGTAGGTTCGAAAATAATAAAATTGATTCCATTACAAGATTAGTGGCAAAGAATACAGTCCAGTTCCTGGATTTGTTTCCTGCGGATGCAGCGATAGAAGAAAATAAGGCGGGGACATTTATTAAGTTGATATACAATCATACATATGTTGCAAGGATGATTGAAGGATGTAATGCGGTGAGTATTATTATTTTATTTATTTCATTCGTCGTTTCCTTTTCGGGAAAGTTAAAACCAACGCTGCTTTTTATTTTCGCAGGTAGTGCAATTATTTATGTACTAAATGTGATCCGAATCGCGCTGTTGAGTGTCTTGATATATCATTTTCAGTCGCAGCTGTCTTTACTGCATGGAGTTTTATTTCCCTTATTTATATACGGAGTAGTTTTTATCTTGTGGTTAATCTGGATTCGTAAATTTTCATTATATGCTACAGTTACTACTGATAAATAAGGTAAGAGTTCTTTTGGGACTTATTTTTGTGCTTTTACTTGCTATGGTGAGAGCTTATGAGGATCAATTATTTTACGACCCTTTTTTAAATTATTTCAAAAGCGATTTTAATGCATTGCCATTACCTACTTATAATACTCTGCAGTTAATAGCGGGACTACTGTTTCGTTATGGATTAAATACGGCTTTATCTTTAGCTTTAATTTATGTGCTTTTTAAGGACATTGCAATGATTAAGTTCGCCACATTTTTATACGTCTTTTTCTTTATCATTTTAATAGTTGCCTTTTTCGCCGTAATTTATTGCTGCGGAGCGCATAATAACCTTATGCTTTTTTATGTACGCCGATTTCTTATCCAACCTATTTTTGTGATTTTATTTATCCCAGCATTTTACTATCAGAAGCTACATAAATAGTTTTTTTTAACTATCTTTAATAGCGGCTTTATTTCTCTAATAGCCAAATAATTATAGATATGAAGATAGTAAAACATTCTGGTGATTTAGTTGAATTCGATCATCAAAAACTCAGGAAATCGCTGCTGAAATCTGGAGCAGACAAGTTGGTTGTTGAGAATATCGTGAACGAAATAGGCAAAGATATCTACGAAGGAATTACCACAAAAAAAATTTACAAACGGGCTTTCGCTTTATTGAAAAAAGAAGCCAACTCACATGCAGCAAGGTATAATTTAAGGTCGTCTTTGCAATTATTAGGTCCGGCTGGTTTTTTCTTCGAAAAATATGTTGCACGACTTTTTGCGGCTGAAGGTTACCAAACGACTACTAATTTAACTTTACCGGGCAAATGCGTTTCTCATGAAATTGATGTTTTGATGAAGAAAAATGATGAATTGGCTATGGTGGAATGTAAATTTCATTCGGCGAGAGAAAATAAGTCAAACATAAAAGACACCTTGTATGTTTACGCGAGATTCAACGATCTGAAAGAAAGAAAACAAATCGTTTTTGCAAAAAATGAATTCATTTCAAAATGTTGGATAGTGACCAATAATCAATTTTCATCGGATGCCGTAGATTTTGCCAAATGTTCGGGGATGAATTTATTAAGTTGGGATTATCCGGTAGACAATAATTTGAAAACCATAAACGATAGAGATTGTCTTTATCCTGTAACTTGTCTTACAACCTTGTCTTTGGCTGAAAAAGATAAATTGTTGGTATTAGATGTAATCTTGGCAAAAGAGCTGGTAAATCATTCAGAAAAATTAGAGAAAATTGGCGTGAGCGCCAACAGAATTAGAAATGTTTTAAAAGAAGTACGAGAATTAGTTAGATGTATTTAAAATAAATAAGGGTAAGATTTTTTGAACTTAAAAACTAGGTCATGAAAGTAACATTTATAGGAGCGGCGGGAACTGTTACAGGTTCAAAAACAGTAGTAGAAAGCAATGGAATTCGGATTTTAATAGATTGCGGACAGTTTCAAGGTATAAAACCTTTGCGGGAATTGAATTGGAATCCACTGCCGGTTTTGGCTTCCTCTATAGATTTTGTGCTGCTTACGCATGGACATTTAGATCACTGCGGATGGTTACCACGATTAGTCAGTCAAGGTTTTAAAGGTAAAATTTATTGTTCCAGCGCTACAAAAGAAGTTGCCCAACTTATTCTTCTGGATAGTGGTAAAATTCAGGAAGAAGAAGCTGAAAGAGCGAATAAAGAAAAATATTCTAAACACGAAGTGGCCGAGGCTCTGTATACCGTAGCACAAGTCGAAAAAGTTTTCCCGCATTTTAGAGTGGTTAAAACAAATGAACCAGTTTCTTTAGACGCCGAAATTTCGGCTGTTTTTGTCAACGCAGGACATATCATCGGAGCTTGCAGTATTGAGTTACAACTTGAAAATAAAACCTTAGTTTTTTCAGGCGACATTGGGCGCGATAACGATGTTTTGATGTTTCCGCCTACTAAACCTAAAAAAGCGGATTATATATTTCTCGAAAGTACGTACGGCGATCGATTGCATCCTGATACAGATGCCAAGGCTGAATTAGAAACCTACATTAACGCTACTTTTGCAAAAGGTGGTACAACGATTATTCCCAGTTTTGCAGTAGAGCGAGCTCAGACCATAATGTTTTTACTATGGCAGTTGAAGCAGGAACATAAAATACCGGATATTCCCTATATTATTGATTCTCCAATGGGAGTAGGCGCCTTCGATATTTTTTTTAACAATTTAAAATGGCATAAGCTTACATTGGAAGATTGTAAGGCAATGAGTAGAATGTTTGTGATGATTACAGACTATAAAGATACAATTGAAGCAATTTATAATAAAGGTCCAAAGGTTGTGATTGCAGCAAGCGGAATGGTAACTGGAGGAAGAGTTTTGAGTTATTTAGAACGCTACATTGGTTTGCCTGAAACGACAGTAGTTATTGTAGGGTATCAGGCAGAAGGAACTCGTGGCCGAAAATTACTCGAAGGAGCCAAAGAGGTTAAAATCTATGGAAAGTATTATCCTGTTGAAGCAAAGATTCATGAAATAGAAGGCCTATCAGCACATGCGGATCAAAAGGGATTACTCAACTGGCTTTCAGAATTAGAAAATAAACCTACAAAAGTATTCTTAGTTCACGGCGAAAACCAGCCGGCAGATGAACTTCGCATAAAAATAAAAGAGAATTATGGTTTTGATTGTTCCGCGCCTTTAATGGGACAGGTCTTTGAAATTTAAAGTTTAACACCTGTTAGAATATAGTATGACATTAAATTGTTAATTTTGCGATATGAAGTTTAAGAAACACATTAGTTTACTTTTAGCTATTTTCCTGTTGGTTTCCAATATGGGAATGGCTGTAAATGTGCACTATTGTGGTGGAGAGATCGCTTCGATAGCTCCAGTTTATCTAAAGTCATCCTCCGCTGACCAAAGCAAGGAAAAAGGTTGTTGCGGTTCTGTTTCTGAATCGAAAGAGAGCTGTTGTAAGGACAAAGTGGTTCAGCTTCATAAAAAGTCGGATAATTTTGTAGTAAAAACGTTCTTTTTCAACATAGCAACCGCTGTTTTAACACCTGAATGGAGTCCTATTATTTATGCTGCGACTTCTAATTTTAAAATTAAGTCGGCGGCTTATTATTTTTGCGATGCAAATGCTCCTCCCTTTTTTAAGTTGTATCATCAATACATTTTCTACGCCTGATTTTTATGTTTCTCTAAAAGGTAGCTACAACTTCTAGCTGCAAAAAACTTTTTTAAAACATAAAAATTATACCATGAATAAACAAGTAACAATGCTTTTGTTGTTTTTGTTCTGCGCTTTTAATTCCTACTCTCAGGATACCTTGCAGGAAATTAAAGTTAACACAAACAGTAAAGCCTTAAAAAAATCATATACTCTAACATCAAACACAACTACACTTACAAGCAAGGAATTGCTTAAAGCTGCTTGTTGTAATCTTGCCGAAAGTTTTGAAACTAATCCATCTATTGACGTTAGTTTTTCAGATGCTTTAACGGGGACCAAGCAAATAAAAATGCTAGGTTTAACAAGTCCCTATTTGATGATCACCGAGGAAAATATTCCATCAGTGCGCGGAGCTTCTCAAGCGTATGGCTTGTCTTTTACTCCCGGTACTTGGGTGGAAAGCATTCAAATTACCAAAGGCGCAGGATCTGTCGTGAATGGTTTCGAAAGTATTTCAGGACAAATCAATACAGAGCTAATTAAACCAATAGATGATATTCCTTTTTTCTTGAATGTGTATGGATCGACTGATTCTAGGTTTGAGTTAAACACTCATTTCAATAGGAAGCTATCTGATAAATGGAGCAGTAGTCTTTTTGTTCACGGAAATACTAGAGTCTCAAAAAACGACATGAATGATGATGGTTTTCTGGATAATCCATTGGCCAAACAAATCAACGTCTTGAATCGCTGGCAATATACTGATGCCGAAAAAGGGTGGGTGAGTTTTGTCAACTTGCGCTACATGAATGACAAAAAGCAAACTGGGGAATTAGAATTTGATCCTAACAGAGATAGGGGAACTACTAATTACTGGGGTTCAGAAATCAATACTGAGCGTGTCGATGTTTCGACTAAGTTAGGTTATGTTTTTCCGGAAATGCCGTATCAAAGTATTGGATTTCAAAACGCATTTAATAGTCATGGCCAAGATTCTTATTTTGGTTTAAACCAATATAATATCAAGCAGAAAAGCTATTATTCAAATTTGATTTTCAATTCGATAATCAGTAATACCATGAATAAATTTGCTACGGGTTTGAATTTTACCTACGATGCTTATGATGAATATGTAGGTGTTACGGATTTTAGTAGAATTGATAATTCGATTGGTGCTTTTTTCGAATATACCTATGATAACACTGATAATTTTAGTTTGGTTTTAGGAGGAAGGGTTGATAATCACAATCGCTTGGGAACTTTTATTACACCAAGATTACATGCGAGATACAATCCATGGGAGAAAGGAGTTTTGCGATTTTCAGCAGGAAGAGGGAAGCGAAGTGCTAACATTTTTGCCGAAAATCAACAGCTTTTTGCAAGCTCAAGAACATTTGATGTTTTAAATACGGATGGAAAGATATATGGACTAAATCCAGAAATTGCTTGGAATTATGGTTTGAGTTTTATGCAAGGTTTCTACTTGTTTAATCAAAGCGGAGATATAGGGTTTGATTTTTATAGAACTGATTTTAAAAACCAAGTTGTGGTAGATTTATTCCAAGGTCCTCAGCAGGTTTTGTTTTATAATTTGAATGGTAAATCGATTGCTAATAGTTTGCAAGTTGAGTTTAATTATGAATTAGCCAAACATCTAAATCTGAGAACGGCTTATAAATACTATGATATTCAAACAGATTATTTATCTGGAACTTTTCAAAGACCGATGCAAGCGAAACATCGTTTCTTTGGTAATTTAGCTTTTGAAACACATATCTTAGAAAAAGGGCAGCAATGGAAATTTGATTATACTTTAAATTGGCTTGGAAAACAGCAGTTGCCATCAACTCAAGGTAATCCAGTAGAAGATAGGCAGCCGGATTTTTCTCCCTCTTTCACTGTGATGAATGCTCAGGTTACCAGAACTTTTTCTTCTACTTTTGAAGTATATGTAGGAGGGGAAAATATTGGAAATTACAAACAAGAAAAAGCTATTTTAGGCGCTTCGAATCCTTTTGGAACTACTTTTGATACGTCAATTGTGTATGCGCCTGTTTTTGGTCAAATGTATTACGCAGGATTGCGTTTTAAAATTAAATAAACTATTAAATAAAAATTGAAATGAAAAAAATAATTGTAGTTATTGCTCTAGTGTTTATAGGATTTAGCTCTCAAGCACAGGAGAAAAAGAATAAAAACGCTAAATATGCAGTTGCTGTCAATGGTAATTGTGAGATGTGCAAAAAACGAATCGAGAAAGCTGCCTATGGAACTTCTGGAGTAAAGTCGGCAGTTTGGAATATTGATACTCATGTATTAAACTTGATTGTAAATGAGCAAAAAACTTCACTTTTAAATGTTGAGAAAGAAGTTGCAAAAGTAGGACATGATACTAAAGGGGTCAAAGCGACTCAAGAGCAGTATGAGAGTCTTCATGGTTGTTGTATGTATGAAAGAAAATAGTTTTAGAATCCAAGGTTTTTAGCCTTGGATTTTTTTTGTAATTTATAGTTAATAAAACTTTAAAATGTTCTAATATATTGCGGTTAAAATAATTTATAACTACTTTCACGGACAAAATAATTTAAGCAACAAACCCCGAATAATGAATAGTTTTGATTGGAAAAATTTAATAGATCCACTTTTTTATATCCATTTTGATGTTAATGGAATAAAGTTAGGTATATACATCGTGTTGTTTATCGTGTTTGCTGAAACCGGTCTGTTTGCGGGTTTCTTTTTGCCGGGGGATAGCTTGCTTTTTCTTGCAGGGATTTATAATAGAGAGTTGATAGAGAACATATTATTTATAGATAGCGATTTTATGAATGTTATGTTGTTGTCTTCTTTAGTCGCTTTGGCGGGTATTTTGGGTAATATGATAGGTTACTGGTTTGGGTCTAAAAGCGGTTATTATTTGTATAATAAACAAGATACATTCTGGTTCAAGAAAAAATATCTAGTTCAGTCCAAAGATTTTTTTGAAAGACATGGCGGAAGAGCCATTATTTTCGCAAGATTCTTGCCTATATTTAGAACTTTTGCACCTATAGTTGCAGGGATTGTATCAATGGAAAAAAAGAAATTTATGTTTTATAACATTGTAAGTTCCTTACTATGGTCTTTTACATTGATTTTTGCAGGTCATTACCTTTATGGTTTCTTGCTAAATACGTATCAAATAGATTTGAAAAATCATATTGAATTAATAATTATCGGTTTAGTAGTGTTAACACTTTCACCAGTGATTCTTAAATTTGCTAAAAAAACAAAAGTAACTGAAGAGTAAAAAGTAAGATTGAAAATGAACTAAGAGTTTATTTTTTGATTTTTATATATTGTAAATCCGTCCCGTTAATCAACTTGGCGGATTTTTTTTATAAACAATTTTGATGAGTTGTATATTATACGATACTCGATTAATTATTAGTATTCTCTTTGTGTCTCCTTTTCTGACATTAATTAAGCTGCGATCTAGTGGTTAACGTCATTCTTAACTGAAGTAATATTTTCTTATTCTCAACGAGGTTTTATTGAGATTAAAATTTAAAGAGATTAACAGAGTACTGTAAATAGAAAATCCGTCTCATTATTAAACGAGACGGACTTTTTTATAAAATAAGTTTGATATTACATCATTCCCGGCATACCTCCACCCATTGGGTTTCCTCCACCGTTTTCTTCTTTAATATCGATCAAAGCGCATTCAGTTGTTAATATCATTCCCGCAACAGATGCTGCATTTTCTAATGCTACACGAGTTACTTTTTTAGGATCGATAATACCAGCTTTTAGCATATCAACATACTCATCCGTTTTAGCATTGTATCCAAAATCACCTGTTCCTTCAGCTACTTTTGCAACAACAACTGAACCTTCAAGACCTGCATTTTCTACAATAGTTCTTAATGGAGCTTGAACAGCACGAGATACAATTTGTATTCCAGTAGCTTCATCAGCATTATCAGGAGTAATGCTACTAAGTGCGTTTTTAGCTCTTAATAATGCAACACCACCACCAGCAACGATACCTTCTTCTACAGCAGCACGAGTTGCGTGTAGTGCATCGTCAACTCTGTCTTTTTTCTCTTTCATTTCTACTTCAGAAGCAGCACCAACATAAAGAACAGCAACTCCACCAGCTAACTTAGCCAAACGTTCTTGCAATTTTTCTTTGTCATAATCAGAAGTTGTAGCTTCCATTTGACCTTTAATTTGGTTTACACGATTTTTAATCATGTCAGCTTCACCAGCACCACTTACTATTGTAGTGTTGTCTTTATCGATAGTTACTTTCTTAGCAGTACCTAACATTTCGATTGTTGTGTTTTCAAGAGTATATCCTCTTTCTTCAGAAATAACAGTTCCACCAGTTAAGATAGCGATATCTTCTAGCATTGCTTTTCTTCTGTCTCCAAAACCAGGTGCTTTTACAGCAGCGATTTTTAAAGCTCCACGTAATTTATTTACAACCAATGTAGATAATGCTTCACCATCAACATCTTCAGCAATAATTAATAATGGTTTTCCAGATTGAGCAACTGGTTCTAAAACTGGTAATAATTCTTTTAGAGAAGAAACTTTTTTGTCATATAACAAGATATAAGGATTCTCTAATTCCACTTCCATTTTTTCAGAATTGGTAACAAAATACGGAGAAAGGTATCCTCTGTCAAATTGCATTCCTTCAACAACATCTACATAAGTATCTGTTCCTTTTGCTTCTTCAACAGTGATTACACCTTCTTTTCCAACTTTTGCGAAAGCAGTAGCGATTAACTCACCAATTACTTCGTCGTTATTTGCAGAGATTGATGCGATTTGCTTGATTTTTTCAGAATCACTTCCTACTACTTTAGCTTGTTTCGCTAAGTCAGCAACAATAGCTTCTACTGCTTTATCGATACCACGTTTCAAATCCATTGGATTTGCTCCTGCAGCAACGTTTTTTAATCCTTCTTTTACAATTGCTTGTGCTAAAACAGTTGCAGTTGTAGTTCCATCTCCAGCCAAATCATTGGTTTTTGATGCTACTTCTTTTACCATTTGAGCTCCCATGTTTTCTAACGGGTCTTTCAATTCAATTTCTTTAGCTACAGTAACACCATCTTTAGTTACCGTTGGTCCACCAAATGATTTTCCAATGATTACATTACGACCTTTTGGTCCAAGAGTAACTTTTACCGCATTTGCTAATGCATCAACACCACGTTTTAATCCGTCACGTGCTTCAATATCAAACTTTATATCTTTTGCCATTTTTTAAGCTTTTAGCTTTTGGCTTTTGGCTTTTGGAAGAAATTTCTATCTTCGAAAGCGAAAGCCAAAATATATTTATAATTAATTTTAATTTTGTTGCTAGCTAATAGCTAAAAGCTAATAGCCCAAGGCATTTTTTAGATAATCGCAAGAATATCGTCTTCTCTCATTATCAAATAATCTTTTCCTTCTAATTTCAATTCAGTACCAGCATATTTTCCGTAAAGAACGCTATCTCCAACTTTTACAGTCATCGTATGTTCTTTTGTACCATTACCAACTGCAACTACAGTTCCTTTTTGTGGTTTCTCTTTAGCAGTATCTGGAATAAAAATCCCTGACGCAGTTTTTGTTTCAGCAGCCACTGGTTCGATTAGAACGCGATCAGAAAGTGGTTTAATGTTTAAAGCCATGATTTTATTTTTTAATTTTATTAGTGTGTATTGAAAGTCAGAAATTATGCCATCCTTGTTGAACTGACATATTTTCTTATAAAAAATGCCAGCTTTGACAGGCTGGCATTTTTTAAAATATATGTGATGAATTATTTAGTAGCTGGTGCTTCTTGTACTGGTGTAACAGGTGCAACTGGAGCAGTAGTTCCTGTGTTTTCAATAATTTTAGAATCTGAGTCACTTAATGTTCCAGTGAAACTTAAACTTGATAATAATATTAAAGCGATTAGTATTGTACCTAATGTCCAAGTACTTTTGTCTAAAAAGTCAGTTGTTTTTTGAACTCCACCTAACATTTGAGAACCTCCTAAAGTAGATGATAATCCTCCTCCTTTAGGGTTTTGAACCATTATTACTACAATCAATAGAAAACAAACTATTGTTATTAAAACTAAAAAAATTGAAAATGTACTCATTGTTTAATTATTATTTTGTTGTAAAATCTTAATATCCGTTATACGGTCTGCAAAGAAACTACTTTTTTCTGGATATTTCAAAATTAATATTTCATAAGCTTGTATGGCTTTTTGATATTTTTTTTGTTCTAAATATACTCTGGCCAAAGTTTCAGTCATTAATGAAGAATGATCTTCTTGATTTATATCAATTTTTACCGTAGAGGGAGTACCATGTTTAACTGGGGAGATCTTCGGGCTAGTTTCAATAAATTTATCTATTAATGCGGCTTTTTTCTTTTGGTATTCGTTTTGTGGCTTGGAAATGCTGTCTATTTCGTTCTCTCTGTCGATAGGCTGAGTTCTGGATAATTGTAGCCATTCTTGAAAGGAGTGTTTTTCATTTTTCGAAAAATCTAAAGGAGTTCCAATGTTTAGCTTCTCTTCTGTTTCCGTTATATTTTCATTCGGTTCAACTGGAGTGGCTACTTTGATTGAACTAAGAATTGATTGCTCGACCGTATTTTTTTTAGGTTCTATTTTCTCTTGAGTAGTAATTATTTCGCTGTCAATTACATCAATATCAAGAAGCTCAAGTGCTTTTTTATCATATAACCTTTTTTGAATAGCAACAAAACCATCCGAAGTTATGAAATCAAAAAGTACAGTTCTGTCCGTTGTGTGTGCAGCTGTAACTTTTAATGCAAAATTATACTTAAAACTATTTTGGTTGTAAAGTCCTTTTAATCGCAAAGCTCTCGCACTTTGAAAAAAAGGAAATTCATCCAATACTTTTTCTAAAGCTAAAGTTTGTTGCTCAGAAATAGTATTAGGCTTGTTAATTAAGGTCGTATAAGTAGTTGCGTTCATTTTTTGATTGCAGATTTCAGATTTTTTAAATCAAATCGCGAAGTGGAGTTTACCACTTTGCAAGTGATTCATTAAATATGTCTTGTGTGATTCTTTCAAAAATTTCTTCTAAGGCGCTATTTAAAGTAGATCCGGCAAGTTGTTGGGTAGCTGGAAAATCATAGTAGAATTCAAACGATTTTTCGAAATCATCGGCTTCTTTATTTCTATTAGTAAATCGAACGTTTACTCTTATTTTTAAACGGTTTTGGGAAGCTTGCTGGTCAGCGGTTGCCGTCATAGGGCTTATTCTATAATCGGTAATTTCTCCTTCATAAGTCAAATCGCCTCCACTTTTCACTAAATTTAGATTCGTTTGATTTTGGATAATGTCTTGCAAGGCAAGTGTAAATGTCCTGTCAATTCCCGGTTCGATCAATTCTGCATTGTTTTGGAAAAAGTTAACCTGAAATGTTTTTGCATCGATTTTTCCAGTTCCCGTAAAGTTATATACAGAACAGCTGTTGATCATAAATACTGTAAGTACTAATAGAAGACAATATATTTTTTTCATAAAGTAGTAAATTCCATTTTTTATAAGCCGAATTCCAATTTCTGTTTTCAAATGTACAATAATTGTATTTTGAAATTATTTTTTCTTTTTAAAGGTCAAATTGTTTAATCTTTCGATATAAAGTTCTTTCCGAAATCCCCAACTCATCCGCTGCTGCTTTTCGTTTTCCTTTGTTTTTTTCTAATGATTTCTTAATCATTTCTATCTCTTTTTGTTCTAATCTTAGGATTTCTTCTTCCTCTTCGACAGTTTCGGCAAATAGATAATTATCTTCATTCTCTTGATACGTTCCTTCATTACTTTGGGTGGTAATCAGTGCTGTCCTTGGTTCTTCTTCAAAGTCGATTTCGCTATCGTTTTCTTTAGAACCATATATTTTTGTGATCAGGTTTTTATTGGTCTCCTGAACTTTTGAACTGCCATTTTCCATTAACTCTAACGTAAGTTTTTTTAGATCATGTAAATCACTTTTCATGTCAAAAAGGACTTTGTACAAAATTTCACGTTCGTTACTAAAGTCGCTCTCGCTTTTTTTATTTTTTATTACAGAAGGTAAATTGCTGCCTTCCACAGGTAAATAAGAGTGTAAAATGGGAGCAGTAATATCGCGATTGGTTTCTAAAACAGAAATTTGTTCAGCTACATTTCGCAGCTGACGAATGTTTCCGCTCCAGCGAAATTTTTGCAAAACCTGCACTGCGCCTTCATCCAGTTTTAATGGCGGCATCTTGTATTTGAAAGCAAAATCAGCAGCAAATTTTCTAAATAATAAATGAATATCATCTTTTCTGTCTCGCAATGGCGGTAGTAGAATATCCACGGTGCTTAAACGATAATACAAGTCTTCTCTAAATTTCCCTTTTTCGATAGCATCAAATAAATTGACATTAGTCGCTGCTACAATTCTCACATCAGTTTTTTGAACTTGGGAAGAACCTACTTTTATAAATTCTCCATTTTCAAGTACACGAAGTAATCGCACCTGAGTGGTTAGTGGTAATTCACCAACTTCGTCCAAAAAGATCGTTCCACCATCAGCTACTTCAAAATAACCTTCACGTGTTGCTGTTGCTCCTGTAAATGCTCCTTTTTCATGTCCAAAAAGCTCACTGTCAATCGTTCCTTCAGGTATAGCACCACAGTTTACGGCAATGTACTTTCCATGTTTTCTATGCGAAAGGGAATGTATTATTTTTGGAATACTTTCCTTCCCAACACCACTTTCACCCACGACCAATACTGAAATATCAGTAGGAGCAACCTGAATGGCTTTTTCTATCGCACGATTAAGCTTCGGGTCATTACCGATAATTTCAAATCGTTGTTTTATAGCTTGAACTGTATCCATTGTTTTATTGTCTTTTTTGCCACTAATTTCACGAATTGTCACGAATTTCTTGTGGTAGAATAATTGTCACGAATTTTAAATTAGAGTACTAATCTTTTTTGTTGTAATGATTTTAAACTAAAATTGGCAATAATACCAATTCCACTTTTTGTAATTGACATATAATTTAAGGTTTGAGCAATGTTTTCATCAATGATCATTTTAGTTGCTTTTATCTCTAGAATTATTTCTCCATAAACGACAAAGTCTGCATAAAATCGTTTTGATAATTGATGTTCTTTGTATTCTATGATAAATTCTTTTTCTCTTTCAAATGGAATATTATTACTTCTAAATTCAATTTCTAAAGCTTCCTTGTAAACAGCTTCTAAAAGACCACAACCTAAAATGCGATGCACTTCCATACAAAGGCCTATGATTTTATAATACTCATTGTATTAGTACAATTCCATATTTAATTCTTAGAAAATATTTTAATTGAAATTATAATAATTCGTGTTAATTCGTGAAATTCGTGGCAACTTTTTTTAAAATTAATTCATTTCACTAAAACCTACAGCTTCTCCTTTTAAAGTTCCACTAGTACAGCTTATGATTTTTACATTTACAAAATCACCAATTTTATAATTCTCCTTTGGGAAAACTACAGTAATGCTTTGTGAGTTCCTTCCAGAAAATTCTTCTGTAGATTTTTTCGAAACTTTCTCTACTAAAACTTCTACCGTTTGTCCGATAAATTCTTCAGAGCGCAACCAAGCGTGCTTTTGCTGCAAGTCTACAATTTCTTGTAATCTTCGTACCTTCGTCTCTTCGGGAACATCATCTTCCATTTTTCTTCCAGCCAAAGTTCCTGGTCTTTCAGAGTAGGAATACATATAGCCAAAGTTGTATTTTACATACTCCATCAAACTCAAAGTATCTTGGTGATCTTCTTCTGTTTCCGTTGGGAAACCAGTAATCATATCTTGGGAAATAGATCCGTTTGGAATAATAGTTCTAATTTTATCAATCAATGTCATGTATTCTTCACGACTATGCAAGCGATTCATTTCCTTCAAGATTCTGTTGCTTCCTGATTGAACTGGTAAATGAATGTGTTTACATATATTTGGATGTTTTGCAATTACGTGCAATACACTTTCGTGCATATCTTGTGGATTAGAAGTCGAAAATCGGATTCTCATCTTTGGAAAACTAACAGCCACCATTTCTAATAATTGGTCAAAATCTACAGCAGTTGCTTTTTGCATTTCAGAAGCGGTTGCGAAATCTTTTTTCAATCCGCCGCCGTACCAAAGGTAACTGTCGACATTTTGTCCAAGAAGTGTGATTTCTTTGAACCCTTTATTCCATAAATCCTGAATTTCGGACATTATACTTTGTGGTTCACGGCTGCGTTCGCGTCCGCGTGTAAAAGGTACTACACAAAACGTGCACATATTGTCACAACCACGCGTAATAGAAACCAAAGCGGTTATTCCGTTACTCATTAGTCGAACTGGCGAAATATCACCGTAAGTTTCGTCTTTCGATAAAATCACATTGATGGCGTCGCGTCCTTCTTCTACTTCTGCTAATAAATTAGGTAAATCTTTATAGGCATCAGGACCTACAACTAGATCCACAATTTTTTCTTCTTCCAGAAATTGACTTTTCAATCGTTCTGCCATGCAGCCCAAAACCCCGACTTTCATTTTCGGGTTAATGCGCTTCACAGCATTATATTTTTCTAAACGCTTTCTTATTGTTTGTTCTGCTTTATCACGAATGGAACAGGTATTTACCAAAACCAAATCAGCTTCTTCTAGAACTTGAGTGGTATTGTATCCGTTTCCAGACAATATGGAAGCTACTATTTCACTGTCCGAAAAATTCATCGCACAGCCATAGCTTTCTATAAAGAGTTTTTTAGTATTCTCAGATTTGTTTTCTAACACAAGGCTTTCACCTTGTTTGCTTTCTTCAATTATCTTTTCCATCTTATTTTTTCAGGGCACAAAGATAAGGTAATTGCAATAGATATGACAAGATGTCAGATGAAGATTTAACAATGTTTTTGGTTTTTATTTATAATGTGGGTTCGAATATAAGTGTGAAGTTATTGGGCTGGACTGAATCTTCGATGACCTACTTTCGCTCTAGTATTTTCTCTTCCGAAAATATTCATAAAAGTCTGATAGATCTTAAAATTAAATTGTGTAAATAAATGTTAAAATTATGTAATGTTTTGTTAAAATATAAATCTTAAATTTGAATTATAACTAAAGTGTATTATTTAATTTAAACAAATTTTGACATGAAACAGTTTTTAAAAATCATCGGGGATTCAAAAAATTATTTAGCGATCGGCGCACTTTTCTTTTTTCAAAATGCGCTATGGGCACAGGACGAAAAAAAAGTGGATGTAAACTTAACTGTTGGTGAGGCAGGAAGTGATTGGTATGCTGAACCATGGGTTATGGTGGTGGGAGCCGCTGTATTTATAATAATAATCGTTGCATTACTAAGGGGTAAAGGCGGGAAATAAAAGATATAGCTTTTTAGATAAATACAGGTATGAACGAGTCTCCTTAATAGACGTTTTCATACCTGTTTGTTTTTTTATCTTGATGGCGAGTAGTAATATTAAACGGAAATTTCAGTAGCTTCTTTTATTAATTGTTATGGTATTTGATATTCAGCTAAAAGAAATCCATTGGCTATTTTTTTAAAGTCTGCCATTTGGTTTTGCTCCCAAGTTTCATCATAATCTAATTCTAAGGCTAATAAATCACATACTTTTTCAGCAGATTCAATAGCAGCTCGAGCATCTAAAAATAATAATCGAACTCGCCTTGCTAAAACATCGTCTATTGTTCTGGCCATCTCATTACGAATAGCCCAGGCTACCTCTGCCATGGTATAGTCAAAGTTTGGATGTAATTTTTCTCTTAATTCGGGTTGTTTGTCTTGCAACGCTATTATTTCAGCTAGGTTCGTCCCATAAATGTATAAATGATCTTGCCGATCTATTTCTGAGGTTATTTTGTTTCCGTGAATCGCAATATCTTTCGTTTTACACTCTTTTTTCGGTAATTGATGTACGATTATTGTTTTGTCAACAGTGTCCTGCGCCATTTCTCTGTAGGTAGTCCATTTTCCTCCAGTTATTGTTATTAGTCCAGTTTTGGAGACGATGACCTTATGACTTCTGGAAATTTCTTTAGTACTTTCACCTTCTTTCTCAGGTGCTGCAAGCGGTCTTAGTCCAGCAAAAATTGACAATACCTGAGAACGATCAGGTTTTCTAGTTAAGTATTTTTGAGCGTTCTCTATGATAAATGCTATTTCTGTTTCTAAAGCAATTGGTTCAAAACTTGATTTTTTTACTTCGGTATCGGTTGTTCCAATAATTATTTTTCCGTGCCAAGGCAGTACAAAAAGTACTCTTCCATCAGTCGTTTTCGGAATCATCAAAGCGTGATCACTTTGTAAAAATGATTTGTCAAAAACTAAATGAATTCCTTGACTTGGAACAATGAATTTTTTATAGTTGGCCGCATCCATTTTCATAATTGAATTGGTAAAAACCCCAGTTGCGTTGATTACCGCCTTGCCATAAATCTTATGTTTCTCGCCAGATTCTTGATCTTCAATCTCAATACCGATTATTTTGTGGTTGTCATCTTTAATTAGGTCAACGACTTTCATGTAATTTAAAACGCAGGCGCCATTTTTCACTGCGGTTTGTGCTAAATTTATTGCCATTCGGGCGTCGTCAAACTGTCCGTCATGATAAATAACACCTCCTTTTAATCCTTTTTGTAGTACTGTAGGGAGAAACTCAATTGTTTTTTTCTTCGAAATGCATTTCGATTTTCCAAAACTTAGACTGCCTGCCATCAAATCATATAGCTTTAGGCCAAAGCTGTACATAAAGCCACTCCAGTAATTGTAAATTGGTATAACAAAAGACTGGTTCGAAACTAAATGCCCAGCATTTCGAGCCATTATTTCTCTTTCTTTTAAGGCTTTCCTTACCAAAGAGATATTTCCTTGTTCTAAATAGCGGACTCCGCCATGAACTAATTTGGTACTTCGGCTTGAGGTGCCTTTTGCAAAATCCATCGCTTCTAACAAAACCGTCTTGTAGCCCCTGCTTGCTGCATCGACTGCAGTACCTAAACCGCTGGAACCACCACCTATTATAAGGACATCCCAACTTTCGGTTTGTTGGAGTTTTTCCAATTGTTCTGATCGTTTCATTTCTAAGTTTTAACCACGCTATTTTGGTTAACGAAGTAAACGTAATGAAATAAATTGAGACAAAAAAGCACTTGTACTCCTTCATTATATGTAGGTGTTTGTACATTTAATTATTTTAAAAATGGCTGCATAATCTCTATATTTAAAAAAAATAGATACTTTTGTTGCAGAAAAATAGAGCAATGGCAAAGAATTTAGTAATAGTGGAGTCCCCTGCAAAGGCGAAAACAATCGAGAAATTTTTAGGTAGTGATTTTCAGGTGGAGTCAAGTTATGGGCATATTGCCGACTTGCCTTCCAAAGAAATTGGGGTTGATGTAGAGAATGGTTTTAAACCTAAATATGAAGTTTCATCTGATAAGAAAGCCTTAGTAACCAAGTTGAAAGGATTAGCTAAGAAAGCCGAAATGGTTTGGTTAGCAAGTGATGAGGATCGCGAGGGTGAGGCTATTTCTTGGCATCTTGCCGAAGAATTAAAATTAGATAAAGCAAAAACAAAACGAATTGTATTTCACGAAATTACCAAAACTGCAATTCTAAAAGCAATTGACAATCCACGAGAAATTGATTATAATTTAGTAAACGCACAACAGGCGCGTCGCGTTTTAGACCGTTTAGTGGGTTATGAATTGTCTCCTGTTTTATGGAGAAAAATTAAGGGCGGACTTTCAGCCGGTCGTGTGCAATCTGTTTCGGTGCGTTTAATTGTGGAGCGCGAGAGAGATATTCAAAACTTTAATGCAGTAGCCAGTTATTCGATTGTCGCTGAGTTTACCAATGAGTCTGGAAAATCATTTAAAGCCAAACTTCCTAAGAATTTCAATACTAAAAAAGAAGCCGAAGATTTTTTAAATAAAAATATAGGTTCTACTTATAAAGTTTCTGATTTAGAAACAAAACCAACAAAAAAGTCACCTACAGGACCTTTTACTACTTCGACTTTACAACAAGAAGCAGCAAGGAAATTGTATTTACCTGTGGGGATTACAATGCAATTAGCGCAACGTTTATATGAGGCCGGACTTATCACTTATATGAGAACGGATAGTGTGAATCTTTCTAAGGACGCTATGGATGCTGCTCAAGCTGAAATCATTAAATCTTATGGAAAGGAATTTTCTTTTCCTCGAACTTTCACTAACAAAAGTAAAGGGGCACAGGAGGCGCATGAGGCGATTCGTCCTACAGATATGTCGCGTCATACCGTAAATATCGATAGAGATCAAGCGCGTTTATATGATTTGATCTGGAAAAGAACTTTGGCTTCACAAATGAGTGATGCAAAGCTGGAAAGAACAAACGTAAAAATTGAAGCTAATAATCATAAAGAGGTTTTTACAGCTTCTGGTGAGGTTTTACTTTTTGAAGGTTTCTTGAAAGTGTACTTAGAAGGTCATGACGACGACGAGGAAGAGCAAGAAGGAATGTTGCCTGCGATGAAAGTTAATGAAAAATTGCAGAACAATTACATTACCGCAACAGAGCGTTATTCAAGAGCTCCGGCTCGTTATACTGAGGCTTCTTTGGTAAAGAAACTGGAAGAATTAGGAATTGGTCGTCCATCTACTTATGCTCCTACTATTTCGACAATTATCAACAGAAATTATGTTGAGAAAGGAAATCTTGACGGTCAAGAGCGCAATTACACGCAGCTTACATTGCAGTCTAATAAAGTAGGGGAGAAATTACTTAAAGAAAATACAGGTTCTGATAAAGGAAAATTAGTTCCAACAGATATAGGGACCATCGTTACTGATTTCTTGGTTAAGAATTTTGGGAATATCTTAGATTATAATTTTACTGCCAAAGTAGAACAGGATTTCGATGAAATTGCCGAAGGAAATATCGTTTGGACAAAAATGATGCAGGAATTCTACGATCAATTTCATCCAACAGTGAAAGATGTAGAAGCTAATGCTGAAAGAGAAAGCGGAGAGCGAATTCTAGGAAAAGATCCAGTGAGCGGAAAACAAGTCTCTGTTCGTTTAGGGAAATTTGGTCCTATGGCGCAAATTGGAGAAGCAGATGATGAAGAGAAAAAATTCGCCAGTTTATTAACGGAGCAAAATATTGGAAACATCACTTTAGAAGAAGCTTTAAACTTGTTTTTACTTCCTAAAAATCTAGGACAATATAAAGACGAAGAAGTTGAGGTGAGTAATGGTCGTTATGGTCCTTACATTCGTCATGGCGCTGCTTTTGTTTCGTTGCCGAAAGGGGAGAATCCATTAGATGTAGATTTTGATAGAGCTAAGGAATTAATTGACGAGAAAGCAATTGCTGATGCGCCGATTGCTCAATATAAGGGTGAAGGTGTTCAAAAAGGTGTTGGTCGTTTTGGTCCTTTTATCAAATGGAATGGTTTGTTTATTAATGTGAGTAAGAAATACGATTATGATAATTTATCACAATTAGATATTGAAGCATTGATAGAAGATAAGTTACAGAAAAACATAGATAAGGTTTTACATAACTGGGAAGAGGAAGGAATTCTTGTCGAAAAAGCACGCTGGGGACGCTCTGTTATTACAAAAGGAAAGATCAAAATTGAACTTCCTAAAGAAGTTGATGCGACAAAACTGACATTGGCAGAAGTGCAAGAAATGATAGTCAAAAAGACACCTGCTAAAAAAGTGGCTGCCAAAAAAGCGCCAGCTAAGAAAGCAGCAGTTAAAAAACCAGCGGCGAAAAAACCTGTAGCAAAAAAGAAATAAAATGGAATTCGATTTTTTAAAGCCTATCGATACTGAAATTCTTGAATTAGTTCAAGGACTGACTTCTCAGCAATTGGGAAGTAAAATTGTATTTCATACTAAAGACCAGTTTCCAGATTTAAACAAGATTAATATCGCTGTAATTGGAGTTCTCGATAATCGCGGAAGTGGAAGAGAAAATGAAACAGTAGATTTATATCCAATTCGTAAAGAATTATACACGATGTTTCCTGGGAATTGGGATGCCTCAATCGCCGACTTAGGAGATATTTTGCCAGGGGATTCTATAGAGGATACTTATTTTGCTTTGCGAAAAGTAGTTTCTAATTTAATTAAGAAAAAAATTATACCTTTAGTTATCGGTGGCTCTCAAGATTTAACTTTTGCACTTTACCGTGCATTTGACGAGCTGGAGCAAATGGTAAATTTAGTTTCAATTGATAGCAAGTTCGATTTTGGTAAAGAAAATGATGAGGTATCCGCCTCTTCTTACTTGACTAAAATAATAATAGACGAGCCAAATAATCTGTTTAACTATTGTAATATCGGATATCAGACTTATTATAATTCACAAGAAGAGATTGATTTAATCGAAAAGTTGTTTTTTGACGGCTATCGCTTAGGAGAGATTTCTAATAACATTGCCTTAGCGGAGCCTGTCTTTCGAGATGCAGACGTCGTAAGTCTTGATTTAAATTCGGTGAAATCATCAGATTCGGGTAATTTTAGTCCGTTTGCTCCTAATGGTTTTAACGGAAAAGAAATATGCTCTTTGTCACGATACGCTGGAATTAGTGATAAAGTATCTATTTTTGGTATCTTTAACCATAATAATTCAGCTCAAGAAGCTGTTTTGATTGCGCAGATAATTTGGTATTTTATAGAAGGATTTCATTATCGATCGAATGAATATCCTTTTGGAAGTCGGGAAAATTATATAAAATATAGTGTACCTCTGGAAGAAGAAACGCTTGTTTTTCATAAAAGTGATAAAACGGACAGATGGTGGATCGAGATACCATTTATTTCAAATGGAAGTAATAAATTAAAAAGAAATACGTTATTACCTTGTTCTTATGATGAATATCTAGGCGCATGCAATCAAGAATTACCAGAGAGATGGTGGAAGGCACAACGTAAAAACAGCATTTAAAACCACTGTTTTTTATACAACTAAATTAATTTTCAAAAAAACAATCTTTGGTTTAAAAATATTGTTTTTTTGAAAATTAATAAATAGGTTTACAAACGTTAAAATTAATGAATATATAACCCGCATTTATATGAAGAAGTTCATTGCATTTATGGCAATATTAGCGCTGTTAGTCGGTTGTGGTAAGTCAGGCGACAAAGGGGAATTGGTCGGAGTTAAAGGATCAAAATGGCATCCTGAGAAGCCTTATGGTATGACTTTGGTGCCTGGCGGTGCTTTTACTATGGGTAAATCTGATGAAGATGTAGCTGCAGTTCAAGATGCTACAACAAAGACAGTAACCGTTAGGTCATTCTATATGGATGAAACTGAAATCACAAATTCTGAATACCGACAATTTGTAGAATGGGTTAAAGATTCCACAATGCGAGTGCGTTTAGCTATTCTTGCAGATCTGAATGGTATAACAGCTGGACAAGCAAGTGGTAAAGGTAAAAATGCAGGTAGTATAGGTGATTTTGCGTTTAATGATTCAGATCCCGAAAAAATGACTGCCTACGATAAATACATGCATGATAACTATTATAGTATTGGTACAGATGACGATCCTTACGCTGGAAGAAGACTTAATAAAAAAGTAAAATTAATTACTGATCCTAAATTATACCCAGATGAGTATTATGTAGAGGTAATGGACTCCATGTATTTACCAATAGAGGCTTCTTATAATGGTTTAAGAACTATCGATGTTGATAAATTAAAATTCCGCTATTCTTGGATGGATATTCAAGCCGCTGCAAAAGCTAAAGTAGGGAAAAGAAAAGATTTTATAAAAACGGAGGAGGTAAAAGTATATCCTGATACTACAGTATGGATTAAAGATTTTGCCTATTCATATAATGAACCAATGCACAATGATTATTTCTGGCATAAAGCATACGGTGATTACCCAGTAGTTGGTGTGAAATGGACTCAGGCAAAAGCTTTTTGTGCTTGGAGAACACTAAATAAAAACAGTTACATCAAATCAAAGAAAAAAGGTCGTGATCAAATTAATTCATTTAGATTGCCAACAGAAGCAGAATGGGAATATTCTGCAAGAGGAGGTTTAGAGTCAGCAACATATCCATGGGGCGGACCTTATACTAAAAATGACAGAGGTTGTTTCTTGGCTAACTTCAAGCCAAATAGAGGGGATTATGCCGCTGATGAAGCACTGTATACAGTAGAAGCTAAATCATATGAACCAAATGGTTATAATTTATATAATATGGCAGGAAATGTCTCTGAGTGGACTGATTCTTCATATGACCCTAATGCCTATGAATATGTTTCCTCGATGAATCCAAACGTATTAGATGCTTCTAATAAACGTAAAGTAGTTCGTGGTGGATCATGGAAAGACGTTGCTTATTTCCTACAAGTAAGCACAAGGGATTTCGAATATGCTGATTCTGCTCGCAGTTTTATTGGATTTAGAACTGTTCAGGATTACATGGGATTGCAAACAACCGGAAACGGAAAGAAAGTTAAAAACAGATAAAAAACAACCTCCTTAAATCAAAAAATTATGGCATTATTAAGTAAAAAAGCAATGAATTTCGCATATGGAATGGGTGCAGCAGTTGTAATCATAGGTGCTTTATTTAAAATCACACATTTTGAACTTGGACCTTTAACAGGTACTTTAATGCTTTCGATCGGACTATTAACTGAAGCCTTAATTTTTGCATTATCTGCATTTGAGCCTGTGGATAAAGATTTAGATTGGACATTGGTATACCCTGAGTTGTCTAATGGTGTCAAAGGAGAAACTAAAAAAAGAGTGGAAACTCCTTCAGATTCGCAAGGAATGTTATCCCAAAAGTTAGATGCTATGCTTAAAGAAGCTAAAATTGATGGAGAATTAATGTCAAGTTTAGGAAGTAGTATCAAAAATTTTGAATCAGCTGCAAAAAGTATTGCTCCAACAGCTGAATCTATGGCTTCTACTAAAAAATACAGTGAAGAGTTAACTGTGGCTGCAGCGCAAATGGAATCTCTAAATAGTTTGTATAAAGTGCAATTGCAAAGTGCTTCCAGAAATGCTCAAATTAATGAAGAAGTTCTTGAAAACAATATGAAGTTAAAAGAACAAATGCAATCGCTGACAACAAACTTATCATCATTAAACAATGTTTATGGTGGAATGCTTTCTGCAATGGGAAATAAAGGATAATTAGTTTCGAACTATACAAATAACAACTAACTAATTAGTAGAAAATATGGCAGGAGGAAAACTAACCCCTAGACAGAAGATGATTAACCTAATGTATTTGGTTTTTATCGCTATGTTGGCAATGAATGTATCAAAAGAAGTTATTTCAGGTTTTGGATTGATGAATGAAAAATTTGAAGCCTCAAATGAAAGTTCTAAACTATCTAACGACCAATTATTAACTGCGTTAGATGCGAAGGCAGCCGAAGCAAAAGGAGAATTCATAATAGCAGCCGAAACTGCTCATAAAGTAAAATCAATAACCGATAATTTCTTTAATTATATAGCCGACTTAAAATTACAAGCTACTAAAGGTTTTGAAGTAGACCCAGAAACTGGAAAGTTACCTTATGAAGACATGGACAAAGGGGATAATATAGATGACTGGTTTGTAGGTGAAGGCTATTCGAAAAAAGGAAAAGAAATTGAAGCTACAATAAATAAGTATAAGGCAGATATGAAGACTGCTTTAGGTACGGATCGAAAATATGCTTCTATAATTAAAGAAGTTGAGAGTAAATTTGATATTTCTGACGTAAAGAATAAAGAAGGGTTACAAGATAAATTCTTATCATATCATTTTAAAAACTTCCCTGCTATTGCTACTGTAGCTAAGCTTTCAACTTGGCAAAATGATATTAATAAAGCGGAATCTGATGTATATAGTTCTGCATTAGGAAAAGCGGCGGTTGCTGCGGCTTCTTACAGTAATTATCAAGCAATCGTGGTGTTGGATAAAAATGCTTATTTTCAAGGAGAAGCTGTTACTGGTAAAGTTGTTCTTGGTAGATATGATGATAATACAAAACCAACATCTTTTTCTGGTCCAGGGAAAATTGTTAATGGACAAGCGGTGATTTCGATGACTGCTGGAGGTGTAGGAGAACAAAAAATTGCTGGACAGTTTGCTTTTCTTGAAGACGGTAAAACGGTTCCTTTAAAATTTGAGGGTAAATATGTGGTTGTACCAAGACCTAATTCGGCTACAATATCTGCAGATAAAATGAATGTAGTGTACAGAGGAGTTGTTAATCCAATGTCGATCTCATTTGCTGGAATTGCTGATAGTGATGTTTCTGCATCTGCTCCTGGTTTGACTAAAGTAGGTAATGGAAAATACAACATGAGTCCAGGTAGTGGAAATGAAGTTGTAATTAGCGTAACAGGTAAAATGTCTGATGGGAAAGTTGCAACAGATAGAAAAGCATATAGAATTAAAGGTATTCCTAGTCCAACTGGAACTATTAGAGGAGAAACGGGAGTTGTAAAAGGTCCTAAATCGAACCTAGAAATTGCTACCATTGGAGCTAAACTAGAAGATTTTGACTTTGAAGTTGGTTTAAACGTTGTTGGTTTTAATTTAAAAGTATCAGGTCAAGGAACTGTGGTAGTACAAGGTGATAAATTGAATGCACAATGTAGGGCTGTGCTTGCTAAAGCAGGTAGAGGTGACCAAGTTACAATTTCAGAAATTAAAACAAAACTTGTTGGAGCGGGTAGTTATTTATTGCCAAGAACGTCTGCGGTTATTTTTGAAATACAATAAAACGTAAGTTGCCGGAGAGAGGTTACTTCAATATTTATAATCATATTATGATGAATGTTAGAAATTTTTTAATAGTTGTTATATCCATTACTGGAGGTTTTGCATCATATGCACAATCTAATTTGCTAAATGCAAAAACACCAGATGAGATAGGTCTTAAAACTGCGGCACAACTCATATCAGACAATGATAAGCCATTGGCGTATGGTTATGTACATGATAGAGATATTTTGATGGGTAAAACCGTTTGGGAGATAATAGATTTGAGTGAAAAAATTAATTTTGCTCTGTATTTTCCAATCGATACTGCTAACATTGGCTCTGATAGACGTTCCTTGTATGACGTATTGACAAAGGCGGTAAGAAGCGGTGAAATTACTGAAGTTTATACAGACAGTTATTTTAATACTAAAAAATCATTTCAAGATATTCAATCGTCATTGAGTCGTATTGATACAACGGATGTAGGTAGAGAGCAAGTAAATGCAGGTTCAAGTGTGTCTCCGGAATATATTTTAAGATCTGATATTACGGCACAAGACGTTACGCAGTATAAAATAAAAGGATACTGGTATTTTGACAAACGTCAAAGTGAATTAAAATACCGTTTGTTAGGTATCTGTCCAGTAACTCCTGATGTTTATTCTATGAACAGCGATGAGAAAGATTATATCGAATTATTTTGGATTTTCTTCCCTGCTGCTAGAGAGGTTTTACATGAAGCAAAAGCTTTTAATGATAAGAATTCAGCAATGCCAATTTCTTTTGACCAAATATTGAACTCTAGACGTTTTAATAGCGTAATCTATAAAGAAGAAAATGTTTACGGTGATAGATCTATTGATGAATACATGAAAGACAATGCACAGAATCAATTGTTAGAATCTGATCGTGTCAAAGAAAAAATACGTGATTTTGAATCAGATATGTGGAATTATTAATTTCATGTCTTAATATAATAGGAGAAACTCTTATCGGAAGCGATAAGAGTTTTTTTTATGTCAGTTTCGTAAAGTGTTTTCTTTAATTGTTCTTTCTTTGTATTTTATTTTAACGGTTACTTTTATAGTATGATTGATTATTTAATAATAGGTTCTGGGCTCGCAGGTATTGCATTTTCTGAAATTGCTTTACAGAATAATAAGAGTATTTTGGTAATGGATAATAATTCACAAAACTCTTCGAAGATTGCTGGTGGTTTATATAATCCTGTTATTCTTAAACGTTTCAGTGAAGTATGGCAGGCACAAGACCAGTTAGTGGTAATGAAGGAGTTTTACAGAGCGCTTGAAGATAAACTGAAGACGCAGGTGGATTTTAAAAAGTCAATTTTAAGGAAGTTCTTTTCTATCGAAGAACAAAATAATTGGTTTGCAGCTTCAGATAAAGTTGCATTGGCGCCATTTTTATCTACGGATTTAATCACAAAAAAATATTCCGGAATTGATTCGCCCTATAATTATGGTGAAGTATTACAGACAGGATATGTTGACACAGGTGTCCTTTTAGAAATATATAGAGATTATCTTCTTAGAAATAATTTATTTCTGGAAGAGTACTTTGATTATGATTTGTTGGAAGTTATATCAGGAGGCATTCGATATAAAGAAGTCGAAGCTAGACATATTATTTTTGCGGAAGGATTTGGGCTGCATGCTAACCCGTATTTTAATCATTTACCTCTTGACGGCACAAAAGGGGAATTGTTTATCATAAAAGCGCCTGAGCTTGATCTCGACGTTATTGTGAACACTAGCGTCTTTATTTTGCCATTGGGAGACAATCTCTTCAAAGTGGGTGCGACTTACAATTGGAAAGATAAAACAGACTTGGTTACAGAAGAAGGGAAACAAGAACTAGTTGATCGAATTAAGGAAATTATTAGCTGTGATTTTGAAATAATCAAACACTTTGCCGGAGTTCGTCCAACAGTAAAAGACAGAAGACCCTTAGTAGGAACTCATTCCGAGTACGCTGCAATTCACGTCCTCAACGGTTTAGGGACAAGAGGAGTTATGTTAGGCCCTTCAATGGCTAAGGCTTTGTATGATTCTTTAGAAAATAATATCCCTTTGGATTCCACAATCGACATCAAAAGATTTATTCCTAAATCGCAGCGATAATTGAGTTATTGTTTAAAATCAGGATCATAAGAGACAAACATATTAATATAGATGTTTCGTGCCCATCGCAATACAAACGGAAATAATAGAATAAGGGAGACTATTATCGAAATAAAAGCCACTTTTAGAGAGGAATGTAATAGAACATACGAGATTATAAAAGCAGCTGTCCCAACAGCAACATTTAGTCCATAACTGACATACATTGCGCCATAAAAGAATGAAGGTTCAATTTGGTATTTCAATCCGCAATGACTGCAATTTTCTTGCATTTTTAAGATATTACCTAAATGAAGTGGATTTGGGTCCGAATACATGCTCTCTTTCTGACATTTCGGACAAGTTCCTGTTAAAATGCTATATAATTTGGATCCTTTTTTTAACATTTGCAAAAAATTTAATTTTTCCTTTTTTTGGAGTCGTAAATTTACGAATTCATAAAGGAATAAAATCATAATACATGCTTAATATACATAATTTATCTGTGTCGTTTGGAGGTTCTTATTTATTTGAAGAAGTTACCTTTCGATTAGGTGCCGGAGATCGTGTTGGTCTTGTTGGAAAAAATGGTGCAGGCAAATCGACAATGCTAAAAATTTTAGCAAAAGATTTTGCTCCTGATTCAGGAAGTATCGCGCAGGAAAAAGAAGTGAGAATGGGTTTTTTGCGTCAGGATATTGATTTTGAGCAAGGAAGAACGGTACTTGAAGAGGCTTATGAAGCATTTACAGATATTAAAGTTGTTGAGAAAAAACTAGAGGAAATCAATCACTTATTAGTCACTCGTACCGATTATGAAAGTGATGAGTACAGCCAAATTATTGAAGATTTGTCTGATTATACCCATCGTTTTGAATTATTGGGTGGTTACAACTATGTGGGAGATACGGAAAAAATCCTTTTAGGACTTGGTTTTAAAAGAGATGTTTTCAACAATCAAACCGAGACTTTCTCTGGTGGATGGCGTATGCGTATTGAATTAGCGAAGTTGTTATTGCAAGCTAATGATGTTCTGTTGCTGGATGAGCCTACGAATCACTTGGATATCGAGAGTATCATTTGGTTAGAAAGTTTCTTGCGTAATTATCCAGGGGTTGTGGTAATCGTATCTCACGATAAGATGTTTTTAGACAATGTAACTAATAGAACTATTGAGATTTCACTTGGAAAAGCTTATGATTTCAATAAGCCTTATTCTCAATATCTAGAATTGCGTCATGAAATTCGCGAAAAGCAATTGGCTACACAAAAGAATCAAGCCAAAAAAATTGAAGAAACAGAAAAATTAATCGAAAAATTCCGTGCTAAAGCTTCTAAAGCTTCCATGGCGCAATCGATGATTAAAAAATTAGATAAAGTAGAACGTATTGAGGTTGATGAAGATGATAATTCAGTGATGAATATTTCGTTTCCACTTTCTAAAGTTCCAGGAAGAGTTGTTATAGAAGCAGATCATGTTACTAAAAGCTACGGTGATAAAACGATTTTAAAAGACATTTCATTGTTGGTAGAACGCGGAAGCAAGATTGCTTTCGTTGGTCAAAATGGTCAAGGAAAATCTACTTTCATTAAAGCGATCGTCAATGAATTCGAATATGAAGGGGATATAAAGTTAGGACACAATGTCCAAGTAGGTTATTTTGCGCAAAATCAAGCGGAATATCTAGACGGAGAGATTACTTTATTGCAAACCATGGAAGATGCAGCTTCAGATACTAATCGTTCAAAAGTGCGCGATATGCTGGGTTCATTCTTGTTTCGTGGCGACGATGTTGAGAAAAAGGTAAAAGTCCTTTCAGGAGGAGAAAGAAACCGTCTGGCGCTTTGTAAATTGCTTTTACAGCCTATAAATGTGTTGGTAATGGATGAGCCTACAAATCACTTGGATATTAAATCTAAGAACGTTTTGAAAGCTGCCTTACAAAAATATGAAGGAACTTTACTTCTAGTTTCGCACGATAGAGATTTCCTTCAAGGAATGTCAAACATCGTTTATGAGTTTAGAGATCAAAAGATAAAAGAATATTTAGGAGATGTGAACTACTTCTTAGAGCAACGTAATTTAGAAAATATGCGTGAGGTCGAGAAGAAAGATGCACTTAAAGCGGCAGCTCCAAAAGACAGTAATAAAGCTTCATATGAGGAGCAAAAGAAGGGAAAAGCATTACAGAATCGCTTGAGCAAGATTGAAAGTCAAATTAAGCAATTAGAAAAAGACATTCAGCATGATGATAAAATGTTAGCTTCAAATTACAATAAAAATATCGAAGATGCCTCTTTCTTTAAAGCTTACAATAAAAAGAAGGCAGAGCTTGATAAATTACTTTTGGACTGGGAAATCGTTCAAGAAGAAATTGATAAAGCATAAGTAATGGATAGTAATAGTTAGGAGCTATTTCCAGCTGTTCACTTCATCCTTTCTAGTCTCGTTTATTTTTTTCTAAATCCTAAAAGGAGCTTCCGCTGGTCGCTCTTTTAGTCTAAGAAAAAATATAACGAGGCTGTAAAAGGATTTCCTTGCCATCTGGGCTACTGAATCCTTGCGTGAAATAATTTTTCCTTTACGAAATTAGACCAACCTTCTTAGAATGAGAAATCGCTTGTGCACTATTTTTAAAATAACAAACCGCAACATCTAATGTCTCCAGATTTTGCAACACTTTAATAACTTTTGCTTTTTTATATTTCCCGGTTTGTCTTATGTAAACCGCTTTTACGGTCAATGGAAAAATCTTGCTAATGGCTTCATATAGAAAAGGATCATGCTGTGAATCGTCTCCTATCAAGACGTATTTTAGACTTGGGTAAAATTCTAAAATATGTTTTATTTTTTCAAATTTGTGATTGTGGCCGCCTCTTCCTGTCCATAAAAAATTTGTCAAACTGGTTTTGATGTCCTTTAACAGCAAGACAGCTTTAGGTAATTTGTGGATTTCGGTAAAAAGTACTAAAAAACGATACAAATTCCACTCACTGCTTGAAACATAGAAAAAAGCATTACGCTCTCCTGCATTAGTTCTTCCGGCCGAACTTAATGCTTGAAAATGTGGAACAACATCTTCAAAAACTTTTCTAGAGTGGACATTTCGAAATAAAAGATGGTATAATTTTTTAAATGGATTAAGAGTGTAAGAAACTAAAAAAGTGTCGTCAATATCAGATATGATTCCTAAGTTACCGGCGCTCGGTCTGATGTAGCTTTCTTCACTTACTATCGTTTCATTTTTATAAATAATACTAACTTCATAATCGACCCAACCAAAATCATTATTTTGTTCTAAAGGAATGCAAAACTTAAAATAACCATCGTTTAAAGTTTTTGTATGTATTCGTATGTCGTTGTGTTTTAAGTAAACATCAGCATTTGCTTGTGTTTTAATGCGAAACATACTAATTACTGATTTTGCATTTTTTAAATTTTTAGAAAGAAAATCGTAATCCTTTTTTGTAGTAGGTTTAAAAACATGTCCCATGACAATTAGTTCTTGCTCATTTGCATATCCGCGATATAATTTTAGAATCGGTCTCATTTTGTTTACTACTTTTGAAGTATCTTGAAAATTAAATATTTTAAATCAATAAAAGAAATAAATCCTTGAAAAAGAATATCATATTAGTTGTAAACCCTGTCGCTGGCGGGATGGACAAATCAGAAATTATTGAAGCGACCTCACTTTTCGCTGATCAAGAGGGGCTAAATTTTGTGCAATATGTTACTTCGGGTAATGATGATATTATAAAAATCAAAGCGTTGTATGATAAGTACAAGCCAGAAAGAGTAATCATAGCCGGTGGTGATGGAACCATTAAATTTGTAGCTGAAGCATTAGAAAATGAAGATGTTATTTTCGGA
The DNA here is from genome assembly GCF_004349145.1 of Flavobacterium hiemivividum. Classification (GTDB taxonomy): domain Bacteria; phylum Bacteroidota; class Bacteroidia; order Flavobacteriales; family Flavobacteriaceae; genus Flavobacterium; species Flavobacterium hiemivividum. Next base: position 246,840 of record NZ_SMFO01000001.1, on the reverse strand, counting down.
ATAATACCGGCTGGTTCTGCTAATGGCTTGGCAACCGACTTGAATATTCCTAAAAAACTGGAAGAAAATCTAGCCATTGCTTTTCGTAATTCTTTTATGGAAATGGATGTAATTCTCATAAACGGGAAGGTAAGTTTGCATCTCAGTGATCTGGGGTTAAACGCTGAACTCATAAAAAATTATGAGAATAGCACCATACGTGGTAAGTTAGGTTATGCTTTACAAGTTTTTAGCACTTTGGCTGAGAAAGAAGAAGCGTTTAGCGCCACAATTGTCGCTAATGATCAAATTATTGAACGCGATGCGCAAATGATTGTGATTGCAAATTCTAAAAAATACGGGACAGGCGTGGTTATTAATCCGGAGGGTTCGATGAATGATGGAAAATTTGAACTGGTAGTCTTAAGAAATTTTGACTTAAGTATTTTTGCTCAAATTATAACCGGTAATTTACCCATAGAATCTGGAGATATAGAGATTATATCCACTGATGTAGCGAATATTAAATTGCATTCGCCGGTAAGTTTTCAAATTGATGGAGAATATTTTGGTAAGGAAACAGAACTAAACGTGGCAATTTCTCCTAATAAGTTTAAAGTCGCTATTCCATAAAACTCTTTTCTATTTAAAAGGATTGCGTTCATTCCATTCCATTTTTGGTTCAAAGTAACTGAAAATTTTAGAGACAAATAGATTTATAACAGGATTGCTATGTTGTATCATGCCGTACATTTCTAGCGGTTTTGCTCCCACAGAACTTTTAATTTCTAATGCTGTTCTGGCAAAAATAATGCGGCGATACCCTTTGTTAATTGAAAAGCCTATCATGTCATAGAGCATGTTTAGGTATAGCATTTTTTCCCGTTGAAAGCCTTCGTCATAGCCTAGAAAATAGGTGTCAATGTCCTTTCCGTTTTTTATTAAGGTGTTGAATCCTATTAATTCTTCACCAACAAAGTAACCATAAAAAAGAAATTTGTCTTTTAATTTTGTTTTGAAAAGTTCGAAGTGATTTTCAGACAAATAAAAGGTGTTGAACGGTGCGTTTTTAGCCACATTCATGTACAATTGATGTATTCTGGAATTGTATTTTGTGATTTCTTCGAGAGATAATTTTCTTTTCGAAATTCCTTCTGCTTTTTTTCGAGATCTTTTATATTGATCCCGGTACTTTTTACTAATATCTGCTATATAATCGTCAAAGGTATTCCAAGATTCTCTAATTTGGAAAACCATATTAGGCTGCGTTGTAAACTGGAAAAAGGAATTAAATTCTGGAATTTTAAAGTATTGAGCATCCTTTTCAGAAAAATCTTTAAAAATGGTAAGATGTATTTTTATTTTTTTTGCCTCGAATATATTCTTTAACTCTTGAGTTGCGTTTTTTAATAAAAGCAATCCTTCCGAAGATGGTAATTTAGAACTAAAAGAAAATCCGTTTTGTCCAGTTAACATATTGTTGCCAATTACAAGTACATTAGAACTAAAGTTTTTAAAAGCAAAGTTGCGAACTATCGTTTTCATGCAATTGTCTCTTTCTCCAAAAGAATTTACCGCGCTCAAATTAATATACTGGGAAACGGCAATCCCAACTAATTCCTTATTAAGAAATATTCCGATAAAATGGCATTGCATGTTTTTTGGAGCAGAAAGTTCCAATATCTCTAAATATTCACGGGAGAGAAATATGTTATTTGTTGCCAAAACATCCCAACTTGCAGGAATACTTTTGACGGAAGAATAAATTTGGAAAGAAAAAGTAGAACTCAATGGGTCAATAAATTAGTATTTGCCTAAATTAATATATAAAGTTAAATTGCAATGCAAATAGGTGAATTTTAACTAATTTTATTAAAAACGGCAATCATGAAAACATATAGTGAAGAAACGGCACAACCGATTTTAAAAAAATTAAAAGACTGGAAGTTTAAGAATAACGGCATTGAAAAGAAATTTATTTTCAAGAATTTTAGTGAGGCGCTTGGTTTTATAGTTCAAGTTGGAATTTTAGCTGAGAAAAACAACCATCATCCGGAACTTTTCAATGTCTATAACAAAGTTGATATCCGATTGTCAACGCACGATGCCAGCGGCTTAACGGACAAGGATTTTGATTTAGCAAAAGCTATTGAAGTCTTATAAAAAAATATCGTCCCTTTTATAAATAAAGGGACGAGATTGTATTTTTGAAAAGATAATTTTATTCCCAAGCACAAATTATTCCGCCCATTAACACAAAGCAGACAATCCAGAATCCGCCTGAAATTAAAGTATATTTCCAACTTCTTCTTTCGAATAATGCGTTGGTTCCAACAATTGGTAACGCAAGAAACAAACCAGCCATAAAGCCATGAAGCATACCGTGCTTGAAAGTACGGAAGGCAGTACCGTAATCAGCCATGAAATTTGCGTACGAAGGCTTTGCTAATGTTGGGTCACCACCTATCATGCCAAGTGCTCCCCATTGATGAATGACTAGAAATTGTAGAACAATAGCAATTAGAAAAGCATAAAATACTGCCATTCCAAAAATTACGGGCATATTACTCCCTTTCATTTTATCTTCGGTCATGCCAGATTCTTTCATCCAGATTGTTCCAAAAACTTTTGGGTGATACCAAACAAATCCGACCACTAATGTTGATAAGGCGGCAGCTAAAAATGCTAAAAAATTGATTTCCATGAGGTTAGTTTTATAATTAACAAATCAAATGTAATATTTTTTTTATTAATGATTTGAAGTTTTTATTGTAAGATTATTTGGCAGAAAATATAAAAAGTAGTGTATTTCGTCGATTATATTTGTCGATAATCAGTTTTGTGTGTACATTTAATCATTAGAACACCTGAAAATTTAAGATTATGAAAAATATATTTACTTTACTACTAACGGTTTTTGCTTCGGTATCAATGATGGCAGAAGTTTCAGTTTCAGATAAAAAAGTACTCTTAAAATTGTATGCTGCGACAAACGGGGAGAATTGGAATACGAAATGGAATTTATCTTCTCCAGTATCAACTTGGTACGGTATTTCTTTGGAAGGTGATAAAGTAGTTTCTATTAATTTGTCAGACAATAACCTTGTGGGAGAATTACCAAGTGAAATCGCAGATCTTAATGATTTAAGAGAATTAAATTTACATAAAAATGCAATATCAGGTACAATTCCAACTTCTTTAAAAAAATTAACAGAACTCGTGGTTTTAGATCTTTCTTTTAATAGATTAACGGGTACAATTCCTGCTTCAATAGGGGAGATGAATAATTTGATAACGCTTGAACTTTATATGAATAGACTTTCTGGTGAACTGCCTTCTCAAATTGGAAATTTGAAACACTTAGAAACTTTAGCTGTTTTTAACAATGAATTAGAAGGAGAAATACCAAATACGCTATATGAAGTTGCGAGCTTAAAAACTGTATTATTAAATAGTAATAAGTTTACAGGGAAATTAAGTCCTGCAATAGTAAATTTAAAAAAGCTTGAAAACTTAAGTTTATTCGAAAATAACTTAGAAGGACAGGTTCCATTCGAACTAGAAAAGTTAAATAGCTTGAAAGAAATGAATATTTCTTACAACCATTTTAATGGTTTAATATCTAGAAAGTTAGCGATGTTAGATATGATGAATATGAAAATGATAAATGATAAAGGCGTCGCTGTTGCGTTAGGTATTAAAATGGACATCGAAAGACCTTTAGTTTCTGAAGATTAGGGTTATTTAATAAGGAATTTTTTGCTCTCAATTGGTTTGTAGTTTTTTGATTAGTTTAGTGATTTTAAACCCATATTGCTCTCGCATCATGGGTTTTTTTATATAAAAAATAAAAGAACCTAGGGTGTAACTATTTTACACTGTAGATTCTTTTACAAATTAATATCGCTTTGGGATATTAGCTGTTGCATTATTTTAAAATAGCATCAATTCTCTCTAATTCTTTGTTGCTGAAATTGGTGTTTTCCAATGCTTTTATTGAATCTATTATTTGTTCTGGTTTACTAGATCCTATTAATACAGAAGTTACTCTGTTATCGCGTAAAATCCAAGCCAGTGCCATTTGTGCTAGTTTCTGACCTCTTTCTATTGCGATAGTGTTTAATGCTTTGATTTTCTCAAGTCTTTCAGGGGTAATATGATCTGCTTTTAGAAATTGTCCGCTAGTCGCTACTCTAGAATCTGCTGGGATGCCGTTTAAATATTTGTCCGTCAATAACCCTTGTGCCAATGGAGAAAACGGAATGCAGCCCACTCGTTCTTTTCCTAGTAAATCCAAAAGACCGTCTTCGATCCATCGTTCGAACATTGAATATTTGGGTTGATGGATCAAACAGGGTGTTCCCATTTCTTTTAAGATTTTGAACGCTTTTTCTGCTTCGGCGGGTTGGTAATTTGAGAGGCCAACATATAATGCTTTTCCTTGTTGTACAATTAAATTTAAAGCAGCCATGGTTTCCTCCAAAGGTGTTTCTGGATCTGGTCTGTGATGGTAAAAGATGTCTACATATTCTAAATTCATTCTCTTTAAACTCTGGTCTAAGCTGGAAATTAAATATTTCTTTGATCCCCAATCACCATAAGGACCGTCCCACATAGTGTAACCTGCCTTTGACGAAATAATCATTTCGTCTCTGTAGTCTTTAAAATCTAATTTTAAAATTCGACCTAGACATTTTTCTGCCGACCCTGGTGGTGGTCCATAGTTATTGGCTAAATCAAAATGGGTAATTCCGTTATCGAAAGCCGTTTTTATCAAATTACGGCTATTCTCAAAATCACTATTTTCTCCGAAGTTGTGCCAAAGTCCTAATGAAAAAGCAGAAAGCTTTAGTCCTGAGTTTCCGCATCGGCGATATTCCATAGAGTCATATCTATTTGCTGCTGGTTTGTATGTCATTTTTTATGAGTTTTACGAAATTGTAGCCTCAAGTATAAAACTTGGGTACAATTGTGTAGAGCGTTAGATTTGCAATATAATAAAAAATGTTTTACATCTTTGTAATTGATTCAGGCAGAATTGGGAATAATTAGGCGTATAAAATTTTTCTGTTGTTTAAGGGATTTGTTTTTAAGGTGTTGTAATTGGTGAAAACTTGCTTCTGAGCATCTTGTATTCTCCTTAATTCAAATTATAAAGTCAAAAAAAAGTAGTCTTCAGAAAAAGGGGGTTAGATTTTTATAAATTGTAAACATGATAGTTTTATTGGATTATATCCAAAATTTCTTTTTTTTAGTTAAATTTGATAGAATAGCTGCGTATCTAATAGGTCTCTAAATTAGTGAGTAGGATATTATTCTAAAAGCAAACTAAAAATTAAGAACTTCCATTCTAATTTTATGAATAAAAAATCACAACCTAATCTAGTAAAAAAAAGCTATTGCAACGGGGTTTATTAATGCTCTTATAAATCGGGAATCCAATATTTTTTTAAAAAGATAAAGTGTCGATCGCTATTTCAGTTGATTCAATTGCAATTACTGAGGAGACTGTTTTTTGGACTGCGGTGGTTTTAGCTATTGCACTTTCAATGATAGTAACTTTGGTAGCTTATTTTGGAATTAAAGAAAAAAAGTGTCTTTTTTCCCGACTGCTTTGTGGTTGACCATAAAACATGGCTTCTTCACTTTTGGAATTATAACTTCCTTGGCCGTTTTAAGACAAAAATATATGGGAACGATTACAGTATCATTTATTACAACGTTACTGATTAGAGGAGTTATAGCAAGCCTGGTTTCTGGGATTGTGAATTATCTCACCCTGAAAGAATCAATATTGGAGGAAAATTAACTTCTGAATGAATAATGAAAAATAAATGTAGCTCAATTAAAATAATGAAAATGGCAATAACTCACGACAAGTCCAAAAAAAGCTTTACTCTTTTAATTTTATTGGCACTAACATTACAAACGATGGCGCAAGAAAAACAGAAATTCTTATCGGCAAAGGAAAGTGAACCCAGCAACTTCGGCTGGATGGAAGGATTTCCTCCTCCTGCAGCCAAAGTCTTGCATAGCGGGGACGGTTCCTTTTTCAAATTTCCAGCCATTCGATATAGCGTTGTGCATATGCGGGAATTTTTACCCACAATAAGGGTTTCAAAAGGTCTCAAAGCTCCAAGTGTAATGACGTACGAGTTAGACGGTAAGATTGACGAACTAACATTTACACCTTGGAATACAACCAAAAAAATGACTTGGGAAGAATCGTTGGCACAAAATTATACAGACGGTATGATTATTCTCCACAAAGGTAAAGTCATTTATGAACGATACTTTGGCGCTCTCACAGAAACCGAAGTTCACGCTGTGATGTCACTTACGAAATCACTTAATGGAACTCTAGCTTCTATTCTCGTAGCTGAAGGTACACTGGACGAGACAAAATTAGTTCCTTTTTATGTGCCAGAACTTAAAAATTCCGCTTATGCAGATGCTACGGTACGCGATGTAATGGACATGACGACCGCTTTAAATTACAGTGAAGATTACGCAAATCCCAATGCAGATGTGTGGCAGTTTTCAAACGCTGGAAACCCGCTGCCAAAGCCCAAAGATTATAAAGGTCCCGAAGGTTACTATGAGTATTTAGAGACAGTTAAGAAACAAGGGGTTCACGGAGAGATATTTGGTTATAAAACTGTAAACGCAGATGCATTAGGCTGGATCATTGCAAGAGCCTCTGGAAAATCTGTAAACGAACTGCTTTCTGAACGGATCTGGAGTAAAATTGGAATGGAGCAGGACGCCTATTATCAAGTAGATAGTAAAGGAATTGCATTTACTGGTGGCGGATTTAATGCAGGATTGCGTGATTTAGCTCGATTTGGAGAATTATTACGTAAGCAAGGCAACTGGAATGGTGAGCAGCTTTTTCCTGCTAAAGCCGTACAAGATATTGCGCGCGGTGGAAGTGTCGCTGCTTTCGAAAAATCGGAGCATCCTGGACTCAAGGGTTGGTCGTATCGTAATATGTGGTGGATTACAGAAAACAAAGATGGTGCCTATGCAGCTCGTGGTGTTCATGGACAGACCATCTATATAGACCCTTTTGCAGAAATGGTACTTGTGCGCTTATCTTCTCATCCTGTGGCGGGAAATGCAGCAAACGATGCTACTTCTTTGCCAGCATATCAGGCTGTTGCAGATTATCTAATAAATAAAAAATAATAACTTAAAAATATATTAATATGGATACTTCAAAATTTTTCGATTTAACAGGCAAAACAGCCATTATTACAGGGGGAGCAAACGGAATAGGAAAAGCAAGCTGTGAGATGCTTTCGGCTTTTGGAGCAAATGTAGTTGTATCAGATTACAATCTTGAAGCTGCAGAAAAAACAGCCAAAGAAATTAATGATAATGGCGGAAATGCAATTGCCATTGATTGCGATGTGACTAAAGACGAAGCATTAGTAAACCTAGTAGATAAAACTGTTGCAAAGTTTGGAGGGATTCACATTTTGGTTAATAATGTAGGTGGTGGTCGAGCAGGAGCAGAAAGTCCTTATGATATTACGGTTGAGCAGTTTAAAAAAGTTTTTGAAATGAACGTTTTTAGTATGTGGCGTTTGTGTCAATTGGTAGCTCCACATATGAAAAAAGCAGGTTATGGAAGTATTATTAATATGTCTTCTATGGCATCGATTAATAAAAGTCCGGCAATAAGTGCGTATGCTTCTTCTAAAGCAGCTATTAATCATATGACACGTAACCTCGCTTATGATTACGGGCCAGACAATATTCGTATTAACGCAATTGGGCCAGGTGCAACCCGAACCGCTGCTTTAAGCACTGTGCTTACTCCAGAAATAGAAAAAGCAATGCTGAAGCATACTCCGATAAACAGACTTGGAGAGGCAGAAGATATAGCTGGAGCGGTATTGTACTTTGCATCGCCTATAAGCAGCTGGACAAGTGGTCAGGTTTTGTTTGTAAATGGTGGCGGAGAGCAAACGCTGGATATGTAGGTTAGTGAAGTTTTCTTATGATTGATACGTAGCTAAATTCGATTGGAGCGGCAAATCATTATACGAAATGCAAATTTCGAAGATATTAAAGTTATTATATACAATTCAGTGATTTCTACACTTATTTTCCTAATTAATACATAGTAAAATGCGCTAATGATTTCTACTAAGAGAATTTATGGGTACTAGTGTTGATAGGTGGTGCTGTGTTGACCTATGTTTCTTTTCTAAATCTAGATGGTTTGGACAAACATGGTGTAGTCCTGTTACGGAAACGTCTTAAAAGACAATCGACTAAGAGATATGTGCGTGAATTAGACGTTATGAAGAATGAAAAAATTAAGAGAGAAATAAAAGCTACGAGTGCCGCCGCTTTGTAGTGCGGATTATTGTCTTAAGCCCGCTTTCGCGAAAGGGCAAATGGTTAAAGGTTAAACTAGAGTTTTAATTGGTTGAGAGTATTTCTAAATCTAAAGGATTTAGAATATATTGAACTATTTAACCAATTTTTTGATGATTATTATAGTGTTTTAATATGCGTATTTTAAATTCAAAATAGGATGATAGTTTTCAAATTATTATCCTATTTATACTTACTCAAATCTAGATTAAGAATAGTACCAACTCTGCTAAACTCTTCATTAATCTTTGCGTTCAAAATTAGTTGTTCATTTCTTATTGGATGATTAAAAATTAACTGATGTGCATGAAGCATCATACCTTTCAGATCGTAATTCTCCAACCATAATTTATTTTGTTTGTTACAACCGTGTGGACGACTTCCTAAAATGGGATGAAAAATATGTTTGAAATGTTTTCGTAATTGATGCATACGTCCAGTTTCAGGAATCGCTTCTACCAAACAATATCGTGACGTGGGTTTATTGTTAAATTCTAATGCAATTTCGGCATTTTGCAAACGATGAAAGTAGGTTATTGCATTTTGTGTGATGTCATCATCATTGGTTAAATCATAATCAATCGTTAGTTCTTCAGGTGACCAACCACGTAAAACGGCTAAATATTTTTTTTCGACTTCGCGTGTGGCAAAACGATCATTCATAATTTTTAAAACCTCTTTGTCTAACGCAAATAACAAGACACCGGATGTTTTGCGGTCTAAACGATGAATAGGATAAACGTGTTGTCCTCCAATTTGATTTCGCAATTCTTGAATTGCGTACACTTTTGCATCGCGCGCATAAAATGATTTATGAACCAACAGTCCACTTGGTTTATTAATTGCTATAATGTATTCGTCTTGGTAAAGAATTTCTAACATTCGGCAAAAGTAAAAGAGATTTCGATTGAAATTACTTTTATGACTTATTTATTTGCAGCAGTCTACGAAGAGTTATTATGAAAAGATGTGTGAATGTTTCTTGACTCCTACAATTTTTGTTAGGTGAACAAAAAAGATTATTAACTTAAGAGTATGTTTTATTTTTCAAAGTAAATATGAAATAGAAAAAGTTTCATATTTCTGTGAAGTTTTCCTAGTAGTACGCCGCGGCGAATATGAGATATTTCAATATTTTTAAATGATATAGAATGAGAAAAACCTTTCATTTCTGAAAGGTTTTCTTAGTAGCGGGAACTGGACTCGAACCAGTGACCTTCGGGTTATGAGCCCGACGAGCTGCCTACTGCTCTATCCCGCGATGTGCGTTTGTAATCTCAATAAAATTAACTTAGTAGCGGGAACAGGACTCGAACCTGTGACCTTCGGGTTATGAGCCCGACGAGCTGCCTACTGCTCTATCCCGCGTTGTTTCGGGTGCAAAGGTACAACGAAATTTAATATTTGCAACTAAAATATTAAAAAATCTTTTATTTTATCTATTCACTTGATATAACTACCTTTGCAAAATAAATAATATATTAAATGTCACATAAAGCAGGTTTTGTAAATATCATCGGGAATCCAAACGTTGGGAAGTCCACATTAATGAATGCATTTGTTGGGGAAAGACTCTCTATCATTACGTCTAAAGCACAAACGACTCGTCATAGAATTCTTGGGATCGTAAACGGAGAAGATTTTCAAATGATTTTGTCTGATACACCAGGGATTATCAAGCCAGCATATGAAATGCAAGCGTCGATGATGAACTTTGTAAAGTCCGCTTTTGAAGATGCTGACATATTAATTTACATGGTCGAAATAGGGGAGCAGGATCTAAAAGACGAAGCTTTCTTTAATAAAATTATTCATTCAAAAATTCCTGTATTGTTGTTGTTGAATAAAATTGACAACTCTAATCAAGAACAATTAGAAACACAAGTTGCTTTCTGGACTGAGAAAGTACCTAATGCAGAAATATATCCAATATCAGCTTTGCAAAATTTTAATGTTCCAGAAGTTTTTCAAAGAATCATTTCGCTTTTACCAGAATCACCAGCTTATTATCCAAAAGATCAATTAACAGATAAACCAGAGCGTTTCTTTGTGAACGAAACAATACGCGAGAAAATATTGTTGAATTACAGTAAAGAAATCCCGTATGCAGTAGAAATTGTTACAGAGGAGTTCTTTGAAGATGAAAATATCATTAGAATCCGTTCTTTGATTATGGTGGAGCGTGAAACACAAAAAGGAATTGTTATTGGGCATAAAGGAGCAGCGTTAAAGAAAGTGGGGATGGATGCTCGTGCCGACTTAGAAAAATTCTTTGGTAAACAAATACACATCGAATTGTATGTGAAAGTGAATAAAAACTGGAGAAGTAACGTGAATATGTTAAAACGTTTTGGTTACAATCAATAGACTTATAATTGTTTTACCATAATAATTAAAAAATCAATAATAGAATTCAATTTCTATTATTGATTTTTTTTTTTTGTCCAATATCGTGTTCAAATGGGTTGACTCCTAATGAACTATGATGCTATTATTTTTAAGAATAGGGCTTCTAGTTCATTCATTTGGTCATGACCATTTTTTCGAATTTGCTTGGCAATAATATACAATAGAAACCAAGCGAATACCATAAGTACCATTACGATTAAATCAAACGTTATGCTGTTTTTTAAAACATAGTCGGAGTAAGCGATACCACTGAAAATTAGCAATATTCCTGCAATTATAAAATGAAGAAACATAAAAAAGGTCCATAAGGTAGGGTCAGGGCCAAAAAGACCTCTTATGTGTGTTTCGTTCTCGTTCTTGGATTCTAATTCCAAGTGTAAATGTGGAGAGTAATAGGACTTTTTACTATCTTTTATATGTAACCAAATATGCGTTCCGCCCGTTTTTACAGAAAAATCGTCGCAGTTTGATTTTTGATAGTTTTCAAATTTTTGAAGCAGTGAATCACTGTTTTCTGGAACATCTTTATAGAATCGTAAACGTAGTCTTAGTTCATTATTAGTGTCCATATTGGTAAACTTATATCATTTAAAAAGGAAAGCCCGCGCTAATATATTAAAAAAATTGATAGTCAATCTATTTAACACTACCTTTGCAAAATATTTGAATAAATACTTATGAATAACATTGTTGCGATAGTAGGAAGACCTAATGTGGGGAAATCAACCCTTTTTAATAGGCTGATACAAAGAAGAGAAGCTATTGTAGATTCTGTTTCTGGAGTTACCAGAGATAGAAACTACGGAAAAAGTGAATGGAACGGAAAAGAGTTTTCCGTAATTGATACGGGAGGATATATTCGCGGTTCTGATGACGTTTTTGAAGGCGAAATCCGTAAACAAGTGGAGTTAGCCATCGATGAGGCTGATGTTATCATATTTGTGGTTGACGTTGAAGAAGGAATTACTCCAATGGATGATGCTGTTGCGAGACTTTTACGTAAAGTGACAAAACCGGTTTTACTAGCTGTAAATAAGGTAGATAACGCTATGCGAGAGAAAGATGCAATTGAATTCTATAACTTAGGTTTAGGAGAATATTACACTTTTGCAAGTATTTCAGGAAGTGGAACTGGAGATTTATTAGACGCCTTAATTGATGCGTTTCCTATAAAACCAGAACCAACACAAGAAGAAATTGCATTACCTCGTTTTGCAGTAGTGGGAAGACCTAATGCTGGAAAATCAAGTTTTATCAATGCCTTAATTGGTAAAGATCGATATATTGTTACTGATATTGCGGGGACTACTCGTGATTCTATTGATACAAAATTTGACCGTTTTGGTTTCGAATTTAACCTTGTTGATACTGCGGGAATTCGTCGTAAGGCTAAAGTTAAGGAAGATTTGGAATTTTATTCTGTAATGCGTTCCGTACGTGCTATTGAGCATGCAGATATTTGTATTTTGATTATTGATGCCACTCGTGGATTTGAAGGTCAGGATCAAAGTATTTTTTGGTTAGCTGAAAAGAATAGAAAGGGCGTTGTGATCTTAGTAAACAAATGGGATTTAGTTGAAAAGGAAACGATGTCAACTAGAGATTACGAAGAAAAAATTAGAGAAGAATTGATGCCATTTACTGATGTGCCTATTCTTTTTGTTTCTGCATTGACAAAACAACGTTTATTGAAAGCATTAGAAGCAACAGTAAAAGTTTTTGATAGCAGACAGCAGCGTATCGCTACTTCAAAATTCAATGAATACATGTTGAAAGTGATTGAAGCATACCCACCACCTGCAACAAAAGGGAAATACGTAAAAATTAAGTACTGTATGCAGTTGCCTACTAAAACGCCTCAGTTTGTGTTTTTTGCTAATATGCCACAATATGTGAAGGAACCATACAAGCGTTACCTTGAAAATAAAATTAGAGACAACTGGGACTTCTCAGGTGTACCAATCGATATTTATATTCGTGAGAAATAATATGTTAAAGTTTATGTAAGAAATTACATAAATTCATATTAAATTACTTAATTCGCTGTTAATGTTTTATCATTAATAGCGAATTTTTTATTTATGGAAAAAAAGTACTTTCTTATCGTGTCTTTCTTTTTAAGTGTTTCCTTATTTGCGCAAAGCAATATTAGCCTCAAAGGCAAAATCTTAGACAAAAACACCCAAAATCCCATAGAATCGGCTACTGTCTTTTTGACTTCAGTACAAGATTCAACGGTTATTGATTACACGATTTCGGATAAAAACGGTTCCTTTATTTTGGAAACCAAAAAAATCAACAAGCCTTTCTTTTTGAAAATTTCATCTATGGGTTACAAGACTTATAAGTTGGAAAATAAAGTACTTACAGAAAATAAGGATTTTGGTGTTTTAAACTTGTTCGAAAATGAAAATTTACTGTCCGAAGTAGTTATTAAAAGTGAGGCGCCGCCTATTCGAATAAAAAAAGATACATTAGAGTTTAACGCTTCTTCTTTTAAAGTTCGCCCTGATGCTAATGTTGAAACCTTATTAAAGCAACTGCCAGGAGTAGAAGTGGGAACAGATGGTAAAATTACCGTTAATGGAAAGGAAGTAAACCAAGTTTTAGTAAACGGTAAACCTTTTTTCGATAAAGACGGTAAAATTGCGCTGCAAAGTTTGCCTTCGGATATTATTAATAAAGTCCAAATTTCAGATACGAAAACTAAAAAAGAGGAGTTGAGTAAAGAAGCTTCCACTTCAAATAATGCTAGTATCAATTTGACCATTGATGAAAAGAAGAATAAGGGATTTTTCGGGAAAATTATGGGAGGTTATGGAACAGGGGAACGTTATGAAAGTAGCGCTTTAATAAATTATTTTAAAGGTAAAAGAAAGGTAAGTGTGCTTGCTTCGTCGAATAATATCAATTCTACTGGATTCTCCATGAATGAGATTTTTGATAATATGAGTGGCGGAAGAAACAGTTCTATGGCAGTTAACTCAGCTACTGGTTCTTTTACGCTTAATGGAAATCGTTTTGGTGGCGGACAAGGAATAACTCGTTCCGATATGGTAGGGGTAAATTATTCAGATGAATTATTCAAAAAATTAGAAGCAAGTGGTAATTACTTCTTCACAAATTCTAATTCAGATAATGTAAATAGAACCAAGTCGATTACATTTTTGCCTAATGGAAATATAAACCGAGAATCTGAAGCAACAACAAGTGCTGATAATTTAGGACATAATGTAAGTTTTGAATTTGAATATAAAATAGATTCGACGGCAACTATTTTTGTTGGACCAAAATTTTCTAAGTCGAACTCGAAATTTACTAATGACTCTTTTGAAAAATCTTTTAATGAGAGCGGTCAGCTGGTTAATGAGAGTACCGCCCTAGTTTTTGACGAAAGTGATAAAGGAAGCTTTAGCATTCCAATCAATTTCAATAAGAGATTCAGTAAAAAAGGTCGCTTTCTAAGCGCTTCGTTTAGCAATGAAAATTCGGTAGAGGACGTAAATTCTTTAAACAAAACCAATACACAGTTTTATCAAGGTACAGATCCAGATATTATTAGAGACCAAATTAGAAAAAATAGGAATAGTGTGGATAGGTATGTGGCTGAAGTAGAATATGCTGAGCCTGTTTCCGATTCTCTAAAAGTGAAAGTTGGTATTAATTATAACAATGAATCTAGGTCGAATGATAGAAATACCTTTGATTTTAATTCTGGTTCTCAAACCTATTCTGATTTGAATCCAGAATTAACAAATGAGTTGACGTCCAGTAAAACTACATTACGTCCTCAAACCGGGTTCTCTCTTAACAAGAAAAAATATAGTATAAATATGACTGTAGGTCCTTCGATAGTACAGTATGATACTTATTCATTTTATCTAGGACAACCTACTAATTTGACTAAAAATTATGTTTTGCCATATGCCACTTCGCGACTCTCCTATCGATTTAGTAAATCTAAATCGATATATGTGAACTACACTTTTGATTATGATTTTCCTACTGCGGCTCAGATTTTACCTGTCGAGGATCTATCAAACCCTCTAAGTACTACTGTGGGAAATGTTGATTTAAAGCCAAGTGGGAATCATGTAGCATACGTTGGACTTCATAATTATGATTATGCCACACGATCTGGTTACTCCTTTTATTTTGGCGGAAACATTTATGATAATCAAGTGGTTTCTTCGGTGCGATATGATTCGAGTATAAAAAACCGTATTACGTTTGAAAATGTTTCAGGAACTTATTCTACGTGGATTGGTTCTTCTTGGAACAAATCATTTAAAAAAGAAGCTCATACTTTTAAATATGGCTTGAACTTTAGCGCTAATTATGGATTAGCGAAGGGTTTTGTAAATGATGAAATGTATGAAGCCAAGACATTAAGGTTGAATCCAAGAGCTAATTTTACCTATGAATATGGTGAGTTGCTCACTATTAATCCAACTTATAATTTTACTTATAATGATTCTAGGTATACAAATTTTAGAACTAACGGAGCCTCAAGTGTAATTCATCGTTTTAATGTACAAACAACTAATTATTGGCCTAAAAACTGGGTTTTTGGTAACGATTTTGGATATACGTATAATTCGAATATTGCAGATGGATTTAAAAAGGATTTTTATCTTTGGAATACGAGTTTAGCTTATAGCTTTTTTGAAAATAAAATGACAGCAAAAGTAAAAGTCTATGATATGTTGAATCAGAATCAAAGCGCGACAAGAACCATTTCTCCAACAGATATACGCGATGAAGAAAATGTAGTTTTAAAAAGGTATCTTATGTTTTCATTGACTTACAAACTTACTAAGTTCGGGGCAAAGGAAAAGAAATCAAGTGGGAACGGTTTTATGTTTTTATAGATAAAAAGATTGCTCTCCTTTAAGTTACAATTGACCAGAAGTAAAAAAAGTCCCGATTTCGTCGGGACTTTTTTATGGTTTAACTTTTTCAGTGATGAAAAAAGAATACTTTTCATTTTCAAGTTTAGTACTATTATTTAATATCTGCTACGCATCTAAAACCTGTGTGATCTAAACTAGTATCTGGTGATGACTTCATTCGAGCAGTAACGCGATATCCTTTACAGTAGGATGCATTACATAAAAAAGACCCACCTCTCACCACTTTTTTAGGAACTCTTGGCTCCATAGGATCATAGCTTTTAGAAGGTCCTTTAGGGTTATTAGCAATGCTGCCAGACAATTGTTTATAGTATTCTGGTGTGTACCAATCGCTGCACCATTCCCAAACATTTCCTGCCATATCATACAATCCGTATTTATTAGGTGTAAATGATTTTACAGGTGCAGCTCCTGCAAATTTATCCTTAGCCGAGTTGAGGTAAGGGAATTTTCCGTCCCAAGTATTTGCTTTAGACTTTCCTTGTTCTGGGGCTTCGTTCCCCCAAAAGTATTTTTTATCAACTAATCCTCCTCTGGAAGCAAATTCCCATTCCGCTTCTGTTGGTAATCTCTTGCCTGCCCATTTTGCATAGGCATTTGCATCATCCCATGAAATGTGTACTACAGGATAGTTTTCTTTTCCCTTTATGTCACTTTGTGGTCCGCTTGGATGTTTCCAATTGGCTCCTTCGGTCCAGCTCCACCATTGAGCAACATTATTCAAGTCGACTGGAGTAGTACTAGGAACAAAAACAAGGGAGGCAGCCACTAATACACTTTCATCTGGTTTAGGTGTTCCTGGTGGCAATTGCTTTTTTATTTCTTGCCAATCTGGTTTTATTTCTGCTGTAGTCACATAGCCAGTAGCTTTCACAAATTTTTCAAACTGTGCGTTGGTTACTTCGGTAGCATCCATCCAAAAACCATTGACTTTAACTCTATGTTGTGGGTATTCATCTTCTCGGCCTTCATCATCAGAAGCTCCCATCAGGAATTCGCCATCAGGAATTTTAACCATTCCGTCATAAGAAACCGTTTTTGATGTACTGATTGTGTCAGTAGTATTTGTAGCTGAAAAACGCGCGGGGAGCGATGAAGCACAACTCATAAATTCTGTGCTGGCTGTAGCGCTTATCTTTTCCTCTTTTTTGCCACAGGAGCCTATTGCAAGTAGTAGCAATCCCAGAGTAATCGTTAGGTGTCTCATTTTAAGTTTGTTTAATCCGGTTTCTAAAGCTAAAATTAGATTTAAGGACTGGTTTATTCTTTATTTCTTTTACAAAAATACTGATTCTTTATTGTTCTTTTATTTGTTGCAATAATTTCGCCAACTCCTTTGTGATTTCGGGGTATCGACTGGCAAGGTTTTCTTTTTCTCCAATGTCCTTATTTAAATCATACAATTGTGGTTGCTGGTTATTACCCATTTCGATATTGGTTAATAAATTCATTGTTGGTCCGTTACTCGGATCAATATATTTCCAGTTCTCTTTTCTGATTGCTAGGGTATTGATTCCTTGCTTAATAAGTACCGTTCGCCCTTTGTTAGTTTTGCCTAACATAGCTTGCAGCATATCTTCTCCATCAATTACCTGATCTTTGTCTAATTTTACGTTCAACATTTTAGAAAAAGAAGGAAGTAAATCCACCTGAGATAATAAAGCTGGTGACACTCCTTTTTTTATTGTCGCTGGCCCCCTGACGATAAAAGGAACACGTGTGCCTGCCTCAAAAGTACTATACTTTCCGCCGCGTAAAGATCCCCAAGGAGTATGTCCATTTAATTCTGTCACGGCTCCGTCTTCATATCCGTCATCAAGTACAGGTCCATTGTCACTGGTGAAAATAACGATGGTGTTATTTGCTATGCCTTGATATTCTAGTTGCTTCATGATTTCCCCTACAGTCCAATCCATTTGTAAGATGGCATCACCACGATATCCTAAACCGCTTTTTCCTTTAAACATGGTCGAAGGCATGCGGGGAACATGAGGCTCTGTTAACGCATAATAAAGGAAGAAAGGAACTTTTTTATTCGTCTCGATAAACTCATTTGCTTTCGATAGAAAAGTCATCGGCATTTCCTCGTCAGTCCAACGGGCTTTGTTGCCGCCACTCATATAACCAATACGTCCTATTCCATTTACAATAGTATTGTTGTGTCCATGGTTAGGGGAAGATTTCATTTTTAGTAATTCAGGATTTTCCTTGCCCGTTGGGCCATTCCCCACTTTTTTGCTATAATCAACTTCAATAGGATCATTAGGATCTAGTGCAACTACATGGTGATTTTCGACAAATACAGTAGGAACTCTATCAGCCGTTGCAGGGAAAATATAGGAGTAATCAAAACCTACTTCATTCGGTCCTGGTTTTATTTCGCCGTTCCAATTCTTCTGTAATTCATTTCCTAAACCTAAATGCCATTTCCCTACAATTCCAGTTTTATAACCCGCTTTCTGAAATAAAGAAGGTAGCGTGGTTTTATCTGTCGGAACTATTAAAGCAGCGTCTCCAGGAAGTATTCCAGTACCTTTTGTTCTCCAAGGATATTGTCCTGTCATTAAACCATAACGAGAAGGAGTACAGGTTGCCGAGGTGGAATGTGCATCAGTGAAGCGCACTCCTTGTTTGGCCAGTTTGTCTATGTTAGGAGTGTTAATCTTGGTCGCTCCATAACAACTTAAATCACCGTAGCCTAAGTCGTCAGTCATGATGATTATGACATTTGGTCGCTTTTGAGCAAATATAGCTGTTGATAAAAGGCATAGCAAGAATATACTGCTCTTTTTTAGTATCGAAAAGCTGTTTTTTTTATGCATTGTTAATTATAATTTTAGTTGGTCAATTTATAGTTTACTGTTTCTTGTATTTATAAACTCCCAGTTTTTAACAGCTGAAGTTTGGTGTTCTTTTTTTAGTATTTCTTCAAACCTTTTCACTAGTTTCGAATTTTGATTTGAGACATCTACTGTTTCATTTCTATCGCTTCGAAGGTTATAAATTTCCCAAAGTGCGTTAGGATTTTTTTTTAAATTACTTTTTACACCTTTCCAGTCGCCCATTCGAATAGCGATTTGACCTCCTTTTTCAGGATATTCAAAATACAGATACTCGTGTTTTTTTTGTTTGGACTTGTTCCCTAGTAGTTCCGGAAGAAAAGAAATGCCGTCTGTGTTTTTAACTTTTTGATTGGTTAAATCTGCAATTGTAGCAAAAAAATCATATTGGGCAGAAATAAGATCTGAAGTCGATCCAGCACGGATTTTCCCGGGCCATCTCGCGATAAATGGTTCCCGAATACCGCCTTCGTATAAATCCATTTTTAATCCTTTTAAATTATCTACACTATTAAAAAAGGCAGCATCAACACCTCCATTAAAAGTGGTTCCGTTGTCACTGCTAAACATGATAATCGTGTTTTCATCGAGTCCTAATTCTTTTATTCGATCCATAATAATCCCCACTTGGGCATCTAGATAACTAATCATTGCTGCGTACGTAGATAGCGGATATTTAGTTGAAGCATAACCATTTTGTCCATAGTAAGGTTTTTCTTCAAAGAGACCAATATATTGCTTTATCCATTCCTCTGGTGCCTGTAAAGAAGCATGCGGAATTGTATATGGCAAATACAAGAAAAAAGGATTTTCCTTATTGTTATCTATGAACTTTAATGCTTTTTCTGTCATTTTTTCTGGTGCATAAACTTTCCCTTTAAAGTAGTCAAAGTCAGTATCAGTGGCTGTTTTAGGATCTAAAATTTTATGTACATTGATATACGGCTGATTTAAAGTATCCCATTTTTCATTCTCCCACAAGTGTGTAGGATAATAATTATGAGATTGCTTTTGATCGAGATAACCGTAATAATAATCAAAACCCTGGGCATTTGGCGAGCCTTCAGTCCCATTCATTCCAAGGCCCCATTTTCCTACCAATGCAGTCGTATATCCTTTTTGCTTTACTAATTCGGCAACGGTAAATTCCTCTGCTTTTAACGGGATCTGGCCTTTTTCTTCACTATCTAAAAATCCGCCCAGTTCATAATTCCCCCTAATGTAGGAACTTCCCCCATGTTTACCTGTCATCAACATACATCTAGCGGGGGCACAAACAGCCGAGCTTGAGTAATGTTGTGTAAAACGCATTCCTTCTTTTGCCATGCGATCAAGATTGGGCGTTTTTATTTTCATTTGACCATAACTTCCCAACTCACCATATCCTAAATCATCGGCATATATATAAATGATGTTGGGTTTTTGTTGAGATAAAACAGAACTAGATAATAGGCAGCAGAAGATTATCGCTTTAATTTTATTCATACTTTTTATGTTATAGATAGATTCACTTATTATTCTTTTTAATTCGTTTTAAGAATGAAAGACTTCTGCTTATTAATATGCAAAGGATTATTTTCTGTCTTATTGGTGTATTGATATTTATTTGCTAGTGCTACTTAAATATCAATACAACCGTATCAAGTTTTTGAAACTAATTAATTGAGAGTGAATATCAAAAATATAATATTTTAAGTAATGGATCGCACTAGTGCCTACCAGTTTATGGGTAACTAGTAGAGATAATTCTAGAATGGATGTGCGATTTAGTATTAGTTTAAGTAACAGCCGACTTATTGTTATAAAACGAATAGAATCTGCACATTATGTTAGTATTAAGAATAGCTGTAAAACAGAACTTTTTTAAGAGGTGTTGATTATTAATAGAAATCAAAAGCTAAAAATGCCTCTAGTCGAGAATCTATCGAAAGGTTTTTAAAGGTTTTTTGGGTTTAACTTTTTGAAAATCTAGTTTTTATTCCTACTCTCTATTCGCATTATTAATTACAATTGTCGATTGGAATTCGCAAGATATATTGTAATGCAATAGTGATTATCTGGTCAAAATCGGTAGTAATAAGTACTTTAAAAGTTAATCTCTAATCATCTAAAGTGTCCATAGAATGGTCTTCATACCAGTCTTTAAACGTTTTTGTAGTGGTATACTTATCAGTGAGCACGGCGTATACCATAAATAAAATTAATAAGACTCCAAAGATTAGTAAGCTTATGGAAATAGTGAATGCAATGTTTGTATGAGATAAACCTGCAAAAACAAAAACAAATACTGTGGTAATCCACACGAGTAATATTGCAAAATTTTTCATGACTTTTTCTATTAAATTTACGATTAATAGTTAGAAATGAAAGTTAACTAAATGATAATCAATTTATAAATAAGTAGTTAGCCGAAAAAGGTGCGATTAACTATATGTGAACAAGAATTGGATTATGGCGGGTTATATTTGATTTTGCTAAATGAAACAGACAATCATAAAAAAAGCTGCAATTTGCAGCTTTTTTTATGATTGTCTATTGTGAATATTTTTTACCAGCTTCCGCTTGAACCTCCTCCTGAAAATCCGCCGCCGCCAAATCCACCACCGAATCCGCCGCCGCCAAATCCTCCTCCAGAAGATCCACCGCCAAAACCGCCGCCTCCGCCACGGCCAAGACTACTTAAAATAATTACATCTAGTAAACTTGGTCCAAAACCACCACGATTTCCAGAATTACCTCCGCCACCTCCGCCTTTATTTTTAGAAATAAGAACTAGGATAATAACGATAATAATAATGAAGGGTAATATTGGGAAGCCTTTCTCTTTGGCTTTCTGTTTTCTTTCTCCTTTGTATTTGCCTTTAAAAACATCAATCAAGGCATCGGTTCCTTTGTCAAGGCCATTGTAGTAACTACCAGCTTTGAATTCAGGAGTAATTATATTTCTAATGATTTCTCCTCCAATTCCTGCCGTTAAGCGATCTTCAAGTCCGTAACCAGGGTTTATTGCTATTTTTCGATCTGTTTTAGAAACCAGAATTATAACTCCATTGTCCTCTTTTGATTGACCAATTCCCCAAGTTTGTGCCCAGTTAGTCGCTAGCTGACTTACATCTTCTCCTTTTAGACTTTCAATAGTAATGACTACAATTTGAGTTGTGGTAGAATCAGAATATTTGATTAGTTTTTCTTCTAGTTGAAGTTTTTCAGTCGAGCTTAAAAGATTAGCATAGTCGTAAACAGAAGTGGCTAAAGTAGGTTTTTCTGGTATAGTATATTGTGCGAAGCCCAATTGAGTAACAAAAAAGCAAACAAGTAATTTAAAATAAAGGGAACTATTTAATTTAGATATAATCATATTAGCCTTTTGAGATTTCGTTTGATAATTCATTCGTGTCATCTTCTGACCAAGGGAAATGTTTTTTTAATTGTTCTCCAGCGATTAGAATTCCGTCAACAAGACCTTGTTTGTAATTGCCATTTTTAAAATGAGCAACCATAACCTCCTTGGTACTGTCCCAAAAATCATTAGCAACGACATCATTAATCCCATAATCTCCGCAAATCACAAATGTTTTGTCTTCAACGGCAAGATAAATTAAAACCCCATTTTTTAGTTGGGTTTCATCCATTTTCAATTCATTAAAAACTTCCAAAGCACGATCATAAACATCTAAAGCGGTTGTTTTTTCTAAATGAACCCTAATTTCTCCAGAGGTGTTTTTTTCGGCCATGCGAATAGCTTCCACAATCTCTTGCTCTTCTTCTTTGGATAAAAAATCTTCTACTTTTGACATTGTATTTTTTTTTGAATGAAGATTAACGTCCCGAAACTTCGAGACGTTAATCAAATATCTGAAAGAGTTTTTTAGAATTGTACTTCAACCGGTTTTTCAGCACCTGCTACAGCTTCGAAATATGGTTTTTCCTTAAATCCAAACATTCCTGCAAAAACTGAATTTGGGAAAACTTTGATATGATTATTGTACGGTTTCACCGCTTCGTTGAAACGTGTTCTAGCAGTAAGAATTTGATTTTCGGTACTTGCCAATTCGTCCTGTAATTTCAAGAAGTTTTGGTTGGCTTTTAAATCAGGGTAACGTTCCACACTAACCAATAATCGAGATAGAGAGCTGCTTACACCGCTTTGAGCTTGGTTAAATTGCGTTAATTGTTCTGGGGTGATATTAGTTGGGTCAACTGTAACCGCAGTTGCTTTGGCACGCGCTTCAATAACCGCAGTCAAAGTGCTTTTTTCAAACTCAGCGGCTCCTTGTACTGTTTTTACTAAGTTTCCGATCAAGTCATTTCTTCTTTGGTAAGAGGTTTGAACATTACCCCAAGCTTCTTTAATTCCCTGCTCATATACAACAGCAGTATTGTTAATTCCCTTAACATAGCTGTAAATTCCGAATATAACTACGGCTCCGATAATCCAAGGCAAAAATCTTTTCATGTTTGTTTAATTTAAAGTTGATTTTTAATATTTGTTAATTGTGTTCTAATGGTTTCTAATTTTCGGATAATTTCAAATTTATCCAATGTTTTCTTTTGGCCTTCTTTCAAATGGATTTTAGCTCCTTCTAATGTGAATCCTCTTTCTTTTACCAGATGATAAATGAGTTGCAGGTTAGTTACATCTTCAGGAGTAAACATTCTATTTCCCTTAGCGTTTTTCTTAGGTTTAAGGATATCAAACTCACTATCCCAGAACCGAATCAGGGAAGCATTTACATTAAAAGCTTTGGCTATTTCGCCAATACTGTAATACCTTTTATCTTTAGAAAGCTCAATATGCATATTCTGTTTTTTAATAATTATTTATTTAAAAAGTCAAAAATCAACTTCAAAATTTAATTCTAATAATCCTAATTCCTAAATTTTTAAATCCTTTAATCAAGCGACTGATTCTCTTGGTTTGCTAATTTTGAAATCGCAACATATTCCACTGCCGAAATATTTCCGTAATAAAAATTGAGTGGATTAACGACTTTACCGTCTTTGTGTACTTCATAATGCAAATGGGGTCCTTCAGATCTTCCTGTACTCCCCACATAACCTATAATGTCGCCGCGCTTTACTCGTTGTCCCGCTTTACAATTGTATTTACTCAAATGACCATACAGAGTCTCGTATCCATAACCATGCCTAATGACAATATGATTCCCGTAACCGGATGCTCTATTATCTGCTTGTGAGACCACTCCGTCACCAGTTGCAAAAATTGGTGTGCCTACTTTGGCCGTAAAGTCCATACCCTCATGCATTTTACGCGCTTTAGTAAATGGATCTGTGCGATATCCAAAACCAGAAGCCATCCGTTTTAAATTTTCGTTCCTGACAGGCTGAATGGCAGGAATGGCAGACAAAAATTTATTTTTCTCTTTTGCCAGTTTTAAAATGTAATCCAGCGATTTCGATTGTATTGCCAATTCTTTTGTAAGAATATCTACTCTTTTGGTGGTATTTAGGACCAGTTTTGTGTTGTCAAAGCCTTGTAATGCAGCATAGCGATTATCGCCACTATAGCCTGCTTTTCGTTCCTCTTCAGGTATGGGTGAGGTATTAAAATAGGTTCTGTATAAGTTGTTATCGCGCTCTTCAATTGCTTCAATTACATTGTCAAGTTGGTCTATTTTTCGATTCAATACGGCATAATTCAGCTTTAAGTTTTCAATTTCCCGTTGCATCAATCTATCTTTTGGCGTGTCGAAGTAAGGCGTGTTTAATAATATTAGGAAACTTAATGAACCAAACAAGGCTGAGGCCACTAAAAACAAGACAATAAAACCGAATTTCTTTCTTTTTTTTGTTTTTATTTTTCGATAAGCCAGATTTTCCGAATCGTAATAATATTTTACTTTCGCCATATTTTAAAATACCCTATTTTTGCACCTTGTAAAATGCAGTTTGAACAAATTTAATAAATGTTTCATTTGTTCCCGCTTTTTTTCAATAATAAATATAATAATGTGCCTTTCCCAGCTATTCGTTTCAAGTTCTCGTCTTGAAATCTTTTTTTCTGCTGCGCTGGTAGGAGCTTCCTCCGGTCGCTCTGCCACCACAAGAAAAAAATAAATTTCAAAATTTCGAAGCTTTCCACTATTATCTGGGGCATAAAATGCTTTCGAGCAAGACATAAATTCAAAAACTTCGTGCTCTAATTGCACTAAAAATAAAATAATGAAATCACAAGACGTACGTAAACAATTTTTAGACTTTTTTCAAAGCAAAGGACATTTAATCGTTCCTTCGGCACCAATAGTTCTTAAAGACGACCCAACCTTGATGTTCAACAACTCTGGTATGGCGCAGTTTAAAGAATATTTTTTAGGTAATGCCACGCCAAAAAGCAATAGAATTGCCGACACTCAAAAATGTCTTCGTGTTTCAGGGAAACATAATGATTTAGAAGATGTAGGTTTTGATACCTATCACCATACTATGTTCGAAATGCTAGGAAACTGGTCTTTTGGAGATTATTTCAAAAAAGAAGCCTTGCCTTGGGCTTGGGAATTCTTAACCGAAGTGTTGAAGTTAGATAAAGACCGTTTGTACGTTTCCGTTTTTGAAGGAAACGAAGCAGAGAACGTACCTTTCGACCAGGAAGCTTTCGATATTTGGAAACAATTCGTTCCCGAAGATCGAATCATCCTTGGAAACAAAAAAGACAATTTCTGGGAAATGGGAGATCAAGGACCATGCGGACCCTGTTCTGAAATTCATGTCGATTTGCGTACTGATGAAGAAAGAGCTACAGTTTC
This sequence comes from Flavobacterium hiemivividum, assembly GCF_004349145.1. GTDB lineage: Bacteria > Bacteroidota > Bacteroidia > Flavobacteriales > Flavobacteriaceae > Flavobacterium > Flavobacterium hiemivividum. The sequence continues at coordinate 221,547 of NZ_SMFO01000001.1, read as the reverse complement.
AGGTCGTAGCTTAGTAAACGCTGATCATCCACAAGTAGTCGAGATATGGAATAACGTATTTATGGAATTCAACCGCAAAGCCGATGGTTCTCTTGAAAAATTACCGGCTAAACACGTAGATACCGGAATGGGGTTTGAGCGTTTGTGTATGGCGATGCAAGATGTAACTTCAAACTATGATACGGATGTGTTTACGCCGCTTATCGAAAAAGTGGAGGAAATTACAGGATTGAAATATACACCTAACTCGGTCGTTCTAAACGATAGTGAGGAATCTGAGAAACAAAATAAAACCAATATTGCGATTCGTGTAATTGTCGATCACGTGCGTGCGGTAGCTTTCGCTATTGCCGATGGACAGTTGCCGTCTAATACTGGAGCAGGATATGTAATTCGTCGTATTTTGCGTCGTGCGATACGTTATGGTTTTACATTTTTGGACACCAAGGAACCTTTTATCTATCAATTAGTTGCTGTTTTAGCAGACCAAATGGGAGAGTTTTTCCCAGAAATCAAAAAACAACAAGCATTGGTTACTAATGTGATTCGCGAAGAAGAAGCTTCTTTCCTTAGAACTTTGGATCAAGGATTACAATTGTTAGACAAAGTAATTTCTGAAACTAAAGGAAAAGAAGTTAATGGAGCTAAAGCATTCGAACTATACGATACTTTTGGTTTTCCAATCGATTTAACGGCTTTAATTCTTAGAGAAAAAGGATATGAGTTAGACGAAGCTGGTTTTGATAAAGCAATGCAAGAACAAAAATCACGTTCTCGTGCTGCTTCTGAAGTTTCTACTGACGACTGGAAAATTTTGGTTGATGGAAATGTTGAAAGTTTTGTAGGTTATGACCAAGTTGAAAACGAAGTAAAAATCACTCGTATTCGTAAAGTAGATTCTAAAAAAGATGGAGTGCTTTATCAAATCGTTCTAGATGCGACACCTTTCTACCCAGAAGGTGGAGGGCAAGTAGGAGATAAAGGAATTTTAGTTTCGGCAAATGAAACGATTGAAATTATAGATACTAAAAAAGAGAATAACTTGATTTTGCATTTTGCGAAGCAATTACCTGAAAATGTAGATGCTAGTTTTGTTGCCAAAGTAAATACTGATTTAAGAGGATTGTCTTCCAAAAATCACTCAGCAACCCATTTAATGCACGAAGCTTTGCGTACAATTTTAGGAACGCATGTAGAGCAAAAAGGATCATTGGTAAATCCAAATAATTTGCGTTTTGACTTTTCGCACTTTGCAAAAGTGAGTGATGAGGAATTACAAGAAGTAGAAGACTTTGTTAATGCAAGAATCCAAGAGCAATTACCATTAATCGAAAGAAGAAGTATTCCTATTCAACAAGCGCTAGACGAAGGTGCTATGGCTTTGTTTGGCGAAAAATATGGAGATAATGTGCGTGCTATCAAATTTGGAAACAGCATGGAATTGTGCGGTGGAATCCACGTGAACAATACCGCTGAAATATGGCATTTCAAAATCGTTTCTGAAGGAGCTGTTGCGGCAGGAATTCGTCGTATTGAAGCAATTACTAGTGAGGCAGTGAAAAAATTCTATGCATCGCAAGAAGAATTGTTGAGCGAAATCAAAGCGACGTTAAAAAATCCACAAGATACGATTAAAGCAGTGGTAGCGCTTCAGGATGAAAACGCAAAATTAAAAAAGCAAATTGAGCAATTAATTAAAGACAAAGCAAAAGGATTAAAAGCAGAGTTGATGACGCAAATCCAAGAAGTTAATGGCGTTCAGTTTCTAGCAGTCCAAGTGGATCTTAATCCAGAAGGTGCTAAAGATTTGGCTTATGATTTAGGGAACTTGGGAACTAATGTGTTTTTGGTTTTGGCTACAGCCGAAGAAGGAAAGCCCATGTTAAGTTGTTATATCTCTAAAGAACTAGTTGCTGACAAAAAATTAAATGCTGGACAAGTAGTCCGCGAATTAGGAAAATATATCCAAGGTGGAGGAGGTGGGCAGCCTTTCTTTGCTACCGCAGGAGGGAAAAATGCGGCAGGAATTTCAGAGGCTTTAGCTAAAGCGATAGATTTTGTAATGTAATACATTGATTTTTAGTTGGAAAGTGTATCTGGGAATGGTTTTTTGTTACCTTTACATTGTAAATAAAATCACACCAGTTCTGTTTTTCAGTGACACTTTTTTAATTATTCGAAATGAAAAAAGCAAATGTATTTTGGGTTTTAGCGGCTATGTTGTTTGTATTTTATTCTTGTGTAAATGATAAAAGCGGCAATACTAAATTGTTGACAAAACTAATTGAAACTACTGAGAATGGCGCTTCTGTTACGACTTTGTTCACATACAATGGAAATAAAATTGTAAAGGCAGAGAATGGGAAACAGCAGCTTAATTATAACTATACAAATGGATTAATCTCTAAAATTATTACAAAAAATAAAAGTGATCAATCTATAATTACAGTTGATTATAATTATCAGAACGAAAAATTAATTAGGGTCAAATCTTCGGATAACTATTGGATTAATTTCATTCATAATACTGACGGAACGATAGCTTATGAACGATTTACTTTAAATGCCAACAATCAAGAAGTTAAATTATATCATGGAATTATCTCATTTAAAGATGGTAATTTAATAAAAGACAAGCGCATTTTAGATGATACCGCTGTTGGAATTGTGACAACTAAAAATGTGAGTTTTGAGTACGATTCCAAAAAGAATCCGATGCACAGTATTTTGGGATTTGATAAATTAGTTGATCAGAACCAGTTGATGTCTATTAACAATAGCGTTATCAATGTTGTGGAGAATAGCACTACAAATGCATTGGACCAAATCACATCTTCGGCTAGATTATATAAAAGTACGTTTGAATACGACACAGACGATTATCCTACTGTGCAAATCAACGAAAATACAACTGGAAATACAGGTTATTTAAAGTCTGAATATTTTTATTAATAGACTACTACGTTTGAATAAATAATACAAGATGCAGTTCAGAACTCAAATACCTATTAAAAAGACCCGCAGTCCGATAGATTATTATTCGAAAATCATGTCTTTGGGATCATGTTTTGCGGTAAATATGTCTGAGAAATTGGACTATTTTAAATTCCAAAATTCCTGCAATCCATTTGGGATTTTGTTTCATCCACTAGCAATCGAAAAACTTATTTCATATGCAGTGGAAAAAAAGATCTTCACTGAAGCTGATATTTTTTTTCACGATGAACGCTGGCATTTTTATAATGCACATTCTGATTTAAGCAATGCTGATCCAATTGAGTTGTTAGCTGTTTTGAATGGGATTATTCAATCAACACAGAAACAATTAACCGAAGTAACACACGTCATTATAACCTACGGAACAGCCTGGGCTTATCGCAATATTGAAAGTAATGAAATTGTTGCTAATTGCCATAAAGTACCTCAAAAACAGTTTGAAAAGCAATTGTTAAGTACAGACGTAATTCACAATAGCATCCAAAAAACAATTGATTTAATTCAGTCTATAAATCCAGAAGCAAGAATTATTTTCACGGTTTCTCCAGTGCGACACATCAAAGACGGTTTTGTAGAAAATCAATGGAGTAAATCCAGTTTAATCGCCGCAATACAACAAATCCTAAATCCTAAATCTGAAATTCTAAATTATTTCCCTTCCTACGAAATCATGATGGATGAGCTTCGTGATTATCGGTTTTATGCCGAAGACATGTTGCACCCAAATCAAGTTGCAATTGATTACATTTGGAAACGTTTCAAGGAAACAAACATTTTAGAAACGGCGCTGGCAACAATGGAGGAAGTTGAAATAATCCAGAAAAGCTTATCTCATAAACCATTTAACCCAAATTCAGAGAGTCATCAAAAATTTGAAGCTAAATTAAGGGATAAAATCGCTAAATTGGGCTCTCAATATTCATTCATGAAATTTTAATTATGCTTAGAAGATTACTTATTTTTATAGGGTTGATATTAGCGGTGGTGCTGATGTTTAAATATTGCGAATTCAAAAAAGAGGACGATTCGACCACGATAGATAGCGCTGGCTTGATACAACAGCAAATTTTAAACGTTGGTAAGCTTATCGTTACCGAGGGGCATTTTGCCGAAGTTGTTACCTATAAAAATAAGGAAAAATACCTGATGGGTATTGTTTCATTTGATAAAAAAGCAGTGATTGTTGTTAATGCAGAAGTTACAGTTGCTTACGATTTACATAAAATGAAATATGATATCGACGAAGCTAACAAAACAATTTCAATCGTTTATATTCCGAAGGAAGAAATAAAGATCAATCCAGATATTAAAATCTATGATGTTGAACAAAGTAGATTAAATCCGTTTACGGGTGATGATTACAATAAAATAAACAAATCGGTTAAAGCAAATTTAGCTAAGAAAATAGAGAAATCTTCGCTTAAGAGCAATGCTCAAAACCGACTCATAAGTGAATTATCTAAGCTGTTGATAACGACGAGTAATTTAGGTTGGACTCTAAAATACGAGGGAAAAGTAATAAAAAGCGATGTTGAACTAGACCAACAAATAAAGCTGTAATAATTTTAGCTTTAAAATAAAGAACCGCCAATTCGCAAAGAAAATCATTGCGAATTGGCGGTTTTGTTTTTTAATAGTATGAATCTTGGCTGTGAGTTTATACGTTTTCTTTATGAAAAATCAAGTCCAGTCCTCCAGTAATCAAATGCGTTACTTCTGGTCTTTTTATTTTTAAATCTTCAAGGTAATTCAAAACTTCATCCAGTTGTTGAGTCTCGTTTCTGTCTTTAAGGAGTTCGGCGATTTCAACAGCAAGTAGCCAATCTTTAGGATGATCTGTTTTTAGTTTTTGAAAGATAGGCGCGAAAGAAGCGTACATATCTTTCGATTCTCTAATTATTCTTACCATTTGGTACAAAACCTCTAAGTCATCGCGTTCCGCAGTGTGTTTTGCCTTAATTGTGGTGCTGGAAGGCATATGTGTAATTAAGTCAAAACTATTTGCATCAGCTGGGCCAGAAAAAGCGGAAACTACTTTCTTACCCACTGCCATGTCATAAACTCCCCAATCTGGTTGGAATAAAATGGTTTCGCCATGCGTTACAGTACAGTTTTTAAAACGAATTAGGATAATTTCTCCTTGTAAGTTTCTAGAACCAGTAATGATTTCTCCTTCAACGGTAATTTCTCCTTCAAATTCTAGTTTCACAGTATTGCTTTCGGTGATATTGTAGGCGCTTAAGTCTTTCGGGCTCATGTCTTCAATCGCTAAATTGATGCCTTTTAGTTTTCCAATTGGACTACCAAAACCTTCAGCATGAGTTGCCGTTCCATGACCTACCAATTCTTTTTCGCGAGAAGCCAAAGCTGTTTTTCCTGTAGTTTGGATGTATATTGGTTTTCCCTCGTTATGAATTACATTTGTAAAAACTCCCGAAATTTGTAAGCCAGTACTTAATTCTATTGTACCTAAAGCAGTCGAATTAACTAATTTTTCTATTCCTGATAGTCCGCCGGTACGCAGTGCCATTTTACTTGCAAATTCCTCTAAAATTAAATTTAAATAAGCAAAAGTTGGAGTGACGTAAAGCTGAGGTTGTAGCTTTGTAATATCAAAACTTTTTTGGGCAGCAGTAATATCATAAGGAATTTTCTCCACTTGATCCGTCATGCAATGGGCACTTTCTCCAATTGAAGATAGCAAACCGGCTCCATATATTTTAGGATTTTCGATAGTTCCTATTAATCCGTATTCCACAGTCCACCAGTGCAGGTTTCTTATTTGTGCCATTTCAGAAAGTTCACCCATATTGTTTTGCAAATCTTCGACCGCTTTTTCTGCTGCATCAATAGTTGCTTGTGGCGTATCTTCGGCTTCTTTCACGATCGAAAGTAATCGGATTGCTTCATACATTTGGTAATCCTTATCGGATGAAATCGCTTTACAGCCTATTTCTCCAAAACGACGCAAGTATTCCGCATATTCTGGATTGGCGATTATTGGGGCATGACCCGCTCCTTCATGAATAATATCTGGTGCTGGCGTGTATTCTATATGTTCGAGTTGACGAATATCTGATGCAATAACAAGTACATTATAAGCTTGAAATTCCATAAAAGCATTTGGCGGAATAAATCCGTCAACTGCTACTGCAGCCCAACCTATTTCGGTCAGAATACGGTTCATGCCATACATACTCGGGATGTTGTCGATTTCTATTCCTGTTTTTTTCAATCCTTCCAGATACGAGCTATGAGCCACTTTTGAAAGGTAATCCACGTTTTTGCGCATCACGTAGCGCCAAACCGCTTGATTTATAGGTGTGTAATCGCTATAATCTTGAGGTTTAATAAATTGCTTCAAGTGCTTTGGCAATCTGTCTAATAAGGGATTACTTTCAATAGTTGGTTTCATGTCGAAAACGTTGTAGTTATACTGCAAAAGTACAACTTTAAGGAGCTATTTCCCGCTTTTCATTACAAGATTTTACAAAAAAAGCCGTTTTTGTAAGCCCTAAAAAGAGCTTCTTCCAGTCGCTTTTTTAGAACAACAAAACAAGGCTTTTGTTATAAAATGCTTTCCTTTTCACTCGGGGCTAGTGGAGTTGTTTGCTAATTAGACACAAGATATTGCATGATGATTGCAAACATAAGATGACAAGTTTGTGCGTTTTTTAGAGCATGAAAAAGAATTCACTATTCTACCTCAAACAGCAGTATTTGCGTTTTTTGCTTATCAGAGAAGTTGTCATCCGAGACAAAAAGCAACGATTGCTTGCCGTTAGATAACTTTGGACCAAAAGTTACTCCTTCGATATTATCGATAAAAATTCCTAAATCATCCATGTTTAGGATTAGCTTTTTAGAAGCAACTTCAATTGATTGATTTTGCAAAGAAGCAATATCTTTTACATCAGTCGCTTTCGATAAATCACATAAAAAAACTTTTACCGTGCAAGCCTGTGTTCCTACAGAGTAGGAGCGTTCCACGACCAATAGCTGGTCTTCGCTATAATATTGAATAGCAGACACACCGTTTACGGCAAATCCATCTTTAGGATTGGGTGCTTTAGCAATGGCTTCGAGTTGGTACGTGTATTGGGCTGTGTTTTTTTTGGTTTTTACATTGAATTTGTAAAAACGAATCAAGGCCCCTTTTTCCACGGTGGCTTTGTCACCATCGTCATAAAGCGGTTCTTCTACAACTGTGTAAATATTTTTGTAATTTTTGTCGAAAGTGATTCCTTCTAATATTCCATTATTTCGGGGACCTTTTTCTTCTTTTTGCATTTCTAAATTAGAAGGCAAAGTCACTTGGTTCTGATAATTACCTTTCAAATCCATAAATGAGATCGAAGGATTTTGTAAAACGTTCTTATCGGTAGAAAGTACGCGAGCGCCTTCACTACTCCAAATTAGAGACTTCTTTTTCGGATTGTATCGAATGTCCTCAGGATCGGCAGAGGTTTCTGGAGTGCTCAACCAATTGCCAAAAATCTTACCTTCTTGATTTTTCAGTGTATTCGTCTCTTGAAAATCTATAGCTTGGAGTTCGTCGTTTTTCAAGTGGATCTTTGCGGTATAGAATCTCGATGGGTTTACTTGTGACCGTTCATCGCTAATAAGGTAATAAATATCCTGTTTTTTATCGTAATCAATACCGGAAAGTCCGCCAATTTTAGTCTTCTTGAAATTCTGATTATACGGAATTTCGATTGAATTGATGAATTTTAAACTAGGTGATAAATTGGTTTGAGTGGCTTGTTTTATATTCGAACAAGAAAAAAGTAAGGAAATGGAGAAAAGTCCAATTAGAAGTTTATGCATGGTAAGTAGCCTAAATTAGGTTTGATATATGATTAGTGCTTTGAGTTATTTTTTTCGGCATTTCTGAAATAGTCAATTTTGTAATTGAACATCTCCGCCATGTTTCTGGCGCGTAATTTTGCCTCATCAGCAACAACGCCAATAAATAATAAATCAACCGTTTCGGTGAAAATTTCCATCCAGCGATCAAAGTGCTCCTTGGCAATGGGTAATTGTTTGTGCGGTGGAAACGGACTTCCAGAATAACTATGTACTTCGAGTAAGATAGTTTGCCAAAAGCGATACATTTTTTCTAAATGCTCAGGCCAGCGATTCGCTATTTTTTCATTGAAAATAGGACCAATGAATTCGTCTTTTTGAACTTTTGAGTAGAAGGTATCGACCATTAATTTGATGTCTTCTATATTTTTTATGTCGGTAAGGGTTGTCATAATTGTGAGTAAAAAAGCCTACGCAAAGGTAGGCCTTAAATTAGGAACTGGAAATTGTTTTATCCAATTAATTGGGTGAATAAACCTTGTTTTTCATTAAGGTATTTAAATTCAAATCCCTTATGTGCCATTTTGTTTTTGATCTCGATAAGGTCGTTTTTATTCTTTAATTCGAGACCTACAACTGCCGGACCTACCTCGCGGCTATTTTTCTTTGTAAACTGGAAATAGGTTATATCATCATCTGGGCCAAGGATATCATTTACAAATTCCTTCAAGGAACCGGGACGTTGCGGGAACTCAATCATGAAATAATGCATGAGTCCTTCATACAATAAGGAACGCTCTTTTATTTCGGCAGTTCGCTCGATGTCGTTGTTACTTCCGCTGACGATACAAACTACGTTTTTACCTTTTATTTTGTCCTTGTAAAAATCCAAAGCCGCAATAGTTAGTGCGCCTGCAGGCTCTACAACCATGGCTTCTTCATTGTATAATCGCAAAATAGTGGTGCACACTTTTCCTTCGGGAACCAATACAATATCGGTTAGGTTTTTTTGACATATTTCAAAATTCAAGTTACCCACCTGCTTTACTGCAGCTCCATCCACAAATTTATCTATGCTGTCTAATGCAGTATTTTTCCCGTTTGCAATCGAGGTTTTCATAGAAGGAGCGCCTTCGGGCTCGACTCCTATAATTTTTGTATTGGGACTCAATTCCTTGAATACTTGCGAAAGTCCCGACGCTAATCCGCCACCGCCAATTGGAACAAAAACATAGTCTATAGGCACTTTGAAAGACTCTAAAATCTCTAAACCTACAGTACCTTGTCCTGCAATTACTTGTATGTCGTCAAAGGGATGGACGAATGTGATGTTGTTTTGTTTAGAGTCTTCTGCTGCTTTTGCATTGGCATCGTCAAATGTATCTCCTATAAGTACAATTTCTACAAAGGATTTCCCAAATAATTGTACTTGCTTTATCTTTTGTTTGGGTGTCGTTTTTGGCATGTAAATCTTGCCTTTTATTTTTAGTAAATTACAAGAATAAGCAACTCCTTGGGCGTGATTTCCAGCACTAGCACATACTACTCCTTTGCTTTTTTCAGCCTCTGTCAAAGTGCTGATTTTGTTGTAAGCACCTCTTATTTTGTAGGAACGAACGATTTGTAGATCCTCTCTTTTTAATAAAATATTAGATTCGAATTCGTCTGATAAATTTAGGCTTTGTGTAAGCGGAGTATGAGGGACAACTCCTTCTAATTGTTTTTGTGCGTTTACTACTTGTTCGAATATAGTCATGATTGTTGTTTTAGTAGTTTATTTTAGGCATAAAAAAAACCTCCCGTTATAGGAGGTTTCATAAATATATTTGTTTTACTAATTTATATAACGCTCCGCTATTATTGTTGAATAATAATAATTTTAGCGATAATAATATTAGTTAAATTTGTCATTTTTTTTGTCTTTCAAGTGCAAATGTATAGATTATTTGACTAGTTCGAATAAAAAAATATTATTTTTTTACATTTGATGGAGGATATTGGGCTAAAATTTTGGCTACAAATTCATTGATTTGTTTTTCTTTTTGATCGCGACTCTCAGTCAAATTACCAATTCCTTCACCTTCCCATACTAGTTCTTTTTTCTTAGCATCGATTAAATCAATGTATAACGTTCCTTCTGTCGAACTAGAGACATAATTACGTCCTCCCCAAAGATAAGGGTTCCAGCCGTATCCCCAGCCATAACCCCATCCAGCCTGATACTGATTCACATCGATACGTTCTCTTTCTTTAGTTAGGATATTGATTAGTAAATCAGGATTTTCACTTTTAGTCATTCCTTTTTTACTGAGTTCGTTATCAATAGCATAAAGTAATCTTTTCTTGTCTAATTCTGAAACTTGTAGTTTATCAATACCTGCTTTATGGAAAGCGTATGTTTTGTATTGATTGAAATCGGCTTTTGAGTCATAATCTGAATATACTTGTACAGAACTGCATGACGCAATAAAGAAAAGTAAGAAGATCGGAAGAAGTTTAATTGCTTTCATGGTGATAGTATTTAATTGCTAATGGTTCACTAAAGTTACGCTCAAAATTTTAAAAATTCAATAGATTGTCTGCTACTATATTAGGGAGTGTGACTTTTAATAAAGGTTGCGTCTCCATTGCTCTTTTAATAGCAAAAACAGCTCCTTCGTTTCGAGCCCAACTTCTTCTTGAGATTCCGTTGTTTACATCCCAGAAGAGCATTGATTCTAAGCGTCTTGATGCTTCTTTAGATCCATCAAGAACCATACCAAAACCTCCGTTTATAACCTCGCCCCAGCCCACACCTCCACCATTGTGAATTGATACCCAAGTAGCACCTCTAAAGCTGTCTCCAATTACATTTTGAATAGCCATATCTGCTGTGAAACGGGAACCATCGTAGATGTTTGAAGTTTCTCTATAAGGAGAATCCGTTCCAGAAACGTCATGGTGGTCTCTACCTAGAACAACCGTTCCAATTTCTCCTTTGGCAATAGCCTGATTAAAAGCTTCGGCAATTTTTACGCGACCTTCGGCATCCGCATAAAGGATTCTCGCTTGTGATCCTACAACCAATTTATTTTCCTGCGCTCCTTTAATCCATTGAATGTTATCCTGCATTTGCTGCTGAATTTCGAAAGGTGCTGTTTTTGCCATTTCTTCAAGTACTTCGCATGCAATTGTATCTGTTTTCTGTAAATCTTCTGGTTGACCTGAGGCACAAACCCAACGGAAAGGACCAAAACCATAATCAAAACACATAGGTCCCATGATGTCTTGTACATAACTTGGATACTTAAAATCGATATTATTATCAGCCATTACTGCCGCTCCTGCGCGAGAAGCTTCTAGTAGGAAAGCGTTTCCATAATCAAAGAAATAAGTTCCTTTGGCAGTGTGTTTATTTATAGCAGCTGCGTGACGGCGTAATGTTTTTTGTACTTTTTCTTTGAAAAGATCAGGATTGTTTGCCATCATTTCATTCGATTCTTCGAAAGAAATACCAACGGGGTAATACCCTCCCGCCCACGGATTGTGAAGGGAGGTTTGGTCACTTCCTAAATCGATATGAATATTTTCTTGGTCAAATTTTTCCCAAACGTCAACAACGTTTCCGAGGTAGGCGATGGATATAATTTCTTTGTTGGCTTTTGCCAAAGTAACTCTTTTTACTAATTCGTCAATATCTTCTACAACTTCATTGATCCAGCCTTGACTATGGCGAATGTGAGTGATTTTAGCATTGACTTCGGCACAAACAGTGATGCAACCTGCGATGTTTCCTGCTTTTGGTTGAGCACCACTCATTCCGCCTAATCCAGAAGTAACGAATACTCCTCCAGAAGGACTGCGGTTTATTTTTCGAAAAGCATTCAGCACCGTAATAGTAGTTCCGTGTACAATTCCTTGTGGCCCAATGTACATGTAGCTACCAGCAGTCATTTGGCCGTATTGAGAAACGCCTAAGGCATTCATTTTCTCCCAATCATCCGGTTTAGAATAATTAGGGATCACCATTCCGTTAGTCACAACCACTCTTGGCGCTTCTTTATGAGAAGGGAATAATCCCATGGGATGACCAGAATACATGGTTAATGTTTGGTCCTCGGTCATTTCGGCCAGGTATTTCATGGTCAACAAGTACTGCGCCCAGTTTTGAAAAACCGCCCCGTTTCCGCCATAAGTAATTAATTCATGAGGATGCTGAGCAACGGCGTAGTCTAAGTTATTCTGAATCATTAACATGATTGCTTTAGCCTGTTCGCATTTTCCCGGATAATCGTTAATTGGCCGTGCTTTCATTTCATATTCAGGGCGGAAACGGTACATATAAATACGACCATAAGTTTCTAATTCGTCCCTAAATTCTTGAAGTAATTCGGCATGATGCTGCGGTTCGAAATAACGAAGTGCGTTGCGAAGAGCTAATTTTTTTTCCTCGGCCGAAAGGATTTCTTTTCTTTTAGGCGCATGGTTGATGTCAATTTCATACGGTTTAGGTTGAGGCAATATAGTAGGGATTCCTTGTTGGATTTGGTCTTGAAAAGTCATTTTGTTTTAATTCGTTATTGTAGAATAGATGTTTTTTTATTAAATAAAAATATTAATGTAGCAAAAAGCAGCTTAAATAAAGGGGTTTACGTTATTGAAAATCATTATTGGCAAAGATTTTTTATTAATTATCAGTGCTTTTATCGGAATGATTATATTTATTTCAGGATAGGTTTTAGAACATTCCAAACATTTGTTGCCAGTATTTCATGGCCTTCTTTGGTAGGATGAATACCATCTGATTGATTTAAAGCAGCAATGCCACCAACATTGTCCAATAAAAAAGGGATCAAATACAGATCGTTTTTTTTAGCCAATGAAGGAAATAAATTTTTGAATTCTGTGGTATAGGTTTGTCCCATATTAGGAGGCAGTTGCATCCCCGCCAAAATAATTTTAGTCGAAGGATATCTTTTCTTAACAGCATCAATAATTCCTTGTAAATTCTCTTTAGTTTGCTGTAACGGTACACCTCTTAAACCATCATTTGCACCCAACTCCAAAATAAAAATGCTTGGTTCTTCATTTAAAACCCAGTCAATTCTGTTTATTCCACCAGATGTTGTTTCGCCACTTACACCTGAATTAACAACAGTATAATCTAATTGCAAAGCGTCTATTTTATCTTGGATTATTCCAGGAAAAGCATCGTTAACATCATCTAAACCATAGCCTGCGGTTAAACTATCACCAAAAACAACAATTTTTTTAGAACTAGTAGTTTTAGCCTGTTCTGTTGCAGCTGCAGTTGAGGTTGTTTCTGCATTACCTCCTTTGTTAGCGTTATCAGATTTACAGGCGACTAATAAGATCAATACAAGAAAGCGAGAAAACTTTATGAAAATCTTTAGATTTGTCCTGATGCTATTTAGTATCAATTGTCTATTTTTCGGCATTAGCATATTATAAAAAAAAATTAAATAAAAATAATGTCAAATATATTAAAGATTAATGATTTAGAGAAAACTTATACCAGTGGTTCTAAAAAATTAACAGTAATTAGCAATATCTCATTTGAAGTCGAAAAGGGCTGTATTTTCTCAATTGTAGGGCCTTCTGGTAGTGGAAAAACAACTTTGTTAGGACTTTGTGCAGGTTTAGATTACCCAAGTTCTGGAACTATTGAATTGTGCGGTACACGTTTAGAAGATTTAAATGAAGATGAACGCGCAGCCTTGCGGAACAAAGAAGTGGGATTTATTTTTCAGAATTTTCAACTTTTGCCCACATTAACAGCCTTGGAGAACGTGATAGTTCCTTTGGAATTACAAGGTGATAAAAATGCAGCAAAATTTGGTATAGCCTTATTAGAAAAAGTTGGTTTAGGCGATCGTTTGCACCATTATCCTTCCCAATTATCTGGAGGTGAACAACAAAGAGTAGCATTAGCAAGAGCTTTTTCTAACAAACCCTCTATTTTATTTGCAGATGAACCTACGGGGAATTTAGATGAAGAAACTGGAGAAAAGGTTATTCAATTGCTTTTCGAATTAAATAAAGAAGCAGGAACTACTTTGGTTATTATCACGCACGATTTAGATTTAGCAAATCGGACACAGCAAATTCTACGATTAAAAGGCGGGAAGATTATTTCAAACGAAAAAACAAGAACGATTTAATGGGCAATATCAATTCGAAATTGAATTTTCAATGGCTTTTAAAAATGGCTTGGAGGGACGGTAAAGCGAGTCTTTCTCGACTGATGCTTTTTATGGCATCCATCATATTGGGTATTGCTGCGGTGGTTTCCATCCAATTGTTTAGTGATAACTTAAAGCAAAACATTCAAAAACAATCAAAATCCTTAATGGGCGCCGATTTTATTATTGATAGCAAGCAAGAACCATCTGAAAAAGTATTAGCTATTGTAGACTCTTTAGGTGTCGATGCTTCCGAAGTTAACTTTGTTTCGATGGCTGCCTTTCCTAAAAGTGGCGGAACTAAATTAGTAAAAGTAAGGGCTATGGAAGGACAATTTCCTTTTTATGGCGATATTACTACCGAGCCTGCTGCCGCTGGTGCAACTTATCAGCGTTTAGGCGGAGCCTTGGTAGACGCGACTTTATTATTGCAATACAATATGACTGCAGGCGATTCCATAAAAATAGGGGAATTAACGCTTCCTATTATTGGTGCTTTACAATCGATTCCTGGTAGCACAGCCATTTCATCGTCGGTAGCACCAACCGTCTTGATTCCATTTTCTTTAATAGAAAAAACCGACTTGTTGCAATTGGGGAGCCGAAAAGAATACCAATATTTTTTTAAAGCACCAGAAGTAAATTTAGACGCTTTAAGCGAAAAGCTAAATCCTATTCTCGATGCCGAAAATGCAGATTTAGATACGCATATTAGCACAAGCGAACGTTTAGGAAAACGATATGATAATGTGAGTCGTTTTTTAAATTTGGTGGCTTTTATTGCGCTTTTACTCGGATGCATTGGTATCGCAAGTTCTGTGCACATTTATATTAAAGAGAAACTAAAAAGTGTGGCGGTTTTAAAATGTTTAGGTGCCTCAAGAAAACAATCGTTTTTAATTTATTTAATACAAATTATCAGCATTGGTCTGATAGGTGGGATAATTGGTTCAGCCATTGGGACGGGTTTACAATATGCGTTTCCTTATATTTTACAAGACTTTTTGCCCTTTAATGTTGAAATAATTATATCCATTCAACCCATAATTATGGGTGTTGCATTAGGTGTTTTAATGTCGGTTTTATTTGCATTATTGCCGTTATTAGGTACTTGGTATGTATCACCATTAGAAGTTTTAAGAGGAGCTGAAGATAATTTACAAAAACCGAAATATGCACGAATAGTAGTCTTTGTAACGATTGCAGTTTTTATATTTCTATTTTCTTTTTGGATGCTGAAAGATGCCGTAGATGGATTGATTTTTACCGCTGGTATTTTCGTCACTATTGCTATAATGGCTGGAGTTGCCCATTTATTCATTCAATTGATTAAAAACTATTTTCCAAGTTCTTGGGGTTATACGAAACGACAAAGTTTACTCAACTTATTTCGACCTAATAACCAAACCATGGTACTCGTTTTAGCGATTGGATTGGGTACTTTTTTAATAAGTACGTTATATTTTACAAAAGATATTTTATTGGCAAAAACATCTTTAGAGAATAAAAAGAATGATGCCAATATCATTTTACTCGATGTACAAACCGAACAAGAAACAGCGCTGTTAAAAACCTTCAAAAGTAAAGATTTGGAGGTGATTGATAACGTCCCAATTATCACCATGCGTATGGAAAGTATTCATGGTAGATCAGTAAGTGACATGCGTCAAGACAGCACGCTTACCATGCGAAAATGGGTTTTGAATCATGAATTTAGAGTTACTTACAGAGATTCATTAAAAGAAACCGAAGAGTTAATAGCAGGAGAGTGGATAGGAACAGCAACTCCTGGAAAACCCATCCCAATATCGATTACAGATAATATGGCCGATGATGCCAATTTAAAAGTTGGAGATAAGGCTGTTTTTAATGTGCAAGGGGTTTTAATGGAAACTGTTGTAAGTAGTATTCGAAAAGTAGACTGGACGAGTATGCAAATAAATTTCACTATTTTATTTCCGACAGGCGTTTTAGAAAATGCCCCTCAGTTTAATGTAATGACTACTTATGTACCGACTAAAGAAAGTTCTGCTGCCTTACAACGAGATTTGGTTCAACAATATCCAAATGTGACCATTTTAGATTTACGACAAGTGTTTACTATTGTAGAAGACATTTTAGATAAAATTTCATGGATCATTAATTTTATGGCATTCTTTAGTATTTTGACAGGTTTAATTGTGCTTGTAGGTTCTGTTAGAAATAGCAAATACCAACGTATAAAAGAGAGTGTTTTATTGAGAACTTTGGGTGCAAAAAGCAAACAAATTTTAGAAATAACCGCATTAGAATACGTCTATTTAGGAATTTTGGGAAGTTTGACTGGAGTTTTATTGTCCTTAGTTGGTAGTCAATTATTAGCGCTATTTTTGTTTAAGGAACCCTTTGTGCCCTCCGTAATTCCGTTTTTAGTTTTTCTCCCAGGAATTACATTTTTGGTGGTTCTCATTGGCTTGAGCAATTTAAAATCAGTTTTAAATAGTCCACCATTGGAGGTGTTGCGAAAAGAAGTTTAAAAGTATCACAAGTGCCAATTGTTCTGTTTTTATTTGAAATATTTCATAAGAACAGAATGAATGGCACTTTTCATCTAATTGCATCTTTGAAAACAGAAAATAGTTTTGATTCTATAGCATCACAATCTATATTCTTTTTTTCGAAAATTAACCAAGCTTTTACAAGTAAAGCTGAACTTTTAACAGGATACGTTTCTTAGTAAAAGTTTCGATAGCAGTTATGATTTTTGAAACTGGCCGGAGTAATAGTTGTGAAAACTAATCTTTTAGTGAAAACTACTTTTTGATTGTCCCTGTTTTTTTATCATATCCATAGGGACAATGACGGCATCCGCTTTTGCAACAGTAGCCTCTTTTTAAGTGGTGTTTTTCAGTAAAGCATTTGTAACCTTCGGGCGTGTAATAAAAATCTTCGCCTTCGATTAATTTATTTGGGTCATTCTCATTAATCATATTCGAGCCTATTCTATTAGAAAAAGAGTTGTAAAGATTCTATTAATTAGAACACTCCAACAATTGAGTGTTTGATTAAAAAGAACTATTTTAGTACTGCAAATTTATAATTTTTATAACGAATGTTTCTTATCATCACTAAATATTTAATTCCGAAAGGCTTTCGTGGATTAACCACTTTTCCATTCATCTTTATAAGATATCCGGCTGATAAAGAAAATCGTACTTTTATAAATCACGAAAAAATTCATTTGCGTCAACAATTAGAATTATTAATACTTCCGTTTTTTGTTTGGTATTTCTTGGAGTTTCTATTTCGGTTGATTCAGTATAAGAATCGAAATTTGGCTTATAGGAATATTAGTTTTGAGCGAGAAGCTTATAGTAAAGAAACCGATCTTGGTTATCTTAAAAAGAGACCTTTGTTTAGATTCGCTAGTTATTTGAAATTGGATAAAAAGTAGTTTTTATATCGAATTTACTTTTGTAGTTGTTTGATTATTAATAATAAATAATCCAAATTCTAATTGTGTTAAAAACCAGAACCATCCTCCAATTGCCTTTTTTCATTAGTGATTTATTATAACTTTGTCAAAAAAGTATAACACTTGAACCAACCATTAAAAATATCATTTCCAAATTCAATTTCTGTAACGGTAAAACGGGAAGATTTGATTCATCCCTTTGTGTCAGGAAATAAGTTTAGAAAACTAAAATACAATTTATTTCAGGCAGCTGCTGAAAATCAAAAAACACTACTCACTTTTGGTGGCGCTTATTCTAATCACATTGCGGCCGTCGCATTTGCCGGGAAAGAGAAAGGATTTAAGACTATCGGAATTATTCGCGGGGATGAATTACGAGCTAAAATTTCTGAAAATCCAACCTTGCATTTTGCTCAAAGTTGTGGTATGGAATTCGAATTTGTTAGTAGAGAAGACTACAGATTAAAAAATGACATTTCCTTTTTAGATAGTTTAAAACAAAAGTTCGGAAGTTTTTTCTTGATCCCGGAAGGTGGTACTAATGAATTGGCAGTCAAAGGTTGTCAGGAAATTTTAACAGAGAAAGACAATCATTTTGATTATGTTTGTTGCGCAGTAGGCACTGGCGGAACCATTGCGGGAATAATAAATTCGGCTTTGCCGCATCAAAAAGTTTTGGGATTTCCAGCACTAAAAGGGGACTTTTTAAAAGATGAAATTAGTACTTTTGTACAAAACAATACGAATTGGGATTTAATAACGGATTACCATTTTGGAGGTTATGCGAAAGTGAGTCAAGAGTTAATCGCTTTTATCAATTTGTTTAATGTCGAAAATAAAATTCTTTTAGACCCAATTTATACTGGAAAGATGGCTTTTGGCGTTATAGATATGATAAGAGCTAGTAAATTCCCTCCAAAATCTAATATATTACTTATTCATACTGGAGGTATTCAAGGTATCCAGGGAATGAATATGAAATTAAAAAACAAACAATTACCAACAATTGATATAGATGTATAAAAAAATCATAGTAATTCTCACGGTATTAACACTGATAAGTTGTAATGTAACAAAATCTCCAATTGTTACTGCAAAACCAGCTTCGGCAAAGAATAGTAAGGCGGTAGTTAAAAAGAAGAATTATACTAAGACCGAAAAAACCACTGTAGTAAATAATAGAGTAAAATCACAAAGAACTGATGAAAATGAGGTGATCGAGTCGACCTCAAAAACTGTTGTTCCTACTGATGTAATAGGTCGTTATGTTTTTGATTACAAAGACATTGCCATGAATAATATGAAAGTATATGGGATTCCAGCAAGTATAATCTTGGCACAAGGAATATTAGAATCGGGAGCAGGACGCGGAGACTTAGCTTCAAGATCCAATAATCATTTTGGTATTAAATGCCATACAGGTTGGGAAGGAGAAAGTGTAAGACACGATGATGATGCTAAACAAGAATGTTTTAGAAAATACGATGATCCTTCTGAATCTTATAAAGATCATGCCTTGTTTTTAACAAGTAGAAGTAGGTATTCTAGGTTGTTTAATTTACCAAAAGATGATTATCAAGCTTGGGCAAAAGGATTAAGATCGGCCGGCTATGCAACAGATCCTAAATACCCAGATAAGTTGATTTCTTATATCGAACGCTATAATCTTGGTCAATTTGATGCCCAAGTATTAGGAACAAAGTATACTCCAACTGAAAATAAGTCAATAAGAATCGCAAATGTTAATTCTACTTACAACGGACCTTTTTACGAAGTTCAAAAAGGAGATACCTTATATTCTATTTCGAAAAAATACAATGTAATGATAGACGACTTAAAAGTAAAAAACAATCTTTCAGACAATACGATTTCTATTGGGCAAAGGCTAATAGTAAATTAGAGTAAAAGATCTACAAATTTAATCCAATATATTCCAATTAAAATTAAGTAATGATATATAAAAGAAGCAGTCAGCTTTTTGCGGAAGCGGAAAAAGTAATACCTGGTGGTGTAAACTCGCCAGTAAGAGCATTTAAAGCAGTAGGAGGAACACCAATTTTTGTGCAACGTGCCAAAGGTGCTTACATGTATGATGAAGATGGAAATCGTTTAATAGATTATATTAATTCCTGGGGACCTATGATTTTAGGTCATGCTTTTGAACCAGTGGTGCAAGCCGTAATTGAGAAAGCGAAGTTGGGTACTTCTTTTGGTATGCCTACAGAATTAGAAACACAAATTGCCGCTTTGGCTGTTTCTATGGTGCCAAATATTGATAAAATCAGGTTTGTAAATTCAGGAACCGAAGCTTGTATGAGCGCGGTTCGTTTAGCTCGTGGATTTACTAAGAGAGATAAAATTATAAAATTTGCTGGTTGTTATCATGGTCATTCAGACTCCTTTTTGATCCAAGCAGGAAGCGGAGCGGTTACTTTTGGTTCGCCAAATAGCCCTGGAGTGACTGAAGGAACGGCTAAGGATACTTTGTTAGCTATTTATAATGATTTAGAGAATGTAAAGACTTTAATCGAAGCTAATAAAGAGCAAATT
This sequence comes from Flavobacterium hiemivividum, assembly GCF_004349145.1. Lineage (GTDB taxonomy): Bacteria > Bacteroidota > Bacteroidia > Flavobacteriales > Flavobacteriaceae > Flavobacterium > Flavobacterium hiemivividum. The sequence continues at coordinate 201,558 of NZ_SMFO01000001.1, read as the reverse complement.
GCTGCCATTATTGTTGAACCAGTAGCTGGAAATATGGGGTGTGTCCCTCCAAATGAAGGGTTCTTAGAAGGTTTAAGAGAAATGTGTACCGCTAACGGAATCTTATTGATATTTGATGAGGTGATGACTGGTTTTAGATTAGCTAAAGGTGGCGTTCAAGAATTATTTAATATCAAAGCAGATATTGTTTGTTTCGGAAAAGTAATTGGTGGCGGATTACCAGTGGGTGCTTTCGCAGCCCGTAACGAAATAATGAATTACCTAGCGCCTCTTGGTCCGGTTTATCAAGCAGGAACTTTATCTGGGAATCCATTAGCTATGGCCGCAGGATTAGCGATGTTACAAGCTTTAAATAATGATGCTGCAATATTTGATAGACTTGCAGCGAAAACAGCTTATTTGCATGAAGGTATCGAAAGAGTTTTAAAAGCTAACAATGTTATTTTTACGATCAATAGAATTGGGTCTATGATTTCAGTGCATTTTGATGCAGCTCCTGTGGTTGATTTTAAATCGGCTGCAAATGGAGACAATGAATCCTTTAAAAAGTTCTTTCATGGATTATTGCAAGAGGGAATTTACATTGCACCATCAGCTTATGAAACCTGGTTTATTACTGATGCGCTTAGCTATGAAGATTTAGATTTTACCATACAGGCTGTCGATAAAGTGTCGAAAACATTGTAGGTTTTTAGATAAACTAAAAAAAGCTTCGGAGTTCCCGAAGCTTTTTTTTTAATTTTCCATGTCATTGTTCATTCTCTCTTGCATTCTTTCTTTCCTTTGGGCTTCGGCTCTTTCTCTCATCTTATCCTGATTGCTTTTATAAGTGCCAAACTGTTCAGCAGTCAAAATAGCTTTCATTTTATCTTCCATTATTTTTCTATCGTTCTGCATTTTTTTCATTGATGCTTCGCGCTTTGCTTTTATTTCCTCTTTGGTACCCTGATTTCTATCCATCATCTTTTCTCGACCTGCAGCTTGTTCGGTTAAGAGGACTTTTATTTGTTCTTGCTGTGCGGTATTTAAGCTTAATTCAGAAGTCAATTTTTTTAATTGTCTTTCTTGGCGTTCCTCTGGAGTCATTCTCTCCGTGTTTGCTCTGTTTGTTTTTTCTTTTTTTTCTTGCGCAAAAGTGGTCATTCCAACAACCAATAAAGCTGTAATAATTAGTTTTTTCATGTCTATAGTTTTAAAGTTATTAGAGGTAAGATGCTATTATTTAAAAAAGGTTTAATCCTTAACGGTATATATGTGTATCGAAGGCAATTTTGTAATCGAATATAATAATTCGACATTCGACAATAATAAATAAAATGCATTTTTAATCCCTAAAGCTTTGGAAAATTGTCTGTTAAAAGGGAACGCTGCGGTTTATGAAGTTTAGATTTGATAGACTTTATTTTCTATCAGTAGAATCATAAAACACCAAAAGTATAGAATTCGTTAGTAGGCGAATGCTATACTTTTTTTGATTGACACTAGTTCAATGCTTGTATTGTAAAAACTACAATCTGCAGAATTTCCCAATAGCTTTTTGCATTTTAATATACTAGTAGCTCTTTTTTTAGTGAAGATGCTTGTGTTTATTTCTTTACATCTTCTTTATGATTCATTCCATCACCCATTTTTTTATGCATTCTGTGAGATCTTTGTTTGTGGTGTTTAACCTTCATAGCATCCCATTTTTCAAATTGGCTATCAGATAAAATACTTTTCATTTTGGATTTCATCGCAATTTTCTCATCCATCATCATATTCTGTCTGTTGAAACGTTCGTCTGCTGAAAGTTTTGAGTCCTTATCTTTGTTAGCTTTCCTATCTTTGATTCGGGATTCTTGTTTGGCAGATTTTTCAGCAATCACACTTTTCATTTGTTCTTGTTGTTTTGCATTCAAGTCTAATTCCAATGTCATTTTTTTTAACATTAGCTGATTTCTTTGCTCAGGAGTAAATCGCTCCATTTTTTCTCTGTTTGGTCTTTCTTTTCTGTCTTGGGCAACTGTTGTCATTCCAACAACCAATAATGCCATAATAAATAATTTTTTCATTTTTAATGTTTTTATGTTACAGTGGTAAGACGCGAGTATTTTAAAAAAGTTTAATCATTAACGAAATTTTACCACTTTCTATTTTTGATTCAAACGTTTCACTACTAAACATTTTAGTTTATGATTTTAATCATAAGTTTTCTGTAACTAGAATGGGATATTTGTAAATGAAATTTTAAAAATAAATTATTATGTACAAATTATCCTTATTTATAGTTGCCTTAGCAATGTTAACATCATGTGGTAAAAAAGCTGATTCAACTGAAGATTTTTCGCCAAATACTGCTGTGGAACAAGGAGTTGCTGCTGAGGCTACAAACGGTGCTGCTTATGATCCTAAACGAGGAGAGGGAAAATTTTCGAACATGCAATTAGACGATAAGCTAGATGTTGCTATGGCCGAGACAGGAGAAAAAATTTCAGGAGTGAAATGTACTTCTTGTCACAAACTTACCGATGAGAGATTAGTAGGACCAGGATGGAAAGGGGTAACTTCAAAACATAAACCAGAATGGCTGATGAATTTCATCACTAATCCTGATCCGATGATTGATAAAGATCCACAACTTCAGTCACAATTAGAGCTTTGCTTAGTAAGAATGCCTGACCAGAAATTAAACGAGCAAGAAGCACGTGAAATTCTAGAGTTCATGCGTAAAAATGATGGTCTAAATTAGATCAGAATCAGTAAATAGTAGGCTCAGTTAAAGCAGTAATCGTAATTGCAAATTCGAATACTTTTTAGGATAAAAACCAACGTAAAAAAGCGCAACCTCACACAGGTTGCGCTTTTTTTTCTATAGTATAAACTTACTAGGACGAGTGATCGTTTATGAAATTATGTAAGCCATTTGAATTGTAATTTTATTGTTTTATTTATGTCTAACAAGGACCAGGAAGTCTATATCAACTAACAATACAATTTAGTTTTGTAAGTCAAAGTGCTTTATTATCAATTACAATGGCGGGCTAATTTTAACCTTTTTGATCGAAAAATAGGTAGTTAATCCTATCCCGAAAAGTAAGAGCAGAGCGATTACAAATAGAAGTTCGTTTACATAGGGAATAAGAGTGTAACTAAACGCCGCAATTCCTTGAGTAGCCAAAACTAATTCATTTAAGAAAACACCAATAGTAAATAGAAGTAGACCTATTTTTATATTCTTATTGAGGAATAGTAAATGATTTTCATAAATGTAAAATAATAGAAATAAACTGATTACGGCCAATAAAATCAAGTGTAAATAAGCAATTACAATTGGTCTGAAACCAAATGCCAGTTGGCTTAAAAACGGCGCGGTAGAACCTAATTGAAGGATAAACTTGATGCTTAATGCAACGCAAACAAATACTAAAATATAGCGTAATAAAGGAACGGAATTTTTAATAAAGTCTTTTTGGCTTCGAATTAAAATTAGTAGGAGTTTAAACCAGGCAAAAACTTGTACTATTGCTGCTATTGCTGTAATGGCGTAAACCCAAAGTGGAATTTTTAACCAAAGAATAGATAAAATATAAGCGGGAACACAAGCGATAGCAAATAGTTTGAATGAAGTATTGTAAAAAGAATGATCTGATTTTTTAAGCTTCAAAAAGGCAAAAAACAAGCCCATACATGCAAAGAAAAACCAGCCATTATATTGAAAATGCAGGAAATAATAAATGGATGACAAATATAAATCCTGAATGACATTTTTACTCGCCATCATATAAGCCAAATAGAAGGTCCCAAAAGAAGAAATGATATTAAAAATCGCTGCGGCTTTAAACCAGTTTATTGCTACTAAATCTGAATCTAGTTTTTTCAAATCCTTGATATAAAAATAACCAAAAGCATAGGAAACCAGAATCGAAGCCGTAGAGAAAAATATGGAAATCATTGCATAACCCTGAAGAACAAAGAAAACAAGCATGCCATAAGAACAAATCAAATTAACGATAAGTATTGTTTTGTATTTATGTATTTTAAAATTTGCTATTTTATCTTGGAGGTAATACACCATCAAAGTCATTAAAGTATGCGTGATCCAGCCGGAAAAAGCAAAATGAGAATGCGAATGTAAAATGTTTTTTTGATTGAAATAAGGAAATTCAAAGCCTATTTTATAGCGCATCACAACACCAAGTAAGGCAACGATGCATAGGTTTATTAATGAAAACTTTAGCCAAAATTTTATATCTAACTTCATTTAATAGAATATTTTGTGATTGATGATTTCGACTTTATTACAAGCATTCATTTTAATAAAGGTCCTAATGACTGTTTCTACTCTCAAGCCAGTATAATTTGCTATTTGCTGCCGTGTATATGGAATCAAAACCTTTTCGATAGGGCAACAATCTGATTTTATTTTATGATTGTTCATAAAGGCGAGAATCCTGAATTCAGGTTTCTGATTGATAATAGCCTTCGATGTAGTGGCTTTTGAATAAATTTTATTAGCAAGCAAAATCAGAAATGATTTTAAGATTAAAGGATATTCGTCAAGAATTTTTAAAAACTTATCCTTTGACAATTTTAGGATAATACAATCTTTAATACAAACTGCTTTTGCAGGATATTGCTGGTCAATAAATAGCGGAGGTGATCCAAAACTTTCTCCTTTGCTAAATAGTCCTTGTGTGAACTCTTTACCTTCCTCATTTGAATTGTACATCCTCACGGATCCATCCATAATTTGATAATAAAAATGAGCGTCCTGAGCTTCGTCGAAAACGACCTCATTTTTTTTATATTTCTTGGCAACTGCACCCCAGGAGATCAGTAAATCTAAATCTATCTGCATAAAATAAGTAACTTTTTTTGCTAATAATGTGGCAAATAATTAGATTCAAAGTAAAGGTTTTAGTCCGAATGAAAATATGATATAAATCATGAAAATATGTGCTTAATATGTTTAATTTTGCAAGGTGAAAACTACAGTAATTCTATTGGCATTATTCCTACTTCTAAAACCGATATTTCCGGTTGTGGACTACGTTGTGAATTACGATTACATTTCAAAAGTGCTTTGTATCAACAAAGAAAAACCAAAACTAAGTTGTAATGGAAAATGCCATTTGATGAAAGAATTGGCAAAAGCTTCTGATCATGAAACGCCCATTTCTTCTCATAAAAAAAATACAACATCAGAATTTGAAATTCTGTTTTTTCAAACGACAACCTCCTTTCAAGTAGGCTTTGCTAATAAGCTTAATAAGTTAGATTTAAGCAACTGTTATACAAATCTATATGCTTATAATAGTAGTTTTTCTTTATTTCATCCGCCCAACTTTTTATCTTAATTTTTCAATTTTTAACGTTGCTTTTCCCCGATAAGTTCTTTATCGAGACGGTACGTATTGTCCTAATTTAAAATAAATAGAATGAAATATTTAAGAATAATTACACTAGTTGTCCTATCCGTTTTTGCATCCTGTTCGTCTGAGGTCGATGTTCCCTCCGCTAATGAGTTAGACGGTTTAACTAAAATACAAGAAATTACAAATGACACGCATACTATAGAATTGTTTTCTGCGACGGGAACTTTAGAGCAAGGTCATAATGCGATTTCGTTACGCATTAAAAGCAAATCCACAAATGACTATGTAAAAAATGCTGCCATTACTTGGTCTCCCTTGATGAATATGACTTCGATGCAACATGCTAGTCCGTATTCTGGCGTTGTGAAAACAGCAGCGAAAGAAAGTCTATACAACGGCTACATTGTTTTTCAAATGGCTGAAAATGATATGGAGCATTGGACATTAACTATAAATTACACAATTGATGGAGTTGCTTATTCTGCCAATAGCCAAATTAGAGTTCCGGCTTCCGCCAAAAGGAGAGTGATTTCTTTTACAGGAACTGACGGCAAAAAGTATGTAATGGCTCTAATTGATCCTGTGACTCCAAAAGTAGCTCTAAATGATATCTCGGTGGCTGTTTTTAGAATGGAAAGTATGATGCTGTTTCCAGTTGTCGATAATTTTAAAGTGAAAATTGATCCAAGAATGCCAAGTATGGGAAATCATAGTTCACCAAATAATGTTGACTTGTTACAATCAGCTTCTGATGAATTGTACCATGGGAAGTTGTCGTTAACGATGACAGGATATTGGAAAATTAATCTACAGCTTTTAAATGCTTCAAACGAAGTTTTAAAAGGAGAAACAATTACAGATGATGTTAAGGCAAGTAGTATTTATTTCGAAATAGAATTCTAACGCTATCTCTTTTTCTTAATTACAAAAGATCAGAAAAACAGATTGCTTTTCTGATCTTTTAAACTTATTCCTATGAAAAATATTATTTTTCTGCTGCTGCTATTATTTCAAACTAGCACACTACTTTTTGCACAAGAACAAGCTAATGATTCTCTTGTTCCAAAAAACTTAAATGAAGTGATTGTTATTGGCAAAAAATCGCAGCTATATCAAAAGCAGCTAAAACCGCTGGCCACCATTGACGAGTACTTACAGCAATCTGGCAAAGTAGAAATGATTAAAAGAGGAGGCTATGCCTGGGAACCTATGATCAACAGCATGGCTACCGAAAGAACTTTGATTACTATAGACGGCATGCGTATTTTTGGAGCATGTACTGATAAAATGGATCCCATTACTTCTTATGTAGAGGTTTCTAATCTGTCCGAAGCAACTATTATTTCGGGACAACAAGGCGGAAATCATGGATCCACTATTGGCGGTGCCATCGATTTAAAAAGAAACCGCAGCGGGTTTGAGAGTCCGGGTTGGGATACTTCTTTAAATATCGGTTATGAAACGAATGCCAATCAAAAAATACTAGGAACAGCGATAAACTACGTAGGTCAGTCTTTTTATATTGATACTGATTTTATGCATCGCGATGCCGGAAATTATACTGCTGGAAACAATCAAGAGGTTATGTTTTCTCAATTTACGAAGTTTAATTTCTCCGCCACTTCTGGTTTTAAATTCACTGAAAATAAATTAGTAGAAGCCTCAATTATCTATGACAAAGCCATCGACGTGGGTTATCCAGCGCTTCCAATGGATGTTTCTTTGGCGAAAGCCCTAATTACTTCCTTGAAATATGAATATGTACCACAGGATTCTAGCATAAAAAACTGGGAGACTAAAGTATATTACAATACGATTACGCATAGAATGGATGATACAAAACGTCCTTCGGTTCCCATTCACATGGATATGCCAGGCTGGAGTGATACCTATGGATTTTATTCGAAAGCAAAAGGAATATTCGAAAACCATCATTTTGTTGCTGATTTGAACTCTTTTTACAACCGTTCTGTTGCCGAAATGACGATGTATCCTACAGACCCGAACGAGAGTTTAATGTTCATGTACACTTGGCCAGATGTTCGTACTTTATACAACGGCATATTTCTTGAGGACAATATTGTTTTAAAAAAACACTCTAGCTTGAAATTTACCGCGAGTATAGCTAATCAATTCAATGAAGTGGCTAGTGAATTAGGGTTAGAAAGTTTACAGATTTTTTATCCAGATATGGAAAAAAGCAAAAACAGACTTTTGAAAAGTGTATCCTCTAATTTCCTCCGCAACCACAATGGTTTTGAGTATGGCTTCGGATTAGCTTATGGCGAGCGTGCACCATCGGTTTCTGAAGCTTATGGGTTCTATTTGTTCAATAGTTTTGATCGCTACGACTACATTGGAAATCCAGGATTGAAAAATGAAAAATCAGCCGAAGCCAATGTTTCTTTAAGTTATGCCACTAATAAAAAAAGTGCTAGAATTTCGGCTTCTTATTTCCATATTTCCGATTATATTGTTGGGAAACCGGATGCCACTTTGAGTCCGATGACCATCGGTGGAAGTGGAGTTAAAATTTATACTGCACTCGATTATGCCATTATTTTCAACGCCGATTTAAATTTACAATACGCCATTTCAAGCCAACTAAAGTGGAAAGGCCAACTAGTGTACAGCTACGGAAAAGACAATAAAAAGGAAAATCTACCTTTCATAAGTCCGCTCAGGTATTCAACAGCCTTGAACTATAATACGCAGCATTTCTCATCGGAAATTTCTGTGCAAGGAAATGCAGTTCAGTCACAATACAATCCGTTTTATGGCGAAGACCGCACCGCTGAATACGCTATTTTAAATCTGGCCTCGAGTTATTCCTTTCATGTGGACAGTAGTAAGTGGAATCTAAGAGCAGGTGTCGAGAACATTTTAGATACTTATTATTCGACTTTCTCAGACTGGAATAATATTCCTAGAATGGGAAGGAATTTCTTTTTGAATGTTACTATCAGTTATTAAACTTTTCTAAAACCATCACGATTATCCATTCTTTCTAGAGAATGCTGCACTTTTTAAATGACATAATCAGATGGAAGATATTCTGTTTTATCTAAATACGTTTCAGATACTATATTCTTCCTAGCATAAGTATTTAAATAAAGGATAAAAAGGTATGATATTTATCAGTTTTTAAATAGTTTGGTTTTTCGAACTTTGTAAACTATTTAGAATTAATAAATTGAACGAATGACAACAACTAAACCGGTGCACACATTCCACATCCCTGTAATGGGATTGGCATACACGATTGACAGTCCCATCAGAGTAGCAAAATATGGTATTTCCTCCGTAATTTCTATTATAGATGATGATTTAATCGAAAAAATGAATGCCTTTTACAGCAGCAAGTTTAATTTACCTTATCAGGAGATAACTCAAAAAATTCACGATTATCGTGCAGAGCGTATTACCTCTTATTTGAATTTGGTGGACAAAATTGTAAAAGAGAAGTTCGATAATTTCAAAAATGAATTAGCAGAGAGTAAATTGGCTCTAGAAAATTATATTGATATGTTGCCCAATAAGTCTGAGATAAAAATAGGCTTACAACATTTAATAGATGAAGGTGTTGCTTTTAAAGACAACATTAAAAATTTTCTGGAAAACAATCTTACTGCTGGTGAGATTGACGTCAACATCATGACTAAAATTGACAAGGATAATTTTGATAAAAACGAGCAATTGTCTAGTGAATTTAATGACGCTCATGCTTCACTTCGCGGTTTTGCTAACAGTACATTGACTTCTTCCGTAGTTCTTTCTGCAGGAATGAACCCAAGGTTGTATAGCTATTTTGAAAATTTTGATGTTTTTTTTCCAAATTCAGAGAATAAATTAAAGAAGAAAATAATCTTGAAAGTGAGTGATTTCCGATCGGCGATGATTCAAGGAAATTTTTTGGCAAAAAAAGGACTTTGGGTTTCTGAATACCGAATTGAATCTGGACTGAACTGTGGAGGACATGCTTTTGCTACTGAAGGCTTCCTTTTAGGGCCTATTTTAGAAGAGTTTAAACAAAAGAAGGAGGAGTTGGTCCAATCAGCACATGAATTAATGGTGAAAGCCTTAAGTATAAAAGGGAAGCACGTACCAGAAATACCTTTAGAATTAAAAATTACCGTGCAGGGTGGAGTAGGTACTGCAGCAGAACATGACTTTTTGATGGAGCATTATCAGGTAGATTCGGTGGGTTGGGGAACTCCATTTTTATTAGTTCCTGAAGCAACTTCGGTAGATGATGATACGCGTAAATTATTAGCAAAAGCCAAAGAAGAAGACTTGTATTTGAGTCATATTTCTCCTTTGGGAATTCCTTTTAATACATTGAGAGGCACAACAAATGAAAAGTTGAAGCAAAAAAGAATCCAAGAAAATAACGCTGGAAGTTCATGTCCAAAGAAATTTTTGGCGCTAAGCAAAGAATATGGCGCTAAGGGAATTTGTTCTGCTTCTAAGAAATTCCAAGATTTTAAATTGGAAGAACTCGAAGAGAAAAAAGATACTTTGACAGCAGCGATGTTTGAAAATGCAAAAAACAAAATCACAGAGAAATCTTGTCTTTGTGTAGGCTTGGCTAATGCTTCTTATTTAGAAAATGATATTAAAATAAAAGGACAGGCGCAGGGCGTAGTTATTTGCCCTGGTCCAAATATGGCTTATTTTGACCAAGAAGTATCTCTTTCTAAGATGGTTCAACACATTTATGGAAACGCCTCTGTGATGAATACCGCAAATCGTCCAAACATGTTTGTCAAAGAATTGAAAATGTATATTGATTATTTACAGAGTGAAATTTGTGGCGTTTCAGAAGAAATTACTAAGGGACAAATTAAAAAATGGAACTCATTTAAAAATAATCTGATAGAGGGAATTGGATATTATCAATCCTTGTTTATACCGGCAGCTGCTGTTGAAAATGACAGGATTCAATCTCTGTTGCATTTTTACAAAGAGGAGTTATTTGGGATTAAAATTCCGGAACTAGTGTAGAATGAAAAATCGGCTTGAAAAATTTCAAGCCGATTTTTTTATTTCTATATGATTTTAATACCTCAAAAAAGTATCACCAGATTTGATGCCCAATGCCAATTCTTCCAGATTAGTGTTTTCTAGCATGGATGCCAATTCATTTCGGATGGCCTTGAATTTATCGTGAACGGGACAAGGATGTATTTCCGAACAATGACTTAATCCCAGGCCGCAACCCGTAAAAACGGAGTCGCCGTCTATTGCAGTGACAATGTGGGTCAAAGTGATCTGATTCATGCTTTCTTTGGGAATGTCAAATCCTCCACCAACTCCTTTGATGGATTTGATGATATTATTTTTAGAAAGAATTTGCAAAATCTTCGCTGTAAAAGCCTCTGGTGAATCGATTCTCTTTGCAATGTCTTTTAATCCAACTCTTTTGTTTTGATGCGATTCTGATGCTATAAAAATAGTAGCCCGAATCGCGTATTCACATGTTTTAGAAAACATAATTAGTTTTTTTCAAATTTAAACAAATTAATTTATTATCCCTGAATTCTTATTTTCTTTGGAATAATTCATTCAGTATTAAACCCAAAAAGGGTCATCATCCTTTTCAACAAATGCCTCTGCAGTATGGATTTCCTTAATTTTAGCTAATTGATCCGCCGTGGCTATTTTTTGAATCTCCACAAATAGAATTCTTTCTTCAAAGCGAATGTGAGCCTCTAACTCTTTTTCGATCAGTAGCAATGCCGTTTCTAGTTCATCTGTTTGGGAGAATAAATGTTCCAGCTGGCGGTGTTCCCCGAGGGCACGAATTACAAGTTCATGGTTTTTTTCCAAAACTGTAAAAACATAATTTTCCTCCAAGGCAAAATGGGTTTTTAAATGGGTGTTATAAAACCAGTCTGTATATGTTTTTATGCGAATGGGATCCACTTTCTTTGCAAAGGCGGTTCTTATTTTCCAGCACAATTGTAGTCCATGATGATGATCATGGCTTAAAGGTCGTAATTCTGGAGCTCTTTTTAAAGGTGTTTTTGATATCATAATATAAATTTAGATTCCGCCAAAACGGATGTAAGAACCGTAAACCAACATCAATACACCAATTATGGTAACTGATATTATGTGAAAAGCCATTTCAGCTAACTTTTCCGGATTACTTTTAAGTTTGGGTATTACCCTAAATTGTGCGCTCAAAGCAAAGGCTACAGTCAGGAACAATAAAAGTAATTTAGTAGAAATTACTTTCTCAATCGGACTGGCAAATTGAAACCAATAATCTAGGCTAACGCCGTATTTATATGCCATTAAAATACCCGTAATTACCAGTAAAACCAATGCTGACATACCTACGGGCTCATACTTTTTTTCATAATTTAAAATGATATTTTGATCTTTCGTTTTAAGCGCTTGTGGTAAATGTCCAAATGTTAGTATCAAATGTCCGCCTACCCAAATTGTCGCGCTTAAAAGATGAATAATTAATAATAAATGATGATTCATGTTGAATTTTATTTTTTTTTAAAGATACGCGTTCTCCATGATTTTTCTCCGGAATCAGCCTCTAATATGTACATTAATACTTGAAGTAGAAAGGTTTTTGTGATCTAATTCCCGATAGGAATAATCTAGTTTCTCTAATGTTGTCACATCGTTTACAAAATACTGAATATAATAATTCCCGGTGTAGTTCTTCTGTCCTAAATAAGTGATCATGGCTTGAAGTTGGGCTTTATTTATCAAGTCAGAATGTACTGTTGTGCGAACTTCAAACTGGATTTTGCCGTTTACTAATAAATGTAAAGTTTTTTCAAACGGGGAAAATAACTTGGACTGGGTTATTTTTTCAAAATGGGCAGGCATGGCTTTAAAGTCCAAAGCGACATAATCGATTAGTTGGTTGGTAAGTAATTTTTGCACAATATCTGGTCGAGAACCATTAGTGTCAATTTTTACTAAAAAGCCCATCTCTTTTACTTCTCTAATCAATTCAACAATGTCTTTATGTAACAGACATTCGCCTCCGCTAAATACGACGGCATCCAGTAAATTTTTGCGTGATTTTAGAAAAGAAAGGGCTTTTTCGAATGAAATAGTTCCTTTTCCTAGTACAATTTCAGGGTTGTAGCAATAAAGACAGCGCATATTACAGCCTGCAAACCAGAGAATACAGGCTGACTTATGCGGGTAATCCAGCAGAGTAAAGGGGCTTATGCTATAAATGGGTTTAACTACACTTTCCTTCATTGAAATGAGTTCGCTGTTTATGTTCGCCTTTTTTCCCAATATTGAAACTCTCTACAGGTCTGTGATAACCCATTACGCGCGTGTACACTAGACATTTAGTTCTAGAATGTTGGTTTTCTTCTAAAATTGGATTGGTGATTGTTTTCATGGTTATTTTGGTTTTATGATTTATAAGGTTAAGGTTTTTTAAAAGTTTAAATTGTTTAAGGACGCTACTTGTTGTTTCTTTTATATGCTGCAAGGTCTTTATTGACCTTGTAGGTATGATTTTTTAAAGAATTTAGACAACGGTTTGAACAAGAAAGCTATCTTACTTATGCTTGACTAATACCTACAAGGTTTGGAAAAACCTTGTAGGAAACCACCATAAATTATAAAATCTTTAAACCGTTAAGCTTTTCTGTTTCTCAATAATAATTTCATCACATTTTGGACAATATTCATGTTCTCCGTTCAAATATCCATGAACTGGACAAACGCTAAATACTGGAGTTACGGTAATATAAGGCAATTTGAAATTGGATAAAACTTTCTTAACAAACTGCTTGCATGCCTCAGGTGAGCTGATTTTCTCGCTCATATATAAATGTAAGACAGTGCCGCCTGTATATTTACATTGTAATTCATCTTGCAAAAACAAGGCTTCAAAAGGATCTTCGGTGTGATTTACTGGAATCTGTGAGCTGTTTGTATAATAGATGTTTTCTTCTTGTCCCGCTTGAAAAATATTTGGGAAACGTTTTTTGTCTTCTTTGGCAAAACGATAGGTCGTGCCTTCTGCTGGAGTGGCTTCCAGATTGTATAGATTTCCTGTTTCTTCCTGGAATTCTTTCATTCGACCCCGAATGTGTTCTAATATTTCAGAAGCAAATTCAATTCCGGTAGGAGAGGTTATATTATCATTATTATCAGTGAAATTTAATATCATTTCGTTCATTCCGTTGACGCCAATGGTTGAAAAGTGATTTCTAAAATGCTGCAAATAACGTTTGGTATAGGGATATAAACCTCGGTCGTACATCTCTTGGATAAAGACTCTCTTTTTCTCTAAAGTAGATTTCGAAATATATAATAATCGATCTAATTGTTGGAATAACTCGGCTTTGTTTCCTTTGAATAAATAACCTAAACGTGCCATGTTAATAGTTACAACGCCTATACTTCCTGTCATTTCGGCACTACCAAAAAGTCCGTTTCCGCGTTTTAATAATTCGCGTAGGTCTAATTGCAATCGGCAGCACATACTGCGAACAGCATTGGGTTTGTAGGCATTTGGGTTTTCGACTTTATTACCATTTTCATCTAAGTTGTATTGGCTACCAATGAAATTTTGGAAATAAGAAGAACCAATTTTGGCTGTATTTTCGAATAGCAAATCGGTGTTTTCACCGTTCCAATCAAATTCTTCTGTAATGTTTACTGTGGGAATGGGGAAAGTAAAGGGTTGGCCATTAGCATCACCTTCGGTCATCACTGTATAATAAGCTTTATTGATGAGGTTCATTTCCTTCTGAAAATGCTCATAGCGCAAATGGGTCAATTTTGTAACGCCTCGTTCTTTGGCTCTAGCCAAAATGGATTCATCAGTGTTATTTTTGAAAAAATGCAAATCATTTTTCGTTGGGATTTGAATTTTCAAATCATCGGGAACTACCCAATCTAAAGTTATATTGGTGAAAGGAGATTGTCCCCAACGGGCAGGAACATTCAAATTATAAACAAAGCCACGAACGGCTTTAAGTACATCATCAAACTGCAAATTATCTTTGAATACATAAGGAGCTAAATAAGTGTCAAAGGAACTGAAGGCTTGCGCTCCGGCCCATTCGCTTTGCAAAATCCCAAGAAAATTTGACATTTGGCCTAAAGCCTCTCTGAAATGTGAGGGCGCTTTACTTTCTACACGTCCGCGAACGCCATTAAAACCTTCGTTTAGTAAAACACGCAAACTCCAGCCGGCACAATAGCCAGTCAAGCAATCTAAATCATGAATGTGAATATCTCCATTGCGGTGTGCATACCCTTCTTCCTTAGTATATACTTGATCCAGCCAGTAATTAGCAATGATTTTTCCAGCAACATTATTGACCAAACCCGCATTAGAATAGGAGGTATTGGCATTAGCATTAATGCGCCAATCTGTTTGTTCAATATACTCTTTGATCGTTTGAGTGCTGTCTATATAGGTTGTATCTGCATTTAATCCATGCAAGTGCTCGCGTTGTAATTTGCGAGTATGTCTGAATAACATAAAGGAACGCATCACTTGAAAATAGTTTTTTTCGAAAAGTATTTTCTCTATTAAGTCTTGAATTTCCTCAACAGCCCAGGTTTCTTTAGACGCTAATTCAAAAAGAACATTTTCAAAAATGTTTTCATCAATTGCTATGGAAACACTTTGAAAACTTTTTTCAATAGCGTCCTTAATTTTAAAGGGTTCGAAGGGTTTGCATTCGCCGTTTCTTTTGATAACGTATTTCTCCATAGCGGTGGTTGTTTTTGGTTAGTTCGTTTTTTTGTCTCGATCTTGACTGCCGCAGTAAGTGGAGCGAAGCTGAAAAAGGTTTTATTCTGTGATTTTTGAAAAAAAAACCACATAGAATCATAAAACTGAAGGAATAAATGAAAGGCATTGTATTTAAGTCAGGAAGCCCAATTGTTATGAATAAATGATTCCTCGAGATGCCTTAAATTATATTGTTTCACTATTTTTCTATGTGGTAAAAAAGGTATTATCCACTTATTATTTTGGTTAGTCTTCGGGTATGTATTATTGGGACTTTATATTTATTCTTGAGCAGCGAATTTCTTTTCTAAAAGTGCAGCAGCTGGGAACAAAATGTTGTTTTCAAGGTGAATATGCTTATGTAAATCTTGTTCGAAATCAGACAACATTGCAAAAGTCACTTTATACGTACTACAAGCATCAGCTGGCGGTGTGTAATTATTTGTTAGTGAAACAATTTTGTCAAAACGATCCCCTTCCGCTTCATGTTCGGCCATCATCATCGCAATAGGATTTTTTACAGTTCCAAAATGAGGCGCTGCAATAAGTTCATCTGTAAGACTTGCTTTTGCCATTTTCTTGATGAAAGGGAATAACATCAACTCTTCTTTTTTCATGTGTTGTGCCATTTCTCCAGCGCAACCCAGGAACAATTTGTTAATTTCAAATAGTTCAGGATGACTCGCTCCATGTACTTTGCATAGTTTATCTAAAAATGGCAGTAGAATTTGTGTTTTTTCTTCTACATATCGGTGATGCGTTTTCTCAATATAATCTGCTAGTAAATCTAATGGCCATGATTTAAAATCAATAGCGTTATCATTCTTAGTTGCTAAAACAGTGTCTAACTGTTGCATTATTTCATTTGTATCAATATTTTTTTTATCGCATGCTTCTTCAATCGTCCTGTTTCCTTTGCAACAAAAATCAATACCGTATTTTGAAAATATTGCTGCGGTTCTAAAATCTTTTGCTACATATTCTCCAATTGTTATTTTCTCTAAAGTTTCCATAATTATTGTTTTTATTTTATAAATATTTATACAAATGTAATCTAATTTTTGAATAAAAGACAAATTTATCCTTAATAAAATTACAAACAACTTTTTATTGATAAATTGTTGTTTTATAATAGTTTATAAAACAATTTTCTTCTCTATTTTTTATAATAGAAGGTTTTAGATAAAGAATAGATCGAATATGATTTTAATCATATTTTGAATTTATTTTATGCCATTAATTTGCATTATCCTAATAAAAGACATACTTGTCTGTTATTAAAAACAAACAGCTTATTATTAACTAACAAAAACTGACAATTATGCTTTCAAAATCACAAGCAAGAGCATTCTTTTTGGGAGGAACCCTGGTCACCTTTTTAATTTTTATAGGAATTAAATTCTTATTAGTTGCGTTTGATGTTATGGAATTAAAGAAGGCGAATTCTTTTTGGAAAGTGAGTTTAATTTCCACCTTACTTTTGATTATTGCGCTTTTAATTCTGTTGAAATAAAATTCTTAAAATAAAGTTAAGAACATGATAAATGTCATAATAAAGGACAAAAACATCCTTTAAATTTACACTATAAATCAAGATAAATTCAAACCCAATTATTATGAGGACTCAATTCAATTTTACCCAAAAAAGTAAGCTAGTTGCTGTTGTATTTCTTCTCGCATTCGGAGTGTTTTCCTGTGCTAAGAAAGATGATAAAGATGCAAAATATTATGAAAATATTAAAGTAGAAGGGCAACAGACGGCAGAACTTACAGCTCCGCCCTTTGTACCGAAACCAGTTGGAGATCGTGCTGCGATGAAACTGGTGGTAAATATGGAAATTAAAGAACAAGAAGGCGAAATGGTAGATGGTGTGAAATATACCTATTGGACATTTGGCGGATCAGTTCCTGGAAGTTTCATTAGAACACGCGTTGGTGATGAAGTAGAATTTCATTTGAAAAACCATCCGGATAATAAAATGCCGCACAACATCGATTTACATGCGGTGACTGGACCAGGAGGAGGAGCGACTTCCTCACTTGTAGCACCGGGACACGAAAAAGTATTTAATTTTAAAACATTAAATCCAGGTTTGTATGTTTACCATTGTGCTACAGCGCCGGTAGGAATGCACATCGCAAATGGAATGTATGGTTTGATTCTAGTGGAGCCAGAAGGTGGTTTACCTCCAGTTGATAAGGAATACTACGTAATGCAAGGAGATTTCTATACTAAAGGTGCTTATGGAGAACCAGGAAATCAGCCATTCGACATGAATAAAGCCATTAAAGAACAACCAGATTATGTAGTTTTTAACGGTAGTGTAGGAGCTTTAACAGGTGATAAGTCATTGACTGCCAAAAGAGGAGAAACAGTACGTATTTATATGGGTAACGGTGGTCCTAACTTAGTGTCTTCTTTTCACGCAATTGGTGAGATATTCGACAAAGTGCACATTGAAGGTGGAGATTTGATTAATACAAATGTTCAAACAACATTGATTCCTGCTGGTGGTGCTGCAATAGTTGAGTTTAAAGTAGATGTTCCAGGTACATTTATTCTGGTAGATCACTCTATCTTTAGAGCTTTCAATAAAGGAGCTTTGGGGATGTTAAAAGTCGAAGGAGACGATAACAAAAAAGTATATTCTGGAACTATTCAAGAAGGAATTTATTTGCCTGAAGGAGGAACAATTCAAAATATGCCAAAAGTGAATGGCACATCAAAACCTACTGTAGCAAAAACAGTTGCACAGCAAATTAGTTCTGGTAAAGAATTGTATGGAAGAACTTGTTTTGCTTGTCACCAAGGAGAAGGGCAAGGAGTTCCAAATGCTTTCCCACCGCTAGCGAAGTCTGATTACTTAAATGCTGATGCTGATCGTGCAGTGAATGCTATATTACACGGATTAAGCGGAGAAATTACGGTGAATGGTAAAAAGTATAATAATGTGATGACAAGTCAAAACCTGACTGATGAAGAAGTAGCTGATGTTATCACTTATGTATATAACAGTTGGGGAAATAATAAAACAGTTGTAAGCCCTGCAAAAGTAAAAGCGCTTAGAGCTAAACCTACTCCAAAAGTGAAAGATATTCACGAATAATAAATCAAGATTACTAATACTAAATAATTAAAACATGAAAAAGTATATTTTTTCAATCGCAATGTTGGCACTAGCCGTACAAGGATACAGTCAAAGTGCTGAAAAAGGAAAAAAAATCTATAGTCAAGTTTGTATCGCTTGTCATCAAACTACAGGGCAAGGAATTCCTAGTGCTTTTCCTCCCTTGGCTAAGTCAGATTACCTAAACAAAGATGTAAATAGAGCAATTAAAGGAGTTGTAAAAGGACTTAAGGGACCAATTACAGTAAATGGCAAAAAATTTAATGGTGAAATGCCAATTCAAACTTTAAGTGATCAACAAGCAGCTGATGTAATGACCTATGTTTATGCAAGCTGGGGAAATAACAAAACGGTTGTAACACCAGCAATGGTTAAAGCCCAAAGAAAATAATACATTTAAAACCAATAAAAAAATAGCCATGTTAAAAAGGAAAATAGTTTTGTCATTATTTATATCACTAATAGCAGCATCGCTATGGGCTCAAGAGTCTAAAATGGTTACTATAGAAAGGGGAGCTTTTGTTCCCCTCTATGGTGCCACAACTAAAGAACCAGTAGAAGTTAAAGCTTTTTATCTTGACGCTTACCCAGTAACTAATGCTCAATTTTTAGCGTTTTTAAAAAAATACCCAGAAAACAGTCGTTCTAAAATAAAAGGAATCTTTGCTGACAAAAGCTACCTATCGCAATGGGAAAGCGATTTTAATTACGGTAAAAAGAACTTAAGCAATGCAGCAGTAACAAATGTTTCCTGGTTTGCCGCTAAAAAATATTGCGAATGTCAAGGTGGTCGATTGCCTACTATGGACGAATGGGAATATGTGGCTATGGCCGATGAAAAACGAATCGATGCACGTACCAAAGAAAGCTTCAATAAATATATAATGTCTTGGTATGAAAAGCCAAATACTTATGCCAATCCTGTAGGGAAAACATTCAAAAACTATTGGGGTGTTTATGATATGCATGGATTAGTTTGGGAATGGACTTCAGACTTCAACAGTATTTTTCTTTCTGGAGAATCCAGGAAAGACAAAGATTCAGATAAGAATCTATTTTGCGGAAGCGCATCTGTAAATGCAACCGATTTGATGAACTATGCCGCTTTTATGCGTTATGCTTTTAGAGGAAGTCTAAAAGCAAGTTATACTACTAAAAACCTTGGTTTTAGATGTGCAAAAGATAAAAAATAGCACTGAAAAATCAATAAAAATTCAAAGTAATGAAATCACATAAAAATATAAAATTTTACAGTGATAGGAGCATCAGACTGTTTTTAGGTTTAGTCCTACTTCTGGTATCACTTCAATCATGTAATAAAGTAAAAGCAGAAGATAAGTTAGACGAAAAGAAAGTAGAAAAAGCTGCCGTGAAACCTATTTCAGACTTATCGATTTACAATTTACCTTCTCAATGGACAGACCAAAATAATACAGACATTGAAATGGTCGATTTACGAGGGAAAGTTCTTGTGATGGTTATGATTTATACTTCTTGTAAAGCGGCTTGTCCAAGATTAGTTGCTGATATGAGAAATATTGAGCAGCGCATCCCTGCAAAAATAAAAGACAATGTAAAATTCGTTTTAGTAAGTATTGATCCTAGCGTCGATACTCCAAAAAGGCTAAAATCATTTGCTATCGAAAATAAAATGGAGGGCGATCAATGGGTTTTTCTACGTTCTACGGAAGAGAATACTCGTGAGTTTGCCGCGGTTTTAGCAGTAAACTACAAGAAAATCTCTCCTTTAGATTTTTCTCATTCTAATATTATTAGCGTTTTTAACGCAGAAGGGGAGCTGGCCTATCAACAAGAAGGTTTAGGAGTAAATTCAGATGAAACTATCAACAAAATTACCGTAGAAGCTGAAAAGCTAAATTAAATCAATCATGAAATTATTAAAAACAATAGGTTTATCATTTTTAGGAATGGTAAGTATAGGTAGTTATGCCCAAGAATTTGACGCAAGTCTACAGCTTAGACCAAGATATGAGTATAGAAATGGATTTAAAACCCTGATGCCAGACGAAGTAGATGCAGCCTCATTTGTATCCCAGCGTTCCCGTTTGAACTTGAACTACGCACAGGAAAAACTGAAAGCCAAATTGACTTTTCAAAACATACGCACTTGGGGAGACGTTGCTACAACTACCACTTCTGATAAAAATGGAATTGCTGTATTTGAAGCTTGGGCACAATATAATTTTGATTCTAACTGGAGTGCACGCATAGGGCGTCAAGTAATTTCATATGATAACCAGCGCATCTTAGGAGAAATTGACTGGGCGCAACAAGGACAAAGCCACGATGCTGCAGTCATCTCTTTTCAAAAAAATAGCGACAAGCTGGACTTGGGGTTCGCATTAAATACAAATGCCGAGAATCTGGTGGCACCCACTACGCCTTATATTACTAATTATAAATCCATGCAATATGCTTGGTATCATACACAATTTAGTGAATTGAACATAAGTTTGTTGCTGTTGAATACCGGTTATGAATATGCAAAAACCATCACCGATTTGAAGGTAGATTATAAGCAAACTTTTGGAACCTATCTTTCCTACAAGGAAAAGAACTGGGATACTAATGTGGGTTTATATATGCAAAGAGGAAAAAGCAGCGGTACTGATGTGAATGCTTTTTATGCTGCTGCAAATGTAGGATATGCCGTTACATCCAAGTTTAAAGCGGCATTAGGCTATGAATTCCTATCTGGAAAAGACCAAAACGACATGAGTACTGATTTTAAATCCTTCACACCTCTTTTTGGAACCAATCACGGATTTAATGGATTTATGGATTATTTCTACGTAGGAAATCATCAGAATAGTGTTGGATTAAGTGATGCATATTTGAAATTAAGTTACGCTCAAAACAAATGGCAGTTTGCTTTAATTCCGCATGTTTTCTCGGCTCCCAATACTGTTTTGGATGCCTCCAGTACTAAAATGGACAGCTATTTAGGTACGGAAGTCGATTTTACGACAAGTTATGCGCTGCAAAAAGACATCGTAGCTTCGGCGGGATATTCTCAAATGTTTGGTTCATCAACCTTAGAAAGGCTAAAAGGAGGAAATGCTGACAATACAAACAACTGGGTTTGGGTCATGGTCAACATCAATCCAAGATTATTTGGGATTAAATAAATACATTCAAGGGTAATTAATTCAGGAAAAAAGACTGTGCTAAATGATTAGTTCAGTCTTTTTTTACTTTCGAATAAATAACTTAATATTTTGACCAGTCTACCCAAGTGTTTGCTTCATAACGCCAAGAATCGTCATAAGCTTCTGGAATTCGTTTTCCAGAAAAAACCAATAAAACGCTGTCTTTTTTATGTGCTTTTATGCAATTAGCATATCCTTCAGGCAAGCATATTATTTCGCTTTTTGCTTCTGATAGTTCAAAAATTTCAGGCTGCAAATCTTTTGATGGCTTGTCCCAATCGTCAATTTTTACAAAAGCTAAAGTAAAGGATCCTTTTACACATTGAAACCATTTTTTTTCAAATTGGTGCGCGTGCCAGCCTCTAATTATCGAAGGATCGGGATGATGAATAAAGTAATAACGTTCTATTTTACCAAATTTAAAATTGTTCATAGACGAAATCTGACCGCGATAATCATTGAAGATTTCCCCTTCAATTAATTCTATTTGACTCATAATCAATTTAAATGTTTTTATTAATCTAAATGGATTCAAGAACGAATTCGTAGACAATAAAAATTAGCCACAATAATACGATTTTGGAGAGAGATTTCAATACGGCACCTACCAGTTTGTAACTGTTTTTTATACGTTGCTCTTGACTCGTTGAATAATGATTTAGATAATAATTTGGTAGAATTTGGCAACAAGGAACCGTGAGAATAAGTCGAATCGTATAAA
The DNA here is from genome assembly GCF_004349145.1 of Flavobacterium hiemivividum. Classification (GTDB taxonomy): domain Bacteria; phylum Bacteroidota; class Bacteroidia; order Flavobacteriales; family Flavobacteriaceae; genus Flavobacterium; species Flavobacterium hiemivividum. Next base: position 179,440 of record NZ_SMFO01000001.1, on the reverse strand, counting down.
AAAAGGAACTCCATCACGAAGTTCCTTTTTTTATAAATAGATGTAGTTAAAATTACCCTTTCAAGCGACACGCTTTACCTTCTCCATCAACTACGACTTCAGTCATTCCAAGTGCAGATAGGTTTTTCATGGCTTTATCCCATTTTTTACCGCTCAATTCTGATTTTATTTTTAGTAAACCAAATTCCATTTGGTTCTCATTCGACTGTAATAAAGAAACAATTAATTTCTCGTCTTCTTCTAGTTGAACTTGTTTTTTCTCTGGTCTCATTTGAGGAAACAGCAACACTTCTTGAATAGAAGCATTATTAGTCAAATACATAATTAAACGATCCATTCCTATTCCCATACCAGATGTTGGGGGCATTCCGTATTCTAATGCTCTAAGGAAGTCTTCATCGATTATTCCTGTCGCTTCGTCATCTCCTTTTTCAGATAATCGCATTTGCTCTTCAAAACGTTCGCGTTGATCAATTGGGTCGTTAAGCTCAGAGTAAGCATTTGCTACTTCCTTACCACAAACCATTAATTCAAAACGCTCCGTTAAATCTGGATTGTCTCTGTGTTCTTTACACAAGGGTGACATCTCCTTCGGATAATCAGTAATGAATGTTGGCTGAATATAATTTCCTTCGCATTTAGCGCCAAAAATCTCATCAATCAATTTTCCTTTACCCATTGTTGCATCCACATCAATTCCCATGCCTCTTGCGGCATCAAAAAGCTCTGCTTCCGATTTTCCTGAAATATCAAAACCAGTAAAATGCTTGATAGAATCAGTCATCGTTACACGTGCATATGGAGCTTTAAAGTTGATTTTATGCTCTCCAAAAGTTGCTTCGCTCGTTCCATTAACGGCAATTGCGCAGTGCTCAAGAAGGTCTTCGGCAAATTCCATCATCCAGTTGTAGTCTTTGTAGGCTACATATATTTCCATAGCGGTAAATTCTGGGTTGTGCGTTCTGTCCATTCCTTCATTTCTGAAGTTTTTCGAAAACTCATAAACTCCTTCAAAACCACCAACAATCAATCTTTTTAAATACAACTCATTAGCAATACGCATATACAATGGCATGTCTAGTGAATTGTGGTGCGTGATAAACGGACGCGCTGCAGCACCACCAGGAATCGGTTGTAGAACAGGAGTTTCTACTTCAAGATATCCTCTATCATTAAAGAAAGAACGCATCGCGTTGAACATTTTTGTTCTCTTGATAAACGTTTCTTTCACATGCTCATTCACCGTTAAATCTACATAACGCATTCTATAACGCAATTCAGCGTCGTTAAAGGCATCGTGTACTTTTCCGTCCTCATCTACTTTTGGCAATGGCAACGGACGCAATGTTTTACTCAAAAAAGTAAATCCATCCACGCGAATGCATTGTGCTCCCACTTTCGTAGTAAATAATTCTCCTTCGATACCAATAAAATCACCTAAATCGGTTAATTTTTTAAATACCTGATTGTACAAAGTTTTATCATCACCTTCACATAAAACATCACGGTTGACGTACAATTGAATACGGCCGTCACTATCTTGCAATTCGGCAAAACAAGCTTTTCCTTGATCTCTCACACTCATCAAACGCCCGGCAACAATTACCTTCTTACCTTCTTCAAACTCCTGTTTTATCTGCTTCGAAGTATGATTTACTGGGAAAAGATTGGCAGGATAAGGATTGATTCCTAAGTTGCGTAAGGTTTGAAGTTTTTCTCTTCGGATGATTTCTTGTTCTGATAAGGCCATTTTGTGCTGTTTTTTAAGAGCGCAAAGATAGTCTTTATGTCTTAAAATTGCAAAATCATAAAGTCTTAAAATTGCATTCTTAATAGTTCTATTTTCAGGAGCACAAATTTGTGTTTTTTCAATTGTATTTTGTCCTGCTCTCCCCTTAATCTCCCAGTCCCAAAGCGTCGGGACTGGGAGGATATCGGCTCGATCAGGGCTATGCTAGACGGTTTTGATTTTAAAAACGTTTTCAAAAATGAAAAACGATAGATCATCGGAAATTAATTACATTTATAAAAAATTAAACCAAGCCGTAAGCTGTAAATATTGACTTAGAAAACAAAATGAAAAAATACTTTTACCTTTTAGTAGTGCTAATTATTGCAAGTAGTTGCCAAGTTAATGAGACCATTTATCTCAACGAGGACGGAAGCGGAACCATAGAAGTAGTCCAACTTCGTGACGAACACAGTTATATGCAATTAGTAGGTGGAAATTATTCCCGAGAAGAAAAATTTGTCGATACAACTTATGCTTTTAAGGATTATATCACAAAATATTCTGATAATTATTCTCGTCTTCCGGCATTTGAAAAAGCTATTTTTAATAAATTCAAGGACATAAAAGTTTATATCAAAAAAAGTTCTTACGAAAAAGAATTTCGCACCGTTATTTCGCAGAAATTCGGGACAATCGAAGCGGTTCCGGACTTATATAAAACAGAGAACTATGCTTCTGATTTGGCACACAACTACGCTTTATCTGCCGAGGAGCATTATTATGCAGTGAGTTATTCGTTTGACGGAACTATTTTCAGGAGAATAGTTTCGATTACTGATTCAGTACAACTGCAAAAAGAGCAGAGTAAAATTTCAGAAATAAAGAAGCAATTTTCTACAGCGAAAATCAGTCAATCCTATGTTTTGAACTACCATTTTCTGCGAAAAATAAAATCGGTTTCAAATCCCAATGCTAAAATAAGTGAAGATAGAAAAGCTTTAAAAATAGAATTTCTTTTAGGCGATTGCTTGCAAAACCCTGAAATTACAGCGCTAGAAGTAGTTTTGGAGTAAATATAGTTTTAGAATTATTCTTTAGTTATCCATTGTGATTTTATGTCTTCTTGGCCTAAAACAAGAATTAATACTACCTTTGCAGCTAACAAATAAGTGAACGAAAAGAGATTGCCTCGTTCCTAGCAATGACAAATGAATAAAACCATCCAACTTCAAGATTTAGGAAAGAAAGACTACAAAGAAACTTGGGAATACCAAGAAGAGTTATTCAAAGGAATTGTAGATCTTAAAATCAGGAATAGGCGAGAGGAGCTTACTTTAGAGACTCCAAATTATTTCTTGTTTGTGGAACATCCACATGTTTACACGTTGGGAAAAAGTGGTGATTTGACTAACTTACTGTTGTCAGAAAAACAATTGGAAGATAAAGGAGCTACTTTCTACAAGATCAATCGCGGTGGTGATATTACCTATCACGGTCCGGGGCAAATTGTAGGTTATCCTATTATTGACTTAGAAAACTTCTTTACTGATATTCATAAATACCTGCGTTTTCTTGAGGAATCTATTATTCTTACTTTACAAGAGTATGGAATCGAATGTTCTCGCAGCGAAGGTGAGACAGGAGTTTGGCTAGGAGTAGGGACTCCATTTGCTAGAAAAATTTGTGCGATGGGCGTTCGCGCTTCGCGTTGGGTTACCATGCATGGGTTTGCATTAAATGTAAATGCTGACTTGGGTTACTTTGATAATATCATTCCCTGTGGGATTCGCGGGAAAGCCGTAACTTCTTTACATGTAGAACTTGGTGTGGACAAAGTGGATGAAGAGGAAATTAAATCAAAAATAGTAAAACATTTTTCGACACTTTTTGAAAGTGAGTTGGTCAATTAATTTATGAAAAAAAGTAAAAGTATATCTAAGAGTTAGCTTAACTTTTTGAAAAAATAGATTGCGACGGCATGTCCGTTTCAATCTATTTTTTTTATGCCATATATTTTTTTCGAATTTAATAAAATTCGCACTTTTATCTATAATTTAGGGAGTGCATAATATTGGTTTGTTCGCAAGTAGCTAACATAAATATGTTGTTAAATTAACATAATAATAACCCTTATCGATGCGTAATCCCCGCCAAATAGAGGTTTGCTGCGAAAACTTTAATTTCATTAAATATCTTTTTTATTATAATAAAATTAGATAAGTTCTTTTTTTTAACAATTTGTGTGATTTTTTTGAATGCTAAAGTTAAACTTTGTTTTTTATGTTAGCGAGGTAGGATTTATTTGAGGTTTTATTGGGATTTTTGTGAACTAATTAATTCAAAAAGACAGATAATGAGATTAAAATTTAAATGGATTTATACGCTGATACTGGCGTTGTCAATTCAGTTTGCTTTTGCACAAGAGCAAACGATTAAAGGTGTTGTTTCGGATGCGATAGGATCAATTCCTGGAGTAAATGTAGTCGTAAAAGGGAGTGGTAAAAGTGCTCAAACTGACCTTGATGGTGGATACGCTATTCAGGCTAAAGCTGGTGACGTTTTAGTTTTCTCCTTTGTAGGTATGCAAGATTTCGTAGCTACTGTTGGTGCTTCGACTACAATTAATGTAGTGATGAAAGACTCAGCTAATGAGTTAAATGAAGTCGTTGTTACGGCATTGGGTATTAAAAGAGAGAAAAAATCTCTTAGTTATGCTGCTCAAGATTTAAAAGGTAGTGTTCTAAGTGAAGGAGGAACAAATAATGCTGTTTCTGCTTTGTCTGGGAATGTTGCAGGTTTGCAAGTAACATCTCCTTCTACAATGGGAGGTTCAACTAGAGTAGTTATTAGAGGAATTGGATCTGTAACAGGAGAAAATAGACCATTAATTGTAATTGATGGAATTCCTTTAGATAATGGAAATTACAACTCAAGCGCTACTCAAAGAGGTGCAGGAGGTAGAGATTATGGTGATGCATCAGCAGATATTAATCCTGACGATGTAGAATCTGTGACAGTATTAAAAGGTGGTCCAGCTGCGGCGCTTTATGGAAGTAGAGCTGGTAATGGAGCTATTTTATATACTACAAAATCTGGTAAAAATGGGGAAGGTAGATCGGAGATATCATTTAATAGTGGTATTACATTCGAATCTGTTTATATCATGCCAAAATTGCAAAGACAGTACGGTGGTGGAAGCGCATCGACTTTTGAGCAACAAGTTATAAACGGTCAAACATATAATATTGCTGATTATGCAACAGATGAAAGCTGGGGGCCTAAATATGATGCTAACTTAAAATATTTGCCATGGAATGCTTTTGACCCAGAGTTTTCTAATGACTATTTAAAAGAAAAGTCATGGCTTGCTTCTGAAAATGATGTTGATTCCTTTTTTAGAACAGGAGTTACAAGAAATAACTCTTTGTCTTTTACAAGATCTAATAAAGATTCAGGCGTGAGATTTTCTTATGCTAATCAAAAAACGGAAGGAATTGTTCCTAATTCAACTTTGACAAAAAACACGTTCTCGCTTAATGCTAATGCTCAGTTGAGCGATAAGCTTAAAGTGGAAGGTTCTGCAACTTACGTTCAAACAAGAGGTTTTAATAGACCAGAGGTAGGATACGGTGATAATGGTTTGGCTCAGAAATTCTTTCAATGGGGGCAAAGACAGTTGGATTTCAATGATCTAAAAGATTATAAATTGGCTAATGGTCAACAAAGATCTTGGAATAGAGTTGCTTGGGATGATGGAACTCCTAACTACTCTGATAACCCTTATTGGATTATTAATGAAAATACATCTTCTGATACAAGAAACAGAGTATATGGTAATGGAAAAATAACCTATAATATTACTCCGGATTTATATGCTGTTGGTAATGTTTATGGAGATACTTATTCATTTAATATCAATGAAAGAGTTGCTATAGGTTCTCAAGCAACTTCAAGTTTTTCTACAAATGCAAGAACATTGACTGATTTTAATTATGAAGGTCGTTTGCATTATGATAAAAAATTTAGTGATTTTAGCTTAAACGCTTTTGCTGGAGCAAATAGAAGAAGTTATAGCTTTTCAAGGGTAACTGGTCAGACTGTAGGTGGATTAGTACTTCCAAATATTTATAATTTATCTAATAGTTCTAGCCCTGCATTGGCTACAAATTTGGACGAAAGAACTAGAACGAATAGTATCTATGGTTTTGTTTCGTTAGGATATAAAGATATGTTGTTTTTAGAAGTTACAGATAGAAGTGACTGGTTTAGTACTGTTTACAAATCTGTAAATTATGCTTCTGCTACAGGAAGTTTTATCTTCTCAGAATTAACAGATCTTTCATGGTTGAATTATGGTAAAATTAGAGGAGGTTGGGCTCAAGCTGGAAACAGTACTTCAGCATACAGCTTAGCTAATTTTGCTGACACAAGTACTCCTTTTCAAGGTGCACCAAGATATAGTCAACCAGGTACTTCAAATAATCCTTTTATCGTTCCTGAATTAAAAACGACAAAAGAGGTAGGTTTAGAGTTAAGCTTGTTTAACAGAAGAGTTGGGATCGATGTAACTTACTATGATGCAACTACAACTGATTTGATAACTCCTGTTCAAGTTGATCCTGCTACAGGTTTTAACTTCACGTTAGTTAATGCAGGAAAAATGCAAAATAAAGGTATTGAGTCTACAGTAACGCTTAATCCTGTAAGAACAGAAGATTTTAGATGGGATATCACTTGGAATTTTGCTAAAAACAACAATAAATTAATTGAATTAATTGATGGTGTTAACGAATTAACAATTGGTACTGCTCCTTTTCAAGCTAGATTATTAGCTATCACAGGACAGCCTTATGGTCAAATTTTTGGTACTGACTTTACGTATGATGCCAATGGAAATAAAGTTGTTGATGCTGATGGATACTACGTTCCAAGTGCACAAAAATCATTAGGTACTATTACTCCTGAGTACAATATGGGGATAAGAAATACTTTCAAATACAAAGACTTTAATTTTGGTTTCTTAATTGATATGCAAAAAGGGGGTAGTTATTTTTCTACTTCACACATGTGGGGAACGTATTCAGGTATGTTAGAAGCTACAGCTGCTAACGGAATCAGAGAAAATGGTATTATTGTAGATGCAGTCTATGAAGACGGTACAAAAAACACTTCTACTCTAAGTGCTCAAGAATGGGCTCAAAGTCACTATGCTGGTGTTGATGCATTGAATGTTTTTGATGCAGGTTATGTTAAATTAAGAGAAGTTACTTTTGGATATAGCATGCCTAAAAAAGTGATTGGACCTTTGTTTTCTACTATTAGATTTTCACTTTTCGCAAGAAATTTATTTACTTGGGGAATAGATTGGAATGGAATGGATCCGGAGATGGCTTCTTATGGTAGTGGAAATACTCAAGGTCTTGAAGGTGGTTCATTGCCATCAACTAGAACATATGGGATGAATCTAGAATTTAAATTCTAAAAATAAAATAAGATGAAAAAAATATTCATATCGATAGTATCAATAGTAGCATTACTGGCAACAACCGTAAGCTGTACTGATCAATTAGACGAAATTAATGCTAATCCTAATCAGCCAGAAATTGTAGGAGTTCCGGCTTACGGAGTATTTAATGGTGCGGTTACTTTTTTAATGACGCAATCAAGAGGAAGTTTTTCTTCTGGAAGAATGGCCTTGCCTTGGGTTCAATATTCAGCACAACGAAACTATACTGAAGAAGATAGATTCCAGTTTAGAGAAGGTACAAACCAAAGTTTATACACGGACTATTATTTAGCAGCGGTGGATTTTAAAACCATTATTGATTTAAATACAAATCCAGCAACTAAAGCTTTGAATGCAGCTTATGGAAATAATGATAACCAGATCGCTGCTGCTAGAGTAATGTTAGCTTATACTTTTTTACAATTAGTAGATGTTTACGGAGATGTTCCTTACTATTCTTATGGTAATCAGGATGCTGACTTTCAAGGATTGCAGTTAGCTAAACATATCAAGCCTAAATTTGCTTCACAGCAAAAAATTTATGCAGATCTGTTGAAGGAGCTAAAAGAAGCTTCGGCTATGATAGTTACTGCTGAGCCAGTTTTCACAAATGGAGATAATCTTTTTAAAAGCGCTACAAAACTTAAAAAATTCGCAAGCTCTTTAAGACTGCGTATTGCTACCAGAGTTAAAGGTGTTGTGCCAGGTGCCGAAACTCATATCGCCGAAGCTATAGCTGCAGGTGTAATGACTTCGAATGACGATAATGTTGGACTTACTTACCAAAAAGACGATATTAATCCAAGTCCTTTTTACAGAGATTTTTATTTAGGTAACAGAACTGATTTTGCTATAACAAATACGTTTGTTGATTTGTTAAAAGGGAAGTTAGGAGTATTTGGAGTTGATCCAAGATTGCAAAAGTATGCCGCGCCTACAACTGCTTCAAAGACTGATGTAAAAACGTTTTCTTATACTGAAACTGACGATTTAACGAAGTATGTTGGTATGCCTTATGGAATTCCAAGTTCTTTAGCGGCGTCACAAAGACCAAACACTTCATTCTGGAGTTCAAATGTATTAAAACAAGATTACACTGAAATCTTAATGGAATACGCTGAAGTGGAGTTCCTATTGTCTGAGAATAATGGCTGGGATAATGCTAACTACCAAAAAGGGGTAAAAGCCTCTATGGAACGTTGGGCGGTTTCTGCTGCAAAAATTAATACTTATTTAGCTAATTTGGCGCCAGCAAGTCAAGCGAATGTTTTAAATCAAAAATATATTGCTCTTTTCATGCAGCCGTATGAGGCTTTTGCTGAATACAGAAGAACTGGTTTTCCTAACACGCTACTTCAGCCAGGAGGATCGTATGAGTTAAATGCTCCGCATCCAGAAACAGATGCCACTACTTATACTTTTGAAGCATTAAGAGGTTTAACTTCTATGCCTGCAAGATTTACATATCCAGTAAACTTACAACAGTTAAATGGTGAAAGTGTTAAGGCTGCTTCATTAAATATCGGAGGTGATAAATTAACTACTAAGTTGATTTGGGCTAAATAAAAATTTAACTTAGTTCAATCTATTCTAAGTAATAGAAGTTACTTTTTTAGAAAGAAAGAAAGAATTTAGTTTAAAAAGAGAGGATACTGAAAAGTATCCTCTCTTTTTTTATATCTAGAAAAGGCTTATTGATTTATTAGAAAGAATTAATCTGTTCCTTCAAAAGCTAAGGCCGTTTGTACGGGTAGTAATCTAAAACTCATTCGGTGGTACTTAGTCACACCGTATTTTCTTATTGCTTCTCGATGCTCTTTTGTTGGGTAACCTTTATTTTTTTTCCAGTTGTACATTGGGAATTCCTCATGTATCCTATTCATATATTCGTCGCGGTATGTTTTTGCTAATACTGATGCCGCAGCAATACTCATGAATTTAGAGTCTCCTTTTACAATACTACTACTTGGGATGGATGTCAAAATCTCAATTTCTGCTGGAGTAAAGATCTTTCCACTACTCTTTATAATTCCTTTTTTTCGAATAAACGGGCTGTTGCCATCTACAATAATATATTCGGGTTGTGGATCGAGTTTTAATACGCATTCCTGCATTGCTTTTATTGAGGCATTCAATATATTGATGTCGTCGATTTCTAAGGGCTCAAGGTGAGTCACTGCAAATGTGATGGCTTGCTGTTCTATTAAGGGTCGTAATTTTTCTCTGGCTTTCTCAGACAATTGCTTACTGTCATTTAATATTGTATTCTCAAAGTCGGCTGGAAGTATTACCGCAGCGGCCGTAACAGGACCTGCAAGACAACCCCGACCGGCCTCATCAGTGCCAGCTTCTAAAATGAATGAGGAAAAGAATAATTTTAACATTTTGAAAAATTTATTGCGAAATTAATGTTTGTACTTGATTAATGGTGATAATTTGGCATTTTTTTTATAAAATCCTAATTTTCTATAATAAAATATTTTTAATTACCAACATGCTTTTGTTAAATAAAAATGATGCTTTGTTAATATTATACTAATATGTTTGCGCCATTAACTAACTAATACAAAATTGTATATGAGATTAAAATTTAAATGGATTTATGCGCTGATATTGGTGCTATCTATGCAGGCTTCTTTTGCACAAGAGAAAACTGTTTCGGGTGTAGTTTCGGATGCTAGTGGTCCAATTCCAGGAGCAAACGTTATTGTTAAGGGAACTAATAGTGGAGTTCAAACAGATTTTGATGGAAAATATGTTATTAGAGCAAAGCAAGGTGATGTTTTAGTATTCTCTTTTATAGGGATGGATAATTCATCTATAACTGTTGGAGCTTCTAGTACTGTAAATGTCAAATTGGCTTCAGGGTCACAATCTCTTGAAGAAGTGGTGGTTGTAGGATATGGTACTCAAAGAAAAAGAGATGTTACGGGTTCGATTTCTCAGATTAAAGGGGATGCAATTGCGAATCTTGCAACTCCAAGTTTTGAGTCTCAATTAGCGGGTAGAGCTGCTGGTGTTCAAGTAACCACTAGTTCAGGAGTTTTAGGACAAGCTCCTAGAATCAGAATTAGAGGTATTGGCTCGATTACTTCAGGTAGTTATCCATTAGTTGTTGTTGATGGTGTTCCTATTTTTACAGGTGATGTTGGAGGATACGCTAACACAAATGCATTAGGGGATATCAACCCAGCGGATATTGAATCTACTGAGGTTTTGAAAGATGGTTCTGCAACTGCAATTTATGGTTCAAGAGCTGCTAATGGTGTAATTTTAATTACTACTAAAAAAGGAAAAGGCGGTAAATTTAGAGTGAACTACAATACGTACACGGGAATCGCACAGCCAATCGCTTATTTGGATTTATTGAAAACTAAAGATTTCATTACCATTCAAAATGAAAAAAGAACCAATAGAGGGGCTTCAATTTTAGCTGTGGGAACTGATTTTGATACGAACTGGCAAAAAGCAGTTCTTCGTCAGGCTGCCATTCAAACAGATCACAATTTATCGCTTTCTGGTTCGACAGATAAAACAAATTACTATTTTTCAACAGGTTATAATGCACAAGATGGACTTGCAAAATCTAACAGTCAAACTCGTTATAATGTAAGAGGTAATGTAGATCAAAAGGTAAAAAGCTGGTTGAACATTGGTGTTAACATGGCTTTGTCTAGAACTGAAAATGAGGGTTTAAACGATAATGCTGGAGGATTATCAGGTCTTATCTTTAATTCAATGCGTCAATTACCTAACACACCAATTTATGATAGTAATAACCCAACAGGTTATAATATAACTGGCTCAACGGTAGGGCAAGGACAAAATTTATCTGTTATTGCTAATAACTTACCTAACATTGTTTACGTATTAGATAATAATATCTACAAATCTAAAATTGATAGATCATTGGTAAGTTTATTTGCTGATTTTAAAATTACGCCAAGTTTAAGTTTTAAAACTCAAGGAAGTGTTGATGCGATTGGAACTGAAGGATTCAATTATTTAAATCCTATAAATGGTGACGGTGCTAGTATTGCTGGTGCGGTTAGAAATAATTTCACGAATTTAACCCGTTGGAATACTCAGAATGTATTGTCTTATAACAAAACATTTGGTGAATCGCATAACGTTAGTGCTGTAGCAATTTATGAAGTTCAAAAACAGAAAGTTAGTTCTTTCTTCGGAGGAGGTAATGGCTTGTCTGATATTTTTTTTAATAAAGGATTGATTACTGGATCTTATGCTACTCAACTTTCTGGAGGTAGTATCAGTGAAAATGGAATTATTTCTTATGCAGGAAGATTGAATTATAATTTTGCAGGAAAATATTTCCTTCAAGGGTCTATTCGTAAAGATGGACTTTCATCTTTGCCTACAGCTAATAAATGGGGAACTTTTCCGGGGGTTTCTGCTGGTTGGACAATAAGTAAAGAGTCTTTTATGAGCTCATTAGAAGATGTAGTATCTGATTTAAAATTAAGAGCTTCTTATGCCGAAGTTGGTAATACTAGTATTGGTAACTATCCATATTTAGGGTTGTATAACAATGCAAAATATGCAGAATACAATGGTATAGGCTACTCTCAAGCTGGTAATGACCAGTTAAAATGGGAAACATCTGTAAAATATGATTATGGAGTTGACTTATCTTTATGGGGAAATCGTGTTAAATTAACGTACGATTATTTTATCAATAATCAGAATGGTTTAATTTTACAAGTTCCTCAACCATTGTCGTTAGGTATTCCTGAGAATTATATCTCTCAAAACATTGGGTCCTTAAAAAATTCTGGTCATGAGTTTTCTATTGAAGCTTCGGTTGTTAAAAACCAAAATTTCGAATGGACAGTTAGTACTAACTTGTCTTTAGTGAAAAGTAAAGTTGATAAGTTAGTTAATGGACAGGATATTAATTTCGTAGATGCAAATAGTTATAACACAGGAAACAATTTATTGCGTGAGGGAGAATCTCCTTATGTAATATATGGTTTCAATTATTGGGGAGTAAATCCAGCTAATGGAAACCCGGTATTTACTAAAGGAGACGGTACATTAGTTCAAGGAAATATTAATACACAAGCATACCGTGTTTTTGATGAAGCAAATCCAACTGATGTTTCTAAAACTTCTTCTTTAGGTGCTGCTGACAAAAAAGTTTTAGGCAATATATTGCCAACTTATTTTGGCGCATTTAATTCTAATATGGTTTACAAAGACTTTGATTTAGGTTTTATGTTTCGTTTTAGTGGAGGAAACAAAATTAATAACTTGACAAGACGTGAACTATTATCTCAAGGTTTTAATAATAATGGTACCGAAATTTTAGGGAGATGGCAAAGTGTGGACAATCCAGGTGATGGATGGACTCCAAGATTAAGAGATGATAGAGAAACTACTATCAATATAAATCAAGCTTCTAGCCGTTTTGTTGAAAAAGGAGATTACATCAAATTAGATAATATAACATTGGGATATAATTTGCCTAAGTCAGTTTTAGATAAGGTTGGATTAGATAAGTTTAGACTTTTCGTACAAGGACAAAACTTGTTAATTATTACGGACTATAAAGGATTGGATCCTGAAATGGAAGTTTTAGGTAACGATTATAATGGGACTCCAAGATCTAGAATATTTAGTGTTGGTCTTAATGTAGGTTTCTAATTTTAAATAATTAAAAAATGAAAAATAAAAATAAATTTAAATCATTCTCGATTACTAAATTAGTAATTCCGTTTGCAATGGTGTCACTTTTATTTACTTCTTGTAGTGAAGAAAGTGTAATAGAGTTAGTTCCTTTTAACAGTATATCTGAAAATGTTGCGTTTCAAACTCCAGCATTAATCGATTTATCTGTTACAGGTATGTATAATGCTGCTGAATTGGGTAATTATAATGGAGCTGGAGCTAGGGGATATATATTTGGCTCAGCGTTTATTCAACAGGGTGATAACAGGGGTGAAGATGTGGTTAACTTAGCTGCATTTTATCAACTTACTTATACGGGTACTTATGATGCTACATCAGCCAATAATGTTTATTATTGGGCGGATGGTTATCGATTGATTAATAGAACTAACATTGTGATTGATGGCGTTACTAAGGCTGCAGCTGATGGTGTTATCTCTCAAGAATTGGCAAATGATTACATTGGTCAAGCTAAATTTTTTAGAGCTATAACACATAATGAATTGTTAATTCACTTTGCACGACCACTACAAGATAATAATGGTGCTAATTTAGGAGTTCCTTACAGAGAAATTCCTTATACAACTCCAGCAAATATCGAACTAGGTTTAGCTCAAGGTAGAAATTCAGTTGCTGATTGCTATACTAAAATCTTGCAAGATTTAGATGATGCAGAAGAATTGCTTTATTCTAAAACTAAAAGAGCTGGTGCAGCACAAATTGAAAGAATTTCTAAAGAAGCTGCTATTGCTTATAAAACTAGAGTTTATTTGAGCATGCGCAGATGGGACAAGGTAATTTCTGAAGGTGTTAAATTAGATGGTAAATATACTATGACCGCTAATCCTGATACTCCTTTTGCTAGTAATAATTCCAATTCTGAATCAATTTTTTCAATTGCAAATGGTGCTACAAATAATCCAGGTGTAAATGGTTCGTTACCAAGTATGTATCACCCTCCAATTCCAGCAGCGGCTAACGGTCGTGGTTTAATTGCTATTAGTCCAATTATCTGGAGAGATCCAACTTGGTTAAGTGATGACAAAAGAAGAGCAGAAGGCGTAATGGTGATTACAGGTAATAGTGCTTATTATCCAAATACAAAATTCACAAAAAAGTATAAAGACGCTGTCAATAAAACTGATGCTGCTCCAATAATTAGATATGCTGAAGTAGCACTGAATATGGCTGAAGCCTATGCTAGAACAAATGATGTTGTAAATGGTTTGGCTCGATTAAATTCGGTTAGAAACCGTTCATTAGCAAATCCTGGTACTCAGGCTTATACGGCAGCTACTTTTGCTACAAATATTGATATGTTGAGTGCTGTTTTGAAAGAAAGAAGAATAGAGTTTATTTGTGAAGGTCGCCGTTGGGCAGATATAAGTAGGTTACAAAGTGATCCTATTTTCCCAATTGCTGGTATTCCTGCGAAAATTGCTAATGCTGGTTTTGCTACGGCAGCTCCTGCTTTAGCAGCATATGCTTTGGGGAGTCCTTATGCGGGAGCGCTAGGGGTGGATGCTTTTACATATGATAACTTTAAGTTTATATGGCCTTTACCACAGTTGGAAGTAGACGCTAATCCGACTTTAAGGCCACAACAAAATCCTGGTTATTAATCAACAAAATCTAAACAATAATTACTGATTAAACAATCAGAATATTTTTTAAAAGCAGCTACAAGATTTATTTCTTGTAGCTGTTTTTTTTTTACTGTATATATTTTTTTTGTATTAAATTTTAAAGGTTTTTTCAAATTAGGTACCCGTATAAAAGTTCTTTTTTCGACAAACCTGTTAATTAAAGTAAAAATTTAACATTTTTGATACGGTCTAATATTTAGGGTTGATTATCGTTGAATTTGGGACTATTTGTCGGATGTTTCGTGTGTTTAAAGTATTGATAATTAAGTTATTGATTATTTTTTATTGGTTTTATACAGTTTCTTTATATGTTATTATTTGCTACATTGATGGACTCTATTAACACTATAAATACGTTTTGGCCATAATTTTTTGGCAAAACTTTATGACTTTGCTTTCTTTTTAAGGATTTATTCTACATATTTGTAAAATAACTAATTCAAATTAATTAATATGAGATTAAAATTCAAATGGATTTTTACGCTATTGATAGCGTTATCTATGCAGTTTTCTTTTGCTCAAGAGAAAACCGTTAGTGGAATTGTTTCAGATCAATCAGGACCAGTTCCTGGTGTGAACGTTGTAGTGAAGGGGACAAATAGGTCAGCCCAAACTGATTTTGATGGAAAATATGCGGTGAGAGCAAGTTCCGGAGAGGTTTTAATGTTTTCCTTTATTGGTATGAATGATGTGTCAGTTACAGTTGGCGCTTCAAGTTCTGTAAATGTAAAGTTGCAATCAACGGCTAAATCTTTAGAAGAAGTTGTTGTTGTTGCTTATGGTAAGCAAAAAGCTAAATCAATCGTGGGGTCGGTTGTTACTGTAGGTAAAGAAGTTTTAGAAAAGCAACAAGCAACGAGTGTATTAACTGCCTTACAAGGTAGTGTTGCTGGTGTTAATATCATTTCGGCAGGTGGACAACCAGGGGAGAACCCAGTGATCCGTATTCGTGGAACAGGTTCTATTAATGCTTCTTCTGAGCCATTAATTATTCTGGATGGTGCCCCTTTTAGCGGTAACCTTAATTCAATCAGCTCTGATCAAATTGAGTCAATGAGTGTATTGAAAGATGCGTCTTCAACTGCATTATATGGTTCTAGAGGTTCAAATGGTGTTATTGTTATCACAACAAAAAGAGGTAAATTAGGGACAGCTCCAAAAGTGACTTTTTCAACTTTAGTTGGTTTTGCTGGAAATGCTGTTAAACTTCATGACTTGGTTGGTTCTGATAAATATATGGAATACACTTGGGAAGGAATAAGAAATGCGAATCAGTATGTGGCTAATCAACCAGCAGCTACTGCAGGATTAAACGCGTCAAATTCGTTAGTATCTTCACTAGGCTACAATCCATACACGACAGCTGTGCCAGTTAATGCTGACGGTAAATTAGTTTCTTCAGAAAAAAAATGGGAAACAAATTGGGCTGACTTAATGTTGAATGATTCGGCTATTAGATCAGAGCACTCATTTGCTGTAAGTGGTGGTAGTGATAATACTTCTTATGCGTTTTCAACAAACTATTTGTCTCAAGAGGGAAATGTAGTTACATCGAATTTTGATCGTGTAACAACTCGTTTAAGTATTGATTCTAAAGTTAATGATTGGTTGACTGCCGGAATTACTTCGTTCTACTCTACATCTAGTCAAAATTTCCCAACTCAAAGTGGGAACAGTTTTCAAAGTGCTGTTCAATGGATTTATACTATACCGTCAATCTATCCTTTGTACCAAAGAAATGGAAATGGAGATTTAATTGTTGATGGTAACGGTAACAATATTTTTGATTATGGTGCAAATTCAGCACAACTTATAAACGGAAATCGTCCTCAATTGAATAATGAGAATGCATATGGTTCTTTATTCAATTACAAAATTAAAAACAAGAGAGATAATTTTACTGCAAATGCATATTTGCAAGTTACTCTAGCTAAGGATTTACTTTTCAAAACTAACTTAGCGTATGACAAGTATTTGTTTGATTCTTATAACTATGCAAGTAACGAAGTTGGGTATGCATCAAGCGTAGACGGTAGAGTTACGCAAAATAGAGATATTACAACTTCTACAAATTTAATTAACAGTTTGAGCTATACTAAATCATTTGGTGATCATAATTTTGGTGCTAATTTGATTCAAGAAGCTTATAAATTTGAGATTGACGCTCTAGGTGCACAAGGGGAAGGTTTTTTACCGGGTGTATATGTTCTAGATGGTAGTACAACTCCGTCTTCAGTTTCTGGATCGACTACTGAGGAAAGAATTTCAAGTTATTTAGGTCGTTTAAGTTATAACTACAAAGAGAAATATTTCCTTGAAGGTTCGTATCGTAAAGATGGTTCGTCTCGTTTTAACAGTGATGTTAGATGGGGAGATTTCTTCGCTGTGGCTGGTTCATGGTTGCTTTCTGAAGAGAATTTCTTAAAAGATAATAATGTTATTAACTTCTTGAAATTAAAAGGATCTTATGGGGAGTTAGGAAATAATAGATTGACATCTTACTTTCCTTATTTACAGTTGTTTTCTACTGGATGGAATGAGTTAGACAATACTGGAGTTGTATTAGGAGCAGCTGTTGACCCAAATATTACTTGGGAGAAAACAGCTTCTTCAAATGTTGGTTTAGAATTCGGATTATTTAACAATAGAATTTTTGGTACTGTAGATTATTACAGCAAAGAATCAGTTGATTTGATTTACAATAAGCCACTTCCTGGTTCTACCGGTAATACTGGTATTACAACGAATGTAGGATCTATTAAGAATTATGGTTGGGAATTCTCATTGAGTACGAGAAACGTTTCTACTGCTAACTTTTTATGGACTACTGGCTTGAATTTTTCTTTTGATAATAATGAAATTACTGAACTTACTCAAAAATCGTTTACTAACGGAAATAAAAGATGGGAAGTTGGTCGCTCATTATATGAATTCTATATGCAAGAATGGGCTGGAGTAGACCCTGCTACAGGTTATGGAATGTGGTACAAGGATGTTTTAGCTACAGACGGTACACCTACAGGTGAGCGTGTTACTACAAAAGCGTATGCTGAAGCTACTAGATATTATGTTGACAAATCATCTTTACCTGATGTAGTTGGTGGTTTTACTAACTTCTTCAAATATAAGAATCTTGATTTGAATGTTTTATTCAATTTTAGTTTTGGTGCTTATGTTTATGACAGTACTTATGCAAGTTTGATGGAAGGTTTCGAAAGTTCTGGAAGAGCAGCTCATCAAGATCTAGCAACTCGTTGGCAACAACCTGGGGACATTACAGATGTGCCATTATTCTTAGCTTCAAACAATGATTTTAACTCACAGTCTACAAGATTTTTGTTTAAAAATGATTATATTAGATTAAAAGCTTTAAATTTAGGGTACTCTTTACCACAGTCGCTTATCGAGAGAGCAAAGCTTTCAAAAATGAGATTGTTTTTACAAGCTGATAATTTATTGACATTCCAATCTCACAAAGGGATTGACCCTGAGCAAGACTTTGGTGGTGCAACAAACAGCAGATCGTATAACCAAAGAGTTGTTTCTTTCGGTGTTAATTTAGAATTTTAATAACAAATATTTATGAAAGCAATTTTTTCAAAAATTTTAGTTGCCTTTATGGCAGTAATTATACTGGCTAGCTGTAGTGAGGATTTCCTTAACGAACCTAAGCCTACTGACGGTGTTTCTGAACCAGTTGTGTTTTCTTCTCGTGCGGGTGTTGAAGCTTTTATTTCAGGGATAATGCGTAATTTTAGAGGACAGTATACCAATGTAGATTCAGCAGGTCTTAATTCAATTTTCTTTGCACGTACGGTAAAAGGGAATGATATCATCCAAGCTAATAATTGGTTTGGGTTTGATTATGCAAACGACAATCGTGAACCTACATACAGGAGAACTTCATTTACATGGAATTACTGTTTTTACATGATTAATCAGGCTAACGCATTGATCAATGGTGTTGAAGCTAGTACTGTATTGGCAGATGCTGATAAAAAAGAATTGATGGCATATGGTTACGCTTTAAGAGGATTTTTCTATCATCAATTAGTGATGGAATTTGCTCCTACTTATTCGTTTGATCAAAACTTTCCAGCACCGCCTATTTACAAAAGTTTGTCAACAACTGGGAATGGAATGTCAACAGTAAAGGAAGTTTATGACTTAATTGTCGATGATTTAACTAAAGCTGTAGATGGACTAAATTCATCACGATTAGGAAAATCGTACATTAATAAAAATGTAGCAAATGGAATCTTGGCTCAAGTGTATCAGGTAATGGGCAACTGGCCTGGTGCCGAAGCTGCTGCTAAAGCTGCTTATGGAGGGAATACTGCAGCTGTTTTGAATGCAGCTGGATATAGAGCTGGTTTCAATGATTACTCAAATGTGGAGTGGATTTGGGGTAGTGCTCAATCATCTGATCAGTCTAATTATTACTGGGGTTTTCCACATGTTGGAACAGATTTTACAACAACTTCTTATACTTCAACCCATATCAATGTAGATTTTGCAAGTTTATTTTCAGCAACTGATGTACGTAGATTATTTCAATTAAGAAGTGCTACTTTACCTGTTACTGATTTTAGATATTGGATTACAAGTAAATTTAAATTTACTTTCGACGCCGATCATCCTATTATTCGTAGTTCAGAAATGATTCTGATTGAAGCAGAAGCACTACAAAGACAAACTAAGGATCTACAAGCTCATGACTTACTATATACATTGCAAAAAAACAGAGATGTTAATGCAATTAGGTCAACAAATACTGGTCCTGCATTGCTGGAAGAAATTCTTGTAGAAAGAAGAAAAGAGCTTTATGCTGAAGTTGGTGTAGAGTGGTTTGACGCAAAACGTTTGAGAAGAGGAATTACCAGAACAGGTAATCATAGAATTAAAGCAGCTGCTAATTTAACTGCAGATGACAAGAAATTCTTTTTGAAAATCCCTCAAGCTGAAATTGATGCAAATGATTTAATTGAGGAGTCAATTAATGCAAATAGATAATTAATTATTTTTATTATTATTAAAACCGAGTAGGCATTTGCCTAACTCGGTTTTTTTTTTTTTTTTTTGAATATGGATTTAGGTACATACGTTGTTTTTGTAAAATGGTCGATGTTGGTTAGTATATTTAAATAACAAATCAATTTTTTATTATATGACGATTATAATTTACCTTTGCTCGATTGGCAGTTAAAAAATTATATCCTAACAATATATCCTTCAAATGAGAATACTCTTTTCTTTATATTTTATAGTATTACCCACAATCCTATTTTCTCAAATTAACTCAAGAGAAGATGTTCCAAAAACAGAGTTGTCGAATAGACCTAGTAGTGCTGATTCTGTAAAAGTAGCCACAGTAGATCAGTATCGGTTTATTTCTTTAGAACGCGATACCACCTACATTGATACAGCGCTTACCATTCAAAAAGAATACAGTCACAACTATTTACGTATAGATATTTTCGGACTCTTGCAGTTCTCTAATGAGGGGCAAACATATAACACGCTTCAATATAGTTTGACGGAGTTTTCTCCCTATCCAGAATTTGGTTTTAAAGCCAAGCATTTCAACTTTCTCGAAGCAAACGATATAAAATACAGTTCGGTGGCGACTCCGGTGACCGAGTTATATTTTAAATCAGTGATGCAAAAAGGACAATCACTAGATGCTTTTTTTACACTGAATACTTCACCAAGGCTTAACTTTTCTATTGCTTATAAAGGCTTGCGCTCTGAGGGGAAGTATATAAACCAGTTGTCAAGCACGGGAAATTTTAGATTTACTACAAGTTATAATACCTTAAATAAACGTTATTTTGCCAATGCACATTATACTTATCAGGACATTTTAAATGAGGAAAATGGCGGAATTACAACAATCAGCGATTTCGAAGAAGAGGATGCAAGGTATGATAACAGGCAAAGGCTCGAAGTTTATTTTACAGATGCGAAATCTTTTCTAAAAGGGAAAAGGATATTCGTGGATCACTTTTTTAGAGTAAATAGTACTAAGGGCGATAATAATTTGTACGTAAGTCATCAGTTTAATTATGAGAACAAATTCTTTGAGTACAATCAGGCAACGGTGCCATCAACTGTAGGATCGCGATTAGTCTATAGATTTGGGGATTCCTATGTGACACGTGGGATTAATGATCAAACGCATTATAATAAGATGTACAACAAAGCAGGTTTGATCTATGAAAACACGACGCTAGGGAAGTTCCAGTTTTTTGCAGATGATTTCCGAAGTAATTATTATTATAACCAAATATTAATAAGAGACGACAAAACCATTCCAGCCACATTGAGTAGAAACATCAACAGTGCTGGAGGTCAGTATGAATACCAAAAAAAGAATTGGAATGGGAAATTCTTGTATTCAAGATCTGTTACAAATCAGTCGTTATCTAATTTAGAAGCTAAATTAAATTATAATTTGAATGAGGATTACCAATTCACTTTTGGATATCAAAACTTGAATAAATTACCAAATGACAATTATAATCTCTATCAAAGTAGTTATGTAAACTACAACTGGTCTAATGATTTTAAAAACGAAAAAATAAACTCCATTACAGCAGATGCTATGACTCCTTGGGTAGAAGCTTCTGTACAGTTTACGACACTAAACGACCATCTGTATTTTGAGAATATTGCCACAGATGACAGTCAACAAATCGTAAGTCCAAATCAATATGGGAATACCATCAATTATGTTTCGGTTAAATTGAGCAAGGAAATAAAATTTGGAAGATTTGCGCTTGATAACACCCTTTTATATCAAAAAACAGATCAACAGGATGCCATTCTAAATGTACCTGAAATTGTAACGAGAAACACGATTTATTACACTAATTATTTGTTTAAAAAGGCCTTGTTTTTGCAAACAGGGATTACATTAAATTATTTTTCAAACTATTTTGCAAATGATTACAATCCGGTAATCGGGGAGTTCTTTGTGCAGAACAAGAAGGAAATTGGAAATTATCCAAACCTTGATTTTTTTGTTAATGCACGTATTCAAAGAACTCGAATTTATGTAAAAGCAGAACATTTTAATTCGTCTTTAACGGGGAATAATTTTTATGCTGCACCTAATAATCCTTACCGTGATTTTATGATCCGTTTTGGACTAATCTGGAACTTCTTTAATTAAGCATTTTCGTTTTTACCTTTTTCGCTGCTATAAAAGGGGCAAAATGGAAGTCACTGATTTTTTTTTTCGAAAAAGCAAAGAAAAGAGGTAATCACGAATGCAATTTTGCAACAGCGAAATGTTTTCTAACAAAATACTATCTTTGCAAAAGTTTTATAACAAATCACATTTTTTAAAATACAATTCAATGCAATACGCAGAAAACATATTAGGTACGATAGGAGATACGCCTTTAGTAAAATTAAATAAGGTCACTGAAGGTATTGATGCATTAGTACTTGCCAAAGTAGAGACTTTTAATCCCGGTAATTCTGTAAAAGACAGAATGGCTGTAAAAATGATTCAAGATGCTGAGGCTGATGGAAGACTAAAACCGGGAGGAACTATTATTGAAGGAACTTCAGGAAATACGGGAATGGGATTAGCCTTAGTAGCTATTATCAAAGGATACAAATTAATCTGTGTAATTTCAGATAAGCAATCCAAAGAAAAGATGGATATCCTTCGTGCGGTAGGTGCAAAAGTTGTGGTTTGTCCTACTGATGTGGAACCTACTGATCCGCGTTCGTATTATTCGGTATCGAAAAGGTTAGCCGAGGAAACTCCAAATTCTTGGTATGTAAATCAATACGATAATCCGTCAAATGCTTTGGCACATTACGAGCAAACGGGACCAGAAATTTGGGAGCAAACGGAAGGTAGAATTACTCATTTTGTATCTGGTGTTGGTACAGGAGGAACGATCTCTGGTGTTGGAAAATACCTGAAAGAAAAGAATCCTAATATTAAGATCTGGGGAATTGATACCTATGGTTCCGTATTTAAAAAATACCATGAAACAGGAATTTTCGATGAAAACGAAATTTATTCCTATATAACAGAAGGAATTGGAGAAGATATATTGCCATTGAATGTAGATTTTTCTTTGATTGATGGTTTTACTAAAGTTACTGATAAAGACGCTGCAGTATATACTCGAAAAATTGCACTTGAAGAAGGGATTTTCGTTGGGAATTCTGCTGGCGCAGCTATCAAAGGATTGTTGCAATTAAAAGAACATTTCAAACCAGAAGATGTCGTTGTTGTTTTATTTCATGATTCAGGAAGCCGTTATGTAGGGAAGATGTTTAATGATGACTGGATGCGCGAACGTGGTTTTCTAGAAGTAGAAATTAAAAAAGCCGAAGATGTAATTAAAGATCATATTGACAAGCCTTTAATTGTAGCTCGAACAGAAGAATTAGTTTCGCATGCCATCGAAAGAATGCGTAAATATAAAATCTCGCAAATACCAGTAATTGATATTACAGGTTTTGTAGGTTCTTTGGATGAATCTGACTTGTTTCAAAGTTATGTGCAAGATAAAAACTCCGCCGAAAGACCCATTCGCGAAATCATGGGAGCGGCTTACCCAATCGTACAACTGGGAACAACAATTGAAGAAGTTTCTAAGTTATTCACCAGAGAAAACGCTGCTGTGTTAATTGATTTAGGAAATGGAAAACACCATATTATTACAAAATATGATATCATTGGTTCGATAAAATAAGATTTTTTTTTTGCCATAAATTAAATTAGTAAACGCAAATTTTATTGTGGTTCTATTTTGATTTATGGCTTTTTACCTCACTTCAAACCTCTAACCTCTAACTTCAATAATGACTTTTACAGCAATAGATTTTGAAACAGCAACTGCATTTCACCCTTGTTCAGTGGGAATTGTGACGGTAGAAAATGGGATAATCGTAGATGAATTTGTCAGTTTGATAAAACCGCCTAATAATCTGTATAATCCTTTTACAATTAAAGTACATGGGATTTATCCAAGGGATACGATGAACTCAAAATCATTTGTACAAGTATTTCCTGAAATTCAAAGAAGACTTCAGAATAGAGTTGTCGTCGCGCACAATGAAAGTTTTGACAGGAATGTATTAGCGAAGTCAATGGCGTTGTATGGATTAAACTACGAGGACTTGAATTTATCGCCCCGTTGGGAATGTACCGTGAAAATCTACAAAGCCAAAGGCTTAAAACCAACAAAGCTTAGTGATTGCTGTAGCGCAATGAAAATTCAATTGAATCATCATGAAGCTTTATCAGATGCTAGGGCTTGCGCCAAATTATATATGCTGAGATAACTTTCTATATTTATTTAAAAGTACAAGCTGTTTGTTTTTTCATTACATTAGTGTCTTAACTACAAGGCGTTACGATGAAAGAAGACTTTCTACATTATCTTTGGAAATTCAAGAAATTCGATACCTTAAATTTGAAAACTTCAAATGAGGAAGAAATTATCATCGTCAATGTTGGAGAATATTTGGAATTGGCTGGGCCTGATTTTTTCAATGCTAAAATCACGATTGACGACCAAATGTGGGCTGGAAATGTTGAAATTCATCTTAAATCTTCAGACTGGTATGTGCATCATCATGAAAGAGATGTGGCCTATGAAAATGTAATCCTTCATGTAGTCTGGGAACACGACACCGAAATTTACAGAAAAAATAATACTGAGATTCCTGTCTTGGAACTCAGGAAGTATGTCGATAAGGATACAGTAGCTAATTATCAGTCATTGATGTCTCCAAAAGCTTGGATTTTCTGTGAAAAGCAGTTAGCTTATATCTCTCCTTTTGTTTTGAAAAATTGGCAAGAGCGCTTGTTTTTTGAGCGATTAGAAAGGAAGTCTACAGCTATTTATGAGTTGTTAGAACAGACCGATAATGATTGGGAGGCGGTATTGTTTTGCTTGCTTGCAAAAAACTTCGGATTGAATACAAACGGAGAAATTTTTCTAAAAATAGCGAGTTCTATTCCGTTTTCAATTATTAGAAAAGAAAGTTTTGAAGTCGAAAATATGGAAAGCTTACTTCTTGGCGGCGCCGGATTATTAGATGATGAAAAAGAAGATAATTATTTTAAAGATTTAAAATTTAGGTATTACTATTTGTTACATAAATACCAAATAGAGAAAGGTAATTGTAATCCAGTTCAGTTTTTTAAACACCGCCCTGATAATTTTCCTACAATTCGTCTGTCACAATTAGCAAATTTGTATCATCACAACCAAAACCTATTTTCTCAAATTTCTGAGATAACTTCACTTGAGACGATATATGCTCTTTTTCAGGTTTCGGCCTCTACTTATTGGCTTGACCATTATCAATTTGATAAGCAAAGTCCAAAGAAGAAAAAAATGTTGTCGAAGTCTTTTATAGATTTGATTGTAATAAATACTTTGATTCCAATTCAATTTGCTTACGCCAAAAGTAGGGGAATTGAGCGTGCAGAAGATTTTATTCAGTTGTTAAATGAGGTCGCGCCCGAGAAAAATGCGATTATAGATAAATTTGGGAGTTTTGGTGTGAAGTCGTTAAATGCTTTTGAATCGCAAGCGATGCTCCAACTTAAGAATGAGTACTGCGCTAAAAGTAAATGTTTGGATTGTGCAATAGGAATGGAATTAATGAAGTGTCATTGATTCCTTACTTATTTATTTTCGAGAAATAATAAAAGTGTATTTTTGTAAAATAGAATAGTAAACAATAATAAAATGGCTCAAAGTGTTCCAGCGGTAATAAAGCTTAAATACTTTTTTGAAAAGTACGGATTTCATGTTTCATCGCGTCTGGCAGACAAATTAGGAATGCGAGTAACGAGCGTGCGATTGTTCTTTATTTATATTTCTTTTGTTACGGTGGGCTTGTGGTTTGGTGTGTATTTAACATTGGCTTTCTGGCTTAGATTGAAGGATTTGATACGTGCTAAGCGAACTTCTGTTTTTGATCTTTAACTTTCATTTTACATTTTTTTTACATTTTATTGATTTTTAGATTGTTTTATTATCTTTGAAGAATCACATTAATACATTTATATGTCAGTAAAAGTTGATTCATGGGGTTCACGAGTTGGACTCATACTAGCCATGGCGGGGAATGCTGTTGGTTTAGGTAACTTTCTTAGATTCCCAGTACAGGCCGTAGAAAACGGTGGTGGAGCTTTCATTATCCCTTATTTAGTTTGTTTCCTCGTTATGGGAATTCCGTTGTTGTTTATCGAATGGTCTTCAGGAAGATATGGAGGTAAATTTGGGAATCACAGTACTCCATATATTTTAGATTCAATGGTAAAAGGTCGATTACTGAAATACATTGGTGTATTTGGTATTTTTACCAATATTGCGATAGCTGCATATTATTGTTATATTGAATCGTGGACGATGTCCTATGTTTATCATACCTTAATGGGTACATTCGACGGAATGAGTCAAGCTAATGTCGCGGGATTCTTTGATTCTTATACTGATATTTCAAAATCTACTACAGGTTTGCCTTATGAAGCCGTTATTTTTTATATTATCTGTTTGTTGTTGAATACGTTCATCTTATCAAAAGGAATTAAAGGAATTGAAAAAGTGGCAAAAGTGGGTATGCCTTTATTAATTCTTTTTGGAGTTGTATTGGCAGTAAGAGGATTAACTCTTGGTACTTCTGGAGCTTCTGATATTTTCCCTGATGCAAATGCCTGGGATGGTTTAAATTTCCTTTGGACACCACAATACGATTCGATACTGGATCTAAAGGTTTGGATGGCAGCTGCCGGTCAAATTTTCTTTACGTTATCTGTGGGCATGGGAACAATTCATTGTTATGCCGCTTATATCGATTCTAAAGATGATATCGCATTAAATGCAGTTTCGGCCGGATTCATGAATGAATTTGTAGAAGTAGTTTTAGGAAGTTTAATTGTAATTCCTATTGCTGCAGGATATTTAGGTTTGGATTGGGTTATTGAAAATGCAGGTTTTGGTATGGCATTTCAAACAATGCCTTATTTATTCCAGCAATGGGGACCTACTTTAGCTGTTGTAGCGGGTGTTTGCTGGTTTGGATTATTGTTTTTCGCCGGTATTACTTCGTCATTAGCTATGGGGACACCGTGGATGGGATTCATGAGAGATGAGTTTGGTTGGTCTAAAAATAAAGGAGCTTGGTCTTTTGGAGCAATGATTTTAATTTTAGGTTTACCAACGGTAATTTTCTTCAAAGAAGGCGTATTTGATGAATATGATTATTGGGCCGGAACGGTAAGTTTAGTTGTTTTTGCGATGCTGGAAACAATATTGTTTTCTTGGGTTTTTGGAATGGACAAGGGATGGAGAGAAATTACAAGCGGTTCTGATATAAAAGTGCCTAATATTTATAAATTTATTATTAAGTTTATAACTCCGGTATTGCTGATTATCATTTTCTTAGGCTCTGTTTTTAAACCTTTAGGGAATGATTGGTCTGGAAATATTTCTAGCTTAGTCGCTGGAAATGGATGGGTATTAGATAATGGTTCGATAATTAAAATGGTAATGCATGCTGGAATTAGAGATCAAATTGCATTAGCGACTGATCCGGTTGTAATTGAACAATTACAAGATAAAATCCTATATTTAAACTTAGCGAGATTATTGTTATTGGCTCTGTTTATGTTTATCAGTTCGTTAGTCTACTTTGCTTTTCTAAAAAGACGTAGAGAAGGTAGAGCTACATTATAATAACTTTAAATCACAATTGAAATGAATACAGAAGCGATAATAACAATGGTTTTGACACAAGGAATTGTAACTGGTTTTGCAATTTATTTTTTCTATAAAGTGTTAACGATTCCGCCAAAACAGGAACCTGATTCATTTACTGAAAATGATGATGAAAACGTTAGGCAAGACTCTGAAATTAAATAAATTTCTTTAGATATGAATAAGCTAAAATCCCTTTTTGTGTTCACTAGTGATCAGCGAAAAGGGATTTTTGCTTTATTATTTGTTATAGTTATTCTGCAATTAGGATATTACTTTATTGACTTTAATAATCCAACAAACGAAGATTCGTTAGCCAAAAAGGAATGGTTAGCGATGCAGTCTAAAATTGATTCTCTAAAGGCATCAAATCCAAAATACATTGCAAAAATATATCCTTTCAATCCTAATTTTATCACAGATTACAAAGGGTATAAACTAGGTTTGTCTGTTCAGGAAATTGATCGGCTACTGGATTATAGAAAAGAAGATAAATATGTAAATTCTCCAAAGGAATTTCAAGCTGTTACCCAAATTTCTGATTCTTTGCTAAATGCGATATCACCTTATTTTAAATTTCCAGATTGGGTGAAAAATAAGGCAGAGAAAAAAGGCTATGTTAAATATGAAAATAAGGCTTTCGCCAAAAAAGAAAAGATTGTTTTAAAGGATATTAATCTTGCGACCCAAGAAGATCTGATTAAGATTTATGGAATAGGAGATGTAATTTCGCTACGGATTTTGAAACTAAAAGAAACCCTTGGTGGATTTGTTTCTATGGAACAGATGAATGATGTTTGGGGCTTGTCTCCAGAGGTGATTGCGGGTCTTAATTCGCATTTCAAAGTTTATACTTTGCCTAATATTAAAAAAATTGACATCAATAATGCGTCATTAAAGGAGATTTCTCAATTCTCTTATTTTAAATATGCGCTAGCCAAAGAAATTGTGATCTATAGAAGCATGAATGGTGATATTAAAAATGTTGAGGATTTAACAAATATTAAGGGCTTTCCTGTTGAAAAGGCAAGAATAATTGCATTATATTTGGACTTTAATTAGAAGTTTATAATTAAGTAGTTTCGAATTTTTTAATTTGCTGCAAAATAATCGTTTTGCGGTCCGTTTCTTTTTCTTTTAACTGTCGCTCAATTATGTAACTCAAAGAAATCTTAATGTAAAATAGAAAGGAAGGCTATGCTTTCTGTTTTAATCAATCCAATTTGTTAAAAAAATATTAGTTATATGGAATCAATTTATTTCACAGAAGAACATCAATTATTTAGAAAAAGTTTAAAAGATTTTTTACAAAAAGAAGTAGTGCCTCACATTGAAAAATGGGAGAAAACCGGCACAATAGAACGCTTTATATGGAAAAAGTTCGGGGAAATGGGCTTTTTCGGAATCAATTATCCGGAGGCTTATGGTGGGCTAAATTTAGATTTATTTTACACCGTTATCTTTTTAGAAGAACTTCAAAAAATTAAATCATCTGGATTTGCAGCTGCTATGTGGGCACATTCTTATTTAGCAATGACACATTTAAATGCAGAAGGTGACGAAAGAATTAAGCAAGATTATTTAGTTCCAAGTATCGCCGGTGAAAAAATCGGGGCTTTGTGCATCACAGAACCTTTCGGTGGAAGTGATGTAGCAGGAATGCGCACTACTGCAGTAAAGCAGGGTGATAAATACATTATCAATGGTTCTAAAACATTCATTACAAACGGTGTTTACGGTGATTATTATATTGTCGCTGCCAAAACTAGTCCGGAACTAGGGAATAAAGGAATAAGCATATTTTTGATGGATAGCAACTTGAAAGGAGTTTCTGCAGTGAAACTAGATAAACTAGGTTGGAGAGCTTCAGATACGGCGGAAATTGCATTTGATAATGTCGAAATTCCTGTAGAGAATTTGATGGGAGAAGAAGGGAAAGGTTTTCCTTATATCATGCAGCATTTTGCTTTAGAACGTATGATCATGGCTATAAATGGACATGCAAGAGCAGAGTATGCACTTGAATATACGATAGATTACATGTCGCAACGCGAGGCTTTTGGGAAAACCATAGATAAATTTCAGGCATTAAGACATACAATAGTAGAGCATGCAACGGATGTGGAGCATTGCAAAATATTTAATTATGCTGCCGTAGCACGATTAGACAAAGGAGAATATGTAGTTAAGGAAGCGACTATGGCTAAATTGAAATCTACAAAAGTTGCTGATGAAACCATTTACAGTTGTTTGCAAATGCTAGGAGGTTATGGTTATATGGAAGAATATCCTTTAGCTCGTTTATTAAGAGACAGTCGTTTGGGGCCTATAGGTGGAGGAACTTCAGAAATTCTTAAAGAGATTTTGTCAAAAATGATAATTGACAAACAAAATTATAAGCCTGCAGTGAATTAAATATTGCATTTTGAATAGTGAAAGAGTCAATTTAGTTATTGGCTCTTTTTTTTACCTGTGAAGGATAGTAGCGAAAATCCTTTTGTAAAGCCTTGCGGAATAAAAGATTGAAGCGGATAGCCTGACGGCAAATGAGGAGTTGTTTGGGAGTTAAATTGTGTTTTTGCCAGCACACCAAAAATAAATTGGTGATTGATGACCGATAAGTCAAAATAATAACTACTTTTGCACACTTAACGAAAGGGGGTGTCAAAATTATGTTAATTATACCAATTAAAGACGGAGAAAATATCGATAGAGCACTAAAGCGCTATAAAAGAAAATTTGATAAAACAGGAACTGTTCGTCAGTTACGTGCACGTACTGCTTTTATTAAGCCTTCTGTAAAAAATAGAATTAAAGTTCAGAAAGCAGCTTACATTCAAAACATGAAAGACAACTTAGAAAACTAAGTAGTTTCTTTTTTACAATAAATGCCGTTAGTCATTAAAGTTTTTTAACTTTGATGCTAACGGTTTTTTTATTTTATATGGTGACCAATATAGATGCGTTTCGGGATTATTTACAAAAGGAGAAAAAATATTCTCCACATACTGTAAACGCTTATTTGAATGATATAATAAACTTCCAGTCCTTCATTAAAACTTATTTCGATCAAGAAAATATAGAGGAGGTCAACTACAGCCAGATTAGAAGTTGGATTGTCTCGCTTGTAGATGGTGGAATGTCGAATGTTTCGGTTAATAGAAAGATTGCTTCCTTAAAAGCTCTTTTTAAGTTTTTATTGAAAATAAAACAGATACAGGTCAATCCGCTATTGAAGCATAAGGCGTTAAAAACGGCTAAGGTGCTTCAAATTCCGTTTTCGGAGAAAGAGGTGGCTGAAGTATTACGTGATTTAGAAAATCCTGTTGGTTTTGAAGAGATAAGAAATAAATTAATAATTGATTTATTTTATACAACTGGAATTCGGAGAACGGAGCTGATTCATTTGAAAGTTAGTGATGTTAGTCTTTCTAATAGTACAATTAAGGTTGTTGGGAAAAGAAATAAGGAGAGAATTGTTCCTGTATTGCCTGTTTTGATTAAGCAGTTTTCTCTATATAGTAAGGAGCGGTCTCATATTGATAGTGTTGCGGATTTAGAATATTTTTTTATATCAAAAAAAGGGTTAAAATTAAATGAATCTTTTGTGTATCGGTTAATAAATACTTACTTTAGTACTGTCTCTGAAAAAGTAAAAAAAAGTCCGCATATTTTACGTCATACGTTTGCGACTCATTTATTAAATAACGGAGCCGATTTAAATTCAGTAAAAGAATTATTAGGACATTCTAGCTTGGCTTCGACACAAATTTATACACACAGTAGCTTGTTAGAGTTGAAAAAAATTTATGACGAAGCACATCCAAGGAATAAGGAATAATTCGATAAATGTTTAACTATAAAAAAAATTGATTATGAAGGTAAATGTTCATGCGGTTAACTTTACTGTTGACGGAAAATTAGTAGGTTATGTTCAAGAGAGAATGGATAAGTTAGAGAAGTATTACGATAAAGTGGTTTCTGCCGATGTCTATTTAAAAGTTGAAAATACGAGTGACAAGGAAAACAAGATCGCAGAGGTAAAGATGAATGTCCCAGGGGATGATTTTATGGTTAAAAAACAGTGCAAGACTTTTGAAGAAGCGATCGAATTATCGGCCGATTCATTAGAGAGATTGTTGTTAAAAAGGAAAGAAAAGATAAGAACGCATATTTAATCTAAATTTTTTTAAAAAAATGTTTTGATTGAGAGATAAAATCTATACATTTGCAGTCCGTTAGAAATAGCGGACTTTTTTTATTGATTTTGCCAGCGTAGCTCAGTTGGCTAGAGCAGCTGATTTGTAATCAGCAGGTCGTGGGTTCGAGTCCCTCCGCCGGCTCAAAATAAAACTGAGGTTTTGAAATGTTGTAAATAAAGAAAGAGGGGAGATACTCAAGCGGCCAACGAGGGCAGACTGTAAATCTGCTGTGTAAACTTCGCAGGTTCGAATCCTGCTCTCCCCACAATTTAGATTTGAAAATCTAAAGATTAAAGCTCTGCCGGTGTAGCTCAGGGGTAGAGTGCTTCCTTGGTAAGGAAGAGGTCTCGGGTTCAATTCCCGACATTGGCTCAATTAGAATATTTTGAACACTAATATATTAATAAAGATTAAAAACGAAGTAAAATGGCAAAAGAAACCTTTAACCGTTCGAAACCACACTTAAATATAGGTACGATCGGACACGTAGATCACGGAAAAACTACATTAACTGCTGCAATAACTAAAGTGTTATCTGATGCTGGTTACTGTCAAGCAAAATCATTTGATCAAATTGATAATGCTCCTGAAGAAAAAGAAAGAGGTATTACAATTAATACATCACACGTAGAGTATGAAACTGCTAATCGTCATTACGCTCACGTTGACTGTCCAGGTCACGCGGATTACGTAAAGAACATGGTTACAGGTGCTGCTCAAATGGATGGTGCTATCCTTGTAGTTGCTGCAACAGATGGACCTATGCCACAAACACGTGAGCATATCCTTTTAGGACGTCAGGTAGGAATTCCTAGAATGGTTGTATTCATGAATAAAGTGGATATGGTTGATGATGCTGAGCTTTTAGAGCTAGTTGAAATGGAAATTAGAGATTTATTATCTTTCTACGAATATGATGGAGACAACTGTCCAGTTATTCAAGGATCTGCTTTAGGTGGATTGAATAATGATGCTGCTTGGGTACCTAAAATTCTTGAATTGATGGCTGCTGTTGATGAGTGGATCGAAGAGCCAGTTAGAGATACTGAAAAGCCTTTCTTAATGCCAGTTGAGGATGTGTTTACAATTACTGGTCGTGGAACTGTTGCTACAGGTCGTATCGAAACAGGTATTGCTAATACAGGAGATGCTGTTGAAATCATTGGTATGGGAGCTGAAAAATTAACTTCTACTATTACAGGAGTTGAGATGTTCCGTAAAATCCTTGATAGAGGTGAAGCAGGAGATAACGTAGGTTTATTGTTAAGAGGTGTTGATAAAGAATCTATTAAAAGAGGAATGGTTATCATTAAGCCAGGATCAGTAAAACCACATGCTACTTTTAAAGCTGAAGTTTATATCTTGAAAAAAGAAGAAGGTGGTCGTCACACACCATTCCATAATAACTACCGTCCACAGTTCTACGTACGTACAACTGACGTAACAGGAGTTATTACTTTACCAGAAGGTGTAGAGATGGTGATGCCAGGAGACAACTTAACTATCAATGTAGCTTTATTAAGCCCAATCGCAATGAGCGTTGGTTTACGTTTCGCTATCCGTGAAGGTGGTAGAACAGTAGGTGCTGGTCAAGTAACTGAGATTGTAGGATAATTTCCTAAAAATTATATAAAGCCAGTTGATTTTCTTAACTGAAATAATACTGGCTTTTAATACGGGCGTAGTTCAAGGGTAGAATAGCGGTCTCCAAAACCGTTGATGGGGGTTCGAATCCCTCCGCCCGTGCAAAAAAAATAAATCAAAATGGCAAAAATAGTTAATTACATATCGGAATCATTTGAGGAATTAAAGTCAAATATGACTTGGCCAGAGTGGGCTGAGGTGCAACGTCTAACGATTGTTGTTGCTATTTTTTCAGTATTATTCGCTTTGGCAACTTGGGGAGTAGATGAATTTTTTGCAAAAGCATTAGCTGGATTTTTTAACTGGATAAAAGCATAATTTTTGTGATGACAGATAATAATCTAAAAAAGTGGTATGTTGTTCGAGCGGTAAGCGGGCAAGAGAATAAGGTGAAAGCCTACATAGAAAATGAAATCTCTAGGTTAGAGATGACTGACTATGTTTCTCAAGTTTTGGTTCCGACGGAAAAAGTAGTGTCTGTAAAAGATGGTAAAAAATTAGTTAAGGATAAAGTTTATTTTCCTGGTTATGTCATGATTGAGGCGAATCTTATCGGTGAAATACCTCATATTATTAAAGGTATTACAAGTGTAATAGGATTTTTAGGTGAAACTAAAGGTGGGGAGCCTGTTCCATTAAGACTTTCAGAGGTTAATAGAATGTTAGGTAAAGTTGATGAGTTAGCAGTAAATGCGGATACTCGATCTATACCTTTCAGCTTAGGGGAAACTATTAAGGTTATAGATGGGCCTTTCAATGGTTTCAACGGTACAGTTGAAAAAATTAATGAAGAGAAGCGTAAGCTTGAGGTAATGGTGAAAATTTTCGGAAGAAAGACGCCGTTAGAATTAGGGTTTATGCAGGTAGAAAAAGTATAATATTTTGTTACATATAATATCCATTACAATCGCTTCCTAATGATTGTAGTGTTAAATTTTTTAAAAAATGGCTAAAGAAATTAGTAAAGTAGTTAAACTACAAGTTAAGGGAGGTGCTGCGAATCCATCGCCACCGGTTGGACCTGCTTTAGGAGCTGCTGGTGTAAACATCATGGAGTTCTGCAAGCAATTTAATGCTAGAACGCAAGATAAAGCCGGCAAAATATGCCCAGTACAAATTACTGTGTATAAAGACAAATCATTTGAATTTGTTGTTAAAACTCCGCCAGCAGCTGTTCAATTATTGGAAGCTGCGAAGCTAAAATCTGGTTCAGGAGAGCCTAATCGTAAAAAGGTAGCTAGTGTTACTTGGGAACAAATTAGAGCTATTGCAGAAGACAAGATGCCTGACTTAAATGCATTCACTACGGAGTCTGCAATGAGTATGGTTGCTGGAACTGCTAGATCTATGGGTATAACTGTATCAGGAGACGCTCCTTTTTAATTAAAAGAAAGACATGGCAAAATTGACAAAAAAGCAAAAAGAGGCTGCTTCAAAAATTGATAAAAACAGAATGTATTCTTTGAAAGATGCTGCGGCATTATTAAAAGTTGTTGCATCTGCAAAATTTGATGAGTCTGTTGATATCGCGGTACGTTTGGGTGTAGATCCAAGAAAAGCGAATCAAATGGTTAGAGGTGTAGTTACATTACCTCATGGAACTGGTAAAGATGTTAAAGTATTAGCATTAGTTACTCCAGATAAAGAAGCGGAAGCTAAAGAAGCTGGAGCAGACTATGTAGGTCTTGACGATTATTTACAAAAAATTAAAGATGGTTGGACAGATGTTGATGTGATCATCACTATGCCAAGCGTTATGGGTAAATTAGGTCCATTAGGTCGTATTTTAGGACCTAGAGGTTTAATGCCAAACCCTAAAACAGGTACTGTAACTATGGATGTTGCAAAAGCTGTTCAAGAGGTTAAAGCTGGTAAAATCGATTTTAAAGTTGATAAAACTGGTATCGTACATGCAGGAATTGGTAAAGTTTCTTTTGGAGCTGAGCAAATTGTTGACAATGCACACGAAATTATTCAAACATTAATCAAACTTAAACCAACTGCT
The DNA here is from genome assembly GCF_004349145.1 of Flavobacterium hiemivividum. Classification (GTDB taxonomy): domain Bacteria; phylum Bacteroidota; class Bacteroidia; order Flavobacteriales; family Flavobacteriaceae; genus Flavobacterium; species Flavobacterium hiemivividum. The sequence continues at coordinate 144,271 of NZ_SMFO01000001.1, read as the reverse complement.
GCTAAAGGGGTGTATATCAAAAGTATCTACCTTACAAGCACTATGAGTCCTGCTATCGCATTAGACCCAAAAGCAGTATAATTGGTAGTTAATAATTTTTAGTATGACTAGAGAAGAAAAATCAATCGCGATTGAAGATTTAACTGCACAGTTAGCTGGTACAAATATTGTTTACGTAGCAGATATTTCTGGATTAAATGCAGATACTACTTCAAAATTGAGAAGAGCTTGTTATAAAGCAGGTATTAAATTAGAGGTTATAAAAAACACATTGCTTGCAAAAGCTATGGAGGCTTCAGATAATGATTACGGTGATTTACCATCAGTATTGACTGGTAATAGTGCTATATTCATTTCAGATGTTGCAAATGGACCAGGTAAGATAATTAAAGATTTCCGTAAAAAATCGGCTAAGCCAGTTTTAAAAGGAGCTTATATCAATTCAGAGGTTTATATTGGAGATGATCAATTAGAAGCGTTAGCGACTATCAAATCTAAGGAAGAACTTATTGGAGAGCTTATTGGATTGCTTCAAGCGCCAGCTCAAAGAGTTATTTCTGCACTTCAAAACCAATTCTCAAAAGAAGAGGTTGCTGAAACAGAAGCATAATAGAAATAGAGTAACCCTCGATTTTTATTATTTACATTGCGCACAATAAACAAAATATAATTTTACAAATCATTTTAAAACGATAGAAAAAATGGCAGATTTGAAACAATTCGCAGAACAATTAGTTAATTTAACTGTAAAAGAAGTTAACGAATTAGCAACAATATTAAAAGATGAGTACGGAATCGAACCAGCTGCTGCAGCTGTAGTAGTTTCAGGTGGTGGTGAAGGTGCTGCTGAAGAAGCTCAAACTGAATTTACAGTTGTATTAAAAGAAGCTGGTGCTTCTAAATTAGCAGTTGTGAAAATGGTAAAAGAACTTACAGGTTTAGGTTTGAAAGAAGCTAAAGATGTAGTTGATTCTGCTCCATCAAACGTTAAAGAAGGTGTAACTAAAGACGAAGCTGAAGCTTTGAAAAAATCTTTAGAAGAAGCTGGAGCTGTTGTTGAGCTTAAATAGTTAAACACAGTTTGGGAATTAGGTTTAGGTCTTGGATACAAATCCAATGGCCTAAACCATTTTTCGTATAACAAAAATCTGTCTTATTTTATTGCATAATAAGCTCTGATAGCAAATTGATTTTACCCATTACGAGGAAAAAAAATTAACAGATAATAAGAAAGTAGTTATCTTAAATTGGTTTTTAAAGATGTAATGGTTGTAAAATAAATGTATAAAGAAAAATATTTATACAAATAAAAATTACTTTTATAATCAAAATTTTGTCCATTGATGATAACAAATCAGACTGAAAGATTGAATTTTGCCTCTACTAAAAATATTCCTGCATATCCAGATTTTCTTGATGTACAGGTTAAATCTTTTCAAGATTTTTTTCAATTAGAAACTAAATCTGACGAAAGAGGCAATGAAGGACTTTATAATACCTTCATGGAAAACTTTCCAATTACAGATACAAGAAATAACTTTGTATTGGAATTCCTTGACTACTTTGTGGATCCACCACGTTACACAATCCAAGAGTGTATTGAAAGAGGTCTAACACATAGTGTACCTTTAAAAGCTAGGTTAAAACTATATTGTACAGATCCAGAGCACGAAGACTTTGAAACTATTGTTCAAGATGTATATCTTGGTACAATTCCTTATATGACGCCAAGCGGTACGTTTGTAATTAATGGAGCTGAACGTGTTGTTGTTTCTCAACTACATAGATCTCCAGGGGTTTTCTTTGGACAGTCTTTCCATGCAAATGGAACAAAATTATATTCTGCCAGAGTAATTCCTTTTAAAGGTTCTTGGATAGAATTTTCTACAGATATCAATAGCGTAATGTACGCGTACATCGACAGAAAGAAAAAATTACCTGTTACAACTTTATTCCGTGCGATAGGTTTCGAGAGAGACAAGGATATCCTTGAAATTTTTGACCTTGCCGAAGAAATTAAAGTTTCTAAAACAGGACTTAAAAAATACATCGGTAGAAAATTAGCTGCTCGTGTATTAAATACATGGCATGAAGATTTTGTAGATGAAGATACTGGTGAAGTAGTTTCTATCGAACGTAACGAAATAATCCTTGACAGAGATACAATTATCGATAAAGATAATGTAGAAGAAATCATTGATTCTAACGTTAAATCTATTTTGTTGCACAAAGAAGATGCTAATCAAGCTGATTATGCCATTATTCATAACACGCTACAAAAAGATCCAACTAATTCTGAAAAAGAAGCCGTTGAGCATATCTACAGACAATTGCGTAATGCAGAACCGCCTGACGAAGAAACTGCTCGTGGTATTATAGATAAATTATTCTTCTCAGACCAACGTTACAACTTAGGTGAAGTAGGTCGTTACAGAATGAATAAAAAACTTGGTTTAGATATTCCAATGGAAAAGCAAGTGCTTACCAAAGAAGATATCATAACTATCGTTAAGTATTTAATTGAATTAATTAATGCGAAAGCAGATATTGATGATATTGACCACTTATCAAACCGTCGTGTTAGAACAGTTGGAGAACAATTGTCTCAACAATTCGGTGTTGGTTTAGCACGTATGGCTAGAACCATTAGAGAGCGCATGAACGTTAGAGATAACGAGGTGTTTACACCAATAGATTTGATTAATGCTAAAACATTATCATCTGTTATCAACTCTTTCTTTGGAACAAACCAATTGTCTCAGTTTATGGATCAAACGAATCCACTTGCCGAGATAACGCACAAAAGAAGATTATCTGCACTAGGCCCAGGTGGACTTTCGAGAGAGAGAGCTGGATTTGAAGTACGGGATGTTCACTATACGCATTACGGACGTTTGTGTCCAATTGAAACACCAGAGGGACCAAACATTGGTTTGATTTCATCTCTTGGAGTTTATGCTAAAGTGAACGGAATGGGTTTCATTGAAACACCTTACCGTAAAGTAACTAATGGAGTTGTAGATTTAGAGTCTACTCCAATTTACTTAAGTGCTGAAGAAGAAGAAGGAATGATGATATCTCAAGCGAATATTGAGATGGATAATTCTGGTAAAATCCTTGCTGAAAACGTAATTGCGCGTCAAGAAGGTGATTTCCCAGTAATTGACCCTACAAAAGTTGATTATGCGGATGTTGCTCCTAACCAAATTGCTTCAATTTCTGCTTCTCTTATTCCTTTCTTGGAACATGATGATGCGAATAGAGCGTTGATGGGATCTAACATGATGCGTCAGGCTGTACCATTAATACGTCCTGAAGCGCCGATTGTTGGAACTGGTTTAGAGCGTCAAGTAGCTTCAGATTCTAGAGTTTTAATTAACGCAGAAGGTAATGGAGTTATAGAATATGTAGATGCAAACATCATCACAATCAAATACGACCGTACTGACGAAGAAAGAATGGTTAGTTTTGAATCTGATGAGAAAACATACAATCTAATTAAATTTAGAAAAACCAATCAAGGGACAAGTATCAACCTGAAGCCTATCGTAAGAAAAGGGGATAGAGTGGTTCTTGGTCAAGTATTGTCAGAAGGATATGCAACTCAAAATGGTGAATTAGCTTTAGGTAGAAACCTTAAAGTTGCGTTTATGCCATGGAAAGGGTATAACTTTGAGGATGCGATTGTTATTTCTGAAAAAGTTGTTCGCGACGATATTTTTACCTCTATTCACGTTGATGATTATTCATTAGAAGTTAGAGATACTAAATTAGGTAACGAAGAATTGACAAATGACATACCAAACGTTTCTGAAGATGCTACTAAAGACTTAGATGAAAATGGTATGATTAGAATTGGAGCCGAGGTTAAACCTGGTGACATTCTTATTGGAAAAATTACTCCAAAAGGGGAATCAGATCCTACTCCAGAAGAGAAATTGCTACGTGCAATCTTCGGGGATAAAGCAGGTGATGTAAAAGATGCTTCATTAAAAGCGTCTCCATCTTTACATGGTGTAGTTCTTGACAAAAAATTGTTCGCAAGAGCAGTAAAAGACAAACGCAAACGTACACAAGACAAGGATGCTTTAGGAGCTCTTGAAATGGAATACGAAGTGAAGTTTGTTGAATTAAAAGACAAGTTAGTAGAAAAACTTTTCGTGATTGTTAATGGGAAAACATCTCAGGGTGTAATGAATGATTTGGGTGAAGAAGTTTTACCAAAAGGTAAAAAATACACTCAAAAAATGCTTTATGCTGTTGAAGATTTTGCTCACTTAAGTAAAGGTCAATGGGTTGCTGATGACTCAACTAATAAAATGGTAAATGAATTAATTCATAACTATAAAATTAAGTTGAATGATTTACAAGGAGCCTTAAGAAGAGAGAAGTTCACGATTTCTGTTGGAGATGAATTGCCAGCTGGAATTTTGAAATTAGCTAAAGTATATATTGCCAAAAAACGTAAGTTGAAAGTTGGGGATAAAATGGCTGGACGTCACGGTAACAAAGGTATTGTTGCTCGTATCGTTCGTCATGAAGATATGCCTTTCCTGGAAGACGGAACGCCAGTTGATATCGTGTTGAACCCATTAGGTGTACCTTCACGTATGAACATTGGTCAAATTTATGAAACTGTTTTAGGATGGGCTGGACAAAACTTGGGTAGAAAATATGCTACTCCTATTTTTGATGGTGCTTCTCTAGACCAAATCAATGAATTGACTGACGAAGCTGGAATACCACGTTTTGGACATACTTACCTTTATGATGGTGGTACTGGAGAGCGTTTTCATCAAGCTGCAACTGTTGGTGTAATTTATATGTTGAAATTAGGACATATGGTTGACGATAAGATGCACGCACGTTCAATCGGGCCATACTCATTGATTACGCAACAACCTCTTGGTGGTAAAGCACAATTTGGTGGGCAACGTTTTGGAGAGATGGAAGTTTGGGCACTTGAGGCTTATGGAGCGTCAAGTACACTTAGAGAAATCTTGACTGTGAAGTCTGATGATGTAATAGGTAGAGCTAAAACTTACGAAGCAATCGTAAAAGGAGAATCTATGCCAGAGCCAGGATTACCTGAATCATTCAATGTATTGATGCATGAATTGAAAGGTCTTGGACTTGACATTAGATTAGAAGAATAAATATTTAGTATTCAGTGTTTAGTTTTTAGTGTTCAGTTATAAACTGCATACTATTTACTGAACACTGAACACTTTTTTTAATTAGTTTTCAAGATTTAGCCCCGTAAATCGTTCCGATTTTTTATATAAATTTTTTTATATAATTAGCACTTTAATAAAAGTTTAAAGTTTAGAGAAGTAATCCGAGGTAGGCTAGGACGTTGCACCGCAACGTATATGCCAAAACCAATTTTTAAATTGCAATTAAATCAATAGTAAAAACTATGATGAATAATAGAAATAATAATAACAATAAAGATAAGAATCCTGTAAAAAGATTCAATAAAATATCTATTGGATTAGCTTCTCCGGAATCTATCTTGAAAGAATCAAGAGGTGAAGTTTTAAAGCCAGAAACTATCAACTACCGTACGCACAAGCCTGAGCGTGACGGTCTTTTCTGTGAACGTATTTTCGGACCAGTAAAAGATTTTGAATGTGCTTGTGGTAAGTACAAAAGAATTCGCTACAAAGGGATCATTTGTGACCGTTGTGGTGTAGAAGTTACTGAGAAAAAAGTACGTAGAGACAGAGTAGGTCACATCAACCTTGTTGTGCCTATCGCTCATATCTGGTATTTCCGTTCTCTTCCTAATAAAATTGGATACATCCTTGGTCTTCCTTCTAAGAAATTAGATATGATCATTTACTACGAAAGATACGTAGTAATCCAAGCGGGTATTGCAAAAAATGGTGAAGGTGAATCAGTACAAAGATTAGATTTCTTAACTGAAGAAGAATATTTGAATATTTTAGATACTCTTCCTGCAGATAACCAATATCTTGATGATTTCGATCCTAATAAATTTGTTGCCAAAATGGGAGCAGAGTGTATTATGGATTTATTAGCAAGAATTGATCTTGATGAATTGTCTTACCAATTAAGACATAATGCTAACAACGAAACGTCTAAACAACGTAAAACGGAAGCATTAAAAAGATTACAAGTTGTTGAATCTTTCCGTGAGTCTAACTTGAACCGTGAAAATCGTCCTGAGTGGATGATCATGAAAGTAGTACCAGTTATTCCACCAGAATTACGTCCACTTGTGCCACTTGACGGAGGTCGTTTTGCGACTTCAGATTTAAATGACTTATACCGTCGTGTAATTATACGTAACAACCGTTTGAAAAGATTAATGGAGATTAAAGCTCCAGAAGTTATCTTGAGAAATGAGAAACGTATGTTGCAAGAATCGGTAGATTCATTGTTTGACAATACAAGAAAAGCATCTGCTGTTAAAACAGAATCAAACAGACCATTAAAATCATTATCTGATTCCCTTAAAGGTAAGCAAGGACGTTTCCGTCAAAACTTACTTGGAAAACGTGTGGATTATTCTGCTCGTTCGGTAATTGTTGTTGGACCTGAGTTGAAATTGTTCGAATGTGGTATCCCTAAAGATATGGCAGCTGAACTATACAAGCCTTTTGTAATCCGTAAATTGATTGAAAGAGGAATTGTAAAAACTGTAAAATCAGCTAAGAAAATAATAGACAAGAAAGAGCCTGTAGTTTGGGATATCCTTGAAAATGTAATTAAAGGTCACCCGATTTTACTGAATCGTGCTCCTACTTTGCACAGACTTGGTATTCAAGCATTCCAACCAAAATTAATTGAAGGAAAAGCAATCCAATTGCACCCTTTAGTTTGTACTGCATTTAATGCGGATTTTGATGGGGATCAAATGGCAGTTCACTTACCATTAGGACCAGAAGCTATTCTTGAAGCACAATTATTAATGTTGGCTTCTCATAATATTCTGAATCCTGCAAATGGTGCGCCAATTACAGTACCTTCTCAGGATATGGTTTTGGGTCTATACTATATGACCAAAGAAAGATTGTCTACTCCAGAAAAGAAAATTTTAGGTCAAGATTTGACTTTCTATTCTGCAGAAGAAGTAAATATCGCCTTAAACGAAGGAAGATTAGAATTGAATGCTAGAGTGAGAATTAGAGCAAAAGATTTTAATGACGCCGGAGAATTGGTGTTTAAAATTATTCAAACAACTGCTGGTCGTGTTATCTTTAATGAGGTAGTACCGGAAGCAGCTGGATATATCAATGATGTATTGACTAAGAAAAATCTTAGAGATATTATCGGTCACGTATTAAACTCAACAAGTGTACCAGAAACGGCTGCCTTCTTGGATAATATGAAAGATATGGGATACAAATTTGCCTTCAAAGGTGGATTGTCATTCTCATTAGGTGATATTAGAATTCCAGATCAAAAACCACAATTAATTGCAGATGCTAGAGAGCAAGTTGAAGGTATTTCTGTGAATTATAACATGGGTCTTATTACTAATAACGAACGTTACAACCAAGTTATTGATGTATGGACTTCTGCCAATGCTCAATTGACAGAACTAGCAATGAAGAACATTAGAGAAGATCAACAAGGTTTTAACTCAGTGTATATGATGCTTGATTCTGGAGCAAGGGGTTCCAAAGAACAAATTCGTCAGTTAACTGGTATGCGTGGATTGATGGCTAAGCCTAAAAAATCGACTGCTGGTGGTGGTGAAATTATTGAAAATCCAATTCTTTCTAACTTTAAGGAAGGTCTTTCGATCCTTGAGTACTTTATCTCTACTCACGGTGCGCGTAAAGGTCTTGCGGATACTGCCTTGAAAACGGCGGATGCAGGATATTTAACAAGAAGACTACATGATGTTTCTCAAGATGTTATTGTTAACATCGAAGACTGTGGAACATTAAGAGGTGTTGAAGTATCAGCATTGAAAAAGAATGAAGAAATTGTTGAATCATTAGGAGAAAGAATCTTAGGACGTGTTGCATTACAAGACGTAATAAATCCTTTAACTAATGAAGTGCTAATTCAATCTGGTGAGCAAATCACAGAGGCTATTATGAAATTGATTGACGCTGCTCCAATCGAGAAAGTGGAAGTTCGTTCTCCTCTAGTTTGTGAAGCGTTGAAAGGAATTTGTGCTAAATGTTACGGTCGTAACTTAGCGACTGGAAAAATGACACAAAGAGGTGAAGCAGTAGGAGTTATTGCAGCACAATCTATTGGTGAACCAGGAACACAGTTAACATTGCGTACTTTCCACGTTGGAGGGGTTGCGGGTGGTATTTCTGAGGAATCAAGTATCATAACAAAATTCAAGGGTAAACTTGAAATTGAAGATTTAAAAACGGTTAAAGGAGAAGATAGCGAAGGAAATGCAGTTGATATCGTTGTTTCTCGTTCTACTGAATTAAAATTAGTAGATGAGAAAACTGGAATTCTTCTAAACACACATAATATTCCTTACGGATCAAGTATTTTTGTGAAAGATGGTCAATCAGTTGATAAAGGTGAAGTAATCTGTAAATGGGATCCATATAATGGAGTTATTGTTTCGGAATTCACTGGTAAAATTGCTTACGAAGATTTAGAGCAAGGTCAATCGTTCATGGTTGAAATTGATGAGCAAACTGGTTTCCAAGAAAAAGTTATTTCTGAGTCAAGAGCTAAAAAATTAATTCCTACTTTATTGGTTTATGGTAAAGATGGTGAATTGATTCGTTCTTACAACTTACCTGTTGGAGCCCACTTGATGGTTGAAAACGGTGAGAAAATTAAAGCAGGTAAAGTATTGGTTAAAATTCCGCGTCGTTCTTCTAAATCAGGAGATATTACAGGAGGTTTACCAAGAATTACTGAATTGCTTGAAGCTCGTAATCCTTCTAACCCAGCTGTAGTTTCAGAAATCGATGGTGTTGTTTCTTTTGGAAAAATTAAAAGAGGTAACCGTGAGGTTGTTATTGAATCTAAATTTGGTGATGTTAGAAAATACCTAGTTAAACTTTCAAGTCAAATTCTTGTTCAAGAGAATGACTTCGTTAGAGCAGGTGTACCTTTATCTGAAGGAGCAATTACTCCAGAGGATATCTTGAGAATTAAAGGACCAGCTGCTGTTCAACAGTACTTGGTAAATGAAATTCAAGAAGTATACCGTTTACAAGGGGTGAAAATTAACGACAAGCACTTTGAGGTAGTAATACGTCAAATGATGCGTAAAGTTAGAGTTCAAGATCCAGGAGATACGTTATTCTTAGAAGATCAATTAATCCATACTAAAGATTTTATCTATCAAAATGATAAATTATACGGTATGAAAGTGATTGAGGATGCTGGAGATTCAGCTAACTTGAAAGAAGGACAAATCGTTTCTCCACGTGAATTGCGTGATGAAAACTCATTATTGAAACGTAACGATAAAAATGTTGTTGTAGCTCGTGATGTAATCACTGCAACTGGTACTCCTGTTTTACAAGGTATCACAAGAGCATCGCTACAAACTAAATCGTTTATCTCTGCGGCTTCTTTCCAAGAGACTACTAAAGTATTAAACGAAGCTGCTGTTGCAGGTAAGATTGATTACTTAGAAGGATTGAAAGAAAATGTAATTGTAGGACATAGAATTCCTGCAGGAACTGGTATGAGAGAATACGATCATACAATTGTAGGTTCGAAAGAAGATTACAATGATATGATGGCTAATAAAGAGGAATATATTTATTAAAACTAGGCTATGAGTAATTCTAATCAACAGCAGGAGCAGATTAATATTGAATTGGATGAAAAAACAGCGGAAGGAATTTATTCTAACCTTGCTATTATTAATCATTCATCATCAGAGTTTGTTCTTGACTTTGTAAGTATCATGCCTGGTATTCCTAAGGCCAAAGTAAAATCAAGAATTGTCTTGACACCGCAACATGCCAAAAGATTATTGAAGGCAATTGGAGAAAATATTCACCGTTTTGAACAAGCCCATGGCGAAATCAAAGACACTGAACAACCTCCGATTCCTCTAAATTTTGGTCCGGCGGGACAAGCATAGTTTTATAGAGAAAGGCTCCAGAAATGGAGCCTTTTTTTTGTGCTATATCGTTATGGTTTTTGATCTTTTACTAAGTTGAATAGCTAATGCTCTTTAGAAATTGGTTCTTGTAGCAGCATCGTTGTTGTCATACACCAAAATATTTCTGTAGGTAAACGAGTATTATTGTAGTTTGTCGGAAATATTTTATAGAAGGAAATTGATACAGTAGGTTTGTAGGAGAAATAGAGATAAATAGAATCTTTTTCCAAAACAAAGCCCACTATGACAAACTTTACTATACTTTTCGATTCTAAAAAAGCAAAAACATTTTTCTTCCTGTTTATTTTGGTTTTAGTATCGAATTCTACTGTATTTAGCCAAACATCAACAGTTGATTCAGTTGAAGTAAATATAGTTGAGATAGGGAATAGTTCGAAACACGAAAGTGTAAAAAGTTCTAATATGGAATTTGTACTTTGGTTTATGGGTTCTAAACAAGATCCTAATACCACAATTTCTAACGAAGGAATCAATACAAAAAAACAAATCATGACTTCTGGATTAGCACCTAATCGCTTGTTGATAAAAGCTTTTTTAAAGAAAGCGGTTAACTTTGAAAGTGCAGTAGCTTAAGATGAAGTTGAAAATCAAATAGTATAACCACATAAAAAAAAACGCTAATTTTTTAAGTTAGCGTTTTTTTTATGTGTTAAATTTTATAGTTTTTTATTCAAATTCTGATGTGAAGAACAATTTTACACTTGGATATTTGTTTTCCGTCATTTTAATAGTAAAATCAGAATCAGCTAGGAAAACTAGTTGTCCGTACTTATCTTTTGCTAAGAACTTCTGTTTGATACGTTTGAATTCTTTAAACTCATCATTTTTAGCATCGTCTGGCTTTACCCAGCACGCTTTATGTACAGGGAAATTCTCATAGGTACATTTTGCTCCGTATTCATGTTCTAAACGGTATTGAATTACTTCGTACTGAAGTGCACCAACCGTTCCGATAATTTTTCTGTTATTCATTTCAAGAGTAAACAATTGGGCAACACCCTCATCCATTAATTGGTCAATTCCTTTGTCAAGCTGTTTAGCTTTCATCGGATCAGCGTTATTGATGTATCTAAAGTGTTCAGGTGAGAAACTCGGAATTCCTTTGAAACTCATAACTTCTCCTTCTGTTAAAGTATCTCCAATTTTAAAATTCCCTGTGTCATGTAGTCCTACAATGTCACCCGGATATGAGATATCGACAATTTCTTTCTTTTCAGCAAAAAAAGCATTTGGACTTGAGAATTTTAAATTCTTCTTCTGACGAACGTGATAGTAAGGTTTATTTCTTTCGAAAGTACCAGATACAATTTTAATAAAAGCGAGTCTGTCTCTGTGTTTAGGATCCATGTTTGCATGGATTTTAAAAACAAAACCAGTCATTTTTTCTTCCTTGGGATCCACTAATCTCGTTTCAGAATCTTTAGGTCTTGGTGATGGTGCTATTTGTACAAAACAATCTAATAATTCGCGAACTCCAAAATTATTTAATGCAGACCCAAAAAATACTGGTTGAAGTTTCCCGTCTAAATAATCTTGACGATCAAATTTTGGATACACTTCATCAATCAATTCTAATTCTTCTCTTAAAGTATCTGCTGGTTTTTGCCCTATGATTTTTTCTAATTCAGGGCTTTGTACATCTGAAAATGCGATTGTTTCTTCGATGTTTTTACGGTTGTCTCCACTAAACAAGTTTATGTTTTGCTCCCACAAATTGTATATTCCTTTGAAATCGTAACCCATTCCTATAGGAAAACTAAGAGGTGTAACTGTTAATCCTAGTTTTTGCTCTACTTCGTCCATCAGGTCAAAGGCATCTTTTCCTTCACGGTCCATCTTATTGATGAATACAATAATTGGAATATTTCGCAATCTACAAACCGCCACTAATTTTTCTGTTTGTTCCTCGACACCTTTGGCAACGTCAATTACTACTATGACACTGTCAACAGCAGTAAGAGTTCTAAAAGTATCTTCGGCAAAATCCTTGTGTCCGGGAGTGTCAAGAATATTTATTTTTTTCTCTTTGTAATTAAAAGCTAAAACGGAGGTTGAAACAGAAATTCCTCTCTGACGCTCAATTTCCATGAAATCACTCGTGGCTCCCTTTTTAATTTTATTGTTTTTTACAGCACCCGCTTCTTGAATGGCACCACCAAAAAGGAGGAGTTTCTCTGTCAGCGTTGTTTTACCTGCATCGGGATGCGATATAATCCCAAAAGTTCTTCTTCTTTGTATTTCTTTTAAAAAGCTCATGTATAATGTAAATAGGCTGCAAAAGTACTATTTATATATTCGAATAAAAAATAAATACGAATAGGGTTAGGTAGCATTTACACCATTTTAAGTGAGAAAATATATCGTTTAGTGTTGTCGAAGTTTTCTTTTACGTATTGACGACTGAAATTTATGGGGAATTGGGGATTTTGATTTAGTTTAAGTATCGCAATTTTGGCTATAATTTTTTGTTAATAGTAGTTTGGAAACTTGTATAATGTAATTGAATTGTTATTTTTGTTCGCTATAACTGTGCGAAAATTTTTGTAAGAACATTTATATTTCCTGATTGTTAAAGTGTATATTTGGCGAGTAGTCAAGTAGTCTTTAAAAATGAAATCTGAAGTGCTTAAAACTAGCATATTTTAATAAAATATAAAATTGATATAATGCCATTAAAAACAATACAAATGAAGTCCATAAATAGTAGAATTGCACTTATCTTTTTTCTATTACTTTTTTCAAGTACCATTACTAGAGCGCAAGAAATTATTAAAGACTCCGTAGTTGCGCCTGTTAAAAAAATCAACTCCAATCAAAAACAAAAAATCGATGGTATTATCGCCACTGTTGGAGATTATATCATTCTAGATTCAGATATAGATAAGTCTTATTTAGAGCTATCAAGTCAAGGAAATTCTATAAAGGATATTACTAGATGTCAAATGTTAGGAAAGTTACTGGAGGATAAATTATATGCACACCAGGCGATTCAAGACAGTGTTAAAGTAACAGATGCCGAAGTTAAGGTGATGATGGATGAGCGTGTGAGCTACATGGTAGGCCAAATTGGTTCTATGGAAAAAGTGGTGAGTTATTACAAGAAAAATTCTGAAGAAGAATTTAGAAGCTATTTCTTCGATATTTTAAAAGAGAATAAGCTTTCCTCAGAAATGCAAAAGAAAATCATTGATGAAGTTGAAATTACACCTGAAGAAGTTCGTAATTTTTTCAAATCAATTCCTAAAGATGAATTACCACTTTTTGGTGCAGAAATGGAAGTAGCACAAATTGTAATTACTCCTAAAGTTTCAGATGTTGAAAAACAAAAAGTGATCGATAGATTAAATGGATTCAAAAAGGAAGTAGAAGAAGGATCTAGTTTTGCTACTAAAGCAGTTTTGTATTCTAAAGATCCAGGTTCAAGTTCAAATGGTGGATACTATAAAATGAATAGAAAGACGCCATTCGTGAAGGAATTTAAAGATGTTGCCTTTAGTCTTCAGGAAGGTGAAATATCGGCTCCTTTTGAAACTGATTTTGGATTTCATATTATTTATGTTGAAAAAGTAAAAGGACAAGAGGTAGAATTGCGTCATATATTATTGACACCCTCAGTGTCTGAAGATGCACTTACTGCAGCTAAGGAAAAAATTATTTTAATTAGAGATAAAATTATTGACAAAAAGATCACTTTCGCTGAAGCTGCCAGAACGGAATCGGATGAAAAAGAAACCAGAGCAAATGGCGGGTCTTTAATTAATCCTAAAACACAGGATACTCGTTTTGAATTAACAAAGATGGATCCTAGTCTTTACAGTCAAGTTTCAAGCTTGAAAGACGATGCTATTTCTCAGCCGGTATTAGATACAGATGAAAACGGAAAGAAAAGTTATAAGTTAATTACGGTTACCAATAGAATCAATGAGCATGTTGCTGATTATGGTACAGATTATATTAAAATAAAAGAATTAGCCTTAAAAGAAAAGCAAATTAAAGCTATTGGAAAATGGTTTGATGAGACGATCAAAGAAACTTATGTTAAAATCATTGGAGAGTATAGAGATTGTGAGTTTACAAATAACTGGTTGAAAAAATAAAATTTATATTTTTCTAAAATAAATAAAAAGAGTTAGCTTTATGAAATCATAAAGTTGACTCTTTTTTAATTTAAATCCCTTTTTAAAATGTCTGACGTAGCAGCAATACATAATTTAGTTAAGAAACGAAATGAATTAAAAAGCGAAATAGCTAAAATAATTGTAGGTCAGGACGCGGTGGTCGATCAAGTGCTGCTTTGCATTTTTTCAGGAGGGCATGCGCTACTTGTAGGAGTACCGGGATTAGCCAAAACTTTAATGGTAAATACACTTGCTCAAGCTTTAGGGCTTAACTTTAAGAGAATTCAGTTTACTCCTGATTTAATGCCTTCAGATATTTTAGGGAGTGAGATATTGGATGAAAACCGTCACTTTAAATTTTTAAAAGGGCCTGTTTTTTCGAATATTATTCTGGCAGACGAAATTAATAGAACGCCGCCAAAAACTCAGGCAGCTTTGTTAGAAGCGATGCAGGAACGGTCAGTTACTATTGCGGGTGAGAATTATAAATTAGACTTGCCTTATTTTGTATTAGCAACGCAAAATCCAATCGAACAGGAAGGAACTTATCCTTTGCCCGAAGCTCAATTAGATCGTTTTATGTTCGCTATTAAGCTGGAATATCCTTCGTTTGCTGAGGAAGTTCAAGTGGTAAAACGAACTACCTCAGATAATAACACTACTATTAGCCCCTTATTTACCGCTCAGGAAATAATCGATTTTCAGCAATTGATTCGACGAATTCCCGTAGCAGATAACGTTATTGAATATGCGGTGACTTTGGTTAGTAAAACGCGTCCGGACAATCCATTGTCAACGGAGTTTGTCAAGAGTTATTTAGACTGGGGAGCAGGGCCGAGAGCTTCTCAGAATTTAATATTAGCAGCCAAAGCGCATGCAGCTTTTAATGGTAAATTTTCGCCAGATATTGAAGATGTAAAAGCCGTTGCAACTGGAATTCTACGTCACAGAATCATTAAAAACTACAAAGCGGACGCCGAGGGAATTACTGAAGAAATGATTATTTCAAAACTTATTTAAACGGTTTTCTGCTTAGTCAATAATGCCAAATAATAGGTTTTACTACAACGATTGCTTAAAGAGTCTCCAATACTCGTTTTTTGAAAATCAATAATTAAATGATTAATTATCAATAAATCATTTATATGTTAATTTTTTGTCTTTTTGTTAATTATACGCAGTGTGAATTATTATTTTATAATAATAATTTTTCGAAATGCGTCATCCATTAAATTTTTTTTAATTCTCATCTTAAATACTTAATTTTGCGAAACAAAAATAAAAAAGGCTAGATTTTGGCGGTTGATTGTGAAATAATCAAGGAAAGCTACCTTTAACATTGAAAAAACTTCTATTATGAATATTTATAACGATTATCTACAAGAAATCGAGGAACGAAAAGGGCAGGGACTTAACCCAAAGCCGATTGATGGAGCTGATTTACTAAGCGAAATCATTGTACAAATTAAAGATTCAGATAACGCAAATCGCGAAGAATCTCTTAAATTTTTCATTTATAACACTGTTCCAGGAACTACTCCAGCTGCTGCTGTGAAAGCTGCCTTTTTAAAGGAGATTATTCTTGGAGAATCAGAAGTAAAAGAAATTACTCCTGCTTTTGCATTTGAGTTATTATCACACATGAAAGGTGGGCCTTCAATTGAAGTTTTACTGGATTTAGCTTTGGGTAATGATGTTGCAATTGCAAAAGAGGCTGCGAAAGTTCTTAAAACTCAATTTTTCCTATACGAAGCAGATACTGCTCGTTTAGAGGTTGCATTCAAAGGCGGTAACGAAATTGCCGAAGAAATTTTAGAGAGCTATGCCAAGGCTGAATTCTTTACAAAACTTCCTGAAGTAGTAGAAGAAATTAAGGTGGTTACCTATATTGCTGGTGAAGGAGATATTTCAACAGATTTACTTTCTCCAGGTAACCAAGCGCACTCAAGATCAGATCGAGAACTACATGGAAAATGTTTGATTTCTCCTGAAGCACAAGCTGAAATTGAAGTGTTAAAAGCACAACATCCTGATAAAAGCGTGATGTTGATTGCTGAAAAAGGGACAATGGGTGTTGGTTCTTCAAGAATGTCAGGGGTTAACAACGTGGCGCTATGGACAGGAAAAAAAGCAAGTCCTTATGTTCCATTTATTAATATTGCTCCAATCGTAGCTGGAACAAACGGAATTTCACCAATTTTCCTGACTACTGTTGATGTTACAGGTGGTATTGGCCTTGACCTTAAAAACTGGGTAAAAGTACTTGATGAAAAAGGAAATCCTGTTCGCAATGAAAGTGGAGATGTTGTTTTAGAAGAAGCGTATTCTGTAGCTACAGGTACTGTTCTTACAATCAATACAAAAACAAAAAAATTATATAATGGGGACAAAGAGCTGATAGATATTTCTAAAGCGTTCACTCCTCAAAAAATGGAATTTATAAAAGCGGGTGGTTCATACGCTATTGTATTTGGTAAAAAACTACAAACTTTTGCATCGAAAACACTAGGTATTAATATCGTTCCAGTATTTGCTCCATCAAAAGAAGTGTCTATCGATGGTCAAGGTCTTACAGCAGTTGAAAAAATATTTAATAAAAATGCAGTTGGAACTACCCCAGGTAAAGTTTTACACGCAGGTTCAGATGTACGTGTAGAAGTAAATATCGTAGGATCACAAGATACAACTGGTTTGATGACCTCTCAGGAATTGGAGTCTATGGCTGCAACAGTGATTTCTCCAATCGTTGATGGTGCGTACCAATCAGGTTGTCATACTGCTTCAGTTTGGGATAATAAGTCTAAGGCTAATATTCCAAGGTTAATGAAGTTCATGAACGACTTCGGTTTGATTACTGCTCGTGACCCTAAAGGGAACTACCATGCAATGACCGATGTAATTCACAAAGTACTTAATGATATTACTGTAGATGAGTGGGCTATCATTATCGGTGGTGACTCTCATACAAGAATGTCTAAAGGTGTTGCTTTTGGTGCTGACTCAGGTACAGTTGCACTTGCACTGGCTACTGGTGAAGCTTCAATGCCAATTCCAGAATCAGTAAAAGTTACTTTCAAAGGAGACATGAAAACGTACATGGATTTCCGTGATGTGGTTCATGCTACTCAATCTCAGATGTTAAAGCAATTTGGAGGAGAGAATGTTTTCCAAGGTAGAATTATCGAGGTTCACTTAGGAACTCTTACCGCTGATCAAGCATTTACGTTTACTGACTGGACTGCAGAGATGAAAGCGAAAGCTTCTATCTGTATTTCTGAGGATGACACTTTGATCGAATCTTTAGAGATTGCCAAAGGTAGAATCCAGATCATGATCGACAAAGGGATGGATAATGCTAAGCAAGTTCTTAAAGGATTAATTGCTATCGCAGATAAGAGAATTGCCGAGATTAAATCAGGTGAGAAACCAGCTTTAACTCCAGATGCAAACGCTAAGTATTATGCAGAAGTTGTTATTGATTTAGATATTGTTGCAGAGCCAATGATTGCAGATCCAGATGTGAATAACGCTGATGTTTCTAAAAGATATACACACGATACTATTAGACCTCTTTCTTTTTACGGCGGAGTGAAAAAAGTAGATCTTGGTTTTGTTGGATCTTGTATGGTTCACAAGGGAGATTTAAAAATCCTTTCTCAAATGCTAAAGAATATAGATGAGCAATTTGGTAAAGTAGAATTTAAAGCCCCTCTTGTAGTGGCGCCACCAACTTATAACATTGTAGACGAACTGAAAGCTGAAGGTGACTGGGAAGTTTTGCAAAAATATTCAGGTTTCGAATTTGACGATAATGCTCCAAAAGGTATTGCACGTACTGGATATGAGAACATTTTATATTTAGAGCGTCCAGGTTGTAACCTGTGTATGGGTAACCAAGAAAAAGCAGCAAAAGGAGATACCGTAATGGCAACTTCGACTCGTCTTTTCCAAGGAAGAGTTGTTGAAGATGCTGAAGGTAAAAAAGGAGAATCATTACTTTCATCGACACCAGTTGTTGTATTGTCTACAATCTTAGGTAGAACGCCTACTATTGAAGAGTACAAAGCTGCAGTGAAAGGAATTAATTTGACTCAATTTGCACCATCTCATAAGTTGTTAGTTAAATAATACTAAGCATAGTTTATAATATCAAAAAGCCTGAGTCGATAAGATTCAGGCTTTTTTTATTTTTATAGCTACTCTATTTTTTGTACCTTGTGAAGTATAAAATTCAATAATAAAAAATAATTATATATGGCATTTGATATTGAAATGATTAAAAAAGTGTATGACAACATGACGAGTCGTGTTGATGCTGCACGTGAGATTGTTGGTCGTCCACTTACTTTGACTGAGAAGATTCTCTACAATCATCTTTGGGATGGTACGCCAACCAAAGCTTTTAAAAGAGGAGCTGATTATGTAGATTTTGCTCCAGACAGAGTAGCTTGCCAAGATGCAACCGCTCAAATGGCTTTGTTGCAATTTATGCATGCAGGTAAATCTAAAGTAGCTGTTCCTACAACAGTACACTGTGATCACTTGATTCAAGCTAAGGTAGATGCCAAAACCGATTTAGCAAGAGCAAAAACTCAAAGTAATGAAGTTTTTGATTTTCTTTCATCGGTATCCAATAAATACGGGATTGGTTTTTGGAAACCGGGAGCAGGAATTATTCACCAAGTAGTTCTCGAAAACTATGCTTTCCCCGGAGGAATGATGATCGGTACTGATTCGCATACGGTAAATGCAGGTGGATTAGGAATGGTAGCAATCGGTGTTGGTGGTGCAGATGCAGTGGATGTGATGTCTGGTATGGCATGGGAATTAAAATTTCCAAAACTTATCGGTATTAAATTAATAGGAAAATTGTCAGGGTGGACAGCTCCCAAGGATGTTATTCTGAAAGTAGCAGGTATTCTTACTGTAAAAGGTGGAACAGGTGCTATAGTTGAATATTTTGGTGAAGGTGCTACATCAATGTCTTGTACAGGAAAAGGTACTATTTGTAATATGGGTGCTGAGATTGGCGCTACTACTTCAACTTTTGGCTATGATGCTTCAATGGGACGCTATCTGCGTTCTACTAACAGAGCTGATGTAGCTGATGCTGCCGATAAAGTTGCGGATTATTTAACAGGAGATCCTGAAGTATATGCTAATCCAGAAAAGTATTTTGACCAAGTTATCGAAATTAATCTGTCAGAATTAGAGCCACATTTAAACGGGCCTTTCACGCCAGATTTGGCCACGCCAATTTCTAAAATGAAAGAAGAAGCTATAAAAAACAACTGGCCTCTAAGAATTGAAGTAGGTTTGATTGGTTCTTGTACCAATTCATCTTATGAAGATATTGCTCGTGCAGCTTCTTTAGCCAAACAAGTTACCGATAAAAACTTAAAAATTAAATCTAAATTTACAATTACTCCAGGATCTGAGGTAGTTCGTTATACAATAGAACGCGACGGATTTATTGATATTTTCGATAAAATAGGAGCGACAGTTTTTGCAAATGCATGTGGACCTTGCATTGGAATGTGGGATAGAGAAGGTGCTGAAAAAGAAGAGCGCAATACAATCGTTCACTCTTTTAACCGTAATTTCTCAAAGCGTGCTGATGGAAACCCAAATACATTGGCTTTTGTTGGTTCGCCAGAATTGGTAACGGCTATGGCAATTGCCGGTGATTTAGGTTTCAATCCATTGACAGATACGTTGATTAATGAAGATGGTGAAGAAGTAATGCTAGAAGCTCCAACAGGTGATGAATTACCTAAAAACGGATTTGATGCCGAAGATCCAGGGTTTCAGGCTCCAGCCGCTGACGGTTCTGGTATTAAAGTATCAGTAAGTGAAACATCTGAACGTTTACAATTATTGGCTCCGTTTGCTCCTTGGGACGGAAAAAATATTACAGGAGCTAAACTACTCATAAAAGCATTTGGAAAATGTACTACTGATCATATTTCTATGGCAGGACCGTGGTTGCGTTTCCGTGGGCATTTAGATAATATTTCGAATAATATGTTGATAGGAGCTATTAATGCATTCAATCAAAAAACAAATTCTGTTAAGAATCAATTGACGGGAGCTTATGATGCAGTTCCTGCGGTCGCACGTGCTTATAAAGCTGCGTCAGTACCTTCAATTGTTGTAGGAGATCACAACTATGGCGAAGGATCTTCTCGCGAGCATGCTGCGATGGAACCGCGTTTCTTAGGTGTGAAAGCCGTATTAGTAAAATCATTCGCTCGTATCCACGAAACCAACCTTAAAAAACAAGGATTGTTAGGATTGACATTTGCGAATGAAGCTGATTATGATAGAATCCAAGAGAACGATACTATTAACTTTACGGATCTAGTAGATTTTGCTCCAGGAAAACCTTTAACAATAGAATTTGTTCATGAGGATGGAAGTAAAGATATTATTTTAGCTAACCATACATACAACGAAGGGCAAATTGGTTGGTTTGTAGCTGGTTCAGCTTTAAATTTAATTGCTGCTGGAAAAGCATAGTTTTATGTTTGTAAATAAGTAGAAAATGCTCTGTGACAACAGAGCATTTTTTGTTTTTTTTAAACTTTGTTAAATTGAGTATAAAGAGGTGTTAAAATAGTACATTATCTGTATTTATAGGTTAAATTCGCATTTTAGACATGCAATAATTTCGGGTAATGACGTTATTATAATACAATTCTTTATTTTTTAAAAAAAATAAATTGTATTATTGTTTTGTTATTCAGGAAGATAGGATGTGTGGTGTGTAATTTAAATTAAGTTTATGAGGATTTATTATTGGATTTTTATAGTTGTTTTGTTAAGTAGTATAAATGCTTTTTCGCAAAAAAAGTATACCGAGCATAGTGTTTCCAAGGGAGAGACAATTAGTCAGATTGCTGCACATTATAATATTAAGTCCAGTGCTATTTACGAACTTAATCCTGATGCTAGAAAGGGAATTAAATTCAAAGAAGTTTTATTAATCCCTACAGCTGTAACGAAAAGCAAGAATGTAACTTCAGAAATATCCAATACCTATCCTGAAAAAAAACATACTGTTCTACCTAAAGAGACACTTTACGGCATAGCTAAAAAATATGGAGTTACTGTTGAAGATTTATACAGAATAAATCCTACACTACAACAATCAGGATTAAAAAGAGGAGGGGAAATTAAAATACCAGGAACAGAGGCAAATCAAAGCTCAGCCCTAGTTATTGCGGAACCAATAAAAGAAATCCAAAAAAACACCAAAAAAGTAGAGTCGAATTTTGTTGCAAAGTCTAATGAGATCAAGGAAACGCAAGTTGAAGGAATAATACGTGAAATTTTACCCCAAGAAACAAAGTATTCGATCGCTAAACAATATGGAGTTACACTAGCTGATCTAGATAAAGTAAATCCTATTCTTGAAACAGAAGGTCTAAAAATAGGTCAGAAGATTACAATTCCTGTAAAGCAAGAAAGTAATGTGGGATTTGCGGTGGCTCAAAAGGAAATAAAAAAGGAATCTGAAGTTGTAGTGCAGTCTCCCGCCGAAATTAAAACAACAAAAACAGAGCCGGTCATTGTTATTGATAAAGCAGTGTCGAAAGCCGAAACTCCAGCTCTAGTAGCCTCTACTACAAATACTGACGCTTTGGAAACGGAAGTAGTTAGGGAAGTATTGGCAAGAGAAACAAAATACGGAATTGCAAAAGAATACGGAATTTCAGTAAAGGAGTTGGAAAGACAAAACCCAAGAATTGTAAAAGGTCTTCCTGTTGGTTATAAATTAAACATTCGAAGTAATAAAGCGATTGATCCTATAGTTTCAAATGAGAATTCAGGTTCAACTATTGAATTGGGTGCTTCAGAATCAAAATACAATGTGAAATCTTTTCAAGGAACGGAGTTCTTGGATCAATTGGTTTCTACAGCTTCAGAAAATATTGGAACTAGATACCGTTTGGGAGGAACCACAAAGGATGGTTTTGACTGCTCCGGATTAATGCTTACCACTTTTAATAATTTTGATATTCAATTGCCTCGAACTTCTATTGAGCAATCAAGATATGGAGTTAAGATTGATACTGAAGACGCTCAAAAAGGAGATTTAATTTTCTTTAAAACAAACGGAAGACGACAAATCAACCATGTTGGGATGGTAGTCGAAGTAGTTGATGACGATATCAAATTTATTCATGCCTCTGTAAGCGGAGGAGTGATTATTTCTTCGGTAAAGGAAAAATATTATAAGAAAAAAGTAACTCAAGTTAACAGAGTGTTATAATAGTATAATACAAGGTTTGTTTAAAATATATATAGCAAAAACTCCCAAAATTACTTGGGAATTTTTTATGGATTTTATTTTAAAACGTGATGTGCCAGCACCTTTTGAACCTCATAAACATTAACAGATTTATTAAATTGTTTTTTTATGCTTGGTTGTAATTCACTCGATACCCAAATTTTCAATTCGGCATCAAGATCAAAAGTTCCTGCTGTCTCGATACTAAATCTGGAAATACTTTTATAAGAAATGGATTTGTATTCTGTTTTACTGCCTGTTAAGCCTTGTTTCTCGATCAAGATTAGTCGCTTTGTCGTAAATATAAAAGTGTCTCGAATTAGTTTAAAACCCAGTTCAATTTGTTCTCCATCGATTAATAATTGCCCGTAATCTTTAGTTAATTGTTCTTGGTTTACCGATCCTGCGTTACCAAGAAGTGCTGAAAATATTCCCATATAGTTTTTTTAATACAAAGATGGGCTATTTTTTGGTTGTAAAGCACGCTTTTTTGTAAAAGACAATCGGAATTTTACAGTTTTTAAAATTTATAAAAGCGCTCATTGTTGCGATTCTCGGAGTACCTCTGAAGTTTCCGTAAAGTTGGTTTTGAGGTTCGAATAGTGACTTTAATTTTATTGCAATTAGGTTCTATTGCGTCAGTCTTTTTTGGATTTCTTTTTTCATCACTTTTTCTGTAATGGAGAATATTGCTTTTTTATTTTTTCTAAATTTTTTCACAAACGAGGCGATTTCAATCTCTAGTTTTTCATGTTCGTTTCTGCATTGGTGGGAATCATATTTATAGGGAGCGTCAATAAGCCCAGCGAGATGTTTTAAATGTAAGGCGGTTTTGTCTAGTAATTCTTCGCAAGCTTTATTCTCTTGCGACAACTCTTTTGCGATTTCACGCATTTCGTCCAAGTTTCCATTATGGTTTAATTTCATGAAGTATTTTTCAATAAGAGCGTATAGAAATCTCAAGTCATCTTTGTAAAAGTGCAAGTCAGAATACCAGTTTTCAGATAGTATATACAATTGTTGCCACTGTGCTTCCCAGCTAAAATCGGTTGTTGGTTTGCGTTTTAAATTTTCCATCATATCAATTTATTAGTTAACGATTCCTTTTAATGATTCAGCGAAGTTTACCTACGAATCGCTAAAAATGAGAAAGTTGATTTTCATAGCTAATTCCTTTTTTTGCATTTATATGCTACAGATTTTTAATCCTAAACGATTTTTTTACATCTTGCCTAAATAGGGATTTATCAAGCTAGAATTCTCATTTAAGTATCGTATTAAAAGTACGAAAAAATAAATAAATAGGACTTGTGACAACTTGTATTTTTTTGTTAATGAGTGCAAAAGAATTTCATGCAGGATATCAGTACAAAGGTTTAAAATATTATAAACGTAAATTCGGGATTTTAGTAATAATAAACGAAATATAGAAGGTTCTTTCGCTTTTTGACGTAAAAAAAAGCTGCATTTTGATGCAGCTTTTTAGGATGTAAACTTGTCATTAAGACACAAGTGGAATCGTCGTTTACATTTATTTAGGAGTCCGGATTGTAAAACCGCACTTTCTTTTTAACAAGGAGAAGAAAACAGTATTCCTGTCTAGAAATACTGTTTTTTATTGTTTTGAAGCTAATCTTTCAACTTTTAGAATCTCAAGTTGTTTTTCTTGCTCTTCAAAAACCCAGTTAATCACATCGCCTACTTTACAACCTACAAGTGCTAAGCCTGCTTGCGTTAATATTGATTCGGTATTGTTTCTTTTTTTTGCCTTGTCAGGAGCAACAAAAGTGAATATTTCTTCTTCACCTGAACCAAGGTTTTTAACAGTCACACGCGCATCTACAGTTACAATACCTTCTGGTAGATTTTTACGTGTTACTTGTTGTGCATTTTTGAGCTGTAATTTTAAAACTTCCTCTTCAGTAGCAGTCGTTTTTTTTCTTCTAATGTGATCTTTGATTAGATCATAGATACCTGTTGTTAAAATGATATTTTGTGACATTTTCTTCTTTTCTTAGTACCAACGCTATTAATGAATTTTTACGACTGACCCAACATTAAGTGTCAATTGTCCTTGTGGGCTTGACATTTAATGATAAAAATCGCATCAATAAGCTATTGACGGTTTAAATATGTGTATAAAGGATATCTAAAGATTTCCCTGTCTTGGGTATGACAGGGATTAATATATAAAGTCTTTCGAACTTTGTAGAAAAGAGTCGTCATGCTTATAGGACAACGAAAAAAGTAGTCCTAGAGCACAAGTGTTTATATGAAAAAATAATTGTTTAATCATGGTTTTCCAACTAACTGACCAAAGTACGACATTATTTGTACTTAAAAAAAGATTTTGATAATTATAGTGATAAGTCCACTCATTAGCTGAAAAATAGTCATTATTGTTATCAATTTAAGCTATAACTTGAGTTTTATAGATTGGCTTTTTACATGCTTGAGTTCGCAATTGTAGAATTCGTTTTTGTAAATAAAATAGAATTAAGATAAATTAGGGTTTTGAATGTTAAAAAATCCAAGTGATACTATTCCTTAAAAATATATTTTGCAATCTTTGAAGTCAAAAAAAATAAAGAGTATTATGAGCAAAACAAAACTAATAATCAATAACAACGGATCTATTAAGATCGAAGGTGATTTCGAAATATTGGATTGTGAAGGTAAAGTGTACGGACTAGAAGGAAGAACAGCTTTAGGACTTTGTCGTTGTGGACAGTCAGTTAACAAACCTTTTTGCGATGGTTCACACCGCAACTCTTTCGATCATGAGTCGAAGGCATTTGATTTACCACCGATGAAAGCCAAGTAAAGGACATCGCTTACAGATTAAACTATAAAAAGCTGCATTTTTTCATTAATGCAGCTTTTTTTTATTCAATCTTTTTTTTTTCGAAAGAGCATGAATCTTCTTTTTTTATTCTTTATGATTACGGATTTTAAGTACTAGTATTAGAAGTTTGTTTTTAGAACTATCAAAAGGAGTACTAGTCAATCTGTTTTTTGGCGCTAGAAATATTAATTAAATTGATTTTTGTCGTGATCTTGATTTTATTTGTAAAAGAGATTTATAATCCACCTATATTCAGTCAAGTATAAAAGCAGTAATAAAATAATTTTATGTTAATTATTAGACTGACTTTAAAATATTAAGTTAGATTTGGTTAACTAAATAAAACTTTAACTCTATGAGAAAATTACTTTTTATCACATTAGCATTTATTGGTGCGGCAAACGTGATAGGACAAACCAAAACGACTTTGTCTTTTAAGGCAGAAATTGCAAACAGAAATACAGACGCTATTACTTTTCTGGATCGAAATAACGGAAAGGAAATTAAGAAAATTGAAATTGGTAAAGACGGTGTTTTTAAAGATTCTTTCGGTGTTGAAGAAGGATTTTATATGTTATTTGACGGAAAAGAATATACTCAATTGTTTCTTAAAAACGGATACGATTTAAAACTTAAAATGGATGCTAAAAAGTTTGACGAGTCGATAGTATATACTGGAAATGGAGCGGTCGAAAACAATATATTGGCACAAAACGCACTAGAAGATGCGAAATATGATTATGATGCGCTTTTAGCTTCTTCTGAAGAAGGTTTTTCAAAGCTGATAGCTGAGAAAACCGCCGCTGAATTGGTGAGATTAGAGAATAAAAAATTGGATGCTACTTTTATCGCTTTACAAAAAAAGAATATTGAGAAGTCTGTGACAGGACTGACGAAGTATTATGAAGAAGGGTTGAAAACAAGAAAATTGAACGGTTCTCTTTCTCCATCATTTGAATACGATAATTACAATGGAGGAAAAACTAAATTAGAAGAATTTAGAGGGAAATATGTTTATATTGATGTCTGGGCTACATGGTGTGCTCCTTGTCGTGTAGAAATTCCATTTTTGAAAAAATTAGAAGAAAAATACCATGACAAAAATATTGTATTCGTTAGTCTTTCTATCGATCAGAAAAAAGATGTCGAAAAATGGAAAAAATTAATTAAAGATAAAGAATTAGGTGGAGTTCAAGTCTTTGCTGATAACGACTGGAATTCGCAGTTTGTAAAAGATTATAATATCACAGGAATTCCTAGATTTATCATTATTGACCCAAATGGAAATATTGTAAAAGCAGATGCTCCACGTCCTTCAAGTCCAACTATTGAAGCGGAATTTGATGCTCTTTTAAAATAAGAATTCGCTTTAGGTACTGTGTTTTATAAAAAGAGAGTACTTGATATTTAAATAAACAAGAACACCCCAAAAAATATTTTTTTGGGGTGTTCTTGTTTAAAATAGTTTGTAAATCAACTTGATTTAGTACTGATATACTTATCGTTCATTCAAGTTGGTTTCATAATCACGTTTGACAAGTGATCTTCCTGTTGTCATTAATATTCGAAAATTCCAAACGGAATACATATGTTCTTTGCTTTAAGATTAATGATTAGCGCATTTTAATATGTGATTTGTATTTTTGACTTTGTTACCAAGAACAAAATATTTTCGATTTATTAAAAAAGTATATCTTTAGCCAACCAAAAAAATAAAAACCAAAAATAATGCAAGAAGAAAACGAAGACGATTTTAAGAGAGAACTCGGATTACTAGACGGAACCATGCTAGTAGTAGGTTCCATGATAGGATCTGGGATTTTTATAGTGAGTTCAGACATGGTGCGCCAACTAGGATCTGCAGGATGGCTTATCGCCATGTGGGTGCTCACCGGAACTATTACAGTGATTGCTGCCGTGAGTTATGGAGAGTTGAGTGCTATGTTTCCAAAAGCGGGAGGACAGTATGTGTATATTAAGGAAGCCTACGGAAAACTAGTTGGTTTTCTCTACGGTTGGAGCTTCTTTGCGGTGATACAAACCGGGACGATCGCTGCCGTTGGGGTTGCTTTCGCTAAGTTTGCGGCTTATCTCTTTCCGGCCTTTAGTGATACGAATATCTTATATGAAATAGGTAGTTTTAAGTTGAATGCAGCTCAGATTGTTTCCATTTTTACGATTGTTTTACTGAGTTATGTTAACAGTCGCGGGGTGAAAAACTCTAAAATTCTTCAAACGGTTTTAACAGTGATTAAAATAATGTCATTGGCGGGCTTGATCGTTTTTGGTTTTTTTGCCACCAAGGCTGAGGTTTGGGATGCTAACTGGACAAACGCTTGGGCTTCATCCTCACTGGATATGACTAGCGGTTCTTGGATGCCTATAAGCGGAATAACTTTGATCTCTGCAATATCGGCCGCCTTGGTAGGTTCCTTGTTCTCAAGTGTTGCCTGGGAAGGAGTGACTTTTATCGCTGGGGAGATTAAAAATCCAAAACGCAATATTGGGCTAAGTTTGTTTTTAGGAACTTCAATCGTATGTGTGATTTATGTATTGGCAAATCTAATGTTTCTGGCCGTGGTGCCGTTGCAAGAAATTGCGACTGCTCCTTCAGATCGAATTGGGGTAGTGGCCTCGCAATATATATTCGGTTCCATTGGAACTTTGATTATTGCCGTGATGATTATGATTTCGACTTTTGCTTGTAACAACGGACTGATTATGGCTGGTGCTAGAGTATATTACACAATGGCTCAAGATGGGGTTTTCTTCAAGAAAGCGGCTCAACTGAATACAGCCAGCGTTCCAGCATGGTCAATATGGGCACAGTGTTTTTGGGCTTCGGCTTTGTGTTTGACTGGAAAGTATGGTGATTTGTTAGATTTTGTTGTCATCATCGTTTTGATTTTTTATATACTTACGATTTTAGGAATATTTATTCTTCGCAGGAAAATGCCAAATGCCGAAAGGCTATATAGAGCTTTTGGCTATCCTTTTTTACCAGCACTTTACATAATTGTCGCTACTGCAATTTGTATTGCCTTGCTATACACTAAAACGAGTACGAGCGGTTGGGGTGTAGTCATTATGTTGATTGGTATTCCAGTGTATTATTTGACAAAAGCTAAAGAGTAGTTATTTCAGTATTCAGTTATCGTTATTCAGTTGGCACTGTTTAGTGATCAGTGTGGATATGATTATGAGTTGAAAAAAGATAGCATTATTAGGATATTTTTTTCTAGAAGAGAAATTCTGTAGACACGTATGATTAATTTTTGAGATGTTTTATCGAAAATAAAAATCCGTCTCCTCTCGTTTTCAACAACGAGATGGGACGGATTTTCTATTAAATCCAGGTTTGGGCTGCTGTAAAAATTAATCTAAAACTTGAACTAAAAACTAAAAACTAAAAATTGAACCTGCATTTCCAAACCTGTAAACTGTAGCCTAGTAGTACGTAAAACGTCTTACTTTAGCAATGTATTTTGCCAATCGTATTACCTGGTGACTGTATCCATATTCATTATCGTACCAGATGTATAGCACGATATTTTTACCGTCATTAGAAACGATTGTAGCGTTACTGTCATAAATAGATGGTGCCGATGTACCCACGATATCGGATGAGACCAGTTCGTTATTTGTTGAATATTTTATTTGCTCAACTAACTCGCCCTCTAATGCATATTTTTTCATTATGGCATTGATTTTTTTAATTGAAGTTTCTTTCGATACTTCAAGGTTTAAAACTACCAATGATCCATTAGGAACGGGAACTCGAATCGCATTAGAGGTTAATTTCCCTTCTAACGACGGTAGCGCTTTTGCGACAGCAGTGCCTGCTCCCGTTTCAGTAATTACCATATTTAAGGCTGCAGCTCTACCGCGACGGTATTTCTTGTGCATGTTATCGACCAGATTTTGGTCGTTTGTATACGAATGTATTGTTTCTAAATGTCCTTTTACTACTCCAAAAGTGTCTTCCACTACTTTTAGTATTGGAGTGATAGCATTTGTCGTACAAGAAGCTGCTGAGAAAATATCATTTTCGTCAGGATTGTATTCGTTTTGGTTTACACCATGAACAATATTAGGAATTCCTTTTCCTGGAGCAGTCAATAATACTTTATGTGCTCCTTTTGAAACTAAATGTCTGCTTAAAGCTTCTTTAGTCGTGAATGCTCCTGTATTATCAATGATCAAAGCACTATCGATTCCATAAGAAGTATAATCAATTTCTTCCGGCGCATTTGCGGTAATAATATGTACGGTAGTTCCGTTGATGATTAAGGCATTGTTTTTAACATCGGCTGTTACAGAACCTTGAAAATCACCATGAATCGAATCATAACGCAACAAAGAAGCTCTTTTTTCAAGAGTGGTAGCATCATTTTTATCTCTGGTTACAATGGCTCTCAATCGAAGTTGATTTCCTTTTCCAGTTTTAGACATTAACTCTCTGGCTAATAAGCGTCCAATTCTTCCAAAACCATATAAAACCACATCTTTCGGTTGAATTTCTTCTGATGATTTGGCTTCTTTTAATTTATCCAATACAAAATGTCTTGCATCTGGATATTTTTCATCTTCTAATAAGTATTCGTAAGTCAACTTACCAATATCTAATTTTGATGGAGGTAAATCCAATGATAATACTACTTTGGCAATTTCTACCGAATCAAATATGGTAATTGGCTTACCTACAAATTCTCCAGCATACTGATGCAAGTTGATAATTTCGCTTACATTTTTGTCTAGTAATTGATTTTTGAACAAAACCATCTCAATGGATTTGTCATACCATAAATCGCTAACAATTTTAATTAATTCTACTCCTGCACGTCTTCTGTCGACTTGAAATGAAACTTCTTTTTGATACAAAGGTGTCTTGCTCATAATGAAAATTTGAAAAAATTTAGTAGTTGGTTTATTAAATTTGGCGCAAAAGTACCCATTTCAATCGATTTCGTAAACTATTTCGAAGTTTTTTTTCAATAAAAAAGCCAGCCCATTTTTCAAGGCTGGCGTTCTCTTTATTATAAGTCGGAGGAATTAGATAATAATTCTGAAAACTTCGCCGCTTTTATTGATCATTTCAAGTCGCACGCTTTGACTTTCTTCTTTATTATTTAAAAGTTTTGAAACCGTTTCGATATCTGTTGCTCTTACATTATCAATACTTAGAATAATATTCCCTTTTAGTTCAGTACTATATGGAATTAATTTTTCGTTGGTTATCGATTTGATTTTCACACCATAGTTGATATTAAGTCTTTTTTTGTCCGCATCATTGATGTTTTCAAATTCGATTCCCTTAAATTCCGTACTGAAGAACTCATTTTTACTCAGTATAACGGGAACTACTCTATTTTTTCCATCTCTAGTATAGGTAACTAGAATTTTATCATCTGGTCTTTTGGTATTAATATATCCAGAAAGATCAGCAAAAGTGGAAACTTTATGATCGTCCAGTTTTACAATGATGTCTCCTTTTTGTAGTCCAGATCTTTCAGCCCCTGAATTCTTTGTCACGCCATTGATGTAAAATCCTTCGGTCTGGTTGATGCCTAGTTCTCTGGAAGCAGTAGCATTCAATTCGCCTCCTTCAACGCCTAATATTCCTCTTTGTACATTTCCATATTCCATAAGGTCTTCGATAATTTTTCGAGCAATATTTGAAGGAACGGCAAAAGAATAGCCAACATAAGAACCAGTTATAGAGGAAATCATTGTGTTAATCCCTATTAAATCACCGCGGGTATTCACTAAGGCACCTCCGCTATTTCCTGGATTTACGGCCGCATCGGTTTGAATAAAAGATTGAATTCCGCTAGTTCCTAGGTCTCTGGCTTTGGCCGAAACGATTCCGGCGGTTACCGTTGAGGTTAAATTATAAGGATTCCCAACAGCCAAAACCCATTCTCCAACTTTCACGGAATCAGAATTCGCAAATATGGTGTAAGGAAATTTTTCATCAGAATCGATTTTTAACAAGGCGATATCCATTTTGGAGTCGGTGCCAATGAGTTTTGCTTTGTATGATTTTTTATTGTTCAGCGTAATTTCAATTGCAGAGGCATCTTTAACCACGTGATTGTTAGTTACAATATAGCCATCTTCAGAGATGATCACACCAGAACCAGTTCCCACCTGCTCTTGGGTTTGTCCGCCTTTATAGCCGTAAAAATATTCTAGCATAGGATTCGAAACTGTTTTATAAGATACATTTTTCACATGGACTACCGTATGAATTGTTTTATCAGCAGCTTCAGTGAAATCGAGTACATCTCCAGATAGGCCTACTTTTTTAGCATAAGATTCGTTTGCAAGGGTAGTTAATGGGTGTTTGTTTGAAGAAAAATAGCCATTAGTGTCAAATAATAATTTGTAAGCCCCTAATGTCATGGCTCCGCTTAATAATGCTACTAAAAAAAGCTGTGAATATTGTTTCATAATAGATTTGGTTTTTACGTTATTTGTTAAGTAAAAATAATGCTAAAATTATTATTGTAAAACAGTTTAACGCTCTTTAACAATGATTAACGTTTCATTAATAGTTCGTACTTTTGTACAACACAATTTAAATATAATGCAAATAGAATTTTATAAATACCAAGGGACTGGAAACGATTTTGTGATGATTGACAATCGTTTAGGAGCTTTTCCAAAAGAAGATACCAAGCTGGTTGCTCATTTATGTAACAGGCGTTTTGGGATAGGCGGGGATGGTCTTATTTTATTAGAAAATGATCTCGAATCAGATTTTAGAATGGTCTATTACAATTCAGATGGAAGCCAAAGTACCATGTGTGGAAACGGAGGAAGATGTTTAGTGGCTTTCGCCAAAAAATTGAACGTGATTGAGAATAGTACCTCATTTAATGCTGTTGACGGTTTGCATCATGCTACAGTTAATGACGACGGTATCGTATCACTGCAAATGATCGATGTTTCGAATATTAAAATAGAATCGGGTTATACTTTTCTGGATACGGGCTCTCCACATCATGTGCAATTAGTTGCTGATTTAGAAAATTATAATGTTAAGGAAGACGGCGCTGCTATCCGATACGGTGAGCTATACGGGAAGCCAGGAAGTAATATCAATTTTGTAAGGAAAATTGATGAGACTACTTTTTCACTGCGCACTTATGAAAGAGGAGTGGAAGACGAAACCTTAGCTTGCGGGACAGGTGCGACTGCTGTTGCAATAGCGATGAATGCTACAGCAGAAACAGCAGCGACTTCGATAGTTATAAATGTTGAGGGAGGCAAGTTGGTCGTTTCTTTCGAAAAAAAGGACAATCAATATACTAATGTATTCTTGAAAGGTCCTGCTGAGTTTGTATTTCAAGGAACAATCGAGATTTAATCTAAATTTGACTTCAAACTTCAACTATGATAACCCTAAAAGGAGATAATATTTACATCAGGGCGCTTGAACCAAATGATTTAGATTTCATTTATGCCTTAGAAAACGAACAAAGTATGTGGGAAGTAAGCAATACTAACACTCCATACAGTCGGTTTTTAGTCAAGCAATATCTCGAGAATGCGCATCAGGATATTTATGAAGCCAAGCAATTGCGATTAGCAATTTGTCAAGATCAGGACTTTCCTGCTTTGGGATTAATTGATTTATTTGACTTTGATCCCAAAAATAACAGAGCTGGAGTAGGTATTGTGATTCAAAATAATGATATGCGAAAACAAAATATTGGTTCTGAAGCTTTGGAGCTATTAATTCAATACGCGTTTCAAAATCTTAATTTACATCAACTCTATGCAAATATTGGCACCGAAAATGAAGCTAGTAAAGCGCTTTTTACTAAATTTGGCTTCAAATGTATCGGTGTAAAAAAAGATTGGAACCTAGTGAAGGGACGGTATAAAGACGAGGCGTTTTACCAATTAATTAATCAACAATTTTAAAATTATAGCTTTGAATGTAAAAAAAATAATATCAATTTTATCCATAGTTGTCATAACTGGATTGATTATTTATGGGTTTATCTTAATACGACAAATTTTTTCGGAAAACACGAAATTTGCTGAAAAGGAAATGTTTGTCCATATTCCTACAGACTCTAATTATGAAGATGTCAAGAAGATAATAGCACCTTTTGTTACTAATTTAGATCGTTTCGAAATGGTTGCAAATAAAATGAGTTATCCCGAAAATGTGAAAGCAGGACGTTTTTTATTGACAAAAGGAATGAATAGTTATGAATTGGTAAAAGCCATGCGATCTAATGTTCCCGTAAAATTAGCTTTCAACAATCAGGAACGACTTGAAAATTTTGCAGGGCGAGTTGGATCTCAAATTGAAGCTGATAGCGTGTCTTTACTTACTTCATTTAAAGATTCGATTTTCATGAAAGAAAATGGATTTACTGAAGAAAATGTTTTGGTGATGTTTATTCCTAATACCTACGAATTTTATTGGAATACCTCAGCCGACAAATTTCGCGATAAAATGATCAAGGAATACCGTAATTTCTGGAATAAAGAGCGTGTTGCAAAAGCAGAGCAGCAAGGATTAACTCCGGTTGATGCGACGATTCTAGCCTCTATTGTTCATAAAGAATCTGTGAAGAAGGATGAAAGACCAAGAATAGCAGGAGTTTATTTGAATAGACTTAGAGTGGGAATGCCTCTTCAGGCAGATCCAACCGTGATTTTTGCTCTAAAATTGAAAGCAAATGATTTTGATCAAGTGATTAAAAGAGTTTTTTACAACGATTTAACGATGGCGTCTCCTTATAATACTTACATGAATATTGGGCTGCCTCCAGGTCCGATAGCGATGCCTGATATAACGGCTTTAGAAGCGGTGATTAATCCAGAAAAGAATGATTTTATTTATTTTTGTGCCAGTGTAGATCGTTTTGGATATCATGAATTTGCAGCTACGTTGAAAGAACACAATGTTAATGCTAAAAAATATTCAGATTGGATTAACGCCCAAGGTGTAAAAAGATAGTTTTGAATTGTAAACGCAATTATTTTTTTTTTCTTTTTGTACTGCCTTGGTTGCATCTTAGCTATGGGCAAAATGGACTAGATCGTTTTTTAACTCCTTCCGACTCCTTAAATACCAAAAAAAAAAATACGGTAATCCTGACAGAGTCAATAGTTGCCTCCGCTGCATTAGTTGGCTTAAACCAACTTTGGTATGTTGATTATCCAAAATCTGATTTTCATTTTATCAATGATAACGATGAATGGCTGCAAGTAGACAAGGTAGGGCATTTTTATTCGTCTTATCATCTAGGCAGACTTGGAGCCGAAATGCTGCAATGGAGCGGGGCTACCCAAAAAGACCCGTTGCTCTATGGTGCAGGCATGGGCTTTGCATTTTTGACTGCTGTTGAG
This sequence comes from Flavobacterium hiemivividum, assembly GCF_004349145.1. Classification (GTDB taxonomy): domain Bacteria; phylum Bacteroidota; class Bacteroidia; order Flavobacteriales; family Flavobacteriaceae; genus Flavobacterium; species Flavobacterium hiemivividum. The sequence continues at coordinate 109,541 of NZ_SMFO01000001.1, read as the reverse complement.
GTCTTAGATGGATTTTCTTCAGAATGGGGTGCGTCATCAGGAGATATAATTGCGAACACCTCTGGGACAGCTTTATACGTGTCACAGGAGCTATTGTGGAAGGAGCAACGCATTACACCTAAATTTTCTTTTCATACTACACAGTATGCCCAGTATAGACCCAATGTTTTGGGCAGCTCGTTTGCGGAACAAATTCTAAAGGATTATAACGGACAAACATATTGGCTTTCGGTCAATTTATATTCCTTTGCTAAAGGCTCAAAAATACCCAAATGGTTAAATTTGGCCTTTGGTTATGGAGCTGACGGAATGATCACCGGAAATGAGAAAAATAAGGAGTTATTTTTGACGCCAAAATCGGAAATATCGAGACAATTTTATTTAAGTTTGGACGTTGACCTGACGAAAATTGACACAAAATCTCATTTTTTGAAGACAATTTTCTCTGTTTTAAACACTTTAAAAGTCCCAGCGCCAACGCTTGAATACTCACATCGCGAGGGGTTTAGAGGTCGTGTATCGTATTTTTAGGTAACTTTAACAGCTTGATTTTCAGCTTTATGAATTTTATTGTATCTTTGCACGCAGAAATTTCTTAACGGGACAGCGTTTTGAAGAAAAACAATTTATGGTAAAGAAGTGGTATTTTTATACAGGTTTGACTATTATTATAGCGTTTTTAAGTTCGGGTTTTAAACCTCTTAAAATTGAAGCTAATCAGTGGTTTCTAATAAAAAACACAGATGGAATTAGATACTTATTTCCGTCAATTGAGCAGGAAGATTACACCAGTATGAATATTCCTTTTACTGGTAATTTATTTATTGGTTTCAAAGAAGCAATCGGATATAGAGAGTCTGAAAACAAATACAAAAAAATCAATTCTCTTGGGTATATGGGTAAATACCAATTTGGTAATGAAACCTTAAAATCTGTAGGAATACACGATGCGGCTTTATTTCTTAGAAGTCCTAAGATGCAAGAGAGAGCTTTTGTGGCCCTTTTATCAAAGAACAAATGGATATTACGTGATATCATCGAGAAATATGATGGTAAGATGGTCAGTGGGATTCTGGTAACAGAGTCTGGAATTTTAGCAGCAGCGCATCTTGGCGGTGCGGGCTCTGTAAAAAGATATTTCAAACACAATGGGAAAAAGTATATTAAAGATGCATACGGTACTTCTATAAGAAGTTATATGGAAGCTTTTGGAGGGTATGATACTTCATTGATTGTTGCAAATGTAAATGCAGTTGCCAGCGTTAACTAAATTAAATTCAATAAAAAATAAAAAGCGACAGTCAAGTAATTTTTGGCTGTCGCTTTTTTGTGTGAGTGATCTTATCTGGCTTTTAGAATCTCTCCGTTAGGACGAACAGTTAACCTCATTGTTTTCTTACCGTTATTAATTTTAACATTGTATTGCTTTTTCATGATATCTCCGTCTTCTTGGGTATATAAAAATTTGTCATTAACAATCGTGTAGCCAGGATATTTTTTGTAGATGGAATAGATAACCTCATTGGGTAGTAGTATATTTTCATAATTCTCTACAACTCTTATTAATTTTCCTTTTTCATTATAGGTTGCAGACAAGGATCCGTTTGTAGTTTTCATAAGTACTAGGTAATTTTCATAACCTTCGTAGTCTTTCCCTATATCATATGCAATAAACTGTTGTTCTACATTTCTGATGTCTTTGTCAGGATTATTGTCGGGGATATAGATTGAAAAATCGGTACCAACTCTTTTGATAACTACAGCAGGTAGCTCTTCCACTTTCATTAGTCCTTGCTCGTTATCTTGTTTAGTCTTTTTTTCTTGGGAATAGGATGAAAATGTCAAACCTAAGAATAACAAAGTTATAACAAATGTTTTCATAATGTTTTGTTTTAAATTAATTGGTTAATAAGAAAAATAGCTGCCCAAATTGTAGTGCAGCTATGATTTTTTTAAGGCTCTATTTTTCCGCGAGAATGTTTCCATCGGCATGAACCGTTAATTTACGGGATTCCTTACCATTCTTAATTTTTAAATTATATTCTTTTTTAAGAACGTCTCCTTCTTTTTGAGAATACAAATATTTGTCCTTGACAATTTCCCATCCAGGGTATGTTTTATAGACAGTGTAAATTACAGGAGCTGGTAATTTTACATCTTTATATTCTTCGACAACACGAATTAATTTTCCAGTTTCATCATATGTCGCGGATAATGAACCGTCGTTGATTTCCATATATACCAAATAGGTTTCATAACCTTCAAAGTTTTTTCCTAAATCATAAGCAATAAAACGGTCTTGTAAGGTTCTAACTTTGGGATCAGAATTCATATCTGGTAGATAAACGGAAAAGTCATCTCCTGCGCTCTTTATTACTACTGCAGGCAGATCTATTATTTTCATCGCTCCTTCTTTCGTAACTTTTTGTACTTTTTCTTGAGCATAAGATGAAAAAGTTAAACTCAAAAATAATAAAGTAACAACAAATGTTTTCATGTTAATTAGTTTAAATTAATATTTACTTTCGGTTAAATAAAGGAGATTTTAGGGTCTATTATGCTTTAGCTTCATTATGTTAATTACTGTAATTTTATTAAAATAATATTAAAAATGTAATCAATCCTTTAATGTAAATATTATTCATATTAAAGGTAGTGCTTTAAGCAATAAATCATTGTTAATGCTTTCCTCGATAGTAGTTAATATATTTTCATTGTAGGCTGTTTTTTTTATTAAGATAAATCATCTTCATAAAATAAAAGAGGGGCTTGTTTATAAATATCTTAGGTTGGAAAGTATGAGTTTTTCTATGTAGTCTTTGTATCAATTTAAAGCAAATTGATTCTATGTTAAAAAAAAACTGCCCAATGTTGTTTGGACAGTTAACAATTATTGGGCTTTAAAACTTTAGTTTTCTGCAATAAGTTGACCATCAGGATGAACCTTCAATTTCTGGCTTTCCTTTCCTTTTTTTATTTTTATATTATACTGTTTTTTTACGATGTCTCCTTTTTCTTGAGAATATAAGTACTTATCATTTACAATTTCCCATCCGGGGTATTTTTTATAAATTTCATAAATTAATTTACTTGGTAATACTACATCCTTATAGTTTTCGACCACACTAATTAGTTGTCCTTTTTCATTGTAAGTAGCTGATAATGTTCCTCCTTTTACTTCCATATAAACTAGGTACGTTTCATATCCTTCAAAGTTTTTACCAAGATCGTAGGCTATGAAGCTATCCTCTAGAGTTCTGACTTTTGGGTCTGGATTTCTGTCTGGTAAATAAACCGAAAAGTCATCTCCGGCACTTTTAATGACAACAGCTGGTAAATTTACCATATCTATTCTACCAAGTTTTTTTTCTTGTGAGTAAGATAAATTCGCAGGTCCTATTAATAATCCTAATAATAATACATACTTAAACGCTTTCATAACAATTGAATTTAATTTAGTTTAGTAACGACTTAATTTAGCGCAAATTTAAAGGGTTACTATTTTTTCCCTTTGTCAATTTATTCTAAATTCTTCTTTTTAAATTAATGTTGCGTTTTGGAGCTTGTTTAATGAAATTGTAATTAGTGTAAATTTATAAAATAATGACTTAAGTATCAGTAAGTGTGGTATTTAAGTTGTGTTAATTAACAGGTTTTCAAGTCTAATTTATCTTTGTGTCATTCGAAATAGTCGTTTTAATTAGAATAAAGAAGCTATAGTTATAGAATCGTGTGAATTTGTTTATTAGTGAATTATTATACAATTAAAATTTAACATTCGCTCCAAGTTGTATTCCTGCGAAGCTTAATTATTGTAGGAAATGGAGTGTTTTTTAAATGTGTTTCTGTATTTATATTTAAAAAAATATTGTTGACTACGGAATATAAATAGAAAAACACCAACTTTTGATTGGTGTTTTTCTGTTTAGTCTAAGGAAAAAAAGTGTTATTATTCTCCTATAAGTATTTCTAATATTTTTATTGCGGCATCGCTAATTTTTGTTCCAGGCCCAAAAACGGCAGCTGCTCCAGCGTCAAATAAGAATTGATAATCTTGCGAGGGAATTACTCCACCTACAACCACCATAATATCTTCACGATTATATTTTTTTAATTCTTCAATAACTTGAGGGACTAGTGTTTTATGTCCAGCAGCCAAAGATGAAACGCCCAGAATGTGAACATCATTTTCTACGGCCTGTTTTGCAGCTTCGGCTGGAGTTTGAAATAATGGGCCAATATCTACATCAAAACCAACATCGGCATAACCGGTAGCAACTACTTTTGCTCCTCTATCGTGACCGTCTTGCCCCATTTTTGCTATCATGATTCTAGGACGACGACCTTCTTGCTTGGCAAAGGTATCGGCTAGTTGTTTGGCTTTCTCGAAGCTTTTGTCGTCTTTAATTTCTTTACTATACACGCCGCTAAAAGATTTAATTTGTGCTTTATATCTTCCGAATACTGTTTCTAAGGCATCGCTGATTTCGCCTAAAGTAATTCGATTTCTTGCAGCATCCACGGCTAATTCCAGTAAGTTTCCTTCTCCGGTTTTCGCGCAGTGAATTAATTTCTGCAATGATTGCTGTACTTTATTGCTGTCTCTGCTTTCTTTAATTCGATCCAGTTGTTCTAATTGTTGCTTTCGAACCATCTGGTTGTCTACATCCAAAATAACCAAAGGATCTTCTTTGTCGAGTCTATATTTGTTTACACCAACAATAATATCCTGTCCGCTATCAATTCGGGCTTGTTTTCTTGCAGCTGCTTCTTCAATTCTAAGTTTCGGAATTCCGGCCTCGATGGCTTTGGTCATCCCACCAAGTTCTTCTACTTCTTCGATAAGTTTCCAAGCGCTTTCAGCAATCTCGTTAGTCAAACTTTCGACATAATAACTTCCTGCCCAAGGATCGACTGTTTTAGTAATTTTAGTTTCTTCCTGTAGAAATATCTGGGTGTTTCTAGCAATTCGAGCCGAGAAATCGGTAGGTAAAGCAATAGCTTCATCTAATGCATTAGTGTGCAAAGATTGTGTTCCTCCAAAAGCTGCCGCCGATGCTTCAATGCAAGTACGAGCTACGTTATTAAACGGATCTTGTTCTGTTAAACTCCATCCGCTTGTTTGGCAATGAGTTCTTAAAGCCAATGATTTATCATCAATTGGATTGAATTGTTTTACTAGTTTAGCCCAAATCATTCTTCCAGCACGCATCTTGGCAATTTCCATAAAATGGTTCATTCCTATAGCCCAGAAAAAAGAAAGACGCGGAGCAAACTCGTCGATTTTCATTCCAGTAGACAATCCTGTTCTAATGTATTCCAGTCCGTCTGCAAGCGTGTAAGCTAATTCAATATCAGCAGTTGCACCAGCTTCCTGCATGTGGTAGCCAGAAATAGATATGGAATTGAATTTCGGCATTTTATTGCTGGTGTATTCGAAAATATCTGCAATAATTTTCATCGAAGGAGTAGGAGGATAGATGTACGTATTGCGCACCATAAACTCCTTTAAAATATCATTTTGTATGGTTCCCGAAAGTTGTTCTGGTTTTACTCCTTGTTCTTCGGCAGCTACAATATAGAAAGCCATGATGGGTAAAACGGCACCGTTCATGGTCATTGAAACTGACATTTCGTTTAATGGAATCTGATCGAATAATACTTTCATATCTTCTACAGAGTCGATGGCAACTCCTGCTTTTCCTACATCACCCACAACGCGTGCATGATCTGAATCATAACCACGGTGTGTAGGCAAATCAAAAGCGATTGATAATCCTTTTTGTCCTGCAGCAAGATTTCGTCGGTAAAAAGCATTGCTTTCTTCTGCAGTTGAAAATCCTGCATATTGACGAATAGTCCAAGGGCGACGAACATACATTGTAGTGTATGGTCCTCTTAAGTTTGGCGCGAAGCCTGCGCCAAAATCAAGATATTTAAGGTTTTCAAGATCTTTTTTCGAATAGGTGGACTTGAGTTCAATGCCTTCAGCCGTAAAAAAGTCGGTAGTTGCTGCATCTTGTTCGTGCAGTGCCGGTTCTTCTTTTGACTTTTGACTGTCTATTTGAATATGTTGGAGGTCATTTCTTATCATTTTGACACTAATTTATAAGTATTATTGACTGATTTCAGTACTACACTATTTTTCTAAATCCAGGCGTTCTTGTTCTACTTTCTCTGCCAATCGTTTCTCAATAATTGGAGTAATCAGGGTTTTCCTTGGCTTCACTTTTACAAAAGGAAACAATTCTAAATCATGTTTCATTTTGTCATCTTTATTCGGATACTTATTCGTTCCTAGTAATACTTCTTTTCCTGAGTCAAAAAGTTCCTGTTCTTTATCAGCACTTTCTTGAATTTTTCTCTTGATGATACCTTCATTCAATTGTTTTAGAAAACCACCGTTAGCTTCGATATCTTTGAATAGTACCAACGCTTTTTCGGCTAATTGAGTAGTCAATGTTTCGATATAATAACTCCCATCAGCAGGGTTGTTCACTTTGTCAAAGTAGCTTTCGTTTTTCAGAACTAATAATTGGTTTCTAGCGATTCGATCCCCAAATTCATTGTCTTTATGATATAGTGCATCGTAAGGTAGATTGGCAATTGCATCTGCTCCTCCTATAATTGCCGACATACATTCAGTCGTAGTTCGCAGCATGTTTACGTTGTAATCATACAAGGTTTTATTCCGTTTTGTAGGAGAAACTAAAAGATGACATTCTAAGTTATGGTTGTATTCCTTAGCAACTAAATTAAAAAGTAATCGCAACGCTCTGAGTTTTGCAATTTCAAAGAAATAATTCGTACCTACACTAATTTCAAAAACAATGCGCTGCGTTATAACTGGAATTCTGTTGAAATATTCATTAACATGCGCTAAGCTATAGGCAAGTTGTTGCACCATATTAGCTCCTGCATTTTGGTATAAAGCGGCATTAATACTAATAATAGAGCTATTTGGAATCGCAGTTGAAAGTAAGTTTAGCGAATCGAAATTGTTTTTATCTTTAGTAGTAAACCAATTCCCGTCACGTGCTAATTGCCCTATTGGATCTATATTATAATAAGCGGTAGCCTTTTTTTGCTGAATGATAGCATCCAGTGTTTTAACGAAATCGATTGAGAAAAATTTAAAATTGAAGTAAACAGTAAGGTTCTCTAAAGGTAGTTTTTCTAAAAGTTTTGCTACGTCTATCGTGTCATTTTCTATCGTAAAACGAAGACTCTCTGCGCCTCTTTTTAAGGTGTCTAATGCTCTTTCAACTGATTTTTCAATGTCGAAAACAAAAATGTTTTGACAAATTTTAAATTCAGATGCTTTAGTTTTTACCGTAGCAGCTTTCGCAAATTCGTCTTTATGATAAAAGGGTTTCACCTTAATGTCTTCCGGCGAATTCCAGATCAAGGTTTCATTGTAATCTGCTCCTTTCAGTTCAAACTGGATTTTTTGTTTCCATTGTTTGGAAGAAACAGCATCGAAATCTTCGAATAAATTAGTAGCCATTTTAAGTTTAATTTTTAATAATTCAAGATTTATTATTTTTTTACTATGCTATCACTTTCAAATTCTATGAGGTATATATCCTCATTTTCCTTTTTCATGTAGTACTTTTCTCGAGCATATTTTTCTATTTGTTCTGGATTCTTCAATTGCTTGATTTGCTCTTCGTCTTTTTTGATTTCTAGCTGGTAATATTCTTTGTTGTCCTCTAGTTCACTGACTTGGTTGTCTAAGAAACGATGGTCAAAGTAGGAATAATTGTCCAAGAAAATCATCCAAGTTGAAAAAAATAACAATACCCAAACATATTTATTGCTTAAGAATTTAAACCAAGGTTTGTTTTTATGTGGATTTGTCATGTTTTATTTATTTAGCCTTGAGCACAGTGAATCTTTACTGGTATTGACACCGATTGAAATAGAAAACGGTCTCAAACAAAAGGTTGGAGTATTTCTTATTTATCGTAATGTGATAAAATTACAATAAAATTATAGAATTCTTTGATTTATTACGGCACGAACTACGTCTATAGCAACCGTATTGTATTTATCATTGGGTATAATAATGTCTGCAAATGCTTTAGTAGGCTCAATGAACTGCTGATGCATTGGTTTGAGCGTATTTTGATATCGGCTTAGAACTTCGTCCATATCGCGTCCGCGCTCTGCAATGTCACGTTTCATACGGCGTATTAGCCTTTCGTCAGAATCGGCATGGACATAAACTTTGATGTCAAACATATCACGTAACTCCGGATTTGCCAGTATTAAAATTCCTTCTACAATCATCACTTTTCGGGGATGTGTCGTAATAGTATCTTCTGTTCTGTTATGTGTTACAAAAGAATAGACGGGTTGTTGCACTGTTTTCTCGTCTTTAAGCTCTTTTAAATGGGCAACTAGTAATTCGAAATCAATAGCGCGCGGATGATCAAAATTAATTAAAGCCCGCTCGTCAAAAGATAAGTTTTTATTTTCTTTATAATAAGAATCCTGCGAAATAATACCTACTTCAGCTTCCGGTAACTCATTCATAATCTGATGAACTACGGTAGTTTTTCCACTTCCCGTTCCGCCTGCAATTCCTATAATTAGCATAAAATGGTTTTGTTAAAAATTGATAGGGCAAAAATAGGGATTTAATTGGCAGTGTTTTTTGTTTTTATAGAAAATATTAGGCTTAAAATTATCGAGTTGTAGCGGGTATTTGTTTCTTCTTTATGTGTAGAAGTTGTTTTTTTGATCAGGAAAAATACAGCTTTCATACTGGCAAAATTTTCACTAGTAACCGCGCTAAGAACACTAATAAGAAGAAACAGGTAGTATTAAACTTGTAGTAGGTCTAAAACAGAAATAGAGAACCCGTACAAAGAGTTCTCTATTCTAAGAATGAATTCAGATCTTAACTTATTTATTCTTTTTCGCTTTTATCATCATTTCTAGTTGGTCCCATAGTTCCTCGGGAATTTCTTCTAATAAATTAAATTGTCCGGCACCTTTTAACCATTCTCCACCATCGATAACTACCACTTCACCATTGATATATGCAGAAAAATCTGAAACCATATAGGCAGCCAAATTGGCTAATTCTTGATGATCTCCCACACGTTGCAATGGCACTTTTTTAGCCATATCAAATTTTTCGGCAAGATTTCCAGGCAACAATCTATCCCAAGCTCCCTTGGTAGGGAAGGGACCTGGTGCAATGGCGTTAGTACGGATACCGTATTTTGCCCATTCTACCGCGAGACTGCGAGTCATTGCTAGAACTCCCGCTTTGGCAGTTGCACTTGGTACCACATAAGCTGAACCAGTCCAAGCATAAGTAGTCACTATGTTTAGTACGGTTGAAGATTTTTGTTTGCTGTCAATCCAATGTTTACCAAAAGCGAGGGTACAGTTTTTTGTTCCTTTTAAAACAATATCAATAACGGTATCAAATGCATTAGCTGACAATCTTTCGGTTGGTGAAATGAAATTTCCTGCAGCGTTATTCAGTAAAATATCAACTTTTCCAAAAGCTTTCAAAACACCTTCCAACATGTTTTCTACTTCCTCATAATGGCGAACGTCACATTGTAGTGGCAAACAAGTACCGCCGGTTGCTGCTTCCAGTTCTGAAGCAGTGTTTTTTAGTTTTTCTAAGTCTCTTGAGGTAATGGCAACTTTTGCACCCAGTTCCAGAAAATACTTGGTCATCGCTTTTCCTAAACCGCTACCACCACCCGTAACAACAATTACTTTTCCTTTTAACGCGTCATCGCGTAACATTTTATCGGTATAACTCATATCAGTTTATATTTTTTTGGTATTGTAAATATAGAGAATTAAATAGTATGCACGCATAATAAAATTTGAAATTAGTAGAATTAGATTTTGCATAATCTCTGTGCTGCTTTCTCCAGTGTCGCATTGTCTTTTGCAAAACAGAAACGAATTAGATGGAGGTCTTTTCCGTTTTCGTAGAAAGTCGAAATAGGGATTGCTGCCACACCATACTCAGTGATTAATTTTTTGCAAAAATCGATATCGTTTTCAGAAGAAATTGCTTCGTAAGAAGCCACTTGAAAATAAGTTCCTTCACAAGGCAGGAGTTTAAACCGACTTGTGGCGAGTAATTCTCTGAAATAGTCTCGTTTTTCCTGATATAGTTTTGCTATTCCGTCAACTGAAACTACGTCTAAATATTCGCTGATGGCGACCTGGCATAAGCTGTTGACGCTAAAAACCATGAATTGATGCACTTTTTTGATTTCTTTCATCAAATGTTCAGGCGCTACGAGATAGCCAATTTTCCAACCAGTAACATGAAATGATTTTCCGAATGAGGAAACCATCACGCAACGGTTGAATAGCTTACTACGCGTATGTGCCGAAATGTGCTTTTCTTCAAAAGTGATGTATTCATAAACTTCATCTGAGAGAACAATAATGTCTGGGTATTTATCAAGTATCGATTCCAAAGCTTCAAAATCAGATTGGGTTAGTATCTTTCCTGTTGGATTATGTGGGTTGTTGATAATTATCATTCTAGTTTTGGCAGAACAGGCGTTTTCAATGGTATTCCAATTCGGAGTGTAATCATCGTTTAATGAAACGCGAACTGGTTTTGCATTGCATAACAGGATAGGAACTTCATAACAATCATAACTTGGATCTAGAATTACAACCTCGTCATTAGCTTGTACTAAGGCTTGAATCGTCGTAAAAATTCCTTGTGTTGCTCCCGCAGTTACTAGTATTTCGTTTTCTGGTAGAATAATTCGGTAGTAGGATTTTTTGACTAGAAGCGCAATGTTTGATAGTAGAGGAGGGTAGCCAGCCATAGGAAGGTATTGGTGGACATTTTCTTTGGCAAGTCGCGCAACAATATCTGTTAATACGGTGTCAACTGGAAAATTTGGAAATCCCTGCGAAAGATTAATGGCATCATGCTCTGCAGCCATTTTTGACATTATTGTGAAAATACTCGTACCAATGTTTGGAAGTTTAGACATACTTTGTTTTTTAGCAATCTAAAAGTAAGCAAATGGTTTGAGTTAATAGATAGTTTCGTTGCTATTTGGAAGTGATAGCTAAAATAAAGAAAGACACTTCGTGCGTAGTGTCTTTCTTTATTCATTTTTATTTTTTGGTGAGCGGCATATCTGAGTTTCCCATGTCTCTGATACAAACATATTTCCCGTCCTTTTTTTCAAAGAGGCTAATAAAATTTCCGCTATTAATTTTTTTATTAGAGGCGTCTGTGACTTTGTATCCACCAATTTCAACTACCATATTCCCATCATTTGAAGGGTGGATTTCTTTAGTTTCGAAAGAGATTTTTGCGTCTTGTGGGAAAGTAAGTAGTTCGCTATTCATGTGTTCATGAATCAATTTTTTTCCTTCTAAAGGCATTTTACCGTTGGAATAACTAATGGCATCCTCGGCATAGTAATTTATTCCGTCGGTGCTTCTATTATTGTAGGCGTCGGCGAAGGCATTTTCCATTGCTTGAATCTCAGTTTTGATTGCTTCTTTGTCAACCATTACTGCGGGAACTTCCTTTTTTTGATTACAGGCAAGCATCACAAACATGATAACCACCATTAATCCTCCCTTAAAAATACTGTTTTTCATAATTTTATTGAATTAAAATTTAACAAAACGGATTAAGTTAAAGATTAAGGGTAAATAAAATTAAGTATAAAATACTGATAATCAGTGATTAGATGGGTATTTTTTATTGTAAAGTGATCTTTTAAGCTGTTTGTGCTAAAAATAGAAAAGCGTCTGCACTAATTCGGGAACTCTTAATTAACTCCATAATAGCCCGACAGAAAGGCTATTTTTGATTCTTCCCAATTGGAGATGGATTCAAAAATCAGATAAGCTAGGATTCCTAAAGCAAATACGCGAACATCTCTACCGGTTACTTTCATTTTTAAATAGTTTGAAGATTTAGAAATGCTAATATATAAAAAAAAGAGATTTTTTGTAATCTAAAATTTACATTTTATGTATAATGAAAATCGTTGGGCGTTTATGCAAGTCGATTGTCTCTTTCTTCCAAGCCGCTATTCTCTTTGTTTTGATGTATTCTGTTGGCAACGTAATATCTGTGGCGATGCATAAATGGGTTTCGGGATGCAACGTCTGTAATAAATCTTCTAGTAAGTTATTATTTCGGTAGGGAGTTTCAATAAAAATTTGAGATTGGTTTTTTTCGAAAGACGTTCTTTCTAGAGTTTTAAAACTAGCTCTTTTTTCGTCTTTGTCTATAGGTAAATAACCGTGAAATGTAAAACTTTGCCCATTCATTCCTGAAGCCATCATAGCCAAAAGAATCGAAGAAGGTCCTACTAATGGTACTACTTGTATGCCTTTTTCGTGCGCCAGTTTAACAATCACAGCACCGGGATCTGCTACACCGGGACATCCGGCTTCACTCATTAGACCAACATTTTTACCTTCTAATAAAGGTTGAATGAAATCTTGATGTTCTTTTACCTCGGTACGTTTATTCAAAACAAAAAGAATTAACTCCGATTGTTTTTTATCAGGATGAACTTCCTTAATTGATTTACGTGCTGTTTTTTCGTTCTCAACGATATAATAGTCAATGAAATCTATTGTTCTTTTTACGGTTTGTGGTAAAACATCCATCGGGTCACATTCTCCCATGGTTGTAGGAATTAAATATAGTTTTCCTAAAAGAGTAGCTGATTTCATTATAGAGTTGTTTATGTTTTTCAATCTGCATTATTCGACAAAAATACAGGATTAAATAGAGAGTGAGTTTTTTTTCGACAAAAAAAATATAAGGATTGCTAATTTACGAGTGCTTAGCTATTAATTTATTAGCTATGATATCGCATACTTCATCAAGCATGCCGTACACGATTTCAAATCCGTTTGCCATTCCAAAATAAGGATCTGGAACATCTACGTTTTCGTTGGGATACAACTCGTTTAAGATAATTTGTACTTTGGCGTGATGTTCTGGATTGTCGGTAAGTTCGAGTACATCACTATAGTTAGATGTGTCCATAACATAGATATAATCATATTTATCAAAATCAGCTTCTTCGATTTGTCGGCCTTTTTGGTTGGAAATATCTAGGTTGTTATTTTTTGCCGTAGCTATTGAACGGGCGTCAGGAGCGTGGCCAATATGCCAAGAACCTGTGCCTGCTGAGTCAACAGTAAATTTATTTGCGGGTAGTTTTGAAGCTAAAATACCCTCGGCCAAAGGTGACCGACAAATATTGCCCAAACAAACCATTAAAATTTTTACGGACATGTTGCGTTTATAGCGTTAATTTTTTATGAATATCTTCAACAAATTTCTTGAATTGTTTGTCAGTAGCTACCAGGTTGTCAACGGTTTTACAAGCATGTAATACAGTCGCGTGATCACGATCTCCAATTTGAGACCCGATATTTGCCAAAGAAGCTTTTGTAAATTTCTTAGCAAAGAACATAGCTAGCTGTCTTGCTTGAACCACATGTCTTTTTCTAGTTTTCGATTGTAAAGTTTCTAAATCCAATTGGAAGTAATCGGAAACAGTTTTTTGAATATAATCGATAGAAATTTCGCGTTTTACATTTTTAACAAATTTCTCAACAACGCTTTTTGCTAATTCGATCGTTACTTCTTTTTTATTGAAAGAAGATTGAGCGATTAAAGAGATTATAGCTCCTTCTAGTTCCCTAACATTCGATTTAATATTACTAGCTACATATTCAATAATTTCTTCTGGAATTTCAACACCATCTCGGTACAAGATGTTTTTCAAGATAGAAATTCTTGTTTCATAATCCGGTTGATGCAATTCTGCTGATAGTCCCCATTTAAATCGGGACAATAAACGTTGCTCGATATCTTGCATGTCAACAGGTGCCTTATCAGAAGTAAGGATAACCTGTTTACCATTTTGATGCAAATAATTGAAGATGTGGAAAAAGACATCCTGAGTTCCTGATTTACCAGACAGGAATTGTACATCGTCGATAATTAAAACATCAATAAGTTGATAGAAATGAATAAAATCATTTCGGTTATTTTTCTTTACCGAGTCAATATATTGTTGGGTGAAAATTTCAGCTGAAATATATAAAACTGTTTTTTCAGGATATTTATCTTTAATTTCTACACCTATAGCATGTGCAAGGTGTGTTTTACCTAATCCTACACCACCAAATATTAATAAAGGGTTAAATGAAGTTCCACCTGGCTTGTTGGCAACTGCCATACCTGCTGAACGAGCTAGTCTGTTTGAGTCTCCTTCAAGGAAATTATCAAAACTATAGTTCGCATTCAGTTGAGATTCAATTTTTAAATTTCTAATTCCAGGAATTACAAAAGGATTCTTTAATTCAGGATCTAGATTTTTATAAGGAGCATCAATATTTTGGGGTTTCATAGGTGCCCTATTTGCACTTGGCAACTGTTCCGTAAACGGTTGTTTATTGCCATGAGTGTTTTCCATCTTGATTTTATAAAGTAACTTTGCGTTTTTGCCAAGTTCTTTAGTTAAGGCTACCTTTAATAATTTTACATAGTGTTCTTCTAACCATTCGTAGAAAAATTTACTTGGTACTTGAATGTATAATGCGTTATCGGTAAGTTCAACTGACTTAATAGGTTCAAACCAAGTTTTAAACGCTTGGTCTTGGATGTTGTCTTTTATAAAAGACAAACAGTTTTCCCATACTGATTGAGCAGTTTTGTTCATAAATTCTATGTAAATTATTTTATTTAGTAATCGTTGTCTTATTAAATAATGCTTAAAAAAACACTATTTTTCGGGGTAACAAATATGTGAACAATTTTCTGTAAAAAAAAATATTAAGGGGTTGATTATGTAGAATTATTGTTGTAAGTAGTAAAGAGAAAGTAAAATAGTATAAAAAAGTAAATAGATTATTGTATGAAAGAACATGAATTTAGCGTAAGAGTAAGGTATTCAGAAACGGATCAAATGGGGGTAGTTTATCACGGAAATTATGCTCAGTATTTTGAGATGGGACGCGTGGAATGGCTTAGAAACCTTGGGGTTTCTTACAAATGGATGGAAGAAAATGGAATTATGCTTCCGGTAGTTTCCTTGAATATAAATTATAAAAAACCAGCTCGTTACGATGACCTTTTAAGAGTAAAAACTATATTTAAAAGTCAGACTTCTGTTAAGATTGAGTTTGATTACGAAATTTACAATGAGAAGGAAGAGTTGTTAACAATTGCCAACTCAATTTTAGTATTTGTGAACATGAAAACGGCTCGACCAACGGTTCCTCCTGAGTATGTAACAGAAAAGATTTTGAAAATAGAAAACTAGTAGAATTTTTAATTTATTATTCTTTAATTTTTATATCTATTTCAAATATTGAATTGAAAATGTCGAAAATCATTTTGGCATTTTTTTTTCGTGTTTTAAATTCGATTTTTCCAATTGGTAATCCAGTTTCTTGGTTCATCTCCATTTCTTGATTTACAATCTCGAGCTTTTTTTCTTTAATTACTCGCATCACTTTATTCATGTTTTTGTAATCAAAGGAAACAAGATAATTGATATCAATAGTTTTTTCGATAATTACACTGCTTTCGAGCGTGAGTTGTGCGGTGGTTTTATAAGCAGAAATCAATCCGCCAACACCTAGTTTAACGCCTCCAAAAATTCTAGCGACTACCACAAGTGTATTTGTAAGAGAAAATGACTGTATTTGACCATAAATAGGCATTCCTGCGCTATTGCTTGGTTCTCCATCATCGTTTGCTCTGTAGGAAAGTGTTTCAGGGCCAATTTGATAGGCATAACAAAAATGACCTGCATTGGGATGCTTTTTTCTTAAACCTTCAATAATGGTTCTTACTTCCTCTTCTGATTGAATGGGAAAGGCATATCCAAAAAACTTACTATTCTTTTCTTTGTGCAGTATTTCTTCCGATTCAAATTCGATGGTATTGTAGGTGTCGTTAATTTCCAAAAGTATTTTCTAAATTAAATTTTTAGTAAATAAGTCTACTACATCTTCTTTGCCCACTTGTAAATTCCAAACGTGCAATCCTAATGATAGCGCAGCGTCAGTATTTTCTTTTTTATCATCTATGAAAAGCGTGCGTTTTGCTTGCAAATCATGATTGTTTAAAACATAGGTGTAAATTTCAGGATTTGGTTTTCTCATCTCTATTTCGAAAGAAAAATATACTTTTTCAAAACATTTGTAAAAATCACCGTAAAAGGAAGGGCCGTTATTTTGTTCGAATGTTTCGATATGAATGGCATCTGTGTTACTGAGCAAAAACAAGCGGTATTTTTTCGATAACATCTGTAGAAACTCCAATCGATACAAAGGGAAATCAAGCAAAACCGTATTCCAAGCTTTTAAGATTTCTTCAGAACTAGCGTTAGGAATGTGTTTTTGTATACCTCCAACAAAGTTCTCTCTTGATATTTGCCCCGTTTCATATTGTATGTTTAACTGGTTCAAATCGGCATTCCATTCGGTAAGACCTAATTTTTTAAGTCCGTCGATAGTAGCTTGTTTGTCTAAATTAATAAAGACATCTCCAAAATCAAAAATAATTGCATTAATCATGGTTTCTGGTTATTATGAGCTCATCATGGCCGATTAACTGTTTTTTAAAATAAATCCCGTTTAGTATTGGAGCAGCTGTTCCTTCTTTAAAAAGGATATTGCCTTTAAAAATTCGTGCTTCATCCCAGAGATTAGCATCAATGAAAGTTTGTATTGTTTGTCGGCCGCCTTCAATAATCACCGATTGAATTTGATGTTTATACAAGGCATCTGCCACTTGGCTTGCGATATTTTTTTCAAAATCTAGGATTTCAAATATAAGGTTTTCTTTGTCGTTATTCGTTTTTTCTTTCGAAAAAAACAGTGTTTTAGACTGATTATCAAGTATATTACAGCTTTTTTCTATTCGATTGTTTCGATCTAAAACGATTCGAGTAGGATTTTTTCCAGTCCAATCTCTCACATCTAATTTTGGATTATCGTCAATAACGGTTTGTGTTCCCACAAGAATTGCTTGTTCTTCACTTCTCCATTTATGAACTAATTGCCTGGAGTAAGTATTTGTGATCCAAACTGGTTTTTGTTCTGACTTTTCTTTCGGGGAAATGAAGCCGTCTTGACTTTCGGCCCACTTCAAAATGATATAAGGTCTTTTCTTTTGATGAAAAGTAAAAAATCGTTTGTTCAGCTCATTGCATTCATTTTCAAGAATACCTACAGTTACATTTATTCCCGCTTCAACTAACTTTTTTATTCCATTTCCTGCCACTTTTACATTGGGATCAACAGTACCAATAACTACTTTTGGGATTTTATTTTTTACAATTAAATCAGAGCAGGGCGGTGTTTTTCCAAAATGACTACAGGGTTCTAAGCTCACGTAAATCGTAGCTTTTTGTAAAAGGGATTTATCTTTTACTGAATTTATCGCATTGACTTCGGCGTGCGGTTCTCCTGCTTTTTTATGCCAGCCTTCCCCAATAATTGTATCTTCATAAACAATTACACTGCCGACCATCGGATTGGGATAGGTTGTTCCTAAGCCGTTTTGGGCTAATTGGATGCATCTTCGTATGTATTTTTCATCTGTTTTCACCATGCAAAAGTAGTTATTTTTGAGCGGAGCCTAAAAAGTTTGGGATTAGTTTTGAAACATCTAAATATAACAATAACAATTTCTATTTTTGTGTTTTTACAAACAAGCAGTTACATAGCATGGAAAATTGGATTATTAGAAAGATCGAAAAAAGAGACAATGCAGCTGTTGCGCAGTTAATAAGAGCTGTTTTTGATGAGTTGAATATCCCAAAAGTAGGAACGGCATACGCAGATCCTTATTTAGATTTAATGTATGAGGAATACAACAAGCCACAATCCGTTTATTATGTTGTCGAGAAAGATGGGAAAGTTGTAGGTTCGGCGGGAATCGCTCCTTTGGAAAATGAAGCTGATACGATTTGTGAATTACAGAAGATGTATTTTTTACCAGAAACACGAGGTCAAGGAATAGGTGGTCAGCTAATGACTGAATGTCTTAAAAGTGCCAAAGGTTTTGGTTTCGAAAATTGTTATTTGGAAACGATGCCATTTATGCATGATGCTCAAAAGCTGTATAGAAAATCGGGTTTTGAATATATAGATGCGCCTATGGGAAGTACGGGACATGTTTCTTGTCCGGTATGGATGTTGAAGAAATTATAAGTTAGGAATTATGAGTTTTAAATTCATAAAGCAATAAATACACCATGAAAATCAAAGAATATAGAAGTCAATTTATTCAAGTTCTGTCTCCAATTCACGGAGAAGGCGAAGCCGAAAGTTTTTTTTACCTGATACTGGAAGAAAAGCGTCAGCTAAAAAGAATTGATCTGGCGCTGGATCCTGAGTTGGTTTTTTCGAATGAAGAAATCGTAGTTTGGAATTGGATCTTGGAACAATTGAAGTTAGAAATCCCAATTCAGTATTTGCTGGGGAAAACTAGTTTTTATGGATTGGACTTTGAAGTAAATGAAAAGGTATTGATTCCGAGACCGGAAACTGAAGAGTTGGTAGAATGGATTGTTAAAGAAAATTCAAAGACCGAAGGATTTAAAGGTTTAAAAATTTTGGACATTGGAACAGGAAGTGGATGTATTGCGATTTCATTGGCAAAAAATATTCCGAATGCAACGGTGTACGCAATTGATGTTTCCGAAAATGCTTTGGCTACAGCCAAAAGAAACGCAACGCTCAACGAAGTTGATGTTACTTTCCTCTCGCAGAATATTCTGGAAACCGAAGATTTAAATCAGCAGTTTGACATTATAGTTTCTAATCCTCCTTATGTTCGAAATTTAGAAAAACAGGAAATCAAGAAAAATGTTTTGGACAATGAACCGCATTTGGCACTTTTTGTGGAAGATGACGATGCTTTAATTTTTTATAGAAAAATTACTGAATTGGCACAAAAAAACCTTTCGGAAAATGGTCGGCTTTTCTTCGAAATCAATCAATATTTAGGAAAAGAAATGGTCGAATTGCTTACTGAAATGAATTTCAAAAACATTGAATTGCGAAAAGATATTTACGGCAATGATCGAATGATTCGAGGGACAATTTAAGATTTTCAGAAGCTGTTTTCAGATTCAAAAAAAAACTCCTCTTGTCATCCGACGAAGCAGGAATCTCCGTTTCGTGAGCAGTTTGATAAGATTCCTCTTTTGTCGGAATGACAATTACCGTCTTCTAAAAGCAATCGATTAGTTTCCTTTTAGTGATACTTCATATCAGAAAACTTAAACTTTACTCGTATCGTAAAGCTTCAATCGGATCTAGATACGCCGCTCTAATCGCTGGATATAATCCAGACACAATAGCCACCATAAAACTGGTAAAAAAAGCAGCAAGAATTGCTCCCCAAGGAATGACAAATGCAAAGCTTAAAGCTGTTGCAATCCCAAAACCTATTAAGATTCCTAGAATTATTCCCACTATTCCGCCCATTTGACCAATGAGTAAGGTTTCTATAAAAAACTGAATGGCGACGGTAGATCTTTTGGCACCTAACGCTTTTCGGACGCCTATTTCCCTTGTTCTTTCGGTAACTGATACAATCATAATGTTCATCAAAGCAATAGAAGATCCTAAAACGGTAATAATTCCTATAAGCCAGGAAGCGAGGCCAAGGTATTTTGTGATACCAAGGATTCTGTTAATAAGATCGTCGCTGCGTACTACCCCAAAATTATTATCTCTTACCGGACTTAACTTTCGAACATTACGCATTGTAATTACGGCGTGATCGATGGCTTGGTCTAATAATTCACTATTGGAAACCATGATGCTCATCGTGTAATTAATATTGGGTGCGGTAAATAGAGATCTTGCGACTTGTATGGGAATTAAAACTCTTAAATCTTGCTTATTACCAAAAGTGGAACCTTTCTCTTTCAGGATACCAATGACTTTGAATCTTGCGCCACGTATCGAGATTGTTTTGTCAATAGGGTTAACGTCTTTAAGAAGTCCTTTGCCAAAATCAGAGCCTACGATACATACATAGTTGTTATTCTCTATGTCAAAACCGGTGAAATTTCGCCCTAAGCTTGTTTCTAAACCAGAATTAGTCATGAAGTATTCGTCAACACCCACAACAGCAATTTCGGGATCTGTTTTGGTGGCTTCATATTTTACTTCTGCAGTAGAAGTTGCTGTAAATGAAAGGGAAGTTTCTGTAAATGGGAAGTCATATTTATCTTTAAAATCGACTGCTTCGGGATAGGAGATAATAGGATTTATAATTTCACGTTCTTCTCCTCCTTGTCTTTGCGCTGTGTTTTCATATTGTTTGACATTAAAAGTATTTGCACCCATAGAAGCAAAATCAGAAGAAATCGTGTTTTCCAGAGCAGAAACTACGGTCAAAATACCCACTAAAGCTGTAATTCCTATAGCGATAATTAATACGGTGAGTGAGGTACGCAATATTTGGGTTCTAATAGAGCCAAAAGCAATTCGTACATTTTCTTTGAATAAATTTAACATCATAGTTGTTTGACACGAAAATACAATTTTTGTTACAAGTTTGTTTTGGAAGGAGGATTATTTATTTAAAAAAATAAGATATTTGCAAGCTGAATTTACGAGTTGGTAGTTTAAAGATTGGGATTTTATGACCAATCGATTGAATCCCGAATCCTAAATAATAAATCTTAAATAAAAAATAATGGCATCAAAACCGAGCATCCCTAAAGGAACAAGAGATTTTTCACCTGCTGAGGTGGCAAAGCGTCAATATATCATCCAAATTATTAAAAGTAATTTTGAGAAATTTGGTTTTCAACCGATAGAAACACCATCGTTTGAAAATTCAGATACCTTGATGGGAAAATACGGAGAAGAAGGCGATCGTCTGATTTTTAAAATTTTAAACTCTGGAGATTATTTGGCGAAAGCCAATGCAGCACATTTAGAAAATAAAGACAGTACAAAGCTTACATCTAGTATTTCTGAAAAAGCCTTGCGTTATGACTTGACGGTTCCATTTGCTCGTTATGTGGTACAACATCAAAATGATATCGAATTCCCGTTTAAAAGATACCAAATCCAACCAGTTTGGCGTGCAGACCGACCTCAGAAAGGACGTTTTAGAGAATTTTTTCAATGTGATGCTGATGTGGTTGGTTCGAAATCATTATGGCAAGAAGTAGAGTTAGTTCAACTTTATGATACTGTTTTTACGGAATTAGGTTTGAAAAGAGCTACTATCAAAATTAACAACAGAAAAATATTATCTGGAATAGCGGAAGTTATTGGAGCTTCGGACAAATTGATTGACTTTACCGTTGCGCTTGACAAACTAGATAAGATAGGTGAGGATGGTGTAAAAAAGGAAATGATCGAAAAAGGAATTGGAGCTGCAGCGATCGAGAAAGTGCAGCCTCTTTTTAATTTTACGGGTTCTATTACAGAAAAAATCGAAAAATTAGCGCTGCTTTTAGCTTCTTCAGAAGAAGGGATGAGAGGAGTCGAAGAATTGCGTTTCATTTGTGAAAACGTAATTAAACTAGGATTGTCATCAGCGATATTAGATCTTGATGTAACCCTTGCGCGTGGATTAAATTATTATACAGGAGCAATATTTGAAGTGGCTCCACCAAAAGAAGTGGCTATGGGTTCCATCGGTGGTGGTGGTCGATATGATGACTTGACCGGAATTTTCGGATTAAAGAATATGAGTGGTGTTGGAATATCTTTCGGATTAGATCGTATTTATTTAGTTGTCGAAGAATTGAATCTTTTCCCAGAGACCGTAACGGCAACTTCTAAAGCGCTGTTTATTAATTATGGTGATGCCGAAGCATTTTATGCTTTACAAGCGATTCAAAAATTAAGAGCTGAAGGTATAAAAGTAGAATTATATCCCGATAATGCAAAAATGGCAAAGCAGTTTCAACATGCTGACAAGAGAAATATTCCTTATGCAGTAATTGTAGGAGAACAGGAAATAGCCTCAAATTCTTTTTCGCTGAAGAACTTAATTAGCGGCGAGCAAGTTGTACTTGACTTTGAAGGTTTGAAAAAGGCACTGTTATAGATTTATTTTTAGGCATAAAAAAAGCTTTGTTGAAAAACAAAGCTTTTTTTGATATGAGGTAATCACGAATTAATAATTGTTTAGGAACCAGTCTTCTATTTGTTTTTAACAAATTAAAAATGCAATTCAGATTAGAACCAGTAACAAACATAAAGAAATTAAACCACTAAAGTCTTAAAAAAGTCTTAAAATTTATTTTAAAGTAAAAAAGATAGGCTATAATGTTCTCCATTGGAAATAGTTGGTATTTTAAAAAAAAAGAATGACAATTTGACATTTAGGTAGAATTGGCAGTACTTTTGCAATCCAAAGAAAAGTATAAAAAATGAAGTTTAAGAATATTTTTAAAAATAAGGGTAATATGACTACTGAAAATACAGAAATCGATAAAGAGATGGACGAGGTAACATTAGATAACAATACGACTGAAGAGCAAATTGTTGCTGATGAGTTAAGTGTTGAAGAGCAATTGGCACAAGACTTAGCGAAAGAGAAAGATAAATATTTACGATTATTTGCAGAATTTGAAAATTATAAAAGAAGAACTTCAAAAGAGCGTATTGAATTGTATAAAACTGCAAATCAAGAAGTGCTTTTAGCTATGCTGCCTGTTTTAGACGATTACGACAGAGCAATGGTTGAAATAAGTAAATCTGAGGACAAGTTGCTTTTAAAAGGAGTGGAACTTATTCATGAAAAATTAAAAAGCACCCTAGTTTCAAAAGGATTAGAGGTAGTCGAAGTTAAAGCGGGTGATGCATTTGATGCTGATTTTGCTGAAGCGATTACATTAATACCTGCACCTTCTGATAAGATGAAAGGGAAAATTGTTGATGTTCTTGAAAAAGGATATAAACTAGGAGATAAGATTATTAGATTTCCAAAAGTGGTGGTAGGACAGTAATGTGAACATGTATAGACATTTTTAAATGCTTCTATACTTTCATAAGAAAAAATAAAGATGAAAAAAGATTTTTACGAAGTATTAGGGATTTCAAAAGGTGCTGATGCAGCAGCGATAAAGAAAGCTTACAGAAAAAAAGCTATTGAGTATCATCCTGACAAAAACCCTGGAGACAAATCGGCAGAAGAAAAGTTTAAAATAGCTGCTGAAGCTTATGAAATTTTAAGCGATCCGAATAAAAAAGCAAAATACGACCAAATGGGTCATAGTGCATTTGATGGTTCTGGAGGTTTTGGCGGAGGCGGCGGACATGCAGGAATGAACATGGACGATATCTTCAGTCAATTTGGTGATATTTTCGGTAGCGCCTTTGGTGGCGGTGGCGGATTTAGCAGCGGTGGCGGAGGTCAACGCAGAACTAAAGGAAGTAACTTACGAATCAAGGTGAAACTGACATTAGAAGAAATTGCTAATGGCGTTGAGAAAAAAGTAAAAGTAAAACGTAAAGTTCAAGCGCCAGGTGTGTCTTATAAAACATGTTCTACCTGTAATGGGCAAGGGCAAGTAATGCGCGTTACTAATACCATACTTGGAAGAATGCAATCAGCATCTACCTGTCCTACTTGTAATGGATCAGGTCAGATTTTAGATAAAAAACCGTCAGAAGCAGATTCTCAAGGGATGATTGTTGAAGACGAAACGGTTTCAATTAAAATTCCTGCGGGTGTAGTTGATGGGATGCAGTTAAAAGTTTCTAACAAAGGAAACGATGCGCCTGGAAACAGTATTCCTGGAGATTTAATTGTCGCTATCGAAGAATTAGAGCATGAATTTTTGAAACGTGAAGGAGAGAACTTGCACTACGATTTATACATTAGTTTTCCTGAAGCTATTCTTGGAGTTTCTAAAGATATCGAAGCCATTAACGGAAAAGTTAGAATTAAATTAGAAGAAGGAATTCAATCTGGTAAGATTCTTAGGCTTAAAGGAAAAGGTATTCCAAATATAAATGGCTACGCAAGTGGTGATTTATTAGTGCATGTAAATGTATGGACTCCGAAAACGATGAATAAAGAGCAAAAGTCATTTTTCGAAAATAATATCAATGACGAGCATTTTATTCCAAATCCTGAAAAATCAGATAAATCATTTTTCGAGAAAGTAAAAGATATGTTTTCTTAATTTTTATAAAGGTTAAAAATTAAAATAAGTTTCCCATCCTTGTGAAAATAAGGATGGGTTTTTTTTATGTAACAATTATATCAATTTCGTTACTAATTATTTACTTTTACACAAATTCAAATTTTAGCATGAGTACTCTACTTGAAGTCAATAAAGTCGTAAAGCAATATGGTGATTACGTGGCGCTTAACGAAGTTTCATTAACAGTTCCCAAAGGCAGTATTTATGGACTTTTAGGTCCAAATGGCGCCGGAAAAACATCCTTAATCCGAATAATAAACCAAATTACCTTACCTGATAGTGGTGAAATTATCCTTGATGGTGAAAAACTGCAGCCAAAACACGTACAATACATCGGTTATCTTCCTGAAGAAAGAGGTTTATACACCAGTATGAAAGTGGGCGAGCAATGCTTGTATCTCGCTCAAATGAAGGGCCTGTCAAAAGCAGAAGCTAAAAAGCAATTGGAATATTGGTTTGATAGATTAGGAATTCAAGGTTGGTGGAATAAAAAAATTCAAGAACTTTCTAAAGGAATGGCTCAGAAAATCCAGTTTGTCGTTTGTGTCTTGCATAAACCTAAATTGCTGATTTTTGACGAACCTTTTTCTGGTTTTGACCCTGTAAATGCTAATGTAATCAAAGACGAAATTCTGGCGCTCCGAGAGGATGGCGCTACAATTATATTTTCTACACATCGTATGGAAAGTGTAGAAGAATTGTGTGATCATATTGCTTTGATCCACAAATCAAATAAACTTATTGAAGGAAAGTTAGACGATGTCAAAAGACAATTTAAAAGCAATAGCTTCGAAGTAGGAATTGTATCCGATAACGTTGAAAAGTTGATGTATGATATCACTCAAAAATTTACGGTATCTCCAGCAAATTTTAAATCGCTTGGAAAAGAGTTAAAACTCGAAATCCAACTTGGGAATGCCCTGCCAAATGAATTGTTACAGGTATTGACGCAAAGAGGACAAGTGACTCATTTTGTGGAAAAAATCCCAAGTGTAAATGATATTTTTATTCAAACGGTAAGCGAAAAGTAAATAATTTTTAATGCAATGTTTTTAGATTACTGAAACCTAAAAGCATAAATCACAAATTGAAATGAGTATTATTTCATTAATCATAAAAAGAGAATTTGTTGCCAAAGTGCGTAATAAATCTTTTATAGTTATGACCTTTTTAAGTCCGCTGCTATTTGTAGCTATCGCCGCATTTGTAGGGTATTTAAGTTCGATGAAAGCGGAGACTAAACGAATTGCGATTCACGACGAATCAGGATTATTTGTGCAAGAATTTATAGCGCAAAACAATTCGAAAAGTGAATTTAAATACCTGGATTTATCATTAATTGATTCGAAATTCCTCAAGGATAGTATCACAAATGAAAGTTATGAGGGTTTATTGTTAATTCCAAAATCGAATAATGTTGCTGATTTTGAAAGTAAAATACAATTCATATCGAATAGTAGTCCTAGTATTTCTTTTATCGAAAAGGTGCAGGATATTGTCGCTAACAAAATTACCAAAACGAATCTAGTCGAAGCAAACTTAGATACTTTGGCGATTAGAAATGCTCAGTCAAAGGTTAATATAAGCTTGGCGAAAGCCTCAGGAGAGGAAAGTGTAAAAGGACTTAATGAAATAAAAATTGCCATCGGTGGTGGTTTTGGTTACTTAATTATGATGTTTATTATCATTTATGGTAATATGGTGATGCGTAGTGTGATCGAAGAAAAGACAAATCGTATTATCGAAATTATTATTTCATCGGTAAAGCCGTTTCAATTAATGATTGGTAAAATTATCGGAACCTCATTGGCTGGAATTCTTCAGTTTTTTATATGGGCTATAATAGGACTTTCGCTAATGTTTGCCGCTTCAATATTTTTTGGAGTAAATGTGGGGCCAACAGCAAGAGTTTCTCCTGAATTGATGGAACATGCACAACATGAATTGTCTGGGACTGTACAAATGTATATCAAAGAATTGTGGAACTTGCCAATCGCAAGCATGCTCATCGGTTTTGTAGTATATTTCATTGGAGGGTACTTTCTATACAGTTCTTTTTATGCCGCGATCGGTGCTGCTGTAGACAATCAAACGGATTCGCAACAATTTCTTCTGCCTATCATAATGCCTTTAATGCTGAGTGTTTATGTAGGGTTTTTTAGTGTAATGAATGATCCGCACGGTACTTTGGCCGTTGTATTTTCGATGATTCCGCTCACATCGCCTATAGTTATGTTGATGCGAATTCCGTTTGGCGTACCTTTGTGGCAAATTGCCATTTCCGTAACCTTGTTATTTGCGACATTCTTCTCAGTAGTTTGGTTTGCAGCAAAAATATATCGTGTAGGAATCTTGATGTACGGAAAGAAACCTACCTGGAAAGAATTATACAAATGGCTTAAATATTAAAGTTTATTTGGTTGCTCGTAGCTTCGGTTATTCGAAACTTCAAAAACCAAATGCTAATAATTAAAAGATAAATGAGTAAAATATTAATTATAGAAGACGAAGCAGCTATTAGAAGAGTACTTTCAAAAATACTTTCTGAGGAGAGCGATACCTATCAGGTGGAAGATGCAGAAGATGGTATCGTAGGTTTTGAAAAAATAAAAAATAACGATTACGATCTTGTTTTGTGCGATATAAAAATGCCGAAAATGGATGGTGTTGAATTGCTAGAAGCTGTCAAAAAAATAAAACCAGAAATTCCAATCGTTATGATCTCGGGTCACGGCGATATGGAAACGGCAATTAATACAATGCGATTAGGTGCGTTTGATTATATATCAAAACCACCTGATTTAAACCGATTGTTGAATACAGTTAGAAACGCATTGGACAGAAAACAGCTGGTGGTTGAGAATAAGATTTTAAAGAAAAAAGTCAGTAAAAACTACGAGATGATTGGCGAAAGTGAAGCAATTAATCATATCAAGATCATGATAGATAAAGTAGCCGAAACTGAAGCTCGAGTTTTGATAACGGGACCAAATGGTACAGGTAAAGAATTAGTAGCGCATCAATTACATGAAAAAAGTGAGCGTGCTAACTTTCCTTTAATCGAAGTGAATTGTGCAGCGATTCCATCTGAATTAATAGAGAGTGAGTTGTTTGGACACGTAAAAGGAGCGTTTACATCTGCAGTGAAAGATCGCGCAGGTAAATTTGAAGCTGCCGACAAAGGAACTATTTTCTTGGATGAAATTGGTGATATGAGTCTTTCGGCTCAAGCCAAAGTATTACGTGCATTACAAGAAAGTGTAATTACAAGAGTAGGAGCAGATAAAGATATTAAGGTTGACGTTCGCGTAATGGCAGCTACCAATAAAGACTTGAAAGTCGAAATTGCCGAAGGTCGTTTCCGTGAGGATTTATACCATAGACTGGCAGTGATTTTGATCAAAGTTCCTTCATTGAACGACAGACGCGAAGATATTCCGATGTTAATTTGTCATTTTGCTTCCAAAATTGCTTCAGAACAAGGAAACGCTGTGAAGAAATTTTCTGGAGATGCTGTGAAGTTACTGCAGGCATACGATTGGACAGGAAATATTCGAGAATTGCGCAATGTAGTGGAGCGCTTGATTATCCTTGGCGGAAGCGAGATTTCTGAAAATGATGTCAAGCTGTTTGCTAGTAAATAAATAATAATTCTATTGAATAATATTCGATAAATAAATAAAATTCTTTGTGGTTTTTAGAGTCACTTTTGAGAATCTTTGTGAAATAAATAAGAAATGAAATTAAAGAAAATAAACGAAAAGTTACGTGAAGGATTAGTTGATAACGGTTTAACCGAAGCCAACACTTTACAAAAAGAAACTTTTTCTACTTTAAAAAGTGGTGCAGACTGTATTATTATTGCGCCAAAAGGAAGCGGTAAATCGACTACAATTGTTATCAATGTGATCCAGCAACTGGTTTGTGAGGGAGAACAATCACCTCGTGCTTTGATTATTGTAGAAGATAAAGCCAAGGTATTAGAAATGGAGGCTATCTTCGAGAAATTCGAAAGATATACTGATTTGGTCGTTTATGGAGTTCACGATAGAGGTGATATGGAATATGATAAAAACTATATCTCTGGTGGAGTTGATGTATTGATAGGAACACCAATTAAGTTGAACGAAATGTTTACGACGGCTGGTTTTAATGTAAATAGATTGAAAATGTTTATTATTGATGACACTGATCCTATTTTGAAATTGCGCCATGAAACTAAACTGATGCGCATGTCAAATAGCATCAATAAAACGCAACGCATTATATTCGCCGAACGACTTACAGAGCGAATAGAAAGTCTTGCTGACAAAATGATGGTAGAGCCTTATTTATTCGAAATAGAAGAAGGCGAAGAAGAGGACGAGGAAGAAGAGACTACAAAATAATTTAAAATAAAGTAAGATGGGATTAATGAAAGTGTTTTCAGGAAGCGAAATATTAGCAATGGCTTTAAAAGAAAAGATTGAAGCTGCAGGTGTTGATACAGTGATGAAAGATAATATTCAATCGGCTAGATTAGCGGGTTTTGGAAGTTCGGGTTCTGCTGTTGAGATTTTTATACAGGAAACTGATTTTGCAAAAGCAAATCCAATTATCGAAGAATTTAGGTTAAGTATTTAATAAAGAATAACTATTTTATAGATTTAAACCCTGGATGTCTTTTTTGATATCAGGGTTTTCTTTTTTAATGGTTGTATAAAAATAAAAAAAGAGAATGAAATATAAGATGCTGGTTTTAGACATGGACGATACCTTGTTGACTGACGACCATAAAATTTCGGATGAAAATAAGGAAATGATTGCTATAGCTCAGGAAAAAGGAGTTTATGTTATTTTAGCGTCTGGAAGACCAACTCCTGCAATGGCGGCTTATGCCAAGGAATTGAAAATGGATAATTCCTATATGATTTCTTATAATGGAGCTGTAATTACGGATTTAAAAGAAGACAAAGTAATTTTCGAACAATCCTTGACTCAGGAAGAAATACATAAATTATATGACTACAGTATAAAAAGCAAAACCCATATCATTACTTATCTAGATGGTAAAGTGTTGAGTGAAACGAATTCAGAATACATCGATATTGAGTTGCACATTACAGGTTTGTCACACAATAAAGTTTTGGATTTCAAAGCTGCTGTTACTTCATCGGCTGTCAAGTGCATTTTGCTTGAAGAGCCAAGTTACCTGAAAGAAGTAGAGAAAGCCTTAAAACTAGCCATGCCTCATTTGAGCGTGAGTATGTCGAAGCCTTTTTTCTTGGAAGTGGCGCCAAATGGCATAGATAAAGCAGCAAGTATTAAAATATTGGCGGAGAAACTGGGTATTCGCCAAAGCGAAATCATCGCAGTAGGGAACGCTGGAAATGATTTGACGATGATAGAATATGCTGGATTGGGTGTTTGGGTCGATAACGTTACTCCTGAATTAAGAGACAGAGCTAATGTAATTGTCGCTTCAAATAATGATCATGGAGTTGCTGAGGTTGTGCGAAGATTTATTTTGAATTAAGGTTTTTCCTCTACTCCAAATATCAGAGGTTTTTAAATTATAGAAAAGCTTTCTGGAAATGATATGAAATGGAATCTGGATTGGCTTTTGCACTATATAATGACCTTTACGCATATGAAGGATGGATTGAATTTTATATTGATTCAACGGCTTCCATTAATGAAATCTCCTTAATAGAAAATCTCCGATAATTCATGTGAATTATCGGAGATTTTAGTTTGTTCCTTTTATTTCTTTTTAGGATCGTAAGTTACGGTATTAATATCAACAGTCATTTCAGCTAGACGCTTGGCTACATTTTCTGGCATCTCTTTTTGAAAGCGACCACCTAAAATGCTAGCTAAGAATCTTTCGATTTCTGCATACATAGCCATGTTATTTACTGGTTTTGCAAATCCATGACCTTCATCATCGGCTAAAATGTAAGATACTTGCTTGCCTTTGTCTCGCAACGCAACCACAATTTGTTCTGCTTCGGCTTTTTTAACTCTAGGGTCGTTTGCTCCCTGAATAATCAGCAATGGTTTTACAATTTTGTCTGCGCTGAAAAGTGGGCTAGCATCATGAATTAATTTTTTACCAGCTTCAGTGTTTGGGTCGCCAACCATTCCATATAAAAACGCTCTTCCGGCTTCCCAATAAGCGGGTATTGACTCTAATAATGTAAATATATTACTTGGCCCCACAATATCGACGCCACATGTATATAATTCTGGAGTAAAAGCTAAGCCAGCCAAAGTAGCATAACCGCCATAACTTCCACCCATAATGGCCACCTTGTCTTTGTTTGTAATACCGTTTGAAATTAAATATTTAGTTCCCCAAGTGACATCGTCTTGCATAAGTTTCCCCCATTCTAGGTCTCCTGCGTTTAAGAATTTTTTTCCATAACCGCCGCTTGCTCTAAAATTGGGTTGTAAAACGGCATATCCTCTATTTGCCAAAAACTGAGCGATAGAATTATATCCCCAATTATCTCTTGGGCCTTTTGGTCCACCGTGAACTAGAATTACTGTTGGTAAATTTTCACTATCTTTTCCTACTGGCAGTGTTAAATATCCTGTAATTTCTAGGCCGTCGCTACTTTTATAAGAAATAGGTTTCATAGGAGCTAAATACGCTTCCACTTTCTTTAAATCGGGTCTTGGAACATATTGCAGTAACAATTCTCTGGTTTCTGAATTAAAAAAATAGACTTCAGCAGCATATTTATCACCAGAGACGGATACTAAAAATTTCTTTTCATCAGTAGTTTGACTTTGAAAACCAATCTCTCTTCCAGGAAATTTTGATTGTAAAAACTTATAACTTGCTTCCCGTTTTTTATTTTTCCAGACGTATTCTGTCTTGTCATCAGTATAAGATGTAGAAATTAATTCTCTAGTTACGTCGCTAACAGTGAGATTTCCAAAATCTACTCTGTTCTTTGGATCGCTCTCTATTTTTTTTAGTTTTTGAGTGCTCAAATCCATTAAAAAGAGGGTCGAAAGGTCTAAGTCTCCTTTGTTAGTTACAAAGTAGGCTTGTTTATTATCTGGAGTCCAGCTGGCAATGTAAGCTTGCTCTGTTACTGAAGTTTCATAAATGGGAGTCAGTTTAGCTCCTTCTTTTTTAAAGAATGTGGTAGTTCCCTTTTGGTCAGTTTTAGAGAGCACTCTCAGGTTCTCATCCCAGTCAAAGTCATAACCGGTAACTCTGTCTTTATTCTCATATATTTTGGTAAGTTCAGCTGTCGAAATTTTAAGTTGATACAAATCATGCCAAGCTTTGTCTCTATCATTTAGTGACACTATTATTATATCTGGATTTTTCTTGCTGACTAAATTTATTTGAGCTGTAATTTCTTTTAAAGGAGTAATATTTCTAGAGGTAGGAACGGAATTATTTTCTACTGTCTCCATTGGGTCAACTGCAAAAATATTTATATTTTCGTCGCCGTTTTCATCTTTTACATATAAAATGTATTTTCCGTCGTATGACCAAAAATAGCCACGCATCGGGCGTTTACTATCGGTAAGAGGGCGTGCTTTACTAAAAGGTTCGTCAAATTTTTTGACCCAAATATTCATTATTCCTTCGTATGCTTTCATAAATGAAATCCATTTTCCATCTGGGCTTAATTGTCCGCCAGCAATTTCGGGATTACCAAAAAATAATTCTCTATCTAAAATTGGAGTTGTAGGATTTGTTGCAGTTTGCCCAATTGTAGTACTAACTGAAATTAGGAATACAAATAGCCATAAGGATTGTTTTTTCATAGTTCAAATTTTAAAATGGTTAGTTATTACTATTTAAGAAACAGATAGAATATTATTGTCTTGTTTCTATTGAGTACTTTGTAATCTTGCAAACTACAATTGCACATATGTAAATGTAGTAAATTATGTAAATACTTGATTATTAATATTTAATATAACCTAAAATAGTTTTTACTGCTCAGTTTTCAATCAAATTTGTTAGAAATAGTAATGATTTCCTAATTTCTATGTGGGAAGGTTTTGGCCATTTATATTAGAATAATGACTTAGTATTTTTTCGAAATAGTTGCTTTGAAGTTATAATGAGGATTTACACTTTAAATAACTTGGTTTTCGTCATAGCGATATTAAGTATTTGAGCTCGATCGAAATGGAATGGCTATCAAACTATAATCGGAATTTGGCGCGATCACATTACAGCAGATTTAAGAGATAAATGGATTGTTATTGTCGCTTTAAATAATGATTATGGAGTTGTAGATAGTGAGGGAATTTATTTTGAATTAGAGGTTTTATTTCTTTTTCTTAGGTGGTTTGCAAGTTTTACAAAAGTCAGGATAGTTCTGAATTTGTTTGGAGACTTCGGTGCGGAGGGCGGTAAGTTTTGCTGTTTCAAGACCCAAATTAGTGCTTTTTGCAGCCGTGGCATGCTCTTCGGTATATTGTTTTTGTATTTGGTCGTATATAGCTTTTAAAAAGCTAACATCAGAAAAAGTTCCTTTTTGCTCGTAGATTTCTTTGCGCAGTTTACGAGCATAGAGTTCAGATAAATCAAATTCATAGCGAGCAAAATCCAATAGTTTGTTCGCCGTAATGGCATCTGGAGCAATTAAAGAGGCTGCGTCTCTTTGAAACGAGCAATTTACCTTGGAGTTAAAGTTTTTGGTAAACATAAACTCTACATTGTTCATCATAAATGCGAAATCTAGACTTGAAGCGGTGTGGATACTAGTGATACTAACTTCACTTCCAATTTACGTAGCATTTGACTGAAAATCAGATATCTGCAATTCGTAGGTACCGTCCCATTCAATAGCATTCTGTGCATTTGAGGTTACTGCTTGGAAAAATATAAAAAATACAATAGCTTTTTTCATTTGTATGTTACGATTTAGGGCTGCTCTTTTTTACTTTTTTCAAACTCAATAAATTCAAAGGATTAATCCCTAATCCACTGACTTCTTTTCTGGTGAATCGGGCAACTTTGTCATAAAACAAAGGGATTATAGGTGCTTGATCAATGATAATTTTGTCCATTTTTTGATACAAAATATAACGCTTTTCGTCATCAGTTTCCTTGAATGCTTGTTCGTATAAACGATCAAATTCTGTATTTTTAAAATGGGTATAATTGGGCCCGTTTGGAGAGAAATTTTTACTGTAAAAAAGCGATAAATAATTCTCGGCATCAGGATAATCAGCAATCCAGCTTGCTCTGAAAAAAGAAACTTTTCCGGTTGAAATAGCTTGACGCAACGTAGAAGGCGGACTGATATCTACCTGAACATCTAATCCTATTTTTTGCCATTCTCTTTGCAAAAATTCTCCAATATCTACATAAGATGCATTTGTGCTTAATTGAATTACTGGTTTCTTATCGCCTGTAGCTTTCTTGTACTCATTAACTAACTTTTTAGCTTTTTCGATATCGTAGGTATATCCTTTAGCATTATTAAAACTCGGTAATCCTGCCGGGATAATTCCGTTAATGGCTGGAGTTCCCATATTATTTCGCAAATAAGTAATCATTTTTTGACGGTCGAAACCGTAATTCATTGCTTGACGAATGCGTAAGTCTAATACTGCTTTGTCGTCGCCATCCATTCTAAATCCAAGGTATTCCGTATTAAGATATGGCCCAGTAATCAGGTTGATTTCATTTTTATATTTGGGTTGCAATTCTCCTTTTTGAGTCAAAATATCATCTTTATAAGAAGGATCCAGCCCTGAAGTAAAATCTAATTTCCCTTGTATGAATTGTAGAAAGCCACTTTGTTTGTCTGGTAAAAAAGTAATAGCAACAGCTTCGAGATAAGGCAACGCATTACCATCTTCGTCTTTTTCATAGAATAAAGGATTTTTGCGCAACACTAGTTTTACGTTTTCTTCCCATAATTTCATTTGGAAAGGGCCAGTTCCTATTGGGTGTGAACGAAAATCACTTCCATAATGGGAAACCACTTCCTTTGGTACAACCGATGCATATTTCATGGTCATTAAACCGAGAAAAGCAGGAAAAGGTTTGATCAATTTGATTTCAAAAATGCTGTCATTTTGTGCTTTGAAACTTTCTACGTTTTGTAAAACCCAACCACCAGGAGAAGCGACTTTTTCGTCTAATAATCTGTTTAAGCTGTATTCAAAATCAGAGGCGGTTACGGTTCTGGTGCTGTCTTTACCAAATAAGATGTGTTTTTGGAAATAAATGTCTTTTCGCAACGTAAAAGTATAGGTTTTTGCATCGGGCGAAATAGTCCAGGTTTTGGCAATATCGGGCTGAATATTTAAGCTGTCATCTAGTTGTAGTAAACCGTTAAAAATGTGGTTGCAAGCCCAGATATTCGATTGTACTTTTGAGAAAGCAGGGTCAAGAGAAGTGATATTAGAACTTTCATTGTATCGAAAAACAAGATGATCTTTATTTTCTGCACTGTCTTTTCCACAGCAAACAAATGTTAATACAATACAAAGCGTTGATATATAGTGAATTATTGATTTCATTTTAAAGAATATTGTACGTAAATTTGCAAACTCTTTTTACAAAGATGTAAATATAATAAGTTACTACTAAAAACGTAGTTTATCCCTATGGAAAACAGAAAAAAAGTTGCCTTTTATACGCTTGGTTGCAAACTGAATTTTTCAGAAACTTCGACTATTGCGAGAAGCTTTGAAGACGAAGGTTTCGATCGTGTAGATTTTGAAGAAGTCGCTGATATGTATGTAATCAATACATGCTCCGTTACTGAAAACGCCGACAAGCAGTTCAAGCAAGTGGTTAAGAAAGCAATGAAACTTAATGATAAAGCTTTTGTGGCCGCTGTGGGTTGTTATGCACAGTTGAAACCAGAAGAATTAGCTGCCGTTGATGGAGTTGATTTAGTTCTGGGCGCTACAGAAAAATTTAAAATTACCGACTATATCAATGATTTGTCCAAAAACGATTTTGGAGAAGTACATTCTTGTGAGATCGCTGATGCTGATTTCTATGTAGGAAGTTATTCGATAGGTGACAGAACACGCGCTTTCTTGAAAGTGCAGGATGGTTGTGATTACAAATGTACTTATTGTACGATTCCGCTTGCTAGAGGAATTTCTAGAAGTGATGAATTAAACAATGTTTTGAAAAATGCATACGAGATTTCGCAGCAAAACATCAAGGAAATTGTCCTTACAGGTGTGAATATTGGAGATTACGGAAAAGGGGAATTTGGAAACAAAAAGCACGAACATACCTTCTTAGAATTAGTTCAGGAATTAGACAAAGTGAAAGGGATTGAGCGTTTGCGAATTTCGTCTATCGAACCTAATTTATTGAAAAATGAAACTATTGAATTTGTTTCGAAAAGTAGAACTTTTGTACCGCATTTTCATATACCGTTGCAGTCTGGAAGTAATGATATTTTGAAATTGATGAAACGTCGGTACCAGCGTGAAATATATACTGAGAGAGTAAATAAAATTAGAGAAGTAATGCCTCATGCCTGTATTGGTGTGGACGTTATCGTTGGATTCCCTGGTGAAACGGATGAACATTTCTTAGAAACATATCGTTACTTGAATGAAATGGATATTTCTTATTTGCATGTTTTCAAGTATTCTGAACGGGATAATACAGAAGCTGCAGATATGGATGGTGTGGTACCTGAGAATGTCCGTGTGAAAAGAAGTAAAATGATGCGCGGATTATCGGTAAAAAAACGTCGCGCTTTTTATGAAAGTCAGTTGGGAAGTACTAGAACAGTTCTTTTCGAAAGTGAAAATAAAGAAGGATATATTCATGGTTTTACGGAGAACTACGTGAAAGTAAAAACACCATGGAATCCAGAATTGGTAAATACTTTGCATGAAATTAACTTGACTACAATTGATACTGATGGAAGTGTGCGAATGGAATTTGTAGCGGTTAAAGTTTAAGAATAGCAAGATAATTTAAATTATTAAACTATTAAGAGATTGAGAAAATTAAGTTAAAACTTAATGAACTTAATCTCTTAATGGTTTTTTTTTAGTGATGATTTCTCATCAGTCTTTCGACAAGTATTATGGATTTGTTGACCAGATCCCTGATTCTTTAATAAATACGCGTCGGTTTAATTTTAACTGAGCTATTATTAATTCAGCTACATCTTCTGCTTGCATTACATTTTCAGGATTACCGTCAGTTAATTTTAAGTCTTTGGCCATATCAGTAGCTACGGTACTTGGCGTTAAAGCGGTTACACGAATGTTGTGTTTTCTAACTTCTTGCATCAGGGATTCTGTTAGTCCCAGTACGGCAAATTTAGAAGCACTGTATGCGCTAGTCGATGCATTTCCCTTTAATCCTGCAGTCGAAGAAATGTTAATGATATCTCCAGTTTGTCTTTCGATCATATTAGGCAATACTGCACGAGTAGTATAATAAGTTCCCATTAAGTTCACTTGAATGATACGCTCCCAAGCTGTAGGCTCCATTTCTAAAATTTTTCCAAAAGCTGCAATTCCGGCATTATTGATTAATATGTCAATCGTTTTAAATTTATCTAACGCTGCTGCTACTGCTGTATTTACTGAAGAAATATCAGAAACATCAGCGGTAAGCGTCAATGATTTTACTCCAAGATTATTAACTTCTTTAGCTACCTCGTCTAAATCAGATTGCGTACGAGCAACTAAAATTACATTTACACCTTCTTTAGCCAATGCAATTGCGATTGCTTTTCCTATTCCTTTTCCAGCACCTGTAATTAGCGCATTTTTATTTTTTAAGTCAGTCATTGTGTTCAATTTTTATTTAGTATCAGCAAAGTTAAGGCATTGTATTTTTTTATTGGCAGAACATAAAGTAAATAAAAGTTAATTTCCGCTGGCTTCTAATATTGGAATTAAATAAACATTTCAAATAATTATGTAACACTTTGGCCTAACAAATTGATGATGTTTGTAGTATAAAATAATAACTATGAAAAAAATAGCCCTTCTTTTGAATATTATTGTCATGATTCTTTTAGTATCATGCAAGCAACAAGGTGATGTGGAAAATAATGATAGCGTAGATAGTGAACCAGTTATTAAACGTCAAGAGCCTAAAAATGTATCTTATCGAATTGAAAAGACCAAACAATGGCTAGCCGAAAATGCTACCAATTCTAAAGCACTAAAAATAGCATACGCAGTAAATCGTACCGATGCGACTAATTTAAAGAAGATGGATTCGATTATCGTTCCTGAGGATGTAAGCGGAGATGTAGAATTTTATCTTCCGTTTCCATTGACGGTTCCGTACTTAAAGGAGATAAAAAAGATCGTCTTTTTCTCGTATCCTACGCAAACATTTGCCGCTTATGAAAAAGGACAATTAGTATATTCAGGACCTACAAATATGGGGCGAGAGAAAGATCAAACGCCAAGAGGCTTGTCTTTTACAAACTGGAAAGCAGAGGAAACTACAAGCACATTTAATGATGAATGGGATTTACGTTGGAATTTTAACATCGAAAATAAACTAGGCGTAGGATGGCATCAGTATGAGTTGCCAGGATATCCCGCCTCTCATTCTTGCTTGAGAATGCAGGAGAACGATGCGAAATTTATGTACAAATGGGCTGATGAATGGGAACTAGCAGATTCAGAAACAGTTAAGGTAAAAGGAACTCCCGTGATTGTTTTTGGTGATTATGATTTTAGTGCGCCTAAACCATGGTTGCAGCTAGCCTCTAATCCAAAAGTTTTGGATATTTCAGAAAATGAAATTAAGGAACAGACGATGCCGTTCCTAAACGATATCCTAAAAGAACAGCAGAACAGACAGCAAGTTCAGACCGCTAAATTATAGGGATTAGGCTTTGTGTTTTTAACGAAGTTCGAGACTTAGTTTGTAGATCGTACTTTCTAAAGTATCTGTGTCTTTGTCCTCGCATAGTAGAAACTGAATTTGATTTTCGTTTTGAGAATATAAAGTTAGCCCTTCAAATTTATTTGTGGGGCTAATTTTTTTGGTAAAATCTATTTTCATGGATTCCAAGTCTATTCGGCCAATAATACTTCCTAAGACTTCGCCATCATCATAAGTAGAGATGGTGTTTTCGGCTGTAGCCAAGAAATAAATTTTGTTGTCAACCAGAATGGCATCGGTAAAACTAGTGCGAACTCCTTTTATTTTTGGGAGTTTGTAATCATTAGAGAGAAGGCTAAATTCTTCGTTTAATTTTTTGGCATGTAGTGTGAAAATAACATTTTTACTGCTGCTGCCATTTCCGCGATTAAAGAAATACCAGTTTTCACCATCATAAATTGCGCCTTCTAAATTAAAATCTTCAGGATTGATATAGCCAAAACTCTGCATTACCGCATATAAATCAACCAGATTGTTAGTCGTTGATTTTTTTCTTGTATTTAAATCGAATTCGATCATCGCATTTCTTTTTGCGGTGGAGCCCGAGCCAAAAACATAGAGCGTATCTCCAAAATGAGTTAGCGATTCAAAGTCGGGTTTGTCCTTTTTAGGGATGTTTTGACTTGGATTTTCTAAAAGTGGATATTTTTTAAGATTGGAATCTACAATGTTGTATTCATATAGAAAGCCACTGTTATCTCCTATTAAATAGAGAAAATTACCTTGGAAGAAAAGCCCAGATGCAGAACCAAGACCGATAATCGTTGTAAATAATTCTAATGTAATTTTTTTCATAGTTTGATGTTGAAAACGTAAAGCCTGGATTGTAGTCTCGTCCTAAAGGCGAGACTGGAAAAAGCTCTAAAAAATCATTAAGAAAAATCCTGATTTTTTGTTATATTTGAGAAAGTAAAGATAAAAAAATCCCTATGAAATCAATTAATCCTGAAGATTTTAAAGTAGTTAATAAGATAGAATTGTCAAAACTTCCAACAAACTTAGATATTGGAGCAAGCGATGATAAAAAAGAGGATAAATTAGATAATGTCCGTGAGAAATTAAGTGATTTGCAGGATACCATGTATGCCCACAATCGATATGGGGTTTTAATTTGTCTGCAAGGAATGGATACTTCGGGTAAAGACAGTTTGATTCGGGAAGTTTTTAAAGAGTTTAATTCAAGAGGAGTTGTGGTTCATAGTTTTAAAACACCCAATTCCACCGAGCTGGAGCACAATTATTTGTGGCGTCATTATTTGGCTTTGCCAGAGAAAGGTAAATTTGCCGTTTTCAATAGAACACATTATGAGAATGTATTAGTTACAAGGGTACATCCTGAATATATTCTCAATGAAAACTTACCGGGGATTGAAGAGGTCTCATCGATTACTGAAACTTTTTGGGAAAATAGAATGGAGCAAATCAAGAATT
Organism: Flavobacterium hiemivividum; assembly: GCF_004349145.1. GTDB lineage: Bacteria > Bacteroidota > Bacteroidia > Flavobacteriales > Flavobacteriaceae > Flavobacterium > Flavobacterium hiemivividum. The sequence continues at coordinate 70,034 of NZ_SMFO01000001.1, read as the reverse complement.
TTGAAAAACACATAACTCAAAATGGAACGATCGTGATTAAATTCTTTTTACACATGAGTAAAGAGGAGCAAAGACAACGCTTATTGCGCCGTTTAGAGGAGAAAAAACACAACTGGAAATTCTCAGTTGGCGATTTAAAAGAAAGAGGACGTTGGGATGATTATATGCATTATTATGAAGAAGCAATAAATAATACTTCGACGGAGTATGCACCTTGGTATGTAATCCCTGCTGATGATAAAGAGATGTGTCGTTATATTGTGGCTAAAATTATTTGGGAAGAAATGCAGAAGTATACTGATATTCAGGAACCTAAAATGGAAGATAAACTGCAGGAAAATATAGAAATGTACAAAGAAATTTTGGCGAAAGAATAAAAAAAATGCTCTGGATTCCAGAGCATTTTTCGTAACTAATTCTAAATGTTACTATAGTTGGAAACCATAAGCTAAACGCACAGCCGCTTGTCCAACACCTTTTCCAGTTGTTCCGTCATTGTTCACTTTTGCAAAATCAGAATAGTGCTCGTAACGTAATGAAATATCAACATATTTTGTAGCATATCCAATACTTGGAGCTAATAACAAAGAAGTTTTGTTGTAACCGTTTGTTACTGCAAAAGCAGCACCTGCTTCTCCCATTAAATAAAATTGATCATTCCATACGAAAGCTTTAAAACCTGCTTTTGCTGGAATAAAACCTAAATCGCTTCCATCAGCTTCACTTACAAATAAGTTAGTAAAACCTGTTGTTAAAGTAAGCGAATATCTTTTAGTCAAATCATATTGTAATCTTGCATCTGCTCCTAAAGCTAATTTGTATGGATCGTTTACTGCGTATCCTGCGTTTAAACCTACACCTAAACGGAATCCTTGATCGTAATTTGTTGCTGGAGTGTCTTGTGCAGATGTTGTATTTGAGAAAAAAGTAGCAATTGCTAATACAAGTAGTGTTTTAATTTTTGTTGTCGTTTTCATAAATTGGGTTTTAATATTAATGTTTTTAACGCCATCAGTGTAATTGTTGTTGTTTTGATGACCGGTGCAAATGTATATTGATGCTCCCCTTGAAAAGTTATAGAATTATTTGATTTCCTTATATAATTCGGGCATTTTGGAAAATTTTATAAAATAAGAAAGCTTATTAGTTGAATAAAACAGGCACAATCGAAAGCTTCTAATTATCTTTGCCGTTAAAAAAAAAATAAAGTGAATTTTTCGAAATATACTCAGGAGTTTTCTTATAATCTAAGATTAGCTTATCCAATCATTTTAGGAATGCTTGGTCATACAATTGTTGGAATCGTAGATAATATTATGGTAGGGAAACTAGGACCAACAGAATTGGCAGCGGTTTCTTTAGGGAATAGTTTTGTTTTTATAGCCATGTCCTTAGGGATTGGTTTTTCTACGGCCATAACTCCACTGGCTGCAGAGGCTGATGGAAAGAACAATATTGAAGAGGGAAGAAGTGTATTGCATCACGGGCTATTTTTGTGCACGATTTTAGGGATGACCTTATTTTTGATAATATTCTTTTTTAAACCTTTAATCGCATTCATGGGGCAACCAGAAATTGTGGTGGAAATGGCAAAACCATATCTCGATATCGTTGCATTCTCACTTGTTCCACTTATTATTTTTCAGGGTTACAAGCAATTTGCTGATGGGAAGTCAGAAACTAAATATTCTATGTGGGCTACTATCATGGGGAATATTATTAATGTAGTTATAAATTATTTCTTAATTTATGGGATTTGGTTTTTTCCAAAAATGGGAATTGTGGGTGCTGCAATCGGTACTATTGTTTCTCGTATTGCGATGGTGTTTTTTATGCATTACATCATGATTAAAAATCCAAAATTCCACGCCTATTTTGAAAATTTCAGTTTGAAAGAAATCAAGAAAAAAATGCTTAACAAGATTATCAACTTAGGATTACCTTCGGCGATGCAAATGTTTTTTGAGGTAGCTTTGTTTACTGGGGCAATCTGGCTTTCTGGAGTTTTAGGAACTACCAGCCAGGCTGCAAATCAAATTGCGCTGAGTTTAGCTTCTTTAACTTTTATGTTTGCAATGGGTTTGAGTGTGGCCGTAACAATTAGGGTTGGAAACCAGAAAGGATTGATGGATTATGTGAAGATGCAACTTGTGGCGCGATCCATATTTTTATTAGCCATCCTTCTAGAAACGGTATTTGCTATTATTTTTATAGTTTTTCACAAATATCTACCGCAAATATTTGTTGATGTCAACGATATAAAACATGTAGTTGAGACAAAAGAAGTTGTTTTAATAGCTTCCCAACTGCTATTTGTGGCAGCATTTTTTCAAATTTCTGACGGAATTCAAGTGGTCGTTCTAGGTGCTTTAAGAGGATTACAGGATGTGAAAGTGCCAATGTATATTACATTTGTCGCTTATTGGGTTGTAGGTTTTCCAATATCAATTTATCTAGGATTGTATACTGATTTGAAGGCTATTGGAATTTGGATAGGATTACTGGTAGGATTATCTTTTGCCGCATTATTTTTGTATATTCGCTTTTCTCGATTAACAAAAAAGTTAATTTTAGAGAAATCTATGCAATAATGTTATCCTAACATTATTATCACTTCTAATCCGTTTGTTGTTCTTAATTTGGCAATAAGCATCCTAATTTAAAATACATGATAGTACTTATTATTCTGGGCATAATCTTAGTGGTTATGAGTTTTACTTTGAAAACAGATCATAACCCACTTTCAAAATTTTCAGGTTTATTTAAAATTATCGGGATTTTATTAATTGTAGGAGGGATATTCTCCGCTGCATTTAAGCAAATTGATGCTGGTACGGTGGGTGTAAAATCCTTATACGGAAATGTGGAGCCGGGTATTCTCGAAAGTGGTCTTAATGTTATTAATCCGCTTTTGGATGTAACCATTTTTGATATTCGAACTCAAAACTACACCATGTCTTCCTCGAAGTCTGAAGGAGATATAGAAGGAGATGATGCAATTAGAGTATTGTCAAATGACGGGCTTGAAGTAATCATTGATTTAACGGTTTTATATCGTGTATCGGCTGAAGATGCTCCAACTATTTTTAAAGAAATCGGGGTGAGTTATAAAGATAAAATTGTGCGACCAGTTACTAGTACGCGCATTCGCGATAACGCAGTTTATTATGATGCCGTAGCTTTATATTCTACTAAAAGAGTGGAGTTTCAAAATCGTATTTTTAAAACTATTGAAGCTGATTTTAAATTAAGAGGTTTGATTTTAGAGCAATTATTAATTCGAAACATCAATCTTCCAGCCTCAGTAAAAGCATCCATAGAAAGTAAAATTAATGCAGAACAAGATGCGCAAAAAATGACTTTCGTGCTTCAAAAGGAGAAACAAGAAGCAGAACGTAAAAGAGTGGAGGCACAAGGTATTGCTGATTATCAAAGAATTATTGGTATTGGTTTATCAGCAAAACAATTGCAATATGAATCCATAAAAGCACAAAAAGAACTAGCGGCATCACCTAACACAAAAATTATTTTTATGGATGCTAAAGGAAGTTCTTCAATCATTCTTTCTGATAAATAGATTATATTTGCGACCACGGTTATTGATTTAATCGTGGCAATAGATTTAGCAATTAATGAATTAACATTTATAAATGGAATTACCAAAATTTTTACTAGGCGATAATACTGATTTTCAAGAAGATATTTTTATCATTCACTTAGATTATCCAAGATTCATCATCAACCTTAAAGACGATGAGGTTGAATTTATTGAAGAAGCTGAAGATCTTGATGAAGGGGAATTGAATGCCGAAATGGAAGGCCTAATAGTTTTGGCTAACGAATTCTATGATAGAGAAATGGAACGTTACGAGAAAGAGTAAGCTTTTGTAATACATTTAAGTAAATCTAGGTGAGTTTTCAATTAGATTTATCCTTTAAAATACTTTTCTAACAATATTTGAGCGGCTGCAAATGGTGAAATTTCATCATTTTGCACCGCTTTTTTATTGGATTCCAATAAAGTTTGAATTTCGGAATTATTATAAAAATTTAGTTTCAGTTGTTCGTTGATGGTTTCTAGCATCCAATATTCGTTTTGCTCGGAACGTTTTACATTAAAATAATCGTTGCCATTTGTGAGTTCGATAAATTTAGAAATCGTTTCCCAAACCTCAGGAATTCCATCTTGGGTTATGGCACTGCAAGTGGCAGTTGTGGGAATCCAACCTGATCTTTTTGCCGGAAATAAATGAAGCGCTCGGTTGAATTCTGTTTTCGCGAGTTTTGCTTTTCGAATATTATCACCGTCTGCTTTATTGATGACAATCGCATCAGCCATTTCCATAATTCCCCGCTTGATACCTTGCAATTCATCACCGGCTCCGGCAATTTTTAATAACAAAAAGAAATCGACCATGCTGTGAACCGCAGTTTCACTCTGACCAACGCCTACTGTTTCTATTATGATGGTGTCAAATCCGCAAGCTTCACAAAGTGTAATTGTCTCCCGTGTTTTTCGGGCTACACCACCTAATGTGTCTCCTGAAGCAGAAGGACGTATGTAAGCGTTTTCGTCTTTGACTAATTCCTCCATCCGGGTTTTATCGCCTAGAATACTTCCGTGTGAAATCGTACTGCTTGGATCAACGGCCAGAACGGCGACTTTTTTTCCTAATCCAGTTAAATGTTTTCCAAAGGCTTCAATAAAGGTGCTTTTTCCAACACCGGGAACACCGGTTATTCCTATTCTAACTGATTTGTTTGCGTGAGGCAAACAGGCATTAATAACTTCATTGGCTTTGGCCAAATGATCAGGATTTGTGCTTTCGACCAGAGTAATGGCCCGACTTAAAGCAGTTATATTGCCCGATAAAATTCCCTGCACCAGCTCTTCTGAGGAAGGTTGAACTTTCCTGAATTTTTGAATATTTTTTACAACAGCCGCACTAAAAATTTCTGGTGGTGAAATTCCAGCTTTCTCGTTAAGGGCGGTATTTTTTATTTTTTCGTTTTCCAAAGCTTACAATCATTTTAGTAAAATTAGTACTTAAACATGAATTATTAGAATTTAATCCCCTTTTTAAAGAGAATAAATTGTCAAATCTCATCGAATTTGTAATGTGGTGAAATAGTTGATTGTAATTTTAAATTTTTAGAGCAGTACCAAGTGATACTAGTTAATTAGTCAATATATTTGTTGCATTATGATTAACTTTCTACTTATCTTTTTTTATCTAACTCTTGGAATTGCATTGCAACGAATTAAGAGATTCCCGACTAACACTTATAGGTTAATAAACAAGATTGTAATTTATTATTGTCTTCCGGCTTTGGCATTGTTTTACATCCCTAAAGTGCATTGGAATAATCAGTTGTTATATCCTATTGGAGTGGCATGGATTGGGTTTGCGTTGTCTTTTTTATTATTTCGATTTTTAGGAAATAAATACGGTTGGTCTAAGAAACTTACAGGCTGCTTGATCATAACAGCAGGTCTTGGGAATACTTCCTTTCTAGGCTTTCCCATTATTGAAGCGTTATATGGTCAAGAAGGGTTGAAAACAGCCATATTAGTAGATCAACCGGGAACTTTTGTGGTGCTTTCGACCTTTGGTGTTCTAGTAGCGACTTTGTATTCTAAGGGCGAAGCGAGTGGTTTTCAGATTGTGAAGAAAATAATGTTTTTTCCACCTTTTGTCACTTTTATTGTAGCCTGTGTGATGAACGTATTTGATTTTGATTTCCAGGAATGGATACAGTATGTTTTACAAAAAATAGGAAGCGGAGTTACCCCATTAGCATTAATTTCGGTAGGCTTGCAATTGCGTTTTGAAAGTAGAAGTCAGCATTGGCGGTTTTTAGGTCTCGGACTCTTCTATAAATTACTTTTGATGCCGCTTATAGTTTATTTATTATACGTTGTTATTTTAAATCAAAATTCTAAAATGATTGAAGTCGCCATCATGGAGTCAGCAATGGCACCAATGATAGCTGCGAGTATACTTGCTACTACAAATGGATTAAAACCTCGTTTAAGTAGCATGATGATTGGTTTTGGCATCCCTATTTCTTTCGTTACCTTAGCATTTTGGTATTTAGTGCTTCATTTTATCTAATTATTTATTATTTTTTTATTCCAATATGAATACGATTTCTAATTCTGATTTAAAATCAGACAATCCTGCTTTAGTTCAAAAAACAGTTTATTCTGTTCTGTTTTCTATTGCTATTGCTCATTTAATAAATGATTTATTGCAGTCTGTGATTCCGTCTGTCTACCCAATTCTTAAAGAAAATTTTGATTTAAGTTTTACCCAGATTGGATTAATTACTTTCGTTTACCAGCTGACAGCGTCAATACTTCAGCCGTTTATTGGGTTTTATACTGACAAAAAACCAAAGCCTTATTCTTTAACAATCGCTATGGTATTTACCATTTTTGGATTGGCTTTACTATCTTATTCAACACATTTTTGGATGATATTAGTCTCGGTTTCTCTCGTAGGTGTTGGTTCTTCCATTTTTCATCCCGAAGCATCTCGCGTTGCTTTCTTAGGCTCTGGAGGGCGAAGAGGTTTAGCACAATCCATCTTTCAGTTGGGCGGAAATAGCGGTAGCGCCATCGGACCATTATTGGTCGCTATACTTGTGGCTCCTTATGGTCAGTCGAATATCATTTGGTTTGTATTAGTGGGTGTTGTAGGGATGTTCCTTTTGTCTAAGATTGCCACTTGGTACAAGAATCATTTGAATTTAAGAGCTTCAAAGAAAATAGCTGATGAGGAAAACAGAGTTCCTTTTTCGAAGAAACAAATTAAAATTTCGATAGGAGTATTGTTGCTTTTAATCTTTTCGAAATTTTTCTACATGTCTAGTATGTCCAGCTACTTCACATTTTACTTGATGAAAAGATTTGGACTTAGCATTCAAGAGTCGCAATTTCATTTGTTTGTTTTCTTAGCTGCTGTTGCAGCGGGAACATTAATTGGCGGACCTTTAGGCGATCGTTTTGGAAGAAAGTACATCATTTGGGTTTCAATATTAGGAGCAGCGCCATTCACCTTGCTTTTGCCATATGCCAATTTGTTTTGGACCGGAATATTATCAGTTATCATCGGAGTTATTATTGCTTCGGCATTTTCAGCAATATTAGTCTATGCACAAGAATTGACGCCCGGTAAAGTGGGTATGATCTCTGGGTTATTTTTTGGTTTTGCTTTTGGAATGGGAGGTTTAGGTTCAGCTGTATTGGGCTATTTGGCTGATCAAACGAGTATAGAATATGTTTACAAAATCAGTTCTTTTCTGCCTTTGCTAGGTGTTTTTACCTATTTTTTACCCAATGTAAAAATGAAACGAAGCGGTAGCTAATTTTTATTTTGAATTTGCTCGTCGAGGGATTTTTTTTTAACTAACTTAGGTGAAATAAAAAGATAGTAAACATGGCAACATTACGATTAGGAGATATTGCTCCAGATTTTAAGGCGGAAACAACAATGGGGAATGTGAGTTTTCATGAATGGCTTGGAGATTCCTGGGGTGTGTTATTTTCGCATCCTGCTGATTTTACTCCCGTTTGCACCACCGAATTAGGTACTGTAGCTAATTATTTCCCTGAATTTGAAAAAAGAAATACAAAAGTAATTGCATTGAGTGTGGATGGACTTGAGTCGCACTTGAAATGGATTAAAGATATTGAGGAAACTCAAAATGTTACTATGCAGTACCCAATTATTGCAGACGAAGATAAGACCGTTGCAAATCTTTATGATATGATTCATCCCAATGCAAGCGAAACTTTCACTGTTCGTTCTGTTTTTATTATTGGACCTGACAAGAAAGTAAAATTAACGCTCACTTACCCCGCATCTACAGGTAGGAACTTTGATGAGTTGTTGCGTGTTATTGACAGTTTGCAATTAACAGCTAATTATAGTGTAGCAACTCCAGCAAACTGGAAAGATGGTGATGCAGTTGTGATTTCGACCTCAGTTGCAGACCATGATATTCCAGCGAAGTTTCCAAAAGGATATCAGCAAATAAAAACTTATTTGAGAATGACTCCGCAGCCTAATAAATAAAAGTGTAAGTATTTTAATATTCGAAAAGTATAATGAAAATTATTTTATTATACTTTTTTTTATGCTCATAAAGAGTGTGACGGGAAGAATACTTTTTTTTCTATTGGTAATCAACAAACCAAAAACGATGATGCCCATACTTATGATTTGGCTCAGAATAATATTCTGATTCAGAAAAAAATAGGCTAATATTCCACTAAATACTGGTATTAAATAATAGATTACTGCTGTTTTTTGAGTGCCAATTAATGTAATAGCCTCATTCCATAAATAATAAGAAACCAGTGATGCGAAGATACCAACGTATGTTGTGGCAAAGATAGTTGTGGAGTCAAAAACAACCTTTTGATAATAAATGTGTTCCCAAAGATAAAATGGAAAAAGGAAAAGTGTTCCTAAAGTAAAAACAGTGAAGAGAAAGACTTTGGGCGATAATTCCTTTGGTTTCATTCGAACTAAAATGGTATAACTCGCAAAGAAAATACAAGCAAACAACATTAGTAAATCACCAAATGCAAACTGTATTTGAAACAAAGATTGTAAAGAACCCTTTGTAATTAGTATTAAAACACCCAATATGATTGTTGCGATTCCAATGATTTTTGTAGTGCTTACCTTTTCTTTAAAAGCAATTCGAGATAGCGCCACAATAAACAAAGGAATCGAGATAGCAATTAAAGATAAGTTAACAGCAGAAGTTGTTCTTCCCGAAAAATAAATTAAAGTGTTGAAGATGGTGATTCCAAGAACTGCTGTGATAGCAAGAAAACGAATGTTCTTCCTTATTAGATCTCGACTTTTGATAGTGCTCTTCAGTGCGAAAGGAGCTAAAAATATAGAAGCAATTGCCCATCTCCAAAAAGCTAATCCTACGGGAGGAATATGGCCTTTTATTCCGCTGGCAATTACAAAATTCACTGACCAAAGTAGGGTAGCGCATAAGGCGAATAAAACGCCTTTTGTCTGGTTATTCATATTCTCTAATTCTAAATAAATGGTTTTAAACGAGCTTGTTTATTTTGGCATGCTGCAGCAATATTATTGATTTAGCATCTTTAATTTCGCCAGATGCAATCATTGCGTAGGCATCGTCATAAGACATTTCTATAACCTCAATATTTTCCTGTTCCTGTTCGACACCGCCGCCATCACTTACCTTCATAGATTCGTCATATTCACCAACGAATAAGTGCAGAATTTCGGTTACGGCACCAGGAGACATATAGGACTCCATTACTTTTTCGACTTTTGTAATGCGATATCCTGTTTCTTCCTCTGTTTCTCTAATTACACATTGCTCTGGATTATCTTGATCCAGAAGTCCAGCGCAAACCTCAATCATCATTCCTGATTTATTACCATTTAAATAGGTTGGTAAACGAAATTGTCTCGTAAGAATTACTGTTTTTTGTTTCGAATTATAAAGTAAAATAGCCGCTCCATTTCCGCGATCATAGACTTCTCTTTTTTGAGTAATCCAGCTGTTGTCGTTTTTTTGATAGTCGAAAGTGACTTTGTTTAATAGGTACCAATTATCAGAAAGTAAATCGGTTTGTTTTATTTTTATTTGCGGATCGTGCATTAGGATGATTTTTATAGGCTTTTGAAATAAATATTTTTACAATTAAAAAACGCTCTGAAATTTCAGAGCGTTTTTTAATCTTATTTAGTAATTGTTTGTTTTCTATCTGGCCCTACAGAGACAATTTTGATAGGAACTTCAACTTCTTTTTCAATAAAGTCAATGTATTCTTTTAGTTCAACAGGTAATTCATCATATGTTGTCATACCAGTTAAATCTGCTTTCCACCCTTTGAATTCTTTGTAAACTGGAGTTACATTTTCTGGTTCAATGTTGTAAGGGAAGTGAGCGATGTTTTTACCTTTATAAGTGTACTCAGTACAAACTTTTAAAGTTTCAAATCCTGAAAGTACATCCCCTTTCATCATCATTAACTGTGTAACACCGTTTACTTGAATAGCATATTTAAGAGCTACTAAGTCTAACCATCCACAACGTCTTTGTCTTCCTGTAACAGATCCAAATTCGTTTCCTACGCGAGCCATTGTAGTACCATCTTCATCAAAAAGTTCAGTAGGGAATGGTCCGCTACCTACACGTGTAACGTAAGCTTTGAAAATTCCATAAACCTCTTTGATTTTGTTAGGAGCAATTCCTAAACCTGTACAAGCTCCTGCAGCAGTAGTGTTAGAAGAAGTTACAAATGGATATGTACCAAAATCTACATCTAGTAATGAACCTTGAGCTCCTTCGCATAATATTGATTTCCCTGCTTTTTGAGCTTGGTGTAAATACTCTTCACTATCAATAAAATCAAGTTTTTTCAAATCTTCGATAGATTCAAAAAATTCTTTTTCAAGTTCTGCTAGGTTGTATTGAATGTTTACATCATAAAATGCAATCATCGCTTCATGCTTGTCAGCAAGTGCTCTGTATCTTTCTTTGAAATCTTCTAGTTCGATATCTCCAACACGGATTCCGTTTCTACCCGTTTTGTCCATGTAAGTTGGTCCAATTCCTTTAAGAGTAGAACCAATTTTAGCTTTCCCTTTTGAAGCTTCAGAAGCTGCATCTAGTAAACGGTGTGTTGGTAAAATTAAATGTGCTTTTCTTGAAATGATTAATTTCGATTTAATATCTAAATTAAATTTAGCTAAACCGTCAACTTCACTTTTAAAAACAACTGGGTCGATTACAACGCCATTTCCAATAATATTAATGTTATTGTCGTGAAAAATCCCGGAAGGAATTGTTCTAAGGACATGTTTTATTCCGTCAAATTCTAATGTATGTCCAGCATTTGGGCCACCTTGAAAACGAGCAATAATATCGTATTTTGAAGTAAGAACATCTACGATCTTCCCTTTTCCTTCATCTCCCCATTGTAATCCTAGTAATAAATCTACGGTCATTCTGTTTATTATTTGCAGTTAATTATTTATTATCTGAACCTCTTTCAAGCGGTTCGTATTTTATTCTATTTCTGTTTCTGATACTGGTTTTTTCTTAACTCCATATAAATACAAGGAGTGATTTGTAATTTCAATATCAAATATTTCTTCAATTGTTTTTTTGATTGTTTGTATTCTTGGATCGCAAAACTCAATCACCTCTCCAGTATCAGTCATGATAATATGATCATGTTGTTTGTCGAAGTATGATTTTTCATAGTGCGCTTGATTTTGACCAAACTGATGTTTGCGTACCAATGCACAGTCTAATAATAACTCGATTGTATTGTACAAGGTAGCTCTACTGACACGGTAGTTTTTGTTTTTCATTTTGATATACAGATTCTCGATATCAAAATGTTCTTCACTTTCATAAATTTCTTGAAGGATGGAATAACGTTCAGGAGTTTTTCGGTGCCCTTTTTTTTCAAGATACATTGTAAAAACATTTTTTACAATTTCTTGGTTTTTATTGTTATCTGTGGAAATGAGTGTCATATCTGGCAAAGGTAAATCATTTATTCTAATAGTTCTCAACTTTAAGAATTTATAAGGACACAATTTGTGATTTTTGAAACAAAAATGACGCAATTATAGCGATCTTTAATAGCTTGTGAAGGTTCAAAATTACAGTGTTATTATAATATTTTTATTTTTTATAAACTCGTGTTACTTTATCGATTCCGTCAATTTTTTTAATATTGTCAATCAGTTTATTTAGTAAAGTACTGTTCTTAACCACTACTATTAATTGACCTTTAAATAGTCCGGCATCACCACTTAAAGATATGCTCTGAATGTTTACCTGCATATTGCTCGAAATTACTTTCGTCAAATTATTCGTCAGTCCTAAAGTATCCATTCCGGTGATATTAATGATTGCTTTAAACTCTTGCTGAGATGAATCAATCCATTTGGCCTGCATAATGCGATACGCATAGTTGGATTGCATTGCAATGGCATTTGGACAATCTTTTTTATGGACTTTTATACCTTCGTTAATGGTAACAAATCCAAACACCGTGTCTCCCGGAATAGGATTACAGCAAGCAGAAAGTTTATAGTCTAATTTATCTTGTTCTTTACCAAAAACAAGCATGTCATAATTATTGCTCAACACTTGTTTGTGAAGATCTGTATCAGCAGTCTGCGCGGAACGTTTTATTTTATTTTTAAAGAAATTGATTAAAGTATTGCTTTTTTGAGCAGCAAAATCTTTAAGTTGCTGGTTGTCAATAGAGCCTACACCAACTCTATAAAACAGATCCAAACTTGTTTTTAATTTGAAAAAATTAACCAATTCATTAATGACTGACTCGTTTAAAGTCACTTTTAGATGCTTTAGTTTACGAGTAAGTAATTCTTTTCCGTCCTCTGCAATTTTTTTAGTATTCTCATTTAAGACATTTCTAATTTTATTTTTTGCTCTGGAAGTAGTAACATAATCTAGCCAGTTAATGGTAGGTTTTTGATTTTGAGAGGTGATAATCTCTACCTGATCACCATTTCTTAATTCATAATTTAGAGGAACTAACTTTCCGTTCACCCTAGTTCCTCGAGTTTTAATTCCTATTTCAGAATGGATACTAAAGGCGAAATCTAGAGATGTAGCGCCTTTTGGTAAGGACTTGATGTCTCCTTTTGGTGTAAAAACATAGATTTCTTTTGAGTAGAGATTCATTTTAAAATCCTCAACAAAATCTACGGCACTAGTTTCTGAATTTTCAAGTGCTTCTTTAAGTAAGTTCAACCAAACATCTAAGCCACCTTCTTCGGTAGCGCCATTTTTATATTTGTAATGAGCAGCATATCCTTTTTCTGCAATCTCGTCCATGCGCTCGCTACGTACTTGTACTTCTACCCAACGGCCTTTTGGTCCCATTACTGTAATATGCAATGCCTCATATCCAGTAGATTTAGGAGAGGAAATCCAATCACGTAAACGGCTTGGACTAGGACGATAATGATCCGTTACAATGGAATAAATTTTCCAAGCTAGGAACTTTTCGTCGTGGGGATTTGATTTGTATACAATTCGAAGAGCAAACTTGTCATAGACTTCGTCAAAACTTACATTTTGAGCTAGCATTTTTCTTCGAATAGAATAGATCGATTTTGGACGACCTTTTATAACGCAATCAATATCTTCGGCAGCCAATGAAGTCTTTAGCACCTCCGTGATATCTTTTATATAGGCATCTTGCTGATCTTTAGTTTCTTTTATTCTGCTAATAATTCCATTAAAAACCTCTGGCTCTGTATATTTTAAACCTAAATCTTCTAGTTTATTTTTAATTTTGTACAAACCCAAGCGGTGGGCAAGTGGAGCATAAATGTATAATGTTTCTGATGCGATTTTGACTTGTTTATGGTTTTCCATGGACTCCATAGTCTGCATATTATGGAGTCTGTCAGCTATTTTTATCAAGATTACGCGCACGTCATCATTAAGCGTCAATAGCATTTTACGAAAATTCTCGGCTTGCATTGACACGTTCATGTCCTTTTGAACCAAGGAAATCTTAGTTAGACCTTCTACAATCTGTGCCACTTTTGGATTAAATATCCGTTCAATGTCTTTAACTGTCGTTGGAGTGTCTTCGACAACATCATGCAGTAAAGCGGCAGCAATTGAAGTCGCTCCCAAACCTATTTCTGAGGCAACTATTTTTGCTACAGCAATAGGATGAAATATATAGGCTTCCCCTGATTTTCTGCGTTGTTCTTTATGGGCTTCTACAGAAACATCAAAAGCCTTACGTATTAGCTTCTTGTCTTCGGTAGACAAGGTTTGGTAACTAATGCGTAATAGTTCTTTGTATTCCTGAGCAATTGCCTTGTTTTCCTTCTCTATATCTATTTCTGTCATAACGGCATGGTTCATTTTTTAAAAATAACTATAAGTTCGCAAATACGCAAGCGATAAATTAGGGTCTAGCGTTTAAAATTTTGACTCTTTAATAAAACCTTGTTTTTGATTGTATTTTAATAGTAGAAATTGCTATTTAAAACCCTCTTTGTCTTTTGGCTTCAAAAATTAATATAGCTGCAGCAACTGATACATTCATACTGTCGATTTCTCCTTGCATCGGAATTATAATGTTCTGAGTGGCGGCTTCACGCCATTCTTGGGTTAGACCCGTTGCTTCCGTGCCAACTATTAAAGCTGTTGGCTTGGTGTAATCTTGGGTATGATAGGACGTTGAGTTTTGCAAAGTCGCACAATAGAAATTGATGTTTTTCTCTTTTAGAAAAGTAATAATTTCTGCAGTTGTTCCAGTTGCAATTTGGTTAGTAAACAAACAGCCTACGCTGGAACGAACAATATTGGGATTGTATAAATCACTCTTGGGATTTGCAATAATTACGGCATCTAGATTTGCGGCGTCTGCGGTTCTCAACAAAGCACCAATATTTCCTGGTTTCTCTGGTGCTTCGGCAACAAGAATTAAGGGGTTGTTGGATAATTTTAAATCCGAAAGCTGTTGTGATTTTGTTTTGGCTATAGCCAAAATTCCTTCAGTAGTATCTCTATAAGCTAACTTTTGAAAAACTTCTTTGTTGATTTCAATTAGTTCTGTATTTCTTGCTATTTTTTTTGCCTCAATTTCAGTACAAATTTCGGGATAAAACAAGATGGTTTCAATTTCATAACCTCCTTTTAATGCCAAGGAAATTTCGCGTTTTCCTTCGATTAAAAAAGTACCAGTTTGTTTGCGGTTTTTGGCTTTTTCTTGTAATAATACCAACGATTTTATGAATGGATTTTGAATTGAAGTGATTTGTTTCAAGAGATGCTAAAATTTAATTATTATATAGGAAACAAAGATACATAGAGAAAAGGCAGATTTTTAAATTTGAAACAGAATATTTGTCAATCTGAAAGGAGAATCTAGAGATATGTTGACGAGAACTACTTTACACGGGTAATTTTCTTTAATTTTGCGGCAATTGTTTGTCGGTAAAAACAGCGTAATTTCTTCAATTTAACTCATAAAAATCATGTTTCATTTATTAGATATCATTGGGACCATTGCTTTTGCCATGTCTGGAGCGTTGACTGCAATGAATAAAAAGCTTGATCTTTTTGGCGTATTTATCATCGCCTTCGTAACTGCTGTAGGCGGAGGAACCTTGCGTGATGTTATGATTGGAAGAACACCTGTGGGCTGGATGCTAGATTTAGAGTACGTTTATGTGATCTGTTTTGCCTTTGTTTTAACATTAGTATTTAGAAAAAAATTCGAGAAACTGCGAACGTCACTTTTTCTATTTGACACCATTGGGCTAGGAGTTTTTACGTTAATTGGTCTCGAAAAAGGAATTAGTGTTGGTCTGCATCCTACTATTTGTATTGCTTTAGGAACTATGACTGCCTGTTTTGGAGGTGTGATCCGGGATATTTTATGTGCTGAAATTCCGGTGATTTTTAGAAAGGAAATTTATGCTACGATTTGTATCCTTGGCGGAATAGTTTTTTTCTTGCTGAAAAGCTTTCATTTAGATAATGACATTTTATATTTAATAACTTCATTAGTCATTATTTCAGTAAGACTGATGGCGGTAAAATTCAAATGGTATTTGCCTACTTTAGAAAAGAATTAAAAAATGATTACTTTCACGAAGTTTAAAACATATCGGTGAAAAATTATTCTGTCAAACAATATCAAGTTAACGATTCTAATAATTGGAATGCTTTTATTAGCAAGGCCAAAAATGCTACATTTCTTTTTCATAGGGAGTTTATGGAATACCATAAGGAGCGTTTTCAAGATTTTTCATTATTGATTTTTGAACAAGAGAAACTATTGGCGGTAATCCCTGCAAACCGTGTTGGAGATACTATGTATTCTCATCAAGGTTTGACCTATGGCGGAATAGTATATTCGCCTAAAATTACGGGTGAAAAAGTAGCCGCTATTATAGATTCTCTGCTAGCGTACCTTAAGGAAAAAGGGATACAGTTTTTTTATTTCAAACCCATTCCTTCATTTTATGCTTATGGAGGAAATCATGAAATAGATTTTTTTTTAATTAAAAAAGGGGCGCTTCTAGATAAAAAAGAAATGAATATGGCTATAAATCTAGCAATGCCGTTAACAATTTCAAAAAGCAAACTGAAGCATTTTAGAAAAATAGAAGATCTCGATTTAGAAATAGTCGAAGAAGACCAATTAGATTCTTTTTGGAAGCTGGTTTTGGAACCAAGACTAAAAGAGAAATATGATGCTAAACCAGTTCATACGCTACAAGAAATCACAAAATTAAAAGAAAAATTCCCTAACAATATCAAACAGTTTTCTGTTTACTGTAACGATGAAATTATTGCAGGAATTACAATTTTCGAAACCGATAAAGTGGTGAAATCACAATATGGAGCCACCACTAAAAAAGGCGAAGAGTTGCGTGCACTAGATTTTTTATTTATTAATTTAATAAAAAAATACAAGCGAGAAGACAAACTTTTTTTTGATATGGGAATTGTAAATGATAGCAATGAAAAGGGATATCATGCCGGACTTTTAAAACAAAAGGAAGAATTGGGATGCTCTGTTTACAGTCAGGATTTTTATAAAATGAATCTTATATGATACCATTTTTAGATTTGAAAAAACTAAATGCGCCTTATGAAATTGCTTTTCAAGAGAAATTGAGTAACGTTTTAGAAAACGGCTGGTATATTTTAGGAGCAGAAGTCAAAGCTTTTGAAAATAATTTCGCCCGTTATTGTGGTAGTAAATACTGCATTGGAGTCGGGAATGGTTTTGATGCTCTAGTTTTGATTTTTAAAGGCTACATTCAGTTAGGTAGATTACAAAAAGGGGACGAAGTAATCGTTCCCGCTAATACTTATATCGCGAGTATTCTTGCAATTTTAGAGGCTAATTTAGTTCCGATTTTGATCGAGCCAAGAATTTCAACTTTTAATATTAACCCTGATTTAATCGAAGAAAAAATCACCTCCAAAACGAAAGCGATTTTGGTAGTTCACTTGTACGGACAATTAGCCGAAATGGAAGCTGTAAATACTATTGCGTTTGCAAACGATTTCTTGGTAATTGAAGATGCGGCTCAGTCGCATGGAGCGATCAGCAATCAGCAATCAATAATCGAAAATCAAAAATCAAGCGTAGCGTACAGTTTTTATCCAGGGAAAAATCTGGGAGCATTGGGAGATGGTGGAGCAGTTGTTACAAATGATTCAGAATTAAATAAAGTCATTCGGTCTCTTCGTAATTATGGTTCTGAAACCAAGTATTACAACGATTATACGGGCGTAAATTCAAGATTAGACGAGTTGCAAGCTGCTTTTTTGAATGTGAAATTACCGCAATTAGATTCAGAAAATGAAAAGAGAAGGATCATCTCAAGAAGGTATTTAGCAGAAATTAAAAATGAAAAAATACTATTGCCTGAATGGGATTTTTCAAACAATCATGTTTTTCATTTGTTTGTTATTCGAACTGAGAATAGAGTGGAACTACAAGAATATTTATATCAAAATGGAATACAGACTGTGATTCATTACCCAGTACCGCCACACAAACAAAAGGCATTGTCTGATTTTAATAAACTATGTTTTCCTATTACTGAAAAGATTCATGATACCGTGTTGAGCTTGCCTATTAGTCCCGTTTTGACCGCTGACGAAGTGACTTTTATTATCGCTATTTTAAATAAATATTGATTTGGAAGTATTGAAAAAAATATACCAGTCTCAGTTGTTTAAAATTAGTTCTTTAAATAGCTTAAGTATTATATTAAAAATAGGAATTGGTTTAGTTACGTCTAAATTGTTGGCAGTTTTTGTTGGGCCAAGTGGTATGGCTTTAGTTGGGAATCTCAGAAACTTCATGACTTCATTGGAAAGTGTTTCAACTTTAGGTTTTCAAAACGGAATCGTAAAATATGTTGCCGAAACTAAAGAAGATAAGTCGCAACTCCAAAAAATATTATCCACTGTTTTTATAAGTTTAGTTGTCATCGCTGTCTTTTTAAGCGGTGTTTTATTTTTGTTTGCCGCATTTTGGAACCAAGAAATATTTGGAAACCATTGTCAATATCATTCGGTTTTCAAGGTTTTGGGTTTGGCATTGCCATGGTATGTCATTTCCATATTTTTAATTTCGGTACTCAATGGTTTGGGTAGCTTTAAGAAAGTGATCTGGATTAACAGTATCGGAAACGCGATTGGATTAGTTATTTCAATAGTTCTAATTTTAGAATACAGAACATTCGGGGCATTATTAGCGATTGTTTTTTCTCCGGCTTTATTGTTTTTGGTTAGTTTCTATTTTGTAAACAAAGAAATAAATATTTTTAACACAATCAGCCGTACTGCTTTTGATTTTGAAATTATAAAGAATTTATCATCTTATTCCCTTATGGCATTGGTTTCGTCCGTCATAGGTCCTCTAGTTTTTCTTTCGATACGAAATAATATAATTCAAACACTCGATTACAGTCAAGCGGGTTATTGGGAAACTATGACAAGAATTTCAACCTATTATATGCTTTTTGTTTCGACTATTTTGACTGTTTATTTCTTACCAAAGTTGGCTGTAGCCAAAGACAATCAGGGTACAAAAAACGTTTTTTGGAGCTACTACAAAGGGATTTTACCCGTTTTTATTTTGGGAGTTACGGCTGTTTATTTCTTACGCTTTTATATTGTAAAATTACTTTTTACAGCCGAATTTTTACCGGTAAGTAGTTTGTTCTTTTGGCAATTAGTAGGGGATGTGTTAAAAGTATCTTCCTTAATTTTGGGCTATCAATTTTTTGCCAAAAAACTTACTGTAGCATTTATTATTACGGAGTTACTATCTCTATCAATTATCTATTTCTCCAGCGTATTCCTAGTTTCAATTTATGGACTAGAAGGAGTTGTGATGGCGCATGCATTGACTTATTTTGTGTATTTAATAATGCTTGCGGTTTATTTTAGGAAAAGCTTATTTTAAGTGGATTTCCAAGTTTTTTCATACTTTTTTGCAATCTCGATATAGTCATGCTCCTTTTCTATAAATGCTCTGGTACGCTTGCCAATTGCGATAATTTCGCCTGGGTTTTCAATTAAAAAAGAGAGCTCGTTTACCAGATAATCGACATCCGAGATGGCATTAATAGCTACTTTTTCGGTTAGTTTATAGTGAGATACGAATTGCTGTTCTGCTCCTGTGAAAACCACTTTCCCTTTAGCCATTGCTTCTAATGCATTATATCCTTGGTCATTTCCATAGGTTTGATCTAGCAGAATATGCGCTTTATTATAGCAATTGATGTATGTCGCATAAGGAACATCGTGGGTGGTAATTATTTCGACTTTCTTACCGTATTTCGCTTCTATTATTTCCAATGCTTTTTCGAAATAATCATTTCCTTTTTTATAATAATTAGCTTGGTTGATTCCGTGAAACAGGATGATTTTAGCTTCTATTTCTAATGGTTTAAATTCTATTTTGGAGGTGTTGATTGGATTAGGAATCAATCCTAAGTATTTGGTGTTTTGAAGCAATGGAAAATGATAATCCATGTCAGACGCGATAATACCTTTAATGTTCGAATAAATAAACTGATGGAGTTTATTAAATGATTTTGTTCTGAATTTTAAAACGTTTTGAAAATCCTTGGTCTTGATTCGGCCTTGTAAATAGGCTTGCACTACCGATTTGTATTCAGGATTTTCAAAACAATATTTCACATTTAAAAAGTCGTAACCAGAGGACAATAAGAAAACTTTTGAGTTGTTTTGAAAGAGGAATTTCAGGATTCTTTTTTCATAATAATAGCTACAATAAAAACTGTTTTCGTTGATAAGTTGTACTGCGTCAAATCTGGTGAACTGATTTCGATACTTTTTAAATTGGCGGTACGTTAAATAGGAACTGATGTCGAAACCAGAGAGCAAGTGAATTCCAACTTTTAATTTTTTTAAAAAACCACTGTCCCATTTTTTTGTGATTGGATAATCAATTGGATAATTCTTGAAACCGTCTTGATGTCCTACGATTGAAACCTCGTGACCCAATTCCTGTAAGCCTTCTTTGAGGGAGTTGTGTAACCTACTAAATTCGCCAACAAGTAAAACTTTCATTTCTATGTATATTTGACAAATATATTTACTTTTAGACAGGAATGATAAAAAACAAAAATAAAGTCGCGATAATTTCGACCTCCTTAGGAAATGGAGGAGCGGAAAAATTTGCATCGTTGTTGAGTTTTATGTTAGAGAATTTAAATATTGAAGTACATAATATCATTATCAATGACGGCATTGACTTTGAATCTGGTGGAGCGTTATTAAATTTAGGTATTGATGGCGAAAGTAGGTTTCCGTTTTTTAAGAAAATAAAAAAAGGATTTCTTTTAAATCAGTATTTAAAGGAGAAGCAGATCGATGTTGTCATAGACAATAGATCCAGAAATAATTTGGCTCGGGAATTAATTACCAATTGGATTTATGGAAATCGAAAAAAGATAGCTGTTGTTCACAGTTTTAAATTAGACAACTACTTTCCAAAGTCGGTATTTTGGTCTCAATTTTTGTATCGAAAGACAGATAAAATAATATGTGTTTCAAATGCTATTGAAAAGGAGATCCAACTAAAATTTAATTTAAAGAATACCACGACAATTTACAATTCGTATGATTTTTCGAGGTCAAAGATTAGAAAGCAAGTTGTAAATGCTGAAGATTACATCTTGTATTTTGGGCGATTGGATGATAAAGTAAAGAATTTCAATCTAATGCTAGAAGCTTTTTCTATTTCCAAATTGTTTGAGCAGGGAATAAAATTAGTGCTTATGGGAGATGGCCCAGATTTAAATACAATAGAAGATTCGATTAAAACATTTCAATTGGAAAGACATGTGGCAATTCTACCTTTTACCAGCAATCCGTTTGATATTGTTCAGCAAGCTAAATTTACGTTATTAACGAGTCGTTACGAAGGTTTTCCAATGTCGATTGTGGAGTCTTTGGCTCTGGGAACACCTGTTGTTGCAGTTGATTGTCAATCAGGTCCACGAGAAATAGTAATCGATGAATACAATGGATTATTGGTGGAGAATTATAATGTTAAAAACCTCGCTTCTGCCTTTAAACGCATGTTTGCAGATCAGGATTTATATACTTTTTGTAAAGATAATGCAGTCAAAAGCGTAGCACATTTATCTATAGAGACAATTTCAAAACAATGGGAAACCATTTTAAGTTAAAATAATGACAACTAATAATAACGTTCAATTTATAGAAATCCCAAAGATTAAAGACCGCAGAGGAAATTTATCTGTAGTGGAAGGTGACACTATTCCTTTTGAATCTAAAAGAGTGTATTATTTATATGATGTGCCTAGTGGAAGTAAACGAGGAGGTCATTGTCATATTAAGCAGCAGGAATTTCTAATTGCGTTAAGCGGGAGCTTTGATGTAGTTTTGAAAGATGGAAAGTCAAAGAAAGTGATGACGCTAAATAAACCGAATGTTGGCCTATTGATTGTGGATGGAATTTGGAGAGAATTGGAGAACTTTTCCTCGGGAGCAGTTTGTTTAGTTATGGCTTCGGCCGAGTTTGACGAAAATGATTATATCCGTGATTTTAAAGAATTCAAATTATTTAAAAACCGATGAGCCAACGCCATTATTGGTTAAAGCTGTTTTGGTAGCAATTAGCAGTTTCAAAATAAAAGCGGGAAGTAGTAGTAATACTCTTTTTTTTAAGGCTAATTTTTTTAGGTCAATATCATTATAACAATTCTCGAATAGACTTTTATTTCCTGCTATTTTGTGTTTTATAGCTAGTGAAAACCGATTCAAATCAAGGAATTTTTTTAGTTCGGGATTTGTTTTTTCGTTTTCTGCGAATTTTGAAAAATCGACTTTTGTATCTAAATAATTTTTGTTTTTCGAAAGACTATTTTCATCATAAACATATCGTGCCAATATCTTCCAAATAAACAGAACATCGTACTTTAACCCAATGCGAATCCACATATCAGTGTCTTGGCCACTTTTTATTTGTGTGTCAAAAACTCCAACATCTTCGAAAATAGATTTGTTAAAAACAGCGCAGGAAGTGCATATCACGGTTTCCTTTGTGCTGGCAGAAAAATAATTTACAATTTCGAAATCTCCAGTTTTTTTTATGGAATAGTGTGCTGGAAAAATAGTTTTGGAAGTTTCGATTTCGATCGCAGCCGAAAACACTTTTATGTCAGGAAAGCGATTGACTTTCTCGAATATTTCCTCTAAAAATGTTGGATACCAATAATCATCTGCATCTATAAAGCTAATGTAATTGGACTGCGCTTTCTCTATTCCGTAATTTCTTGCTGCTGATGCGCCTGCATTATCTTTGGTAAAAAAGCGTATTCTAGCATCGTCAAATTTCGTAATTATTTGCGCACTATTGTCAGTCGAGCCGTCATTTACAATGATAACTTCAAAGTCAGTGTAGCTTTGATTCAAGACACTTTTTAGCGTGGCTTCGATGAAAAGTTCTTTATTGAATAGTGGAATTATGACCGAAAAGAATGGCATTTATTTTCTTTTTAAGAAACAAAAATAACCTATTTTGTAGATGTCAAACGCAATTAGAGACGGTTTTTTTGAAGTGAGGTTTTCTTCCAACTTTATTTGAAATCGCTGGAATAATTTTGAAACCAAGGAAACCAACTTTAATAAAGAAAGAGTTTTATACAATTGAATTATTTTGCTTTCGGCGGTGATTTTAGAATTGTCATTAGAAAGCAACGAAAGTGTTTGTATCGCTATTTTAGTTTTCGATAAAAAAACCTTAGATGTTTCTAAATTGAGATGAAAAACGGGGTTTTCAATGTGCTGAATGGAGATTTTTCTATGTTTTAAAGTCGTAATAAAAGAATAATCTTCATAGCCGTAGCTGTTGATTTTTTCGTCAAACATGATCGATTCAAACGTAGATTTCTCAATCAGGAAATTAGAAACAAATGTGGTTGCGTATGGATTGTTTTTTCTGTCAACTAAAGGGATAGCTTCGCGATTCCTGCCATAGGTCCAACGTAATAATTTCTCGTCAGTTGGACTTTCTTTGGCGTAAAGCAAGCCTCCAAAAAAAGCTTTTTCTGCGTTCGATTGAATTTGGTAGCAGTAATTAGAAATAAAACTATCGCTTTCAGGAAAGGTGTCACAGTCCAAAAAAAGCAACCATTTTAGTTTAGATTTAGTCGCTAATAAATTCCGAATTGCGCTTCTTCCAATGTTTTTAGGCAATTCAATATAGGTACAATTTGATAAAAATGGAATTGGACTGTTGTTCGAATGATGCTCTTGTGAAGCATCATCAATACAAATAATTTCAAATTTAATCTTGGATACTACACATTGCTCATGCAATTCTTTCACTAAAGGAAAAGCATTGAAATTGTAGATTGGAATTAATATGGAAAGCATTACACTGTTCTCTGAACCACTTCAAATATTTTAGTGTCTTCGCATTTTAATGTTTTCGATGGGAATTTCATTAACAAGGCATAATCATGAGTCGCCATAATTACCGTTTTTCCGTTGGCATTGATTTTTCTCAAAACCTCCATTACTTCAGCACTTGTTTGTGGATCTAGATTTCCAGTTGGCTCATCGGCAAGGATAAGTTCGGGGTCATTTAGTAAAGCTCTGGCAATGGCAACACGTTGTTGTTCTCCACCAGAAATTTGATGTGGCATTTTACCAGCATAATCTTTCATGCCAACTTTGTCTAATACCTCGTCGATTTTTCTATCCATTTCATCTTTAACGGTCCAGCCTGTAGCTTTCAGTACAAATAACATATTGTCTTTAATAGTGCGGTCTGGTAGTAATTTGAAATCCTGAAATACAATCCCTATCTTTCTTCTCAAAAACGGAATGTCATTTTCTTTTAAGGTCGCTAAATCAAAATCTACAATATGTGCTTCGCCTTCTGTCAACGGTAAATCAGCATAAAGTGTTTTCATAAAACTACTTTTTCCTGATCCTGTTTTTCCAATGATGTATAAAAATTCACCACGGTTTACTTCCAAATTAATATTCGATAAAATCACTTTATCTTCTTGATTAATCGTTACGTTTTTTAAAGACAGTATAGCTTGAGACATATTTAGCGTTTGTTTATTGGGTAAAAGTAATAAGATAACGGTTGTATTCAAAATTAATTTCATGTATTAAGATGGATTCGCTCCATTAAGAATTTGAAAACGTCTATTGTTAGACGAAGGAATCCAAAAAGCGGCTGTTTTTTGATTTTTAAGAATGATGATTACGGATAGCTAAGTGCCTAAAATGGTATTGTTAAAACATTTGTTCATAATAAAACCGAAAAGGCAATCGTTATAGACCATAGAAAATGATACATTTGAATATTAAAAAATAAAATAAAATGCGTAAACATTCTTGGTTTCTCTTTTTACTGGTTTTTGTTGTGACTTTTACTGTTTCGGCACAAAAATCAACAATATATACCCACGATTTAAAAGATTTTAATAGAGCACTTTCGTTGTTTAACGACGGTCAGTTTGCCTCTGCTCAAATTATTTTTGAGAAAGTAAAAGCGGATACCAATGACGAGGAACTAAAATCAGATTGTTCTTATTATGACGCAACTTGCGCGATTCGTATGGATCAGCCTAATGCTGATATGCTTATGGAGCGTTTTGTTTCAGACTATCCAACAAGTGCTAAGAGCAATCAGGCATTTATAGAAGTGGCTCATTATTACTTTGGTCAAGGAAACTATTCTCAAGCATTAGTATGGTTTGAAAAGGTAAATGAAAGCCAATTGAGCTCTAGCGATAGGGATAAGTTTAATTTCCAAAAAGGATATAGTTTTTTCAGTGCCAAAAATAAAAAGGAGGCTACCGTATATTTGAATAAAGTAGTGGATTCTCCAGAGTATGGATCGCAAGCCAAATATTATTTAGGATTTATGGCTTATGAGGGGGATGATTATAAAGAAGCTAATAAATATTTTGATGCGGTTTCTGGCGAAGAAAAATACAAAGAAAAGCTTTCGTATTACCAATCCGACATGAATTTTAAACTGGGTAATTTTCAAAAAGCAATTGATTTAGGCGAAAAAGCCATGGCAAAATCGACCGCGATTGAAAAATCAGAGCTTAATAAGATTATTGGGGAAAGTTATTTTAATCTAAAAAAATACGATCAAGCAATTCCTTATTTATCAGCTTACAAAGGAAAAAAAGGCCGATGGAATAATACTGATTTTTACCAGTTGGGTTATGCTCATTACAAGCAAAATGATTTTGAAAATGCGATTTCGCAATTCAATAAAATCATAAACGGAAAAGATTTTGTAGCGCAAAATGCCTATTATCATTTAGGAGAGAGTTACTTGAAATTAGACAAAAAGCAAGAAGCTTTGAATGCTTTTAAAAACGCTTCCGAAATGTCATTTGACACTTCGATTCAAGAAGATGCTAGTTTAAATTACGCCAAATTAAGTTATGAAATAGGGAATTCGTACCAAAGCGTTCCTGCAGTATTACTTGGTTTTATAAAAAAATATCCTAATAATGCCAACCGTTCTGTAGTAGAAAAATTGCTAATTGACTCTTATATCTCTTCGAAAAATTACAAGGAAGCATTGGTTTTATTGGAAAAAAATAAAAGCCCTGAGAATAAAGTAGCGTACCAAAAAGTTACTTTTTATAGAGGATTAGAATTATATGCTGACAGAGAATATCAAGAAGCATTAAAAATGTTTAAGAAATCGCTCGACGGACAAATAGAAGCTGATATCACGGCAAGAACTACTTTCTGGAAAGCAGAAACTGAATATGTTTTGGCTGATTATAAAAATGCACTATTGAGTTTCAAACAATTTGCAAGTTCGTCTCGTGCTTCATCTACACCAGAATATAAAAATATTAATTACAACATTGCCTACACTCATTTTAAGCTGAAGGAATACGATCAAGCGGCTACTTACTTTCAAAACCATATAGAAGCATCAAAAAGCGATAAAGTGCGATTGACTGATTCTTATTTGAGATTAGGAGATTGTCAATTTGCAACTTCAAAATATTGGCCTGCAATGGAGGCATACAATAAAGTAATAGAGCTTAAAGGTGTTGATGCAGATTATGCCTTTTTTCAAAAAGCAATTTGTTATGGTTTTGTTGCCAAAAACGACAGAAAAATCGAGGAGTTAAATTCTTTTATACAGACGTATCCAAAGTCAAATTACAGAGATGATGCCCTGTACGAACTAGCAAATACTTATGTTGCTAGTAGCAAACAAGATTTAGCGTTGAAAACATTTGATCGTTTAATTACTGAATTTAAAAATGGATCTTTCACGGCGAAATCAATTTTGCGTCAAGGTTTAATTTACTACAATTCAGATCGAAATGCAGATGCTTTAACGAAATTTAAAAAAGTAGCGGCTGATTTCCCTAAAACTCCAGAGGCGCTTGAGGCGGTTTCAACTGCAAGGTTGATTTATGTAGATGGTGGACGAGTGGATGAATATGCTACTTGGGTACGAACTTTAGATTTTGTTACGGTTACTGATGCCGATTTAGATAATGATACTTTTGAATCAGCGCGCAAGCAATTTGAGCAAAACAATAATAAAGAGGCTATATCTGGATTTCTGGCTTACGTTGAAAGTTTTCCTAGGGGAATGCACTCTTTACAGGCTAACTTTTATTTGGCTCAAGCCTACTTCGCAGAAGGATTGCAAACTAAATCAATTCCTAATTATGAGTACGTAGTAGCGCAGCCGCGAAGTGAATTTACGGAACAATCCTTAGCGCGTTTGTCTCAAGTTTTATTAAAAAACAATGACAATGGAAAAGCGATTCCAGTGTTACTTCGATTAGAGAATGAAGCTGAATTTCCGCAAAATAAAGTGTTTGCACAATCAAATTTGATGAAATGTTATTATGATCAAAAAGACTACTCGAACTCGGTTATATACGCTGATAAAGTTTTGAGTAATGCAAAAACAGATGATAATGTAAAAAGTGATGCGCAGATTATTATTGCTCGTTCGGCTATGCAAACCGGAGATGAATCGAAAGCGAGATCAGGATATGCTAAATTGCTTACGATTGCAAAAGGAGAATTAGCGGCAGAAGCTTTGTATTATGATGCTTATTTTAAAAATAAAGACAGAAAGTTTGAAGCTTCAAATACAGCGGTTCAAAAATTAGCAAAAGATTATTCAGGTTACAGGTATTTTGGTGCCAAAGGTTTAGTTTTAATGGCTAAGAATTTCTACGGATTGAAAGATAGTTTTCAAGCGACTTATATTTTAGACAATGTAATTGAAAACTTCACTGATTATCCAGATGTGCTAACTGAAGCGAAAAAAGAATTAGCTGCCATCAAAACAGAAGAGTCTAAAACAAATTCATCGATTAGCAATTAATAAACTAAGTAGAGTAAGGACAACGTACAAACAAGGATTGTAGTTAACAACTGTGTTCGTTTTTTAGCGCTTGATTTTCCTTTAAAAAAATAAAAAAATATGAAATTCAATTTCCAAAATAAAATAATAATTGCTTTTTTACTTCTGGTGTTTCAAGTTTCGTTTGCCCAAAAGAAAGAAGAAAATATAGGTTCTGAGGTAGTAAATGTGGTGAAGCCTTATACGGCGGCAATATCAGATGCTTTCAAGGTTCAGGAAAGTCCGGTTCTTGACGATGATGGAAACGCTAAAAAAGAAACAATTAAATATTCCATTTTTTCTTTTCCTGTAGCTTCTACTTTTGCACCTTCCAAAGGGAAAGCAGAAGTTGTGGACAAGGCAAAACAAGAACATTTGTATAACAATTATGCTACGCTTGGTTTTGGGAATTACAGAACTTTAAATGCTGAATTGTTTGTCAACCAAGAACTAAATGATAATGACTACGTAGGTGGAATGTTTCGTCACCTTTCCTCTCAAGGCGGAATAAGCAGTGTAGAGCTAGACGATCGATTTTATGATTCGTCAATTGATTTGACGTATGGATCTAATTATGGTGACATGTCCTGGAATGTGGACTTAGGTTATAAAAACCAAATCTATAACTGGTATGGATTACCAATGAATTTTGGAAATACGCTAACTCCGTCTGACAGGTCTAATTTGGTATTTGGAATTAATCCTCAACATACTTTTAATACCCTTTCCTTTGGTGGAAAGATTGATTTTAACGAAAGTATCTTTAATGAAGCTACTATGAAATTCAATCGTTTTACAGATGCTTTAGGTTCTGCTGAAAATAGATTTTATATCAAGCCTTCTTTGAAATTTGATGTGATGGACGAGTCAATTAAAACGGATATAACGGTTGATTATGTAGGCGGAAGTTTCGAAAATAATTATTTAAAAACTAATGCACAACCTATAAAATATGGCTATACAAACTTTGGAATATCGCCTAGTTTTGTAATGCAAAAGGAAGATTGGACTTTAAACATTGGTGCTTCCATATTCTATAGTTTAGACAATGAAAACAGCAATAATCAAATTTATTTATATCCACAGTTTAATGCTTCTTATAAGGTTGTTGGAGACTTAATGATTTTTTATGCTGGTGCCGAAGGGAAATTAGAGCAAAACTCTTATATGGATTTTGCCAATGAAAATCTATATGTATCACCTACCTTAAATATTACACCTTCAGACACGCAATATGATGTTTTTGCGGGTTTAAAAGGAAAGATAGTGAACAATGTGAGCTATAATATTCGTGGTTCTTATATAAACGAAAGAAATAAAGCCTTGTTTAGAAGTAATGATTATAATGAAAGCACTGCAAACGAAGATTATGCATATGGGAACTCCTTTCAAGTCGTTTATGATGACATGACAACATTGAGTTTCTCAGGAGATTTAAAAGCTAATTTTTCTGATGATGTGACTTTTGGAATCAGTGGATCTTTTAGTAGTTTCTCTAATGATTTTGAAAGAGAAGCTTGGAATTTACCAACGGTTAAAGTAAATTCTACTATTGATTTTAATATTACTCCAAAATGGTTTGCTGGAGCAGCTGTTTTTTATGTAGGAGAACGTAAAGATATGCAAATGAATACTGCTTTTGCAGCAAGTTCAAATCCAATTACTTTAGATAGTTATTTTGATGTAAATGCGCATCTAGGCTATAAATACAACAGTCAACTGACAGGATTTGTGAGAGCAAACAATATAACAAATAATGGCTACCAACAATGGTTAAATTACCCAGTTCAGAGCTTTCAAATTGTGGTAGGAGCCAACTATAAATTTGATTTTTAAGAGTAGCTAGAGAGCGAATTATTATATTGAGATTGAATCTGTCTTATAAAGAATAAACCAAAAAAAAATGAGGCTATCCGTAAAAGATGGCCTCATTTTTTTATTACTAAACGACTTATTATTTAGTGAAAGGTATTGCAGCTCTCATTTTGTCCCATCCCATATTAAGGTTAGCGCCATTAGCTGTTTCGGTAAAAACCATAGAAAATGATTCAAGAGATTCGTCAGCTTCTGTTAGAGGAACAGTTAATCTTGCAACATCATTTTCTACTTTATAGAAATAAGCTCCCCAAACGTTTAGATCTTTGCTTAGGATTACCGTTAATTCATTATCACCTGGAATAGTAACTAAACTATAGGTCCCAGCTTTAATTTTAGTTTTCCCTAAATTCATATCGGTATAAAATGTGATTTCAGGTGCTTCGTTAGCGCCGGTTCTCCAAACTTTTCCTGAAGGAGCTAATTCACTTAACGCACGTCCGTTTAGTTGAGGTCTACTGTAAGTTATTTTTACAAGTTTGTTGGCATTTTTATAGTCGGTGGGATAGGAAGCCATATCCATTGGACTTTTATCAACGTTAGGGAATTTTTGCGCATTCGCATTTGCTGATAGCAACGTCATAAAGGCAAAAGTAACAGTAGTAATCAAGGTCGATTTTTTCATAATTCGAGTTATAAAGGTTTAATTGTTAAAAATAGTTATTGTTTAATTGTAAAGTTAAAAATTCCTGTTAAAAGTCAATGCGAATCGGGAAAAGGATTCAGAAAAAAGTTGTTGGACTCTAGAATAATAACATAACTTTGGTAGCTATTATCGAAATGGAAATAGTGGTCATCACTTGACAGCTGCCGAAATCATTTGGATTTTTCCTATTTTAAAATAAAAATTATGACTTTCAAACAAAAGATATACCAGTATTACGTTCAACTGGTTCAAGATAGAATTGATGTGTTTAGAGATATGATTGTGGCACTTACCGAAGATTCTAAGAACGATGCCAAAGGTTCCGCTGGTGATAAACACGAAACAGCGTTATCGATGATGCATATCGAACAGGAAAAGCTGAATAATAAACTACGTGAAGTAGTTACACAAAAAGCGGTCTTGGATAAAATTGATCCTTCA
The DNA here is from genome assembly GCF_004349145.1 of Flavobacterium hiemivividum. Taxonomy (GTDB): domain Bacteria; phylum Bacteroidota; class Bacteroidia; order Flavobacteriales; family Flavobacteriaceae; genus Flavobacterium; species Flavobacterium hiemivividum. The sequence goes on along the minus strand of NZ_SMFO01000001.1, from coordinate 39,588 downwards.
AAAGTTGCCGCAACTATAATAGTAGGTAGTTTAGTTAAGGCTAATGGAATCTACTTATATCTCAGTTTAGCATTGCCAAAAATTAATATAGAAGGAGTAAATGTTATTGCCTTATCTCCACAATCGCCATTGGGAAATAAACTAATGGGAAATACAGTGGGCTTTACATTTGAAATAAATGGAACTAAATATTTGATTGAAGAGATTGCTTAGAATATGGTTTTTGAATTGTGTTTAGTTGCTTAAGATCTCTTTATAGTTGTTTTAAGAGGCGATAAATTACTGTTTTCAACTTCGAAACTATTTCTAGTACTTTTTAGTTACATATTTTAAGTGAATTTTATTTTTTGGTTATTATTTATAACTAATTTAGTTATTTGTGTTTTGTATTTGTAACTGTAATTGCATCTTTGCCTTATCAAAATAAACAAAATAGTTAAAAATATATAGTTATGTGTGGAATCGTATGTGCCTTTGATCTAAAACAGAAAGCAGAAGTTTTAAGACCGCAAGTATTAGAAATGTCTAAAATTATTCGTCACCGTGGGCCAGACTGGAGCGGTATCTATAGCAATGAAAAAGCGATTATGTCTCATGAGCGTTTAGCAATTGTTGATCCAGCCTCAGGTAAACAACCTTTACTTAGTGAAGACGGTAAATTGATTTTGGCTGCAAATGGTGAGATTTACAACCACAGAGAATTGCGTAAACAATTTGAAGGGAAATATAACTTTAAAACAGAAAGTGACTGCGAAGTGATCCTTGCACTTTACAAAGAAAAAGGACCCCACTTTATTGATGAAATGAACGGAATCTTCGGATTTGCGATCTACGATGTTGATAAGGACGAGTATTTTGTAGCTCGTGACCATATGGGGATTATTCCTTTATATATAGGTTGGGATCAACACGGTACCTTTTATGTAGCTTCAGAATTAAAAGCGCTAGAAGGATACTGCACAAAAATCGAATTGTTTCCTCCAGGACACTATATGACGAGTAAAGATGGTGAGTTTGTACAATGGTACAAAAGAGAATGGACTGATTATGATGCTGTAAAAGACAATGAAACAAGTATTCCAGCTATTAAAGAAGCGTTAGAAGCAGCTGTTCATAGACAATTGATGAGTGACGTTCCTTACGGAGTATTGCTTTCAGGAGGATTAGATTCTTCGGTTACTTCGGCTATAGCCAAAAAATATGCGCAAAAACGTATTGAGTCTGGCGATGTTGCAGATGCTTGGTACCCACAATTACACTCTTTTTCAGTAGGATTAGAAGGTTCGCCAGATTTAGCTGCTGCTCAAATTGTAGCAGATCATATTGGAACTATTCACCACGAAATCAAGTTTACAATTCAAGAGGGTTTAGATGCGGTAAAAGACGTAATCTACAACTTAGAGACATATGATGTAACTACGATTAGAGCTTCGACTCCAATGTGGTTGATGGCGAGAGTGATCAAATCTATGGGAATAAAAATGGTATTGTCTGGTGAAGGTGCTGATGAACTTTTTGGAGGGTATTTATACTTCCATAAAGCGCCGAACGCTAGAGAATTTCACGAAGAGAATGTTCGAAAATTAGGAAAATTACATATGTACGACTGTTTAAGAGCCAACAAAAGTTTAGCGGCTTGGGGAATTGAAGGACGTGTGCCATTCCTAGATAAAGAATTTATGGATGTGGCAATGCGCATCAACCCGCAAGACAAGATGATCAACAAAGAACACCCAATGGAAAAATGGGTTGTGCGTAAAGCTTTTGAAGATATGTTGCCTGCAAGTGTAGCTTGGAGACAAAAAGAACAATTTAGTGATGGAGTAGGATACGGTTGGATTGATAAATTGAAAGAAGTTGTCGCTGTTGAGGTGACAGACGATCAATTAGCAAATGCTAAATTCCGTTTCCCATTACAGACACCTACATCTAAAGAAGAGTATTACTACCGTTCGATTTTTCATGAGCATTTTCCAAGTGATGCGGCGGCTTTATGTGTGCCTCAGGAAGCAAGTGTAGCATGTAGTACAAAAATTGCTTTAGAATGGGATGAAGCTTTCAAAAACATGAACGATCCATCTGGAAGAGCAGTTGCAAATGTTCATTCTGATGCTTATGCAAAAGCATAAATTCAAGATTATTTTATATATTATTTTTAATTAGTTAAGAAACGCTCTCATTTATGAGGGCGTTTTTTTTGTTTAATGTATGTTTTCAATTGCTTTTTTTCTTAGTTGGACGATATGAAATAGTTTAGTTTTATTCGAAAAATGTAATCTTGACTATTCAAGCGACCGCAAATAATGGGGCGTTGTTTTTTTTTATTTGCTCTTCATTTTTTATATTAGCCAAACTAAACCTCTTTATATGAAACCCTATCTTTTAATTTTAGTTCTTTTTTCTCTAGTTTCTTGTTTAAAAAAGGACAAAACGACTGTAGACCTAATAATAACGGAGGCTACAATTTACACAGTAAATAATTCTTTTGATACCGCGACTGCAATGGCAGTAAGTGAAGGGGAAGTGGTTGCAGTAGGTACTGACGAAGAGATTACAAGAAAGTTTAAATCTAGCAATATTGTAAATGCGAAAGGGAAATTTATCTATCCTGGTTTGATTGATGCTCACTGCCATTTTTATGGATACGGAATGAATTTACAGCAAGTAGATTTGAGAGGTACTAAAAGTATGCAGGAAGTGATAAGTCGTATTCAGGCTTTTCAGAAAGAGAAGAATCATAAGTTTATTGTTGGAAGAGGTTGGGATCAAAATGACTGGGCAGTTAAAGAATTTCCTTCTAAAGCAATTTTAGATAAGTATTTTCCTAATACTCCTGTGGTACTGGAAAGGATTGATGGTCATGCCTTAGTTGTTAATAGTAAAGTATTGTCAATGGCAAATATTACTAAGGATACAAAAGTAACTGGCGGACAAATAGAAATCGTTAATGGAGAATTAACAGGGGTTTTAATTGATAACCCGATGGAATTAGTATTTAATATAATTCCGAAACCGACGGTGAAAAGTCAAATAGCAGCGCTTTTAGAAGCTGAAAAAGTAATGTTCGAATACGGTTTAACTACAGTTAACGATGCGGGTTTAGATCCTCAGGTTATTGATTTAATTGATAGCTTACAAAAGGCAAAGGCAATGAAGCTAAATGTTTACGCAATGGTTTCTGTCAGCCAAAAAAATATCGATCTGTATTTAGAAAAGGGTATTTATAAAAGTGATAATCTGAATGTTCGTTCTTTTAAGATGTATGGAGATGGTGCTTTAGGATCTCGCGGTGCTTGTTTGCACAAGCCTTATTCTGACAGTCCGAAACAACTTGGTGCTTTAGTAACTCCTATTCCTGATATGAAAATGATTGCAGATAGACTTGCTGCATCTTCTTTTCAATTGAATACACATGCAATAGGAGATTCTGCAAATACAGTGATATTAAAAGTTTACAAGGCAGCTTTAGAGGGGAAAACGGACAGACGTTGGAAAATTGAGCATGCACAAGTAATACAAGAGGCCGATTTTGATTATTTTAAATTAGGTATTATTCCTTCGGTTCAACCTACGCACGCGACTTCAGATATGTATTGGGCGGAAGATAGATTAGGAAAGAATAGGATTAAGAATGCTTATGCCTATAAAAAGTTATTACAAAAAGCAGGCGTTATCGCTTTAGGTACTGACTTTCCCGTTGAAGAGGTTAATCCTATGTTGACTTTTCACGCAGCAGTTGCCAGAAAGGATGCTAAAGGATATCCTAGAGATGGATTCCAGATGGAAAATGCATTGACTAGAGAGGAAGCTTTAAAAGGGATGACAATTTGGGCTGCTTTTTCTAATTTCGAAGAAAAAGAAAAAGGAAGTCTAGAAGTAGGTAAATGGGCTGATTTCGTAATATATGATAAAGATATTATGAAAATCCAAGAGAGTGAAATATTGAAAATGAAGCCTTTGAACACCTACTTGAAAGGTGAAAAAGTCAAGTAATAGTACTGTTTAAGAGGACGATTTACATTTTATAATGTAAAACTTCTGATTTCATCTCTTTTAATTTCATTTTTAATGTATTTCACTGTTTTTGATTGGTAAATATAATTAAATTCCGCATTTGTGTTTTGTTTTTGTAACCATTTGCGCATCTTTGGGTTGCCAAAATAAAGAAAACAATAGGATTATGTGCGGAATATTAGCCATTATAGGAAAAGGAAAAGATGCGGAATCAGTAAAAGAACTTTCAAAAAGAATGTCACATCGTGGCCCAGATGAAAGTGATTTGCATGTGATGGAAAATGGCCATGTTTTAAGTCATGAACGTTTATCTATCATCGATTTGCATTCAGGAAGGCAACCCATTCAGGGAAGTTCGACTGCCTATATGGTTCATAATGGTGAAATCTACAATCATCAAGAGTTAAGAGAAAGCGTATTAAAAGAGCATACTTTTCGAACAAAATCAGATTCGGAGGTAATCGTGCATTTGTATGAAGAATTTGGATATGATTTTTGTGATAAGATTGACGGTGATTTTGCTTTCGTTGTAGTAAACGGAGATGATTTTATCGCTGCTCGGGATCCACTGGGAGTAAAGCCCTTGTATTACGGTTTAGATCAAAGAGGCCGAATCTATTTCGCTTCAGAAATGAAATCTCTTGCTGACCAGTGTAAAACATTTTCTACATTTCCTCCAGGACATTATTATACCCCAAAAACAGGTTTTGTAAAGTATTACAGACCAGCTTATGAGGATTATGAAAAGGCTGATCAAAAGTTAGATCTCGAATTAATTCGAACGACATTGACTGAGGCTACTCGCAAGCGTTTAATGAGTGATGTGCCTATTGGTGTATTATTGTCAGGCGGTTTAGATTCTTCGTTAACATCGGCGATTGCTTCACGATTATTGGCGGAGCAAGGAAAAAAACTACACTCTTTTTCTATTGGTTTAGATGAAAATGCTCCAGATGCTTTGGCAGCAAGAAAAGTGGCTGATTATTTAGGGACTGAACACCATGAGATTCACTTTACGGCTGAAGAAGGTATCGCAATATTGGATAAATTAATATGGCATTTAGAAACCTATGATGTGACATCGATAAGAGCCAGTACGCCAATGTATTTTTTATCGAAAGCAATAAGTGATGCAGGCGTTAAAGTGGTATTGTCTGGAGAAGGAGCTGATGAAATTTTTGGTGGCTATTTATACTTTAGAAACGCACCGTCTGCTGATGAATTTCAAAAAGAAGCAATAGAAAGAGTTCAAAAATTATTTACTGCCGATTTATTAAGGGCTGATAAATCGACTATGGCGCATGGACTAGAAGCTAGAGTGCCGTTTTTAGACAAAGAGTTTCTAGAAATAGCGATGCGTATTAATGCAGAAGAAAAGCAGCCTAAAACTTACGATGGTAAGGAAAAATACATATTAAGAAAAGCATTCGATACGCCAGAAGATCCTTATTTACCGCAAGAGGTTTTGTGGAGACAAAAAGAACAATTCTCTGATGGAGTAGGATACAGCTGGATCGATCAATTGATCACGTATTGTGCTTCGCAAGTTGCAGACGAACAGTTATCTGGAGCTGTGGCTGAATTTCCATACAATTCACCACTTACAAAAGAGGCTTATTTTTACCGATCCATTTTTCATAAACATTACCCGCAAATTAGTGCGGCACAAACGGTTAGAAAATGGATTCCGAAATGGCAGGAAAACCAAGATCCAAGTGGTAGGGCAAATGAAGCTCACGTACTAGCGGATATGGAGATAGTAAAAAGTAGTGTTGTGATTTAAAGTAATAATTTGAATTGCTACTCTTGTTATTGGTCAATTTGTAATTGAACATTTATATTGCCATTGCAATTAAATTTAAGACCTAGGCTTATTCAGGCCCCTGTCGTAAAGAACAATACTCCCAGCAACAGATACATTCAGACTTTTTTCAGATTTGAATTTTACTAAGTGATGGCATTTTTCGATTGCTTTTTTGGATAGCCCATTATCTTCAGCACCTAGTAAATAAACACAACGTCTAGGATGTTCGAAAGTCTCTAAATCTGCAGCGTTCTCGTCTAATTCAACACCAACCAAGCGGGCGCCTTTGGGTAGATTTTTGAAGAAATCATCAAAAGTATCGTAATGGAAATACGGAATTGATTTTACCGCATTATGGGTGTCTGACGATTGTTTAGCATATCGATTTCCAATCGTGAAAATATAGCTTGCTCCTAGGTTTTGTGCGGTTCGCCATAAAACACCTAAATTTTCTGGCGTTTTACCGTTTTGTATACCGATGCCAAAATACTCTGTTATAAAATTATCATTCATGCTGCAAAAATACAAACTGTTAGTAGTATTGCCAAGTTTTAAATTTGTTTAAAAAGAGTTTGATGTTGTTTGAGATATTTCAATAACAAATTTTGAAAAGTCAATTATTGCAGTTTTTTGCTAATTGAATGTGAAAATGCCACGGAAATTGATGTTTATTGTTAATAACTTAACATCTTAAAAGGCTATTTTAAGGGCAATATAGTTTGCGTTTTTATATATTTGCGTGTTAGACGAAATTACATTTTTAGAATAAATCATATGAGCGAAGAAATCAAGAAGGACAATTATTCAGCGGATAGTATTCAGGCATTAGAAGGAATGGAGCATGTAAGAATGCGTCCATCGATGTATATTGGAGATGTGGGGGTTCGAGGACTTCATCATTTAGTTTATGAGGTGGTAGATAACTCTATCGATGAGGCAATGGGAGGTCACTGTGACACCATTAGCGTTGATATAAATGAAGATGGTTCAATTACTGTAGAAGATAATGGTCGTGGTATTCCGGTAGGGATTCATAAAAAAGAAGGAGTTTCAGCTTTACAGGTTGTAATGACTAAAATTGGAGCTGGAGGAAAATTTGATAAAGATTCTTATAAAGTTTCGGGTGGACTTCACGGTGTGGGGGTTTCTGTGGTGAACGCATTGTCAAATCATCTTACAGCAACTGTTCATAGTAGTGATGGGAAAGTGTATCAACAAGAATATGAAAAAGGAAAAGCGTTATATCCAGTAAAACAAATTGGAGAAACAACTAAAAGAGGTACAATTGTAACTTTTTATCCAGATCCAAGCATATTTACACAATCTATAGAGTATTCTTACGATACTTTGTCTGCTCGTATGCGTGAATTGTCATTCTTAAATAAAGGAATTACAATTACCTTTACGGATAAAAGAGAGCTTGATAAGGATGGAAATTTCGTTTCTGAAATCTTTCATTCTGATGAGGGATTAAAGGAATATATTAGATATTTAGATGGAAATCGTGAGCCTATTATCGCACACGTAATTTCTATGGATCATGAAAAAGGAGAGATTCCAGTTGAGGTAGCCTTGATTTACAACACCAGTTATACTGAGAATATTTTTTCTTATGTAAACAATATCAACACGCACGAAGGAGGGACGCACTTGCAAGGTTTTAGAACGGGTCTTACTCGATCTCTAAAGAAATATGCAGATGCTTCTGGAATGTTAGACAAATTGAAATTTGATATTTCCGGAGATGACTTCCGTGAAGGTCTTACGGCGATTATATCTGTAAAAGTTCAAGAGCCACAATTTGAGGGACAAACTAAAACTAAACTTGGAAACAGAGAAGTAGTTTCTCCGGTCTCTCAAGCAGTTTCAGAGATGATCGAAAACTATTTGGAAGAAAATCCAAATGATGCTCGTATTATTGTGCAAAAAGTAATTCTTGCAGCTCAGGCACGTCACGCGGCTAAGAAAGCACGCGAGATGGTTCAGCGTAAAACCGTAATGGGTGGCGGTGGATTGCCAGGGAAACTTTCTGATTGTTCAGAGCAAGATCCTGCAAAATGCGAAGTATACCTTGTCGAGGGAGATTCGGCTGGTGGAACGGCTAAGCAAGGTAGAGACAGAGCTTTTCAAGCAATTTTGCCTTTACGTGGTAAGATCTTGAATGTTGAAAAAGCAATGCATCATAAAGTTTTTGAAAACGAAGAGATTAGAAATATATTTACTGCGCTTGGAGTTACCGTTGGTACCGAAGAGGATAGTAAAGCATTGAATATTTCAAAATTACGTTACCATAAAGTAATTATTATGTGTGATGCCGATGTCGATGGTAGTCACATTTCTACTTTAATTTTGACATTTTTCTTTAGATTTATGAAAGAATTAATCGAAGAAGGTCACGTGTATATTGCGGCACCACCTTTGTATTTAGTTAAAAAAGGGAACAAAAAAGAATATGCTTGGAATGATGTTCAGCGTGATCAAGCTAATGAAAGAATGGGTGGTAGTGCAGCTATTCAACGTTATAAAGGTCTTGGAGAGATGAATGCGGAGCAATTGTGGGAAACTACGATGGATCCAAGTTTTAGAACCTTGCGTCAGATAACTATCGAAAGTTTAGCTGAGGCAGATAGAGTTTTCTCTATGTTAATGGGGGATGAAGTGCCACCAAGAAGAGAGTTTATCGAAAAGAATGCTGTTTATGCAAATATTGATGCATAATTAAGTCTAATAAATCAACTAACTAACCAGAAATACACATATAAAATATGAAAGTTACAATTGTAGGAGCAGGAAATGTAGGAGCAACTTGCGCAGATGTCATTTCTTATAGAGGAATTGCAAGCGAAGTAGTATTGTTAGATATTAAAGAAGGATTTGCTGAGGGGAAAGCATTAGATATTATGCAATGTGCCACTAATACGGGATTTAATACGAGAGTTTCAGGTGTTACAAATGATTACTCAAAAACTGCTGATAGTAGTGTGGTTGTTATTACTTCTGGAATTCCAAGGAAACCTGGAATGACTCGTGAAGAATTGATAGGAATCAATGCAGGAATCGTGAAAATGGTTGTTGAAAATGTATTAGTTTATTCTCCGAATGCGATCATAGTAATAGTTTCAAACCCAATGGATACTATGACGTATTTAGCATTAAAATCCACTGGATTACCAAAAAACAGAATCATAGGAATGGGCGGAGCTCTTGATAGCTCTCGTTTTAGAACCTACTTGTCAATGGCTTTGGGTAAACCTGCTAATGACATTTCGGCGATGGTTATTGGAGGACACGGGGATACTACAATGATTCCTTTGACGCGTTTAGCTTCTTATAATGGAATTCCAGTATCTCAATTTCTTTCAGAAGAGGCTTTAGAAAAAGTAGCTGCAGATACCATGGTTGGAGGAGCAACGCTTACTGGACTTTTAGGAACGTCAGCTTGGTATGCGCCAGGAGCGTCAGTTGCTTATTTAGTTGATAGTATTTTGAATGATCAAAAGAAAATGATTGCTTGTTCAGTATTCGTTGAAGGAGAATATGAGCAAAATGATATTTGTATTGGAGTGCCATGTATAATAGGTAAGAATGGTATTGAAGAAATCATTGAAATTGAGCTGAACGATATAGAAAAAGAGAAGTTTTCTAAAAGTGCAGTTGCTGTTAGAGCAATGAACGACGCGTTGAAATCAATTTTAGCTTAATAAATGTGTTATATAATAAAGAAGACTGCACTTATGCAGTCTTTTTTTTGAGATTAATCGATAAATAAATTGGTTAATCTTAACCATAATTATATATTTGCTCGGTTAAAAAAAAATAATATAATTCTTGGTTTTCGTTTTTAGGAATGAAACCGTGGGCTAAGGGTGTTTTATAAGGGTTGAAAATAAATAAATATAAAATAATTAATTTTTAGTAATAATGCAGAATAAAGGACTTATTAAATTTTTCGCAATTCTATTTGCATTGGTAAGTATTTACCAACTTTCTTTCACTTTTGTCGCAAACAATATAAAAAGTGATGCCAAGGCATTTGCTGCAGGTGATTCAGCAAAAGAATCAAAATACTTGGATTCCATAGGTAGGGAAAAAGTGTTTAATCTTGGATTTACAGATTTCACCTTTAATGAAGTAAGTGATAAGCAAATCAATAAAGGTCTTGATTTAGAGGGAGGTATCAACGTGATACTTCAAATCTCTGTAAAAGATATTTTGAAAGGATTATCTAATAATTCGAAAAACCCTGTATTTAACAAATCTCTAGCCGATGCGACAGCTAATACGCAGGGAAATGTTTCTTATTTAGACAAGTTTTTTGATGCTTTTGAAGCAAATTCTAAAGGAACTGTAAAATTAGCTTCGCCAGATATTTTTGCAAACAGAAGTTTACAAGGAGAAGGTGGAGTAGACTATCAAATGACGGATGCTCAGGTTGAAAAAGTAATCAAACGCAAAGTTGACGAATCTGTAGAAAGTGCTTTTGGAGTACTTAGAAAAAGAATTGACAAATTTGGTGTTACTCAACCTAATATTCAAAAATTAGGAGAATCTGGGAGAATTCTTGTTGAACTTCCTGGTGCTAAAGATGTAGATAGAATTAAAAAATTATTACAAAGTACGGCTCAATTAGAGTTCTGGGAAACGTACAAAATTGAAGAAATGGGTAATTTTTTAATGGCTGCAAATGAGTCATTGAAAAAAACTGAAGTTGCGATTGTAGAGACAAAACCAGTCGTGAAAGATTCTTTGAGTGCTTTATTAACAGACGCGAAAGATACGGCTACTGCTGTAAAAGGGAACAACCCTTTATTTGATAAAATTATTGCTCAAGGTGGTGGACCAGTTTTAGGTCTTTTTTCACCAAAAGATACTGCAACAATTAATGGATACTTCAAAAGACAAGATATTAAAAATTTATTGTCAGCAGATCAGCGTTATGCTAAATTTGTTTGGGGGAAACTGACAACAATTAGAGATGCAAAAGATAAGGATATTGAAGCAGTAGAATTATATGCTTTAAAAGGAAATAGAGATAATGTAGCTGCGATGAGCGGTGGAGTTGTAACTGACGCTAGTGACTCATTCGATCAATTAGGAAAGCCTTCTGTTTCTATGCAAATGAATGGTCAAGGGGCAAAATTATGGGAAGAATTAACAGGTAGAGCATATACTCAAAAAAGCAGTATTGCTATCGTTCTTGATAATATTGTTTACTCGGCGCCAGGTGTATCTAGCGGACCTATTTCAGGCGGAAGATCTGAAATCTCTGGATCATTTGACGTTACAGAAACTAAAGATTTAGCTAATGTTTTAAGAGCTGGTAAACTTCCTGCCTCTGCTGATATTGTTCAGTCAGAAGTTGTAGGGCCATCCCTAGGACAAGAAGCTATTGATAATGGAACAGACTCAGCAATTTTAGGATTGTTTATTGTATCTCTTTGGATGATGATTTATTACGGTCGAGCTGGTTGGTATGCTAATGTTGCATTGGCAGTTAACTTACTGTTCTTATTCGGAATTCTAGCGAGTCTTGGAGCTGTATTGACTTTGCCTGGTATCGCTGGTATCGTTTTAACAATGGGTACTGCTGTAGATGCGAATATCATCATCTATGAAAGAGCAAAAGAAGAATTAAGAGCTGGTAAAACACTCGGGGAAGCGGTTAAAGCGTCCTACAGCTGGAGAGGTGCAATGTCATCTATTACTGATGCGAATGTTACGCACATTTTAACTGGAGCTGTTTTGTTTATTTTTGGTTCAGGACCAATTAAAGGTTTTGCTACAACATTATTGATTGGTATTATAACTTCATTATTTACTTCTATTTTTATTGCTCGAATCTTTATTGATTGGAATATTAACAAAAAGAATAATTTGACATTTGTTACTAATTTTTCTAAGAACTTCTTTACTAACTTCAATTTTGATTTCTTAGGAATGAAAAAATGGACTTATATATTCTCTACGATTATAATTATTGGAAGTGTTACTTCATTAGCAGTTAATGGTCTTGATGAAGGTGTAGATTTTGTAGGAGGAAGAACATTTCAAATACGTTTTGAAAAACCAGTTGATACTGAAACAGTAAAAGTAGGTTTGGCAGAAGTATTCGACGGTAGTGCCGAAGTAAAAGTTTTTGGTAGTGATAATCAGTTAAAAGTAACAACAAAATACAAAGTTAATGAGCCAGGAATCAAAGCTGATGAAGAAGTAAATAAATTGTTGTTTGATAATTTAAAGCAATATTATTCTGCAGATATGACCTATAATCAATTTGTGAATGCTTACGATGGTAAAAAATTCGGAATCGTACAAGCTTCTAAAGTTGGTCCTACCGTAGCGGAAGATATCAAGACAAATGCATACTGGGCTGTACTTGGTGCAATGGCTATTGTATTTTTATACTTAATGATTAGTTATAGAAAATGGCAATATAGTTTAGGTGCGATTGCTGCTGTAGCTCATGATGTTATTTTTGTTCTTGGAATCTATTCTTTATGCTATAAATTTATGCCTTTTGGTATGGAGATAGATCAGCATTTTATAGCTGCGATTCTAACGGTTATTGGTTACTCTATCAATGATACTGTTATTGTATTTGATAGAGTTCGTGAATACTTAACTGGAAAAACTAAAGGTTCATTTTATGAAATCGTAAATCAGTCTATTAATACAACGATGTCAAGAACAATTAATACCTCGTTGACTATGATCGCGGTATTAGCTATTATGTTTGTTTTTGGTGGAGAATCTATTAGAGGATTTATCTTTGCAATGCTTATAGGTATTGTCATTGGAACTTACTCTTCATTATTTATTGCGACTCCAATATTGGTAGATACAATTTCTGGAGAAGATAAAAAGTTAATTGAGAAACAACATCAAGAAATCGAATAGATTATTTCATACAGAATTTTAAAAAGATCCAACGAAAGTTGGGTCTTTTTTTTGTTTAAAAAGTAAAGTATAATTATTTTTTAATTTACTAACTTTAATAGCGTCAATGGAATCACGAGGTACCCATTGCTCTTTATTATTAGTCGTTTTTAAAGAAGACAATAATTGTGGATTTAGTTTTATTAAAGTGGCATTTTTTATATATTTACTTGATATTGATGTAATAGACTATATTATTTATAATTTAAACGTTAAAGTATTATGGAAAAACAACGAAGTTCCTTTTATTATCTTTTAGTACTGGTATGTTTATCGAATATTTCTTTGTTTGGTGCTATTAGAGCGGATACTTTTGATCAACTTGCTGTGACATTAGCACCTGCACCACCTGCTGTTTATTCGCCAGTTATTTATTGGCAAAATTGTTCAAAACCACTAGTGGCAATTCCTTCAGCAGGAGGAACTTTGAATTGGTATCTTACAAATTTACCAACAGAATTTCCAATAAGTACAGCTCCAATACCTATTACTACTATAATTGGCTCAACTACAACTTATTATGTGAGTCAAACTATTGCGGGTGTGGAAAGTACTCGCACTCCAATTATTGTTAAAGTAGAAGCTAATAGTGGAGCAACAATTTTAAATTATAGATGTGACCGTTCACAGATTCCAATCTATTCTCTAGATTATACTCCTCCAGCTACTATTAGTAATTCAGTTTTATTTGATTGGACAAACAACAATGCATTTATTTCACAAACTTATTTTTGTACGTATTCTGTTCAAGGTGGAGCATCGGTGACTAGTTTTAATCCAAAAAACGAATCGCATTTTATAGTTTCTAATTTGTTGCCTGGACAATCAGTGGAATTAACATTGACTTCCGCTTCGCATCCTTGCGTTCCTTCGCAAACAATTACTTGTAGTGTGCCTTGTGGGACTTCAACAGTAACACCCAATTTTGCATCAATTCCAACATCCTATTGTCTTAATGAATCCACAACAAACTTGCCGCTTAATTCAGATGATAGTCCCGCAATAACTGGAACTTGGTCACCAGAAATAGTAAAAACGGACACAGCGGGTACGTTTGATTATATTTTTACTCCAAACCGAATAATGTTTCCGTGCGCATTAACTAAAACGTTGACTATGACCGTAGGGCCCGTAGAACCTGATTTTAGTGATTTTTCAATCTGTTCAGGAGATTCCCCTCCTCTTTTAAGTAGTATGTCGCCAAATAGAATTACAGGAGATTGGCTTCCATTAACAATTGATAACATGGATAGCGCTTCTTATATTTTTACTCCAGCTGCTGGTCAAGCTTGTGCACCAACTGCTAAAACCATTGTTGTCACTGTAAATCCATCAAATGTAATTGTGAATTTGGATTGGACTGTAACAGATGCATTTACCAAAAATCAAATAGTTACTGTCACAGATCCAGTGGGAGTCAATTATTTATATCAATTGGATGATGGACCGTTTCAAGAAAGTACTGCGTTTGAAAACGTTTCTTTAGGAACGCACTCGATTACAGTAAAAGACGTAAATGGTTGTAGTGTATTAAGAAATGATAATGTATTAGTTATCGACTATCCTAAATTCTTCACTCCTAATGGTGATGACTATAATGATAGATGGAATATATTTGAACTGCAAGACGATTTGGCTTCTAAAATTCACATATTTGACCGTTACGGTAAATTATTAAAAGAAATTAGGCCAGGTGGTACTGGTTGGGATGGAACCTATAATGGGCGTGAAATGCCAGGGAACGATTATTGGTTTGTTGTTGAATACTTGGAAGATGGTATTTTTAAAAAGTATAAATCGCATTTCTCTCTAAAGAGATAATAAAAAAAGCTTCCGTTTTGGAAGCTTTTTTTGATATATGTGTAAATTGTGTTTTAAATCTTAACTGGCTTTTCAGCTGTGAAAATAAAATAAAGCCCAATAAGAATAAAAGGGATGCTAAGCCATTGTCCTGTTGAAAGTAAACCTAATGCACTTTCAAATCCGCCTTGACTTTCTTTCACAAATTCGACAATGATACGTACAGTAAATAAAAGTACTAGGAAAAGGCCAAATAGGAATCCTGATTTTTGTCTTATTTCTGTTTTCCAATACAAGAAAAACAAGACGGCAAAAACGAAAATATAACAAAATGCTTCATACAACTGAGTAGGGTGTTTTACGGGAACTTGTTCGAGTAAATTGGCAAACTTAGGATCAGACGCGATCGCGTGATACGCTGCTTTAGGATTTGGTATTTGAGTTGCATTAACTGCTTCTCTAGGGCTAAAATGATCATGTAGAAATTTTATTCCAAAAGGAGAGTTGGTCTCTTTACCTATAATCTCTGAATTAAAAAAATTACCTAGTCTTACAAAAATAGCTCCACTCGCTACAGCAATAACGATTCGGTCTAAAATCCATAACAAAGGTCTTTTTAATATTTTCTTGCTAAAGTAATACATAGCTGCTATTATAGATATCGCAGCTCCGTGACTTGCTAATCCTTGGAAACCCGTAAATTCAAATGTTGGAGAGAATCGAAATGGTAAAAATATCTCCAATAAATGATTGCGGAAGTATTCCCAATCATAAAAAATAACGTGACCTAATCGCGCTCCTAGTAAGGTTGCAAGAACGGTCCAAATGAATAAAGAATCTAGTTTCTCTATAGATTCACCTTCGCGCTCAAAGATGTTTTTCATGATGTACCATCCTAGTCCAAAAGCAATTACAAACATTAGACTGTAGTAACGAATTATGAAAAAACCTAAATCAATACCTTCTGATGGGTTCCAAACTATGTTTAAAGCGTGTGTCATTATTTTTTATTTGATGTAAAAATACATTTTTTGTTTTGAGATTCAATAGGATATTGAATTTATACCATATTTTATGAGATCGTATCAGCTCAGAAATTATAATAGTACTATTTTCTGCTTTCAGTGGTCGGATTTCTTTTTAGGGACAGGATCATAACCCGTTTTCCCCCATGGATGACAACTTAAAATCCGTTTAAGCCCCAAGAATCCCCCATAAAATAAACCGTGAGTTTTTAATGCTTCTATCATATAAGCAGAACAAGTGGGTTGAAATCGGCAGGTGGCAGGCATAAGCGGTGATATAGCCAATTGATACAAGCGAACCAATACGATAAAAGGAAATATGAGGATTTTTGAAAACATATTTTAATTAATTGTCAATCAAGTTTCTAAGTTGATTACTAAACACTAAAAGTCGTTCCTTCTTTACCATCTTTCAATTGAATGCCATAAGCGATCAACTGATCTCTTATCTGGTCAGATAGCTTGAAATTTTTATCGGCTCTGGCTTGATTTCTCATTCCTATTAGCATATTTACAACTGCTTCCAGTTTTTCGTTACCGCTATCTGCTGTTTTCTCATCTTCCAATCCCAATACATCGAATACAAATGCATTCATTGTAGTAGAAAAATTTTCTAAGTCAACCGCATTTAAACTTTCTTTACCTTCTTTTAATAGATTGATAAAGCGAACTCCTTCAAATAATTGTGCGATTAAAATGGGTGAATTAAAATCATCATTCATGGCGTCATAGCACAATTTTTTCCAAGTTGTAATATCTAGTGAGCTAGTTGCAGAAGCACTTATTTGTTTCAGGGTAACTAATGATTCCATTAATCTTTTGTATCCTTTTTCGGCGGCAACAATTGCATCATCAGAAAAATCAAGAATGCTTCTGTAGTGCGCTTGTAACATAAAAAATCGCGCTACCGATGCAGGAAAGGCTTTGCTTAAGATGGAATTTTCACCAGTTAAAATTTCTCTTGGTAAAATATTATTACCCGTAGATTTAGCCATTTTTTTACCGTTCAAAGTCAGCATGTTAGCGTGCATCCAGTAATTAACCGGAGTTTGACCAGTACAAGCTTCATTTTGTGCGATTTCACATTCGTGGTGTGGGAATTTTAAATCCATTCCGCCACCGTGAATATCAAAATGATTCCCTAGGTATTTTGTACTCATAGCGGTACATTCTAAGTGCCAGCCAGGAAAACCTTCGCTCCATGGAGAAGGCCAACGCATAATATGCTGTGGCTCTGCTTTCTTCCAAAGCGCAAAATCCTGTGGATTTCGTTTGTCTGTTTGTCCGTCAAGATCGCGGGTGTTGGCAAGCATGTCTTCAATATTTCTACCGCTTAATCTACCGTAATGATTCGTCTCATTAAATTTTACAACGTCAAAATAGACAGAGCCATTGGCTTCATAGCCAATTCCTTTGTCAATAATTGTTTTGATAATTTCGATTTGTTCAATCAGATGTCCAGTTGCTGTAGGTTCGATACTTGGAGGTAAGAAGTTAAAAGCTTTCAAAATTTCGTGAAAGTCAACGGTATAACGCTGTACAACTTCCATTGGTTCTAACTGCTCTAAACGTGCTTTTTTAGCAATTTTGTCCTCACCATCTTCTGCATCATCGACAATATGGCCTACATCAGTAATATTACGTACATAGCGCACTTTAAAACCTAAATGCAGCAAGTACCTAAAGATAATGTCAAAAGACATAAAAGTTCTCACATTTCCAAGGTGCACATTGCTATAAACCGTTGGGCCGCAAACATACATTCCTATGCTGCCTTCATTAATAGGAATAAATGTTTCTTTCTCTCCTGAAAGAGAATTGTATATTTTTAACTTCTGTGTAGTATATAAAGGCATGTTTGTTTTTTTTTTTAAAGCTGTCCAGCCTTCCAGCAGGCAGGTTCCTGCTTTCCGCTTCAATCTTTTTATCTCGTTCTTGAGACGAGATAAAAGGATTTTTACAGCAATCAGGGCTATGGATTTGTGGATAAATAACGAATAAATTACTTAGAACTTTGTGTCTAATTTAATGTAATCCAAAAACTCTCTTCGAGCTTGAGTTTCTTTAAATTTTCCACCAAATTCAGAAGTAACAGTGCTACTTTCGATATCACTGATTCCTCTTGAATTTACACATAAATGTTTTGCATCAATAACACAGGCAACGTCTTCAGTACCCAAAGCATTTTGTAATTCCTGAACGATTTGCATCGTTAAGCGTTCTTGTACTTGCGGTCTTTTCGAATAATATTCAACAATTCTATTCATTTTTGAAAGACCAATTACTCTTCCATTAGAGATATAAGCAACATGTGCTCGTCCTATAATGGGCAATAAATGGTGTTCGCAAGTAGAGTAGACGATAATGTTTTTTTCAACTAACATTTCGCCGTATTTATAATTATTGTCAAATGTAGATGCTTTTGGTTTTCTTGCAGGATTCAATCCTCCAAAAATTTCTTTTACAAACATTTTAGCGACACGGTTAGGCGTGCCTTTTAAACTATCATCTGTCAAATCCATCCCAAGTGTGATAAGGATACTTTCAACATCTTTTTTTATGCTTTCTATTTTCTCGTCATCAGTAATATCAAAAGCGTCTTTTCGTAGTGGATTTGTTGCACATGAACCAATATGATTTTCTCCTATTTCGTCATGAATTTCTTCATTATGTTTCATTAAAAGCTACTGTTATAGTGGGTTTATATATTTAGGGTGTAAAGATAATTAATAAATACTAAAGAATTTCTAAAGGTTTTAATAATTAATAGGCTCTTTGCGTACGTTATCAAGTTCATTTTCTTTCGAAAAGTACTATAAAAACAAACGGCAATAACTTTAATTGTTATCGCCGTTGCAAGGTATTGTCTTAGTTATGAGTATTAAATCGATATTCGAATAAGTTTACATCTTAATTCTCATAAAAGTTCTTATGCTATTACTTAGAATTATAAACTTTAATTGCTTCTTTAAGAATTTGTACCGCTTTTATTAAATCTTCTTTCTTTAAGACATAAGCAATGCGTACTTGGTTTAAACCTACTCCGGGAGTGGAATAAAACCCTGCCGCTGGTGCTACCATTACAGTTTCTCCATTAAGAGCATAACTTTCTAAAAGCCATCTTGCAAAATCATCTGCATTTGCTACGGGAAGTTCAACAATACAGTAGAAAGCTCCTTTTGGAGTCGCTACTTTTGCACCTTCAATTTTATGTAATTCTGTGATAAGCGTGTCTCTGCGTTCTCTGTATTCTGAAATTACTTCGTCAAAATAACTTTGAGGAGTGTCAAGAGCGGCTTCACTCGCTACTTGAGCAAATGTAGGCGGACTCAATCTTGCTTGTGCAAATTTCATTGCTGCACCCATTAATTCCTTGTTTTTAGAAACAATGCAGCCTATTCTTGCACCACACATACTGTATCTTTTAGAAACAGAATCAATCATGATTGCGTTTTCTTCTAGTCCAGGAATGTTCATTACAGAATAATGAATGTCACCATCATAAGTAAACTCTCTGTAAACCTCGTCAGCGATTAAGAACAAATCGTGTTTTTTAACTAGTTCTGCTAGTTGCATCATTTCCTCTTTTGAATACAAATAACCTGTTGGGTTTCCTGGATTGCAAATAAGGATTGCTTTTGTTTTTGGCGTAATTAGTTTTTCAAAATCAGCGATTGCAGGTAATGCAAAACCAGTATCAATTGATGAAATAACTGGAACAACATTCACTCCAGATGCAGTCGAGAAACCGTTGTAATTAGCATAAAATGGTTCTGGAATGATGATTTCATCTCCTGGATCCATAGTGCTTCCCATTGCAAAAAGTAAAGCCTCAGATCCACCAGTTGTAATGATTATATCTTCAAAATTGATTGGTAATCCTTGATTTTGATAGAATTTAGATAACTTAGTTCTATAGCTTTCGAAACCAGCTGAATGACTGTATTCTAAAACTTTAATATCAAAATTCTTTATGGCCTCCATAGCGACCTCAGGTGTCTTGATATCCGGTTGCCCGATATTTAAGTGATATACTTTATGTCCTTTTTTCTTAGCAATTTCAGAAAAAGGAACTAATTTACGAATAGGAGATTCGGGCATTTGCGTACCCTTGTTTGATATTTTTGGCATAGTTGTAATTGTTAAAATGCAAATTTGCGAATTTTTTTTTGAACTAAATAAGCTATCAAGCCTATTTATTGTTAAATGTGTAATATTCATCCGTTTTTTAAGTAATTTTATAAAAACGTTTAGTGATGACAAAACGACTCCTTTTCTCCATCTTTGTTCTCTATGCCGCGACTACTTTGGCGCAGGAAGGATTTCAATTTAAGAACGAGGATAAAAAGACAACTATTCCTTTTAAATTAATTAATAACCTAGTGTTTATCCCAATAAATGTCAATGGAGTAGAATTGACTTTCTTGTTGGATTCCGGGGTTCAAGAGACCATTCTTTTTAGTTTAGAAGAAAAAAACGATCTGAGCCTTAAGAATATTGAGAAAATTACTTTGCGAGGTTTAGGAAGCGAAGAAGCTATAGAAGGCTTGAAATCAGCAGGCAATGTGTTAGAAGTTAAGGGTATAAAATCCGTAAATCACTTGCTGTATATTATCGTCGACCCAAATTTTAATTTGTCATCTCATATTGGGATTCCAGTACACGGAATTATGGGTTATCCTTTCTTTAAGAATCATCTAATCGAAATAAATTACGATAAAAGAAAAATAGTTTTCTATAATAACAGCCAAGTAAATAGAAAAAGAATAGAAGATAAATTTAAAAAAGTTCCTATTACTATCGAAAAATCCAAACCGTATCTATACGCTACCGTTGCTATTGATTCTACTAAAGTGGATGCTAAATTACTAATAGATATTGGAAATAGTGATGCTATTTGGCTTTTTCAAGATATTTCTAATAATATAAAGGTGCCTAAAAATAATTTTGATGATTATCTAGGACGAGGATTTAGCGGTGACGTGGAAGGGAAAAGAGCGCGAATTGCATCATTCTTAGTTTCTGATTTTAAATTCTCTAAGCCGATTGTCGCTTTTCCAGATTCTAGCTCTATACGGCATGTAACGATGGTTCCAGATCGGGTAGGTTCTGTTGGTGGTGAAATTCTAAAGAGATTTTCAGTGATTTTTGACTATCCCAATAGATTTTTATATTTAAAGAAAAACAGACATTATTCAGCGCCATTTCTTTATAATAAAAGCGGAATTGAAATTATGCATTCTGGAGTGCAATGGGTTAAAGAAACAGTGCCGCTTCAAGCTTTCCCTATAACTGTGGATCATTTTGATACTAGCAGGGAGAAAAACAGTTCTAATTTTAAATATAAATTTGAATTAAAACCTGTTTTTGAAATCGCCAATATTAGAAAAAATTCACCAGCAGCCAGCAGTGGTTTAAAGGTAGGAGATGCGGTTATTTCGATAAATAATAGCCCAGCCTATAAATATTCCCTGGAGCAAATTAATTCACTTTTAAGACCTGAAGATGAAAAATGGCTAATACTGGAAGTCGAAAGAAATAGCCAACTGTTGAAGTTTAGATTTCAACTAATCGATGTATTGTAAATCCTACTTAGCGTAAAACAAAAAGGCTTTCTTGATATAATCATCAAGAAAGCCTAGTGCTTTTAAAGTTGCTATGAACTAATTAGAAACTACTTCTCCTTTAATTTTTAAGGGAACTCTGCCTTCATCATAGTTCGTAGCATTAGATTCTACTGTTATTGTTTTTCTGATAGGTCCTACGGCCATGTTGTACTTCACTTCAATTTTACTTGATTTCCCTGGTAAAATGGTCTCAGTTTGTTTAGATAATATCGTAGAACCAGCGGTAGATTGAACTGCATATATAATTAATGGAGTAGTACCCGTGTTTGTAAATTCAAATACTCGAACGCCATTGTCTTTTCCTTTTACTATTGTTCCGTAATCGATCGTATTGTTCTCCGCTTTAAAATCAATTTTCGCCTTGTTCTGGGCAAATCCAATACCGCTAAAGAATACGACTGCTATTATTGTTGCTATTTTTTTCATAAGAAATTTTTTATGGATAAAAAGTAAATTTAGTTTCTTTTATTTAAAGCACAAATTTTTATTTCTCTTTTTATAGTCTACTTAATTATTTACTTTTGTTCCCTATACGAATTACAAATATCAGACCAAAGTTTAATTTTGGTTTTAACAGTTGCTTTTTATGACAATTCCCGCACAATTTGACGCCAAGACTATTGAAGATAAATGGTATGACTACTGGATGAAAAATAATTATTTTCACTCTGAGCCAGACCACAGAACACCCTATACCATTGTAATTCCTCCTCCTAATGTTACGGGAGTTTTACATATGGGACACATGCTAAACAATACTATTCAGGATGTCTTGATAAGAAGAGCACGTCTAAAAGGATTTAATGCGTGCTGGGTTCCCGGTACAGATCACGCTTCTATTGCTACAGAAGCTAAAGTTGTTGCTAAACTAAAAGCCGAAGGAATCAATAAATCTGATTTGTCGCGTGAGGAATTTTTAAAGCACGCTTACGACTGGACTGACAAATATGGTGGCGTAATTCTAGAGCAGTTAAAAAAACTAGGAGCTTCTTGTGACTGGGAACGTACAAAGTTCACCATGGATCCGGATATGTCAGCATCTGTAATTCGTTCTTTTGTTGATTTATACAATAAAGGATTGATTTATCGTGGCTACCGAATGGTAAACTGGGATCCAGAAGCGAAGACAACTTTGTCTGACGAAGAAGTTATTTTTGAAGAAAGACAAGGGAAATTATATTTCTTAAAATATAAAATTGAAGGAAGTGAAGACTTCCTAACGATTGCTACGACACGTCCAGAAACAATTTTTGGAGATAGTGCGATTTGTATTAACCCAAATGATGAACGTTTTGCTCATTTAAAAGGTAAAAGCGCCATTGTGCCTATTTGTGGTCGTGTGATTCCAATTATTGAAGATGAATATGTAGATATCGAATTCGGGACTGGATGTCTAAAAGTGACTCCTGCTCACGATATGAATGATAAAACTCTTGGAGAAAAACACAACTTAGAAATTATTGATATCTTCAATGAAGATGCGACAATGAATAGTTTTGGTTTGCATTATCAAGGAAAAGACCGTTTTGTAGTTCGGGAAGAAGTTGCATTAGAATTAGAAAAAATTGGAGCACTTGCAAAAACAGAAATTCACTTGAACAAAGTAGGAACTTCTGAAAGAACAAAAGCGGTGATAGAACCTAGATTATCTGATCAATGGTTTTTAAAAATGGAAGATTTAGTAAAACCTGCAATACAGTCAGTATTGGTAGACGGAGATATTAAATTACATCCTAAGCGTTTTGAAAATACTTATGGACATTGGTTGAATAACATCCGTGACTGGAATATTTCCCGTCAATTGTGGTGGGGACAGCAAATTCCTGCATATTTCTACGGAGATGGTAAAGAGGATTTTGTAGTTGCTGAATCTATCGAAGAAGCACTAAAGTTAGCACAAGAAAAAACTTTAAACTTTAAACTTGAAACAAAAGACTTAAAACAAGATGTAGATGCATTAGATACATGGTTTTCTTCTTGGCTTTGGCCAATGTCGGTTTTTGGAGGAATAATGGATCCAGAAAGTGAAGATTTTAAATACTATTATCCAACCAATGATTTAGTAACTGGTCCAGATATTTTATTTTTCTGGGTAGCGAGAATGATTATTGCGGGTTATGAGTACACAGATAAAAAGCCATTTACAAATGTATATTTGACTGGTTTAGTTCGTGACAAACAAAGACGTAAGATGTCTAAATCATTAGGTAACTCACCAGATCCATTGGATTTAATTGAGAAATTTGGTGCTGATGGTGTTCGTGTAGGATTGCTTTTGAGCGCTTCTGCAGGAAATGACATCATGTTTGATGAAGAATTGTGTAACCAAGGTAAAGGGTTTACCAATAAAATATGGAATGCCTTCAAATTGATAAAAGGATGGGAAGTATCAGATACAATTCCGCAACCAGAATCTTCAAAAGTAGCTATCGAATGGTATGAGGCTAAATTGCAACAAACCTTATTGGAAATCGAAGACAATTTCGAAAAATATAGAATTTCAGAAGCTTTAATGGGAACATACAAATTAGTGTGGGATGATTTTTGCTCCTGGTTCTTAGAAATGATAAAACCGGCTTACCAACAGCCAATTGACAGGGTTACTTTTGCGAAAGCGATAGAAATGCTTGAAAATAATTTAAAAGTATTGCACCCGTTTATGCCGTTCTTGACAGAGGAAATCTGGCAAATCATTGCCGAAAGAAGTCCCGAAGAAGCTTTAATCGTATCGACTTGGCCAGAACTGAAACCGTTTGACGCTAAGTTAATTTCTGATTTTGAAAGTACTGCTGAAGTGATTTCTGGAATTAGAACCATTCGTAAAGACAAGAATATCCCATTTAAAGATGCGATTGAACTGAAAGCGATTAATAATGATAAAACGTCGACTTATTTTGATTCGGTTGTAACCAAATTAGGAAATATCACGGCATTAGAATATGTTACTGAAAAAGTGGATGGGGCTTTGTCTTTCCGTGTCAAATCGAATGAATATTTTATTCCGATTACGGGAAACATCAACGTAGAGGAAGAGATTGCTAAACTAACAGCAGAATTAAATTATACAAAAGGGTTCTTGAAATCAGTACAAGGAAAATTGTCTAATGAAAAATTTGTTGCTGGAGCTCCTGAGAAAGTATTGGCAAACGAGAAACAAAAAGAGGCAGATGCTTTAGCTAAAATAGAAACAATCGAGCAAAGTTTAGCGGGATTGAAATAGAGATTAGACTCTTTTTAAAATAAGAAAATCCCAATACTGAAAATTTTCAGGATTGGGATTTTTTATTTGTCAGAATAATGCCCCATTGGTGAAACAATAAAAATGGTTACAATTTCCTCATTAACTTTATAGATTAATCTATCTTTTTGATTTATTCTTCTTGACCATAAACCGCTAAATTGATGTTTTAGTTTTTCAGGTTTTCCAATTCCGTGGAAGGGTGTGTTTTCGAGTTCCACAGAATCTTCTGAATTGTAATTATGTTCCATTTATTGCCTGATTTGAAATGTTTTGCAAAATCTTTTTCGGCGACTTGGGTTATTTCAATCCTAAACTTCCCCATACGTCATTTGGATCAATTGGTTTAGTTTTTCCTTCTTTTATATTTGTTTCAGCCTCCAGTATTTTATCTACAAATTCTGGATTGTACGGACTTTCTTCGTTTATTTCGACTCCTTTATTAGTTACCGCTAATAACTTTGCCATTTCTAGCAATGCTTTACCAGCCTTAGTACGCTCATTTATGGTTATAGTTGTCATGATAATTAATTGTTTAATGTTACAAATCTACAAAATATCATGCCATAAAAGAGCTGGTTGGATTATCGTTATAAAAGAGAAAAAATAGGCACAAACCTTTAATTTTTAAATATTTAAAGTTGCCTTTTTTGTGGGTTTAATTTCGCCTCAAGAAATATTCCACTCTACTGTAATAATCTTCTCCATAATATTTCATAAAATCACCATTGGGTTTCAGAATAAAGAAAGCTTTGCAATTTTCATGAAGTGTAAAAATATTGTCGAAAAAAAAGCCGGAATCTTTTATAAAATCTTTTTGTTCTTCGTAGATTTCTTTGTTGACTTCGTCTTCTGAAAAAACAAAAAAATCAATAGTATTGTATTTTTTACAGATCCTTTTCGAAATTTCAATTGAACGATCAAAGCCAGCGAAGCTAATATTATTAATATTTAGGCTAAGACAATTTGGAGCTTTTTGACTATAATTGATCAAAATTGATTTGTCTGCAGGTATTTCAGCATTTAATTCCTTTATAATTAGGCTTCTTATTTCCTGAAACTGTTGGGGATTTAACTTTCCTTTAAAGGATTTTCTACTTTCAATATATTGCTTATTTAATACAGAATTAAGCACTGCAGTTGGGCTTGTAGTTGTTTGAGAAATACAAGAGACGCTAATGAGTATTAAAATCAGATAGAATATTTGCTTTGTAGATGGATTCATAAACTTTTATTAGGGTTGATTTCGAATAACAGGAATTAGTTATAATTTCTTTTAGACCTTAATAAATACGAAAGTGTATTTCCAAGAAAAAAATGTTTATCGAAAAAATAAAATCATAGTACTCTAATATCAAATATACTGTTTTATTTACAAAAAAAATCCGTCTCATTAAATAACGAGACGGATTGAGAACTGATAATAAGTAGATTTTTATGCTAGTAAGAACAAGAAAATTAAAGGGAATATAATTCCTGCCAAAGCTAATTTCCAACCACGTTCTTTGAAACTGAACTTTCCAGCTTTTACCATTATTGTTCCTGTTAAAGCGATAACAATTAAACTTAAGGCAAAAATATCAGAATAATAAATCCAGAAATTAGAGGTGTTTTTATGCAATTTCATCGTTTGACTGATAATGGGCGTTTTTAAGAAAGTCACAATCTCACCTTTTCCCGTTTTCATATCAATTTCCACATCATGATTTTCGTAGGATATTTTTAAACTATTTTTTTTGATACTGTGTTTACGAAACTTATCGTCTATGCCGAGTTTTTCTCCTAAGTCTACAGCAAACTTCTCGTTAATTAAATGTTCTTCAGGGAGTGTTGCTGTTATAGCTTTTGTTTCAGTGGTGTACTTTTCAGGATGCCAAGAATCTCTATGATTCATCATAAGTCCTGATGCGGCAAATGAAATTATAAGTCCAATATAGAAATAACCTAAATCTCGATGTAAATTACGGAAGATTTTCTTTTTCATTAAATTTTATAGTTTAGAAAGTGCGAAAATAATCTATTTTAGGATAAAAAAAGTAAAGACTTTTTTCTGAATTGCAATTATAATAGCTCAGAAAAAAGTCTTTAAAAATGATAGGTTCAATTAGAACTTATATTTTAAGGTAGTCATTACTTGGCGTGGGGCAATTGGGTTCACACTATAGTTTTCATGGACAGTGTAATTCAACTCGTTTGTAACATTTGAAAGTTTGCATAGTATAGAGAATTTCCCCCATTCGTAACCAGCAGATAAGTCAATTGTAGTGTATGCTTCTATCGGAATTTCTCTGTCAAATATTCCATTTGGTTCTGCTGCTTTGTACTGATTATTCCATCCACCCACACGTTTACCAATGTAATTTGCTGTTGAACCTACAGAGAAACCTTTTAATAGTCCTGATTGTAAAGTGTAAAAGAAACTAAAGTTAGCTGTGTTAGCAGGTGTTCTAGCCAAACGATCTCCTTCAATAAAACTTCCTTCTAACCCTGATGTTTTAGTGTAACGCATATCATTATAGCTATATCCTGCCATTATGCTTAAACCTGTTACAGGTCTTGCGGTGATATCAAGTTCTACTCCTTTACTTTTTGTTGAACCACTTAAGGTTTTTATGCTAGAATCTGTATTAGCTGAACCATCCGCTTTAAACTCTGCAGTTTGTGCTAGATTGCTATTTTCAATTTGGTACAAAGTTACATTAGTACTCAAAATTCCTCTCCAAAAATCTTTTTTGATTCCTAATTCATACTGATCTATTAAAGAAGGTTTGATTACTTTTAAATCAACCGTTGTTCCTGTATTTGGAGTAAAGGAGTTAGAGTAGCTTGCAAATAAAGACATGTCTTTAGTAGGTTGGTAAACTAAACCTACTTTAGGAGTAAACGCTTGATCGATACGTTTTACATCATCCTTAGAAACCACTGGAGTTTTAGTCAAGTCCTGAGTGTTAGCTTGTGATTCCTGCCATGACCAACGGATTCCTGCTAATACTTTGAATTTATCTGTAAGCGAAATCAAATCCTGTGCATAGATTCCAAAACGGTTCGTATCTGTTTTTACTATTTTAGTATTGGTAGCATCTGGTATTGGACCACCTTGATCAAAATTATCAAAGTCAAAAATGTTACCGCTACCATAACTATTTGGAGCGAAAGTAAAAGTGTATGCTTGTAAAAATGAGTTTTCAAAATCAACTCCTGTAAATAATTGGTGTTTTATTTTTCCAGTTTCAAAATTACCTTGTAGGCTAATTTGTTCTCCAATAACTTGTTCTAAGTTTCTGTTTTGACCCAATGGACGACTCCAATCACCATTAGCCGCTGGTTGTACACGTTCTGTTCCTTTTGAGTTTCTTTCAAAGTTTTGAAAAGAACTATTAAAGTTTAGTTTCCAATTGTCGTTAAATTCATGTTTTACTAATCCAGAAACACTAGCTTGTCTTGTTTGACCGTTTGACCAAATCGCTCCTAAATAAGTGTTTCTAGGGATGTCAACAATTGTTTTTCCTATGATACCAGTTCCAAAATCCGGTGTCCAATTGTCGTGTAAATAATCTGCTTGTAATACGATTTCAGTTTTTTCACTAGCTTTAAAAAGTACCGATGGGTTAATGTAATAACGTTCTTTCTTTACTACATCTCTAAAGCTTTCTGAGTTTTCATAAGAACCTGTAAAACGATATGCGATGTTTTTGTCTAATGGACCATAAATATCAATAGATGGTTTATAGAAAGCATTGCTTCCCATTTGCATACTAATTTCTCCACCACTTTTAAAAGAAGGTTTTTTAGTCACCATATTCAAGATTCCTCCTGGAGCTACATTACCAAATAATAAGGCTGCGCTTCCTTTAAGTACTTCAACTCTTTCAAGAGAAGAAACCTCAGGCATAGAACCGCTGTTGAAACGGAAACCATTTTTAAACATATTGTTTGATGACATATCATACCCTCTGGACCAAAATGATTCCTGAGCACCACCACGGGCTGAACCTACATACACGCCATTTACGTTTTTGATCACATCACTCATTCTTACCGCTTGTTGCTGCTCGATAACATGGTGTCCTACGATTTGAATACTTTGTGGTAAGTCCATTGGTTTTATATTTAAACCAGAAAGAACCGTTTCCTTTTTCTTATTGGGGCTTTGTTTAATCTTAATTACCAATTCTTTCAAAGTAGTTATGTCTTCTACTAACTTGAATTCTACAAAATTGGTCTCGTTTGCCAATACTTTAATTTGTTTTGACTGTGTCTTCATCCCACCTCCTGCGAGCGTGATTGTATGAATACCTGTTGGAAAACTATTAAAAGTAAACTCGCCCTCGGCATTCGTTTGGTTTGTTTTTGCTTCTTTTCCTAGTTTGATTGCTATTCCTGGAAGAGGAAATCCATCTGCCGAAAGTATTCTTCCTTCGATAGTTCCAGTTTCTTGCGCTTGTATGTAAAATGTAGAAAATAAGATGACAAATAGTATTGTAATGCGACTGCTCATAACTTTTTATTTGGAATAATTAAAAATAACAGTGCAAATATAAAACCTGATTTTGAATCCGCAAAGCTTATTTAGATTAAATATCAATAATAATTTTAACTTTTTGTTAGTTAACTGAAAGTCAAATACTTAAAAGTAAATTTTAACGTTCGTTTCAGCTTAATTCTTATTATCAGGAGATAAAGCAAGCTTATAAAAAGTGTTATAGCGAACAAAAAACACTGGTAAAATAACTAAGTTTTAACTGTTAATGACTGTTTTTTAGGATTTTATAAACGAGATCTTTCGTTGGTTTCTGATCTTGCAATTTTTCGCGAACCATATCAAAAGTTACTTTAAAATCGCAACCTTCTTTATAATTACTGCACCCATAAGCAGTTTTACCTTTTAAAACCGTTCCTTTTTGACACTTTGGACAAGCCAAAACATCCGTAGTAGTTTTAGTCTCAATTGATGGAGTAGGAGTAGTACTTTTTTTAGGTTCTAATTTGAGTTTGAAGTTTTCGTCAAAGCGAAGTAAGCCTTCTACAGTGCCAGCATCTATTTTAAAGTCTTTGAGATTTACTGTTGATCCTTTTTGAAGTAAGCGTAAGTATTGATTCTCTGATATTTTTTTTTCTCCAAAAGTAAAGGGCAGTACAAAATCGCAGCCTGCTTTGTAATTAGCACAGCCATAAGCTGATTTCCCTTTTAAAAGCATTGCTTTTTTACATTTCGGACAGACTTCTGCCGCTATACCTGCCGCTTTTTTTTTCTCAACTGTAGCCTCTTGTTTTTGGATACTTCCAGCATGTGAGATATTAGCACGTTTAGTTTCGCTTCGTACTTCATACACTAAAGCCTCTACCATGCGTTTCATATTATTGATAAATGCAGCAGCAGTAAACGTTCCTTTTTCAATATCTTTTAACTGTTTTTCCCAGGATCCTGTCAATTCCGCCGATTTCACCATCTCGTTTTGAATAGTGTCAATCAATTGAATTCCTGTTGGAGTTGGTAAGACTTGTTTTTTGTTTCGAACAATGTATTGGCGTTTAAAAAGCGTTTCAATAATATTCGCTCGTGTTGACGGGCGTCCAATACCGTTTTCCTTCATCAGTTCACGTAAATCCTCATCATCGACCTGTTTCCCTGCGGTTTCCATGGCACGTAATAAGGTCGCCTCCGTAAACTGATTGGGTGCTTTGGTTTCCTTTTCTAAAAAAGAAGGTTGATGTGGTCCTTTTTCACCTTTAACAAAGCTAGGTAATATGTCGGCCTCTTTTTCTTTAGCGTCTGGATTTTCAAAAACTACTCGCCATCCTTTTTTTAAGATTTCCTTTCCCGTGGTTTTGAAGGATACATCAGCTGCTTTCCCAATTACTGTTGTATTAGAAACGGAACAGTCATCATAAAATACAGCAATAAAGCGTTTGGTGATAATATCATACACCTGTTGCTGATTGTACTGCAAATTGCTCTGAATCCCCGTTGGTATAATCGCGTGGTGATCGGTCACTTTTTTATCGTTGAATACCTTAGTTGATTTTTTAATCTTCTTCCCTAAAAGCGGTTCTGTTAGCGCAGCATAATTGGTTAGATTTTGTAAAATACCAGGAACTTTTGGATAAATGTCACTTGGTAAAAAAGTAGTGTCGACTCTGGGATAGGTGACAACTTTTTGTTCGTATAAAGTTTGAACAATTTTCAAGGTTTCATCCGCCGAAAAGCCAAATTTCGTATTACAATAAACTTGTAAGCCCGTTAAATCAAAAAGTTTTGGTGCAAACTCATTGCCTTTCTTTTTTTCGATAGAGACAATTTCGAAATCACTTTCCTTAACTTTATTGGCCAGGAGTTCTCCATCTTCTTTTTTTAAAAAACGGCCTTCTTCATAGCTGAAAAGTGTTTCTCGATATAATGTTTGCAATTCCCAATAGGGTTGCGGTTTAAAATTTTCAATTTCTTTCCAGCGATCTACGACCATGGCTAATGTTGGCGTTTGCACACGTCCAATAGATAACACCTGTTTGTAGCCACCATGTTTTACGGTGTACAAACGAGTCGCATTCATCCCTAGTAACCAGTCACCAATGGCTCTGGAAAATCCGGCATAGTATAAATTATCGTAATTGGCAGATGGTTTTAAGTTTTCAAAACCCTCTCTAATAGCTTCAGTGGTTAAGGAAGAAATCCATAGGCGTTGCACTTCGCCCTTATAATTGGCTTCGTTCATCACCCAGCGCTGTATCAATTCTCCTTCTTGTCCCGCATCCCCGCAATTGATAACCAAACTGGCTTTGTCGAATAAGCTTTTTATAATTCGAAATTGCTTCTGAATCCCCGAATTCTCCACGACTTTGGTTTCAAATTTTTCGGGAAGCATGGGTAAGTTGTTCAAATCCCAGCTTTTCCAGTGTGGTTTATAATCGTTAGGTTCTTTTAAGGTACATAAATGTCCAAAGGTGTAGGTTACAGCATATCCGTTGCCTTCATAATAACCATCATGCTTGGTATTGGCTCCTAAAACGGATGCGATTTCACGTGCTACACTTGGTTTTTCGGCAATACAGACCTTCATTTTCTCCTATTGATTTGAAGGCGCAAATTAGGAATTTAGAAGTTGTTATCGAAATGAAATCTTCAGGAGTTATGAACGAGATGAGTTTGTAGCTAAGGCACAAGTTGTTAACCATATTCGAGTAAATTAATTGAACTATGGTAAAAAACGGAAGTTAGTTCGAAAATGAAAATACTATAACTAGAGCGTTCAGCAAGGGCAACTCTTAAGAGCTTTGAAATTTTGAATTGGTCCGATCTGTTTTATTCCAAAACTTCACATTTATAATTTTCGTTAATAAGCAGTTCAATAATAGCCACTATTGGAATAATTTCGCCTTCTACTCGTAGTATTTTATCACAGTCATCTAAATCAAAGTTTATTTGTAGCATAGAAAAGTGTTTGAGTAGTAGCTGCAGAAGTATTTGTGATTCTTCAATGCCCTCGACATTTGTTTTAAATATTTCTACCATAATTCAATATAATAAATAATGAATTACACATCAATTTTGCATGAATTCAAAATGATGCGTTATTTCTATTAAAATTCAACAATTACACCAAGATTAGGTATTACTTGTGGGTCATCATTTTTTACTCGTGTTGGTATTGCATTACTTCCATCTGCCTTTATCGCAAATCCGTCAGTAGTTTTAAAAGTACTATTATCGGCTGTTCTTTCCCAAGTATATTCTGGTATTACCGGATTTTTTGCTACATACCAATTGGTTACATCCAAAAATAAATCGATAGTTAATTTTTTGAAATTGAACTTTTTGTCAATTCTAACATCACTACTGTTGAAACCGCCTAAACGCTGGGAGTTTAATCTTGTATAATCTAATGTTCCTCGTCCTTGAGATAGAAAATTGAGTCGTGAAGCATTTTCATCAAATGGTGTAAATGGTGCGCCGCCTTGATAGCGGAATTTCAAACCTAATTCCCAGTTATGTTCAAATTTATAACCCCAGGTTACAGACAATAAATGTTTATTATCCCAGCTACTGGCAATCAATCGTCCATTGGCACCACTATACAAACTGCGGTAATAAGTATAAGAAAGTATTCCAAAAAACTTATCTGTTAATTTTTTCTGTGCGAAAAATTCTAAACCATATGACTGCCCTTTTCCATTTGTATTGACCGCCTCGTTACCTAAAGCTGTAAAATCTGTTCCAAGATTTGCTAAAGAAATTCCGTCTCTGAACGAAATCGCAACATTGCTATACTGTTTGAAAAACCCTTCTACTGTAAATCGCAATCCGTTATTTGGCAAAAATTCAAAACCAGTCGTGTAGTGCGTTGAACGGGTGTATTTTGCCTCTTTGTTGACTAATTCATCATTATTATTTGCATAGCCTAAAATCGTGTATACTGGCAATTTGTAATAAATTCCACTAGAAGCATTTACTGTCCATTTATCGGCCAAAACATAACTCAAAGAAATTCGCGGCGATAAAGTTTTAAGTCCGTTCATTCCTGTTGTGGTGAAAGTATTCATGTCAGTACGAACGCCACCACTAATTCCTAGTCTATTATCAAACGCTCTTTTTCCAACTTGCACAAAAGAACCTAATCTTGCAAAAGGTTTCAACGGACTTGTAAAATTTTGATTTACTTGATTTTGAACAATGGTGTTGTTGCTGTCTCGAACTTCTTTTTGTAGTACTGCAAATGTATTGTTGTCATATTCTGCCAATTGTGCTGATGCGCCATAAGCTATTTTCCAACTATTTTTGCTCTTGTTAATATCAAAACGCAGTTTGGTTTCGGTTTCATTACTAACAAAATCCAGCGTTTGCGTTTCTGGCGTTGGGTTTTGATTATCTTCAAATTTTTGAAGGTTGTTGTTGAAGCGTGTTCTGCTCAAAGCTAAATTCCAAAAGCCATCGGTTACGCTTCTTCTTAATGATGCACCAATTGTATAATTCCATTGCTGAATGCTTGCATTAGAATTCGCTTGATATATTTTTTCTGGAGTGGCCTCCTTAGGAGTAAGAAATTTGAAATTATCAATTGCACCAATTCCAATAAAATTGAAAGTCATTTTATCATTAATCTTATGGGTTATTTTAGTTTGAAAGTCAGAAAAATCAGGAAGAAACGGAGCGTCAATTGCTTTTACTAAAAGTTGAAAATAGGATTTTCTGGCAGATAGTAAAAAAGTTGTTTTTTTGTTTTTAGATAAAGGACCTTCTAATGTAATTGCCGACTCTAAAATACTGGCCCGAATATTACCTTGAAATTTATTCGCATTACCTACTTTTTGTTTAAATTGAAATACACTGCTTAATACATTGTCATATTTGGCATCAAAAGCCGAGGAACTCAATTTGACATCCTCAATAAAAAATACGTTTAAAATTCCTTGCGGTCCACCACTACCGCCTTGCGTTTGAAAGTGATTGATAACAGGGATTTCAATTCCATCTAAATAAAATACATTTTCGTTCGGAGCGCCACCACGAATAATAATGTCGTTACGAAATGTTCCTCCACCTTGTCCTCCGCCAACGCCTGGCAAAGTTTGAATGACTTTACTAATATCAAAACTTCCTCCTGGATTGCTTCTAATTTCTTCTGCGGTTAATTTTTGAACACTAAGCGGCGTTTCGAGTGTGGCGGCACGAACACTGCGTTTATTAGAGTTTATGATAACTTCGTCCAAAACTGAATATTCTTGCTCAAGTTCTATCGTGAAGACTTTTTCATTACCGCTATTCACCACAATATTATAAAGAGTCACTGTTTTAAAACCTACTGTACTTATGCTCAAGTTGTATGTTTTAACAGGGATATTTAAAATTCTAAATCTTCCAATAGAATCAGTTACTGTGGATAGATTGGTACCTGTAACGTTAATATTTACACCAACCAAAGACTGCTGATTATTTTTCTGAAGTATTGTTCCGCTGATACTTCCCATATTTTGAGAATAAGCAGATCCAGCAAGCAGAAATATAACGAGTAAAACAGTGATTTTTTTGAAAAAAGGAACGGTAAATTCTACTTTACTTTTATACATTAGCCTCTAATTTAGTTTGATGAAATACTATTTTTACGCAAAAATAGTGTAATTTATTATTATACCAAACTTTATTTATTTAATTTTGCTTTATAAAATACTAAAATGAATATGTATTCTAATATAAAAAAGCTAATTGATTGGACAGAAAAATACGAAAATCAACTCGCTGAGGGCGAACAATGGGATGATGAGCATTTTGCCAAATGGTTGTCGCTAGAAGTAAAAGTCAATAAAGAAAGCGAAGTCGTTTTATCTAAAAAAGCAAAACCAGCTCTCACGATGTACATTTATTTTATTTATAAATATGCGACATTTTATTCTCGAAAAATATTTAAAAATTCAGTAATTTATTCCATTGATGACCTTAGTTTTATGGCAAGTTTATTGCCAGACAAACAATTAATGAAAGGGGATGTAATTCGGAAAAATGCAACTGAAAAATCCTCTGGAAACGAAATTTTAAAAAGATTACTACGTCAGAAATTAATTAAGGAAACGGATAATCCAAATGACAAAAGAAGCAAGCTTCTATCAATTACTGCTGCTGGTTTGCAAGAAATACAGGCAGTTAGAGGTCAATTAGAAAAAATGGGTGAACTTGTTTCAGGCGATCTGACTGAGCAGGAAAAAATCATTTTAATAAATATGCTTTCTAAACTAAATGATTTTCATAGACCACTATTTGACGCCAATGATGAAAAATTAATAAATGAAAAGTTAGGGATTGTCAATGTAGACTGAAATCTTAGATGAAATTTTCGGTATTTTTCAAAGAGGGTTTGATCAAGTTTGTTATTTGTTGCAATTAGTTTATTTCAAAAGAATTAGTCTTTTTTTGTAATAATTAAAGTAGTTGTTTTGCATGAAGGATGGTAGTGGAAATCCTTTGTGAAACTTAGTGTAACAAAGATTGTAGCGTACAGCCTGACGCTGCTGCAACGCTAGTGGAAGCAGGGACATGCCCAGAAAAAGGACAAAAAAAAACCGACTTGCTTTTACAAATCGGTTTCTTGTTATAGTTGCTTTCTCAATAATGTTATTATTCAAAAAGACCTTCCACACTCAGATAGTGTTCCCCAGTATCATAGCAAAAAGTAAGTACTTTAGCATTTTCAGGAATTTCAGAAAGTTTTTTGGCTACTGCCGCTAAGGAAGCTCCAGAGGAAATACCTATTAAGATTCCTTCTTCTTTGGCAGCTCTTCGAGTGTAGTCATAGGCCTCGTCTTTACTCACTTGAATGGCTCCATCCAAGAGATTTGTATGTAAATTAGTGGGGATAAATCCTGCGCCAATACCTTGAAGAGGATGAGGACCGGGAGCGCCACCGCTAATAACTGGTGATGCTTCTGGCTCTACGGCAAAAACCTTAAGATTTGGATAATGTTGTTTCAGGATTTCAGCACAACCGGTGATGTGACCACCTGTCCCTACGCCTGTGATCATATAATCTAAACCATCAGGAAAATCTTTCAAGATCTCTTGTGCAGTTGTTGTTTTGTGAATTTCAATGTTAGCTGGATTGTCAAATTGAAGTGGCAACCACGCATTAGGAAGTTCTTCCGATAGTTCCTTTGCTTTTGCGATGGCTCCGTTCATTCCTAGTTCGCGGGGTGTTAATACGAATTCAGCACCGTAAATGCTCATTAAACGTCTTCTTTCTACCGACATGGATTCGGGCATTACCAATATTAAACGATAGCCTTTTACCGCGGCAACCATGGCTAAACCTATACCAGTATTTCCTGAGGTCGCTTCGATAATAACACTGTCTTTTTTCAGTAATCCTTTTTGCTCTGCATCTTCAATCATAGACAAAGCGATTCGGTCTTTTATGCTGGCTCCGGGGTTTGTTTTTTCTAATTTAATCCAAATATTATGGTTGGGTCCAAACAATCTATTTATTTTTACGTGGGGAGTATGTCCAATGGTTTCTAATATAGTATCGTATTTCATTTTTGAAAGTTTTTATTTATTAAAGTAAATATAGCGTACTATAGAGACTCTACAAAAATAACAATTGTAAATAATTCATAAAAAATGCAAATCTCGTAGATATAGACTCCTATTTAGTTAGAAAGCGGCTAGTAATTCCTTGCTGTAAAAGAATTTTACCAAGTGAAAATAAATGGAAAAGCGATGATGGCATTTAAGAAGGAGACTTTTTAGCGCGGTATTTGAAAGAGCTTCCAAGGTTGTTACCTTATTACAATTGCCAATTAAATTGCGTTTGTATTGGTATTTCAACGGACGAGAAATCAAATAGTTTGTGCAAATAATGAGGTTTTTCCTTTGTGAAAATGAAAATATTA
The DNA here is from genome assembly GCF_004349145.1 of Flavobacterium hiemivividum. Lineage (GTDB taxonomy): Bacteria > Bacteroidota > Bacteroidia > Flavobacteriales > Flavobacteriaceae > Flavobacterium > Flavobacterium hiemivividum. The sequence goes on along the minus strand of NZ_SMFO01000001.1, from coordinate 2,769 downwards.
AGAAAAACGTAGCGAAATAATATTAATTTTTTTTTTGGGGATCGAGGTATGAACTGAAAAGTAATCTTTCAATTCAAGTATGAATTCTTCGTATTGCGTATTAAAATTAGCTATATTTTGCTTGAGCTTTCAAGTAAGTTACTAATCCAATTAAGGCAATCTTGAGAATCCATTATTGACCAGGAATGTGGGTGTTTACTTCCATCTAATTTAAACCCTTTGCCATAGCTGATAATTACATTTGCGTCCTTATTCCCCATAACTTTTAACAGATTAACCATTGCTATAATATCAGTTCCATTCCAATCATACAAATCACGATGACGTTCATTCATTAACCATTCAACATCAAAATCTGTATACATTCGCAATGGAATCTGTTTCAAGTATTTTGCATTTCCGCCTTCTTTTGCGCCATAGGAATAAATCGACGCTTCTATGTATTTTTCAGGATGTTTATAAGGTGTGCCATATAATTTTTTATATCGCTCCATTATCCATTTTCCTTCATCAGCTCCTGCTTCATTATAATTTCTTTCAATTTCTCTTTCACAGTATTGATACAGATGCACTTTGTCTAACGGACTGTCTAAAGCAAAAACCCCTTTAGGCACTAGAAAAGTGGTACCCGGATATTTAACTGCTTTTTCGGCATAACTCAAGGAAATCATTCCGCCATTTGATAAGCCTCCTAAAATAAAATTATCTTTAGAAACACTATATTCCTTTACTATTTCACTAAAAATTTTGTCCAAGATGTGAAATTCTGCATCTCTATTTTCTGTTCCAAAGTTAATAGAAGGAATAAGTACTAATAAACCTTTTTCAACCGCGAGGTGGTGTAATGTTATTTGTTTTAATAGATTTTCAGTAGTCTCACCTCCTGATGGTAGAATCACAAGGACGCCTTTAATTTCAGTTGTTGGGACTGATTTTAAATAATATAAAGTTGTTGAATCTCCGTCATTAATATACAGGTCATTTGTATCACGATCTTTTAGGATGATCTTTTCCATCTCTTGACTATATGACAGTGTAATAGTCAAAAGCATTAGTAATGATAAACGGTATTTCATTTTTGAGTTGTTATTTAAGGGATAAAGTCGAGTTCTATAAGGTCTTCTCGAAGGCAAAAATAGTATTATTAGGATGCACGGCAATCGCAATTTTTAAGAAGGAACACTTCGGAAGTGAGGGGCACTTAATATTGACATTAGTTCAGGCAAGAAAAATAGTTAAAATTTATTTTTTTCAACGGAAAATTCAAGTTGTGAAATAGACTTTACTGATTTGATTTCTCCCTTTTTGTCAAGATAAATTTTTCCGTATTTTGGTAATGATTGTAAAGATTTAGCAATTGATGGATCTAGTAAAGGCGTAGCTTCAATAACAATTCTCTGTTGGCCGTAAATATAGGGAATATACCAAAATTTTGTATAAACTTTTCCGTCTAAAAGAGCTACACAGCCTGGAATCTTATCAATTGTATTACTAATAGCTTTATCAATTTTAATTCTCTTGGTAGGTATAATAATTATAATACTCGTTTTGTCTTCTCCTTTTGTTTTTTCTGTAGATTTTTCTAATGAGCTTAATTTTTCAAGATTAATGTTTTTTGTAGAGACAATTGTAAAATTAAAAAGGTCTCGGGAACAACTTGTTAAGACTAAAAGGGTTAGTAATAGTAAAGTTAAATTTTTCATATTTATTTTTTTTAAGGTAATTTGGGAAATCTAGTTTGCGATTAAAGATGCGAGATTTTTCCATTCTTCACAAATTTTTACAAGTACAAAACCAACTTTAAATTAAGCCAATTGCCCAAATCTCTTGTAGCAAGTTTTAGCGGTAGTGGCTTTATTCCATTGCTTCTTTAATCTGGATTTCTAAATCTTCCAAGTTTTCAAATTTCAGAAACTCCAATTCTTTTTTGTTTTTTTTCAGTTCTGCTATTAATTCCAAAATAAGCTCATAACCCTCAATTTCAAATCCAAACATATTTTGGTCAAAATTTGTTCCAACTAATAGTTCATCGTTATCAATTCCAATACACCAATTTTCTATAAATTCTGCTAAATTTATTTCTGTCGGTTCATATTCTTCCCAGCTATTTTTGACACACGATTTTGCCAACACTTTTTCAGACCAAAAACATATAATTCCGATTGGCTCGCCATCTTCGTCTTCTAAGTCATTTGAGCTTGACATTGCAAAACCATCTTCATTTTTCAATCCATAAACGATATTCGTTTCACAAACTTTTTTTATAAATTTTTCGTGTTTCAATCTTATATCAATATGGTTTTTAAACATATTTTGTGTTTTATTAGTGTTTTTAATTACGTTCTGTTGCCATTACCGCTAACGTTTCGCCACTTTGAGATGGCTGGAATTTCGTAATCGATAAGTTTTCGGTTTAACGTAAACGTGATGCGAAACGTTAATTCCACTAAACTCCAGCTAGCTCAAAATAGCTGTGTGTGCCCTGCATGAGCAGGAAGCAGATTGTAAATCGTTTGTTCTTAATTCGAAATTAGACTTTTTGGATTAGAAAACAAATGATACAGTCTGATATTTTTCCAGAGGGTGTAAGTCCCTTATGAGCGGATTGAAAACCCGAATCATTAGTACGTCGCAAGGTGGTTTATCGTGAGATATGCACTGAAGGAAGCGAAACGGCAAAAGTCTGTACCGACGAACAGAAATTGCATAAGAGGCATTTAGTAAGGGATAAGCGTCCACAGCAACGTAAAGTCCGAAGTTTACAAAAAC